>CAVVXY010000006.1:0-287241 GCA_963752365.1 uncultured Actinomycetota bacterium
CGAACGGCGGTGGCGGTGGGATTTGAACCCACGGAGGGCGTTAACCCTCACACGCTTTCGAGGCTGACGATCCGATGTTCGCGACCCGTCGCGAGCGGCCGTTCGTGCTCAACATGGGCCGGGTCGAACGCTCATGAACGATTACGACACCGTACGAATGAGACTGCAAATGAGACCACGAAGGGTCGGCTCATCTGGGTGTCGGGGGCGAGCCTCCCGCTGATGACCCATGAGGGCGTGCTTCGTCCCAGGACAGGTTGGGCGTCGACGAACCTGCCGCCTTCCGCCCAGAAGGGGCGCTGGTAGCGACTGCCGAGACTCGTGCGACGGACAGGGCAATGACGGGGCTTAACGGGTCATAGGTCCCAGGCCGAGGGCTGGTTGGCATCTGGCTGGTAGGTGCACGTGAACCCGGTCCGGACTCGGGCCTTGAGGTGGCGGCCTACGACTGGGTCGGCTGCAGTGATGACGTCGATGGCTGTCGTGATGGCTTTGCGAACGGTCACTCGGGCTCGCTCGGCGCTGCCGCCGACCTGGCGGGCTCGCCCGCCGAGTCCTGTTGCGGCCGAGATCTCTGCCAGCAGGGCTCTGCGTTCGGCATCAATCGTTTCTGCGCCGGTCGCGTCGCCGGTGAGGTCGGCGGTGTCGAGCTCGTCGTCGAGCTGGCGAAGCCGGTGGCGGTAGGCGGCCAGCGCCGTGGCGTCGGCACGCGGTCCGAGGGCGCCCTCGGCCAGGGCACCGCCGGCGAGGGTGAGCGCGTCGATGCCGATGCCGGGTCGGGAGAGCAGAGCGTGCAGGTGGGCCATGCCCTTGCGTGCTGGCACGGCGATCGTCGTGCCAGCGTGCCCGACCAGCCAGGTGCCCGGCGCGCCGGGATGCAGGGTCATCGAGCCATGGCCCGTGGCGGGCACGCCCGGCGCCCAACCCTCGAGCCGCTGACGCCACCAGGTGGCGCCGACCCGGGCGTAGGAGGCCAGGGCCGCGGTCCGCAACCTGGTCGCCTCTGCTTCATCGCCGCGAAGGCTCGCAGCCCGAGACAGGGTGTCGTCGGTGAGCCCGTGGAACATCACTCCACCTGAAGCGACGACCGGTCGGCCGGCGTAGGGGGCCAGCAGGGGAGCAACCCGTCTGACGAGCTCGGTGTCGCCGGCGTGGAGTGCAACGTCCAAGACCAGCTGCAGGATCGGCAGGTAACTGAAGTCTCGAGGCAGCGAAGCAAGCACCCCAACGTCGAAGGTTGCCGCAAGCGCGATCGCCCGGTCGGTGCGACCGGCTCCGAGCCAGATCCAAGCTGCTTCCGCATACAGCTCGCGGACGCCCTCGGTAACAGCGAACTCCTCGGCCATCTGGGCCAGCTCGGCGGCGGTGGCTCGGTCGCCCGCGTGGACCGCCGAGTAGGCGCGCATGCTGGCCACCACAAGCCAGCCGTCGGCCAACCCGGACCGCTCCACGGCGTGGCTCGCCAGGGTGACCAGTTCCGATGCGGTCTCCGACCTTCCCCGCAGGAGGTCGAGGGTCAGCCGCCGGGAGGCGGCGAAGAACAGGGCTCTGGGCGACTCCTCGCCAAGCACCTCCAGGGCGCGCATCTGCCGGTTCATGGCCTGGAGATCCAGCAGCTCCAGGGCGACGGTGAGCAGCCACAGATGCGCCCGTGTGCGCGAGTCGACATCGGTGAGGTGGGCGGTGACCTCGTCGAGCTGCCCGGCCAAGTTCGTACGGGCTGGGAGGTCGTCGGGACCCCAATGTGTGGCCAACGCAGCGTCCAGCGCATCCGCGAGGAGTATGCGATCACCGGTCGCGGTCGCGTGAGCGACCGCCGCGTCGGCGAAAGGGACCGCCCGGGTGATGGCGCCGGCATACGCCCAGCACCGCGCAAGGGTCGCGCCGAGCCGCGCGCGGACGCGATCGTCGGCCGAGGCCTCGTAGGCCTCATGAAGCACCGCGGGAATTGTGCCGGGGTCGGTGCCGAACACGTAGGTCTGCGCCAGGCCGAGCGCCTGGCGTGCCGGGTCCGGGAGGTCCCCCGCGGTGGGTCCCACGCGCCCAATGGTCGCACTAGGGCCGCAGCAGCGTCACCGCGTTGGCGTGCTCCCTCTGGCGGGCCTCGTCCCAGTCGCCGGTGCAGTAGAGGGTGAAGTCACTGATGGCGCCGTTCTGGTCGAGGTCGATGACGAAGCCCTCCCGGCAGTACCAGTGTTCGCCGCCGTCCTCCCAGCGCTCCTCGAGCTTGACAAGGTAGCCCGTCTCGGTGACGGTGACGCGTTCCAGCCGGACGCGGCCGGGTTGAGGGTGCAAGCGTCGGCGGCCGGCGACGAGCTCGTCGGCGCCGTCGGTCTGGATTCGCCACCTCGGGAAGGTCAGGTCGCCGAAGACACGAGGCGCGAACAAGCCCGCAGGGGCTGCGCCCCCTCTCTCGAGGAATGCAACGAACATGTCGAGGCTGGTCCCGATGGTGGCCGGCAAGCCCATCGTGAGGATCGTCATCGCGCACCCCCTACTGCCGCGGCGACATTGCGCTCGACAACCGCCATCGTCTGACCGAGGGCCTCCGTGGGGCTGAACTCGACGATGCTGGTGCCTGCAGCGAGTAGCGGCAGGTGGCCGGGCGCGGCGTAGTACGCGTCACCTGCGCGATACGTCTCCTCGTGGTCCGCCCACCGGAAGGTGACCTGGCCGGACTGGACGACCCCCCAGTGCGGGCACTGGCAGTGATGATCGGGGAGCCCTAGGAATAGCGGCGCCGGGTCGGCGTCCTGAGGGAAGGTCTCGAAGCCGACCGTGTAGCCACCGAGCTCTGCGTACCGGCCCTCGATCTGGGGAAGGTCGACGGCCACTGGGGTCGTCACCTTGTTTGCGCTGGGCATGGCGTCCTCCTCGACTGGGTTGGTGCTGACACCTTGAAGGCGTGACTTCCGCGGTCACATCGTGACCGGCGGACGGAGTCGCCCTGCTCCCCGCCCTGCGGCACGATCCGGCCCGCATCGCGTGTTGGCTCCGAGACTCAGCACACCCAACTACCGCTCAGGCCCCGATCCGCTCGTTCAAGCAGTGGTCTTGCGAGGTGGGCCTAACCGCCGCAAGCCGACCATCTGACGGCGACTCGCGCCATCACCGCGCAGATCGTCTCCGCGGTCGGCTACGGCGCCTGGTTCCCGTGGGCCGTACCCTCGCTGATGTCCGGGGTCGCCGGCCCCGAGCAGGCCACCCCGGGGGTCGCCGGGATCGTCAGCGTCCTGGTGGTCGGCGCGGCCGCCTGCACGGCCACGATCCTGTGGTGGCAGCGCGCCGACCACGACCGCTGAGCGCGCCACAGCGTCTCAGTTGTCTCAGGCGAGGACGACGTACCTGAGGGCGAAGTAGCCCCAGGCGATGCTGACGGTGACCGCGGTGACCGCCAGCCCGTACTTGGTGAAGTGCCAGAACGAGATCGGGTGCCCGTTGCGGGCGGCGATCCCGATGATCACCACGTTCGCGCTCGCTCCCACCGCGGTGGCGTTCCCGCCCAGGTCCGACGCCGAGCGCCAGCGCCCACCACAGCGAGGTCGCCTGAGGCGGAGCCGCCGCCGGCATCCACGAGGTCCTTGACGATCGGGGCGAGGGTGGCGACATAGGGGATGTTGTCGATGATCCCCGACAGTGCCGCCGAGCCGAAGATCAGCCCGGTTCCGGCGAGCAGGTAGTTGTCACCAACCGCGTCGGCGAGCCGCGTCGCCGATGTTGGCGATCACCCCGACCTCGACCAGGGCGCCGACCATCACGAACAGGCCCATGAAGAACACCAGCGTCGTCCACTCGACCTCGGCGAGGTACTCGCGCGGTTGGGTGCGCGAGACCGCGACCAGCGCACCGGCACCCAGCAGCGCGACCAGCGACGGGTCGATGTCCAGGGCGCCGTGGGCGATGAAGCCGACCATGACCAGGGACAGCACGACCCCGCACTGGATGAGCAGGCGCTTGTCCTTGATGACCTCGCGCTCGTCGAGCTGCCATCACCCTCGCGACCCGCTCCTCGTCGTACACGAACGCGCGCCCGGAACATCCACCGGCACAGCAGGACGAACACCCCGACCAGGACGATGATCAGATCGGTGCGAGGTTGACCAGGAAGTCGTTGAACCCCAGCCCGGAGCGGCTGGCGATGATGATGTTCGGCGGGTCGCCGATCAGGGTGGCGGTGCCGCCGATGTTGGAGGCCATCGCCTCGGCGATCAGGAACGGGATCGGGGCGACGCCCAGCCGGTCGCAGACCAGCAAGGTCACCGGGGCGACCAGCAGCACCGTGGTCACGTTGTCCAGCAGCGCCGAGGCCACCGCGGTGATCACGATGAGCATCACCATCACCGCGAACGGCCGGCCCCGGGCGCGTTTGGCCGACCAGATGGCCAGGTACTCGAACACCCCGGTCTGCTTGACGACGCTGACGATGATCATCATCCCGAGCAGCAGGAAGATGACGTTCCAGTCGACGCCGGTGTCCTCGCTGAAGAACGCCGTGTTCGCGTCGACGACGCCGAGCAGCACCATGGCGGCAGCGCCGCCCAGGGCGGCGGCCACCCGGTGGATCCGTTCGGTGGCGATCAGCACGTAGGCCGCGACGAATGCCGCGAGCACGAACCAGGTGGTCAACGCCCGGGCCCGGCCCCGAGCAGGTGCTCCAGAAGTGCCGAGACCACGACGGCGCCCACGAACCGGGAACCGTCCATGACAGCGACGATCGGGCTGCGCTGCCCCGCCATCACCGCCGCGATCTCGATCGACGTGGCATCAGCGGCAACCACAGGAAGATCGAAAAGGTCCACCCGCTTGGGAAGGACCTCACGCACCGTTCGCGAGGCCAGCTCGTCGCACATCGCGTCCGCGGAGGCCTCGTCATACGCCCGAGCCAACGCCGGATCCTCCTGCACGTACGCCGGCACGATGAACCGCAACACCTGCGAGCCCGGCAGCACCGTGTACGGCTGACCCTCGTCATCCAGCACGATCAGCCCCGGCAGGCGGGCGTCGGCCAGGATCCGGGCCGCCTCCAACGCGTCAGTGCCCAAGGTGACCGTCGGGTAGTGCCGCGCCATCTGAGCCGCCAACATCGACCCACCACCGCCTCACGCCTCGGATCGGCGAGTCTAGCGATCCAGTAACCCCGCGAGTCTGCACCACGAGGCGCGTCTCAGCGTCTCCACGACATCGGCATTGAGTACGGGTCTACCGTTCGGTGATGGGTGAGTCGATGGTGCCCGGTGCGGTGTCGGACGCGACCTGGTGAACGCTGCCCCTACGCCCACCTTCGGCCTGCTCGCGCCACTGGCTCCGATGGGCGGCCGCGCGGCTGTGTGTGGGTCCGAGGGTTCGTCGGCCGATGATGGGCTGGTCGGGTTGGTGCGTGAAGGCATGGTTGATGCCATCTGGCTTCGTGATCTGCCGGTGGTGCCCACGGACGACGACGACGCGGGCCAGGGCACCGATCCCTTCGCGCACCTGTCGCACCTGGCCGGACTGAACTCGGCACCACCGATCCTGGGAACGGCATCGGTCATCCTCGGCACCCGGCATCCACTCGTCCTGGCCCGAGCGGCACTGACCGTCCAGGCACAGAGCGGAGGCCGGCTCATCCTCGGTGTCGGCACAGGAGGCAAGCCCGCGATGAACGCGGCGCTCGGCGTGGCCCACCGGACCCTCGAGTCGTTCGCGCAGGAGTGGTGGGCGGTGCGCCGGGCCCTGCGCGGCGACGTCGGCGGGGAGGTGACGCTGCGGATGCCGATGCCGTGCCGGCCACCGCCGGTGTACCTGGCGACGACGGACACCGAGCGGTGGCGCGCCGTCGACGGCGACCCCGACGGATGGCTAGCCTTCGCCGGAGCGGAGCGGGCCTTCCTGTCGCAGGTCGACGACCTCTGCAATATCTCGGGGTGCCGGGTCGCCACAGCGGTCCGATTCGACCTCACGGTCCTGGCGGATGACGCGTCCTCCGAGCCGGTCCCGGTGCGAGGGCGGGTCGGCGGAAGCATCGGGCGGCTGTGCTCGCTGCTCGCTCGCTGGCGAGGGATGCCGGTTGACCACCTCCTCGTCAACGTCCGCAGCGCCGATCCGCTCGCGGACCTGCGCCGGCTGCGCGAGGCGTGACGGGCCCTGACGTCTCCGGCACGGTCCCCCGGGGCTCGTCGGCGGGGCGCCGCGGGACTAGGTTCGTGCCGTCCGCACCGTCGCCGACCCCGGAGTACGCCATGCTGCTGCCCGAGCCCGTCCAGGCGTTCGTCGACGCCGAGATCGCCGCGAACGAGACCGACTTCAGCGACCTGCGCGCGGTCTACCTCAATGGCACCCTCAAGCCCTCCCCGGCGCCCAGCAACACCGACGGGCTCATCGAGGTCTCCGCTCACGTGCTGTGCCGGTGTCGGGGCCCGGGTCGACACCATCCGGCTGGTGGACCACACCATTCCGCCAGGTGTGGTCCCGGACATGCGTGAGCACGGCTTCGAGGTCGACGACTTCCCCGACCTGTACCGCGAGCTCATCGAGCCCGCGCACATCGTGGTGCTCGCCACCCCCATCTGGCTGGGGGACCAGTCCTCGATGACCAGGCTCGCCATCGAGCGGCTCTACGGCTGGTCCGGGGAGCTCAACAGTGCCGGACAGTGGTCGTACTACGGCAAGGTCGGCGGCGCCCTGGTCACCGGCAACGAGGACGGCGGCAAGCACTGCGCGGCCCAGATGCTGTATGCGCTGTCGCACATCGGGTTCACCATCGCGCCCCAGTCCGACTCCTACTGGGTCGGCGAGGCCGGCCCGGGACCGTCCTACCTCGACGACGGCCGCGGCGCCCGCAACCACTGGACCACCCGCAACACCGTCTTCGCCGCCTGGAACATGCTCCACGCCGCCCGCCGCATCGTCGACCAGGGTGGGATCCCCGCGCACGGCAACATCAGCACCAACTGGGATCTGTCCGAGCCCCACCACCCAAACCCCCAGCATCCCTAGGCCCTACCCGTCCCGCGCAGGGTTCGGCCGGCGACCGTCTCTACAGTCTGGGTGGCGGCAAGGTCAAACCCATCGCCAGGCGTGCGCACCTGCCGCGGGTGCGTGACCGCACGCCGGCATCCGAACGGGTGCCGACGGAAGGACGTTGACACACACCCGCAGGCCAGCTACGTTGCCAATTGGTTAATTAGCCACATAGCAAACCAAGGATGTCATGGCGACGACGACTGAGGACCGGCTGGATGCGACGTTCGCGGCGCTGGCCAACACGACCCGCCGGGCAATGTTGGCCCGACTTGCCCACGGCGAGGCGACGGTCAACGAGCTGGCCGAGCCCTTCGACCTATCGCTACCGGCCATCTCCAAGCACCTGAAGGTGCTGGAGCGAGCCGGCATGGTCGTGCGCGGCCAGCATGCGCAGTACCGGCCGCGCACTCTCGACCCCGGCCCCCTCCAAGAGGTCTCGTCGTGGGCCGAGCAGTACCGCCCGGCCTGGGAGGGCCGCATGGACCGGATGGACACCTACCTGCAGCAGCTGCAACGAGACGACAAGGACGCGTAACCACCATGGCCAACACCAACACGCCCGACCACGTCACGCTCGAACGCACGTTCCCCGCGCCCCCTGAGACGATCTGGAAACTGTGGACGCAACCCGAGCACTTCGCCTCCTGGTA
The DNA here is from genome assembly GCA_963752365.1 of uncultured Actinomycetota bacterium. Classification (GTDB taxonomy): domain Bacteria; phylum Actinomycetota; class Actinomycetes; order Actinomycetales; family Dermatophilaceae; genus CAVVXY01. The sequence continues at coordinate 7,653 of CAVVXY010000006.1, forward strand.
CGGGCCCGAGGGCAGCACGGTCCCGGTCGCCGAGATGGACGTGCGGATCGGCGGGACCCGCCTGCTGTGCATGGAGGTCCAGAGCCCACACGGTCCGCGGCGGATGTGGTTCACCGGCACCTACCTCGAGGTCGCCGTGAACAAGCGGCTGGTCTACACCGACGCCATGGCCGACGAACACGGCAACGTGCTCGCCCCCGAGCAGATGGGGATGCCAGCCGGTCACCCCGCGATCACCGAGGTCCGGGTGCAGCTCGAGCCCGTTGAGGGCGGGACCCGGATGGTGCTCACCCACGTCGGCATCCCCGAGGGCTCGCCCGGCGCCGTCGGGTGGGCGATGGCGGTGGACAAGCTCGCTGAGCAGCTGACCCCGACCAGTTCCCAGTAGGTGCCCGCTGGTTGTTGGGGATTCCCGTCGGCGACGGCGCGCGGGATGATCACCAAGTGAGCGTGGATGTCCAGGTCGAGGTCGTCATCGACCGTCCCCTCGTCGAGGTGGCGTCCTTCGCGGGCGACCCCAGCAACGCACCACAGTGGTACGCCAACATCGCCTCGGTGTCCTGGCAGACCCCGCCGCCGGTCTCAGTCGGCTCGCGGATGGCCTTCGTGGCGCACTTCCTGGGCCGCACCCTGGCCTACACCTACGAGGTCGTCGAGCTCGACCCGAACCATCGGTTGGTGATGAGGACCGCTGACGGCCCGTTCCCGATGGAGACCACCTACACGTGGGACAAGGCCCATGGCGGAGGCAGCCGCATGACGTTGCGGAACCGAGGCACGCCGGCCGGATTCGCCAAGCTGACCGCGCCGATGATGGAGCGGGCGATGCGTCGCGCCACCACCAAGGACCTCAGCAAGCTCAAACACCTGCTCGAGACCGGCCAAGGAGACTGATCGTGGCCTACGACGAGGACCTTGCCGGGCGGACGCGTGAGCTGCTCGTGGAACTGACCGACTTCGACAAGCACAAGATGTTCGGTGGCCTGGCAATCATGATCAACACCCACATGGCCTGCGGCATCGTCGGCGACGACCTAATGATCCGCCTCGGCAAGGACAACCACGACGCGGCGATCAACGCCGGAGCCACGCAGATGGACTTCACCGGACGGCCCCTGCGCGGGATGGTCATCATCCCTGAACCGCCCCGGCGAGTCCGGAGACTTACTGATGTGAGAACTCTGAATCGCCCCGGGTCTGATGGAGGCTCTCAATCCTGGGAAGGATGATGAGAGTCATGGGAGCACCGAGGAAGTACAGCGTCGAGCTACAGCAGCGGGCGACGCGGATGGCGATTGACGCGCGGAAGGACCCTGGGTCCTCGCGCGGGGCGATCAAGCGGATCGCCGACCAGCTCGGAGTGCACCCCGAGGCGTTGCGGAACTGGGTCCGTCAGGCCGAGGTCGACGGGGGCGTCCGCCCGGGCATCACGACCGATGACGCGCAGCGGATGGTCGAGCTCGAGCGGGAGAACCGCGAACTGCGTCGGGCGAATGAGATCCTGCGCACCGCCTCGGCTTTTTTCGCGGCAGCGGAGCTCGACCGCAAACTGAAGTGATCGTGGCGTACATCGACGAGCACCGGGAGCGTGTCGTCGAGGGTCGCCCGCTCGGGGTCGAGCCGATCGTGGAGGTCCTGCGGACAGCGGACGTCGCGATCGCCCCGAGCACCTACTACGCCGCCAAGAGCAGGCCGCCGTCGGCACGTTCGGTGCGGGACGCCGAGCTGGTCGAGGACATCAAGGTCGCGCATCGGGCCAACCTGGGTGTGTATGGGGCGCGGAAGATCCACGCCGAGCTCAACCGGGAAGGAGTCGAGGTGGCCCGGTGCACTGTGGAGCGGCTGATGCGCGCCGAGGGGCTGCGGGGGATCCCGCGGGAGAAGACCCGCAAGACCACGATCGGCGATGGCGCCGAGACCGAGCGTCCCGAGGACCTCGTCGATCGGAAGTTCGTCGCCACGGCGCCGAACCAGCTGTGGGTGGCCGACCTGACCTACGTCCGCACGCACGCCGGCTGGGCCTATGTCGCGTTCGTCCTGGACGTGTTCAGCCGGATGATCGTGGGCTGGCAGGTGTCGACCAGCCTGCGCACGGACCTCGCCTTGGACGCCCTCGACATGGGGCTGTGGGCCCGGCAGCGCGCCGGCCAGGACGTGACCGGCCTGATCCATCACTCGGATCGCGGAGTTCAATATCGAGCGATTCGCTACACCGAACGCCTCGCCGAGGCCGAGGCCGTCGGATCCGTTGGCAGTAAAGGAGATTCGTACGACAACGCGATGGCCGAGGCGCTGAACTCGCTGTTCAAGGCCGAGTGCATCCGCAACCCGGTCATGCGACCGCGGGGTGGCTGGAAGTCGGTCATCGACGTCGAGGTCGCGGTCGCCGAGTACGTCGACTGGTACAACCACCGACGCCTCCACGGAGAGATCGGGCTCGTCCCACCCATCGAGTTCGAGGCCACCCACTGGGCATCTCTGCCCGTCGAGCACTACCGTCAGAACCCGGTCCTCACCGAGGTCGGAACCAACTAATGGAGCCTCCACGAAACCCGAGGCGATTCACTCAGCGGCTGGCTGGGTTCAACCGCACGTTCATCTTCTCGGTCGCACAAGACAAGCATGACGCGACGCTCTGGCTCTTCGGGGGGATCTGGCAGGTCTTGGCTCGAAAGCCCGAGCAGCATGCGCATTCGTACACGGTGGCGCTGCGCGAGGACTTGATGGGCCCCTTCACCCGTCGCCTCTACATCCGACACAAGCGGTCCGGCAGAAGTATTCGCCGCACGATGGAGTCAGTGCTGCCGACGATGACGGTCTCGTCGATCCTGGAGGAGCCGTTCGCGGGTGACCCGTTCCCGGGGCATGACCGCATCAACCACAGTTTGGCCGATCTCCAAGCTGTCGTCGGTCAAGCGCGGGCCGACTGGCGCATCGCGCTGGAGAGCATGAAGGGCGTCTATGTCATCCACGACAGGGAGACCGGGCAGCGGTACGTCGGCTCCGCGCATGGCGACACTGGCATCTGGCAGCGCTGGTCGACGTACGCGGCCACGCTGCACGGCGGCAACGTTGGGCTGAGGGCGCTCGTCGAGGAGAAGGGCGAGGAGTACTACCGAACGACCATGACCTTCGCCCTCCTCGAGTACTGGTCGATGCGCACTGACGACGACCATGTATTGCAGCGCGAGTCCTACTGGAAGGACGTACTCCATGCACGATCACTGGGACACAACAAGAACTAGCTGACTGAGAGACGTCGGCGGGTTTGCCAACGCACCTCGGACCGCGTCTATCCGCCGCCTGTGGGCGCGAAACGATGATCGCAGGCCGCGGGTTCGCCCGGCTCAACCTCGCGACCTCACCCGCGAACCTCGAGGTCGTCCTCGACGGGATCCTGGCGGCGGCCAAGCGCCCCAGCGTGGGTGTGCGTGGAGCGCCGAGCCGTCCTGCGGGTTGCGCGGACCGCGACCCAGCCCACTCCGCCGCCGGCCAGCGCGAGCCCTGCCTCGCCCGCGGACAGCGAATGCAGGGTGAGCAGCTCCTGGAGGACCGGAAGGTAGACGCCGGCCAGTGCGAGGGCGAGCGACCCGACGACCGCGACGAGCATCCCGGGGTTCTCCCGCGTGAGGAGCCGTTGGCGAAGCCCGAGGGCGACGCCGAGCTGCATGCAGGTGAGGGCGAGGAAGACGATCGTCTGCCACGGTCGGCCGTCCGACTGGGCCCAGAGCCCGACTCCGATGCAGGCGAGGACCATGACGGCGGCCATGACGAGGACCCGCTGCCACAGCCCGCTGCCGATCACGCTCTCCTCCGGCGGCCGCGGCGGCCGGTGCATGACGTCGCCCTCGGCGGGCTCGGCGCCGATCGCGACCCCGGTCAGCCCGTGGGTGAGCAGGTTGACCCAGAGGATCTGGGCGGCGAGGAGCGGGACGGCGAGGCCGACGAGCGGACCGAGCAGCATGAGCAGGATCTCGGCGGCACCTCCGGAGAGGCCGAAGACGAGGAAGCGACGGATGTTGTCGTAGACGCGCCGACCCTCCTCGACGGCGTGCTCGAGGGTCGCGAGCTCGTCGTCGGCGAGCACCATGTCCGCAGCCTGGCGGGCCACCTCCGTCCCGCGGTGTCCCATCGCGACGCCGATGTCGGCCCGGCGCAGGGCCGGCCCGTCGTTGACGCCGTCGCCGGTCATGGCGACGACGGCACCGCGTGCTTGCCAGGCCGCCACGATGTCGAGCTTCTGCTCCGGACGGGTGCGGGCGAACACCCGCGGGCGGGTGAGGTCCGCCACCTCCCCCCGGGCGATCTGGTCGCCGGTGGCCACGGCGCCAGCGGCTGAGGCCTCCTCGCGGGTCAGGATGCCGACGCGGGTGGCCACCTCGACCGCCGTCGCCCGGTGGTCGCCGGTGATCAGGACGGGCACGATGCCGGCTTGCCGGCACGCGGCGACGGTCCCCACGGCAGCCGGCTTGGCGGGGTCGTCCATCGCGACGAGTCCGAGGAGTACGGGTGGCCGCTGACAGTCCTCCCAAGGCCCGGCCTGGACCGCGAGGACCCGGAAGCCGCGCCCCGCAAGCGCCTCGGCCTCCTGCAGTGCGGCGCGATGGACGGCGTCGGCGCGCCCGGCCGGTCCCGCGAGCACCTCCGGCGACCCCTTGCGCACCACGTAGACCGGGTCGGTCGACCCTGCGGTGGCGTGGATCGTCGTCATGTGTTTGGTCTCGCTGTCGAAGGGCACCTCGGCCACCCGCGGGCTGCGTCGCTCGAGGTCGGCCCGGGTCAGGCCCGCGTGGGCCGCGGCCACGAGCAGAGCCACCTCGGTCGGGTCGCCGAGACCGGCCCGGTCGCCATCCTTCGGTCCGGTCGCCAGGCGTGCGTCGTTGCAGAGGACGACGGCCTCGAGGAGCCGGAGCAGGTCCGGGTGAGCGCTCGGCTCGATCTCGCGACCGTCCAGGCTGAAGGCTCCGGCGCCGTCCCGCCCCGTCGACACCCGGTAGGAGGCCACCGGCGTCCAGAGCTCTTCCACGACCATCCGCGCCTGGGTCAGCGTGCCCGTCTTGTCGGTCGCAAGGACGGTGACCGAGCCCAGCGTCTCGACGGCCGGGAGCCGGCGGACGATGGCGCGACGGCTCGCCATCCGCCGCGCGCCCATGGCCAGGCTGAGCGCGACGACCGCGGGCAGCGACTCCGGCACCGCCGCGACGGAGAGGCTGATCGCCGTCACGAGCATGAGCTCGGTGGGCTCGCCGCGCAGGAGGCCGAGGACGAGGACGAGCGCGGACAGCGAGACCGCGACGGTCGCGAGCATTCGCCCCAGCTGCGCCATCCGCCGCTGGAGGGGCGTCGGCCCCGGCCGCACGTCCGTCAGTGCCGCGATGCGGCCGAGCGCGGATCGAGCGCCCGTCTGCGTCAGCGAGACGACGGCACGGCCGCGGACGATGACGGTCCCACCCGACAGTTCGTCACCCGGCTCGTCACCGAGCCGGCCCCGGTGCGCCACGGGCACGCTCTCGCCCGTCAGTGCCGACTCGTCCACGAGCAGCGACGACCCCTCGATCACCTCCCCGTCGGCGGGCACGATGTCGCCCTCCGCGAGGAGCACCACGTCACCAGGCACCAGCTCAGGGGACGGGACTGGACGTTCCCTGCCGTCCCGTCGCACCCGGACGCTGGGGACGACCATCTCCTGCAGCGCGGACACGGCCCGGTCGGCGCGGACCTCCTGGACCACGCCGGCCGTGGTGTTCGCGACGACGACGCAGGCGATGACGACCGTGTCCGCGATGTCGCCCGTGGCGACGGTGAGGACGCACGCCGCGAGGAGCGTGAGCATGAGCGGGTCGCGCAGCTGGGTCAGGACGCGCAACCCAACCGGCGTCCGGCGCCTCGACGGGACGGCGTTGGGCCCCACCTGCGCGAGCCGCAGTGCGGCCTCCCGGGACGTGAGCCCAGAGACGGACATGACCCCAGTCTCGTCCCGCGTCGAGGCGCGGACGCCGAGTTGTCGGGACCGTCACGACCGGCATCCGGCGGGATCCGGGCCGGGGAGGGACAATCGAGGGGGTCGACCGGGGGTCGCCGTGGTCGACGACGGGACGAATGCCGCATGGAGACCCATGTCCAGCACCGAGATGGCCATCCGCGTCGAAGGGCTCGAGAAGAGGTTCGGGGGGGACGCTCGCGCTGCGCGGGCTCGACCTGGAGGTGCCGACGGGCCAGGTCACCGGTGAACTGCTCTGGCCCGAGGCCGCTCCCGACCTCGAATGAGACTACAAATGAGACTACGACGGTCGACGCCGGTCCGGGCTGTGAGGCTCGGACCGGCGTTTCCGCAGGTGATTGGCGGTGGCGGTGGGATTTGAACCCACGGACGGCGTTAACCCTCACACGCTTTCGAGGCGTGCTCCTTAGGCCGCTCGGACACGCCACCGCGGAGCAGGTTACTAGCCGCCGGGCGCCGGGACGAAATCGTCGGGGCGGGCGTACGCTCCGGCGCATGACCGCATTCGACGAGGCCGCCGCGTCCCGTTACGTGTCCTTCACGACCTTCCGCCGGACCGGCGAGCCGGTGAGCACGCCGGTCTGGATCGCCCCGGACGGCGACGAGCTCGTCTTCGTGAGCGAGGACCCGACGGGCAAGCTCAAGCGGCTCCGCAACAACCCGGCCGTCGAGCTTCGACCGTGCTCGATGCGCGGCGAGGTCGCCGACGGCGCCCCGACGTGGCGGGGCACCGCGACCGTCCACCGGGACGAGGCGAGCATCCGGCGGACGCGTGCGGCGATCGGGCGCAAGTACCCCGAGGGCCGGATGGCCAACCTCGTGCAGCCGCTCCTCCAGAAGGTCGGCTTCATGCGCGGCGGCCGGGCCGGGGTCGTCGTCCGACTCGACGGCTGAGCCGAATGCCTACGTGCCGGCCAGCCGCGCGACGGCCGGGGCGAGCGCCGCGGTCGAGTGCGCCCCGACGACGACGTAGCTGAACCCGATCTCCTCGCGCCGACGCTGGAGCTCCTCGACGGCCGCCTCGGGATCCGACGGCAGGATGGCGAGGGAGTCCTCGGCGCGGAGCCGGTCGGGGTCCATGTCGCTCGCCCGCGCCATGAACGGCGCGACCTCGTCGCCGACGACGGGCACGTGGGCCGCGAGCTCGACGTCCCGGTCGCAGGAGGCGAGGAAGTCCCGCGCCACCCCGGTGACGTCGGCCCGTGAGTCCGTCGGAAAGGTCGCGAAGGTGACCGTGTCCGCGACCTCGGCCGCGAGCGCCTTGGCCCGAGGTCCGCGGACCGCCATGACGACCGGGGTGTGGAGGCTGTCGCCGTCCAGCTCCCGGAGCGTCGAGACGGTGTCGCGGAGGACGGCGAGCCGCTCACCGGGACCCTGCTGCGGCATTCCCCGCTCGCGGAGCTCGTCCTCGATGCCCGGCCGCCCCGTGCCGATGCCCATCTCGAAGCGGCCCTCGGTGACGAGGGACAGGGTGTGCGCCTCCCACGCCGTCGCCCACGCGGGCCGGAACGGCGAGGCGTAGACCCATGTCCCGACCCGCAGGTACGGGACCGACGCGGCGGCGACCGCGAGCGTCGGCCCGGGCGCCGGCTGCCAGCTCGGCACGTCGGGCATGAGCAGCACCGAGAAGCCCTGGTCGGCGATGCGCCGGACCTGGTCGCGCCAGGTCGGGAGGTCGGCGTGGATCGGGGCGACGACGCCGAAGCGGAACGGCCGGGTCATGACCCCACCCTCGCACCCCGCGGCCGGGTCAGAGGGTCGAGCGGAGCTGCTCCATCGCCTGGATCTCGACCTGCTGCGCGTTGACGATCGCCGTCGCGAGCTGCCGGACGACGGGCTGCGTCGCCGACGCGAGGGCGGCCTGACCCATGAGCACGCCGCCCTTGTGGTGCGCGATGAGCAGGTCGAGGTACATCCGGTCGCCGGCCGTCCCCGTCGCCGCCTGGAACGCCGCGATCTGCTCCTTGGACGCCATCCCCATCGCGCCCCACACCTCGTCGTGCGTCGCGGTCGTCGAGGTCGGGTGGCCGGGGTGCCCGCGCATCCACGTCATGAGGTCGTCGGTGCCGAACTGGGTGTAGTCCCAGATCCGCAGCCAGCCGTACATCTGCCCGGACTGCTGCGCCTGGCTCGTGGCGATGTCGTAGGCGAGGGTGCGGATCGACGCATTCGCCGTCCGCTCGTACTCGACCATCGACAGCTCGACGGCCTGCTGGTGGTGGGTCTGCATGTCGCGCGCGAAGCCGACGTCGACCGACGACTCCGGGGGGCGCGCCGTCGTCCCGCCGAGCTGGAAGGCGGCGACCGCGGTCGCGACGAGCAGGACGATCGTCGCGGCCGCGACGAGCAGCTGACGGCGAATGCCGGGCCGCACCTCCGCGTCCGCCTCGGCCGGCGCGTCGTCGGGGTCCGGGAGGGTCCCGCGCAGGGGCGCCTCGCCGACGAACTCGTCGTCGACGTGGTCGCCCCGGCCGGTCACTTGGTCGTGGTGCTCGAGGTGGCCGGGGTCGTGGCGCTGCCCGTCGCGGTGCCTGTCACGCCGGGCGTCACGGCCGGGTCGCCGGCGCCCGGGGTCGTCGTCGTGCCGTCGGTGCCGCCGGTGCAGAGGGCGCCCGGCTCGGGGGCGTCGGGGCTCTGGCGGTACTCCTTCATGAACAGCGGGAGCCGCGCGTCGTCGGCTCCGGTCAGGTAGATCTGCTTGCCCCAGGCGGATGCGACGACCGGCGAGGGCAGGCCCGGGTAGGGGGAGAGGAGCGCGTAGGTCTCGGGCATCTCCTCCTTGAGCTTGGCCACCTGGGCCGCGGGCAGGTCGGGCCGGTAGGTCACCCAGACCGCACCGTGCTCGAGCGAGTGCACGGCATTCTCGTTGGGGACGGCCTTGGTGTAGACGCCGCAGTTGAGCCAGACGCCGTTGTGCTCACCGCCGACCGGGGGCGTCTGCTTGTAGGCGACCTTGGTCGTCACGTGCGCGCCGCCCTTGTAGGTGTAGGACTTGACCGCGTCGAGCGTCGGGCGCCCGGAGACGTCCTTGAAGATCGTGTAGCCGACGATCCCGCCGATGATCGCGATGACGGCGGCGACCGAGCCCCAGACGGCGATGGCGCGCTTGCGCGCGGCAGCCGCCTGCTGCTTCCTGATCTCGTCGAGTCGCTGCTGACGCGCATTCTTTGCGGAGGTCTTGCCCATGGTGGCTGAGGATAAGCGGTCGCTCCGTGATGCCCGAATCGGTCCGCCCCCGAGGCGGTCGTAGGGTGCCCGGGTGCCCTCCCGCCTCCGGTCGCTCCTCGCCGACACCCGACCCCTGGCCGACCCGCACTTCGGCCGGCTCTGGCGGGCCAACATCATCACCGTCGTCGGTGCCCAGCTGACCGTCGTCGTCGTCCCGGCGCAGATCTACGCGATCACCGGCTCCTCGGCATTCGTCGGGCTGACCGGGCTCTTCGGGCTCGTCCCGCTCGTCGTCTTCGGGCTCTGGGGCGGGGCGCTCGCCGACGCCGTCGACCGGCGCCGGCTCCTCGTCGTCACGACCGTCGGGCTCATCGCGACGAGCGCGCTCTTCGCCCTCCAGGCCGCCCTCGGCAACCGCAACGTCTGGCTGCTCCTGACCCTCTTCTCGCTCCAGCAGGCGTTCTTCGCGGTCAACCAGCCGACCCGCTCGGCGATCCTGCCCAAGCTCCTCCCGCTCGACCAGCTCCCCGCCGCGAACTCGCTCAACATGACCGTCATGCAGGCCGGCGCGATCGGCGGCCCGCTCATCGGCGGCATCCTCATCCCCGTCCTCGGCTACTCCTGGCTCTACCTCCTCGACACGGTCACCCTCCTCGCGACGCTGCGAGCGGTCCTCCTCCTGCCGCCGCTCCCCGTCGAGGGCGGGACCGGTCGCGCGCCGGGGCTGCGCTCGGTCGTCGACGGGCTGCTCTACCTGCGCGGGCACCCCGTGCTGCTCATGTCCTTCGTCGTCGACATCATCGCGATGGTCTTCGGGATGCCGCGGGCCCTCTTCCCGCAGGTCGCGCACGAGAGCTTCGGCGGGCCGGTCGACGGCGGGCTCGCCTTCGCGCTCCTCTTCGCCGGCATCCCCGCGGGCGCCGTCCTCGGCGGGATCTTCTCCGGGTGGGTGAGCCGGGTCCGGCGGCAGGGCCTCGCCGTCCTCGCGTGCATCCTCGTCTGGGGTCTGGCGATGGTCCTCTTCGGCGTCGCCGACGGCCTCGCGTCCGGTGCGCCGAATGCCTTCCTCTGGCTGGCCATCGGCGCTCTCGTCGTCGGCGGCGCCGCCGACATGGCATCCGCGGCCTTCCGCACCTCGATGCTCCAGGCGTCGGCCAGCGACGCGGTCCGAGGACGGCTCCAGGGCATCTTCATCGTCGTCGTCGCCGGGGGCCCGCGGATCGCGGACGTCGCCCACGGTGCCGCCGCGGCGTCCGCCGGGACCGCGGTCACGGCGGCGGGGGGAGGGGTGCTCGTCTGCATTCTCACCGTCGTCGCCGCGCTCGCCGTTCCCGCCTTCGTCCGCTACCGGATCGGTGGTCGCGCGGACTGACACTCGCGGCATACTGCCCACATGACCCTCGAGCAGAAGCGCGTCCTCGCCACCGCGATCCCCGGCCCCAGGAGCCAGGCCCTCCACGCGCGCAAGGCGGCGGCGGTCAGCGCGGGCGTCGGGGTGGGGCTGCCGGTCTACATCGAGCAGGCGAGCGGCGGCATCCTTCGCGACGTTGACGGCAACCAGCTCATCGACTTCGGCTCCGGCATCGCCGTGACGACGGTCGGGAATGCCGCGCCCCGCGTCGTCGCGCGGGTCACCGCGCAGGTCGCGGACTTCACCCATACCTGCTTCATGGTCACGCCGTACGAGGAGTACCTCGACGTCTGCGAGGCGCTCAACGAGCTGACCCCGGGCGACCACGACAAGAAGACCGCGCTCTTCAACTCCGGCGCCGAGGCCGTCGAGAACGCCGTCAAGGTCGCGCGGCACGCGACGGGCCGGCAGGCGGTCGTGGCCTTCGACCACGGCTATCACGGGCGGACCAACCTGACGATGGGGCTGACTGCCAAGAACATGCCCTACAAGCACCGGTTCGGGCCGTTCGCGGGCGAGATCTACCGGGCGCCGATGTCCTACCCGTTCCGCTGGCCGGGCGGGCCGTCGGACTGCGCGAAGGAGTCCTTCGACGTCTTCGAGGCGCAGGTCCACGCGCAGGTCGGCGAGGACAACGTCGCCGCCGTCATCCTCGAGCCGATCCAGGGCGAGGGCGGCTTCATCGTCCCGGCGCCGGGCTTCGTCGAGCAGCTGTCGCAGTGGTGCACCGAGCACGGCATCGTCTTCATCGCCGACGAGGTGCAGTCGGGCTTCTGCCGGACCGGGGACTGGTTCGCGTCCGACCACGAGGGCGTCGTGCCGGACATCATCGCGACGGCCAAGGGCATCGCCGGCGGGCTCCCGCTCGCCGGCGTCACCGGCCGCGCCGACCTCATGGACGCCGTGCACGCGAGCGGCCTCGGTGGCACCTACGGCGGCAACCCGGTCGCCTGCGCGGCGGCGTTGGGCGCCATCGAGACGATGCGGGAGGAGGACCACTGCGGCCGCGCCAAGCAGATCGAGTCGCTCTTCACCGGTCGCTTGTCCGCGCTCGCCGAGCGCTACCCGCAGATCGGTGAGATCCGTGGCCGCGGAGCGATGCTCGCGATCGAGCTCGTCAACGGCGCCGGCGACATCACGCCGAATGCCGCGCTCACCGCCGCCGTCAACAAGGCCTGCCACGCCGCCGGGCTCGTCACCCTCACGTGCGGGACCTACGGCAACGTCTTCCGCTTCCTCCCGCCGCTCGCCGCGGGCGACGAGGTCCTCACCGAGGGCCTGGACATCTTCGAGGAGGCGTTCGCGTCGGCCGCCGGCTGACCCGCATTCCCAGCCCGCGCCCAGACCTGACCGGGAGACTCCAGACGTGCAGTGGATCATCGACCACGTCCTCGGCGCGCCCGCGTGGCTCGTCTACGTCGTCGTCGGGCTCGTCGTCTTCGTCGAGGACGCGCTCTTCATCGGCTTCGTCGTGCCGGGGGAGACCCTCGCCGTCATCGGCGGGGTGACGGCGAGCCTCGGGCACACCTCGCTCGGGTGGATGCTCGTCGTCGTCGCCGTCGCGGCGATCGTCGGCGACTCGGTCGGCTACGAGGTCGGCCGGCTCCTCGGCCCGCGCATCCTGTCGATGCGGATCCTCGAGCGGCGGCGACCGCAGCTCGACCGGGCCCAGGCCTTCCTCCGGCGGCGCGGGGGAGCCGCGGTCTTCTTCGGCCGGTGGACGGCGTTCTTCCGGGCGGTCATGCCGGCCCTCGCCGGGGTCAGCCGGATGCACTACCCGAAGTTCCTGCTGTGGAATGCCATCGGCGGGCTCACGTGGAGCACCGCCGTCGTCCTCGTCGGCTACGTCGCCGGCCGCTCGTACTCCCGCGTCGAGCAGTGGTTCGGGCGCGGGACCGCGGGGCTCGCGGCGCTCGTCGTCATCGTCGCGCTCGTCGTCTGGCAGGTCCGCAGGCGGCGGGCCGAGCGCGCGGAGCAGGCCGAGCAGGCCGAGCCGGCCGAGCCGGCGGGCTGAGCGGGTCAGGCACCCGGCTCAGGAGCAGGTGGGCGTCGACGCTGCCGGAGGTGGCGCGAGGGCTTTCCACGCATTCCCGAGGACGACGTCGACGGATGCGTCCTTGCGGGCGTCCCGGACGAAGGTCACGCCGGTCAGGTGCTTGGCGACGACGCGGGCACCCGCGACGCCGGCCGTGCCGTGTCGCACCTCGACCGCGGTCTTGACCGTCTTCTTGAGCGGGTCGTTGTCGACCTTGCCGATGACGAAGCCGCGCGACGCGAGGCTCGTGGACGTCGTCGCGGCGAGCCCCGTCCGGGTCGTCGCGTTGTAGACGTTGACGCGGATCTTCGCCGGGGCGAGGGCGGCCGGTGGGGTCACGCACGTCTTGCGCGGCGTCGGGGTGTCCTTGGCGCCGTCGTAGTAGCTGAGCGCGTACCAGAAGGCGAAGAAGAGGGCGAGGAGGACCAGGCCGAGGGTGATGGCCATGCGCCGGCGGCGCACCCGCTGGCGCCGGGCATAGCCGGACTCGCGAACGTACCCGTCCCGTGTCGGGATCTGTTCGGTCTCGTTCGAGTCGTCCTCGTCCATCGAGCGTCAGTCAAGCACGTGAACGCGCGCGTGCAGCGTAGGTCGCTGGTGGAGCGCGGCGCGCAGCGCCCGGTGGAGGCCGTCCTCGAGGAAGAGCGTGCCGTTCCAGTCGACGACGTGGGCGAAGAGGTCCCCGTAGAAGGTCGAGTCGTCCGAGAGGAGCTGCTCGAGGTCGAGCGTCCGCTTCGTCGTCACGAGCTCGTCGAGACGGACGAGCCGCGGCGGCACCGTCGACCAGTCCTTCGTGGTCCGCAGGCCGTGATCGGGGTACGGGCGGGCGTCGCCGATGGCCTTGAAGATCACCCGGCCACGATACGGGCGGCGCCTGTGGGGTGCCGAGTCGGACAGGCCGTCGTTGCGGGAGTGTGATCCGGCGTCCACTCGGCGGGACGGACTACGCTCGCCGCTTGTGAGCCAGACTCCCGAGGTCCCTGCCCAGATCAGCGAGATCGCGAAGGGCTACGCATTCGACGGCGGAGCACTCGACTTCGGCGCGGCCGTCGTCGACGGCACGGCCTACCCGGACGCCAAGGTCCGCATCCCGCTCGCCGTCATGAACCGGCACGGCCTCGTCGCCGGCGCGACCGGCACCGGCAAGACCAAGACCCTCCAGCTCATGGCCGAGCAGCTCGCCGCGCAGGGCGTCCCCGTCTTCCTCGCCGACATCAAGGGCGACCTCTCCGGCGTCGCGAGCCCCGGGGTGAGCAACGACAAGGTGACCGCGCGCGCCAAGGACGTCGGGGAGGAGTGGACGGCGACGGCGTTCGCTACCGAGTTCTACGCGCTCGGCGGCCAGGGCAAGGGCATTCCCGTCCGCGCGTCCATCACCTCCTTCGGTCCGACCCTGCTCGCCAAGGTCCTCGGGCTCAACGACACCCAGGAGAGCAGCCTCGGGCTCGTCTTCCACTACGCCGACTCGCGCGGGCTCTACCTCGACGACCTCAAGGACCTGCGCGCCGTCGTCCAGCACCTGACCTCGGATGAGGGAAAGGCCGACCTCAAGGACCTCGGCGGCCTCTCCTCGGCCACGGCCGGGGTCATCCTCCGCGAGCTCATCACCTTCGCCGACCAGGGCGCCGACGTCTTCTTCGGCCTGCCCGAGTTCGACACCAACGACCTGCTCCGGACGGCGTCCGACGGGCGCGGGGTCATCTCCTGCCTCGAGCTGCCGGCGGTCCAGGAGCGGCCGCAGCTGTTCTCGACCTTCCTCATGTGGATGCTCGCCGACCTCTTCCACGACCTGCCCGAGGTCGGCGACGTCGACAAGCCCAAGCTCGTCTTCTTCTTCGACGAGGCGCACCTGCTCTTCAACGACGCGAGCAAGGACTTCCTCGACTCGATCGAGCAGACCGTGCGGCTCATCCGGTCCAAGGGCGTCGGCGTCTTCTTCGTCACCCAGTCGCCCAAGGACGTCCCGGCAGGCGTCCTCGCCCAGCTCGGCAACCGGGTGCAGCACGCGCTGCGCGCATTCACCCCGGACGACGCCAAGGCGCTCAAGGCGGCCGTGTCGACCTACCCCAAGAGCGGCTATGACCTCCAGGAGCTGCTCACCCAGCTCGGCACCGGCGAGGCCGTCATCACTGTCCTGTCCGAGCGTGGTGCCCCGACCCCCGTCGCCTGGACGCGAATGCGGGCGCCGGAGTCGCTCATGGCGCCCTCGCCCGACACGCTCGTCGACCAGACCGTGGCCGCCTCTCCGCTCGCCGGCAAGTATGCGGCGGCGGTCGACCGCGAGTCGGCGTTCGAGAAGCTGTCCGCCGAGCAGGCCCAGCAGGCGCAGGCCGGCGACCTCGCGGGCGCCGAGGCCAAGGGGACCGGTCAGACCGAGCCGGCACCGGAGGCGGCGCGGCCCGCGCGGGCGCCCAAGGAGGAGCCCGGCATGGTCCAGCAGGTCGTCAAGAGCAGCGCCTTCAAGTCGCTGCTCCGCTCGGCCGGGACCGTCCTCGGGCGCGAGATCACGCGCTCGATCTTCGGGACGACGCGGCGGCGCTGAGCCGCCACAGCCCCCAGCAGGCGAGTGCGGCGAGGAGCGCGGCGAGGCCCGCTGCGGTCCGGCTCGTCGTGCGGTTGGCGGTCGCGGTGCCGCGCAGGTCCGCGACGGTCGTCGCGGTGGGGACCGTCAACGTGCCGGTGCCGCCGCTCTCCACGACCCGGCGGCTGCGGGTGTCGAGGACGAAGTCGTAGGTCTGCGGGACGTCCGCCCGGTCGGCGGACGTCGCCCACTCCCCGGCGCCCTCGAGGTCGAGCTCGTCGGGACCACCCGCGATCGGGTTGTCGAGCCTGACCCGGTAGGTGCCCGCGTAGGACGGCACCCCCTCGTCGCGGACCTCGACGAGCGTTCCCGTCCGCAGGACGAGGTGCCCGATCACCGGCGCCAGCCGATCGGCCTCGCGCTCCGCCGTGTCGGCTCGCCGGCCGCAGACGACGGCACCGACGACGAGTGCCAGCACCGCCGCCGCGACGACCGGGCCGAGGCCCCGGGTACGGCGCGTTCGCATGGTTCCGACCCTACGAAGATCCGACCCGGCACGCCTGCCGTCGTCCACAGGTCCGTAGGTTGGTGCCGTGATCACCGTCGAGCTCGCGCGCGCCCTCCTCGCCGAGGGAGTCCTCTGGGAGCCGCGGTCGGGCGACCGCTTCGTCATCGACCGGGCGTCCCTGCATTCGGACGTCTTCTGGATCTCGGACCTGACCGTCGAGCTGCACCACTTCGGCGGGCAGTCGGTCCTCGGCTTCAACGGGACGACCGAGTGGGCCCTGGACTCGGTCGACCTCGACCAGGCGCTCTGGCTGCCTCGCGAGGACCAGCTCCGGGAGCTGCTCGGCGACCGGCTCGTCCGGGTCGAGCCGCGCGACGGCCTGTGGTGCGTGACGCACCTCCGGCCGGACGGGGCGAGCGTCGAGGCGGTCCACGCCGACATGGAGTGCGCCTACGCGACGGCGCTGCTCGGGGCGCTCAGCCGAGCAGCAGGGTGACGAGCAGGACGACGGGCACCGAAAGGGCCGTCGTCACGAGGATCGTGTCGCGGGCGAGGGTCGTCGAGCGGTCGTAGCGGGTCGCGATGACGAAGACGTTCTGCGCCGTCGGCAGGGCCGAGCAGACGACGACCGCGAGCAGCTCGTGCCCCTCGAGTCCGAGCGCGAAGCGGGCGACGAGGCCCGCGACGAGCGGCTGGACGAGCAGCTTGAGGACCGAGGTCGTCGCGAGCTCCCTGACGGGGATGTCGCCCCCGAAGCCCGGACCGAGGCGCAGCGCGATCCCGTAGGCGATGAGCATGCCGGGGACGGCCATCCCGCCGATGAGCTCGAGCGGGTTCTGGACGAATGCGGGCAGGTGCCAGCCGGTGACCGCGAGGACGAGCCCGAGGAGGGTGCCGAGCGCGAGCGGGTTGGTCAGCGGGCGGCGGACGAAGTCGAGCGGGCTCGGGCGGCGGCCACGGGCGTCGGCGTCGAGGAGGGCGAGCGCGGCCGGCTGGAGGACGAGCAGCTGCAGGAGCAGGGTCGGGGCGACGAAGGAGGCGCTGCCGAGGGCGTAGGCCGCGACCGGGATGCCGAGGTTGCCGGCATTGACGTAGGACGCGGTGAGGACGCCCACCACGCGCTCGCCCGGGCCGCGTGCCCAGATGCGCTTGGCGAGGACCGCGTACGCGAGTGCGGGCACGGCGATCCCCGCGGTCGTCGCGACGAGGTTGCCGGAGAGGACGTCGCGGACGTCGGTCTGCGCGATCGTCGTCGCGAGGAGCGCCGGGCTCGCGACGTAGAAGGCGACCTTGGACAGGAGCACCTGAGCCGTGAGGTCGACGAGCCCGATGTGGGCGATGAAGGCCCCGACGGCAATGACGATCCCGATCGTCAGGAACCCCGTCAGCACCGCCGTCACCCCGTCACTGTCGCAGCCCGGTCGCTGGAAGGGTCGCGTGGTCCGACGGGTGGCTGCGGCGGGCGCGCTGCGGCCACCCGCCGTTGAGCTGGCGGCGGGGAGCGGAGGTGTTGTTCGTGCCGCAGTAGACCCTGCCTGCCCAGCCGAGGCAGCGTCTTGCTGCCTGCAGTGGGGAGGCAGGGTGCTGCTGCCTGCTGTGGGGAGGCAGCAGAACGCTGCCTCGGTGGGTCAGGCAGGGTGCTGCTGCCTGCTGTGGGGAGGCAGCAAGACGCTGCCTCGGTGGGTCAGGCAGGGTCTAGCATCGCCTCACAGGTAGGCGCTCTGCCCGGCGCAGCGCGACGGCCTTCCGGGAACGAGCGGCGGTGCCGGCTCAGGCCTGCGGCCGCAGGACCGGCTTGAGCGCGTCGAGCACGCTCGCGTCCTCGATCGTCCCCGGGACGTTGGGCACCTTGCCGTCGGCGATCTCGCGCATCGTCTTGCGGAGGATCTTCCCCGAGCGGGTCTTCGGGAGGGCGGCGACGATGTCGACCTGGCGGAGCGAGGCGACGGCGCCGACCTCGTCGCGGACCCGCTGGACGAGCTCGGCGCGGATCCGGTCTCCGTCGGCGTCGGCATTCACCCCCGCCTTGACGACGACGAGTCCGCGGGGGACCTGGCCCTTGAAGTCGTCGGCGACGCCGATGACCGCGCACTCGGCGACGTCCGGGTGGCCGGCGAGGGCGGCCTCGATCGAGCCGGTGGAGAGGCGGTGGCCGGCGACGTTGAGGACGTCGTCGGTGCGGCCCATGACGAAGAGGTAGCCGTCCTCGTCGACGAGACCGCCGTCGCCGGTCAGGTAGTAGCCGTCGAACTGCGACAGGTAGCCGGCGACGTAGCGTTCGTCGTCCTGCCAGAGGGTCGGGAGCGTCCCCGGCGGCATCGGGAGCCGAAGGCAGATCGCCCCCTCCTCGCCCGCCGGCAGCTCGCGTCCCTCACCGTCGAGGACGTGGACCTGGTATCCGGGGGTGGGGACCGAGGGGGAGCCTGCCTTGAGGGCCAGCAGCTCGAGGCCTCGCGGGTTCGCGGCGATCGGCCAGCCGGTCTCCGTCTGCCACCAGTTGTCGATGACGGGGACGCCGAGCAGGTCGCTCGCCCACTGGTACGTGTCGGGGTCGAGGCGCTCGCCGGCGAGGTAGAGCG
Organism: uncultured Actinomycetota bacterium; assembly: GCA_963752365.1. Classification (GTDB taxonomy): domain Bacteria; phylum Actinomycetota; class Actinomycetes; order Actinomycetales; family Dermatophilaceae; genus CAVVXY01. Next base: position 25,876 of record CAVVXY010000006.1, read on the forward strand.
CCTCGAGGCGCGACAGGTCGTGACCCTCGCGGAGCAACCCGCCCGGGTCCTCCTTCTTGATGGCGCGGAATGCCGTCGGCGCGGTGAACATCGCCTTGGCGCCGTACTCGGCAAGGACCCGCCAGAAGGCGCTCGCGTCGGGCGTCCCGACCGGCTTGCCCTCGTAGAGGACGGTCGTCGCGCCCGTGAGCAGCGGCGCGTAGACGATGTAGGAGTGGCCGACGACCCAGCCGACGTCCGACGCCGTGAACCACGTGTCGCCGGGCCGAATGCCGTACACGTTCTCCATCGACCAGCGGAGCGCGACGGCATGGCCGCCGTTGTCACGGACGATCCCCTTGGGCCGGCCGGTCGTGCCCGAGGTGTAGAGGACGTAGAGCGGGTCGGTCGCCTCGACGTCGACGCATTCGGCCGGCTCGGCGTCGGCCGCGACCTCGTCCCACGTCATCTCCTCCCAGTCGGTGTCGCGCGCGCCGACGTCGGCGGGCAGCTGCGGCCGCTGGAGGACGATGACCGACTCGGGCTTGTGCGTGCTCCGGTCGAGCGCGGCGTCGAGCATCGGCTTGTAGGCGATCGTCCGGGTCGGCTCGATCCCGCAGCTCGCGCTCACGACGACCTTGGGCGCCGCATCCTCGATCCGGGCGGCGAGCTCGGCCGGGGCGAAGCCGCCGAAGACGACGGAGTGGACCGCCCCGAGCCGGGCGCAGGCGAGCATCGTCACGACGGCCTCGGGGACCATCGGCATGTAGACGACGACCCGGTCGCCCCGCTCGACCCCGAGACTCGCGAGCGCGCCGGCGAACCGGCTCACCCGGTCGAGCAGCTCGGCGTAGGTGATCGACTCCTTGACTCCGGTCACGGGGGAGTCGTAGTGGATCGCGACCTGTTCGCCGCGGCCGTCGCGGACGTGCCGGTCGACGGCGTTGAAGCAGGTGTTGAGGCGGCCGCCGCGGAACCACCGGTAGAACGGCGGGTCGTCGTCGTCGAGCACGCGGTCGGCTGGGCGGCTCCACTCGATCGCCTCGGCCGCCTCCGCCCAGAACCCCTCGGGGTCCTCCACCGACCGCCGGTATGCCTGCTCGTACGCGCCATCGCCCATGGCTCCATCGTGGCCCAGCCACCCACCCCGGCGCACCAGGTCCGGGGACGGGGCGGGTCAGCGGGGCGAATGCGCGCCGAGCGGAATGCCGGAGGGCGGTTCGCGCGTCAGGCGTCCCGGTGCGACCTCGCGAGTCGGCCGGCGAGGATGTCGGCGAGGACCACGAGGCCGACGGCCGCGAAGACACCCGGGACCGCGGCCACGAGCGCCGCCCCGGCGTCGTGACCGGCCAGACCGCGCGTCGTCACGGCTGCCGCCGTCGCGGCGAGGAGGGCCGGGAACGCCTGCCAGCCGATGAGCGACGTGGGCACCCCGGACCCGGCGAAGGGGGACCGCGGCATCGGGCCCCGGAAGGAGGCGGTGGCGACGCTTCCGACGAGGGCGACCGTGACGACGACCACGGTGACGGCGATCGCCCCCAGGTCCGCACCGGAGGAGAGGGCGACCGCCGTGAGCGGGCCACCGGCCAGGAGCGCGGTTGTGACGGCGACCGGCACCGCGTGCCCGACGGCCTCGGTCCGGCGGCCCAGCCCGAGCAGCGCCGGCGCGGTCAGGTTGTCGGCCTGCTGACGCATCCCCTCGCCGAAGGCGGAGGCACCGGCGTGGGCCAGGAGACCGGCGACCAGGCCGGCGAGGGCGGGTGCCGCCGGTGAGCCGACGGCCCACCCGAGGCCGGCCCCGGCCACGACGAGGGTCAGGGCGCCCAGGACCGCCCCGCCGGGAGCGCGCCGGAGGCCGAGGACGTCCCGCGCGACGACGGTCGCCCAGGGCCCACGATGGCGCAGCCGGGTCCGGCGCAGACGGGTCACCGGGGCGGTGAGCTCGAACCTCGCGGCACGCAGGTCCCCCGAGAGGATGCTGCCGCCGAGCATGGCCGACCGGGCCGCCTGCGCGCGGAGGTCGTCGACCCGCATTCCCCGCAGGGCGGTCGTCGGGGGCGCCCAGAGCCGTCCGGTCGAGACACCCGACTGGCCGGCGAGCCAGGCGAGCGCGATGGCGCTGCCGTAGGCGCCCCCTCCCAGCACCGCCGCGGTGAGGGTCAGGGCTCCGCCGAGCCCGGCGTACCAGGCGGCGCCGCCGAGGATGGCGCCGGTCAGGGCGCCGCCGACGACCGCCCCGCTCAGGGAGATGAGCCACCACCGGCGCAGGGTGACGGCTCGGTCGTTCGGGGAGGACACGACCAGGTCGGTCCACGGGGTCGGCGGCACGACGGCCCCGCGGATCCGCGCGGCCCGGTGGACGAGCAGGATGCCGAGGACGCCGAGGCCGACGACGAGGACGGCGAAGACCGGCGAGGCGAGCTGGCCGCGGAGCCACGCGGGGTCGGTCGTCCGGAGGACCGCCTGCACGACGGTGAATCCGTACGAGGCCCCGATGAGAGCCGCGACGTAGGCCGCGTAGGCGACGGCCCTCACGCTCCCCGCCCCCCGACCGCCGGTGAGGACGTGCGTCGCGTCGTCCACGCGTTCGGCGTCGGCCGACCGCGACAGGAGGCTCACGGCCCGACAGCCGGGAGGATGTCGACGACGACGTCGGCGAGCCGCTGCGTCATCGCCGGGTCATGGCAGGCGATGACGACGGTCAGTCCGGAGTCCCTCCGACCGGCGAGGATCTCGGCGACCGCCACCCGGCGCTCGGTGTCCAGACGCTGCTCCGGCTCGTCGAGCACGAGGATGTCCGCAGGTCTGAACAACGTCATCGCGAGGCGGAACAGCTGGGTCTGACCGGACGACAGCTCGTGTGGGAAGCGGTCCGCCAGGCCCTCGAGGCCGAGCGCGCCCATGGCCTGCTCGATCCGAGCCGTGGCCCCTTCATGGTCGCGTCCCCACGTCGCGTCGATGAGGGTCAGGTGGTCGACGAGGGTCAGGTCGCGGTAGGTCGTCGGCACCCCGAGCAGTGCGGCGACGCGAGTCCGGACGGCCGGGTCCCGCTCGTCGACGGGCCGGCCGTCCAGCGTGACCGCCCCGGCGGTCGGGTCCAGCCGACCCGTGAGGACGCGGAGCAGCGTCGTCTTGCCGACGCCGTTGGCCCCTCGCAGGACCGTGCACGTCCCCGGTCGGGCGGTCACGTCGACCGGCGCGAGGAGGGTGACCTCCCCGAGGACGACCGTGACGGCCGTCGCGACGAGGCCGGGAGAGGGCGTGGACTGCATTCGTCCATCCTCCGTGAGTGGCCGCTCCCCCCTGCGGGGACCCGCCGAGGGGAGAATGCCCGGGCGTACGGGCTCGTGTCGGCGGGAGGGTTGCGGACTGCCTCAGCCGCGGTCCTGCCACGTGCAGATGCAGGCCTCGTTGCCCTCGGCATCGGCGAGCACCCAGAAGGCGCGGGCTCGGGCATCCGACACGACGTGGCCCCCGGCGGCGAGGGCCGCGGCGACCCGCGCCTCGGCGGCGTCGTGCGGGACCGTCACGTCGACGTGGATCCGGTTGCGCTGGGTCCGCGGCTCGTCCATCTGCTGGAACCACACGGTCGGCCCGATCCGGCGCGGGTCGACGACCTGCATGATCGTCCCGTCCGGGCGGCGGGTGTGGACGTCGTCGACGTAGCCGAGGACGGCCGCCCAGAACGGTCGGACCGCCTCGACGTCCATCGCGTCGACGGCGATCTCGAGGGTCGTGCTGCCGAGCGGTTCGGGGACCGCACCGGCCTCGGCCGCGAGGGCGCTCACCCGCTCCGCGAGCCGGATGTCCCGCTCGGTCAGCCCGCCCGCGTCGTGGCTCTCGGTGACCACGTGGACGATCCCCGGCGCGCGCACGTCGACCGCCGGGTGGTGTCCGAGCTCGTCGGCGGCCCGCGCGATCCGGGCCGCGAGGGCGCCGGCATCGGCATAGGACGCGCACCGGTACCCGGCCTCGGCCCGGCCCAGGAGGAAGCGCCAGTCCGGCAGGTCGCGCTCCGCGAAGGCGGGACCCGTGATCCGCTCGCTGTGACTCATGCAGTCACCGTAGGCGCCGGGTCCGACGGGCGGCGGGACGCAGCTCCGACGCACGAACGCCCCGGACGGGGTCCGGGGCGCGGCCGGCGCCGAAGCGCAGCTGGCGGAGGATATGGGATTTGAACCCATGAGGGGTTTCATCCCCAACACGATTTCCAATCGTGCGCACTAGGCCACTATGCGAATCCTCCGCCGAGGAGGCTACCGGAGCGACGCGGCTCTGCCGAAATCGCCGTCGCCCGCGGGTCACTGCGCCTCGGCCGGGGCCCCGTCCACCCAGTAGTCCATCGTCTGGAGCACCCAGAAGACCATGAAGAGGAGGAGCAGGACGGTCTCGACCCAGAAGAGCCAGCCGGCGGGGATCGCGGACGCGTCGCGCTTCTGGACGAGGAAGGCGACGACGGCGAGGACGATGACCAGGCCCATGCCGATGGCGACCGACCGGTAGGCCCGGCGGTAGACCGAGGGGGCGAATGCCTTCTGCCCGGTCCGCTCGCCGCTGCGCCGGGCGTTGATCTCGACGACGAGCGCGATGATGCCGAAGAGCGGGATCGCCGCGGAGTAGTGCGCGAGGTCGAGGTACTTCCACCGGGTCAGGTCCGGGCCGCTCAGCGCGAACCATCCGGCGAACGCGGCGAGGAGGGCGGCCGACAGGGCGAGGCCGACGGCATTCGACCCGTGGAGCTCACCGCTGCGCCAGGCGACGACACCGGCGAAGGCGAGCGCGGCGGCCCCGATGAGGACCAGGGCCCACACGTTGTTGACGACGCCGGGGACGTACTCGACGGGGACACCGCCCTTGGGTCCCTCGGCGGCACTCGACGTCGTCGGGGAGAGCGGTGTCGGGACGAACGCGACGACCGGCGCGAGGGCCCCGGCGAGGTTGAGCAGGGTGTCCTCGGGTCCGGGCCGCCCCTTGATCGCGACGAGCGCGACGCCGACGGCGACGAGCGTCCCGACGAAGGCCGCGTGGACGGGTGTGTAGTAGAACGCGCTGATCGACCCGCACGTCGAGATCGAGTCGCAGACCGTGCCCTCGTGCTTGACCAGCTCGACGGCGATCGCGATGCCGAGGAGGAGGACGGAGGCGACGATCGCGATCCGGAGGTAGTTGTAGGTCCGCGCCGCGGAGTCCATCCCTTCAGGGTAGGCCGGTGCGGCGGGCGCTGTCCGGCGATCGGCGCCGAATGCGGGTCAGCGGGCGAACACCCCGACCTCCCAGAGCGAGTAGCCGTAGGGCGTCGCGCGCTGGGTCCCGTGGACGCGGACCCAGCGCGCGGTCGTCGGGGCGGAGACCGCCGCCATCTGCCCGGCGATGCCGTCCGTCGTCGACCAGACGCTCCGCCAGGTCGAGGCGTCGGTCGACACCTCGACCGCGAAGGACCTGGCGTGGGCGGCCTCCCCGTGCGTCGTCACCCGACGGACCGTGCGCGCGGACCCGAGGTCGACGCGCAGCCACTGGTCGTCGGACCAGCCGCTCGCCCAGCGCGTTCCAGCGTTGCCGTCGACCGCCCTGGTCGGCGGCGTCCACGCGCGCGCCGCCGTCCACGTGTCGAGGTAGGACGCGGCGCCCGCGAGGAGATCCCGCCCCAGCTGCGGCCACGGGGACGAGGAGGCGGGTCAGGGCACGAGACGTCATCGTCTGCTCCATCGACGAGCGGGTGATGGCTACCGACCGTAGCCAGTGGGACCGACCCCCGCCACCGGAGGATTTCGGCCGCGGGTGGGCCTCGGCATACGATGGCGGCGGCACCCCGCGTGGTGGTACCTCACTGAACTCCCCCAGGGCAGGAATGCAGCAAGGGCAGGTGAGCTCTTCCAGGTACGCGGGGTGTCCTCATGGCCGGGCCTGAGGACGGCACCCGTGCGTGAGGACCCCACCGAGGTCCGGAATGCAGGAGTGGCCGGAAGTTAATGGCCGGGAGGACCGGCCGGATGCGAGCGTGAAGGTGCGTCGAAAACCGACGCATCCGAACGCCGACCCAGGTCGGCGTCTTCTCCGGAAGGACGCTCCATGTCATTCAACCTCAACCGTCGCGACGCGATCGCCGTCGTCGGGACGCTCTCGCTGGCCTCCATGGGCCTGTCCCTGGCCGTCTTCGCCGGTCTGTGGGTCGCCGGCAGTCTCGGCATCTCCACGGCGGCCGCGAGCCAGATCGTCGCGGCGATCGTCGCCGGCGGCTGGGCCCTGCGCGCCGTCATCATCATCTTCGGCGCCGGTCTCATCGGCGCCATCGCGGCGACGGTGGTCTGGATCGTCAGCTCCCGTGGGCGGAACGCGGCCATCGCCTGACAGCGAACGACAAGGTCGGGCCCGTCTGGAATCCGGGCCCGACCTCGTTCCGATCCTATCGGCCGGTCCCCACAAACGTCAGGACACCACCCGTGGAAGCCATCGCTGCCGGACGACTCCGTCCGCCACCCGTCCTCCTCACCCATCTGCTCGTGCTCGGCTACGCGGCGGCGATCGCCGTCATGGCCTACCTCGTCATGGATCCCTCGTGGGCGCCCGAGGCTCTCGAGCCGACAGGCAGCGGTGGCGTGGAGCTCGCCTGGTGGCAGATCCTCGCCACGAACGGCGCGGCGGCGCTCATGCTCTTTTCCGGCGCCGCGACCGGAGGCCTCACGACGCTGGCCGCTCTGACCTGGACCGGGGCCTACGTCGGCGCGACCATGTCCGTCGCGGTGACGAACGTCGGGGTGGGACACGTTGCCGGGGACGTCTGGCTGTTCCTCCCCCTCGAGGTCGCCGGACTCGCCGTGGCGGCGGCTGCCGGGCTCCATCCCGTCGTCCTCGGGCTCCTGGACCCGGCCCGCGACGGTGGCAGCTTCGTGCGCCGATATCTCGAAGGTGCCCGGGGCAGCTTGCGTCTCCTCCCGGCCGCAGGCGCGCTCCTGCTCGCGGCTGCCGTCACCGAAGTCCTGACCGGCGCCTGAGCGCCTCATCACCGAAAGGTCCGACCGATGAACCTCCCCGCACCAGAGCAGGGCCGCGAGCCGTCTGTCCGCACCACGACGCGCGCGGCCCAGATGCTGATCCTCGCCGTCACGGCGGTCCTCCTCGCGGTGCGTCTGCCCGGGACCGTGAGCCACCTGGTCAGCACGGCGCCGGCCTCCATCGTGAAGGAGGTCGGAGACCCGCGACTGCTGCGCCTCTCCATGTCGGTCGGTGCCTTCCTCGGCCTGACCCTCACCCTCGTGTCCGTGGGGGTGTTCCTTCTCGTGGCGCGCCTCCTCGAGGGACACGTCCCGTCGCGGCCGCTCGGCGGCGGACGGGTCCGTGTCGGAGCCCTCACGGCCGTCGTCGGCGCCTGCTTCCTCGTCGCCCAGCTCCGAGGGCTGCTGCCCGGGTCCCTCGGGGTGTCCGGACCGCTCGCGGGGTCCCTCATCGCGCTCGCCGTCGGCGTGCTCACCGCGCTGGTCCTGGGTCGTCGGTCCGGGCGAACCCACGTCCCGACGCGTCTCGGTCCCCTCGTCGCGACGGCCGCCTGCCTCGCGCTCGCCACCTCCTTGACGTCCTTGCCGGGGTGAGCGGATGTCCCACGTGGCCGTCCGCGGCCTGACGAAGCGCTACGCCGGCGGACGTGGCGTCCATGACCTGTCCTTCGACGTGTCCCCCGGTCGCATCGCGGGGCTCATCGGGCCCAACGGATCGGGTAAGACCACGACGATCCACGCCATGGTCGGACTCGTCCGGAGCTCGGGTCAGGTCACGTACGACGGGCGTGACCACGCCGCGGCGGCTCGTCGGGGCGACCGGGTCGGGGTGCAGCTGGACGCAGCCGGTGCACATCCGCGCCGGACCGGCAGGGCGCACCTGCGCGCGATGGCCGCGGGCCTCTCCGTCCCCTCTCGCCGGGCCGACGAGCTGCTCGAGGAGGTCGGGCTGACGGCCGCCGCGGGTCGGCGGGTCGGCACGTACTCGATGGGAATGCGGCAGCGGCTCGGTCTCGCGGGTGCGCTGCTCGCGGCGCCCTCCACACTCATCCTCGACGAGCCGACCAACGGGCTGGACCCCCACGGCGTCCAGTGGCTCGCCGAGCGACTCGCCGCCGAGGCGACCGCAGGGGTCTCGATCCTCGTGTCCTCCCACGCCCTGGCCGACCTGCAGCACATCGTCGACGACCTCGTCCTCGTCGGCGACGGGGTGCTTCGCTTCGCCGGACCCATCCGCGAGGTCGTGCGGGTCTTCGGACACGAACGGGTCGTCGTCCGGGTCGCCGACGGAGGGGACCGGCTCCGGGACGCCCTCGTCGGTCTCGGGCATGCGGTCGACCTACGGCACGACGGTTCCCTGCACGTGTCGGACCTCCCGGCAGCCGAGGTCGGACTGCTGGCGCACCGCCTGCGCGTCCCCCTGCTCGAGCTCGCGCCCGATCGAGGCAGTCTGCATTCGGCCTATCTGGCAGCGTTCGAGGAGTCCGGATGAGCACCTTCGGTCGGCTCGGTCCAGCCCTCGTCATGGAGCTGCGCAAGCTGGCCAGCCTGCGGCTGACTCTGCACCTGGGGCTCGCGGCTCTCCTCGCCTCCCTCGCCATGACGGCGGGCTACGCCTGGCTCGTCGGCCAGCTGGCACCCGGGTCGCCCATCTCCCCGCAGGAGGCCACCCTGGCCACGGTCGGGCGTCCCGGGCCCGTCGCCATCGCGGTCGCTCTCCTCGGCGTGCTCTCGGTGACCGCGGACCGGCGAGGGGCGGGCCTCGCCGTCGCCGCGACGATCGAGCCGCGCCGGGCCGTCGCCGTCCTCGCCAAGACGGCCGCCGCCGCGCTCACGGGCTGCGTGCTCACGGCACTGGGGCTTGCCGTCGACACGTTCGCGGCCCGCGGAATGCTCGGCCCGGAGGGACTGGTCTCGGAACCGGTGGACTGGCTGCGCATCGTCACCGGCGCACTCGCGGTCGCCCTGGCCTGGGCCGCGATCGGTGTGGCCGTTGGCTTCCTCGTCCCGGCCGCCGCACCGGCCGTGCTCCTCGTCGTCGTCGGTCCGTGGCTCATCGGCCGCGCGGTCGCGCTCCTCACCACGACGGGGGTCCCGATGCCGGTCGTCGACCTCGTCGTTGCCGTGGACCCCTTCCGAGCAGCCGCTGCACTCCGGGGACCCCTGCAGGTCGATCATCCGGTCGTCCTCGGGACCGTCGACCATGCATCCCTCCCGGTCGCGGTGTGCGTCCTGGCCGCCTTCGTCATCGCCCTGGTCGCGGCTGCGACGGCGAGGCACTCCCGGACCGACCTCTCCGTCACCTGACGCCACCTCAGAAAGGCATGCTCGTGAAGCTCCTCCTCATCTCCTTCTACGTCGTCGCCCTCGCCATGATGGCGGTCCTCGTGTACCTGGCTCTCACGACGGACCACGGCGTCGGCGCCGCGATCCTCGCCCTCTTCTGGGGAGTCGCGCTCGTCGTCATCGCCCGCATGACCCTGCCCCTCCTCCTCCGGGGGCCGACGAGGTGACCGTGGTCGACACGGCCACCCTGAGCGCACAGGAGAGGGCGACAGCCCATCGGCTGCGGATTCTGGAGCGAGCGGCGCCCTGGCGGCAGGCGGTGCGTCCGGTCGTCGCCGGGCGGATCTCGCAGGCCCTCCGGTCCTCGGGATACGTCTTCGGCTTCACCGTCCTCACGGTCGCCGCGGCCTGGTCACGTGACCGGGTGTCGCCCGCGGCTGCCCTCGGTGCGGTCCTCGTCGCGGCCGTGGCTGCCCTCGGCGTCCAGGTGCGGCGGGCGCTCGGCGCCGAGTCGCGCCGCCGCTTCCTCAGCCCGACGGATGCCGGACTGCTCCTGGCCCTCGACGTCGGCCCGCGGAGCCTGTTCCACGAGTGGGTCACCAGGCCGGTCCTGGTCGGCCATGCCGCGACCCTGGTGGGCGTCGCCGTCGCCCTCACCGTGAGCGGGGTCGGAGCCGCCTTCCCGTGGTCCTGGGCGCTGCTCGTCCTGCCCTGCGCGTCCGCCGTGGGTGCGCTGTCGCTGGCCGCGCGTCGGGCCTTCGTCACCGGCAACGGGCCGGCTGTCTGGCGTCTGGGCCTCATGGGGGCGATCGCCCTCGCCGCGGGTTTCGCCGCAGCCCGGGTGGGCCGACACGTGCTGTCCGGGGACGGCTCGGCCGAGCTGGCGCCGGGCGGTCTCCGAGCCCTCGTGCTCGGCCTCGCGGCCTGCGTCGTCGTCGTCGCCGCCGCCCTGGTCGTCCCCGGCCGGCGCTCGCTCGACCGGTTGACGTCCTTCGCCCGACCGGACAGCGCGCCTCGCCCGGGGCGACCCGTGGCACGCGAGCACGACCGGATGCGAGCCATGGTCGAGTCCGGGCCCTTGGCGGCGTCCGTGCTCGGCGTCTGGCGCTCCGTGGTCGTCGTCGTCACGCTCTGCGCAGGGTTCGTCGTCGGGGGTGCCGAGCTGCCGCCCGTCGTCGGCCAGCTCGTCGGGCCCGTCCTCACGGGCTACGCCTTCGTCACCGTGCTCGTCTCGAGCGGAGTCGTCTTCTCCGTCGTCGGGCCCACCGCCACGGCCACCCGACTGCGCTTCCGCTGGGAGAACAGTCGTCTGTCGGCTCGGCGCCTGGCCCTGGAGGCGATGAGCTATCCGTTGACCGTCGTCGCCTTCCCCGCGGCGATGCTGTCGCTGTCCCAGAGCCTGATGACCGGGCGAGTGTCGCTCCGTGTGCTCTCCCTCGGCCTCACCCTCGTCGGCGCCGCCGTCGTCGCCGAGTCCGTCCTGCCGGTCGGACAGCACGACGACGGCTCGGTGACGCCCCACCCGGCCGCAGCGTGGCTGGTCCTCGTCATGTCTGCCCCGGCAGCATTCCTCCCCACGGGGTGGGTCGGCGGCGCCGCCGCCATCGCCTACTCCGTCCTCGTCCTAGGAGTCGGTCACCGATGCCTGTCCCGTCGCATCCTGCGCCATCCCTCGAGCTGATCGGCGTGTCCGCCGGCTACGACCCGCGGCGGCCTCCGGTCCTCGACGACCTGTCCGTGAGCGTGCCCTCCCACGGCGTCCACCGACTGCTGGGCCACAACGGTGCCGGCAAGAGCACCTTCGTCGAGGTCGCGAGCGGCCACCTGCGACCCCGGTCGGGCGTCGTTCGGGTCTGCGGTCTGGAGGCGTCGGATCCCGGCGCCCGGGCGCTGCGGCGAGTGTGCCGGACCACCCCCGCGCTCTACCCCCTGCTCACGGTCGCGGAGCACCTCGAGCTGGCGAGCGTGGCGCGAGGCGTCCCGGTGGGCGAGGCGACGTCGCGGGCCGTCGGCTACGGGTTGGAGCCCTGGTTGGACCGGGAGGCCAAGGAGCTGTCGACGGGCAACGCTCGCCGCCTGTGGTTCGTCATCTGCACTCTCGGCGAGTTCCGGGTCGTCCTGCTCGACGAGCCGTTCAACGCACTCGACGACGCGACCCGCTCGACGATGACGCAGGAGATCACGGGCTGGGCGCTGGACCGGGCCATCGTCATCGTCGCCCACGAGCCGCCGTCGGCACTGGTCGTGTCCGGGGAGATCGTCCTCACGTCCCGACGTCGCGCCGGGCAGCTCGAGTCCGTGGCGGTCGACGCAGTGGGAGCTCGTTAGGCCGAGGCGGGGCCGCCGCGGGGCACCACGTGCGGGTCGACGATGCCGAGCTGGACCGAGCGCACGAGGATCTGCGTGCGGTTGTGCGCGTCCAGCCGCGTCCCGATCTGCGCGAGATACTGCTTGACCGAGCCCTCGGACAGGTGCATGCGCCGTCCGATCTGTTGGTTCGTCAGACCGTTCGCGAGCCACTCGACGAGCTCCCGCTGACGCGGTGTCAGGCTCCGGTCGCCGCTCTCTGCGGGTGAAGGCCGCTCGGCGACGACGGAAGCCACGAGCGAGCGTCTGATCCTCGACGACAGCGGCATGTCGCCGGCCATCGCGGCAGCGATGCCGTCGACGAGCTCGGCCGGGGAGCTGTCCTTGAGCAGGTAGCCGGCGGCTCCGGCACGCAGCGCGCGGACGACCTGGTCGTGCGCGTCGAAGGTCGTGAGGACGATGACACAGGCCTCCGGGAACTCCGCGAGGATGCGGGTGATGGCCTCGGTGCCGCTGAGCCGCGGCATGTGCAGGTCCATGAGCACGACGTCCGGCCGGTGCTCGCGGAACGCGCTCACCCCCTCCGCACCGTCCACCGCAGTGGCGACGACCTCGAGCTCCGAGGAGCGACGGAGGAACGTGACGACGGCGTCACGGACCGCTGCGTCGTCGTCGACGACCATGACCCTTCCCACAACCCCCACCCACCAGAGTGTAGGCGGAGCCGTTCGCCCTCGTCCGATCCGCCGGCCGGAGGGACTGGCCATTCGTCAATAGCGCGCACGGGCGGTCGTCGGCGAGGCTGAGCGCGTACCCAAGCCAAGATCGGAAAGAAGCCATGAAGCGTCCAGTCATCCTCGCCCTCCTCTCCCTCGTGATGCTCGCCTCGACCGCGGTCCCTGCCCAGGCGGCGACTCCCCACTCGCAGTCGCAGGCCGCTGCTCGGGTCGACGCGGGGTGGATCTGCCGCATCCTGAAGATCTGCTGAGCCGATGCGTGTGCCCGCCCCTCGAACGCGACACACGTCGCGGTGAGCTCCTCGGCGAGGCCGTCGCATCGGCCGCGCACGAGATCGCCAGCCACCTGATGCTCGTCGGGCTCGCGGATCCGCGGGGTGGTGGAGAGCCGGTCGCGTCCGTGGACCCCGGGCCGCTGCGACGGGCCCTGTCCGAGATGCGTCTCGCCGTCCACCTCCTCGGACCCGGGGAGCCGACGGCGGATGGTCTCCCGGTGCCGCCGACGACCGCGGCCGAGGAATGCCGGGCACGGCTCGACCGCGCCGGACTCCGCAGTGGATGGCACGTCGCGCCCGAGTGCGACGAGCTGGCCGGGACGAGCCGGGTCTCGCTCGGTGCCCTCTTCGCGGCTCTCGAGACCTGCGCCCAGACCGATCGGCCGACGGGCGAGATCGCTCTCGACGTGAGGGTCGCCATCGACGAGGTGCACGCGATCGCCCACCTGCTCGCGGTCGTCGTCACGAGTGACCCACGACGTGGCCTGCGCACCGTGCAGGACCGCATCGAGCTGGCCGGGGGCCGCCTGGTCATGACGAGGGCGTCTTCGGCGAGGTCCGAGCCGTCCTGGGCGGTCGAGGCGTGGCTGCCCACCTGACGGTCGCCCCCAGCGTCGGCACGGCCTCCGAAGGTAGGCTCGGCCAGGGCGCCGAGGCTGCCACGGCGTCGAGCGAGTTGTGGGCGGAGGGGGCGACGCTGAGTCCGACGGCTCGACCGACGGCAGTGACCGGTGCCGTCCCCCAACGTGCCGGTCGCAGGCTCGGGCTGGGTGCGATCCGCGGCATCCTGCTCGGGGCCGTCGTGCTCGACACCTCCGAGATCTTCTTCCAGCCGGGTCGGTCGTCGGTGGAGGTGAGTGCGGATCTGCTCCAGGGGACGGTCGGGCTCGCGCTCGTCACCGTCCTGCTCTGGTGGCGGGCCCGGACCGCGCTCTGCCTCGCGCTGGTCCTCGGTGGGCTCGTCGTCGGCCGGGGCCAGCTCGTCGGTGCCGAGCTGTGGGCGCTCGTCATCGGGCTCGTGGCGGGACTGAGCCGAGGTGGCGCACGACGGGCCGGCCTCGTGCTCGCGCTCGCGACCGGCGCTGTCGTGTTGCTGCCGTCCGTCGCCGGCGGCTCCCCCAGCGGCGCATGGCCGATCGCCGCGGTCGCTGCGGCCGGCGTGGGTGTCGGCGTCCGCATCCTGCTGTCCGCCCAACGGCGCACAGCCCGCGCCGTCGAGGCCGAGCAGCGGGAGGTCGAGCAAGCGCGACGCCAGGTGCGAGCAGAGATCGCGGCTGACGTCGGAGCCGTCGTCCAGTCCCATCTCAGTGTCTCCATGGACACCCTGGGCTCGGTCACGTCCGATGCGGACCTCATCACGCTCAGACGCGCGGTCGATGTGGTCAACGGCGACACGCGCTCGGCCCTACGCGCCCTGCGGATCCTGCTTCGAACCCTGGACGAGACCGAGGACGACGCGCGGGAGGACGCTGTCGCCGTCGCGGATCCCGAGCTGCCCCTCGGCTACCGCGTCCTCACCTGGGCCCGGTCCGAGCAGGTCCGCATCGGAGCCTTTGCCTTGTCGGTCCCGGTCGCACTGCGGATGGCCGCCCAGGGCTCCGAGCTCGGGTGGGGCGCAGTCGTCCCGGCCGTGGCCACCGTGCTCGCCGTGGGCCTGTCGTTCCTGTGGGCCCAGGTCCGCTGGTCTGCCACCCTCGCGGCCTCGGTGCTCGTCCTGGTCATGCCCGCGCCGGTCTGGTGTGCCTTCGCGATCCCGGCCCTGCTGGCCGCATTCGCCGCCCTGGCGCCGCGGGTCATGACGGTGGGCGTCGCGGTCGTGGCGACCAGTGTCCTGATCGCGGAGGACCTCGGCCGGCCGGCCGGTGCGGTCCTGGCAGTGCTCGGCGCCGGACTCGGAGCGATCCTCGGGATCTGGTTGGCGCACCACGACACCTTCCTCTCCGAGGCCCGCACCCGTCTGGACGCGGCCCGCACCCAGCGGCGCGGGGCGGCAGCGGCGGCGCGGGAGGAGATCGCCCGGGAGATGCACGACATCATGGGGCACGAGCTGTCCCTCGTCGCCCTCCACACGCTGCGCGTCCAGGGCAGTGACGACGCGGTCGAGATCCGCCAGGCGCTGGACGCGATCAGCTCGATCGTCACCCACTCGCGCGCCTCGCTCGACTCTGCGATCGCCCGGATCACCCGGGCCGACAGCAGCCGTTTGACGGCGGAGGCCGAGGTCGTGCTCTCCGAGGTGGCCACCGGACTGGCCGCTCGGCTCACCGAGCTCGGCTTCGATGTCCGGCTCCGTGTCGACGCCGACGTCGACACAGTCGACGAACCCGTGGCGCGTGCGGCAGCGCGGGTCCTCCAGGAGGCCACGACGAACGTCCTGCGACACGCGGCACCCGGGAGCCCGTGCGAGATGGAGGTCCTCGTCACCGGACCCGACCTGGTCGTCCGACTGTCCAACTCCGTCCGGGCCGGCAGCCCCGAACGCTCGACGGGTCGGGGTCTGCGCGGGATCGTCGAACGCGCCAACATCCTGCACGGGTCGGCGGGCTCCGGGGCTCGGGGTGGCCGATGGTCGGTCGCCTTCACCGTGCCCGTCAAGCCCGACCCGGACCCTGCTTTCGCTGAAGGTCCCTAGCACCGCTGACCCGCCGACGACCGCCTCTCCCGAGGCTCACATCGGAGAGTCGCTCCGCGGGCCGACGGGACCCACCGCCGCGGACACCGCGCGGGTGCTCGCGAGCGTCCGGACGCTCCGCGTGTAGGTCGGGACGGCGGCATCGACCGTCCGCGGGTCGGGCTGCGCGCTCGTCGGCGGCGGCGTGTGGTGGAAGTCGGCGTGGACCCGCTCGGGCGTCACGTCGACGACGACGAAGCCGTGGCCGATGCCGTCGAGGTACTTGACCCACGGGTTGGCCTGCTGGACGGCGCCGGTCACCTGCCGGGTCGCCGCGACGGCGACCTCGGGGGCGGGGTTGCCGAGGAACGGCCGGACGATCTCGTAGAAGCCGTCGCTCGTGACCGACGGCGTGACGAGCTCGACCCCGACCGGGGTGTAGCCGGCCGCGCTCGGCCCGGCCGGGAGGTCGGCGGCCCACGAGGAGTGGATGTCGCCGGTCAGGACGACGACGTCGCCGTTGGCGTGCGGCTGGGCGGCGAGGTGGCCGAGGAGCGCGGCCTGGTCGGCGCCGTAGCCGTCCCACGCGTCGGCGTTGACGAACGTGACGCCGTTGATGCCGAGCGCGGCGCCCGGGAAGCGCACCGGCGTCACCATCACCTGGTTGCCGAGGAGGTGCCACTGACGGCCAGGGGTCGAGGTCGTCGTCCTGAGCCAGTCGAGCTGCTGCGGCTCGGGGAGGTGCCGCAGCGGCGAGGCGAGGGCGCCGTCGAGGGCCGGGCTCACGCCGATCGGGACGAAGCCGTCGAGCGGCGAGGCGGGGTAGGTGACCTGCTCGCTGCGGTTCTGGCGGGTCTCGAGGATCGACAGGTCGCCGAGGTCGCCGAAGGTGAACTGCTTGAAGAACCGCGTGCCCTCGTGGGGCACCGACTGGTCCGGCATCCGGAAGGGCATCCACTCGAGGTAGGCCTGCATGGCCTCGGCGCGGCGCTGGAGGTAGCTCCCCTCGCCGGGCTCGTGGTTCTCCGCGCCCGCGGCCCACGCGTTGTTGGCGACCTCGTGGTCGTCGAAGATCGTGATCCACGGGTGCGCCCGGTGCGCGGCCTGCGCGTCCGGGTCGGCCTTGTGCAGCGCGTGGCGAAGCCGGTAGCCGGCGAGGTCGATCGTCTCGGTCGGCGGCTGCGCGGGCCGGGCGTCGCCGAAGGTCCCGTTGCCGTACTCGTAGATGTAGTCGCCGACGTGGAGGACGAAGTCGAGGTCGGTGCGGGCGGCGATCGCGCGGTAGGCCGTGAAGAAGCCGGCCTGGTAGTTGCTGCAGCTGACGAGGGCGAGCCGGAGCGCGTGGACCTCGCCGGGCACGTCTGGGGCGGTCTGCGCCCGGCCGACGACGCTCGTCTCGCCCTGCGCCGAGAAGCGGTAGTGGTACTGCGTGTAGGGGCTGAGCCCGGTGACGTCGACCTTGACCGTGTGGTCGGAGGCGGGGGACGTCTTGACGACGCCGCTCGCGACCTTGCGGCGGAATGCCGCGTCGCGCGCCACCTCCCAGCGGACCGCGAGCGGCTTGCCGAGGCCGCTGCCGGGCGTCGCGAGCGCCTCGCCCTTCTTGGCCGGCGGGGTCGCGCGGGTCCAGATGACGACGGCGTCGGCCGTCGGGTCGCCGCTCGCGACGCCGTAGCCGAAGACCCCCTGGGCGGCGGGCGCCGCTGCCGCGGCCGGGTCGAAGAGGCGGGGGACGACGAGCGCCGCGCTCCCGGCCGCGAGGCCCTTGAGGACGGTACGACGCTGAACCGATGGGTGAGTCACCCGCACATGATCCCTCTCCCGGCCGACATTGTCAGGTGGATGCGACGAATGCCCTGTCCCCGCATTCGCCCCACGCGTCCTCCGGTCGGACGGCGTGGTCAGGGCAGGGTGCCGAGGTAGGTGAGCACGGCGAGCACGCGCCGGTTGACCGACCCGGACTCCTCGAGGTCGAGGCCGCGGAAGACGCTCGCGATGTGCACCTCGACCGTCCGCTCGGAGAGGCGGAGTGCCTCGGTGATGCCGCGGTTGGAGCGTCCCTCCGCCATGAGGCCGAGGACCTCGAGCTCGCGGGGGGTGAGCCGGTCGAGGCGGCCGCGGGCCCGGGCCGGCTCGATGAGGGCCCGGCCGACCTCGGGGTCGAGGACACAGCCGCCCGCGGCGACCGTGCGGATGCCGGCGACGAACTCGGCGACGGAGGCGACCCGGTCCTTGAGCAGGTAGCCGATGCCGCCGCCGGTCCGGACGAGCCGCGCGGCGTAGGCCGGCTCGACGTGCTGGCTCAGGATGACGATGCCGAGCCGTGAGCCGCGGTCGCGCAGGCCCAGCGCCGCCTCGAGCCCTTCGACGCGGTAGTCAGGAGGGAAGCGCACGTCGACGACGGCGACGTCCGGGGCATGCCGCTCGACCGCCCGGAGCAGCTGTGCAACCGTCGCCGCGCGGGCGACGACCTGGATCCCGGCGCGTTCGAGCACGTCCGCGACGGCCTCGCGGAGGAGGGCGGAGTCGTCGGCGACGACGGCGTCGAGGGCGCGCTCGGTCGTGGCTGCAGCGGCGCTCATGGCGCGCCCAACGGGATCGTCGCGACGAGCCTGGAGCCCGTGCCGCCGTGGACCCCGTCCACGAGCAGGTTCCCGCCGAGCGCGACGACGGCGTCGGTCAGCCGGGCCAGGCCGCCGCCGGGGACGAGGTGCGCCCCGCCGCCGCCGTCGTCCGCGACGGTCACCTCGATCCGGCCCGGTACGGCGTCCGCGGTCAGGGTGAGGTGGCGCGCCCGACCGTGCTTGAGGGCATTCGTCATCCCCTCGGCGACGACGCGGTAGCCGGTGTCCGCCACCGACTCGGGCAGATCCGTGAGGTCCCCGGTCGCGACGAGCGTGACCGGGACGGGGCTGTCCGCCGCGAGCCGCTCGAGGGCACGGCCGAGCGACTGCTCCTGCAGGAGCGGCGGGCGGATCCCGTGGCTGAGCCGGCGGACGTCGGCGAGCGCCTGCTCCAAGGTGGTGGCGGCGCGCCCGAGGAGCACCGGGTCGTGGGTCGTCTCGGCCTGCCGGACCGTGACGAGGGCCGCGACGAGCTGGGCCTGGACGCCGTCGTGCAGGCTCAGCTCGACCTGTCGATGAGCCGTCGCGAGCTCCTCGTGCGCGGCCCGTTGGCTCACCTCGCGCCGGCTCGACTCGCGCTCGACCCGGCGTCGCTCGAGGGCGAGTCCGAGGGCGGCGGTCACGGCGCCGAATGCGTGTTCGTCGCTCGCAGCCGTCGGATGGTGGGTCAGGAGCGCGAGCACGCGCCCGCCGTGGGTGACCGGGCTGACCATCCGGCCCGCTCCCGCGACATCGGGCAGGACGACCGCGCCGTCGGTGTCGACGAACCACCCGGTCACGACGTCCGGCTCCGCGAGCCCGAGCGTCGGGTCGCCGAGGGCGCCCCGGGCGGCGTCGCGGAGCCCGGTCACGTCCGCCGCGTGCCCGAGCCCGCCGACGATCGCGCCGAAACGGCTGCCGATCCTTTCGCGGAGCGACCCGAGCAGCAGGAGGAGGACGACGCCGAGGGCGAGGAGGCGGTAGGTCATGCCGACGGGGAAGCCGAGCCAGTTGAGGCGTTGGACGTGGGTCACGACGGGGAGCAGGGCCCCTGCGGCCGTGGCCGCCGCGGAGCACGCGAGGACCGGCGTGAGGACTCGCCGGGTCGGCCCGTCGAGCCGGACCCACCGGGCCGCGAGCACGCCGACGACGGCGACCCCGACGACGGCGCCGGCGACCTGGGCGAGGGCGTCGAGGTCGAGCGGATGGACCCACGAGTACACCCTCTCGACCCATGTCGGCCACCCGAAGAACTCCCCGGGGTGCTCGGCGTACGCGCGGACACGGTAGGCGTTGTGGACGCCGTCGGTCGGCATCGCGAGCGGGCCCAGCAGGAGGGAGGTGAGGTAGCCGGAGAGGACGCAGAGCCGGGACGGCAGGTCCTCGAGCCGGCCGCGGGGGTAGGCGAGGACCACGTGGGCCGCCGGGCCGACGGACGCGAGGACGAGGGCGATGCCGATGGCGTGGGGGAGGGGACGGGCGTTGACCTGCAGGTCCTCGAGGAACAGGCCGAGCCCCAGGAGGACGAGCAGGGTGCCCATGGCGTTGTCCCGACGCCGCTGGTGGAGGACGACGCCGGCGGCGACGGCCCCCCAGCAGGTGAGCAGCGTCGTCATGAAGGAGACCGTGCGCTGTGGGTCGAGCAGCCGTCCGACGACCCCGCTCGTCGTCCAGGCGCCCACCACCACGGTGCCGCTCACGAGGACCCAGAACGCGGCATCCGCCCGGGGCTCGCCGGGGCCCCGGGGGGGCGACGGCACACGTTCGGGCACGACCGATCTTCGCACCGGATCGTCGGCCGCCGCGCGCGTTTTGGGCAAGGTGCGGCCCTTCTCGTCGCACCGTCCGACGCGCGAGAATGCCGACATGGGACTCGTACAGGTGGCGCAGGGCGCGACGGACCTCGCGCGGGCGACGAGGTGGTACGCCGACCTGCTCGGCGCGGAGCCGACGGCGACCTACGACCCGCCCGGGCTCGTCTTCTTCGACCTCGACGGCATTCGGCTCCTCCTCGACCGGGGGGCGCCGACCGCGCTGCTCTACCTCGAGGTGGAGGACGTGACCGCCGAGCTCGAGCGTCTGCGGGCCGCAGGGACGCGCGTCGTGAGCGAGCCGCACGTCATCTTCAGGCACGAGGACGGCACCCTCGGCCCGGCGGGGCACGACGAGTGGCAGGCCTTCGTGGAGGACAGCGAGGGCAACCAGGTCGGTCTCGTCGAGCACCGTCCGGCCGGGCCCGACTGAGGCGAGTTCCGGCATTCGAGGTGTCGGGCTCGGCCGTTAGGGTTCGTCGGGTGAGCACCGCCCTCTACCGCCGCTACCGGCCGGACTCCTTCGCCGACTTCGTCGGCCAGGAGCACGTGACCGAGCCGCTCATGCAGGCGTTGCGGACCGGTCGGGTCAACCACGCCTACCTCTTCAGTGGCCCGCGCGGCTGCGGCAAGACGACGAGTGCCCGCGTCCTCGCTCGCTGCCTCAACTGCGAGCAGGGCCCGACTCCGACGCCCTGCGGGGAGTGCGACTCGTGCGTGGCGCTGGCGCGCGGCGGGCCGGGGAGCGTCGACGTCATCGAGATCGACGCGGCCAGCCACGGCGGCGTCGACGACGCCCGCGACCTGCGCGAGAAGGCGAGCTACGGCCCGGCCCAGAGCCGCTACAAGGTCTACATCATCGACGAGGCGCACATGGTGACGCCGCAGGGCTTCAACGCGCTGCTCAAGATCGTCGAGGAGCCGCCTGAGCACGTGAAGTTCATCTTCGCGACGACCGAGCCGGACAAGGTCATCGGGACGATCCGGTCGCGGACCCATCACTACCCGTTCCGGCTCTTCCCGCCGGGTGTGGTCACCGAGTACATCGAGCGCCTGTGTCGGGAGGAGGGTGTCGCCGTGGCGCCGGGCGTGCTCTCGTTCGTCGTGCGTGCCGGCGGCGGCTCGATGCGGGACTCACTGTCCGTCCTCGACCAGCTCATCGCCGGGTCGGGCGAGGAGGGGCTCACCTACGAGGGTGCCGCCTCGCTGCTCGGGTTCACCGACGCCGAGCTGCTCGACGAGGTCGTCGTCGCGCTCGGTGCCGGGGACGCGGCGACCGTCTTCACGGCGATCGACAAGGTCATCGAGACCGGCCTCGACCCGCGCCGCTTCGTCGAGGACCTCCTGGAGCGGCTCCGCGACCTCATCGTCATCGTCGCCGTTCCCGATGGTGCGGCCGGCGTGCTCCGGGGGCTGCCCGAGGACCAGATCGACCGGATGCGCACCCAGGCTGCTGCCTTCGGGTCGGGCGCCCTCTCGCGGGCTGCCGACGTCGTCAACGCTGGTCTGACCGAGATGACCGGGGCCACGGCCCCCCGCCTCCAGCTCGAGCTCCTCGCGGCCCGGGTCCTCCTCCCGGGGGCCGCCGGCGAGCAGGGCTATGCGGCCCGGCTCGACCGGCTCGAGCGGCGGATGGAGGTCGGCGGGGTCCCGTCGGCGGCCGGTGGTGGTCCTCCTGGGATGGTTTCGGCCGAGGGTCGCGGGCCGGCGCCCGCGCCGTCGGCGCAGCCGAGCCCGCTCGTCGGCCCTCCTGCGCCGACGGACGAGAGCGAGCGTCCGGTGACGGCAGCGCCGCCGTCGTCGCCCGAGGCGGAGACCAGGACCACGCCGGTCGAGGTCCCGTCGTCCGCGCCGACCGGTCAGCCGGCGCCCGCGTGGGGACCGAATGCGGGGGCCGAGCCTGCTCCCGCCTGGGGCCCGGACGCACGGGGGAGCGGCGACACCGAGCCTCGCGACGGCATCGGGGCGCGTGCTCGCGGTGGGACCCGGGCGCCCGAGCCCGTGAGCAGGCAGCCTGCCGCGTCCGCGACTGCCCCGACCGACCCCGGACCGGCCGCTCCCGCAGCGCCGCCCCCCGCGCCCAGGGGTCCTGGTGGCGTCGACACCGCAGCACTTCGCCGCGCCTGGCCGGACGTGCTCGGCAAGGTGTTCACGATGCGCCGGACGAGCTGGACCCTGCTCTCGGCGCACGCGCAGATCGCGGAGTACGACGGTGCGACCGTCACCCTGTCGGTCGGCACTCCCGGGCTCCTCGCCACGCTCGCACAGGGTCCGCACACCGAGATCGTCCGGCAGGCCCTCATCGACGTGCTCGGTGTCGACGCGCGCGTCGTCGGACGGGTCGACGCCGGTGCGACCATCGGCGGCTCCGGTCCGATGCCGCCGTCGGGACCTGGTGCGTCCGGAGGCGCGGGCCAGACCCCGGGCCCGTCGTCGCCCTCGCAGTCAGCTGGGCCGGCTCCTGCGACCGCACCCTCGGGCTCGTCGTCCGGTGCGGCCGGACCCCGAGCCGCCGAGGGCAGTAGGCCCGACACCTCTGGGCGGCCGGGCACCCCCGGGCGTCCCGGTGCCGCACCGTCGGCCGGTGGCGGGCAGCGGCTCGCCGAGATCGGTGGCGCGGGCGCGGCTGCGGCCGGCGGCGGCTGGGCCGCCGGGGGCGACTGGAGCAGCGCACCACCCCCCTCCTCGTCCGCACCCGCCTGGGCGACGGCGCAGGCTCCGGGCGGGGCCACGGGCTCGGGCACGCCCTCTGTGAGCGCCCCGGACACGGACCCGCAGCCGCAAGCCACAGTCTCCAACCGCGTCTCCGAGCAGGACCTCGTCAGCGATGACGACGAGGAGGTCGACGGCGCGAGCGAGGCCGGACCGTCCGTCGTGGAGCGGCTGCTCGGCGGCACGATCATCGCCGACGACCAGCTCTGAGTTTCGGGTCGGTCATTCACGAAATACCCTGTGGACAAAGGGTTTTGGGCTCGCCATCGAACACATGTGCGGGTGTGATGGAGGCATGTCATCGACGGGGTCGAGCAGTGCGGCGGACGGGCTCTTCGCCGCGCTCGCCGCGCCCGGCGCGGGTGGCGCTCGACCGGCGCACGGCGCCCCCGTTCTGACCGACCCGCAGGTCGTCGACCCCGAGCACCACTGGCCAGCCGCCCACCCGGGCGACCGCTGGCCGGTCAGCGGCTACCCGGTCCTGCCGGGGCACAGTAGCGTCGGGCCCATGCTCTATCAGGTCGGCAACGCCGTGCTCCGCCCCGTGGCGCACGCGGTCTACCGGCCGACGGTCGAGGGCAAGGACAACGTGCCGCGGCGGGGTGGCGTCATCCTCGCGAGCAACCACCTGAGCTTCATCGACTCCTTCGCGATCCCGCTCGCCGCCCCGCGCAAGGTCCACTTCCTCGCCAAGGCCGAGTACTTCACCGGCGAGGGGCTGTCGGGGCGGGTCCGCAAGGAGATGTTCTCCTCGATCGGCGCGGTCCCCGTCGACCGGCACAGCCCGAGCGCCGCGCAGGACTCCCTCCACGCGGGGCTCGAGATCCTCAGGGCCGGCGACGCCTTCGGCATCTACCCCGAGGGGACCCGGTCCCGCGACGGCCGTCTCTACCGGGGCCGCGCCGGCGTCGCCTGGCTCGCCCTCCAGGCCAAGGTGCCGGTCGTCCCCGTCGGGCTCGTCGGGACCGACCGGATCCAGCCGATCGGCGCGAAGTTCCCCAAGCTGGCCGAGGTCACGGTGCGCTTCGGCCGCCCGATCCAGCCCACGGCATTCGCCTCGATGCCCGCGGGCAAGGGGCGACGGCTGCTCACGGACGAGATCATGGATGCCATCGCCGCGCTGTCGGGTCAGGAGCGCGCCGACAGCTACAACGAGCTGCCGCCGGAGTCGACCGGCAGCGCGATCGGGATCTGACCACGGGTCGAGAGTCCGTCATCGGGTGAATGCGGGGCGGCTACCCTCGGCACGGACGTCACCCCTGCCTCGAAGGACCGCTCATGGCACGCCGCCTGCTCACGCTCCTCGCCTCGCCCTCGCCGCCGCCGCGGGCCTCGCCGCCTGCGGCGCACCGAAGGACAGTGCCACGACGTCGACGGCCGGGGGGTCCGCGACGGGCTCCGGCTCCGCGACGACGACGGCGTGCGCGACGGACGGTCTGGCGCTGACGACGGCCGGCAAGCTGACGATCGCGACCGACAAGCCGGTCTACGAGCCGTGGTTCGTCGGCGACGACCCGACGAACGGCAAGGGATTCGAGTCCGCGGTCGGGTACGCGATCGCGGACCGGCTCGGCTTCCCCAAGGCCGAGGTGACGTGGGTCCGGGTGCCCTTCAACTCGGTCGTCACGCCCGGGGACAAGGCCTTCGACTTCGACCTCAACGAGTTCTCGATCACCGCGGAGCGCAAGAAGGCCGTCGACTTCTCCTCCGGCTACTACGACGTCCGGCAGACGGTGGTCACCTACAAGGGCAGCCCGATCGACGGCCAGACCTCGGTCGCCGACCTCGCCACGGCTCGGCTCGGGGCGCAGGTCGGCACGACCTCGCTCACGGCGATCACCGGCCAGATCAAGCCGACCGCGAAGTACGCGGTCTACGACACGAACGACCTCGCCGTCCAGGCGCTGAAGAACAAGCAGATCGACGGGCTCGTCGTCGACCTGCCGACCGCCTTCTACGTCACGAGCGCCCAGCTCGACAACGGCGTCATCGTCGGCCAGCTGCCCGCGAGCAGCGGGACGCCCGAGCAGTTCGGTGCCGTGCTGGCCAAGGGATCCAAGCTGACCACCTGCCTCTCCGGCGCGATCGACGCCCTGCGCGGCGACGGCACGCTCGACAAGCTGGCCACCGAGTGGCTCGCGGGTCAGGGCGCTCCCGAGCTGAAGTGACCGGGGCCGGTTGGGCACCGTCGGCGCGCGAGGTCGAGCGCGCCGCCTACCGCCGGCGCCGCTCGGTCCGCTCGACGACGCTCTCCGCGCTGACGACCCTCGTCATCGCGGTCGCCGCGGTCCTCGTCGTCACGTCCTCACCCGGGTGGCCGCGCGTCCACGAGACCTTCTTCAACTGGGACAAGGCGGTCGCGTCCTTCCCGGCCGTCCTCGAGGGCCTCTGGCTCAACGTCCGGATCATGGCCATCTGCGCCGTCCTCATCGCGGTCCTCGGCATGGCGATCGCCCTCATGCGGACGGTGCGCGGACCGGTCGCCTTCCCGCTCCGGGCGCTCGGCACGGCCTACGTCGACCTCTTCCGGGGCCTGCCGCTCCTCCTCGTCCTGCTCCTCCTCGGTTACGGGGCGCCCGCCCTCCAGCTGGAGGGGCTCCCGTCGAGCGTGCTCTTCTGGGGTTGCGTCGCGCTCGTGCTGTCCTACTCGGCGTACGTCGCGGAGGTCTTCCGTGCGGGCATCGAGTCCGTGCACCCGAGCCAGCGGGCGGCGGCCCGCTCGCTCGGTCTGTCGTATGCCCAGTCGATGCGTCTCGTCGTCCTGCCGCAGGCGGTCCGGCGCGTCGTTCCGCCCCTCATGAACGACCTCGTCTCCCTCCAGAAGGACTCGGGTCTCGTCTCGATCCTCGGCGTCGTCGACGCCATCCGGGCGGCTCAGATCGAGACGGCCAGCGACTTCAACTACACGCCCTACGTCGTCGCCGGGGCGCTCTTCATCTGCCTGACGATCCCGATGGCGCGGTTCACCGACTGGCTCGCGAGGCGCCAGGGCGACCAGGGCGCAGGTGGCCACCGTGAGACCCTATTCACTTCTCTCTTATTTGGCTTTGATCTGCTCGAGCAGGGTCCGCAGCAGCGCGACGTAGCCGGCGGTGATGGCCGCCTGGCTGGTGGCGTGCTCGCCGGTGGCTCCACGGGGCGCGTCCCGGAGCCGCTGGTGAAGGACGTTGGGGTCCGTGCGTCCGGAGTAGCTCTGCTGGGCCAGCCAGTGGCCGAGCCGCTTGGGAGTCAGCCAGTCGGCGCGTTCTTGGGTGTCGAAGCGGGTCAGGAACGCCAGGGCGATCTCGGAGTCGAGGTCCCTGAACAAGCCGATGGCGCCGGGAAAGACGTTGTGCAGGTGGGCGCGGAGCTGGTTGGCCGCGGCGACGCGGTGCTTGACCAGGTCCTTGCGGGCACGGCAGGCGCGGCGCAGCGCGACGGTTGCCTCGGCGTCGGGGACCAGCGGTCGCAGTCGGGCACGGTCGGTACGCAGGGTGTCGGCCATGACGTAGGCGTCGAACCGGTCGTCCTTGTTGCCTGCCGAGCCGTAGCGGCCACGCAGGTTCTTGACCTGGTTCGGGGAGATCACCACGACGACCAGACCGGCGGCCAGGAGCGTGTCGATCACTGGACCGTCGGGTCGTTCGATCGCGACCTCGCCGGCTCCGTGACGGCCCAGGAACGCCACCAGCTCACGCAAACCGCTGATGGTGTGCTCGACCACCGCGGTGGCGACCTTGCGGCCATGTCCATCGACGATGCACGCGGCGTGGTCGTCACGGGCCCAGTCGACGCCCGCGGTCACGTCGTTGGGGGCGACCTCGGGCAGAACCAGTGGCCGTTCACTACTCGGGGTGTTGCTGGCAGACTTCACGTCAGCCTCCTCGCTGCTAGATCCAGTGGGGAGGCACCCATGTCTTCAGGTGTCGTTGGTGCCGGGACGTGCCTGCCGGTTCGCTCACTGATCGGCGCTCTCAACCACCGCTGGTCTCGGCGCACAGCCCTATCGACGGTCCACACGTCCCGGGCAACCACCAGATCCTGCAGATCTCACAGTGGACGTCCTTGGCGTCAAGCGAGCAGGGCAGTGACCTGGCGGCACCCGGGGTGCATCAAGGCCCTATCGGAGAGCCTCAACACGAACATGGTGGCCCAGTGAGCCTCCTGTCGCTCAGCGGCGTGCGCAAGGCATTCGGCGCCCATGTCGTCCTCGAGGACGTCGACCTGTCGGTCGACCGCGGCGAATGCGTCGTGCTCATCGGCGCCTCCGGGTCCGGCAAGTCGACGACCCTGCGCTGCATCAACCTCCTGGAGCAGGTCGACGACGGCGTCATCACCCTCGACGGCCAGGACATCACCGACCCTCGCGCCGATGTCGACGCCGTGCGGTCCCGGATGGGCGTCGTCTTCCAGGCCTACAACCTCTTCCCCCACCTGTCCGTGCTCGACAACATCACCCTCGCGCCGGTCCATGTGCACAAGGTCCCGAAGGACGAGGCGCGGGAGCGCGCGCAGGCGATGCTCGCCCGCGTCGGGCTCGCCGACAAGGCGCGGGCCCGCCCCGACGAGCTGTCCGGCGGTCAGCAGCAGCGCGTCGCGATCGCCCGCGCCCTCGTCAACGACCCGCTCGTCATGCTCCTCGACGAGGTGACCTCCGCGCTCGACCCCGAGCTCGTCGGGGAGGTCCTCGACCTGCTGCGCGAGCTCAAGGCCGAGGGCATGACGATGGTGGTCAACACCCACGAGATGGGCTTCGCGCGGCAGGTCGCCGACACGGTCTGCTTCCTCGACGCGGGTCGGATCGCCGAGCAGGGGCCACCCGAGCAGGTACTGGCCGCCCCCCGCGAGGAGCGAACCCGTCGCTTCCTCTCCCGCGTCCAGACCTGACGGGCCCGGCCGGCGAGGTCAGTCCCGGATCTCCTCGGCGACGTCGTCGACGAGGGCGCCGGCGGCGGCATTCGCCTGCTTGCGGTGCTTGAGGTACTCCCACACCATGGGGAGCAGGGACAGGACGACGATGACGACCACGGCGTAGTCGATGTTCTTGCCGAGACCGGGGAACGACTTCCCGAGGAAGTAACCGGTCAGGGTGATGAGCGAGGCCCAGAGCGCGGCGCCGACGGCGCTCCACGTGAGGAAGTGGCGTCGCTCCATCCGCCCGACACCCGCGACGACGGTGACGAACGTCCGCACGATCGGCACGAAACGGCCGATGACGAGCGCCTTGGAGCCGTGCCGCTCGAAGAACTGGTGCGTCTGGTCCAGGTACTTGCGCTTGATGATCCGGCCGTCGCGTTCGAAGACACGCGGTCCGATGACGCGCCCGAGCTCGTAGCCCACGACGTTGCCGAGGAAGGCCGACAGGGTCAGGGCGGCGATCGCCACGGCGATGTTCTCGGGCAGCTTGCCGAGCGCGATGAACATCCCGACGGCGAAGAGGAGCGAGTCACCCGGGAGGAACGGGAAGAAGAGCCCGCACTCGACGAAGACGATGAGGCAGGCGATGACGAAGAACTGGGTGCCGTAGTGGCCGAACCACCAGTTCGGGTCGAGAATGCCGCCGGCCATGGGCGCGAGCGAGGTCAGCGTCTGGATCACGAGGTCAAGGCTAGGCGAGTTTTCTGGGAGTCCGCTGTTCGGCTCCCATGACGCGACCCGCTACCGGAGCTCGTAGACCCAGACCGGGCCGGACCTGAGCCGCAGGGTCGCGAGCGTGCCGAGCGCGGGCGAGACGGTCGAGGACCGCGTGTCGGCGAAGATCCACGTCGCGCCGTACTTCGCCTTGAGCTCGGCGAGGATGGCTGCGGTCGGCTTCGTGATCGCGGCGTCGTTGAGCGCGAGACGGGCGGGGTCGTCGAACGGGAAGAGCGGGAAGCCGCGCTTGAACTTCCCGATCATGTTGAGGTTCTCCTCGGTGTACGCCCAGCTCTCGACGACGGCCCGCCGGTCGGTGAGCGCCGTGACCCAGTACGACCGTGACTCGCAGAACCGGTAGGGCGACTGGTACTTGCAGTGCGTGTTGGTCGCGAGGATCGCGTCCGAGGGGGTGTGGTCACGGACCCAGAGCGCGGCCTGGGTCTCCGCGGTCGTGATCGCGGTCCGAGGGAGCGGTGCCGGATGGAAGGCCCCGCGGATGCCGTAGCGGACGGAGTCCATCGTGCCCTGCGGCAGGAAGAGCGCGAGCGTGGCAGCCGCGGCGGCCAGCCCGCCGAGCCCGAGGCCGCCGACGCGGCCGCGCAGGAGCCGCCAGGCGAGCCAGCCGAGGACGGCGCCGGCGAGGATCGCGAGCTGGGGGGCGATGACCCGCCACGGGAACTCGGACACGGGCGGTTTGTCGCCCACGTCGACGAGTCCGGCGACGACGTGGACGACGAGGCCGAATGCCGCCGCTCCGGCGACGACGACGAGGGCGCGCCGCGTGCCGACGCGCGCGACACCGGCCCGCCACGCCGAGTGGACGCCCCAGACCGCGGCTGCGGCCGCGAGCGGGGTGCCGGTGCGCTCGAAGTAGATCTGGGAGAGGCCGGCGTGGTCGATGACCAGGGTGAGGACCATCGCGGCCGCGAACCCGGCGACGAGGAAGACGAGCACGGGGTCGACCTCGCGTGGCCGGACCGGGAGCAGGAGGGCGAGCCCCGCCCACGCCACCTGGAGGAGAAGCCCGGCGACGAGGCCGGCCGCGAGGAGTGGCGCCCCCGGAGTGAGGATGCTCGAGATGACGAGGCGCCCGGTCGCGGGCAGGGCGGTGTAGGGGACGAAGTCGGTCCACACGAAGGTCTTGGCGAGGAAGCCGAAGAGCTTGATGCCGGAGGCCGCCTGGGCCTGTGCCACGAGCGGTATGAGTGCGACGCCCGCGACGCCCATGAGGACGAGGGCGATCAGGTGCGGGCCGAGTCGCCTGGCCGACCGCCTCAGGACGACCTCGAGGAGCATGACGGTGCCGAGGGCCGCCGCGAGGATGGGGATGACGGACGGCTTGGCCCCCGGCCCCATGAAGACCGCGAGGACGAGGACGACCCAGCCGCCGCGACGCATCTGGCCCTTGAGGAGGTCGACGAGGACGTGGGTCGCGAGCAGGGTCGCGATGACCCCGTAGGTCTGCGACGGGCTGCCCTGGAGGACCGAGACGGGGTTGATCGTGTTGAACCAGCCCCACGGCATGAACAGGGCCGGCATGACGACCATGAGGACGGCGAGGGCACCCGGCCACGACGCTCCCGTGAGCCGGCGGCACAGGGCGTAGAGGAGCCCCGCGACGATGGCTGTCATCGCGAGCGGCCAGAGCCGCAGGACGAGGACGGCGAGGTCGGAGCCGGTCGTCAGGTGGGCCGCCGCCATGTCCGCGTTCGCGAACCAGTGGTAGCGCAGCGTCCGGCCCGACACGGAGGGGACCTCCGGCGGAAAGCGCCGGGTGAGCTCCCCGGCATTCGCCATGTGCCAGTAGACGTCGATGTAGTAGTCGTTGGCCGCCGGCGGAAGCTTCTCGTTGGCGTACTGACCGAGCTGGGAGAGCGCATAGGTCGTGTACGTCGCGGCGAGGAGCCAGATCCCGCCGCGTCCCTCGCGCTCGTAGCCGCCGAATGCCCAGTGGCGGCGCAGGCGTGGGACGGCTGCGTAGGTCGCCATGATCGCGACCGGCCACAGCCAGAGCAGCTGCGGAATGCCGGTGCTCACGAAGATCGCCAGGCCGAGGAGCATGACCGTCGTCCCCGTCGCCGCGCCCAGGGCGAGGTCGGCGACGAGGTTGGTCGGGCGGCCTCGGAGCGACCGGTGGAGCAGCAGGCCGGGCATGAGGACCCCGAGGAGCAGGTGCACGGCGTAGCGCGCGATCTCCGTCTCCGGGGTCTGTATCCAGAGGAGCGCGACGAGGATGAGCAGGACGCTGAGCACGGCGGGCAGCGCCCCGAGGAGGCGGCGGGGGCCGGCAGGCGTCACCGCCACCGTCACGTCAGCGGGCTCGGCGAGGTCTGGGTGGGCCATCGGTCTCCGGGGTCCGGGTGGTCCGGGCATCGTCGAGGGAGCGGCGTCGGCCTCAGGGCGATGCCCGGGGTTTCGCTGGCGATGCTAACGGGTCGGCGTCGTGGTCCCGTCCGCGACGTGCTGGAAGCGCCGAATCCTGCGATCCGGGGACCGTGCGGGGCGCGGCGGGCTAGCCTGTGAGGTTCTCCTCGCTGCGACGGATGGAGCATCATGCCCAGGACCCCGCGGATCTTCGCGAGCCTCATCCAGAGCGACTTCATCCGAGACGGTCACGGCAACCTTGAGGCCGTGATCCTGACGGGGGACTCGCTCCAGCACTGGTTCCGGGACCTCACGAACGACCCCATGTGGCGCCCCGCCCAGGTCGTGACGACGGGAGCGACCGCGCCGGGCGCCATCATCCAGAGCACCTTCGGCACCGGCGACCACCGCAACTTCGAGGTCGTCGTGCCGATGGCCAACGGCCGTGGCGGGTCCGACCTGTGGCACTGGTTCCACGAGAACGACGACCCGGCCAAGCCGTGGGTCCGGGCGGGGCTCGTCGCCGCGGACGTCGTCGGTCCGGCGAGCATGATCATGAGCGACTACAGCCACGAGGGCACGGACAACAACTTCGAGGTCGTCGTGCCGGTGCGCAACGCCTCCGGTGGCGCCGATCTCTGGCACTACTTCAAGGACAACCGGGACGTGGCCAACCCGTGGGTCCCCGTGCAGGTCGTCGCCCTCGACGTCGCGGGACCGGGATGCCTGGCGCAGAGCGACCAGGGCGACGCGGAGCACGGCAACTTCGAGGTCGTCGTGCCACGGCGGAATGCCGCGGGCGGCCTCGACCTCGTGCACTACTACCACGACAACTCCGACGTGTCCCTGCCCTGGGTGCAGGCACAGGTCGTCCATCCCGACGTCGCGGGGCCGGGCTGCCTCATCGTCAGCGACTTCACCCACGACGGCAAGGACAACAACTTCGAGGTCGTCGTCCCGATCGCCAAGGGCAACGGCTACGAGCTGCGCCACGTCTTCCACGACAACTCCAACCTCGCCGGTCCGTGGCAGCGGGGGCGCATGGTCACCGACTCCTGCAGCGGGTGGGCAGCCCTCATCCAGGGTGACTTCGGGGGCGGGGACCACGGCAACTTCGAGGTGCTCGTCGAGGAGTGCACGAGCAGCGTCGTCGCCTACACGCACGTGAATGCCGACCCGGGGCTGCCGTGGTTCCGTCACCGGGTCGTCATCGGAGAGCCGGCGCCGCGCAAGCTCAAGGCCCCCGACCGGATCTGCCAGGTGACCGGGCAGTACGACCGGACCCACTGGGACGGCGTCGGGACACCGCCCGCGGCGACCAACGTCACCGAGGACCTCTACGGCATTCGCGGGACGGACCTGGGGTCCTCCTTCGAGCACCGGGACCGGACGTGGTTCCTCTTCGGCGACACCTGGCGGACGACGGGGGACTTCCCGACGAACCTCGATGCCCTCGCCTTCTCGACGACCCGTCCGAGCCCGCACGGGCTGCGGCTGGAGTTCCTCCCGCGGCCGCCGGTCGTGCGCGACCCCGGCATCGCGCAGGACGCGCTCAACGTCCCGCTCGACGGCGTCAGCGACGGGGAGCGCATGCACGTGTTCTTCTCGACCGACTACGTCGAGCCGGAGGGCTTCCCACTCATGGGCCGGTCGGTGCTCGCCCGGTCGGACGACGGCATGGACTTCGAGCACCGGTGGGAGTTCTCGTCCGACCGCTTCGTCAACGTCTCGGTGGCGCGCGGCCGCATCGAGAGCGGGATGACGGCCGAGCTCGGCTGGGGGCGTGGCGTGACCGACGTCCTCTGGATCTGGGGCAGTGGCCGCTACCGCGCGAGCGACGTCTACCTCGCGGTCGTGCCGTTCGCCGCGCTCGCGCAGGAGTCGCCGGAGCACCGGCGCCCGATCTGGACGCGCTTCTTCTCCGGCCGCCACGGTGCGCCGGCCTGGAGCCCGGTCGAGGAGGACGCGACCGCCCTGTTCTTCAACGCCTCGGTCGGCGAGCTCTGCGTCCGCTGGAACCCGCACCTGTCGCGATGGCTGGCGACGTTCAACAGCGACAACCCGCGCGGAATCCTCCTGCACTGGGCCGAACAGCCGTGGGGTCCGTGGTCGGACGCTCCGCTGCAGCTGCTCGACGCGGGGGACGCCTACGGCAGGTACATGCACTTCAGCTGGGCGCGCGGCGGGACCGACCACGCCTTCGACGACGTCATCCCGGACCGGAAGGGCGGTCCGGAGAACGACTTCGGCGGCGAGTACGGCGGCTACCAGATCGGCGACGCCGCAGAGGACGTCGACCAGGGCAGCCGGATCTGGTGGCTGCTGTCGACGTGGAACCCCTACCAGGTCCACCTCATGATGTCCCACGTCCCGCGGGCCGACGTGAGCGAGGCCGCGCTGCCGTCGAACCCCAAGGAGCGGATCAAGCTCAAGCGGCGCCGGCTGCCGATCGAGCCCCCGTGACGGGTGAGCCGTGACCGAGCGCGCCCCGCGCCATGAGCTGCCGGCGCTGGCCAGTGCCGTGGGTCGGCTCTAGCGAAGGTGCCTGCGACCGGTCGGCTGCGGGGAGCGTCGAATGCCGGATGCCTCGCGCCCTGAGGCGGCGTCGGCGGCGTCCGCGAGGGCATTCAGCGCCGTGAGCTGGGCGGGGAGTGCGTCGAGGTCGAGCCTCAGCCGGTCGGCCATGGTGAGGGGCACCTGCTCGGCGCGCCGGCGGAGCCGTCGACCCTCCTCGGTCAGGGCGATGACCAGGGTGCGCTCATCGCCGGGGTCGCGCCGACGGGTCACGTAGCCGATCGACTCGACGCGACGGACGAGCGGGGACAGGGTCGCGGGCTCGAGCGCCACGAGGTCGGCGAGCCGCGTGAGCGAGAGCGGGCCGTGCTGCCAGAGCGCGAGCATGACGAGGTACTGCGGGTGGGTGAGGCCGAGCGGCTCCAGGACGGCGCGGTAGGCGTTGACCACGCCACGGGAGGCGCGCGCGAGCGCGAAGCAGAGCTGGCTCTCGAGGGCGAGCGGATCGATGGGTTGGGCGGCGGACGTCACGGGTCGGAGCATACCGTGAGTGCGTGTATGATTAGGGCACTAAGCAATATGACGAGGAGCTGGAATGACCGACGAGCGCGTCCGCCCGGTGAAGACCCCGATCCCGAAGGACACGTCGGGGCTGAGCCTGCTCTACCGCTTCGCCTGGCGGATGGAGTATCTCGGCGTCTCGGTCTTCGGCCCGGCGCAGCAGTCGCTCGACAAGGACCCCAAGGAGCGGCTGCGTCGCGAGCGCGCCGCGAGGGTCGCCGCTGAGCTGTTCAACGCCGACGAAGCGGTCGAGGACCCCGGCGAGCCCGTCGAGGACGAGGACACGCTGTCCGACAGCGACGCGCCGGCTCCCTGAGGCGCTCAGCCCGAAGTCGCCTCGTCGGATCGCCAGATGACGACGCCGTTGCTCCCCGTGGACACCGCGGCGGCGCCCAAGGGGGTTGCAACACCCTCGTCCTGGGTGCCGAAGCCGCTCGTCGCGGCGTGCTCCCCGGTCAGCTTGACCAAGAGCTGGCGGCGCACGCCGCCGACGCGCGTGGCCTCGCGTTGCTGGGCGGGAATGGCGTCGTCGATGAGCTGACGTTCGAGCTCGTCGTCCGTCACACCCGGCATTCGGGTGACGTGCCTGACCTGGATGCGCTGTGGCTGGACGAACTGGTCGTCCCACTCGACGATCCACAGGTAGGTGGCCTCGGCACTCATTGCGTGTCCCTTCTCGCCCGTCCAGCGGCGCCATGTCGAAGGGTGCGGGATGCACCGTCACCCTCGGCGACGTGTCCACGATAGGCCGCCATGGTCGTCAGCTGTGCGCAAGATCGACGAATATGTCCGTCGATCTCACGCACAGACCCGTAGCTCGCGACACGCTTGCCTCTCCCACAGCCTCGGCGGCGCATTCGGCCAGCCGCCTCCGTGGACAATGGCCGCGATGACCGACGAACCCGACCCCCCAGCCGACGCCGCCGGCTCCCCGGTCGGCGTCGGGCCGCACCCCGGGCCGTGGCCCGACGACCCGCGCCTCGACCCCGACCTCCTCCGCGACGGCGACCGGCGCAATGTCGTCGACGGCTACCGCTACTGGCGGCACGAGGCGATCGTCGCCGACCTCGACGGTCGCCGCCACGGCTTCCACGTCGCCGTCGAGAACTGGGAGCACGACTTCAACATCGGCAGCGTCATCCGGACGTCGAATGCGTTCAACGCCAAGGCATTCCACATCATCGGCAAGCGGCGCTGGAACCGTCGCGGAGCCATGGTCACCGACCGCTACCAGCACGAGCACCACCACGGGACGGTCGGCGACCTCGTCGCCTGGGCGGGCGCGAAGGGGGAGCTGCACCCCGGCATTCCGCTCATCGGGATCGACAACGTGCCCGGCAGCCTGCCGCTCGAAGGGCAGGAGCTCCCGCGCGAGTGCGTCCTCGTCTTCGGCCAGGAGGGGCCGGGGCTGACGCCACAGATGCAGGAGGCGTGCGAGGTGATCCTGCACATCACCCAGTTCGGGTCGACGCGCTCCATCAACGCCGGCGCCGCCGCGGCGATCGCCATGCACGCGTGGGTCCTCCAGCACGCCTCCGAGCGGCACGTCCCTCACGAGTGACGGACGGTCGCGGCGTCGAATGCCGCGAGCTCCTCCCCGGTCGGCGGCTGCCACCAGCGCTCGAACGACTCGAGCTCCGCCCGGCTGATGTGCACCGTGCCGGGCTCGCTGTTGCGCCGCGCGATCCGCTCCCAGCGCACCTCGAGGGGCACGTCGAGGACGTGGATCTCGGCCCGGACGCCGAGCGCCCGCGCCCCCTCCAGGCGCCGCCGGCGCGACGGACGCACCCATCCCGCGCTCTCCGTGACGACCGAGGTCCCGAGCGCGAGCAGCCGCCGCGCCTGCGCCCACTGGAGGTCCTCGAACGCCTTGCGCAGCGCGGGGTCCTGCGGGTCCAGACCGAGCCGGACGAACCACTCGTCGGGGTCGAGGTGGAGGGCGTCGTGCTCCTCCGCGAGCCGGCGGGCGAGGACGGACTTGCCGGCCCCCGGCATTCCGCAGACGACGAAGAGGGTCGTCTCCCCGCCGAGCCGGCCACGCGTCACGGCGTCCACGCTAGGCCCCGACGGCCAGGCGGAGGGCGACGGATCGACCTTGGACACCGGCGATGGGCGGTGATATCGCTTGGGTACGGTCGTCTGCGTGGCACCTGCACCGAGGACCGACGGGCCCGCGACCGCCGGCGCGGTCGCGGGACCGGTCCGCCCCACACCGCTGACCCTTCTGTCGGCGGCTCATCCGGGGCCGGCACTCGCGGTGACCGTGCTCGCCGGGCTCCTCTCGGTGGCGCAGGGCCTGACCGTGAGTCGTGCAGGTCTGGTCGTCGCCGCCGTCCTCGCGGGCCAGCTGTCCGTCGGCTGGTCCAACGACCTCATCGACGCCGGCCGCGACCGGGACACGGGCCGGCCCGACAAGCCGCTGGCCACCGGGGAGCTGACCGGCGGCCTGGTCCGGGCGGCGTGCGCGGCCGCCGTCGTCGCCTGCGTCGTCCTGTCGCTCGCCTGCGGAGTCGTCGCCGGCCTGGTCCATCTTGCGTGCGTCGCCGTCGCCTGGGGGTACAACCTCGGCCTCAAGGCGACGGTGGCGTCGTTCGTGCCCTACGCCCTCGCCTTCGGCGGTCTGACCGCCTTCATCGCGCTCGCCGGAGGGGAGACCCCGCCGTGGTGGTGGCCGGCCGGGGCCGGGCTCCTCGGCGTGGCCGCCCACCTCCTCAACGTCCTGCCCGACCTCGACGACGACGCCGCGACCGGCGTCCGGGGTCTGCCGCACCGACTCGGACGACGTCGGATCACCCCCGTCGCGACGGTCGTCCTGCTCGTCGCGTCCGGCGTCGTCGTGCTCGGTGGACGGCCGCCGTTCGCAGCGGCCCTCCTCGCCGGCGTGGCCGTCGTGGCACTGGCCGCTGTGGTCGTGACCGGCTCGGGGCGCCGGCCGTTCGCGGCCGCCGTCGGCATCGCGCTCGTCGACGCGGTCATGCTCGTGGTGGCCCGATGACCGGCCGCGAGTCGTGGGACGTCATCGTCGTCGGTGCCGGTCCGGCGGGCTCGGCGGCCGCCCTCGGCGCCCTCGCCGAGGACCCGTCCCTGCGCGTCCTCCTGCTCGACCGCAGCGACTTCCCCCGAGACAAGTCCTGCGGCGACGGGATCGCCCCCCACGTGCGGGACGTCCTCGCCACCGTCGGAGCGGACGACGTCGTCGACGGGTGGGAGCCGGTCCGCCGGCTCGAGCTGTCCCGGGGCGCGTCGCGCGTCGAGGGACTCATGGCGCGCGAGGTCCACGTCATCCCCCGGGCCGTGTTCGACGCGCGGCTCGTCGAGCGCGCGCAGCGCGCCGGAGCCCAGCTCCGCAGGCACCGCGTGACCACCCTGGGCAGCCAACCGCTCGGTGTCACCGGCGGTCCGGCCGCCGGCGTCGTCATCGGCGCGGACGGGGCCCACTCGGTCGTCCGGCATCACCTCCTCGGACGCCGCCGCCATGACCGGGCGATCGCGATCCGTGGCTACGCGCCGACGACGGCGGAGCTGCGTGGCCGGCAGGTCATCCGCTACGGCGAGCGCCGGCAGCCCTCCTACGCCTGGGCATTCGACCGCGGCGACGGCATGGTCAACGTCGGCTACGGGGAGCTGCTGCCGGGGGAGCGGCAGGGTGCGAATGCGCCGAGCCGGCGCATCCTCCTCGACCAGCTCGAGGCACTGATCCCCGGAGCCGCGAGCACCGGCAGCGACTGGCGCGGTCACCACCTGCCGCTCTCCGGCTGGCGCTGGCGACAGCCGGACGGGCCGGTGCTCCTCGTCGGCGACGCCGCCGGCCTCATCAACCCGATGACCGGCGAGGGGATCTACTACGCCGTCGCGACCGGTCTGGCCGCCGGGAGAGCGGCCGCGCGAGCCGTCGGCTCCGGACGGCCGGCCG
Organism: uncultured Actinomycetota bacterium; assembly: GCA_963752365.1. Taxonomy (GTDB): domain Bacteria; phylum Actinomycetota; class Actinomycetes; order Actinomycetales; family Dermatophilaceae; genus CAVVXY01. The sequence continues at coordinate 63,157 of CAVVXY010000006.1, forward strand.
CCGCGGGCGCCGACTACGGCCGCGAGGTCCGGGCGCTGCTCGGGACCCATCTGCGGCACACCTGGGTCACGTCGCGACTCTCCCGCTCACCGGTCGTCGTCGAGGCCGGCATTCGCTCCGCAGCATCCGACCGGCACGTCTTCGACACCCTCGTCGAGCTCGGACTCGGCGACGGCCGCATCGACCGACGACTCGTGACCGGCCTGGCCGGCGCCCTGACCCGTCCCACCCGACCCCGCCCGCCCCTCGAGGAGCCCTCATGAGGATCGTGTCCGTCCGCAGCGCCCTGCCGCCGAACTCCCACCCGCAGTCCGAGATCACCGAGGCCTTCGCCGACGTCATCGCGCAGCGCAGCCTCGACCGGTCCCTGCTGCGCCGGTTCCACGCGAATGCCGGCGTCGAGCGGCGGCACACGGTGCTCCCCATCGCCGAGTACGGCGAGCTCCGCGACTTCGGCCAGTCCAACGACCTCTTCATCGAGCACGCCGTCGAGCTCGGGTCGCGCGCCCTCATCGACGCCCTCAAGGCCGCCGGCCTCACGCCGAGCGACGTCGACCTCATCATCACCGCGACGGTGACCGGCCTGGCCATCCCCTCTCTGGACGCGCGGATCGCCGGGGTCGTCGGGCTCCGGCCGGACGTCCGCCGCATTCCGATCGTCGGCCTCGGCTGCGTTGCCGGCGCTGCCGGCATCGCCCGGCTCCACGACCACCTCGTCGGCCACCCCGGTCACACCGCCGTGCTCGTCGCGGTCGAGCTCTGCTCGCTCACCGTGCAGCGCGACGACACCTCGGTGCCCAACCTCGTCGCGAGCGGCCTCTTCGGCGACGGCGCTGCAGCCGTCGTCGCCGTCGGGACGGACGGTCCCGACGGGCCGGTCGAGGTCCTCGACTCGCGCAGCCGTCTCTATCCGGACAGCGAACGCACGATGGGCTTCGACGTGAGTGGCTCAGGGCTGCGGATCGTCCTGGACGCCGAGGTCCCGAACCTCGTCGGCCGCTACCTGCGCGAGGACGTCGACGGCTTCCTCGCCGACCACGGCCTGACCCGCGCGGACATCGGCTGGTGGGTCTGCCACCCCGGCGGACCCAAGGTCATCGAGGCGCTCGAGGCCGCGCTCGAGGTGCCCCGGGAGGCCGTTGCCCTCACGTGGGAGTCGCTCGCCCGCGTCGGCAACCTCTCCTCGGTGTCCGTCCTCCACGTCCTGGAGGACACCCTCCGCGAGCGTCCGCCCGCGCCCGGGAGCCACGGCGTGCTCCTCGCGATGGGGCCTGGCTTCTGCTCCGAGCTCGTCCTGCTCCGGGCCACCTCGTGACCGGGCTCGTCGCCTTCACCGTCCTCGTCGCCCTCGTCGCGCTCGAACGTCTCGCCGAGCTCGTCGTCTCGACGCGGAATGCCGCGTGGAGCCTGGAGCGGGGCGGCGTCGAGACGGGAGCCGGCCACTACCCGTTCATGGTCGTCCTCCACACCGGCCTGCTCGCGGGCGCGCTCGTCGAGGCGTGGGTCCGCCGCCCGGACGTGCCGGGGCTGCTCGCCTGGTCCATGCTCGGGCTCGTCATCGCGTCGCAGGCGCTGCGGTGGTGGTGCATCACGACCCTCGGCCCGCGCTGGAACACGCGGGTCATCGTCGTGCCGGGCATGCCGCCGGTCGCCTCGGGTCCCTACCGGCTGCTCCGTCACCCGAACTACGTCGCCGTCGTCCTCGAGGGCCTCGCTCTGCCCCTCGTCCACGCTGGCTGGGTCACGGCGGCCGTCTTCACCGTCCTCAACGCGGCCCTCCTCACGGTCCGCATCCGCGCCGAGGACACCGCCCTCGCGACCCTGCCCGCCCCGAGCGTCGAGCCGGTCGCCCATGCGTGACCTCGTCGTCGCCGGCGGCGGCCCGGTCGGGCTCGCGACGGCGCTGTACGCCGCCCGCGCGGGACTCGACGTCGCCGTGCGGGAGCCGCGGACCGGACCGATCGACAAGGCGTGCGGCGAGGGGCTCATGCCCGGCGCCGTCGCCGACCTCGCCGCGCTCGGGGTCGACCCGGCCGGCCACGACCTCGCCGGGATCCGCTACGTCGACGGCTCCGGCGCCGCCGTCGAGGCGGCCTTCCGCTCCGGCCGGGGAAGGGGGGTCCGGCGGACCACGCTGCACGCCGCGCTCTCCGGGGCGCTGGACGCGGCGGGGGTGCCGGTCGAGCCGCGCCCGGTCCGGTCGCTCCGTGACCACGGCGACCACGTCGTCGTCGACGGTGAGCCGGCGCGCCACGTCATCGCCGCCGACGGACTGCATTCGCCGGTCCGCCGGCTCCTCGGGCTCGACGCGGACGTGCGCTCCCGCCGACGGTTCGGGTTCCGCTGCCATGTCGAGCAGGCGCCGTGGACCCCGTTCGTCGAGGTCCACTGGTCCCCGCGCGCGGAGGCGTACGTGACCCCGGTCGCCGACGACCTCATCGGCGTCGCCGTCCTCAGCGACGCGGGAGCGGGCTTCGAGGAGCTGCTCGCGGACATCCCCGCCCTCGCCGAGCGGCTCACCGGGGCCAGGACCAAGGTCCGGGGCGCCGGGCCGCTCCGGCAGCGGGCCCGGCACCGCGCCGCGGGCCGGGTCCTGCTCGTCGGCGACGCGGCCGGCTACGTCGACGCACTGACCGGAGAGGGGATCGCCCTCGGTCTCGCTCAGGCCCGGGCCGCGGTCGACTGCATCGTCGCCGGCGATCCCGGGCGCTACGAGCGGGTCGCCGGCCGGATCGGCCGACGTCACGAGCTCCTGACCCAGGGACTGCTCGGCGCGACGGCATTCGCCCCGGTCCGTCGCCGTCTCGTCCCGGCGGCCGTACGCCTGCCGTGGCTGTTCGGGGCGGCGGTCAACCAGCTCGCCCGGCCGATCGTGGTCCCGGCGTGACCCGCGAGCTCGTCGTCCTCCTCGACGAGACCGGTCACGCGGTGGGCACCGCCGACAAGCGCACCGTGCACGGCGCGGACACCCCCCTCCACCTCGCCTTCTCCTGCCACCTCTTCGACGGTCGGGGCGGTGTCCTGGTGAGCCGTCGGGCCCTCGGCAAGGCGACCTTCCCCGGCGTGTGGACCAATGCCGTGTGCGGCCACCCCGCGCCCGGCGAGCCGTTCGAGGACGCCGTCCGGCGGCGGGTCCGCGACGAGCTCGGCGTCGAGGTCGACGGCCTCCGGCTGCTGCTGCCCCGGTTTCGCTACCGGGCCGTCATGGGCGGCGTCGTCGAGCACGAGCTGTGCCCCGTGTTCGTCGGCACCGCGGTCGGCGGGGTCCGGCCCGACCCGGACGAGGTCGAGGAGTGGCGGTGGGAGCCGTGGACCGACTTCCGCGCCGGCGTCCTCGACGGCGGACGACCGGTGTCCCAGTGGTGCCGCGAGCAGGTCGAGCTGCTCCCCGCGGACCCGCTGACAGCCCCCGCCGCCGACCCGGGCGACCTGCCCCCCGCGGCACGGCTCAGGAGTCCGTGAGCGGTTCTGTCGATCTGCGGCCCGCTCGTCCGTCATCGTGGGGAGGTCGCACCATGGCGGCCCGAGCCAAGGAGGCGAATGCCATGGCGAGGTACATCCTCGTGATCCACACCGACGAGGCCGCGTGGGCGTCGAAGAGCCCCGCGGAGAAGCAGGCCGTCTACGACGCGCAGGAGCCCTTCGTCGACCGGCTCAAGGCGATCGGCGGGACGGTCCGCGGGGGTGCCGAGCTGCACCCGAGCGCGACGGCACGCATCGTGCGACCGGGTGGGACGGGACCGACCGACGGGCCGTTCGCCGAGTCGGTCGAGCAGCTCGGCGGCTTCCTCGACGTCGAGTGCGACGACCTCGACGGCCTCGTCGAGGCCGCCGCGCTCCTCACGACGACCGGGGAGAGCGTCGAGATCCGACGCGTCATGACCGACGACGAGCGAGACGACGAGGTGTCCTGATGGAGTACGCCGTCCTCATCGCCTCCGACCCGTCCGACTGGGACCGGGCGACCGCGGAGGAGCGTCAGGGCTACTTCGACGCGCACACGGCATTCGAGCTCGCTGTCAAGGAGCGCGGGCTCAAGGTCTCCGGCGCGGCGCTCCAGGAGGCGGACACGGCGACGACCCTCCGGCACGACGGCACGACCTGGGCCGTCACCGACGGACCGTTCGCCGAGACCGTCGAGCAGCTGAGCGGCTTCTACCTCCTCGAGCTGCCCGACCTCGACGCCGCCCTCGCCGTCGCCCGCCTGTTGCCGACCGCCTACACCGTCGAGGTCCGTCCGGTCATGGACATCGACGGCTGGGAGCCGCCGTGACGTCAGCCGACGACCGGGCCAATGCCGATGCCGCCGTCGCGGCCGCGATGCGCGAGGAGTGGGGCCGGCTCGTCGCACTCCTCCTCGCGCGCTTCCGTCGCCTCGACCTCGTCGAGGACGCCCTCTCCGACGCCTTCGAGGCGGCGACCCGTCGCTGGCCCGAGGACGGTGTCCCCGTGAACCCGCCGGCGTGGCTCCTCACGACGGCGCGGCGGCGCATCCTCGACCGGCTCCGGGGCGAGGCGATGGCGCAGCGCAAGGCCACCCTCCTGCGCGTCGACCGGGAGGGCACCGAGACGCTCCCCGTCCGGGCCGACCCCGGCGGGCTCGTCGAGGACGACCGGCTCCGGCTCGTCCTCATGTGCGCCCACCCGGCGCTCGCGCCGGAGGCGGCCGCGGCCCTCAGCCTCCGCCTCGTCGTCGGCGTCGAGACCCGCGAGATCGCCCGGCTCTTCCTCGTCCCCGAGGCGACGATGGCCGCCCGCATCACCCGGGCCAAGAAGAAGGTCGTCGGGGCCGGCATCCCCTTCGCCGTCCCGGAGGCCGCTGACCTCCCGGCGCGGCTCGAGGTCGTCGCGCACGTCGCCTACCTCGCCTTCACCGCCGGCTACGCGCCCGGCTCCGGCCCGGACCTGCTCCGGGCCGACATCGCCGGCGAGGCGATCCGCCTCGTCCGCGTCGCCCGCGAGGTCGGCGACGCCCCCGTCCTCCGCGCCCTCCTCGCGCTCATGCTCCTCCAGCACTCCCGCCGCGACGCCCGAGCCGTCGACGGCGCCCTCGTGCTCCTCCCCGACCAGGACCGCAGCCGCTGGCACGCCGACGAGATCGCCGAGGCGCTCGGGCTCCTCGACGCCCTCGACCCGGCCGAATGCCGTGCCCTCGCCACCTCCTACCGCCTCCAGGCGCTCATCGCGGCCGAGCACGCCGTCGCCGGCCGCGCCGAGGACACCCGCTGGGAGCGGATCGCGGCCCGCTACGCGGACCTCGAGGCCGTCGCCCCCTCACCCGCCGTCCGGCTCGCGCGCGCCGTTGCCGTCGCCGAGGCCGACGGGCCGCACGCCGGCCTGGCGCTCCTCGACGACGAGGCGACGTGGCCCGGCCACCGCCCGGTCGCCGTGCGCGCCGAGCTGCTCGCCCGGGCGGGGGACGCCAGGGGTGCGCGTGCGGCATTCGCCCAAGCCATCGGGCTGTGCGGCAACGACGTCGAGCGGGCCCACCTCGAGGCGCGGCTGGCCGCGGTCGGCGGCTAGGTCGGCTCGGGCTCACGCCGACGCCGCGCGACGAGCACGGCCGCGCCGACGAGCAGGCCACCGACGACGAGGAGCGCGATGGCCGCGGACAGCGCACCGGGGAACCACTCCCCGACGAGCACCGGCACGGCGATGAGGGCGCCGAGCGCGGCCATCCCGAGGAGGGCGAGATCCGAGCGCCAGAGCGCGCCGCCGACCCACCCCGCGACGACGAGGACGGCGATGACCCGCCCGGCGTCGCTGCCCATCGTCGTGAGGACGCCGACGATCGACATGGCCCCGCCGACCCGGATCCCGACGTCGCCGGGCCGGATGACGTCGACGGCCGCGAGCGCCGCCCACGCCGTCCCCACGGCGGCGAGCGCGAGCCCGGGCCACAGCCATTCGCCGCCGGACGTGACGACTCGCGAGGTGAGGAGCATGGCCGCGACCCCGAGGGCCACGGCGGTCGCCAGGTGCTGCACCGCGTGCCGGCCGACCCGCCAGAGCACCGCGCTCACCACGGCCGACACGAGCGCGGCGGCGACCCCGACGAGCTCGTCGGCATCGTTGCCGAGGGCCTCCTCGGCGATCAGCCCGGCGGCGAATGCAGCGCCGAGCGAGCCGGCGAGCCAGAGCGCCACCCGCACGCGACGGGACGGCCCGGTGGTCGCGGGGAGCGCGAACCCGGCCCCGACGAGGCCCGCTGCGACCGCCGTGACGAGGACGATCCGGCCCCAGGCACCGAGCGCGTCCCACCAGTTGGCGATGAGCAGACCGAGACCGATGACGACGATGGTCGCGCCGAGCCAGCCGAGCGCCTCGACGAGGACACTGCTCGTCCGGGGTCCGGTCGCGGGGGCGGTCGTCGGCGCGGCGGGGCCGAGGTCCGCGCGCATGACCGCCGCCTGGTCGGGCGTCACGACGCCGCGGCGGACCCATGACTCGATGAGCTCGGCGGGCGATCGCTCGGTGTCCATGTCCGATCATCCCGCGCGCAGCTGCCGTGCGCGGGACGTTCGACTCGACTTGGATGGGGGCGTGCCCGACCCGCTTCTCGCGCTCTTCCACGACCAGGTCCGTCTCGCCCGACGTGAGGACGAGCCGATGCCCGGGATCGTCCTCGACACCGACGGCCCGGTCGTCCGCCGCTACCCGGAGGTCCCGGGGACGTCGTGGGCGTCCTGCGAGTGCCCGAGCGGCCTCGGCGACGACCCGGACCACTGGATCGCACGGCAGGCCGCGTACTTCGGCGCGCGAGGGGAGCGGGTCGAGTGGAAGACGTACGGCTACGACGATCCCGCCGACCTCGGCGAGCGGCTCGCCCGGCACGGCTTCGTCGCCGAGGAGCAGGAAGCGCTCGTCCTCGGCGAGGCCGCCCGGCTCGTCCACGATGTCGCCGTGCCCGGCGACATCGCCCTGCGCGAGGTCGCGGCCGACGACACGGCGAGCTTCCTGCGGATCCACCGCCTCGTCGAGCGGGTCTGGAGGCCGGGCCGGGACGCGGGGGAGGTCGACGCGGCATTCGGCGACTCGCGCACCCGCCAGCTGATCGAGGAGAAGGCGCGCTCGGGCGACGACCTCGTCGTCGTCGTCGCCGAGGAGCGCGGCACGGGCGACGTGCTGTGCGCGGCCTGGCTGCGCTTCACGCCCGGCACCGACTTCGCGTCGCTCTGGGGAGGGTCGACGCACCCCGACCACCGCCGTCGCGGGCTCTACCGCGCGACCGTCGCCCACCGTGCCCGGATCGCCGTCGAGCGCGGCTACCGGCTCATCCGCGTCGACTGCTCCCCGGACAGCCGGCCGATCCTCACCGCGCTCGGGCTGCGGGCGGTCGCGACGACGACGCCCTACGTCCTCCGGGTCTCCTGACCGCGAGGCAGGCGCAGCGACACCGTCCTCGTGAGGACGAGCCCGAGGACCGGGACGAGCGGCCACCACCACTGCAGGCTGCCGCGCGAGACGATCCCGGACTTCGCCATGACGCCGAGCCCACCGCACATCGCGACGAGGGCGACGACCGGCCGCCAGAGCGGGGGAGCGGGCCGCTCGTCCCGTGTCGGGTCCTCGAACCTCCCGAGGACCGCGATGAATGCCGTGACGACCGCGCCGAGCGCGAGCCACCAGAGCGGTCGCGTCCACCACCACGACGCGGTGAGCGGCGGCCGGTGCAGGCCGAACCCGCCGAGCTGGACGAGCACCCCGATCGTCATGACCATCGACGTCAGGTGCCACAGGTAGAGCGTCATGATCCGCGCGTTGACGAGCACCGTGGCCCGCCACGGCCCGGGTCGCTGCAGCCAGCGCGCGAGCGCGGGCTCGGCCGCGAGGAGCAGCCCGCCCTGCAGCATTCCGAGGAAGCCGAGGGTGACCCGCGTCGGGTAGGAGTTGTTGAGGGTCGCGTCGTCCACGCCGACCATCGAGACCGGATAGGGCCCGAGCCACACGAGGAGCACGACGCCGACACCGCCGACGAGCGCGAGGAGGAGCCGGCGCCCGGTGCCGGACAGGGAGCCGTCGCGCCAGGCGTAGCCGAGCTGGTGGACGGACGCCCACACGACGAGGTAGTTGAGGAAGCCGGCGAGGTCGTTGCCGGTGCCGATCGACACCCAGTCGACGAGGCCGCCGAGCGCGAGCCCGGCGGCGACGCTCCACCACCCCCACCGCTCCCACAGCGCCAGCGTCCACGGTGCGACCGCGACGACGAGGACGTAGGCCGCGAGGAACCACGTCGGCACGAGCGCGACCTGCGAGGCGGTCCGCAGGGTCGCCGGGTCGACGCCGCCGAGGTAGGCGACCGTGCAGAGGACGAGCCAGACGAGGAGGACGGGGATGACCGGCGTCCCCAGCCGCCGCAGTCGCGCCCGGAGCCACTCCGCGTAGGGCTGTCCCCGGCCCGCCGGACTCCGTCCGGCTGGCCGTGGGCCCACGCGCCCCTGCGCGGACCGCCACGACAGGGCATTCGCATAGCCGCCGACGAGGAAGAAGATCGGCATGACCTGGATGACCCAGGTGTACGGGTGGGTCCACGGTGCGACGTTGAGGACCGCGTCGATCTGCGGCTCCCCGTCCGCGCCGACGTGGACCATCGCGGCCGTCCAGTGCCCGAGGACGACCATGCAGATGGCGAATGCACGGAGCAGGTCGACGACGCGGTTGCGCGTGTCCGGGGTCGCGTCGGCCATCGCCCGGACGTCCCCCATGACCATGCGGGCAACCTACCCGCCGGTCTTCGTCCGCAATGCGGAAGTGGGTGACCTGGGTCACGGGCCGGGATGGGAGGATCGGGGGCAGGACCCACCCCTAGTACGCAAGGAGAGCCCATGCCCATCGCAACTCCCGAGGTCTACGCGGACATGCTCGACCGGGCCAAGAACGGCTCGTTCGCGTATCCCGCGATCAACATCTCCAGCAGCCAGACGGTGACCGCGGCCATCCGCGGCTTCGCCGAGGCCGGCTCGGACGGGATCATCCAGGTCTCGACCGGCGGCGGCGAGTACGCCTCCGGCGCGACGATCAAGGACATGGTCGCCGGCGCGAAGGCGCTCGCGGCCTACGCCGAGGAGGTCGCGAAGAACTACCCGGTCAACATCGCGCTCCACACCGACCACTGCCCCAAGGACAAGCTCGACGGCTTCGTCCGGCCGCTGCTCGCCGCGAGCACCGAGCGGGTCAAGGCCGGCGGCCTGCCGATCTTCCAGTCGCACATGTGGGACGGGTCGGCCGTGCCGCTCGAGGAGAACCTCCAGATCGCCGAGGAGCTGCTCGCCGCCTGCAAGGCCGCCAACGTCATCCTCGAGATCGAGGTCGGCGTCGTCGGCGGCGAGGAGGACGGTGTCGAGGGCGCGATCGACGACAAGCTCTACTCGACGCCCGAGGACGCGATCGCGACCGCGCGCGCGCTCGGCACCGGCGAGCAGGGCTACTACATGACCGCCCTGACCTTCGGCAACGTGCACGGCGTCTACAAGCCGGGCAACGTCAAGCTCCGTCCCGACGTCCTCAAGGCCGCCCAGGAGGCCGTGCACAAGGAGTTCGGGACGAGCGACGACAAGCCGTTCCACCTCGTCTTCCACGGCGGCTCCGGCTCGCTCCCCGAGGAGATCTCCGCCGCCGTCGACTACGGCGTCGTCAAGATGAATGTCGACACCGACACCCAGTACGCCTTCACCCGACCGGTCGCCGAGTGGATGCTCCGCAACTACGACGGCGTCCTCAAGATCGACGGCGAGGTCGGCAACAAGAAGCAGTACGACCCGCGCGCCTGGGGCAAGGAGGCCGAGATCGGGATGGCCAAGCGTGTCCAGGAGGCGTGCGAGAACCTGCGCTCCGCCGGGACGCACTCCGCGTGAGCGACCTCCTCGGCATCCCCGAGACCCGGCTCCCCGACGACCCCGCCGCGAGCGACCTCGCGGCGGGGTCGCCCGCCCGGGACGTCGCGGCCGCCCACCCGGCGTCGTCCCTCGCCTGGGCCACCCTGGCCGAGGATGCACTCGCCGCGGACGACCCGGTCGCCGGCTACGCATTCGCCCGGACCGGCTACCACCGGGGCCTCGACGCCCTCCGTCGCGCCGGCTGGCGCGGCCAGGGGCCGATCCCGTGGTCCCACGAGCCCAACCGCGGCTTCCTCCGGGCGCTCGCGGCCCTCGCCGGGGCGGCCGCCGCGATCGGCGAGGAGGAGGAGCGGGTCCGCTGCACCGAGTTCCTCCGGGCGAGCTCGGCCGACGCGGCACGGGAGCTCGGCCTCTAGGCGGGACCACCGAGCTGTTCGTTCCCGGCCGTCGTGTCCGCTCGTGCGAGCACGACGGCTGGGAAACGACCACGATCGCCGTCCGGCGGATCGAAACGCCGCGGACAACGGGAGGGCCCGAGCCGGTGAACCGGTTCGGGCCCTGCCACTGCCCCCTGCCAGGAGCTGCGCACTCGCGTGCGCCGCACAGCCGATCCCCTGCAACCAGCGGTGCGCTTGTGGCGACACTCTGTCACACGACTGTCGACGGATTCGGCATTGACCTGCCATTGGCACTAAGGTGCCAGGACCGCGCATATCGATGATCAGGAGCGACGTCATGGCTGGTCAGCGCCCTCCCCGGGTCCACGGCTCGGCCCCGGCCCACCCCGGCCCGAGCAGCGTCGCGGAGGCCCTGAGCGCACTCCGCGACGGGGTCGGGCGCGAGGTCGCCCTCCTCGAGCAGCAGCGCCAGGCGCTCGTCGAGGTGCAGGCCTCCCTCGTCGGCCTGAGCTCCCACCTCCAGGACGCGCGGGAGGTCCGGGCGACGAGCACGGTCATCCCTCCGGAGCACGTGTCGGCCCAGACCGAGCAGCTCCTCGACGGGGCCCAGATCGTCCGAACCTGCGTCCTGACCCTCGACGTCGGGCCCGGCGTCGAGGACGTCATGGTCCGCGAGGTCCAGGCGCGCATGCGTGGCGGCATGGTGCAGCGCGCTCTCTATCCGCTCGCGATCCACGAGAGCGACGACGGCCGGCGCTGGATGCGGATGTGGGCCGAGGCCGGCGAGCAGCAGCGGCTCGTCGAGTCGCCGCCGAGCGAGTTCGCCGTCTTCGGGGACAGCGCCGTCGTCGCCTCGGTCAGCTGGGCCGACCCGAGCGAGGGCTACCGGCTCATCCGCGATCCTGCGCTCGTCCTCGCCTACACGGCGCTCTTCGACGCCGTCTACGCGAATGCGTCCGTCGTCCCCTCCCTCGCGCGCGACGCCTCGACCGACGACCGGCGCGTCCTCGAGCTCCTCGACCACGGCTTCAAGGACGAGGCCATCGCACGGCACCTCGGCTGGGGCCTGCGCAGCGTCCGCCGCCGCGTCGCGACCCTCATGGCCGAGCAGGGCGTCGACACCCGCTTCCAGCTCGGAGCGTCGTCGGCCGCGCTCGGGCTGCTCGACGACAGCCGCGCACGACGCCGACGCGACCTCCGCGGCGGCCGGTAGGCTCGGGCGGCGGGTCGATCGGGGAGAGCCGGACGACCCGCTCGACGTTGCTGTGCCGCATTCGACCGACCCGCATTCGACCGACAACCGACGCAAGGAGGGATCGCCATGCCGGCGATCGTGCTCGTGGGCGCCCAGTGGGGCGACGAGGGCAAGGGCAAGGCGACCGACCTCATGGGGTCCGGCGTCGACTACGTCGTCAAGTTCAACGGCGGCAACAACGCCGGGCACACGGTCGTCATCGACGGCGAGAAGTATGCCCTCCACCTGCTCCCCTCCGGCATCCTCACGCCGACCTGCATCCCGGTCATCGGCAACGGCGTCGTCGTCGACCTCGAGGTCCTCTTCCGCGAGATCGACGGGCTCGAGGCGCGCGGGATCGACACGAGCAAGCTCGTCGTCAGCGCGAGCGCCCACATCATCCCGCCGTACAACCGGACCCTCGACAAGGTGACCGAGCGCTTCCTCGGCGCGCGCAAGATCGGCACGACGGGTCGTGGCATCGGCCCGACCTACGCCGACAAGATGAACCGGACCGGCATCCGGATCCAGGACATCTTCGACGAGGGGATCCTGCGCCAGAAGGTCGAGGCGGCCCTCGTCTTCAAGAACCAGATCCTCGCGAAGATCTACAACACGCGCGCCGCCGACGTCGACGCGATCGTCGGCGAGCTGCGCTCCTACGCCGAGCGGCTCGCGCCCATGGTCGCCGACACCTCGCTCGTCCTCGAGCAGGCGTTGAATGCCGGCAAGAACGTCCTCCTCGAGGCCGGCCAGGCGACCCTCCTCGACGTCGACCACGGCACCTACCCGTTCGTCACCTCCTCGAGCGCGACGGCCGGCGGGGCGTGCACCGGCTCGGGGATCCCACCGACGCGCGTCGAGCGGGTCATCGCGATCCTCAAGGCCTACTCGACCCGGGTCGGCGAGGGGCCCTTCCCGACCGAGCTCTTCGACGACGCCGGGGAGTTCCTCCGCAAGACCGGCGCCGAGTACGGCACGACGACCGGGCGGCCGCGCCGCTGCGGCTGGGTCGACACGGTCGTCGGGCGCTACGCCACCCGGATCAACGGCGTCACCGACTTCGTCGTCACCAAGCTCGACATCCTCACCGGCCTGCCCGAGGTGCCGATCTGCGTCGCCTACGAGGTCGACGGGCGCCGCGTCGAGGAGATGCCGGTCAACCAGAGCGACTTCCACCACGCGCAGCCGATCTACGAGACGATGCCCGGCTGGTGGGAGGACATCTCCGGCTGCCGCACCTTCGAGTCCCTGCCGGAGAATGCCCAGCGCTACGTCCTGCGGCTCGAGGAGCTGATCGGTGCCCGGGTGTCCGCGATCGGGGTCGGGCCCGGGCGCGAGGCGATCATCGAGCGGCATCCGCTCCTCGGCGGCCCCGCGCGGGGGTAGTCCGGGCCGAGCCGACGGGCCGGGCGAAACTCACCGGATGATATTTCGTCAAACGCCTGCGCATTCTCTTGCGTACGCACTTCAATATGGCTCAGACGAGTTCCTCGCGGAGCAGTCTTGAGGCCGGAGCGGGCCACCCCCCTCCCAGTCCCGCTCCGGCCACACACTTCGCGCCCGCCGCGACCGATGCCCTCGGTCGCGGCGGGCGTGCGTCGTGGGGGGACGCCACGTGAGGACGCGCCTACCGCCCAGGATGTGCCGCGATCCCAGCACGTGCCAGGGGTAGGTGCGAGCGGAGGTGGAGGGGCTCAGTCGCGGCGGGGGCCGACGAGCACGGTCATCCGGTGGGCGGCCCGCGTGAGGGCGACGTAGAGGACGCGGGCGCCTCCCGGGGACTCGGCGGCCACCTGGTCGGGGTCGACGACCACGGTCGCGTCGTACTCGAGACCCTTGGTCGACATCGGGTCGATGACGAGGACCCGCGGGTCGAGCTCGGCGGCACCCTGCGCGCGCGCCGCGTGGCGGGCCGGCACGATGACGGCGACCGACCCGTCGACCTGCTCGAGGAGCTCGAGGACGGCCTCGCGGACCGCGGCCCCGACGTCCTCGCCGAACGGCCGGGTGACCGGGTCGACGCCGGTCTCGCGGACGGCATTCGGGATGTCGGCGTCGGGAACGACGGGGAGGATGACGTCGCGGGCGTAGTCGAAGATCTCGCGCGCGTTGCGGTAGTTGGTGTCCATGTGGAAGCCGCGCCGCTCCTGGCTGCCGTAGGCCTGCTCGCGCGCGACCGCGGCCTCCGCGGCGTCGCCCCACGAGGCCTGTGCCGCGTCGCCGACGACGGTCCACGAGGCGCCCCGGCCGCGGACGCCGACGGTCCGCCACTGCATGGGCGAGAGGTCCTGCGCCTCGTCGACGAGGACGTGGGCATAGCCGGCGGCGCCGCCGATGCGTCCGGCGAGGAGCCGCTCGCGGCCCTCGAGCCGGCCCGTCCAGGACCGCGCCGGTGTGTCGATCCGCTGGCTCCGGGGTGCCCCGTCGCCGTCGCCGAGCTCGTCGACCTCGTAGAAGCCGCGCTCGTCGTCCAGGTCGTCCTGGACGAGGCCGAGCCGCCAGGACAGCTCGTCGACGAGGGGGACGTCGCCCACCGACCACTCGCCGGTCGCGAGGGCCTCGCGGTAGCTCTCGGCCAGCGCGGCGGCCTCGCCGTCGGTGAGGATCCCTCGGGTCGCCCGGTAGGCCGCGTCGGTGTCGGCGAGGCGCAGGAGGACCGCTCGCGGGTCGAGCTGCGGCCACCACTCGGCGAGGAAGGCGTCGACCTCGATCGAGCCCTCCCACGCGTCGCGGAAGAGGTCGCGGTCGCCACCCTGGACGGTTCGCCAGGCCGTCTCGCCGAGGAGGGACCGCGCGGCAGCCGTCGCCGCGTTGTGCGGCTGGGACCGCAGCGCCTGCGCGCGCACCCGGAGCAGGACGTCGCGGTCGAGCCGCAGGGCGTGGCCACCGACGAAGGCGCGGAACTGCTGCGGGGCCTCCGGGGGAGTCGCGGCGGCGAGCCGCCCGAGGACCTGGCGGATGCGGAGGGCGCCCTTGACGCGGGCCACCTCGAGGTGGTCGGCGCGGGTCGCGGTCACGCCGTCGAGGAGGTCTCCGACGGCGCGGAGGGAGACCGACTCCTCGCCGAGGGAGGGCAGGACGCGCTCGATGTAGGCGGTGTAGGCGGCCGACGGCCCGACGACCAGGATGCCGCCGGACTCGAATCGCCGCCGCTCGCTGTAGAGCAGGTAGGCGGCCCGGTGGAGGGCGACGACGGTCTTGCCCGTGCCCGGCCCGCCGGAGATCTCGGTGACCCCGCGCCACGGGGCACGGATCGCCTCGTCCTGGTGGCGCTGGATCGTGGCGACGATGTCGCGCATCTGCGCGCCGCGGCTGCGGGTCAGGGCGGCGATGAGCGCGCCGTCGCCGACGACGACGAGGTCGTCCGGCGGCTCGGGCACCATGAGGTCGTCCTCGACGCCCTCGACGACGGCGCCGCGGCTGCGCAGGACGCGGCGGCGGACGACGCCCATCGGCTCGACCGGCGTCGCCCGGTAGAACGCGGCGGCGGCCGGGGCGCGCCAGTCGACGACGAGGGGTTCGTAGTCGTCGTCGCGGACGCCGAGCCGGCCGATGTGCCGCACCTCGCGCTCGACCTCCTCGCCGGTCGGCGCGAGGTCGAGGCGGCCGAAGACGAGCCCTTCGTACTGCTGGTCGATCGAATGCCGTCGCCGCGCTGCCGCGAACATGAGGGCGTCGCGCTCGAAGAGCCCGGTGATCTCCTCGTCGCGGATGTCGCCGGTGCGGCTGGTGCGGCCGCGCGCGAGACCGTCGGCGGCGACGCTGTCGGCCCGGTCTGCGGCCTTGGACAGCTCGGCGTAGACACGGTCGACATGGGCCTGCTCGATGGCGATCTCGCGGGCGACGACGGCCTCGGTGGCCGCCCGTTGTGCAGTCACGACGTGGTGCTCCCCGGTGGAACTGGACGAACTCCCAAGTCTAGACGGGCCGCGACCGTCCTCAGATCAGGCCCGCGCGCGCGGCCTTGACGCCGGCCTGGAAGCGGGTCGTCGCGTCGATGTGCTCGAGCAGCCAGCTCGTCCGGCGCTCGACGGTCCGGGTGCTCACGCCGAGCCGTCGCGCGATCGCGGCGTCGGTCAGCCCGGCCGCCATGAGCGTGAAGATCCGGCTGTCGCGCGCGCTGAGCCCCGACGCGTTCGCCCGGGCCGCGAGGGGCGTGGCGCCCCGGTGGGCGAGGTCGAACCACGCGCAGAGCATCCGGACGATCACCGGGTCGTGGACGAGGACCGAGCCGGCGCCCTGGGGGTCGCGGTTCGTCGTGTCGATGATGGCCGTCGTCCGGTCGGCGATGAGGAGGTTGAAGGGCAGGTTGGAGGCGGTGCGGATGTCGTAGCCGAGCTCCTGCCGGCTGCTCAGGTCGGCATCCGCGTCGGCGTCGCCGAGGGCGCCGGTCGCGATGATGGCTCGGCGCGTGATCGGCGTCGCCCGGTCGTCGGGGATCGCGGCGTGCACGCCGCTGACGACGAGCTCGAGCCGTGGCCCGCCCGCGACGACGGCGTCCATGGACTCGGTGATCCGCTGCTCGATCGAGACGGCCGTCGCCGTGATCTCGTGCAGGCCGTAGAGCGGGCGTGTCAGCGTGGTCGTGTCGATGTCCAGGACGGTCGTCCGGGCCAGGGCGAATGCCGTCTGCGCCGCGTCGACCTCGGCTCGCGCCCGCCGCGCGCGGCGCTCGAGGTCGGCCGCGTGCGAGATGAGGGCGACGTCCGGGGGGAAGACGGTGATCGAGTCCTCGTCGCCGACGTCGATGAGCTCCCTCCAGTGGAGCAGCTCCAGGGCGTCCGCGATGACGTCCGGTGCGTAGCCGGCCTCGACGAGTCCTCGCCTGCTCGGGGCAGCGGACTGGACGAGTGCGCCATAGATCTCGTCGATGACGGTCAGGGGCGCGTCGGTGCGTCGCCGACGCGGTGGTGGCGTCCGCGCCATGGCACCCTCCCGACAACGGCGGAGATCCGACAGGTTGAAACTTTACTCATTGGAACGGTCTGTGGTTAAGTGGGCCCCGTCGGCTTCGGTCGATGGATGATGTCGAGCGCACCGCCCCCCCGACGCGCTCCATCGTCCGCTGTGGCGCTCCCGAGGGTTGTCCCCCCTGCCTTTCGGGAGCGCCACACGCATGTCCGGGCCCGGTCGCCCGGCCCCTAGGCTGGCGCCGTGCGCATCCTCGTCATCGGTTCCGGCGCCCGCGAGCACGCCCTCGTCCGGGCCCTCGCGGCCGACCCCATGGTCGACACGGTCATCGCCGCCCCGGGCAACCCCGGGATCGGGCTCGTCGCCCACCTCGAGCCCCTCCCCGATCCGACGAACGCCGCGCAGGTGCTCGACGTCGCACGCCGCACCGAGGCCGACCTCGTCATCGTCGGGCCGGAGGCGCCCCTCGTCGCCGGCGTCGCCGACGTGCTCCGCGCGGACGGCTTCGCCGTCTACGGCCCGAGTGCCGCCGCGGCGGCGCTCGAGGGGAGCAAGGCATTCGCCAAGGAGGTCATGGGCGCGGCCGAGGTGCCGACGGCGCTCGCTCACGTGTGCACGAGCGTCGAGGAGGTCGCCGACGCGCTCGACGCTCTCGGCGCCCCGCACGTCGTCAAGGACGACGGGCTCGCCGCGGGTAAGGGCGTCGTCGTCACCGACTCCCGCGAGGAGGCGCTCGCCCACGCGGCCGTGTGCCTGGCCAAGCCGGACGGCCGCGTCGTCGTCGAGGCGTTCCTCGACGGGCCGGAGGTGTCGATCTTCTGCGTCTGCGACGGCGAGATGGCCGTACCGCTCGCGCCGGCGCAGGACTTCAAGCGGGTCGGCGACGGCGACGCGGGGCCCAACACCGGAGGCATGGGCGCCTACTCCCCGCTCGACTGGGCACCGGAGGGGCTCGTCGAGGAGGTCATGACGCGCGTGACCGACCCGGTCCTCGCCGAGATGCGCCGGCGCGGCACGCCCTTCGTCGGGACGCTCTACGTCGGCCTCGCCCTCACCTCGCTCGGTCCCAAGGTCGTCGAGTTCAACGCCCGCTTCGGCGACCCGGAGACCCAGGTCGTCCTCGCGCGGCTGCGGACCCCGCTCGGCGGGCTCCTCCACGCCGCCGCGACCGGCCGGCTCGAGGAGGAGGCGGCCCTGCGGTGGTCCTCCGACCACGCCGTGACCGTCGTCGTCGCCTCGGCGGACTACCCGGCGACGCCCCGCACGGGCGACCCGGTCGACGGGCTCGAGGAGGTCGCGGACGACCCCGACGCCTACGTCCTCCACGCGGGCACCCGCCTCGACGACGACGGGGTCGTCGTCTCCTCCGGCGGGCGGGTCCTGTCCGTCACGGCCCTCGGCGCGTCACTCGCCGAAGCCCGCAAGCGCGCCTACGCGGCCGTCGACCGCATCCACCTCGAGGGCTCGCACCACCGCCGGGACATCGCGCTGCTCGCCGAGCAGGGCCGGGTCACGGTGCCGAATTATCGGGTCACCCGATAACTCGTCGGAATACAGGGAAGTCTTCTCCGTATTCGGTCGACTTCTCTGTCGTCCGGACCGGCCCCAGCGGCCGCGGCGCCATGCGGAAGAATCGCGCCATGGCATTGGATCTGCCCGGATACAGCCACCTCTACTCCGGCAAGGTGCGCGACCTCTACGCACCGCTCGCCGACGACGGGACGCCGCGTGAGGACCAGCTGCTCCTCGTCGCGTCCGACCGGCTCTCGGCCTTCGACTTCGTCCTCGACACCCCGATCCCGGACAAGGGCGCGATCCTCACGCGGATGAGCCTGTGGTGGTTCGACCAGCTCGCCGACCTCGTGCCCAACCACGTCCTCTCGACGGACGTGCCGACCGAGGTCGCCGGCCGGGCCGTCCTCGTCCGTCGCCTGTCGATGCTCCCGGTCGAATGCGTGGCCCGCGCCTACCTCACGGGCGGCGGCCTCCGGGAGTACGAGGCGGACGGCACGGTCTCGGGTCTCGCGCTGCCGCAGGGCCTGCGCGACGGCGACCGCTTCGAGGTGCCGCTCTTCACCCCGTCGACGAAGGCACCGCAGGGCGAGCACGACGAGCCGATGTCGTATGCAGAGGTCGAGGCCGCGCTCGGCGGCGACCTCGCGGCCACGGTCCGCGACCTGACCGTCGCCATCCTCGCGCGAGGCAACGAGCTCGCGGGGGAGCGCGGCATTCTCATCGCGGACACCAAGGTCGAGTTCGGCGTCGACGGCGAGGGGCGCGTGCTGCTGGCCGACGAGGTGCTCACGCCGGACTCCTCGCGCTTCTGGCCGGCCGACCAGTGGGAGCCCGGGCACACGCAGCCCAGCTATGACAAGGAGTTCGTTCGGGAGTGGCTCACCTCGCCGGCGAGCGGCTGGGACAAGGCCTCGGGGGAGGCGCCCCCGCCGCTCCCCGACGACGTCGTCGAGCGCACCCGCGCGAAGTACCTCGAGGCCTTCGAGCGGCTCACCGGGGAGCGGTTCTGACTCGGGTCAGGCGATCGAGCCCGCACCCCTCGCGGTCGTGAACCAGGGGTGGTGCAGGTCGTGGAAGGAGACGTCCGACATCGCCATGCCCAGGTCCGACATCCGCTCGGCCATCTCCGGCGGCATCTCCCGGTGCTCACCTTCGCGTGCTGCGTCCTCGGTCGTGAAGGACATCGTCTGGGTGAAGAACCCGTCGGCGTCGACGGCCATCGTGCCGCCGATGATCTCAGGCCGCTCCCGGGACAGCATGTCCATCGGCTCGTCCATCATCATCCCGAACTTCTCCGGGTCGGTGATGTGACCCTGGATGACCTGGACGAACCCGGCCTCGTCGGACCCGCCGCCGAGCATCATCCGGACGTCGTCGCAGTCGTGGAAGGTCGGCTCGTCGTCGAAGCAGCCGACCGTGTCGGCCCACCAAGCGCCCTGCTCGGCCCGGTCGCTGTTCGTCATCGCCGACTCCTTCGAGTCGAACCGCACGACGCCGATGAACTCGCCGTCGTCGGTCAGCCCGTACGTCGCCCCGAGGAAGCCGATGGCCCCCTCCTCGAGCGTGCCGTGCCAGCGGTCCATCTGCTGGTGGATCCGGTCGACGTCGTTGCACCGACCCTGGATGACCTGGATGAACACCTCTACCACCCTCCGTCTTTCGTGTTGGTTGGAGGGCCGCTTCGAGCGAAGTGGTCCACCTCCCGACGGTACGCCGCCGCCCGGACGTTGTCACCGGCCCGGAGCGAGGGCGCGGAGCTCGGTCCCCGGCGTCGGGGCCATCGCCGCGCCGGTAGGTTTGGGGCGTCCTGCTGGCCGACCCGGAAGTGACCCGCTGAACATGGCCGACCACCAGCCGCTCACGTCGATGGCGGGCGGGCGGGCGCTCTCGCCCTTCCGCGCCGCGGCGCTGCTCGCAAGGCTGCGCCAGGTCGCTCCGGGGGTCCGCACCCTCGCGGCTCGGCACGTCCACTGGGTCGCCGGCGGAGAGGGCTTCGACGACGCCGACCGCGACACCGTGTACCGCCTCCTCACCTACGGCGAGCCGTACACCGACGACGAGCCCGCCGACGAGCGGGCAACCGTCGTCGTCGGCCCGCGACTCGGCACCGTGTCCCCGTGGGCGTCCAAGGCGACCGACATCGTCCGCAACTGCGGCGTGCCCGTCCATCGCGTCGAGCGCGTCGTCGAGTACTCGCTGGGCAGCGCCACACGGCTGACCGAGCAGGAGTGGGCGGACTGCGCGGCCCTCCTCCACGACCGGATGACCGAGACCGTCTTCTCGGACACCAACGACCCGCGGCACCTGTTCGACGCCCGACAGGCCGAGCCGATGGCCCATGTCGACGTCCTCGGCGGCGGTCGCGCCGCCCTCGACGAGGCGAATGCGGCATTCGGCCTCGCGCTGTCCGACGACGAGGTCGACTACCTCGTCGAGGCGTTCACCGGGCTCGGGCGCAACCCGACCGACGTCGAGCTGACGATGTTCGCGCAGGCCAACTCCGAGCACTGCCGGCACAAGATCTTCAACGCCGACTGGGTCGTCGACGGGGTCGCCGGCACGCGCAGCCTGTTCGGGATGATCCGGCACACCGAGGAGGTCGCACCTCAAGGAACGGTCGTCGCCTACAGCGACAACGCCTCGGTCATGGAGGGCTCGCGGCGGACGCGCTGGCTGCCCGAGTCGCCCGATCGCCCGAGCCGCTACGTCGCCCGGGAGTCCGACGTCCACGTCCTCATGAAGGTCGAGACGCACAACCACCCGACCGCGATCTCGCCCTTCCCCGGCGCGGCGACCGGCGCCGGCGGCGAGATCCGCGACGAGGGCGCGACCGGTCGCGGCTCGGCGCCCAAGGCGGGCCTGACCGGCTTCGTCGTGAGCAACCTCCACCTGCCGGGGACGAGCGAGCCGTGGGAGGCCGACCCGGTCCCCGGGCCCGCGCACCTGGCCACGCCGCTCGACATCATGATCGAGGGGCCGATCGGCGCCGCGGCGTTCAACAACGAGTTCGGCCGGCCGGCGCTCGGGGGTTTCTTCCGCGTCTACGAGCAGGAGGTCGACGGCATTCGCCGCGGCTACCACAAGCCGATCATGAGCGCGGGCGGCCTCGGGACGATCGACGCGGACCAGACGCACAAGGTCGCCTTCCCCGCCGGGACCCTCCTCGTCCAGCTCGGCGGCCCGGGGATGCGGATCGGCATGGGCGGCGGCGCCGCCTCCTCGCTCGCCTCCGGTGCGAATGCCGCGCACCTCGACTTCGACTCCGTCCAGCGCGGCAACCCCGAGATCGAGCGGCGTGCGCAGGAGGTCATCAACCACTGCTGGAGCCTCGGCGCCGACAACCCGATCCTCGCGATCCACGACGTGGGTGCGGGCGGGCTGTCGAATGCCTTCCCCGAGCTCGTCGACGGCGCCGGGCTCGGTGCGCGCTTCGAGATCGGGCTCATCCCGCTCGAGGAGTCCGGCCTCTCGCCCAAGGAGGCGTGGTGCAACGAGAGCCAGGAGCGCTATGTCCTCGCCGTCGCGCCGGAGGGTCTGCGCGCGCTCCGGTCGCTGGCCGACCGTGAGCGCTGTCCCTGCCAGGTCGTCGGCGTCGCGACCGGGGACGGGCAGCTCGTCCTCGCCGACGGGCCGCCCGGGGAGCCCGGGGAGGACCGCTTCATCGACATGCCGATGGAGGTGCTGCTCGGCAAGCCGCCGCGGATGACCCGCGACGTCGCCCGGGTCGAGCGGTCCGGCGACGACGTCTCCTTCGACGGGCTCGACCTGCGGGCCGCGGCTCGCGCCGTCCTCCGGCACCCCAGCGTCGGCAGCAAGCGCTTCCTCGTGACGATAGGCGACCGGACCGTCGGCGGGCTGTCCCACCGCGACCAGATGGTCGGCCCGTGGCAGGTGCCCGTCGCCGACGTCGCCGTGACCCTCGCCGACCTGAGCGGTCTCGCGGGCGAGGCGATGGCCTCCGGTGAGCGGACGCCGCTCGCCTCGGTCGACGGGCCCGCCTCGGGCCGGATGGCCGTGGGGGAGGCGCTCACCAATCTCCTTGCGGCGCCTCTGCGCTCGCTCCGCGAGGTCAAGCTCTCGTGCAACTGGATGGCTGCCGCCGGTGCGCCCGGCGAGGACGCCGCGCTCTACGACACGGTCCGCGCCGTCGCGATGGAGCTCTGCCCCGCCCTCGGCATCGGGGTCCCCGTCGGCAAGGACTCGCTCTCGATGCGGACCCGCTGGACATCCGAGGATGGGGTGGAGCGTGAGGTCGTCTCGCCGGTCTCGCTCGTCGTCACGGCATTCGCCGCCCTGCCGGACGTGCGCGGCACGCAGACCCCGCAGCTCCCGGCCGAGTGCGCCCTCCTGCTCGTCGACCTCGGCGCCGGCAAGGGTCGGCTCGGCGGCTCGATGCTCGCGCAGGTGTCCGGCGGCTTCGGTGACGAGGTGCCCGACCTCGACGACCCGGCCCGCCTCGTCAACCTCCACGACGCGCTGAATGCGCTGCGCGACAAGGGGATCGCCCTCGCCTACCACGACCGCTCGGACGGCGGGCTGTGGGCGACGGCGTGCGAGATGGCGTTCGCTGGGTCGGTCGGCGTCGACCTCGACCTCGGCTCCCTGGTCGCCGGCGACGAGCGCCGGGACGCGGCCGAGCGGGGCCTCTTCGCCGAGGAGCTCGGTGCCGTCATCGCCGTCCCGCTCGACCGGGTCGACGACGCGCTCGACGTCTTCGCAGTCGAAGGACTGCACGGCCTGGTCCACACCGTCGGACGGACGAATGCCGACCGCCGGGTCCGCGTCCTCCTCGGCGGCAACACCGTCCTCGACGAGCCGCTCCGCGAGCTCGCGCAGGAGTGGGACTCGGTCTCCTGGCGGATCTCCGCGCTGCGGGACAACCCCGAGTGCGCGGACGAGGAGCACGCGGCCTTCGGCTCGGACGAGGACAGCGGCCTGGTTGTCGCGCCCACCTACGACCCGGCCGACGACATCGCCGCGCCCTACCTCAACCTCGGCGCGCGGCCCAAGGTCGCGGTGCTCCGCGAGCAGGGCGTCAACAGCCACGTCGAGACGGCGTTCGCGTTCGACCGGGCCGGCTTCGAGGCGGTCGACGTCCACATGACCGACCTCCAAGCCGGGCGCTTCGACCTCGCCGACGCGGTCGGGCTCGTCGCCTGCGGCGGCTTCTCCTACGGCGACACGCTCGGGGCGGGGGAGGGCTGGGCGCGGTCGGTGCTCTTCAACCCCGCTCTCGCAGAGGCATTCTCGGGGTTCTTCCACCGCAGCGACACCTTCGGGCTGGGGATCTGCAACGGCTGTCAGATGTTTGCCGCGCTCGCCGACCTCATCCCGGGGGCCGAGGCGTGGCCGAGGTTCACCCGCAACCGGAGCGAGCAGTACGAGGCCCGGCTCTCGCAGGTCGAGGTGCTCGAGAGCCCGTCCGTCCTCCTCGCCGGGATGGCCGGTAGCCGGCTGCCGATCGCCGTCGCGCACGGGGAGGGCTTCGCGGACTTCGGTGTGCGCGGTGACGCGGCCGCCGTCGCGGGCGTGCTCCGCTTCGTCGACTTCCGCGGCGCGCCGGCGACGACCCATCCGGCCAACCCCAACGGCTCGCCCGGCGGGCTGACCGGCGTCACGACGCCCGACGGCCGGTTCACGGCGATGATGCCGCACCCCGAGCGGGTCCAGCGCAACGTCCAGCTGTCGTGGACCGACGGGCCGGTCGAGCAGGAGAGCCCGTGGCTGCGGATGTTCCGCAACGCGCGAGTGTGGGTCGACTGAGATGCGCTTCGGGCTGACGATCCTCCCCGAGGAGCGCTGGGCGCAGGCCGCGCCGAAATGGCGTGCCGCCGAGGACATGGGCTGGGACGACCTCTGGACCTACGACCACCTCGTGTGGGGTGGGCTGCCGGAGTCGCCGTGGTTCGGTGCCGTCCCGACGCTGACGGCGGCCGCGACCGTGACGAGCCGGGTCGGCCTCGGCACCTTCGTCGCCTCCCCGAACTTCCGCCACCCCGTCCCCTTCGTCCGCGAGGCGCTCGCGCTCGACGACATCAGCGGCGGCCGGCTGCTCCTCGGCATCGGGACCGGTGGCGACACCGACGCGGCCAAGCTCGGGGAGTCGCTGCCGCTGAGGACCCGGGTCGACCGCTTCCACGAGTGGGCCCGGCTGCTCCGCCGGCTCATCGACGAGGACCACGTCGACCACGACGGCGACTTCTACCGGGCCGTCGACGCACGCACCCTCCCCGGACCCGTCGCGGCGGACGGCATCCCGATGCTCGTCGCGGCCAACGGGCCACGCTCCATCCGGCTCGCCGCAGAGGTCGGGGACGGCTGGATCACCTACGGCGGCAAGGGGGACACGCTCGAGGAGTGGTGGGACCACGTCGAGGCCCTCTCTCGTCGCCTCGACGTGGCGCTCGACGCGGCCGGCCGCTCCGCCGCGCCCTTCCGGCGGATCCTCTCGGTCGACTCCTCACCCGTCTTCGGACTGTCGAGCGCGGGCGTCTTCGAGGAGCTCGTCGCGCGCGCCGACGCCCTCGGCTTCACCGACCTCGTCACCCACTGGCCCCGGCAGACGGGCCCCTATGCCGGCGACGTCGCGACGCTCGAACGGGTCTCGGCCGACTGCCTTCCGCGCTGGAGGAGCTGAATGCCGCCGCGCCGCCGCATCGCGACCGCCGCCGGTCGCGCTGCCGTCGCCGCGTGGCGCGAGGGGGACGGGTCCCGCACGACCGTCGCGACCGCCGTCCGGTTCGCGTTGGAGGAGCTGGGGATCCGCGCGCCCGGACGGTCCGTCGAAGTGCGCGTCCCGCCCTACGGCGCCGTCCAGTGCATCGAGGGCCCGATCCACCGCCGCGGAACGCCCCCCAACGTCACCGAGACCGACGCGGAGACCTGGCTGCGCCTGGCGACCGGTGACCTCGACTGGGTCGCCGCCGAGGCCGAGGGACTGATGCGGGTCAGCGGGACCCGTGCCGACCTCTCCGCATTCCTCCCCCTCCTCTGACCGAGCTGCACCGGCCAGCGCTCACTCGCCCGGGTAGACGACCCCGAGCTGGCGCCGGACGTCGTCCATCGCCGTCATGATCGAGAGGGTCTCGTCGAGCGGCATGAGCTCGGACTCGGTCCGGCCCTCGGTGACGCAGCGGGCGACCTCGCACGCCTCGTACTCCAGCCCGAAGTCCCGATCGGCGGGCTCCCACGTCGCGGTCAGCGTCCCGTCACGGCCGGTGAGGCGGAGCGGCGCGTGCCCGTACCACCGACCGTGGAACTCCTCCGGGTCGCCGATGTCGACCCTCCCGAGCGTGCCGGCGACGCTCGCCAGCGTCGCGGTGCGGGCGGCCATCGTCGCGTGGAGCACGCCGAGCCCGCCGGACCGGCCGCGGACCGTGATGGACTCCTGCCGGTCGACGCCCTCGGGCGTGAGCGACCCGGTCGCCGTGACCCCCTCGATGCCGCCGAGGGTCCACGACGCGAGCGACAGCGGGTAGATGCCGAGGTCGAGGAGGGCGCCGCCGGCGAGCGCGGGGTCGGAGAGGCGCGCGGGGCCCCCCGGCCAGAGCGGCTGGCCGTGGTCGGCGAAGACCGTCTCGACGTCGCCGAGCAGGCCGTCGGCGATCGCCTGCCGCAGCACGTCGATGCCGGGCAGGAACCGCGTCCACATCGCCTCCATGCAGAAGACGCCTGCAGCGCGAGCCGCGTCGACGACGTCGAGTGCCTCCGCGGCATTCCGCGCGAAGGCCTTCTCGACGAGCACGTGCTTGCCCGCCTCGATCGCGAGCAACGCATGCTCCCGGTGCGCCGAATGCGGGGAGGCGACGTAGACGACGTCGACCTCCGGGTCTGCGACGAGCGCCTCGTAGCCCTCGTGTGCGCGCCCGATGCCGAACTCGGCGGCGAACGCCTCGGCCCGCTCGAGGTCGCGGGAGGCGACGGCGACGACCTCCTGCCGAGTCCGCGCCCGCAGCGCGGCGACCATGCTCCGGGCGATGCCGCCGGGGGCGAGGACCCCCCAGCGCACGGGAGGCGCTGACCTGGGTTCGGGCGTCCGGGGAGCGGGCAGCGCGGAGGACGAGGCGGCAGGCAGGGTCGGCGTCACCGGCCCAGTCTCGCAGCGTGACGGCGCTTCGCGCGGACGTCGAGAGGTCACGACCCGCCGCACCCCTTTCGGCGGGTCGCGACCTCTCGTCCGAACGTCAGGCGAGAGGTACGAGGAAGAGCGGCTTGCTCGTCGGCTGTGGCGACCCGGCCTCGGGTTCGAGGGTGAGGCCGACGCCGATGGCGTGGACGGAGTCGCCGTCGAGGACGAGCGAGGCGCGTCCCCGACGAGGCGGCCGGGACCATCCCGGCCGAGGTCATCGTGCCGTCGGACTTCTGGAACCACGCCTGGTAGGCCTGGTGCTCCGGGGGCGTCGCCAGCCCCACGAGGACGAGCGCCGCACGCCCGAGATCGGTGCTGCGCGCGATCGTCGCCCGGCCGGAGCCGACCGGGGTCGACCAGGTGCGGGCATCGGTCGCGTCGAGGACGGACTGCGCCGTCGTCGTCCCGGGACCGTCCGGGCTCCACGGGTGCCAGGCGAAGCCGCCGGCCACGAGGATGAGGACCGCGGCGGCCGAGGCCAGCCAGGTCAGGGGACGGCGGCGCGGGGCCAGCCGGGTCACGGTCGCGACCGCGGGCGTCGACGCGACGTGGGGAGTGACGGGTGGTAGCGGTCGCACCTCGGCGACGGCGGCGAGGATCGAGGCGCGCAGGGCAGGCGGCGGCTCGGCCTCGGTGAGCACGCTCAGCTCGGCGAGGGTCTCGCGGAGGTCCGCGACCTCGCGGGCGCAGTCGGCGCAGACCGTGAGGTGCGACTCGACCTCGGCGCGTTCGGCGTCGTCGAGCGCACCGGCCGCGTAGGCGCCGGTCAGGTGGTGCGGGTCGTGCGTCATGACGACACTCCCATCGTGTCGCGGAGCCGGATGAGCCCATCGCGGATCCTCGTCTTGGCCGTCCCCAACGGCAGGTCGAGGAGGCTGGCGACCTCCGTGTGCGTGTAGCCACCGAGGTAGGCGAGCTCGACGGCCTGGCGCTGGATCTCGGTCAGGCCGGCGAGGGCGCGGTGGACGCGCTGGGCGTCCAGTCGGCTCTCGACCCGCTCGGCCGTCTCGTCGAACGGCCGCCCGGCCGTCCGCGCCGCGTGCGTCACGTCGCGACGGTCGGCCGCCTCGGCGGACCGGACCCGGTCGACGGACTTGCGGTGCGCGATCGTCAGCATCCAGGCGAGCGCGCTGCCCCGCTCGATGTCGTAGCGCGCACTCTGGCGCCACACCTCGAGGTAGACCTCCTGGGTGACCTCCTGCGCGATGGCCGGGTTGCGGCACACGCGGACGACGAGGCCGTGGACCCGTCGCGCCGTCGCGTCGTACAGCTCTGCGAATGCGCGTTCGTCACCTCGCGCGCTCCGGCTCAACAGCTCGGCGAGGTCCGTGACGGCGCGCCCGCGGACGCCCCACCCTCGACCGACGAGCGGTCGAGCGGTGTGGCGTCCATGGGTCCCATCATCGTGGCATTCGGCTCGTCAGCAGCTCAGGAGGCCGGCAGGATCACGTGGTCGACGATGTAGACGGTGGCGTTCGCCGTCTGGACGTTGCCGCAGATGACCTTGGCGTCGCCGACGGCGAACTCCTCACCGGAGCCGGTGACGTTGATCGTGCTGCCCGAGAGCGTCTTGTGCGCCCCGGCGAGCTGCTCCGGGGTGAGGCGGCCGGCGACGACGTGTCCGGTCAGGACGGTGGTGAGCAGGCCCTTGGGGTCGGCGAGCGCCTTCTTGAGGGTCGCCTGGTCCATCGCCGCGAAGGCGTCGTTCGTCGGCGCGAAGACCGTGATCGCCTTCTGGGTGTTGAGGGTGTCGCCGAGCCCAGCCGCCGTCACCGCGGTGACGAGGGTGGACAGGAGCGGGTTGGCGCTCGCAGCGGTGGCGACCGGCGCGGTGCTCATACCGTCGAACGAGCCGGCCCCGGTGGCGGGGACCTTGGCGCAGGCGGCGCCGAAGGGCTTGGTCATGCCGCCGGACATGTCGTCGGTCGTCGTCGTCTCCATCGGGGTCGTGGAGCTGCTCGACATGCTCGTCGAGCTGCTCGTGGAGCCGGCGCTGTCGGTGGACGAGCCACAGGCGGCGAGGCCGAGCGGCAGGGCGAGGGTGAGGCTGACCAGTGCGGTGCGGGTGCGGTTCATCGTGCTCTCCTTGACGTGGTTGGTCTGTCACCAGTCGTTCGGAGCCGTGCCGGACCCGGATGGGTGTGGTCGCGAGCTGTTTCAGGCGATGTTGACGACGATGTTGTGCCAGCCGGTCGCCCCGCGCGGGAAGGGGTCGGCCCGCGTCTCGGGCTGGGTCGCGCCGGTCAGGTCGGTCGCGCGGCAGGAGAGGGTGTGACGACCGGACGTCGCCTGCCACGGGTGGTACCACTGCCGCCAGTAGTCGATGCCGCCGTCGGGGCCGAGGGTCGCGGCCTCCCAGGGCCCGTCGTCGACGCGCACCTCGACGCCACGAACGCCGCGCCCCTGCGCCCACGCGACGCCGCCGATGACGACCTTGCCGGCCGAGTAGTTCGAGAAGCCGACGGGGGTGTCGATGCGGGACTGGGTGAGCACGGGGGAGTCCGTCGCCCAGCCGCGCTCGGTCCAGTAGGCCTGCGCCTGGCCGTAGGTCGTGGCCGTCATCCGGGTCAGCCACTTCGTCGCGCCGACGAACCCGTAGAGGCCGGGCGTGACCAGACGTGCCGGGAAGCCGTGCTCCCGGGGGAGCGGCTTGCCGTCGAGCGCGACGGCGACGAGGGCCTCCCTGTCGTCGGTCAGCGCCTGGACCGGGGTCGAGATCGTCATGCCGTCGGTCGAGGTGCTGAGCACCTGGTCGACGCCGGAGCGGACGCCGGCGCGCTCGAGGAGGTCGCGGGTCCGGACGCCAAGCCATCGGCCGGCGCTGATGTAGGGGCCACCGACCTCGTTGGACACGCAGCAGAGGGTGATGTCCGCCTCGACCATCGGCAGGGCGAGGAGCTCGGCCCACGTGAGGGTGAAGGGGTGGTCGACCTCACCGTCGATCGTCAGCTTCCAGTCGTCGGTCGAGACCTTGGGCACGAGCAGCGCGGTGTCGATCCGGTAGAAGTCCTTGGGAGGCGTGACGAATGCGGAGACCCCCTTGACGGTGGTCTCGGCACCGGCCGGGAGCGGGGCGAGGGTGTTCGTCGGCTTCGGGAGGGCGAGCGTGGAGCTCGCCGTGGAGGTGGAGTGCACGACCGACTGCCCGATGGCACCGCCGGCCGCGGCGACCGCTCCGGTCCCTGCGGCGCCGAGGAAGAAGGCCCTCCGGTCGGGCCCCTTGGCGCGGGGCGTCCCGAGGGGGATCTCCTGCTCGGTGGTGGCGGGCGCCTCGAACCGGTCGGCCCGCTGCCAGAGCAGGCTCGCGGCGACGAGGCCGACCGCGGCGGTGACGAGCGAGGGGACGATCGCGAAGGTGCCGGCCGCGGGGCGCAGGACCCCGCCGATCCCGGCGATGGCGACGAGGACGAGGAGGAGTGCGAGCCCGATCGTGCGGTGCCGCCGGGCGACGAGGCCGATCGCGGCCGCCGCGAGGAGCGTGACGATGACGACCGACCCGATGAGGATCGGCTTGTCGGCGGTGCCGAAGGTCGAGACCGCCCACTCCTTGACCGGCGTGGGGGTCGCGTCGATGACGGTCGAGCCGACGGCGAAGATCGGGGAGGCGGCGGGCTCGACCCACGCTGCGACGAGATGCCCGACACCGACCCCGGCGAGCGTCGCGAGCACGGCTGCGAGGGCATACGGCCAGCTCGATCTGATGGTCCTCATGGAAGTCCTTCGGTGCCGGACGGCGCTCGGATGGGTGAGGTCACCTCCAGTGTCCCCCGAGGTGCCGCCGTGGCCGTCGGTCGTGGCCGAGCTGTAAGTTTCTCGTCATGCCTCGCCGTCCGAACTTCGTCCGCTTCATCCTCGCGGGCGTCGTCGTCGGCGCGGTCGTCGGCTACCTCCTCGCCGTCCGGACGCCCAACCCCACCGGCTACGCCCCGAGTGACGGGCGCGGCTACCTCACCGTCGCATTCGCCGCCGTCGGCGCGGTCGTCGCCGCGGTCGTCGCCGTCGTCATCGACATGCTGATCACCCGGCGCCGCGGCTGAGGCCGGCCCGTCCCTGTGGGACACTGGCTCACGTGGCTCGCGGCGACGGACTCCTCACCCACGACCTGATCCCCGGAGAGAAGTCCCCGCAGGACGCCTGCGGCGTCTTCGGGGTGTGGGCTCCCGGGGAGGAGGTCGCCAAGCTCACCTACTACGGGCTGTATGCGCTTCAGCACCGTGGGCAGGAGTCGGCGGGCATCGCGACGAGCGACGGCAAGCGTCTGCTCGTCTACAAGGACATGGGCCTGGTCTCCCAGGTCTTCGACGAGCGCTCCCTCGGGGCGCTGCGCGGTCACCTGGCGATCGGCCACTGCCGCTACTCGACGACGGGTGGCTCGACGTGGGAGAACGCCCAGCCCACGCTCGGCGGTCACGACGACGGGACCGTCGCCCTCGCCCACAACGGCAACCTCATCAACAGCGCCGAGCTCCGCGACCTCGTCGCCTCGCGCTCCGCGGTCTCCCGGGGGGAGCTCGCCCGGGGCAACACGACGGACACGGCGCTGGTCACCGCCCTGCTCGCCGACGACCCCGACCGGTCGCTCGAGGCGCGCGCGCTGGAGGTGCTCCCGCTCCTGCGCGGCGCCTTCTGCTTCGTCTTCATGGACGAGCACACGCTCTATGCCGCCCGCGACCCGCAGGGCATTCGGCCGCTCGTCCTCGGGCGCCTCGAGCGCGGCTGGGTCGTCGCGTCGGAGACGGCCGCACTCGACATCGTCGGCGCGTCCTTCATCCGCGAGATCGAGCCCGGCGAGATGGTCGCGATCGACGAGGACGGACTGCGGTCCTCGCGGTTCGCCGAGGCGCGGCCCAAGGGCTGCGTGTTCGAGTACGTCTACCTCGCGCGTCCCGACACGACGATCAACGGGCGCGTCGTCCACGAGGCGCGGGTCGAGATGGGGCGGACGCTCGCGCTGGAGTTCCCCGTCGACGCCGACCTCGTCATCCCGACGCCGGAGTCGGGGACGCCGGCCGCGATCGGCTACGCCCAGCAGAGCGGGATCCCCTACGGGCAGGGGCTCGTCAAGAACGCCTACGTCGGCCGCACCTTCATCCAGCCCTCGCAGACGATCCGTCAGCTCGGCATCCGGCTCAAGCTCAACCCGCTGCGCGACGTCATCCGCGGCAAGCGGCTCGTCGTCGTCGACGACTCGATCGTCCGCGGCAACACCCAGCGCGCTCTCGTGCGAATGCTGCGCGAGGCCGGCGCCGCCGAGGTCCACGTCCGCATCTCCTCGCCGCCGGTCCGGTGGCCGTGCTTCTACGGCATCGACTTCGCGACCCGCGCCGAGCTCATCGCGACGGGTATCGGGGTCGAGGAGGTCCGCAACTCGATCGGGGCCGACTCGCTCGGCTACATCTCCGAGGAGGGGATGATCGCTGCGACCGAGCAGCCGGCCGACCGCCTGTGCACGGCCTGCTTCAGCGGCGTCTACCCCGTCGAGCTGCCCGACGACAGCCGTCTCGGCAAGGGCGTCCTCGAGCTCGACCTCGAGCTCACCCAGGGCCGCGCCCCCAACGGCCTGCCGCTCATGACCCACGAGCGTGGTGTCGTCGACGTGGACAACGTCTCGACGGTCGCCGCGGTCGGCGCCGAGGACGCGCTCCGCCGCCCGTGAGCTGGGCTGGCTCCTGTCGAGTTATCGGGTGACCCGATAAGTCGACGGATCACAGGGAAGTCTTCTCTGTATTTCGTCGAGTTCTCTGTAGCCCCCGTCAGCCGACCCGCCAACCCCCCGGGTCCGGCGGCTCCGGCGACGGGACGGCTTCGGAGTCGGCGTGCGTGAACGGCCGTCGCCCGCCCGTCCTCGCCGCGAGCTCGGCGTCGGTCCGCACCCCGCTCGGCCACGGCAGCCGGCGGAGGGCGCGGGTCAGCTCGGCGGTGTCGATCGGGCGACCCGCTGCGACGAGGACCCCGTTGCCGAAGCGCCGCCCGCGGAGCACCTCGGTGAGCGCGACCCAGGCGACGTGGCCGAATGCATTCCGCGCACCGGCCGCGACGCGCGGCACCCAGCCGAAGCCCCGGTCGTCGGCGAGGTTGGCGACGAGCAGACCGTCGCGCCCGAGGACCCGCGCGCAGTCGGCGAGGAAGACGTCGGTCACGAGGTCCGCCGGGACGCGGCCGCCCGCGTAGGCGTCGAGCACGACGACGTCTGCGGAATGCGCCCCGAGAGCGCCGATCCCGGTCGCTCCGTCGACGGGGCGGACACGGATCCGGTGCCGCCGGGGGAGCGGGAGCTCGCGACGCACGGCCTCGGTCATCGCGGCATCCGGCTCGAGGACGATCTGCGGCGAGCCGGGCCGGGTGTGCTCGACCCACCGCGGCAGGGTCAGCCCGGCGCCCCCGACGTGCGTGACCCGGATCGGCCCCGGCGGGGCGAGCACGTCGATGACCGTCGCCAGCTGGGCGACGTACTCGAAGACGAGGTGGGCCGGGTCCTCGAGGTCGACGTAGGACTGCGGGTGCCCGTCGCGCGAGACGAGGGTGCCCCGCTCGTCCCGCTCGAACTCCAACCCGGCCACGGGCCGCGAGCGTAGTCGCCTCTACGCTGGGCCCGTGAGCGAGCAGCCGATCACCTATGCCTCCGCCGGGGTCGACGTCGAGGCGGGCGACAAGGCCGTCGAGCTCATGAAGGAAGCCGTCCGACGCGCCCAGCGGCCCGAGGTCCTCGGCGGCCTCGGCGGCTTCGCGGGTCTCTTCGACGCGAGCGCGATCGCCCGGATGGCCCACCCGGTGCTCGCGACGTCGACCGACGGCGTCGGCACCAAGGTCGCGATCGCCCAGGCCCTCGACCGGCACGACACGATCGGCTACGACCTCGTCGGGATGGTCGTCGACGACATCGTCGTCTGCGGCGCCGAGCCGCTCTTCATGACCGACTACATCGCCACCGGCAAGGTCGTGCCCGAGCGGGTCGCGGCCATCGTCGGCGGCATCGCGAATGCCTGTGCCCAGGCGGGCGTCGCCCTCGTCGGTGGCGAGACGGCCGAGCACCCGGGCCTCCTGGAGCCCGACGAGTACGACGTCGCCGGCGCCGCGACCGGGGTCGTCGAGCGCGCCGACCTCCTGACGCCCGAGCGCGTCCGGCCGGGCGACGCCGTCCTCGCGCTCGCGAGCAGCGGCCTGCACTCCAACGGCTACTCGCTCGTCCGCAAGGTCGTCGCCTCGGCCGGCTGGGCGCTCGACCGACACGTCGACGAGTTCGGACGCACGCTCGGCGAGGAGCTGCTCACCCCGACCCGCGTGTACGCCGCGGACCTGCTCTCCCTCATTCGCGCGGACGGGATCGACGTCCACGCGCTGTCGCACGTGACCGGCGGTGGCCTCGCCGCCAACCTCGCCCGCGTCCTGCCGAGGGGGGTGCTCGCCACGGTCGAGCGGTCGACGTGGTCGCCGCCCGCCGTCTTCCGGACCGTCCAGGACCTCGGCCGGGTGCCGCAGGCCGATCTGGAGCGCACCCTCAACCAGGGCATCGGCTTCTTTGCGGTCCTCCCCGAGGCGCAGGCCGACGCGGCGATCGCGCACCTCGCGGCGCTCGACCTCCCGGCTTGGGTCGCCGGTCGCGTCGAGGGCCTCGCGACGACCGAGCCCAGCCCCGCGCACGAGGTCGTCCAGGGCGCCAAGGGTGTCGACGGCGGGAGCGTCCAGCTCGTCGGGACCCACCCCGCCTGAGCCGAATGCCGCGCGCCCGGCGCGCGTCCCCGGCACCATGGGGCCATGACGGGGACCACCGACGAGCGCCGCGCCGACCCACGGCCGGCCGTGGCGATCGCCGCCGCCGTCGGGACCGTGGGCGCCCTCGTCATCGTCGGAGCGCTCGTCCTGCTCTACGTCGTGGCGTCCTTGTCGGTCGGCCTCGTCGACGCGGTGACCGGTGGCAACCACCCGGGCGACGGCTGGGCATTCGTCCGCCGGGCCGCGCCGTACCCGCTCGCCTGCATCGCCCTGTCCTGCCTGGTCGCGTGGCTCTGGGCGCGAAGCGCCGGAGCGGAGGGGGTCTCGCGCTGGCTCGTCGGGATCGTGAGCGGGCTCGCGGGCTTCGCGCTCGCGGCCGGTTGGCTCCTCGCGACCTGACCGGCCGCGAGGTCCACCCGGCTCAGGCGATCGTGATCTGCGGTCCGAAGAGGGCCATCGCGTCCAGCGCCCGCTGGTGGTTCTCCGGCGTCGAGCCCGCGCAGCACGCCGACTCGACGACGACGGTCGCGCCGGCGTCCGCCGCCGGGAGCGCGGTCGAGATGACGCAGCAGTCCGTCGAGACGCCCGCGAGGGTCAGGTGCGGCTGGTCGCCGACGACGGCCCGCAGGTCCGCATTCCACTTGCCGAAGGTCCCTGCGGTGACGACGTTGACCCGCTCGGCCGACTCCGCGAGCTCGGGGACGATCGCGTAGAGCGGGTCCTCGTCGGGGACGAGGGCAAAGGGCCAGTCGCCGTAGTAGGGCGTCCACGAGCCGCCGAGCCCCGGGTCGGCGACGAACCGGGTGAACACGGTGCGCTCGACGCCGAACTCCTCGACGCGGGTGACGATCCGCCCGACCGTGTCGGCCCACATGGGTGAGCCCCACCGGCTCGTCGAGGGGTCGGCGAAGATTGCCTGCGCGTCGATGACGACGAGCCAGCGGTCAGCGGGCATCCACGGTCTCCTGCCGCTGGACCGCGGCCCGCTGCCCGAACCAGTAGACGGCGAAGGAGAGCAACAGCGCGACGAGGACCCCGAGGTTGGCGTAGGCCCAGGCTCCCTCCTTGCCGCCGAGGCCGAGCGGACCGAGGAGGTAGCCCTGCCAGTTGTTCCACGAGGCGTCCTGGACGGTGTTGATGACCAGTCCCCACCCGATGACCGAGGCGCCGACGAGGGTCCCGATCGACAGCCAGTTGAAGGCGCCGTAGCGACCGCGGGCGTCGAAGAGGGCGTTGTCGTCGTAGTCCCGCTTGCGGAGCGCGATGTCGGCGATCATGATCCCCGCCCACGAGGCGAGCGGGACGCCGAGGGTGATGAGGAAGCTCGTGAACGGCCCGACGAAGCTCTGCGCGAAGAAGACGACCCAGATCGTGCCGGCCGTGAGCAGCACGCCGTCGACGAGCGCCGCGGACGGGCGGGGAATGCGGACGCCGAGCGAGAGCAGGGTCAGCCCGGAGGAGTAGATCCCGAGGACCGCTCCGGAGACGAGGGAGAGGATGACGGCGAGGAGGAAGGGGACGAGCACCCAGGTCGGCAGGATCGTCGCGAGGGTGCCGATCGGGTCGCCGCCGATGCCGTCGAGGATCTTCTGGTCGGAGCCGGCGAGCAGGAGGCCGTAGACGACGAGGACGACGGGGGCGATCGCGCCGCCGAAGGTGTTCCAGCCGACGATCGCGGCATTCGAGGCGTCACGGCGCTGGTAGCGCGACCAGTCGGCCGCGATGTTGATCCAGCCGAGCCCGAAGCCGGTCATGACCATGACGAGGGCCCCGATGACCGACTGGAACGACCCGGAGGGGAGCGCGGTCACGGCGGACCACTCGACGTGCGAGACGGTCATCGCGATGTAGAGGACCGTGACGACGCCGGTCACCCAGGTGAGCACGGACTGGAGCCGCATGATGATGTGGTAGCCGGCGACCGACGCGCTGACGATGAGGGCGGCGACGACGACGGTCGCGATGACCTTGGTCGTCGTCCCGCTGCTCCAGCCGAGCCGCTCGAAGATCGTGCCCGTCGCGAGGACCGCGAGGATCGAGAGGAAGGTCTCCCAGCCGATCGAGGTCAGCCAGGAGATGACGCCCGGCACCCGCTGCCCGGTGACGCCGAAGGCTGCGCGCGACAGGATCATCGTCGGGGCCGAGCCCCGCTTCCCGGCGATCGCGATGATGCCGCAGAGGAGGAAGGACACGACGACACCGACGAGGGTGACGACGACCGACTGCCAGAAGGAGATCCCGAAGCCGAGGACGAATGCCGCGTAGGAGATCCCGAAGACCGACACGTTGGCCGCGAACCACGGCCAGAACAGGTCGCGGGGGGTCGCCGTCCTCGCGGACTCCTCGATGATCTCGATGCCGGTCGTCTCGACGCCGAGGCGCGCGGTCTGCTCAGCCGTGTTCGCGGTCATGGCCGCGAGCATGGCAGATCCACGTCGTCACACGAGGGATGCGTGTGCGAAGAAAGGATGTCCGTCGACGACGGAGGTCAACGACCTCCGGACGCCCACTTCCCGTACTCGTCGTAGTCGTCGCCCTCAGGCTCGACGTCCCGTGGCGGGGTCGGTGGCGTGAAGTGATCGGTGGATCCGTGTAGTTCGTGCTCAAGCGCACTGAGGTTCGTGCTCGGGCTGTAGTACTTCAGCGCCCGTGCAACCTTCGTCTGCTTGGCTTTGGCCCGGCCGCGCCCCATGGCGTGACCCCCTCGTGGCTCAGCGGGACGGCATCGCTCTGTCGGCGGACCCGGTGTGGATCCCTCGACTCCGCGCAGCGGCCCCGGGAATGGAGTGTGTCGTGGGTCCAACGCTACATGAGTCCCGTCGCTTCCGTGGACGGCGGGGCCGGTCGGCGAGGGCCGGTCCACCGGTTCGTCCCGCGGCGTCCAGATCCCGGACGGGCGCTAGGGGGCGGGCCGGAGCCACGCCTACCCTGACAGCAGGTCACGAGCCCCAGCGACAAGCCCCGGCTGGCTGGGCGGCAACCCTCCTCCGCGGTGGGGTGCCCCGGGAGACGACCTGGCCGTCACCGCCCGGTGCCGGCAAGCGCGGGCCCTCACTCGAAGTCCCGTGAGCCGTCGACGAACGCCACGGTCCGCCCGAGGCATTCGTCGGCACTGCCCGAGGAGAGCCCCATGCCCTGGTCCTTCGAGACCCGCCAGATCCACGCCGGCCAGACGCCCGACCCGACGACCGGCAGCCGCGCCCTGCCGATCCACCAGTCGACGTCGTTCGTCTTCCCCGACGCCCAGACCGCGGCCAAGCGTTTCGCGCTCGCCGAGTTCGGACCGATCTACACCCGCATCGGCAACCCGACGACGGAGGTCGTCGAGAACCGCCTCGCCGACCTCGAGGGCGGCGTGGGGGCGCTCCTCGTCGCCTCCGGCCAGGCCGCGGAGACGCTCGCGGTCCTCAACATCGCCGAGAACGGCGACCACATCGTCTCCTCGTCCTCGCTCTACGGGGGGACCTACAACCTGTTCCACCACACGCTGCCGAAGTTCGGCATCACCGTGAGCTTCGTCGACGACCCGGGTGACCCGGAGCAGTGGCGGGCGGCCGCACGACCCAACACCAAGCTCTTCTTCGGCGAGTCGATCCCCAACCCGCGCGGCGACGTCCTCGACATCGCCGCGGTCGCCGGCGTCGCCCACGAGGTCGGCGTCCCCCTCGTCGTCGACAACACGGTCGCGACGCCCTACCTCCTGCGGCCCTTCGAGCACGGGGCCGACATCGTCGTCCACTCGACGACGAAGTACCTCGGCGGTCACGGGACGGCGATCGGGGGCGCCATCATCGACGCCGGCACCTTCGACTTCGCAGCCGACCCCGAGCGGTTCCCGAACTACAACACCCCGGACGAGAGCTACCACGGGCTCGTCTACGCCCGGGACCTCGGCGTCGGCTCCGCCCTCGGCGCCAACCTCGCCTTCATCCTCAAGGCGCGGGTCCAGCTGCTCCGCGACCTCGGGCCGGCGATCTCGCCGTTCAACGCCTTCCTCCTCGCCCAGGGCATCGAGACGCTGTCGCTGCGGATCGAGCGGCACGTGGCGAATGCCCAGCGCGTCGCCGAGTGGCTCGAGGCCCGCGACGACGTCCTGTCGGTCAACTACCCCGGGCTCGCGTCCTCCCCGTACTTCGAGCTCGCGCAGACGTACCTGCCCCGGGGCGCGGGCGCCGTCCTCGCCTTCGAGGTGGCGGGCGGCACCGAGGCCGGCCAGGCGTTCGTCTCGGCGCTCGAGCTGCATTCGCACGTCGCGAACATCGGCGACGTCCGATCCCTCGTCATCCACCCGGCGTCGACGACGCACAGCCAGCTGACCCCGGAGGAGCAGGCCCTCTCGGCCGTGACTCCCGGCCTGGTCCGGCTCGCCGTCGGGCTCGAGCACATCGACGACATCCTCGCCGACCTCGAGCTCGGCTTCATCGCCGCCAAGGGTGCGACCGGCTGACGGCACCCGTCCGGCGGGCGGCGGGGTTTCCCACCCCGCCGACCGCCGGAATGGGCGTAAGGCTTCACCCTCTGAGATGTAGACGGGCCACATAGTGTGAGGGAGTGACCATCCGCCTCGCCCTGATCAACGACTACGAGGTCGTCGTGCGCGGGCTCGCCGAGATGCTCCGCGACTACGACGACCACGTGGAGGTCGTCGAGCTCGACGCCAACGTGCCCGTCCTCTCGCCGGTCGACATCGCGCTCTACGACACCTTCGCCCAGGACCAGAGCTCGACGGAGTCGGTCCGCAACCTCGTCGACAACCCCCGGATCGACCACGTCGTCGTGTACTCGTGGAACACCGAGGAGCACATGGTGCGCTCGACGTTCGCGTCCGGCGCCGCCGGCTACCTGTCCAAGACGATGCCCGCCGAGGACCTCGTCGCCGCCCTCCGGTCGGTCCACGGGGGCGAGAAGGTCTTCCCGCTCTCGCGACGTGGCCGGGCGACCCCGAGCGGCAACTGGCCCGGCCGGGCCGAGGGACTGACGCCGCGGGAGTCCGAGGTGCTCGCCCTCATCACCCAGGGCCTGTCGAACCTCGAGATCGTCCACCGCTCCGGGCTGTCGATCAACTCGATCAAGTCCTACATCCGCACCGCCTACCGCAAGATCGGCGTCACGAGCCGGTCCCAGGCCGTGCTGTGGGGCGTCGAGCACGGCATGCGTCCCGACCGGGTCCGCGAGACCGACCCGGCATCCTCCGGCTCATGAGCCGCCCACCCGCTTCCGGCCGGGTGCCGGAGGGATCCACCCCTGCTATGGAAGGAACCACCACATGATCGCCCTCGGCGTCATCCTCCTCATCATCGGACTGCTCGTCGCCTCCCTCAAGGTGCTCCTCTACATCGGGATCATCCTCATCATCGTCGGCCTCGTCCTCAACTTCCTCCCGGTCGGCGGAACGCGTCGCCGGGTCTGGTAGCCCGCGACCCGCTCCTCCGGACATGGATCGACCCCGGACCGTCACCTGACGGTCCGGGGTCGATCTGGTCGGCTCAGCTCTTGAAAGCGTCCTTGACCTTCTCGCCGGCCTGCTTGATGTCCGAGCTGGCCTGGTCGCCGCGGCCCTCGGCCTCGAGGCGCTCGTCGTCGGTCGCCCGACCCGTGGCCTCCTTGACCTTGCCCTTCGCGTCCTCGGCCGCGTTGCTCAGCTTGTCGTCCATACCCATGATCGGCTCCTTTGCGTCGATGGACCTTCGACGCTAGGTCTGCCCGCGGCGTCGCGGCACACCCGAGAGGGTGGCGGTCATTCAGCGGAGTTCGCAGGGGTGAGTCAGGACGCGGCCACGTGGGGGGCGAGGACGCGAATGCGTCGTTCGAGGTCGGCGTACGCACGGTCGAACGCCCGCGGAGTCCCCGCCGGCACGGGGTCGGGGACCGACCAGTGAGCCCATCCCCGTCCGCCCATCTGCTCGTGCGCGCGGTCGCACACGGTGATGACGAGGTCGTCGTCGCGGAGACTGGCGTCGAGTGCACGCGGCTCGACGTCGGGGACCACGAGGTCGTGGCGACGGGCTGCGGTCAGGGCGCGGGTGTTGATGCGAATGCCGGGCTCGGTGCCCGCCGACCCCGCCTCGACCGCGCTGACGCGGCGCCACAGGGCGGCGGCGAGGTGTGACCGCGCCGTATTGGCCGTGCACACGAACAGGACTCGGCGAGCGCGGACGAGAATGCCGCGCGACACGACGAGTCCGGCCCGGGACCCGTCGAGCGAGAGGTAGGTGCGGCGCGCGTCCCCCTCCGAGCGGCGACGCGTGACGAGGCCGGCCGACTCGAGGACGTTGAGGTGGTGGGCGAGGAGGTTCGACGGGACTCCCAGATCGGCCCCGACGCGGGAGACGCTCGCGTCCGTCACGGTGAGCAGGTCGACGATCCGCAGCCGGGTGGGGTCGGCCATGGCGGCGTGGACGCGCACCCGCTCCTCGATGGCGACCATTTGCTCAGCATTCATTGAGAGGATTTTGCATGTTGGACGCCGGGTCGGTCAACATGTCGTCGTGCCGAGCGTCGTGCCCCCGCCCCTGCCGCGCCGGCTGCTGGCCGAGCTCCTCGGCACTGCGCTGCTCGTCGCCGTCGTCGTCGGCTCCGGGGTCGCCGCGCAGCAGCTGTCCCCGGGCGACATCGGCCTCCAGCTCCTCGAGAACAGCACCGCGACCGTCCTCGGGCTGACCGTGCTCATCCTCGTGTTCGGCCCGGTCTCCGGCGCCCACCTCAACCCCGTGGTCTCGGTCGCCGACTGGTTCCTCGGCCGACGGGCAGGGACCGGGCTCCCGCTCCGCGAGGTCGGTGCCTACGCGGCCGCCCAGGTCGTGGGTGGGATCGCTGGCGCCGTCCTCGCCAACCTCATGTTCGCCACGGCGACCTCGATGTCGACGAAGCACCGCGCCACCGCCCCGCACCTGGTGGCCGAGGTGGTCGCGACGGCATTCCTCCTCGTCGTGATCTTCTCGTTGACCCGCTCGGGTCGCGGCACCGTCGTCGCTCCGGCGGTCGGGGCGTACATCGGCGCGGCCTACTGGTTCACCAGCTCGACCAGCTTCGCCAACCCGGCCGTGACGGTCGGCCGGATGTTCTCGGACACCTTCGCCGGCATCGCCCCCGCGTCGGCGCCGGCCTTCGTCGCCGCCCAAGCCGTCGGCCTCGTCGTCGGGGCCGGCGTGACCCTGGCCCTCCACCCGCAGCCCCGACCGACCCACCACGAGGAGTCGCCATGACCAGCCCCGCTGACCGTCCGTCCGTCCTGTACGTCTGCGTCCACAACGCCGGGCGC
The DNA here is from genome assembly GCA_963752365.1 of uncultured Actinomycetota bacterium. GTDB lineage: Bacteria > Actinomycetota > Actinomycetes > Actinomycetales > Dermatophilaceae > CAVVXY01. Next base: position 104,156 of record CAVVXY010000006.1, read on the forward strand.
TCGCAGATGGCGGCGGCGTACACCCATCACCTGTCGGGTGGGGCCGTCGAGGTGCGCTCCGCCGGGTCCGCACCGGCCGAGGAGGTCAACCCGTCGGCGGTCGAGGCGATGGCCCAGGACGGCATCGACATCGCCGCGGAGACGCCGAAGGTCCTGACGACCGAGGCGGTCCGGGTCAGCGACGTCGTCATCACGATGGGGTGCGGCGACACCTGCCCGATCTTCCCCGGGAAGCGCTACGAGGACTGGGTGCTCGACGACCCGGCGGGCCAGGGCGTCGAGGCGGTGCGGCCGATCCGCGACGAGATCAAGCGACGGGTGCTCACCCTCCTCGCCGACCTCGGGGTCGAGCCGGTCGCGACATGAGGTGACCGCCGCTCAGGCGGGGTCGGCGAGGAATGCCGCGAGCGCACGGAGCGCTCCGGGCGCGACGGCGTAGTGCACCCACGTGCCCTGCTTGCGGCTCGTGACGAGCCCGGCCTCGCGCAGCCTCTTCAGGTGATGGCTCACCGTCGGCTGCGAGACGCCGACGTCGAGGATGTCGCAGACGCACGCCTCACCGCCGGGGGAGGAGGCGATCTTGGCGACGAGGCGCAGCCGCACGGGATCCCCGAGCGCCTTGAACATCGTCGCCATCGTCTCGGCTCGGTCGACGTCGAGCTCACCGTCGGTCAGAGCCGGGCAGCATGCGGTCGTCACGCTCATGTCGTTATCTTGACAGGTGTCGATATATGCGGGCAAGATCAGTGCTTCGACATCCATCGAAGCAGTGGAGACGCTCATGACGCGAACGACGCCCCACGCCGGCCTGCCCGTCGTCGTCATCGGCGCCGGACCGGTCGGACTCGCGGCGGCCGCGCACCTACGCGAGCGGGATCTCGACGTCGTCGTGCTCGAGCGGGGCGACCGCGCCGCTGCCTCGGTCCGCGAGTGGGGGCACGTCCGGCTCTTCTCCCGGTGGTCCGAGCTCGTCGACCCCGCGGCCGGCCGCCTCCTGAAGACCACGGGCTGGGTGGCTCCCGACCCCGATGCCTATCCGCTCGGGGCGGACTGGGCAGGGCTCTACCTCGAGCCGCTCGCAAACGCCCTCGGCGCCCGGGTCCACTACGGAGCCGCGGTGACGGGAGTGGCCCGGCGGGGGCGGGACCGCGTCGTCGACGCGGGGCGCGGGGAGCAGCCGCTGACGATCCACGTGCTGAATGCCGACGGGTCGGCCTCCCGGATCTCCGCGTCGGCCGTCATCGACGCGTCCGGGACCTTCACCTGGCCGAACCCCTTGGGCGGCGACGGCTACCCGGCGGACGGCGAGTCCTCGGTGAGCGACGTCCTCGACCACCGCGTGCCCGACGCCGGTGACCCGGCGGACGTGGCCCGCTACGGTGGCCGCCGCACCGCGGTCGTGGGCGCAGGGCATTCGGCCCTCACCGCACTGCTCGCGTTGACCGCGATCGGCGACCGGGTGCCGGCGACGGAGGTGGTGTGGGTGCTGCGTCGCGGCGGTGTCGGCGACGCCTTCGGGGGCGGCGAGGCGGACGAGCTGCCCGCGCGCGGCGCCCTCGGCGTGCGGGCGCGAGCGGCCGTCGAGGAGGGCCGAGTCCGCGTCGTCACCGGCTTCCGGACCGCCGCCGTCGAGCGGGACGGTCAGTCGGTGGCGCTCGTCGGCGAGGAGGGCGACTCGGTGTCGGGACTCGACCGGGTCGTCGGTCTCACCGGGTTCCGGCCGGACCACTCGATCATGCGCGAGCTCCGACTCGACCTCGACGAGCGGCTCGAGGCGCCGGCGCGGCTGGCCCCGCTCATCGACCCCAACGTCCACTCGTGCGGCAGCGTCCCACCGCACGGTGCCGCCGAGCTCGCCCACGCCGCGGAGCCCGGCGTCTACGTCGTCGGGATGAAGTCCTACGGCCGCGCGCCGACGTTCCTCGCCCTGACCGGCTACGAGCAGGTCCGTTCGGTCGTCGCCGAGATCGCCGGCGACCACGAGGCCGCCGCCCGCGTCGAGCTGACCCTGCCCGAGACGGGCGTGTGCGGTGGCGCCGGACTCTTCGGCGCGGCGACGGGGGAGGGCGATGGCGGGTGCTGCGCTCCCGCGGCGGGGGCGCAGCTGGTGCGGCTCGGCCGACCGTGACTCTGATCCGCTCTGTCCACCGACCCGAGGGACCGTTGCCCTGAGCCGAATGCCGCCACGCTCGCATTGGGGAAAAGTGGCCGGGCGCTGTCCCCCCGGAAGGCCCGAGGCGCGTCTGTCTGTCCGGTGGGGGCGCTCCCCACCAGGGGACCGACGGTTGGCCGTCGGAGGGATGCGGGCGGGTCAAGGCACCGCCGATCCCGAGCCTGACGGTGCGCGTGAGCGGCTACGCCGAGGCGGTCGTCCCAATCGCCTGGCTCGGGGTGGACGCCTGAGGGGCGACCCAGCCGGAGAATGACGCAACCGCAGGTCACGGGCTCGTGACCTGCGGTTTCGGCTGGTGGCCAGGGGCGGGGTCGAACCGCCGACCTTCCGATTTTCAGTCGGACGCTCGTACCAACTGAGCTACCTGGCCGCTGCCCTCACGGGCACGGCGACTATACCCGAGCCTCGCGTCCGCCCGAATCGCGTCCGGCGTCCCGACAGGCCCGCTCACCCCGCCGCGAGTGCCGTCGTTGCGGTCACGGACAGCGCAGGGACCTGGGGGCGTAGTCTCCGGGCAGAGGGACCCTTCGGGTCTCCCGACCAAGGGACCCGAGATGTCCGACAAGTCACCGCGCCACACGCTCTCCAAGAAGTCCACCAAGTCGATCAAGGAGAAGCGGGCCGACAAGCGGGCCAAGGGCTCCGACGCCCCCGGCATCGAGACGGCCTTGCATGGCAAGAAGCGCTGACGGCGGCTCGCCCCCGCTCACCGTCGGGGTGCTGGCCCACTCCCGCAAGGAGAACGAGCGCCGGCTGCCGATCCACCCCGCTCACGTCGACCGGATCGACCCCGACCTGCGAGCCCGGATCTTCGTCGAGCACGGCTACGGCCTGCCGTACGGGGTCCCGGACGAGTCGCTGGCCGGTGCCCTCGGCGGTGTGCGTTCCCGCAGCGAGCTCATCGCCCAGTGCGACGTCATCCTGCTGCCCAAGGTGCAGGCCGAGGACCTCGCGGAGATGCGCGACGGGCAGGTCGTCTGGGGCTGGCCGCACTGCGTCCAGGACAGCAGGCTGACGCAGGAGGCGATCGACCGCCGGCTGACCCTCATCGCCTTCGAGGCGATGAACCACTGGGCACGCGACGGCAGCTTCCTCCTCCACGTGTTCCACCTCAACAACGAGCTGGCCGGCTACTGCTCGGTCCTGCACGCGCTTGGCCTGTCCGGTGTGACCGGTTCCTACGGGCGGCGGCTGCGTGCGGTGGTCATCGGCTTCGGAGCGACCGCCCGCGGCGCGGTCACGGCGCTGAGTGCGCAGGGCATCGACGACGTCCGGGTGCTGACCACGCGCAACGTCGCCGCGGTCGCGTCGCCGATCCATTCGGTGCAGATCGTCCACCTCGACCACGACGAGGACGAGCCGGAGAACACCAGTGCGATCACGAACGAAGGGAGCGTCCCGCTCGCGGCCTACCTCGCGGACAACGACATCGTCGTCAACTGCGTGCTTCAAGACCCGACGTCGCCGTGGACCTTCCTGACGGAGGAGGATCTGCGTGCATTCCGACCGGGCAGCCTCGTCATCGACGTGTCGTGCGACGAGGGCATGGGCTTCAGCTGGGCCCGGCCGACCACCTTCGAGGACCCGACCTTCGTCATCGGCAACGACACGACCTACTACGCGGTCGACCACAGCCCGTCCTACCTGTGGAACTCCGCGACCTGGGTCAACAGTGAGGCGCTGCTGCCACACCTGCGAGCCGTTCTCGGCGGTCCCGAGGTGTGGGCGGAGACACCGACGATCCACCGGGCGATCGAGATCCAGGACGGGGTGATCCGCAACCCAGCCATCCTGGCGTTCCAGGACCGCCGGGCTGCCTTCCCCCACGCCGTGGAGCCCTAGTCCCCGGGGCTGACCCGATCGCCGTCGCGGCCGCGATCATCGAGTCGTTCGTGACTCGCCGGCGCCGCTGCGGAGGGACTTCTCGGGCTCCGACGTGAGGCCCCCATCGAGCGAAGTCGCCTGATTGTGGCAACTCGGAAGTCATTGCCGTCGATGGCTGGTTGACTGGCGCTTCGTGGGGCCGCCGTCCCCACCCGGCGACGGAGGTGGACATCATGCGGGTCGCCCTGCTGTCCGCGTCGATCCTCGCTGGTTCCGCAGCGCTCCAGTCCGTGGCGGCGTTGCCGTCGGCCGGCGCGTCGACGGCAGCGGGCATCACGTCCGTCCATTGGGGGCAGTTGGGCGACACCCCCTCTGCGGCCGACTACAACGGTGACGGGAGGACCGACCCGGCGGTCTTCCGACCGAGCAACGGTGTCTGGTACGTGCTCGGGGTGAGCACCACCGCATTCGGGCGAGCGGGAGACGTCCCGGTGCCCGCGGACTACACCGGTGACCGCAAGGCCGACATCGCGGTGTTCCGACCGAGCACGGGTCAGTGGTTCATCCGGGGTGCCGCGCCGGTCGCCTACGGTCGAGCCGGCGACGTGCCGGTCCCCGCCGACTACGACGGCGACGGCAAGGCCGACATCGCGGTGTACCGCCCCGCCTCCGGCCAGTGGTTCGTCCGTGGTCGCACACCCGTTGCCTACGGTCTGCGGAGCGACATTCCGGTCCCTGCCGACTATGACGGTGTCGGCGCCGCGGACATCGCGGTCTACCGGCCCTCCACCTCCCTCTGGTACGTCCGCAACGGTCCCGCGTTCACTCTCGGGACGCAGGGTGGCACTCCCATCGCCGCCGACTACCGAGGCGACAGCTTCGTGCACCCGGCCGTCGTCAGCTCGACAACCGGGACCTGGACGATCCGCGGTGTACCGACCGTCACGCTGGGCCTGGCGGGAGACATCGCTCAGGCGGGGAACTTCGCCGGTGACTACAGAGCCGACCGGACCGTGTGGAGGCCGACGACGGGTGAGTGGCTCATCCGCGTGGAACCGGATCTCCCGGCCCTTCCCGCCTGCGTCATCGCAGATGTCCTCACTCGGCATCCGATGTTGGCCGACTGGGACCGCTCCATCGTCGACTGGGTCCACCGAGTGTCCTCCACCTACGCTCCACCCGACCTTCGGTCGGCCTCCGCCGCCGGGCTCAACGGTGGCCAGTCCGTTCGTGGTGTGGTCGTCGACGATCTGCACGCAATGGCCGCTGCAGCGTCCGCTGCCCGGGTCCCCCTGGCGGTGCAGTCCGGATACCGCAGCTACGCCACCCAGGTCACGACATTCGCCTACTACGTCAACGTTCAGGGGTTCGCCCGCGCAGTCCTCGGGAGCGCGAGGCCCGGGCACAGCGAGCATCAGCTGGGGACCACGATGGACTTCCGGGCCTCGGGTGGTGCACCCGGGTGGGACTTCACGGACTGGGCGGCGACGCCGGCAGGCGCCTGGATGAAGGCGAATGCGTGGAGGTACGGGTTCGTCATGTCCTACCCCGCCGGTCGCACCTCGACGACCTGCTACATGTACGAGCCGTGGCACTACCGCTATGTCGGCCGCGTCAAGGCGGCCCGGGTCCGTGCGAGCGGGCTCACCCTGCGGGAGTACCTGTGGCGCCAGCAGGTCAGCTGACCGGGCCGCTGCACCCTGCCGGCCTCACTCGCCGGCGGCGACCCTGCGGACCGCCTCGGCGACGGCCGGCGCGACCGCGGTGTTGAACACCGAGGGGATGATGTAGGTCGCGTTGAGCTCCTCGGAGGAGACGGCATTCGCGATCGCCGTCGCGGCCGCGATCATCGTGTCGTTCGTGATGTTCTTGCTGCCCGAGTCGAGCAGTCCCCGGAAGAGCCCGGGGAACGCGAGGACGTTGTTGATCTGGTTGGGGAAGTCCGAGCGACCGGTCGCGACGACGGCGGCGTGCTGCGCGGCGGCCATCGGGTCGACCTCGGGGTCGGGGTTGGCGAGGGCGAACACGATCGCGTCCTTGGCCATCGTCGCGACCTCGTCGGCACCGAAGAGGTTGGGGGCCGAGACGCCGATGAAGACGTCTGCGCCGACGAGCGCGTCGATGAGGCTGCCCTTGACGTGGCGGGGGTTGGTGTTGTGCGCGATCCAGTCGTGGAACTCGTTCACGGCCGGGCCGTCCGGGTCGAGAATGCCGTTGTGGTCGGCCGCGACGATGTCGCGGGCGCCCTGGGCGTGGAGCAGCCGGATGATCGCGTGGCCCGCGGCGCCGACGCCGGCCTGGGCGATCCGGACGTCCTCGATCCGCTTGCCGACGACGCGCAAGGCGTTGGTCAGGGCGGCGAGGACGACGATCGCGGTGCCGTGCTGGTCGTCGTGGAAGACGGGGATGTCGAGCTCCGCGCGGAGCCGCGCCTCGATCTCGAAGCAGCGCGGGGCCGAGATGTCCTCGAGGTTGATGCCGCCGTAGGCGGGGGCCAGGGCCTTGACGATCATGACGATCTCGTCGACGTCCTGCGTGTCGAGCGCGACCGGCCACGCGTCGACGTCGGCGAACTGCTTGAAGAGCACGGCCTTGCCCTCCATGACCGGCATGGCCGCGGCCGGCCCGATGTTGCCGAGCCCGAGGACCGCCGAACCGTCGGTGACGACGGCCACGGTGTTGCGCTTGATCGTCAGGCGACGGGCGTCCTCGGGGTTCTGGGCGATCGCGAGGCACACCCGCGCGACGCCCGGCGTGTAGGCGCGCGAGAGGTCGTCGCGGTTGCGGATCGGGAACTTCGCCTTGATCTCGAGCTTGCCGCCGAGGTGCACGAGGAAGGTCCGGTCGCTGACCTTTCGGACCTCGACGCCACTCAGGGTCTTCAGGCGCTCCGTGATCCGCTCCGCGTGCTCCTCGTCGCTCGTGTTGCACGTGACGTCGACGACGATGTGGTCGGACCTCGACTCGACGACGTCGAGCGCGGTGAGGGACCCACCCTCCTCGGCGACGGCCGCCGCGAGCACCCCCGTCGTGTTGACGGCGGTCGGGGCGGCGACGCGGATGGTGATCGAGTACCCGGGGCTCACGTTCGACATTCGTCCATCCAACCGGTTACTGGCCAGTCGCGCGCATCCGACGACAGCCCGGCCGCCGCGCACGACGAAAGCGCACTCGCGCCAGCGAGTGCTCTTCGTGTGGCGACCCCGACGGTGGGCCCCGGAACGGGTCGACCAAACGAAAGAGCACTCGCGCCAGCGAGTGCTCTTCGTGTGGCGACCCCGACGGGACTCGAACCCGCGACCTCCGCCGTGACAGGGCGGCGCGCTAACCAACTGCGCTACGGGGCCTTGTGGTGCAAGGCCTTCTTGCGTATCCCCAACGGGATTCGAACCCGTGCTACCGCCGTGAAAGGGCGGGGTCCTGGGCCGCTAGACGATGGGGACCCGTGTCGCACGGACCCTCACCAACTTGCGAGCCGGGGCTCGATCCGTCGAGGACTCGGAAAGCATACGGGTCCCGCGCCGAACCACCAAAACGCCCCTCAGCCGCTCGCGCGGGCCTCCCGGAGGGCCGCCCGGACGAGGTCCATGGCAGCCATCTCACCCACCCCGGCACGCATCGCGTCGCGTGCGTAGGCGGCCGCACTCCGGGCGAGAGCGGCGTCCTCGTCGGCCCGGGGACGGGTCACGACGGTGCCGACGCGCCGGCGCGTCCGGACGAGCCCGGCGGCCTCGAGCTCCTTGTAGGCGCGGCCGACGGTGTTGCCGGCCAGGCCGAGGTCGGCGGCGAGCGCCTGGATCGTCGGGAGCCGGCTGCCGTCGGGGAGGGCCCCGCTCATGATGTGGCCGGCGACCTGCCGGCGCACCTGCTCGTAGGGGGGTTCGGCGGCCGAGACGTCGACGACGACGGGGGTCGCGACGGTCATGCCCGCGTCCCCGCATTCGACCGCACCTCGGTTGCCGCCGTTGCGTCGCCTGCGGCCGCGGCCCGGACGAATGCCGAGAGGGCGACCGCGATGAGCACGATCCCGGCGACGCAGCCGAGCAGGCCGAGGTCCTGCGCCCAGTCCCACGGCGCGCGGGGGTAGCCGTCGTGGCCGGCCGAGATGGCGGCGACGCGCATGAGCTGTGTGGCCTGGTTCGTCCCCATCCATGCGGTGATGAGCACGCCGGCGCCGGCCGCGGCCGTCCCGAACAACGCCCCGCGGAGAATGCGGTCGAGCAGCCGGAGGCGGGTGACGTCGTCGAGCGCCTGGGCAGGTCCGCGGGGGATCGCGTCGACGGCGCGGACCGCCCACCAGGTCTCGAGCAGGAGCATCGCGACGCCCACGGCGATCGGCAGCCCCGTGAACCACCCCGGGAAGGGTGTGCCCGCTGCCCCCTCCACACCGGCCCAGCTCCGCGCGACCGCGACATCCGACCCGTCCGCGGTGAACCCGCAGACGAGGACGGCGACGAAGAGGAGGACCGCCGAGCCGACGAGGAGCCGGAGTCGAGAGTGCAGCGAGTCGAGGCCGGCCCGCGGCTCGAGCGTCGCCTGACGCAGCTCGCCCGAGGGGCGCGGCCAGGTTCGGGCCACGAGACCGGTCGTGAGAACGACGGCCTGGGCGGCACCGACCCACTGGAGCGCGTAGCGCACGTGGCCGAGGTCGGCCTGGGCCCACGAGAACGGTGCGAGCAAGCCGATGACGAGGATCGCGACGACGGCGGCGAGGCGGCCGGAACGCCGCGGGTCGCCGGCCTCCCAGGACGGCCGCCGGGTCACCCGGGTCGCAACCCAGCTGACGGCGAGGACGACGACGCTCGCGATGAGCACCGAGTAGATCTGCACGACTTCCTCCTCCCTCCAATCCATCAATAACGCAATACAATGAGTTATTGGAGTGCGGATGTCAAGAGGTCAGTGCGCGGCGGGGATCTCCCCGGCCGGGTCGGCCACCCAGGCGAGCAGCCGCTCGAGCGGCCAGGTCGTGACGACGAGGTCCGCCGGGATGCCGAGCCGCTCGGCGCGTTCGCAGCCGTAGCGCTTCATCTCCAGCTGCCCGGGTGCGTGGGCGTCGGAGTCGATCGCGAAGATGCAGCCGAGCTCGGCCGCGAGGAGGACGAGCTCGTCGGGCGGGTCGCAGCGCTCGGGCCGGCTGTTGATCTCGACGGCTGTCCCGGTCGCCGCGCACGCCTCGAAGACCGCCCGTGCGTCGAAGTCGGACTGGGGTCGCGTCCCCCGTGAACCCTCGACGAGCCGGCCGGTGCAGTGGCCGAGGACGTTGACGCGCGGGTTCTCCACGGCGGCGACCATCCGGCGGGTCATCGGCGCGGCATTCATCCGCAGCTTGCTGTGGACCGACGCGGTGACGAGGTCGAGCCGGCCGAGCATCTCGGGCGTCTGGTCGAGCCCGCCGTCGTCGAGGATGTCGACCTCGATCCCCTTGAGCAGGCGGAAGCCCTCGCCGAGTCCGGCGTTCATCGCGTCGATGATCGCGAGCTGCTTGCGGAGCCGCTCGACGGTCAGGCCGTTCGCGACCCGGAGCTGGGGGGAGTGGTCGGTGAGGACGAGCCACTCCTGCCCGAGCTCGATCGCGGCGAGGACCATCTCGTCGATCGGGGAGCCGCCGTCGGACCAGTTGCTGTGGCTGTGGCAGTCGCCGACGATCGCCGTCCACAGGTCCGCGCCGCCCTCGGCGAGGGGTGCCTCGGCCTGCTTCTGGAGGGCCGCGAGCCGCTCGGGGACGGCACCCGCGTGCGCCTGGTCGACGACCTCGGCCGTCGACCTGCCGACGCCCGGGACGGACTGGATCGTCCCCGCGTCCAGGTGCGCCTCGAGCTCCTCGGCCGGCATCGCCTTGAGCGTCGCGAGCGCCTTGCGGAAGGCGTCGACCCGGTAGGACCCGGCTCGAGCGCGCTCCATGAGGAATGCCGTGCGCCGCAGCGCGCCCAGCGGGTCCACTCCGTCGGCGAGCGGCGTCGGGGTGTGGGCCATCGTGTCGTCCTCAGCCGACGACGGCGGACAGCGCGTCGATCGCCCGCTCCACGTCGTCGTCGTTCGTGTAGGGGGCGAGGCCGAGGCGCAGCCCGCCGGTGTCGCCGAGGCCGAGGTGGCGGCTGCACTCGATCGCGTAGAAGCTGCCGGCGGGCGCGTTGATCCCCTGGTCCGCCAACGCCCTTCGCACGTCCTGCGGGTCGTGACCGGCGAAGCTGAACAGGAGCGTCGAGGTGCGCTCGGCGGCACGGCTCCAGCAGGTGACCCCGGGCAGCGCCGTGACGGCGTCCTCGAGGCGCGCGCGGAGCGGCTCCTCGTGTGCCTCGATCCGCGCCATCGCGGCGAGGAGGTGGTCGCGCCGGCTCCCCTCGGCGTCCGCGAGCCCCGAGAGGGAGGCGAGGAAGTCGACGGCGGCTGTCGTGCCGGCCATGAGCTCGTAGGGGAGCGTCCCGAGCTCGAAGCGCTCGGGGACCGCGTCCGTCGAGGGGAGCAGCTTGTCCGGCCGGAGTCGCTCGAGCAGCGCCGGATCGGCGGCGAGGACCCCGCAGTGCGGTCCGAGGAACTTGTAGGGGGAGCACATGAGGAAGTCCGCCCCCAGGGCCTCGCGGTCGATGCTCGCGTGGGCCGCGAGGTGGACCGCGTCGACGGCGACGAGTGCACCGGCATCGTGGGCGAGCCGAGCGATCGCCGGCAGGTCCGGCCGCGTCCCGATGAGGTTGGAGGCTCCCGTGACGGCGACGACGCGGGTCCGGTCCGAGACGAGCGCGGCGAGTGCGGCAGGCCCGAGCTCTCCTGTCCCCGGGTCGAACTCGGCCCAGCGCACCGTCGCGCCGACGGACTCGGCTGCGATGACCCACGGCCGGATGTTGGCGTCGTGGTCGAGCCGCGTGACGACGACCTCGTCGCCGGGCCGCCAGTCCTTGGCCAGGGTCCGGGCGAGGTCCATCGTCAGCTGGGTGGCCGAGCGGCCGAGGACGACGCCGCGGGGATCGGTGGCGAGCAGGTCGCCGAGCGCGGCGCGGCATTCGCCGACGACCGACTCCGCTCGGCGCTCGGCAGGAGTCACGTCGCCGCGGTTGGCGATCGCCGAGGTCAGGGTCCCGGAGACGGCCGCGGCGACGACGCCGGGCGTCTGCGAGCCACCCGGACCGTCGAAGTGCGCGGCGCCCTCGGCGAGCGCCGGGAAGTGGGCCCGCACCGACTCGACGTCGTAGTCCGACATGCCCGCCATCCTCGCATTCAACCCATCTCCTCCGGCCGCCCGGGGATGATGGCGCCATGGCGTGGGACGACCGACCCGAGGACGACGGCTGGTTCTCCGTCGACCCCAAGGGCCACCGGGAGCCTGAGGAGGACGAGCGGCCGACCCGCCGGGGCCCGTCCTTCCTGACCGTCCTGCTCGGGCTCGTCGTCGTGGCGATCGCCGTCGTCGCCTGGCTCAACCGCTCCTCGGAGGACCGGGCGACCGTCACCCCGTCGCCGACGACGACGACGACGCCGACGACTCCGACCCCGAGCGACTCGCTGACACCGACGCCCGACACCTCGCAGTCCGTGACGACGTCCCCCGGACGCAGGGCGCCGCTCGGGCCGACGACGCCCTGGAACCTCTACGCGCTCGTCGGCAGCCAGATCGTCCGGGTCGAGATGGCGACGGGGCGGACGACGACCCTGCGCACGCCGTTGCTCGGGGAGGAGGGGACGCCGATGGCGATCGTCCCCCTCCCGGGCCGCGTCCTCGTGCAGGCGGCGTACGGAGCAGGGACCAACGCCTTCTTCGTGAGCGACGCCGACTTCTCCGCGCGCTCGTCGACCGGCGGCGGCTTCACGGCGGGTCTCACCTTCGCCGCTCTCGGGACGCAGCGCCTGTGGTTCTCCCGGACGGACGACAACGTCAACCGCCTCGACCTCCTCGACCTGGCCGCGACCCCGGTCCGCGGCGGGTCCGTCACGCTGCCGGGTGACCTCTTTGCCGACTCCGCGCGGAGCGACGGCGGCCTCGCGGTCCTCGTCGACGGCATCGACGGCGCCTACCGCGTCGAGGGTGCGGCGATCCGACGGATCACGACCGGCATCCTCATCGCCCGCTCGGACGCGGGTTGGCTGGTCAGCGAGTGCGACGACGAGCACCGCTGCGCGCTCTCCTTCGTCGACCGCCGGACCCTGGCGCGACGAGCGCTCGGCCCGTTCCTCGGCAGCCAGTACCAGGGCGGTTCGATCTCGCCGGACGGGCGCCGTGCCGTCGTCGTCGAGGCGACCGAGAGCTCGAGCCAGGCACACGTCATCGACCTGGTGACGGGCACTCGTCGGCCGGTGGCCCGCGTCACCCCGAGCTACGGGCCGGGCGGCAACAGCGCCAACGTCGTGTGGTCGCCGGACTCCCGCTGGCTCGTCCTCGTGACGGACACGGGCACCGTCGCCGGGGTCGACCTGTCCTCCACTCGGCTCGTCCCCCTCGACCTCGGTCTCGTGAGCGGGCAGGCGACGCTCGCCGCCCGCTACTAGGTCTGCCTCACCACGACGAATGCAGGGGACGCCCCTCGGCGAAGCCCGAAAGGCTCTGGAGCCCGACGACGGCCCGTTCGTGGAACTCCTCGACGGTCCGCGCGCCGGCGTACGTGAAGCTGCTCCGGACGCCGGCCACGATCTCGTCGATGACGTCCTCGACGCCCGGCCGCGCGGGGTCGATGTGCATGCGGGCCGTCGAGATCCCCTCCTCGAACATCGCCTTGCGCGCGCGGTCGTAGGGGGAGTCGGTCGCCGTCCGGTGGCGCACGGCCCGCGAGCTCGCCATCCCGAAGGACTCCTTGTAGAGCCGGCCGTCGGTGTCGGTGAACACGTCTCCCGGCGACTCGAGCGTCCCGGCGAACCACGAGCCGATCATGACGTTGGCCGCGCCGGCCGCGAGGGCGAGGGCGACGTCGCGGGGGTGACGGACTCCGCCGTCTGCCCAGACGTGCTTGCCCAGGTCCCTTGCGGCAGAAGCGCATTCGAGCACTGCGGAGAACTGCGGGCGGCCAACGGCCGTCATCATCCGGGTCGTGCACATCGCACCCGGACCCACACCGACCTTGACGATGTCGGCACCGGCCGCGATGAGGTCGCGGGTCCCCTCCGCGGACACGACGTTGCCCGCGACGACGGGGACCTGCGGGGAGACCGAGCGCACCGCCCGCAGCGCGTCGGTCATCTTGTCCTGGTGTCCATGGGCGGTGTCGACGACGAGGACGTCGGCTCCGGCGGTGAGGAGCGCCTCGGCCTTGCCGGCGACGTCGCCGTTGATCCCGACGGCCGCGGCGACGCGGAGCCGCCCGTCCCCGTCGAGGGCGGGGGAGTAGAGGCCCGACCGCAGCGCGCCCTTGCGCGTCAGGATGCCGACGAGCGAGCCTGACTCGTCGACGACCGGCGCGAGCCGGTGCCGCGCGCGGGACAGCTCGGCATAGGACTCCTGCGGTCCGAGCCCGTCGGGCAGGGTCTTGATGTCGCTCACCATGACGTCGCGGACCTGGGTGAAGCGGTCGACGCCGGAGATGTCGTGCTCGGTGACGAGCCCGACCGGCCGCGCGCCGGCGTCGACGACGACGGCGGCCCCGTGGGCGCGCTTGGCGAGGAGGACGAGCGCCTCGCCGGCCGTCGTCGAGGGGGCGAGCGTGATCGGCGTGTCGTGGACGAGGTGCCGCGCCTTGACGTAGGCGATGACGTCGGCGACGACGTCGGCCGGGATGTCCTGCGGGATGACGACGATCCCGCCACGCCGCGCGACGGTCTCCGCCATCCGGCGCCCGGCGATCGCGGTCATGTTGGCGACGACGATGGGGATCGTCGTGCCGGCGCCGTCCGGGGTCGTGAGGTCGACCTCGGTCCGGCTCGAGACCGACGAGCGGCTCGGGACCATGAAGACGTCCTCGTAGGTGAGGTCGAAGGCCGGCTGCAGGTCGTTGAGGAACCTCATGGGCAGCGAGTCTAGGGAGCGGCGGGGAGCGGCCTTCGGGGCAGGATCAGGGGATCCCCGGATGCCCCGGGCCTCGGTCGCGGGTCGCCGGTCAGGCAGGATCGACCCATGAGCTTCCTCGCCGAGACGCCCGCCGACGCCGCCCGGCGCAGCGGGCTGCGGCGGATGCGGCTCCTCGCGCTCTCCCTGCTCGTCCTCGCGGCGGTCGTCTACGTCGCGACGCTGCGGCTGGACCACGACGGTGTCTGGGGCTTCGTCAACACGGGGAGCGAGGCGGCGATGGTCGGCGCGCTCGCGGACTGGTTCGCCGTGACGGCGCTCTTCAAGCATCCGCTCGGGCTGCCGATCCCGCACACGGCGATCATCCCCAAGCGCAAGAACGAGATCGGCCGCAACCTCCAGGACTTCGTCACCGAGAACTTCCTGACCGAGGACAATGCGCGGGAGCGGCTCGCCGCCGCCCACGTGAGCGAGCGCCTCGGCCGTTGGCTGTCGGTGCCGGCCAACCGGCACCGCGTCATGGTCGAGGGGCGGCGCGCCGCCCACGCGGCTCTCGGGCGGCTCGACGACGACGAGGTCCGCGCTCTCGTCGAGGACCACCTCCTGCCGCGCCTCGCCCGCGAGCCGATCAGCCCGATCGCCGGCTCCCTCCTCGAGGGCGTCGTCGCGGACGGCTCGCACGGCGGCCTCGTCGACCTGACGATCACCCACCTGCGCGGCTGGCTCGCGGACAACCCCAACACCTTCCACGACCTCATGGGCGACCGCGCCCCGTGGTGGAGCCCGCCGTGGGTCGACGCCCGGGTCATCTCCTGGACCTACACGCAGGTCCTCACCTGGCTCGGGGAGATCGGCGCCGACCCGCAGCACCCGGCGCGCCTCGCCCTGGACAACCTGCTCCGCCAGCTCGCCCACGACCTCCAGCACGACCCGGAGGTCATGGCGCGCGCCGAGAGCCTCAAGGAGCGTCTCCTCACCCACCCGCAGGTCGGGCCGACGACGGTGTCGTTGTGGCGCTCCCTCCGCTCCACGTTCGAGACGGCGCTCGACGACGAGACGTCCTATCTCTGGCGACGTGGCGACGAGCTCATCTCGCACGTCTCTGTCCACCTCGTGCAGGACCCGATGTGGAAGGAGCGGCTCGAGTCCAACCTCGGCGACGCCGTCGCCTTCTTCGTCAACACCTACGGCTCCGAGCTCGCCGAGGTCATCTCGGCGACCGTCGACCGCTGGGACGGCCGCGAGGCGTCCGAGCGGATCGAGCTGCAGGTCGGCCGCGACCTCCAGTTCATCCGGATCAACGGCACGATCGTCGGCGCCCTGGCCGGACTCGTCATCCACGCCATCTCCCGCGTGCTCGGCTGAGCTCGCGGGAGTCGTCCGGCGTGGCATTCGCCGAATGCGCGCGAACGGGCCGTGCGCAGTCCTACGCTCGCCTCGTCCGCAGGATCCCGGTAGGTGCACACGGAGGTACTCGATGGCCGGCAAGTTCGAGCTGTACAAGGACAAGGCGGGCAAGTTCCGCTTCCGCCTCAAGGCCGGCAACGGCCAGGTCATCGCCACCGGCGAGGCCTACGAGAGCAAGGCCGCCGCGATGAACGGCATCGAGTCGGTCCGCAAGAACGCCGGCGACGCGAAGCTCGACGACCAGGTCTCCTGAGGCGCGAGCCACCGACGCCCGACCGCCTGCGCGGCCGGGCGTCGTCTCATCTTGCGAGCCTTCGGTGTTCAACCTCTGGACGGCTGCGGTTGCGGGGCTCCGGGTGCAGGGCCATAGTGCGAACTGATCGACCGTAGGCATGGTGGCCTGTCCGACGCCGCCCTGGCGAGCGTCGCGCGACCCGCCGTGCACGACTCGCAGGGAGCTGAACATGACCAACACGACCACCGAGGTCGCCGAACGCGGCGAGCCCCACAACTCGCTCGACGCCGAACAGGTCGGCTACAAGCAGTCCCTCGGCCGCCGACACGTCCAGATGATTGCGATCGGCGGTGCCATCGGGACGGGCCTGTTCCTGGGCTCGGCCTCGCGGCTGCACAACACCGGGCCCGCGCTGCTCATCAGCTATGCGGTCGTCGGCGTCATCGCCTACTTCCTCATGCGGTCGCTCGGCGAGCTCGTCATCCATCGCCCGACCTCCGGCGCCTTCGTCTCGTACATGCGCGAGTTCTTCGGCGAGAAGGCCGCCTACTACACCGGCTGGATGTACTGGCTCAACTGGGCTCTGACCGGCATCGCGGAGCTCTCCGCCGTCGGCCTCTACGTCCAGCACTGGTACCCGACGATGCCGACGTGGGCGACCGTCCTCATCGCGCTCGCCGTCGTCCTCGTCATCAACCTGCTGTCGGCCCGCGCCTTCGGTGAGTTCGAGTTCTGGGCGTCCGTCGCCAAGGTCGGCGCGATCGTCGTCTTCATCCTCGTCGGCATCGTCGTCGTCGGTCTGCGCCTCGACATCGGCGGTCACCAGGCCGGCCTCCAGAACCTCTACAGCAACCCGGGCGGCTTCTGGCCGAGCAGCGGCGACTACAACTGGTACGGCCCGATCCTCGTCATGTCCGGCGTCGTGTTCGCCTACGCCGCGATCGAGATGGTCGGCGTCGCCGCCGGCGAGATGGCCGACCCCGAGCGCGAGGTCCCCAAGGCGGTCAACGCGGTCATCCTCCGGATCGCCGTCTTCTACTGCGGGTCGATCTTCCTGCTCGTCTCGATGCTCCCGACGACCGAGTACAAGGCGGGCATCAGCCCCTTCGTCACGATCTTCGGCCGGATGGGTCTGGACTGGATGGGCAGCCTCATCCAGGGCGTCCTCATCATCGCCGCGATGAGCAGCCTCAACTCGGGTCTCTACTCGACCGGCCGGGTGCTCCGCAGCCTCGGCATGGCCAAGCAGGCGCCCGCCTTCACGCTCAAGATGAGCTCCTCGGGCGTCCCGTGGGCCGGCATCCTCTTCACCTCCGTCGTCTTCCTCTTCGGTGCCGTCCTCAACGCGATCAGCCCCGCTGGCGCCTTCGAGATCGCGCTGGAGGCGGCCGCGATCGGCGTCCTGTTCACCTGGGGCACGATCTTCCTCTGCCAGCTGCGACTGCGGCAGCTGACCAACAAGGGCGTCATCCCCGCGAGCCGCTTCCAGGCGCCGGGCTACCCGTGGACGAGCTACGTCGGGCTCGCGTTCCTCCTCCTCGTCCTCGTCGGCATGGCGATCTCGGGCTGGCAGTCCTCGCCGTACTTCTGGCACAAGACGAACTTCGTCGTCATCGTCCTCGGCATCCCACTCATCGTGCTGCTGCTCGAGATCGGCTGGCGGGTCGTCAGACCCAAGGTCGTCGCCAACTCGGGCAACCGGCTCGGCAGCGTCTGGACCGACGAGGGCCTGCGCTACCCGGCGGGGACGACCTCGACCGTGAAGGAGGACTGACCATGCGACGCCAGCGCACAGCATTCGTCAGTGTCGTCCTCGCGGCTGCCGTCGCGACAGTGACCGCCTGCTCCTCGACCCCGGCGACCACGCCGGCAGCCTCCAACAGCGCGACCGGGACCGGCACGTTGACGATCGGCATCGCCGACGACGAGCCGGGGGTCAGCGCCAAGGCCGGGTCCGGCTACGCCGGCTTCGACATCGACGTGGCCAACTACGTCGCGGGCAAGCTCGGCGTCCCGACGGCCAACATCACGTGGAAGCCGATCGACCCCGGTGAGCGGATCTCCTCGCTCGAGAGCGGTGCGGTCGACCTCGTCGTCGCGACGTTCTCGATGACCGCCGAGCGGGAGAAGGAGGTGTCCTTCGCCGGGCCCTACTTCGTCGCCCACCAGGACCTGCTCGTCCGCCGCAACGACGAGGGCCTGACCGGGCCGGACACGCTCGACGGGCGCACGCTGTGTGCGGCCACCGGGACGACCTCCGCGGACTACGTCAAGTCCAACTACAGGGGCAAGATCACCCTGCGCGAGGTGCCGACCTTCTCCGAGTGCGTCCGCAGCCTGGCCGCCGGTGACGTCGACGCGGTGAGCACCGACGACCTGATCCTCGCCGGCTACGCGGCCCAACCGCAGTACAAGGGCATCCTCCGGGTCATCGGCAAGGGGTTCACCGACGAGAGCTACGGCGTCGGCATCAAGAAGGGCGACACGGCGACGGTCGACAAGGTCAACGCCGCCCTCAAGGAGTTCGTCTCCTCCGGCGAGTGGAAGGCGTCCCTCGACAAGCACGTGGCGCCGTCCGGCTACTCCGTCCCGAGCCCGCCGACCGTCAAGGGCTGATCCCTTCCCCGGCCGCGCGCCGACAGGGCACGATGGCCGTGTCATGAATGCCGCCGAGCTCACCGCCGTGCTCCGCCGCTTCCCGCCGTTCGACGGGCTCGCGGCGGAGCGCGTCGCGGCGATGGCGGGGGCGGCGGAGCAGGAGACGCACGCCGTCGGCGACCTCCTCCTCGACGCGTTCCGCGACCCGTCGCACGAGGTGTGCGTCGTCCTGTCCGGCCGGGTCGGGCTGTGGAACGACGCGGCCCGCCTCGACGGCGACCCGGACGAGGTGCTGGGGACGGGAGGCATCTTCGGCTTCTCGGCCATGCTGACCGAGCGCTCCGTCGGACCGCGGGCCGTCGCCGAGACCGATGTCGAGCTGCTCCGGATCCCGGACGACGCGGCCGCCGACCTCTTCGCCTCCAGACGAGGCGTCCGCTTCCTCGCCGACCGCATCTTCGGCGGGGCGCGGATCCGACCGACCAGCCCGGCCTCCGGGTCCGTCGACGAGCTGACCGGGGCGCGGCCCCTCGTCGTCGCGGCCGGCGACGCGGTCGGCATCGTCGCCCGCGCGATGACGCGGGCAGACGCACCGGTCGCGATCGTGCGGCGCGCGGACGGAGCATTCGGCCTCCTGACCGACGCGATCATCCGGGCCCGGGTCGTCGGCGGCGGCCTCGCGCAGACGACGCCGGTCGGCGGTCTCAGTGTCGACGCGGCCGCGACTGTCACCCTCGGCGACACGGCCGCCGAGGCGCTCATCGCCATGCTCTCCGCAGACGCCGACCACGTCGCCGTCCTCGACCGCGAGGGACGCATCCGCGGCGTCCTCACCGCGCGCGACTTCATCCGCTCGCCCACCGGAGTCGACGTCTCTCTCCACGAGCAGGTGCGCCGCGCCCCGGCCGACGACGAGCTCGTCGGCCTCGCCCTGCGCATCCCGGACCTCCTGCGCGACCTCCTCTCCCGGGGGCTCGCCTCCGGCAAGGTCATCTCGATCCACTCGACGGTCGTCGACGCGGTCGTCCGCAGGGCGATCGAGCTCCGCTTCGCCGAGCGCCCCGACCTCGACGTCGACGCCTTCACCTGGCTCTCGCTCGGCAGCAACGGTCGGCGCGAGTCGCTCCTCGCCTCCGACGTCGATGCCGCCGTCGCCTTCCCGGACGCGACGACCGACGACCGGCTCGCGGCCTACCGGGTGGTCTTCGGGGAGGTGCACGCCCTCCTGTCCAGAGCCGGCCTGACCAGCGACGCGCACGGAGCGCATGCGGGCACCGCGTCGTTCGTCCGGACGAACGACCAGTGGCGGGCGGCCGCCCGGACGTGGCTCGCGGCACCGGAAGACCATCAGGGGGCGATCATGACCTCACTCCTCGTCGACGGGCGTCCGATCTACGGCGACCCGGGGCTACCAGCGGTCGCGGAGGTCTTCCAGGAGCTGCGGGACCACCCGGGGACGATGCGCATTCTCCTGGAGTTCTCGCTCGCGGCCCGGGCGAGGCTGCGATCGCCGCGCGACCTCCGCGACCTGCTGAGCCGCCGGCCGGAGCACGTCGACGTCAAGGCGCACGCGGTCCTGCCGATCGTCAACATCGCCCGGTGGGCGGCGCTCGCCGTCGGATCGCCGGTGCTGCCGACGGCCGAGCGGCTCCGGGCCGCCGGCGGCTCGGAGATCCTCCCCGAGGCGCACGCCAACACCCTGATCGAGGTCTTCGACGTCCTCCAGCGGCTCCGGCTGCGCTACCAGCTCCTCCAGCACCAGGACGGGATGAAGCCGTCCGACGAGCTGCTCGTCGCTCGCCTGTCGCCGATCGACCGGAGCGTCCTGGCCCAGGCGGTGCGCGAGATCGCGTCGGTCCAGCGGCGGATGGTCAACGTCTCCGCCTACGTGCCGGAGTCGCAGTGGGTGTCGCCGGCGACGTCGTGACCACGAGGCGGGGAAGACGTCAGGGACGCCACTCGCCGTCGGCGATGAGGGTGAGCGCGTCCACCGGGCCGACCCACTCGTAGACCCAGGCGTCGCCGATCGCCGCGTCGCCCGTCGGGACGAGGCTGCGGCGGTACTCGACCTGCTCGGCCTCGGCGGCGCCCTGCTCGTAGTCGTCGAGCACCCGCATCGCGTCGTCGTGGTCGTGGCCCGGGTCGACGACGACGACGTCGGCGACGAAGGTCGCCGTCACGGGGACCTCGCCCCGGATCGCGGCGTGGTCGAGGACGACGGCGGGGTACTCGCCGACGTCGTAGATCCGGCCTGGGACCCGCAGCCCGGTCGCGACGGCCACGAGGACCGGCAGGACGGCGCCGCCGTGCTTCGGCATTCCGGCCCGGAGGGTGCCGTAGACGAGGAGGTGGCGGCTCTGGCCCGGGTCGACGTCCACGGACGCGATTGTGCCGCGCGGGCGTCCGGGGGGCGTAGGGCGGGCGCCATGCGGGATGATCGGGAGGTGGGCCTGCTCGATGGGATCGACCGCCGCCAGCGGCAGCACCCTGTCCTCGGGTTCCCGATCGCGGTCGTCTACAAGTTCTTCGACGACGCCGGCGGCTACATGGCGGCCCTGCTCACCTACTACGCATTCGTCTCCGTCTTCCCGCTCCTCCTGCTCATCGCGACGATCCTGTCGATCGTCCTGCGCAACGACCCCGCCCTGCAGCAGCGGATCATCGACTCGGCGACCCAGTTCCCGATCTTCGGCGGCCAGCTCAAGGACCCGCAGTCCCTGTCCGGCGGGCCGTTCGGCGTCCTCGCCGGGTCGCTCGTGGCCCTCTACGGCGTCCTCGGCGTCGGCAACGCCCTCCAGTACGCGATGAACACCATCTGGTCGGTCCCGCGCAACAGCAGGCCCAACCCGTTCCTCACCCGCGCGCGCAGCCTGCTCATCGTCCCGCTCGGGCTGCTCGTCGTCATCGCGACGACGGTCCTCACGAGCATCAGCGTCGCCGCGGACCTCGGGAGCGCGACGAAGTGGCTCGTCGTCGCGCTCGCCGTCGTCGTCAATGCGGTCGTCGTCTACTTCATCTACCGGATCGGGGTCGGCGCGGCCGACCGGCACCATCTCGTCATCGGGTCGGTCGTCGCCGCCGTCCTCATCCAGCTGCTCCAGTACTACGGCGTCGCCCTCGTCGGACGGATCGTCCGCAACGCCTCCGCGTCCAACGGCGTCTTCGGCTTCGTCCTCGGCCTGCTCGCCTTCCTCTACCTCCTCGCGGTCATCGTCGTCATGTGCGCGGAGGTGAATGCCGTCGCCGCCAAGCGACTCTTCCCGCGGGCTCTGCTCACGCCGTTCACCGACAACGTCGAGCTGACCGACGCCGACATCCGGCAGTACGGCAGCCAGGCCAAGGCGATGCGCACCAAGGGCTACCAGCGGATCGAGGTCGTCTTCGAGGAGCACGAGTCCTAGGGCCGCCGGCAGCGGTCAGGCGGTCACCCAGGTCGTCGTCTCGGCGAGGACGGCCGATCCGTCGCGATCGGCGACGTCCCGACGTCGAGTCCCGCATGGGAGATGAACTCGCCGGTCAGCTCGCCGTGGGCCGGATGAGCCCGACGATGCTCGGCTCGACGAAGGGCGCGAGCGTCCGGGAGAACGTCTCGGTCAGGTGGTGGCTGTCGAAGTAGGCGATGAGGCCTCCGACGGTGACGTAGCAGGTGCTCGCGGAGCAGAGGTGGCTCGTCAGGTCGGCCACCTTGACCGTCGGCTTGCCGAGGCGTCGGGCGGCCTCGGCGAGGGGGTCGGGGTGCAGGTTGAGCGCCCGCGCCCCGTCGCAGGCGGACAGGTTCTCGAGGTGCTGGTCCACGCAGTCCGGCACGCTGGCGCTGCCGGACGGGGTGTCGCGCATGACGAGCGTCGGGACGCCCGCCGCCGCCCACGTCGACAGGGTGGCCGTGTAGCCGTCGCGGATCGCGGCATTCGCGTCCTTGGGGGCCACGCCGGCGATCGGCCGCGAGGTCCGCGCGGAGGTGACGACGAGGTCGTAGTCGCCCGCGGTCGTCTCGTCGAGGGCCCACCGGGTCCACGCGCGGCAGCCGTCGGAGGCGCCGGCCTCCTTGAACACCTCGGGGAGGTCGACGGGGAGGCAGGCGGAGGCGAGGTAGGTGGTGATCTGCCAGCCGCGCTTCTCCGCGAGCGCCTGGAGCATCGGCAGCCAGTGGCCCGCGTGGGAGTTGCCGACGAGGGCGATCCGCGCGGTCGGGTTGTCCTGGGTGCCGTAGGTGCAGGTCGTGTGGTCGGTGAAGGGCGAAGCCGAGAAGCAGTCGTCGGGGTAGAGGGACGAGCGGTCGAGCGCTGCCTTGGCGGAAGTGACGATGAGCTCGGTCCCGTGCGGCCCGCCGGCGCATTCGGCATTCGCGGAGAGCGCTGCGGCACCCGCGCAGTCCGGGTGCTCGCGGAGCGCATCCGCGAGCCGGGTCTCGACCTGCTGGTCGCGGTGGTCGGCGACGGCGACCTGGGCGCCGCCGAGGCCGACGACGAGGGCCATCCCGGCCACGGCGAAGCCCACTGCGCGGGACGGGCTGGCCAGCCGGGACCAGCGCTGGGGCGGGTCCTCGACCCACTTCTTCGACGCCCAGGACAGCGGGATCGTCGCCGCCAGGATCCCCAGCTTGGTCGGCCAGTGCAGCGCCGTCCCGGTCGCGTACGGGAGGACGACGATGATCGGCCAGTGCCAGAGGTAGACCGAGTACGACACGTCGCCGAGGAACTGCACGGGCGCCGACCGGGTGAGGCGCTCGGGTGACCAGCGGCCGGTCTCGCTGCGGGCCGCGATGAATGCCGCCGCGCCGACGGTGGGGACGAGCGCCGCGGTGCCGGGGAAGGCGGTCGCGCCGGTGTAGGCGAAGGCCGACCAGGCGATCGCGGCGAGCGCGGCCCAGACGACGGCGGTGCGCACGGCGGTGGGCCACGCGAACCACGCGGGGCGGGCGACGATCCCGACGGCGAGGAGGCCACCGAGGGCGAGCTCCCACATGCGCGTGTGGGTCACGAAGTAGGCGGCCGCCGGGTCGGTCGCCGTCAGGTAGACGGAGGCGGCGAGGGAGGCGACGAAGACGCCGGCGACGACGAGGCCGATCGCCCGCAGCGCTGACCGGCCCCGGGTCGCCGCGACGCCGACCGCCAGGACGAGCAGGATCGGCCAGAGGATGTAGAACTGCTCCTCCACCGACAGCGACCAGAAGTGCTGGAAGGGCGATGACGCGCCCTCGGCAGCCAGGTAGTCGGTCGCGTTGCCCGCGAGGTTCCAGTTCTCGACGTAGAACGCGGAGGCACTCGCGTCGCGCGCGAGGGAGCGCCACTGCGACTCGGGCAGCCAGACCCAGGCGGCGAGCGCGGTCGCGAGGATGACGGCGAATGCCGCGGGCAGCAGCCGCCGGATCCGGCGCCCCCAGAAGGTCGCCAGGTCACGAGGGCCGCGCGGCGGCGCCTTGACGAGGTGGGAGGTGATGAGGAAGCCGGAGATGACGAAGAAGACGTCGACGCCGACGTAGCCACCGGTCAGGCGCCGAGGCCACAGGTGGAAGACGACGACGAGGATGACGGCGAGGGCGCGGAGCGCCTGGATGTCTTGCCTGCGGGCGTGGGCGACGGGCGGTCGGGTCGCGGAGGTCGAACGGGCAGGGGCGGGTGCGGCTGGGGTCACGAGGGCTCCGGTCGGGGAAACGGCAAAGACAAATCTACGGGACGCGCGCGCCGGCGACCGCATGCGTCGACGGCCCCGGGCCTCGCGCGTCGCGGCTGTCGCCCCGGGGGAGACCGGATCGGCACCCGCTGGACACCGCCCCGCCGGCTGCCGCGTTGGTGGGAGCATGGCGAGGTGAGTGTGCGGCCGGGCTTGGCGGCAGTGTGGGGAAGCGACGAGCCCATTCGCGGACCGATCTTCGGGCCGGAGGCATTCGCCCGGCACGCCCGAACCCTCGCCGACAGCCACGTCGTCGTCCGCCGCGGCCGGCGGGTGCTGTCGATGCCCCGGCGGCTCGATGACAACGTCGACGCGCTGCTCCGCGGCTACCGCCTGCTGCTCGACGACGTCCGCAACGGGAGGGTGACCACCCCCGCGGCCGACTGGCTCATCGAGAACTACTACCTCGTCGAGCGGGCCGTCCGGGAGATCCGGGTCAACCTCCCTCCCGCCTACTTCAAGCAGCTCCCCAAGCTCGGGGGTGGCCTCCTCGACGGGCATCCACGGATCGCCGCGGTGGCGTGGTCCTATGTCAGCCACACCGACAGCCTCGTGGACCCCGACGAGCTCGCGCGCTTCGTCCGCGCCTACGAGGGCCGGCGGGTCCTCCAGCTGGGCGAGCTGTGGGCCACGGCGATCACCCTGCGCCTGCTCCTCGTCGAGAACCTCCGTCGGCTCACGGACCGAATCATCGCCGCTCGTCGGGACCGGCGTCGGGCCGACCGGTTCGCCGATGCCCTGCTGCCCGCCGACGGCTCGGTGGGAGCGGACGCAGCGTCTTTGATCGCCGGCCAGCGCGGACGGCCCGTGACCCGGACCTTCGCCGTCCAGCTCCTCCGCCGACTTCGGGGCAGTGAGGCGGGTGCCGGGGTCGAGGCGACGACCCGGTGGATGCGGGAGTCGCTGGCGGCGATCGGGTCGACGCTGGAGGAGGCCGTGGACGAGGAGCACCACGTACTGGCCGCGGCGACGGTCACGATGCGCAACATCTTCACGAGCCTGCGCACGATCGGCGACGTCGACTGGCAGGGCTGGGTCGAGAGCGTCAGCCGCATCGAGCGTGAGCTGCGGGCCTCGCCCGGGTACCGGGAGCAGGACTTCGCGACCCGCAACCTCTACCGCACGGCGATCGAGCGTCTCGCCCGAGGGTCGGGGCAGGACGAGCTGGAGCTCACCCGGGTCGCCCTCCACCTCGCCGGCGAAGCGGACTCCGGCGAGGTGGAGGGCCACGTGGGGTACTGGCTGGTCGACGACGGGCGGCGCGAGCTGGCCCGGGTCATCGGCTTCCGTCCCACCTGGCTGGATCGTCGCCGCGAGCTCTACCGGTCGCTCGGTTCCGCCGGGTACGTCGCGGCGGCCCTGGTCCTCACCCTCCTGGTGACGGCCGTAATCCTCGTCACCGCTCGCGCCGTCGGGCACGACGACCGTCCCTGGCCGCTGCTGCTGGTGGCGGTGCCCACGCTGCTCCCCGTGAGCGACTTCGTGCTCGCCCTCCTGAACCACCGCGTGACCGGGCTCTTCGAGGCGCGCCCGCTCCCCGGGCTCGCCCTGGCGGCCGGGGTGCCGGCGGAGCTGCGCACCCTCGTGGCGGTCCCGACGCTCCTGGACACCCCCGCGAGCGTCGACGAGGTCGTGGACGTGCTCGAGGAGCACTGCCTGGCCAACTCCTCCGGCGAGCTCTACTTCGCGCTCGTCACGGACTGGACCGACTGCTCCGAGCCGCACCGGGCGGGGGACGAGGCGGTCGTCGACCTGGCGCGCGATGCCGTTCGCCGGCTGAACCGGACTCACGGCGAGCGCTTCCTCCTGCTGCACCGCGAACGACGGTTCGCGCCGGCCGACGAGGTCTGGAGGGGCTGGGAGCGCAAGCGCGGCAAGCTGCACGAGCTCAACCGGCTGCTGCGGGGCGCCTCGGACACGAGCTTCACGATGGTGGAGGGCCAGCTGCCTCCTCGCGTCCAGTACGTCCTGACCCTCGACAGGGACACTCGGCTCCCGCGAGAGTCGGCGCTGCGTCTGGTCGGCAAGATCAGCCATCCGCTCAACCGTCCGCGGGCGCCTGACGGTGCCGGGCGGGTCCGGCGCGGCTACGGCATCCTCCAGCCGCGCGTCACTCCCCTGCTGCCCCAGACCGAGGAGAGCTCGCTCTTCCAGCGGGTGTTCTCCACCCCGTCAGGCTTGGACCCCTACGCATTCGCGGTCTCCGACGTCTACCAGGACCTGTTCGACGAGGGGTCCTTCGCGGGCAAGGGGATCTACGACATCGACGCCTTCGAGGCGGCGACGGCGGGATGTTCCCGGAGAACGCGGTGCTCAGCCACGACCTGCTCGAGGGCAACTACGCACGCTCCGGGCTGGTGACCGACGTCGAGGTCGTCGAGCAGTACCCCGTCTCGTACGCCATCGCGGCCTCCCGGGCCCACCGCTGGGCCCGGGGCGACTGGCAGCTGCTTCCCTGGCTGACCACCCGCCGGCGGCTGACGATCGGCGCGCTCGGCCGCTGGAAGATCCTGGACAACCTGCGCCGGATGGCCTCCAAGGTCGCCATCGTCGTCGCGCTCCTCCTCTCCCTTGTGCTCCTGCGAACGGGCGAGCTCCTCGTCCTCGTGGCCGCCCTCCTGCTCACCCAG
Organism: uncultured Actinomycetota bacterium; assembly: GCA_963752365.1. Lineage (GTDB taxonomy): Bacteria > Actinomycetota > Actinomycetes > Actinomycetales > Dermatophilaceae > CAVVXY01. Next base: position 130,624 of record CAVVXY010000006.1, read on the forward strand.
GTCAGCCCGCCGCTGTTCTCGTGGTTCAGCTCCCTGTGGCACTGGCGCCGCGGGATCACGGTGCGCAGCCAGCTGCGGGGACTGGCCCTCGACCTCGGCCGGGGACTGGCGGAGGGCGCCCTGGGGATCATCCTCCTGGCGCATCAGGCGTGGCTGATGGCCGACGCCAGCTCCCGCGCCTGGTGGCGAATGGGGGTGTCACGCCGCAACATGCTGCAGTGGCAGACGGCCCGTCAGGCCGCCGCAGGTGCGGGGAGCTCGGCGGGCTACTACTACCGGATGATGAGTGGCGGGCTCGTCCCGGCCGCGACCGCACTCGGCATCGGGGCCTGGCGGGGGGGCTCCGCGCTGGCCGTCGGTGGGGTCCTCGGCCTGCTCTGGGTCGCGGCCCCGGCGGTGGCCGCGGCGGTGAGCCGGACGGACGAGCGCACCGACGCCTCCCCTGCGACACCCGAGCAGGTGACGTCCCTGCGGCTCGTGGCGCGGCGGACCTGGCACTTCTTCGAGCGCTTCGTCACCGAGACCGAGCACTTCCTCCCGCCGGACAACTTCCAGGAGGAGCCCGCTCCCGCGATCGCCAACCGGACGAGCCCGACGAACATCGGCCTCTACCTGCTTGCCGTCGTCGCCGCGCACGACTTCGGCTGGATCGGCCGCACGGAGGCGGTCGACCGGCTCGAGGCGACGCTCCGGTCGATGTCCACGCTCGAGCGCTACCGGGGCCATCTGCTCAACTGGTACGACACCCGGACCAGGTCCGTCCTGGAGCCGCACTACGTGTCCACCGTCGACAGCGGCAACCTCGCCGGTCACCTCCTCACCCTGGCGGGCTCCTGCACCGCCCTCGTCGGCGCAGACCGCGACGAGGACGCCGTACGCGCCGGCCTGGCGGACACCACCGCGCTGCTCGCCTCCGCGATCACCACCGCCGACGGGTCGATCGGCGACGACCGCCGGACCCAGCTCCTCGAGGGTCTGTCCGCCGTCCATCGGGAGCTCGAGGACGGCGGGCCAATCGGCGAGGTCGCCGTGCGGGCCGAACGGCTGGCCGAGCGCGCCGAGGGGTGGACGCGCGACGGCGACGACGGGACGCACGAGGTCCGCCTCTGGGCACGGGCCCTGCGGCATTCGCTCGACAGCCACGAGCGCGACGGCGGCGGCCGAGCCACACCGCACCTCGACGAGCGACTGTCCGCGCTGGCCACCGCGGCCCGCGACGAGGCGATGGGCATGGACTTCAGCTTCCTCCTCGACCCCCGCCGCACCCTGCTCGCCGTCGGGTACCAGGTGGCTCAGGCCAGGCGGGACGACAGCTGCTACGACCTGCTCGCCTCGGAGGCGCGCCTCGCGAGCTTCGTGGCGATCGCCAAGGGAGACGTGTCCACCCGGCACTGGTTCCGGCTGGGCCGTCCCGTCGTGGCAGCGGGGGGCGGCACGGCTCTCATGTCCTGGTCCGGGTCCATGTTCGAGTACCTCATGCCCGCGCTCGTCATGCACGAGCCGCCCGCGGGCGTCCTCCATCGCACCGCGCAGCGGGTGGTGCGCCGTCAACAGCAGTACGCCATGGGCCGGGGCGTCCCGTGGGGGATCTCGGAGTCGGCGTACAACGTGCGGGACCTCGACTACACCTACCAGTACTCGCCGTTCGGGGTCCCCGGCCTGGGGGTCTCCCGGGGGCTCGGGGACAGCCTGGTCATCGCCCCGTACGCCACCGCCCTGGCCGCGATGTACGACCCGGCCGGCGCCGTGGCGAACTACGGGAGGCTGGCGCGCCTCGGTGCGGAGGGGATCTTCGGCTTCTACGACGCCGTCGACTTCACCGCCTCCCGCAACCGCGCCGGCGAGGGCCACTCGCTCGTGCGCTGCTACATGGCCCATCACCAGGGGATGACCGTCCTGGCCGTGCACAACGTGGCCCATCCCCGTCGCCTGCGCGACCGCTTCCACGACGAGGCCATCGTCCGGGCGGCCGCCCTCCTGCTCCAGGAGCGGGCGCCCCGCGACGCTCCGGTCACCTACGCCACCCGGACCGAGGGACGCAGCGTGCACGCCGCGACGATCCTGCCGCCCGCCGCGGACCGTCGCTTCGTCGACGACGCGGTGCTGCGGCTGACGACGCACCACCTGTCGAACGACCACGTGAGCGTGACCGTGACCCCGGCGGGTGGCACACGGATCTCCTGGCGGGGTCTGGCGGTCAACCGATGGGACACCGACCCCACCTACGAGATGGGCGGGGACCAGCTCTACTTCCACGACGAGAGGTCCGGCGAGTCCTGGACCGCGACCATCGCCCCGATCCCGCTGGCGGCCGACGGGTACGACGTCCGCTTCTCGGAGGACCGGGCCCAGTTCGTCCGGCACCACGGCACGCTCACGACCGACGTCGAGTACCGCGTGTCGCCCGAGACCGACGCGGTCCTGCGTCGCGTGACGATCCACAACGAGGGGCGCCGGGCGCGGCGGCTCACCGTCCGGTCCCTGAGCGAGCTCGTCCTCGGACGGCCGGCCGACGACCGGGCGCACCCTGTCTTCTCCCGGATGTTCGTCCGGACGGAGGCCTTCGACATCGACCAGGACGCCGCCGGTGTCGCCGCCGGGGCGCTGCTCGCCCATCGCCGGGCGCGGGCATCCGGCGAACCGTCGGTGTGGGTCGCCCAGCTCCTCGTCGTCGACCACGGCGACAGCGGACCCGTCTACGGCGAGACCGACCGCAGGGCGTTCCTCGGACGCAACGGCACGGCCGGCGCGCCGGCCGCCCTGGGCCGCGAGCTCGCCCCAGGGGCCACCGGCGACGTCCTCGACCCCGTGCTGTCCCTCGGCTGCAGCGTCCGGGTGCGGCCCGGAGGCTCGGTGCGGATGAACCTGTGGACGCTCATGGGCGAGACCCGCGAGGAGGTCGTCGAGCTGATCGACCGCCACCGGGTCGCCGGTGCCGCCGACCGCGCGGTCCTGCTCAGCTGGACGCACAGCCAGGTCCAGCTGCGGCACCTCGGGATCTCGACGGACGAGGCGAACCACTTCCAGACCCTCGCCGGTCAGGTGGCGTTCCCGAGCGCCGCACTGCGACCGGCGCGCCACCAGCTCGCGGTCGACGCGCGCCCCCAGTCCGCCGTCTGGTCGATCGGGGTGTCGGGGGAGGTGCCGATCGTCCTGGTCCGGATCGACGCCGTCGAGGACCTCGACGTCGTCGGCCAGGTCCTGCGGGCCTTCGAGCACTGGCGGTCCAAGCTGTTCGCGGTCGACGTGGTCATCCTCAACGACCGGACCTCCACCTATGCCGACGAGCTGTTCAACGAGCTGACGGTCCTCGTCGCCCGGGTCGCGCCGTGGGCGATGAGCGAGGGGGCCCGGGGCTCGGTGCGCGTGGTGCGCGCCGACCAGCTCGCGGCGGACACGCTGCGAGCCCTGAACGCATCGGCGCGCATCGTCATCCTCGCCCGCCGCGGCGACGTGGTCGGCCACCTCCGGCGCGTGGTCGACGAGGTCGTCCCGCTCACCCTGGCCCCGCAGGCGAGCCCCGGCACGGAGCTCGTCGTCTCTCCCGCATTCGACCCGGCGCCACTCGACTTCTTCAACGGGCTCGGGGGGTTCGACCGGGAGCGCGCCGAGTACGTCACCGTGCTCGACGCGGGCCGGTCCACTCCGGCGCCCTGGATCAACGTCGTCGCGAATGCGACGTTCGGGTTCCACGCGAGCGCGGAGGGAGCCGGCTACACGTGGTGGCGGAACAGCCGGGACAACCAGCTCACACCCTGGCGCAACGACCCCGTCGCCTCGCCGATGTCCGAGGTCGTCTACGTGCGCCAGGAGGAGAGCGGGGCCGTGTGCTCGCCGACGGCGCGGCCCATCGACACCGGTCGCCACGTCGTCCGCCACGGCTTCGGCTACACCGAGTACCTCCACGGCCGCCCCGATCTCGGTCTCGGGATGTCGATGACCCAGTTCGTCGCCGGCGACGACCCGGTCAAGGTCTCCTGGCTGCGGATCACCAACCACCGGGACCGCCCGATGTCCTACGCCGTCACCTGGGTCGGCGAGCCCGTCCTCGGGCTCGATCGGCACAGCACGTGGCGGCACCTCGTGTCCGAGACCGACGAGGCCACCGGGGCCCTCCTCGTCCGCAACCCGTGGAGCACCGACTACGCCGACCAGGTCGCGTTCGTCGACCTCGCCGGTCGACAGACCTCGAGGACCGGGGACCGGTCGGAGGTCTTCGGCCGGCTCGGCCACTGGTCGTCGCCGCGGGCGATCGCGCAGGGCGGGCCGCTGTCGGACGCGACCGGCGCGGGCCTGGACCCGATCATGGCCGTGCAGCAGCGCCTCGAGATCCCTGCCGGCGAGACCGCCTCCGTCGTCGTGCTCTTCGGCGCCGGGACTGACGCGGCCCAGTGCCGGGAGCTCATCCATCGGTACCGCGACCTCGACCCCGCGGACCTGCTGCAGGCCGAGAAGGAGCGGTGGCGCGAGCGGCTCGGGGCCATCCAGGTCCACACCCCCGACGCGGCGTTCGACGTGCTCGTCAACGGCTGGCTGCTCTACCAGACGTTCGCGGCCCGGCTGCTCGCCCGCTCCGCCTACTACCAGACGAGCGGGGCCTTCGGCTTCCGGGACCAGCTGCAGGACTCGATGGCGGCGGTGCTCGTCGACCCCGCGGCCGCGCGCGAGCACCTCCTGCGCGCCGCGGGGCGCCAGTTCCTCGAAGGGGACGTCCAGCACTGGTGGCTGCCGTCGACGGGCGCCGGGGTGCGCACGACGATCAGTGACGACGTCGTCTGGCTCGCCCGTGCGGCGGCCCACTACGTGCGGGTCACCGGCGACCGGGCCGTGCTCGACGAACCGGTGCGCTTCCTCACCGGACGCACCCTGCGCGAGGGCGAGCACGAGGACTTCTTCGAGCCCGCGTACTCCGACCGGACGGCCTCGCTCTACGACCACTGCCTCCTCGCCCTCCGACGTGCCTTCCGCACGGGCCAGCACGGTCTGCCGCTCATGGGGGCAGGCGACTGGAACGACGGGATGAACCGGGTCGGGGTCGGGGGTCAGGGCGAGAGCGTGTGGCTCGGCTGGTTCCTCGCGGACACGCTCGCCGAGTTCGACGCGGTGGCCTGCGGGCGCGGTGACCACGCGTTCGCGGAGGAGGCCGACGCCGTCCGAGGGCGACTGATCACCGCGCTCGAGGCCTTCGGCTGGGACGGCGCCTGGTACCGGCGGGCCTACTTCGACGACGGCACGCCGCTCGGCAGCGACGTGAACGACGCGTGTCGGATCGACGCCATCGCCCAGAGCTGGGCGGCGATCTGCGGTGACGGCCGGCGGCGACGGGCCGTGCGTGCCATGGACTCGGTGCACGAGCACCTCGTGGACGAGGACGAGGGGCTGGCGCGCCTCTTCACGCCGCCCTTCGTCGACTCCGAGCCGGACCCGGGCTACGTCCAGGCCTACCCGCCGGGCGTCCGGGAGAACGGCGGCCAGTACACCCACGGCGCGATCTGGTCGATCTTCGCCGACGCCGCCCTCGGCCGCGACGACCGCGCCGGCGCCCTCTTCGCGCTGCTCAACCCCGTCAACCACGCACTCACTCCCGAGGCCGCGCAGCGCTACCTCGTGGAGCCGTACGTCGTCGCGGCCGACGTGTACTCGGTCCCTCCCCACGTCGGACGAGGGGGCTGGACCTGGTACACGGGGGCGGCGGGGTGGCTCTACCGGGCGGCGCTGGAGGCGATCCTCGGCGTCAGTCTCGAGAGCACGGAAGTGGCACTGCGCCCGTGCCTCCCGCCGTACTGGCCGGAGGCGACCGTGACGATCCGGCGCGGTCTCGCGGGCGGGACGGAGCAGCAGCTCACCGTGACCATCGTCGGCGAGCCGGGCTCGGGTCGTGTCGTCGGAGCCATCGAGCTCGACGGGACGCCCCAGGACCTCGAGTCCCTGCGACGAGTCCCGAGGGGAATGCGACGGGGCGCCTACCTGCTGGCGCTACCGGACGAGCCGGGCGCCCACCTCGTCGTGGTCCGGCTCACCGCGCCCTGACGTGCGGCTGAGGTACCGCACCGACCGGTGTCCGCCCGCACGCGTCCGTACCGCCGTGAGCCCTGACTCAGTCCCGATGCCGGGCGGGCTGCCCGGCGGAGGATGGAGTGGTGGCGGCGGACCGTCCGCCGCAGTCGGGAAGGCGGAGTCATGCGCGGTGTGAAGACGGGTCCTGGGGGTCGTCGTGGTGGCGGGTGCGGGACTCCTCGTCGCCGCGCCGGCGCAGGCCGTGTCCGAGGGCGCGGACTTCGGCCAGCACGTCCGGATGTGCGCGCAGATGATGGGTTTCGACGCACTGCACAACCCCGGGATGCACCAAGGGCGGTCAGGTTGGGAGCCCGGCCACGACTGTATGGATCACTGACTCGCGGACGCCTCTGGGGAGGGCGGAGTGGCGGAGGCCCTCGCCGGCCCCTCGCCGGCGATGAACTCGCGGAGCACGCGGGCGAAGCGGTCCGGGTCGTCCAGGTGCGGGAAGTGGCCTGCGCCCTCGAACAGCTCGACCTCGCAGTCCGGCACGGACCGCTGCGCGTTGAGCGCGTGCCAGGCCGGGATCATCCGGTCCTTCGAGCCCCACACGATCAGGGTCGGGACCGGGAGCACGCTCCCCAGGTGGTCATGGGCACTGATGCTCTGGCCGCCGATGTCGATGACGGCGCGGGTGGTGGCCAGGAAGGCGCGTCGGCTCTCGCGGTCGGCGAGCGAGCTGAAGCCCCGCCAGACCGCGCTGATGTCCGCGCCGGGTCGCCAGCCGACCTTCGACGCGGCCCGCCCCAGGGCCTCGACGCGGGAGAGGACGGGCTGGGAGGCGATGACGCTGAGCACCTGCTCGGCACCGGGCAGGGTCGCCGAGCGCAGGATGGGGTTGACCTCGCGTCCCAGCCCGCCGCTGGAGACCAGGACGAGCCGCTCGACCCGCTCGGGGAAGAGGTAGTAGAACTGCATCGCGATGCCGCCGCCGAGCGAGTGCCCGACGAGGGTCACCTTGTCGACGCCGAGGTGGTCGAGCAGGTCGCGCATCGCTGCCGCGTGAGCGCTCAGGGAGTAGTCCCCGAGGGGCTTGGACGACTCGCCGTGTCCGAACAGGTCGGGCACGAGCACCCGATGGTCGTCGTCCAGCTTGTTCACGAGGTGGGCCCACTGCCGCTGCGACCCGAGGATCCCGTGGATGAACAGCACCACGGGGCCGGAGCCGCTGTCGACGTAGGAGAGCTCGTGACCGTGGAGGACCACGGTCTGCGGAGTCATGCGCGGCATGGTGGTCATCCTCGAAATGGGCGTGGGGGGGCAGGGCCACGATGCCCTACCCCATCCTGCGCCTCCCGCGGTCCAGGGCAACGGCGGGAGGTGAGAATGCTCACCGGCGCCGCCCGGGTCGGCGGGCCACCGTGGCGGATCGGGGTCGTCTCGACGACCGGGAGCATTCATGCACCCGACCTTCGCGGGCACACGACCAGCCCGGGAGGAGCGGGTGTGATGCGTGCGGGGACCCTGCAGTCGAAGCGGGCCAGCACGTCGCGGATCTCTGCCGGGGCGCGGCTGAGCTCGAACCAGCCCGGCTGCCACACGAGGAACCTCGCTCCACCGTCGTCCCTCAGGCAGCGAAGGTTGTCGCGGTAGCTGACCAGCGAGCCGACGCTCGGGTCGTCGATGGAGCGCTGCAGCCACTGTGGTGAGGGGTAGCGGCAGGTCGTCGGGTTGCCGAGCTGACGGTTGACCGAGCCGTAGGTCAGGTACGTGACTCGCGAGTCCCTCCCGATGTCGGCCCGCAGCCGCTCATACGCACGCTCGGCGCTGAGGACGCTGTGGATGCTCGAGCCCGCCGGGGCCCGGGCGTTGGACACGTCGAAGGAGTACGTGGAGTGGGGTAGCAGGGGGGCGACGAGGGCCGCGGCCGCCGCCACCCCGAGGGCGAGCGCTGTGGCCCCCCTGAGGTCGCTCGCCTCCTCCCCCGGGGATGATGGCCGGGACGCCCGGGCAGCCCAGACCAGTCCCACCGCGGCGATGGCGAGCTGGATCCCGAGAGCCGCGGCGACGTTGTCCAGGCGCCACCGGAGTGGCCGGGAGAGCAGTAGTGCTGATGCGAGGGCGGCGGGCAGCGGCATGACGAGCAGGGCCGTGCGGGCGCGCGTCGGCGCCGCGACGGCGGCCGCCCAGATGGCCGCACCGACGACGGGTACGCCGGCAAAGTGGTACTGGAAGTACTCGCCCTGCGCGAACCCGGAGGCGAGGCAGAGGCCGGCGACGAGGACGAGGACGAGGATCGCCTGCACTCGTGACCGGCCGCGGCGGCGGCGGACGAGCACCGTCGCGGCAGCGGGGACGGCGACGAGGATGGGGCTGACTATGACGACGTTGGCCACGGCGTGCCCGAGGCTGAGCAGGTCGCCCAGGTGGATCCCACGGTGGAGCGGCGATCCGGAGACGATGGCTGCCTGGTCTCGCAGCCAGGTGACCTCCCACGGCTGAAGTGCCGCGGTGAGGAGCATCCAGGCGCCGAGGAGGGCGACCCACGCGGTCGCGGTCGCGACGGCCCGGCGGCGTGCCACGAGGGCGATCGCGACCAGGCCGATGAGTGCCCAAGGGAAGGTCACGAGCTTCATCGCGACGGCGAGGGCCAGCGCCGCGCCGCCGACGGAGGCGCCCAGCCACGTCCGGCGGGGGAGGAGGGCCAGGCCGACGCCGAGGACCGCGCAGAGGACGGCGGCCCAGTCCGGCTCGAGGAAGTGCCATGGGGGAGCCACGGCGAGGCTGGCTGCCACGGCGAGCGCGACGGCGCCTGCGAGGACCGGGTCGGCGTGTCGGCGGAGGCCACGCCAGAGAACGAGGCCCACGCCGGCGACGACGACGGCCGCCAGCACCCGGATGACGAGGTCGTCCGTCCGGGACGACCCCGGCCCGTCGTCGACGAGACCACGGAGACGGTCCAGCCCGAGGATGAGGAGGCGGTAGGCGAACGGGCGCGCCCCGAACACGTCGCCGACACCGACGCCGCCACGTCCGGCCGTCTCGATCGTGCCGAGGGCGTAGTCGACGTCGCCGTTGAGGCGCACCCGGCTGGTCGCGACGAAGGCGACGACGAGGGGCAGGGCAGCCCAGGCAGCCTGCTTCCCACCGGCGCTGGCCTGTGTCTCGGCGGGGCCACCAGTCACCGGGACAGCGTAGGTCGCGCCCGGGCCGGGTCCGGTCCAGTGGGGGGTCGGGCGAGTCGGGACGCCGCGTCCGTCCGGTTGCCCCCGGCCGGATCAGCCGGTACGACCGTCAGGCCCAGCCGGGACGCCGCCAAGGACCGACCTCGCACGCGGGTGGCAGCCATCCGACCTCATACAGGACGTTCGTGGGCCCCGTGGGACTCGAACCCACAACCTACGGATTAAAAGTCCGCAGCTCTGCCAATTGAGCTAGAGGCCCCCGGCCGGGCCGCAGCACCGAGTCCGGGTCGGCAGTCTACGGGGCACGGCGTTCGTGCCCGGGTCACCAGGACCAGCGGGCTCGGCCCAAGGGCTCAACCGGCCGGGCGCCGCGCGGCCCGCGCGACCCGCCCCTCCGCACGCGCACCTTTGCCCAGACGAATGCGAGGATGGAGCGGATGACGACGAGCGATGGCCGAGGCACCCCGCGCCGGCCGGTCCACTTCGGGCCGGACGCGATGGAGGCGCACGGCGGGACCACGCCGGGCCCGGCCGAGCTGACCGAGATCGCGCACCAGACGGCCTCGGTCATCGTCGGCACGGGCCGGGCGGCGCACGACCCGGGTGTCACCGCCCGGCTCGTCGCCCTCGTCGACGAGCTCGGACTGTCGACCATCGCCGACCTCTGGTCGGGACGACCCGCCCGGTCCCTCCCCGGCGTCCTCTGGCGCCTCTACGTCCTGCGCGAGTGGGTCCGCCGGTCGCCGGAGGCGGCCTCCCGTGAGTATGCCGCGGGTATGCGCCTGACCGACGTCAACCACGTGGTCGCCGGCGTCGCCGTGCCCCCGGGGCCCGAGGAGGTCAACGCGCTGGCGGACACGATCCTCGCCGGTGTCTTCGAGGGCGACTTCGCCGTGGCGCTGGAGCGGGCGGCCGCATTCTGCGCCGTCATCTCGGCCGGTCGTGCAGCCCTCGCCGACGACGCCGAGCACCCGCTGGCCGAGACCGAGCGCGCGGCGCGAATGCTCCAGACGAGCCACGACCTGCGGGCGAGCGCCGCCCTCTGGCGCGCGGACGACCTCAGCTGACGGAGGCCCGGCGGTCCGGCGGAGCGCCGAGACCGTGCCCGAATGCGAAGAGCGGGTCGTCGTAGCCCGGCACGTCCTCGGGGTGGTGACGCACCTGCTCCATCGAGCGCGGCAGGTCGAAGGGCAGCCGTCCCTCCGCCGGGACCACGCCGGTCAGCGCGTCCACGAACGCATCGTCGCCGGTGCCGTACGACACCGTCAGCAGGGCGACATGGGGCAGGAGCGGGGTGAGCACCGCCGGCCGGTCCACGGTCACGTCGAGGACGACGGGGCAGCTCGCCGCGAGCCGCGCGACCCGGGCGACGAAGCCGGGCGGGAAGTCGAGCGAACCCTGGTGGAACCACTCCTCGAGGAAGAGGTCGTCCCGGTGGTCGAAGGGGGCGCCGACCCTGATGACGACGAGGTCGGCCAGGGACGCGTCCGTGGTCACCTGCCCGAGCCGGGCGGCGGCGGCGGGCGCGACCCCCTCGACGTGGACCCGACGGCCGGGGACCGATGCCAGCGGTACGGTCACCGCCTGCGACTCCTGGAGGACGGTGACCGACCTCGCCTGGGCGTCGCGCCCGGCAGCGACGAAGTCCGGTCTGCCGACGGTCGCCGCGGCCGCTTCCTCGTCGACATAGGGGTCGTCGAACAGCCCGAGGGCGAACTTGACGGTGAGCAGACGCCGAGCCGACTCGTCCACCCGTGCCTCGCTGACGCGTCCCGAGCGGACCAGGTCCAGGAGCACGTCGACGCACTCCTCGCCGCCGAACTGGTCGATCCCGGCGTCGAGCAGCCGTTCCATCCGGCCGTGTGCGTCGAGCTCCTCGACGCCCCAGGCGCGGGCCGGTAGCACCTGCTCGCCGACATGGTTGTCGTTGACGAGCTCCCAGTCGGAGAGGACGACCCCGTCGTAGCCGAGCTCGTCACGGAGCAGCCTGGTCACGACCTCGTGGCTGTAGCCGAAGCCCACCTCCGGCAGGTCGAGGCCGCGCAGCGTGAGCCCGATCGGCATCCCGTAGTACGGCATGATCGCTGCGACGCCTGCCGCGATCTGCGGCAGGAACGGGAGCAGGTGCTCCTCGCCGCGCCCCCCGCCGTAGACCTGCTCACGACCGTACGGGAAGTGCGCGTCCTCGCCGTCCTTCTGCGGTCCACCGCCGGGGAAGTGCTTCGCCGTGCACGCCACCGACTCCGGCCCGAGCGAGTCCCCCTGGAACCCAAGGAGATACGCGAGTCCGAGCTCGGAGGTGAGGGTAGCGTCCTGCCCGAAGGTCTGCGCCTGGCGGGCCCAGCGCGGCTCGGTGGCGAGGTCGATCGTCGGGTGCAGGGCCGCGCGGATCCCGACCGCCCGGTACTCCTGGCGGGCGGCCTCCGCGAAGCGTCGGGTCGCCGCCGGGTCGCGGAGCGCCGCGAGCCCGAGGCACTCGGGCCACTGGGAGAAGGACCGGGCGCTGAAGGAGGCACCGGCATTCTCCTGGAAGGAGTGCCGCGGGTCCGTCGAGACCGTCACGGGAATGCCGTGCGGTGCGCGCTCGGCGACCGCTTGGACCGCGTTGTGCCACCTGGCGGCCATCCTCGGGTCGTCGAGCGCATGGACGTTGAAGTGGTTGAGGCCCTTGTCGAGCACGACCGTCGTCGTCGCCGACTTCGAGATCAGCCCCGCCCCCTCCAGCGGCACCCCGTCGGCACCCGCCTCGATGACCGTGTGGAAGAGCAGGCCGGCCTTCTCCTCCAGCGACAGCCGGCGGAGGAGGTCGTCGACCCGCTCGCCGACCGGACGCCGCGGGTCCTCGAAGGGATCCATCACCCCGTTGCCGTTGAGGTCGCGGTAGGGCACCCCGTCGGCCGACGTGGCGAAGGCGGACCCGTGGGTCCGGACGGCACTCAAGCCGCGACCCCGGCGCTGAACTCCTCCACGCCGATGACCGGCCGGACGGCCCGCTCGACCTCCCGCGTCGAGAACGCACGCCGGACGATGTTCCCGCCGAGCACGTTGCCGATGCTCCCGAGGACCATGGCCTGGTCGAGCGACAGGTACCGGTGGGCGAGGGTCCCCGACGTCGTCGCTGCGGCGTCGAGGAACCCGCCCGGGCCATAGGCCTTCAGCTCGGTCTCGATCCGCACCAGGTTGGCGAACGCCTCGTCGCGCTCGTGCATGAGGGCGAGGAAGGAGGCGTGCGGGGTGACGACACCGTCGGCGTACGCGGGGTGCGGGTTCGTCGCCGGGCGGCAGGTGCCGAAGCCGATGTCGTAGTTGGACTTCCGCTGGTCGCTGAAGTAGCCGTCCGGGTTGATGCCCAGCATGTCGAGGCCGTACTCGCGGTAGCCGCCCGCCGGGTTGCTCGCCGGCGAGAAGCCCCAGTAGCCGTACTTCGCGTCGAGCAGCCCGTGCTCGCGCTGGGAGCGGACGTGGAGCGGGTGGTTGACCGCCCAGGACCGTGGGGCCCAGTCGGACTCCGGCACGAACATGTCCGGCATGAGCTCCTCGAACATCGAACCGCCCCAGCCGGGGACGACATGCATCCCACGGTAGGTGTAGGCGCCCTCGTAGACGGGGAGCCCGGCGTAGGTCCGCGTCTCGCCCACCGGCTGCATCTCGTGCCAGTCCCAGTCGCACGTCGCGGGGAGGGTCCGCCACAGCGCGTAGTAGCAGGTCGCGGGGACCTGCCCGCGGATGAGCCCGAGGTAGGTCGTGATCCGGGTCTCCGAGACGGTCGTGTCGTAGTGGTGGTACGTGTACCAGACCTTCGGGCCGACGCCGATGTGGTTGCCGAGGAAGGTCGCGTCGTTGACTCCCTTGGGGTCCTCCTCGTAGAAGCCACCGTGGATCGCGCCGCCCAGGCGGGCGTTGTGCGCGGTGTCGGGGTCGTAGAACATGTCCCAGCGCATCCGCTGCCAGAGCCGCTCGGCGAGCGGCCGGGCGCCGGGCACGGCATTCCGGACGACCTGGAGCGCCGCGCCGAGCCAGCCGTTGTCGACGCTGGAGTAGAACGGCAGGACCTTGCTCCCGTCGTCCGGCCAGATTCGGAGGACGTCTCCGCTCGCGGGGTCGTACCAGTTGACGTACATGCCGCTCGGGTCGTGGACGTCCATCCGCAGCAGGGTCTTGAGCGTCTGCCGGACCCGGCGGGTGCACTCGCCGGGAGTGATGATCCCGAGCTCGCGGGCGACGACCGCCGACCAGAGGTAGCCGCCGATGTTCGTCGGCGACGTGTAGGCGCTGCGGCCGGTGAGCGAGGACGGGATGTTGTCCGCGATGAGACCAGTCATCGGGTCGGTCATCGCGACCATCGACAGCCACGTGTCCCTTGCCCATCTCCGCATCGTCGCGGTGTCGTAGTCCGTGGCGGCTCCGCGGAGCAGGGTGGGGGCGCCGGCCCGCGGCGTGCCGAATGCACTCTGCTCCCCGAGGCCGATGACGCCGGCGAGCGCGGCGCCGCCGAGGAGCAGGGTGCGGCGGGTGAGCTGTACCTGAGAAGCACTGGTGTCCATGGGGGTTCTCCTTGCGGTCACTTGATGCCGGTGCTGGCGATTCCTTCGATGAACCGCCGCTGGAAGACGAGGAAGAGGACGAGGACGGGGAGGACGACGACGGTCGCGCCGGCGAGGAGCAGGCCGTAGTTCGTCGAGTTCTGGCCGGTCGAGTAGAGCGCGAGGGCGACCGGCAGGGTGAAGGTCTTCTCGTTCTGCGCCACGACGAGGGGCCAGAGGAAGTTGTTCCAGCTCCCGAGGAAGGTGAGGATGCCGAGCGTCGCGAGGGCCGGCCCGCAGAGGGGCAGGATGATCCGCGCGAAGATCGACAGCTCGCCCGCCCCGTCGACGCGAGCCGCGTCGAGGAGGTCCTTGGGCAGCGTCGAGATGTACTGCCGCATGAGGAAGACCCCGAACGGGCTGACGAGGAACGGCAGGAACAGGCCGGGCAGCGTGTCGATGAGGCCGGCCTTGGCGACGAGGATGAAGAGCGGGACGAAGGTGACGACGCCGGGGATCATGAGCGTCGCCATGACCATCGTGAAGAGCACCTTCTTGCCGCGGAAGTCGAGCATCGCCAAGGCGTAGCCGAGCATCGTGCAGAAGAGCAGGTTGCCCGCGGTGACGACGACCGCGACGATCGTCGAGTTCGCGAAGTACTGCGCGAAGTTCAGCTTGGAGAAGAGCTGGGTGTAGTTGTTCAGGGAGGCCACGTCCGGCCACCACGTGGGTGGAATGCGGCGCAGCTCCCCTTCGCCCTTGAAGCTGCCGAGCACCATCCAGACGAAGGGCGCGGCGACAGCGACGAGGGCGACGGTGAGCAGGCCGTAGATCAGCCAGCGGCTCATGGGGGTTCTGGTCGAGGTCATGGCTGGCTCCTCACGTGTTCTCTCGCAGAAGGCGGAACTGGATGGCTGTCACGATCGCGATGACGACGAAGATCAGGTAGCTGATCGCCGCCGCGAAGCCGAAGTTGCCGAACCCGAACTGCTTGTACGTGTACATCGAGACCGAGATCGTGCTGTTGAGCGGACCGCCGTTCGTCATGACGAAGGGCTCCTCGAAGAACTGCAGATAGCCGATCGCCGTCGTCACCGAGACGAAGAGCAGCGTCGGCCGGAGCAGGGGGAGAGTGATGTTGCGGAACCGCTGCCAGGCATTCGCGCCGTCGATCGAGGCCGCCTCGTGGAGCATCCACGGCACCGCCTGGAGGCCGGCGAGGAAGATGATCATTCCGGTCCCGAAGTTGCGCCAGGAGGCCATGAGGATGAGCGCGGGCATCGACCAGTTCGGGTCGCCGAGCCAGTTGGGCCCGTCGATGCCGAACCACCCGAGGACCGTGTTGAGCAGCCCCGCGTCGCTCTGGAGGATGAACCGCCAGACGACGGCGACGGCGACGATCGAGGTGATGTAGGGCAGGTAGAAGCCGAGGCGGAAGAACGACCGGAACCTGCTGATGCCCCGGTCGAGGGCGAGGGCGGCCGCGAGGGCCAGACCGATCGTCAGCGGGACGCCGACGAGCACGAAGTAGGCGGTGTTGAGCGCCGCCTTGCGGAAGACCGGGTCCGAGAAGGCACGGGTGTAGTTGTCGAACCCGGTGATGTCGACCGAGAACGGCGAGGGCAGGTCCTTGCGCTTGGTGTCGGTGAAGCTCATGAAGAGGCTCTGGAGCACCGGCCAGGCGGTGAAGACGAGGAAGAGGATGAGGAACGGCAGGGCGAGGACCCACGCCGCGCCCCCCTCCCGCAGCCCACGGCGGGCGCGACCGCGTGCGGTCTCGCCGGGCGGAGCCGGGCTGCGGGAGGAACGGGCGGTCGTCGTCGTCATCTCACTGACCGGTACCGATCGAGGTCGCCTGCTCCTGCGCCTGCTTGAGGCCCGCGGCCGGGTCGGTGCCCTTCTTGGTGATCGACTCCAGGGCCGTGTCGAGCGCGCCGACGGCCTGCTCCCACGTCGGGAACGACGGGGGCGCCTTGGCGGTCTCGAGCTGCTTGCCGAACTTCGCGAGCTTCTCGTCGCCGGACAGGCTCGGGTCCTTCCAGGCCGACTTCACGGCCGGCAGGTCGGTCGACATCTTGTACCAGGCGACCTGGGTCTTGGGGTCGGACAGGTACTGGATGAACTTCCAGCCGAGCGCGCGGTTCTTGCTCTTCTTGAAGACGACGAGGTTGGACCCGCCGACGAAGGAGGAGGACTCCTTCTTCGTCGGCATGAGCGCGACGTCGTACTTGTCCTTGAAGCCGGCGCCGCCGACCTTCTCGACGGCCGACATCATCCACGGGCCGCTGATGAACATCGGGACCTTGCCGCTCGCGAAGTCCGGCTCGGTCGTCGGCTGGGCCGGGGCGGCCTTGTCGGCGATGCCGTCGGTGAAGTACGACTGGTAGTACTTGGCCGCCTCGAGCAGCTCGGGGCTGTCGAAGTTGTAGGCCTTGCCGCCGTCCTTGGTCAGGTCGGCGCCGTTGCTCCACGCGAACGGCATGAGCGACTGCCAGCTGCCCTCGCCGCCGGCCTGGAGGCCGATGCCGTACTTGGCGCCGGCCTTGTCCTGCATGGCCTTGGCCATCGCCTTGAGCCCGTCCCAGTCGGTCGGGGCCGCGGTGACCCCGGCCTTCTTGGCGAGGTCGGTCCGGTAGTAGACGAGGCGGGTCTCGACGTACCACGGGACGCCGAATGCCGTCCCGTCCACCTCGGCGGTCTTGGCGGCGCCCTCGAAGAAGCCGCTGCTGTCGATCGAGTCCGGCTTGGGGTCGAGGGCGTCGAGCCCGGCGAACTCACCCATCCACGTCGTCCCGACCATGGCGGCGTCCGGCGTCGTCCCGGCGGTGATGGCGTTGGAGAACTTGTCGTGCGCGGCGCTCCACGGGATCGCCGTGACCTTGACCTTGGTGCCGGGGTTGGCGGCCTCGAAGGACTTGACGATGCCGGGCAGCTTGTCGCCCTCGGCGCCCATGGCCCAGACGGTGATCTCGCCCTTGGCCGAGGCGGTGTCGACGGCTGAGGCGGTCTCGCTGGTCCCGCCGCCGCTCTCGCCGCCCCGGCCGCAGCCGGTCGCGACGAGGGCAAGGGCGGTGGCGGCTCCGACCGCGGCAATCGTGCGTTTCATGGTTTCTCCTTGGGTGGGGGTGGGGGCGGGAGGGTGCTCAGCGGGTCGCGGTCCCGCAGGACTCGCGAATGACGGGGACGCAGGTCAGCGCCTCGGGCGGCTCAGTGGGCAGGGCGCCGGCGATCCGGTCATGGAGGCGGCGGGCGGCGAGGGCCGCCAGCTCGCGCACGGGCTGTCGGACCGTCGTCAACCGGGGCCGCACGAGTCCCGCGGCGTGGATGTCGTCCCACCCGGTGACGGCGACCGCCCCGGGGACGTCGATGCCCTTGTCGAGGAGGTGGTCGAGGGCCCCGAGGGCGATCTGGTCGTTGGCGCAGACGAGGCCGTCAGGTCGCCGCGTCCGCCGGAGGATGCGGCGGGCCACCTCCCGGCCCCCCTCCTCCTCGAGGATCGCGGGCACGGGGCGGGCAGGGCGGAGGCTGCGGGCGCGGTGCGCGCGCTCGAACCCTTCGAGGCGCTCGGCGACGTCCACGGCGATCCCGGGGTCGCCGACGAAGACGAGGTTGCGACGACCGTGGTCGAGCAGACGCCCGGTCAGCTGCTCCGCGGCATTCACGCTCTCGGCCCGGACGAGGTCGGCGCCGGACGTCCTCTGGCCGGCGAGCACGACGACGGGGATGGTCTGGGCGAGCTCGGACACGGCCGTCGTCGGAAGTCCACTGGCACCCGCGACGGCGATCCCGTCGACGCGGCCGACCAGAGCCCTCGCCGAAGCCGCCACGTCGCGCCTGGTGTGGGCGATCACGAGGACGACGCTCTGGCCGAGCTCCCCGGCTGCGGCTTCATAACCGACGATGAGGTCGGCCCAGTACTGGCCGCGGAGGTCGGGCAGGACCAGCCCGTGGGCCGAATGCGCCTGGGCCGCGAGCGACCGTGCGGCGCTGCTCGGGACGTAGTCGAGCTCGCGGATGGCGTCCTGGACGCGGACGAGCTTGGCAGCGGTGACGCTCTCGGGCCGGCTGATGGCGCGCGAGACCGTCGCGATCGACACGTTCGCGCGCTGCGCGACCGCGTAGATCGTCACCTTCCGGCGGGCTTCGACGGCCACGGGCGCACACCTCCTTGTAAGCGCTTTCAAGCCATCATGGAGGGAAGCCCGGGCGTTCGGGGCTTTAGGTGTCCACGGATTTGTCCGGTCCGCTCGGTGGTCGCTGGGACTTGGTGGGTGGCCCGGACCTCGTTACAGTGGCGGAGGCGTCGGGCCGCGGTAGCCCCGGGTCCCGAATACAGCCGCTACGAGCGGCCACGCGCCGTGAGGCGCTCCCGGCCCGACGTCACCCACCTCACGACCTCCCCGAACCGGGGATGCCCGTTTCACCCCCTCGGGGGGAGGCGGGACCCTACGCTTTCGGTTGTGGAGCCACGACCGCTCGACCCGCGCCTCGTCGACGATGCCCGCGCTGAGGAGATCGCCCTCGTCGCGCGGCTGCTCCTCGCCGCGCGCCACGACGAACCCCTGTCGCAGGCCGCGATCGACGAGGCCCTCGGGGTCGAGGCGGACGACGGCGCGGCAGAGGGCGCAGTCGAGGACGCCTGATCGGGCGATCGGGTGTCCAGCGGGTGTCCCGCCGGGACCGTGAGGGTGAATGTCAGGCCCTACGCTTTGCCGTGAACACCGAGCGCCGACCTCCCCGAAAGCGACCCCATCCGTGGCCCTGCGGCTCATGTCCCGCGACGACCGAGGCAGCACGCTCCTCGGTGAGCTCGCCGACCTCGCCGCGGCCGGGGCCGCCGAGGTCGCCGAGCTGCTGTCCGTCGAGGCCACCGAGCGGCCGCCGATCGTCGCCCGGCTCACCGAGCTCGAGCAGGAGGCTCACTCGACCCGTCGCGAGCTCCTCCTCCACGGACGCAACAGCCTCATGTCCCCGATCGAGCCCGCCCACCTCCATGCGATCGGTGTCGCACTGACGCACGCCGTCGAGCACCTGGCGCGCAGTGCCGAGCTCGCGACGGTGATCGGGGTCAAGGAGTTCCCCGAGGACGCGCTCGCCCTCGTGCGGACCGTCGGCCGGATGGCCGAGCTGACCGTCTCGGTCGTCCCGCGACTCCGTCAGGCGTCGGGCCCCGCTCTCGAGCACGGGGTCGCGACCGCCCGACTGGGCGCCCAGGCCAGGCGGGCGCATGCGGCCGCGGTGGGTACGGCATTCTCCTCGGGTCGCAAGACGGTCGACATGGTTCGTGTCCAGGTCTTCGTCGACGCGCTCGCCGACGCGGCCGAGTCCCTCGGCGAGGCCGCCGAGCGGATCGAGGTCCTCGCCCTCACCGGGCGTTGACCTGCAGCCGATGGCACCGGACCTCTGGCTCATCGCCCTCGTCGCGTTCGCCTTCGCCTGGACCAACGGCTTCCACGACGCGTCCAACGCGATCGCGACCTCGGTGACGACCCGGGCCCTGACGCGCCGCCTCTCCGTCGTCCTCGCCGCCGTCGGCAACCTCATCGGGGCCGTCATCGGCCTCGCCCTCGTCACCGAGCTCGCGAGCGACCTCGTCGTCGTCGGCAGTGGGGGAGCTGCGTCGGCCGTCGCGGCCGCCTTCGTCGTCGCGCTCGGCTGGAACCTGCTCACGTGGGCCCGCGGAATGCCGTCCTCCTCCACCCACGCCCTCCTCGCCGCCCTCGTCGGTGGCGCTCTCACCCTCGGCGGGGTCGTCCACTGGGCTGCCGTCGCGCAACGGGTCGCCGTCCCCATGCTGCTCTCTCCGGCCCTCGGCCTGGGCGTGGCGCTCGGGCTGACCGCCCTCCTGCGCCGCTGGGTCCACCGCGACCCGGCCGCCGCCCCGGGGACGGCGGACGCCGCACCGACGGTCGGGGCCCTGCGGCAGGCCCAGACGATCTCCGCGGCCATGGTCGCCGTCGCGCACGGCGTCCAGGACGCGGCCAAGCCCGTCGCCGTCCTCGCCCTCGCCGGGACGGCCGCCAAGGGGGCTCACCTGACCGACGTCGTGCCCCTCTGGGTGTTCGCCGGCATCGCCGTCGCCCTGGCGCTCGGCACGCTCGCCGGCGGCTGGCGGGTCGTGCACACCCTCGGCCGGGGCATCGTCGACCTCGACACCCCGTCGGGCTTCGCCGCCGAGACGGCGACCGCGCTCGTGCTCGCCGCGGCCACGGCCATCGGGGCCCCGGTCTCCTCGACCCAGACGGTCGCCGCCGCGATCGTCGGCACCGGCCTGGCGCGCGGCCACCGCGCGGTGCGCTGGGTCACGGTCCGCCGCGTGCTCCTCACCTGGGTCCTGACACCGCTCGCGTGCGGGGCCGTCGGTGCCGCGCTCACGGCCGCCCTCCACGCCCTCTGACCGACTGGCTTTATCGGGTCACCCGATACAGCCGAGGATCACAGACTTGGCAAGTCCGTGATCCTCGGCTTCGTCGGGTGCAGCCACCCGGCCCCCTGCATTCGCCCCCTGCATTCGCCCCCTGCATTCGCCCCCTGCAGTCGCCCGGGTCAGCCGAAGCGACCGCTGATGTAGTCCTCGGTGGCCTTGACCGTCGGGTTGTTGAAGATCTTCTGGGTGTCGTCGAGCTCGATGAGGTGGCCCGGCTGCCCGGTCGCCTTGAGGTTGAAGAACGCCGTCCGGTCCGACACGCGCGCCGCCTGCTGCATGTTGTGGGTCACGATGACGACGGTGTAGCTGTCCTTGAGCTCGTGGATGAGGTCCTCGATCGCGAGCGTCGAGATCGGGTCGAGCGCGGAGCACGGCTCGTCCATGAGGAGGACCTGCGGCTCCACGGCGATCGCGCGAGCGATGCAGAGGCGCTGCTGCTGGCCGCCGGAGAGGCCGGCCCCCGGCTTGCCCAGCCGGTCCTTGACCTCGTTCCACAGGTTCGCGGCCTTGAGCGAGCGCTCGACGACCTCGTCGAGCTTCTTCTTGTCCTTGACGCCGTTGAGCTTGAGGCCGGCCGCGACGTTGTCGCGGATCGTCATCGTCGGGAACGGGTTGGGCCGCTGGAAGACCATGCCGACCATGCGGCGGACCCCGACCGGGTCCATCGTCGGCGCGTAGAGGTCCTGGTCGTCGAGGTAGACCTTGCCGTCGACGTGCCCCCCGGGGATCACCTCGTGCATCCGGTTGAGGGTGCGCAGGACGGTCGACTTGCCGCAGCCCGACGGGCCGATGAAGGCGGTGACCGAGCGGGGTTGGACGGTCAGGTTGACGCCCTCGACCGCCTTGAAGTCGCCGTAGTAGATGTCGAGGTCCTGGACGTCGATGCGCTTGGCCATGAGGTGTCGGGTCTCTCTTCGAGGTGCGGGGATCAGGCCCGGACCTTGCTGAACCGCGCGATGAAGCGGCCGGCGAGGTTGAGGACGAAGACGATGAGGATCAGGGTGAGGGCGGCACCCCAGACGCGGTCGACCGCGGGCTGGAGGGCCTCGGTCCGGTCCTGGTTGATCATCGTCGGGAGGGTGCCCATGAGGCCGCCGAAGAGGTCGCTCGCGATCGACTTCGTGTAGGGGCCGAGGATGATGAGCGGGGCGGTCTCGCCCATGACGCGGGCCAGGCCGAGGAGGATGCCGGTGATGATCCCGCTGAAGCAGGTCGGCAGGACGACCTTGACGATCGTCTTCCACTTCGGCACGCCGAGGGCGTAGGACGCCTCGCGGAGCTCGTTGGGGACGAGCTTGAGCATCTCCTCGGTCGAGCGGACGACCGTCGGGATCATGAGCATGACGAGAGCCAGGCAGACGGCGAACGGCACCCGCTGGAGCCCGAAGGTCGTCACCCAGAGGGCATAGACGAAGAGCGCGGCGACGATCGAGGGAATGCCGGTCAGGATGTCGACCATGAACGAGACGGTCCGGGCGAGCCGGCCCCGGCCGTACTCGACGAGGTAGACGGCCGTGAGGACGCCGATCGGGACCGACATGACGGCCGTGACGAGCGCCTGGATGAGGGTCCCCTGCACCGCGTGGGCGGCGCCGCCGCCGACCCGGCGGGCGGTGACGCCCTGCTGCGAGAGGGTCCACCAGTCGACGGACAGCAGCATCTGTCCGCCCTTGAGCAGGGTGCTGGCGAGGATCCAGACGAGCGGGATGCAGGCGACGCCGAAGGCCGTCCACATGAGCACACGAGCCAGCTGGTCGACGAAGGCCCGGCCGGAGGACTTGCCCTGGTCGAGGCCGGGGGTCAGCGGGCGCGTGAGGGCGATGTCGTCGCTGCCGAGGGCGCTGGAGCTCATTCGGTGAAGGCCTTCCTGCGCTCGATGACGATCCGGGCCATCGCGTTGACGAGGAACGTCAGGATGAACAGGACGAGGCCGGCGGCGATGTAGGCGCCGGTCTTGGCGGGGGTGTCGAACTCGCCCGCGTTGAGCGCGATCTTGGAGGCGAAGGTGGCGCCGCCGTTGAAGATCGACCAGGACCACGGGGTCCCGTCGGACAGGCCGGACAGGATGATCATGACGGCGAGGGTCTCGCCGAGCGCGCGCCCGAGGCCGAGCATCGCGGCGCTGATGACGCCGGGCTGGCCGAAGGGGAGGACCGCGGTGCGGATCATCTCCCAGTGGGTCGCGCCGAGGGCGAGGGCGCCCTCCTTGTGCGTCGTCGGCGTCTGTGCGAACACCTCGCGCGAGATCGCCGTGATGATCGGCAGGATCATGATCGCGAGGATGATCCCCGCGAAGGCGAGCGTGTAGTGCGGGGTGATGTCGGCATGGGAGAGGAAGGGGACCCAGCCGAGGACCTTCTGGAGGAACGTGCCGACGGGGTCGAAGTACTGGCCGGCGATGTTGAGGCCCCAGAAGCCGAACACGATCGACGGGACGGCGGCGAGCAGGTCGACCGTGGCCGCGGCCGGCTTGGCGAGCCACCGTGGGGCGTACTGCGTGATGAAGAGCGCGACGGCCACCCCGAGCGGCACGGCGATCGCCATGGCGATGACCGAGGTGACGACCGTCGCCCAGAGCAGGTCGAGGATGCCGAACTGCGGGTCCGTGCCGCCCGGCGACCACGTGCGCGAGGTGAGGAAGCTCGCCTTGTTGTCCAGGAGCGACGGGACCGCCTGCCAGAGCAGGAACAGCCCGACGAGGGTGACGATCGCGACGATGAGAATGCCGGATGCCGTCGCCGCCCCGCCGAAGATCCGGTCCCCGAGCCGGCCGGTGCCGGCGCGGTCGGCGTCGAGCGGGCGGCGGCCGTCGGGGCCGGGCAGCTCGTCGGTGGCCGAGTGGCCGGTGATGGACGAGGACACGGTGTCGGGCTCCTTCCTCGGGTCGTCGGATGCATGGGTTGGGCTGCGGCGGAGGCCCCCCGGCCCCGCCGCAGCCCGGTCCGGGGTCAGGAGAGAGCGGCGATCGCGGTCTCGACCTTGGCCTGGATCTCGGTCGGGAGCGGCGCGTAGCCGATCTCCTCGAGGCCCTTCTGGGTGTCCTCCGAGGCGAAGTACTTGAGGAACGCCTTGATGTCGGCCTGCTTGGCCGCGTCCTTGTTCTTCGAGCAGACGATCTCGTAGGTGACGAGGAGGATCGGGTAGGCGCCGGACTCCTTCGTCGCGTAGTCGAGCTTGAGGCGGAGGTCGTTGCCCTCGCCGGCGGCCTTCGCGGCGGCGACGGCCTTGCCGACCGACTCGCCGGTCAGCTCGACGGCGCCGGCGCCGTTGTCGACCTGCGCGATGCCGAGCTTGTTGTCCTTGGCGTAGCTCCACTCGACGTAGGTGATGCCGCCATCGGTCGACTTGACGCCCTCGGCCACACCGGCGGAGCCTTCCTTGCCCTCGCCCTTGCCGGTCCACTTCTTGCCCGGCTCAGCGGTCCAGCCGGTCGGCGCGGCCCCCTGGAGGTACTTCGTGAAGTTCTCGGTCGTGCCCGACTCGCCGTTGCGGAAGAAGATCTTGATCGCGGTCGCCGGGAGGGTGACGCCCGGGTTGACGGCGGCGATCTTCGCGTCGTTCCACGTCGTGATCTTGCCGGTGAAGACGTCGGAGGCGACGGCCGGCGTCAGGATGAGCTTGTCGACGCCCTTGACGTTGTAGGCGATCGCGATCGGGCCGGTCACCATCGGGATGTTCCAGGCGGGGGAGCCACAGGTGGTCTCCGCGTCCTTGGCCTCGATCCTGCCGTCCTTCTCCGTCGTCTTGAGCGGGGAGTCGGAGCCGGCGAAGTCGACCTGGCCGGCGATGAACTGCTTGATGCCCGCGCCGGAGCCGGTCGGGTTGTAGTTGAGCTTGGCCGCGGAGCACTTCTCGTTGTAGGAGGAGATGGCCTCCTCGATGGCGTTCTTCTGCGCGGAGGAGCCCTCGGCGTTGAGCGTCCCGGTGCCGCAGTCGGCGGCAGCGGCGGAGGTGGTGCCGGAGGCGCCCGAGGTGCTGGTGCCGGACGCGCCACCCGTCGTCGGGTCGGAGCCGCAGGCGGCGAGGGTCAGGGTGCCCACGACGGCGAGCGTCGCCATCTGGCTGACACGGGAGATCTTCACGGTTTGTCGTACCTTCCACACAGGGATCGATCAGGGAGCCGGGCCTCATCGCTCCGACGCCTCGACGGTAGGGACGGCGAATGACGACGTGGCCCGTCGCGGGTGAACGCGGGGTGAACACGAGGCAGACTCTCGGCCTCGCGGATGTGGCTCGCGTCCCCGACCTCAGTCGACGTGGGTGCGGTGCCACTCGGCAGCGGCGACCGTCGCGCCGTCGCCGGCTCCGAGGACGTGCAGGACGAGCACGTCGCCCTTGCTCAGGTTGCCCTCGGCCGCCTCGACGAGGTCGGCCACGTCGGCGTCCTCGGCGCGAGCGTCGACCCGGCCGGCGAGGGCGGCGAGCATCGGCGGGATGACCGGACCGTGGGTGCAGACGACCGCGCCGCGGGGTTTGCGAAGGACGCGGTCGAGCCGGGCGAGCGCCGTCCCCGGATCCGCTGCGAAGCCCTCCTCGCTCAGGTCGTCCCGCATCCGCAGGTGGCGCCGGGCGGCCCGCGCCGCGGGCTCGAGCGTCTCGGCGCACCGGGTCGAGGACGAGCTGACGAAGCGCTCGACACCGTAGGCGGACAGGACGGCGACGAGGTCGGTCGCGCGGTTGCGGCCGACGGGCAGCAGCGGCCGCAGCCGGTCGTCGGTGCCGGACCAGTCCGAGCGCGGCGTCGCCTTGGCGTGCCGGACGATCGCGAGCGGCCACGTGTCGAGCATTCCGGCCTGGTCCGCGCGGACGACCGCGAGCAGCTGGTCCTGGTCGCGGGAGTAGTCGAGCCGGCTGTGCGCGGCCGTCGGCGTGAGCCAGGCGACCTCGTCGATCTCGTTGAGCAACCGTCCCGCGCCGGTCGTCGTCGCCGCCCAGTAGCGCACGACCTTGGGCTGCGGCCGCCCCAGCCGGTCGAGGACGACGTACTCCGCCGGCGGTAGGGGACGGCCGAGGCGCGCGCGCAGGCCGGTCTCCTCCCACGTCTCGCGGCTGGCCGCGGTCGACCAGTCCTCACCGGGGTCGAGCTTGCCCTTGGGCCACGACCAGTCGTCGTAGCGCGGCCGGTGGACGAGGGCGACCTCGAGCCCGTCCGCTCCCCGCCGCCACGGGATCGTGCCCGCAGCGGCGACCAGCTCCGCGCCATCGACGCCGGTCTCGGTCATCGACGCCGGGCCTGCCGCACCCGCTTCTTGTGCTTGTCGATGAGGGCGGAGTGGATGTCCCGGAGCGGCTCGCCGTGCTCGTCGCGGTGGTGCCGCGTCCAGCGGCCGCCGCCGTCGAGGCTCCAGTGGGCGAAGGCGTCGTCCATCGACCACGACATGAGGTCGGTCAGGTCCTTGACGTGGCGGGGGTCGCCGACCCGGACGAGCGCCTCGACCCGCCGGTCGAGGTTGCGGTGCATCATGTCGGCGCTGCCGATCCACGCCTGCGGGTCGCCGTCGTTGCCGAAGACGAAGATCCGCGAGTGCTCGAGGAAGCGGCCGAGGATGGAGCGGACCTCGATGTTGTCGGAGAGTCCCTCGACGCCCGGGCGGAGGGCGCACGCGCCGCGCACCCAGACGTGGACGCGCGCTCCCGCCTGCGACGCGCGGTAGAGCGCGTCGATGACGGCCTCGTCGACGATCGAGTTGACCTTGATCGCGACGAGCGCCGGCCGTCCGCGGCGGGCGAGCTCGGCCTCGGCGTCGATCCGCTCGACGAGCCCTGAGCGCAGCGAGCGGGGGGCGACGAGGAGCCGCTTGAACTTGCTCCGCGGCGCGAGCCCGGACAGCTGGTTGAAGAGCCGGCTCAGGTCCTCGCCGACCTGCGGGTCGGCGGTGAAGAGCCCGAAGTCCTCGTAGAGGCGGGCCGTCTTGGGGTTGTAGTTGCCGGTCCCCATGTGGCAGTAGCGGCGCAGGCCGTCGACCTCCTGACGGACGACGAGCGCGAGCTTGCAGTGCGTCTTGAGCCCGACGATCCCGTAGACGACGTGGACGCCGGCGTGCTCGAGCTTGCGGGCCCAGCTGATGTTGTTGACCTCGTCGAAGCGCGCCTTGATCTCGACGACCGCGAGCACCTGCTTGCCGGCCGCCGCGGCGTCGATGAGCGCGTCGACGATCGGGCTGTCGCCACTGGTCCGGTAGAGCGTCTGCTTGATCGCGAGGACCCGGGGGTCGGCCGCCGCCTGCTCGATGAACGCCTGGACCGAGGTCGAGAAGGAGTCGTAGGGGTGCTGGACGAGGACGTCCTGGCGGCGGATGCTCGCGAGGATGTCGCCGGCCTCCGCGCGCTCGGTCGGCGCGAGGTCGGGGTGGACGCGGGCGACGAACGGCTCGTAGTGGAGCTCGCTGATCTCCAGGTCGGCGATGTCGCCGAGCCCGCGCAGGTCGAGCGGCTCGGGGAGTCGGTAGACCTCCCGTTCGTGGACGCTGAGCTCACGGACGAGCATGTCGAGGACGTGGTCGTCGATCTCCTCGTCGACCTCGAGCCGGACCGGCGGCCCGAAGCGGCGCCGGGTCAGCTCGCGCTCGAGCGCGGTCAGGAGGTTCTCGGCGTCGTCCTCCTCGACCTCGAGGTCCTCGTTGCGGGTCACCCGGAAGGTGAACGTCTCGACGACGTCCATGCCGGGGAAGAGCTGGTCGAGGTGCTCGGCGATGACTGCCTCGAGCGGGATGAAGCGGGCGGCGAATGCCGTCTCGTCGACGACGCGGATGAAGCGCGGCAGCGACGGGGGCACCTTGACCCGCGCGAAGTGCTCCTTGCCGGTCTTCGCGTTCGTCAGGACGACCGCGAGGTTGAGGGACAGGCCGCTGATGTAGGGGAACGGGTGCGCGGGATCGACGGCGAGCGGGGTGAGGACGGGGAAGATGCTGTCGGTGAAGAGCTCGCCGAGCGACTCCTGCTCGGCCTCGGCGAGCTCGGCCCACGCGACGATCGTGATGCCCTGGGCGGCGAGCGCCGGCCGGACCGACTCGCGGAAGACGCGGGCCTGCATGTCGAGGAGCTCGTGGCTGACCGTCGAGATCTGGTGGAGGACCTCGCGCGGCTCGAGCCCGGACGCCGATCGAATCGCGATGCCGGTCGCGATGCGGCGCTTGAGGCCGGCGACCCGGACCATGAAGAACTCGTCGAGGTTGGACGTGAAGATCGACAGGAAGCGGACGCGCTCGAGGAGCGGCACGTCGTCGTCCGCGGCGAGCTGGAGGACCCGCTCGTTGAACTGGAGCCAGGAGATCTCCCGGTCGAGGAAGCGGTCGTCGGGGAGGGCGTCCTCCTCCTCGCCGTCGAGGGCGACGAAGCGGCCGTTGGCTCCCCGCGTGCGGTGCCGCCACTCCTCCGGCACCGACGAGCTCGTCATCGACACCTCGGGCATGATCCGAGCCCCGGCGGCGGCCGCGCCCGCCGCGTCGGTCGCGTCGACGGTGCCGTCGGCCGTGTCCTCCATCGCGCTCATGCCCACCATCCTTGCAGGGTTGACGCGCGGGGAGGGAGGCCCGATCAGGCGTAGACGACGTCGACGGCGTCGGTCGTGAAGCCGAGCCGCTCGTAGGTCCGGACCGCCCGGACGTTGCCGCCGTCGACGTAGAGGTCGACCGTCGCGAGGCCGCGCCGGGCAAGGTGCGCGAGGCCGAGCCGGGTCAGCGGCCCGGCGAGGCCACGACCCTGGTGGTCCGGGTCGATGCCGACGACGAACACTTCACCCGCCTCCGAGCCCGGCTCGGACTTGGTCCAGTGGAAGGCGGCGATCCGGTGCTCGGGGGTCGGGTCTGCATTCGCCTCCTCGACGACGAAGAACCCGGACGGGTCGAACCAGGGCTGCGCGACGAGCGCGTCGAGGTCGGCCTGCCCGACCCGGCCCTGCTCCGGGTGCCCGGCGAAGGCCCGGGCGTTGGTCCGCAGCCAGGCGGCGTCGTCCTGTCCGGGCACGAAGGGTCGGGCGACGTAGCCGCCGGGCAGGGCGACGTCCTCGGCGTCCGCGTCGGTCAGGGGGCGCGTCATGTGGCGGAGCTCGCGGACCGGCGCCAGGCCCCACGCGCGGGCGGCAGCCGCGGCGGCCGCGAGGTCGCCGTGGGCCCAGAAGCGCTCGGCGCCGACCTCCCGCGCCGCGGCGAGAACGGCCGTCCCCAGGCCCTGCCGCCGCCGCCCCGGGGCGACGGCGAGCTCGGCGCTGCCGTCGACCCACACCTGCGCGTAGCCCGCGAGCACCGACTCCTCGTCCGCATCGGCGAGGAGGACGTGCCGGGAGTCCGCCCGCCCCAGTCCGATGAGGCTGGCCTCCGACAGGGCCGCGACCCCGTCGGCGGTGGCGGCCCGCGCGCCGAGGTCCTCGACGGCCGTGCGAATGCCGTCGGCCAGGGGTCCGTGGGCGGTCTGGATCGGTGCGGGGGACGACACACGGGCAGCCTGCCACGCGCGGCCGCACCGGCGTGTCGTGTGGGGTTCCCACACCCGTTGCGCCGATCGTCACCAACGGGCCCCGGAGGTGGCTATCCTCGCCCTCGGCGTGGCCCACGAGGGCGCGTCCCGGAGGAAGGACCCATCAGCCCCATGGCACCCATGCACAAGAAGGCCCTCGTCGCGGCTGCCCTCGCGACGACCGTCGCGGCGGCGTTCGCCGCGACGAGCACGACCGCGCAGGCCGCGAAGAACGGCCCGACGATCGACATCCAGCTCCTGTCGTTCAACGACTTCCACGGCAACCTCGAGCCGCCGACCGGCTCGAGCGCCCGTCTCGTGACCGGCCACACGCTCCCGGCGGGCGCGACCAGGCCGGTCGACGTCACCTACGAGGGCGCCGGCGGCGTCGAGTACCTCGCCACCCACCTCGCGAACGCCCGCAAGGGCCACGACTACTCGCTGACCGTCGCCGCGGGCGACCTCATCGGGGCCTCGCCGCTGCTCTCCGGCGCCTTCCACGACGAGCCGTCGATCGAGGCGCTCAACGCGCTCAAGCTCGACGTCTCCTCGGTGGGCAACCACGAGTTCGACGAGGGCTACAAGGAGCTCCAGCGGATGGCCGACGGCGGCTGCATCGCCGACGGCGCCGGCGCGAACAACCAGGACTCCTGCCCCGGCGGCAAGACCTTCTCCGGCGCGGGCTTCGACTACCTGGCCGCCAACGTCGTCTACACGGGCACGAACAAGACGATCCTGCCGTCCTACGCGATCAAGAACATCAAGGGCGCCAAGATCGGCTTCATCGGCATGACCCTCAAGGACACGCCGAACATCGTCACCGCGGCCGGCATCGCCGGCCTCGAGTTCAAGGACGAGGTCCAGACGGCGAACGCGCTCGTCCCGGTCCTCCGTGCCCAGGGCGTCAACGCGATCGTCGTCCTCATCCACCAGGGCGGCGTCCCCGGCCAGGAGACCTGGTACGGCCCGGACAACAAGCCGTACACGGTCAACCCGAGCTACGACTACGTCTGCGGCAAGGGCGGGCAGCTCGACCCGACGAGCCCGATCATCCCGATCGCCCAGGGCCTCAGCCCGGCGATCGACCTCATCGTCTCCGGGCACACGCACCAGCCGTATGCCTGTGACATCAAGGACCCGGCCGGGCAGTCGCGCATGGTGACGTCCGCGTCGTCCTTCGGTCGCCTCTACACCGACACCGAGCTGACCTACGACCGTCGCACCTCCGACATCGTCCGCTCCTCGGTCGACACCGCCAACATGATCGTCACGCGCGACGTGCCCAAGGACGCGACGGAGACGGGGATCATCGCCAGGTACAAGACCCTCGTCCAGCCGATCGCGAGCCGGGTCATCGGCAAGATCTCGGGCAACGTGACGCGCACGGCGAATGCCGGTGGCGAGACGCCGCTCGGCGACCTCATCGCCGACGCCCAGCTCGCCGACCCGAGCGTCATCGGGTCCAACGCGCCGCCGGTCATCGCCTTCATGAACCCCGGCGGCATTCGCACCGACCTCACCTACAGCGCCTCGTCGTGGGGCGAGGCCCCGGGTGACGTGACCTTCGAGGAGGCGTTCAACGTCCAGCCGTTCAACAACTACCTCGTGTCGCTCGACCTGACCGGTGCGCAGGTCAAGACGCTGCTCACCCAGCAGTGGTCGGGTCTCAACGCGGCCGCGCCGAAGATCCTCCAGGTGAGCAACGGCTTCGCCTACACCTACACGGGGACGACGCTCGGTGCGGTGACCCTCGGCGGGCAGCCGCTCGTCGACACCCAGACCTACCGGATCGTGACGAACAACTTCCTCCAGGGTGGTGGCGACGGGTTCCCGGCGTTCACCGGAGGGACCAACGTCTACTACGGCGGCCTCGACATCGACGCCTTCGCGGCCTACCTCAGCGCGCACAGCCCGTACAGCCCGGGTGCGCTGACCCGGATCACGAAGAACTGACCTCCGGGTCGACAGCGAAGGGGCGCCCCCACGGGGGCGCCCCTTCCGCATTCGTCCGCTGCACTCCTCAGCCGCGGTTGGCCTCCTCCGGGACGAAGCGGTAGCCGACGTTGCGGACGGTCCCGATGAGGACCTCGTGGTCGCTGCCGAGCTTGGCCCGGAGCCGGCGGACGTGGACGTCGACCGTGCGCGTCCCCCCGAAGTAGTCGTAGCCCCACACCTCCTGGAGCAGCTGGGCGCGGGTGAAGACGCGGCCCGGGTGCTGCGCGAGGTACTTGATGAGCTCGAACTCCTTGTAGGTCAGGTCGAGCGGGCGCCCGCGGAGCTGCGCCTGGTAGGTCGCCTCGTCGATGACGAGCTCGCCGGAGGTGATGTGGACCTCCTCCGTCTGACCCTGGTTGAGCCGGCCGAGCGCGAGCCGCAGCCGCGCCTCGACCTCGGCGGGGCCGGCATTCTCCAGCAGCACCTCGTCGACGCCCCACTCGGCGGTCAGGCCGGCGAGTCCGCCCTCGGTGAGGATCGCGACGAGCGGCACCGCCATCCCCGTCGTCCGGAGAATGCGGCACAGAGACTTGGCGACGGCGAGCTCGCGCCGCGCGTCGACGAGGACGACGTCCGCGCGGGGCGCGTCGATGAGCGCGGTCGCCTCGGCGGGGAGGATGCGGACGCTGTGCGCGAGCAGCCCGAGCGCAGGCAGCACCTCGGCGCTCGGGGCGAGCGCGTTCGTGAGGAGCAGGAGTTCGGCCATCGGGGGTCAGGATACTGACCGGGCCACGCCATGGAGTTGGCACAATCAGGGTGTGGACGGGATCAGGGTGCGTTACTGGGCCGGCGCGCGAGCCGCGGCCGGGGTCGAGGTCGAGCAGGTGAGTGCCGCGACGCTCGCCGAGCTCGTGACGCGCGTCGGCTCCGCCCGACCGGCGCTCGCCCCGGTCCTGGCGGTGTCGAGCTTCCTGCGCGGCGGCATTCGCCTCGACGGGGCGGCCGAGCTCGCACCGGGGGACGAGATCGAGGTGCTCCCGCCCTTCGCGGGAGGCTGACCGGCGCGCGGGGCCCCCGTGCAAGGATGTGGCCCGTGACCGAACCGACGACGCCGGGCGCCCCGGAGGCGACCCCGGCCGTCGCGTCGCGGCGCAGCCGGCGCAGCCGGGCCGACGTCTTTCCGGACGCCTCCGCGCCGCCGGTCCGCCGCTACGTCATGGTCGCCTCGACGATCGTCCTGTGTGCGCTCATCGCCCTCTCGGCGTACGCCGACGGGTACCTCCTCGCGGGCGCCGTCGCCGTGACCGGGCTCTGCCTGGCGCTCATGTGGCACCCGCTCCTCGGCCTCGCCCACCCGCGCGTCCCGACGCTCCTGCTCGCCGCAGCCGGCCTCGCGACCGTCGCCGTCGTGCAGCTGACGACGACCGACCCGTTCCTCCGGCACGTCCCCAGCGTCGTCGCGGCAGCACTCGTCCTCGCCTTCCTCCACCAGCTGGCCCGGCGCCCCCCGCGCGACCAGCTGACCGAGAGCGTCGCAGCGACCGTCGGCGGCGTCGCGATCCTCGTCGCCGGCGCGGGGCTCCTCCCGCTCACCCGGACCCTCGACGGGCGGGCCGTCCTCGCCGTCGGCCTCGCCGCGGTCGGGGCCGGAGCACTCGGGGACCTCCTCGTCGGACGTGGCTCCATGCATGCCTGGCAGCTGCCGATCAGCATGCTCCTCGGCGGCTGGGCGGCCATCGCCGTCGCGGTCGTCGCGGAGGCGCCGTCGATCGCGCACGCCGCCCTCCTCGGCTTCCTCGTCGCGGCCGTCAGCCACGCCGTCCGGCGCATCCTCGCCCCGCACCCGCTCCTCGCGACCGTCCCCGGACAGGTCTGCGCGGCCGCCGCCTCGATCCTGTCCGTGGGCGTCGTCATCTACGCATTCGCCCGGCTCGTCGTCGGCTGACCCGCCACCACCTCGCCAACCTCGGCCCGCCCACCCAGCTCTGCTGGCAGAACGTGGGTCGAGGGTGGTCGTTAGCATTCTGGGCGTGGCCTTCAACCTCGACACCTCGATCCACCCCGACGTCGCACCGCTCGCCTGGCTCGTCGGGCGGTGGGAGGGCGCCGGCATCGTCGGCTACCCGACGATCGAGTCGGCGCAGTTCGGGCAGGAGGTCGTCTGCTCGCACGACGGCCGGCCGTTCCTCGAGTGGCAGTCGCGGACGTGGCTGCTCGACGAGGCCGGCCACAAGGTCCGGCCGCTCGCGACCGAGCTCGGCTTCTGGCGGGGCGTCGGGGACGGTGAGGTCGAGCTGCTGCTCACCCACCCGACGGGCATCGTCGAGCTCTACTACGGCACCGTCGTGCCGGCCAAGGTCGAGCTGCGCACCGACGGCGTCATGCGCAGCCCCAAGGCCAAGGAGTACGCCGCGGGCCACCGCCTCTACGGCTACGTCAGCTCCAACCTCATGTGGGCGATGGACATGGCCGCGATGGGTCAGGAGCTGCAGAGCCACCTGAGCGGGGAGCTCAAGCGCGTCGAATGACGTCGGCTCAGGGGATCGTCGTCTGGTCCCCGTAGCTCCCGAGGGCGTCGGTGCGGAGCGCCTCGCCGAGCTGCTGCATCCCCGAGTCGTCGACGAGGTCGACCGAGCCGGCGCCGGCGACGTAGGCGAAGCCGGTGAAGGGGGCGGTGATGAAGCGCACGTCGGCGCTGCGGACGCCCCGGAGCGCGAACGCCTCCGAGCGCATCGTCCCGACCGACAGGGCGTTGTCGACGGTCAGGTGGCTCGTCGCCGCGTCGACGAACGACGCGAGCCGGCCGGGGTTGAGCAGGACGTCCTTGGAGACCGTCTTGAGGATGAGCGCCTTGATGACCGCCATCTGGCGGCGACCGCGGGAGATGTCGCCCTCGCTCAGCTCGTAGCGCTCGCGGACGAAGCCGAGGGCCTGGGTGCCGTCGAGGTCGTTCCAGCCCCTGGTGATGACGACCGGGCCGCCGTTGCCGGAGCCGTTGCTCGCCTCCTCCGCCCAGACGCGGATCCCGCCGACCGCGTCGATCATGCCCTCGAAGCCGTCGAAGTCGGTCTTGGCGACGTGGTCGATCCTGACGCCGACGAGGTTCTGGACCGTCTGGACGAGCAGGGGGGCGCCACCGAAGGCGTAGGCGGCGTTGACCTTGTTGTTGCGGTGCCCCGGGATCGACACGTAGAGGTCGCGGGGGAAGTGGACGAGGTCGACCGTCTTGTGGTCGGCCGCGACGTGCACGAGGACGATGACGTCGGACCGCGAGAAGGTGTCGCCGGGGCGGGCGTCGGAGCCGATGACGAGGTAGTTGTCGCCCGGCCCGTCGACGACCTCGGGGGCCACGTAGGCCGGCTTGGTGCCGCCGGGCCCGACGACGTCGCCGCTGCCGGGCGTCGGGTCGCCGGTCGGGACGGGGAGGGCCTTGGGCGGCTTCGTGCCGTCCGGGAGGAGCGCCTCGTACGTGATGTTGTCCGTGACGATCTTGTTGAGGTAGACGAGGTAGCCGCCCACCGTGACGATCGGGACGAGCAGGAGGACGATCGCCGCGAGGAGCACCCGGCGACCGCGGCGGCGGGGGCGCCGCGGGGGCTCGGGTGTCGGCGCCGGATCGGTCACCGGCGCCGTCGGGTCGCTCCTGGGGTCGTCCAGCACGCGGTCAGTGTAGGTGGCGAACCTAGAGTGGTCCCGTGAATGCCGATCTCGAGCGCCTGCGCACGCGGCTGCGGTCCGCGGGGCTGCGGGTGACGGGCCAGCGCGAGCGGATCCTCGTCGCCGTGGCCGGTCTCGGGCACGGCACGCCGGAGGAGATCCTCGCCGCGGTCCACGCCGACGGGGGCTCGGCGCTGCCGTCCTCGACCGTCTACCGCGCGCTCGAGGCCCTCGAGGCCGCGGGCGCCGTCCGGCACACCCACCTCGACCAGCGGTCGCCGAGCTACCAGCTCGACACCCACGACGACCACGTCCACCTCCGGTGCCGCGAGTGCGGCGGCCTCGGGGAGGTCCCGATCGAGGTCCTCGACGGCGTCGCGGAAGCGATCGAGCTCCGATCGGGTTATCAGGTGGACCTGACCCACATCGCGATCCACGGAAGGTGCCCGCAGTGCCGGACGTCCTGACCAGCCCGTTCCTCGACCGCCCCGGGGCGGTCGCCACCGAGGGCGCCGACGGGGGAGTCGTCGCCCACTACGGCGACCCCTTCCGCGAGCAGAAGCTCCTCGAGGAGGGCCTCGCCGCCGCCGACCTCGGCAACCGCGGCGTCGTCACGGTGACCGGGCCTGACCGGCTCAGCTGGCTGCATTCGATGACGACGCAGCAGCTGACCGGTCTCGCGCCCGGCGCGTCGGCGGAGTCGCTCGTCCTGTCGCCGCACGGGCACGTCGAGCACGCCCTCCACGTCGTCGACGACGGCGAGGCCACGTGGCTCTCGGTCGAGCCGGGCACGGCACCAGCCCTCGTCGCCTGGCTCGAGCGGATGCGCTTCATGCTCCGGGTCGAGGTGGCCGACCGGTCCGCCGACTACGCCGTCATGGGCGAGCCCGTCGGGCTGGCCTCGGTCACCGGCGAGCCGCTCGCCTGGGTCGACCCGTGGCCCGGCCCGGTGGGCGACACCGCCCTCTACGGCCCGGAGGAGCACCCGTCGGCCGGCCGTCGCTGGCGCGAGGTCCTCGTGCCGCGGGCGGAGGTCCGCGACTGGGTCGGCGACCGGCCGCTCGCCGGCTCCTGGGCGGTCGAGGCGCTCCGCGTCGCCGCCTGGCGGCCCCGCCTCGGATTCGAGACCGACCACCGGACGATCCCGCACGAGGTCGACTGGCTCCGGACCGCCGTCCACCTCCACAAGGGCTGCTACCGCGGCCAGGAGACGGTCGCCCGGGTCCACAACCTCGGCCGGCCTCCCAGGCGGCTCGTCTTCCTCCACCTCGACGGCTCGGGCCACGCGCTCCCGCAGCGCGGGGAGGCGGTGCTCCTCGGCGAGCGCCAGGTGGGCTTCCTCACCTCGGTCGCCCGGCACCGCGAGGACGGTCCGATCGCGCTCGCCCTCGTCAAGCGGAGCATTCCGGCCGACGCCGAGCTGCTCATCGGGTCGACCTCGGCGGCGCAGACGGTCGTCGTCGCGCCGTAGCGCCCGACTCGTCGCTCAGGCGGCGCTCGGCTGCTGCAGCGGTGCCCGGAGTCGGATGTCGTTGCACGCCTCGCACGTCTCCTGCGGGATGAGACCGAGGCGCATGAGGTGGCCGAAGACCCAGCAGCCGGCGCAGACGTTGAGCGCCGCCTCGAGGAAGGCGAAGACGAGCAGGACGGCGACGAGCCCGGCGGCGAGCGCGTGCTGGTCGAACACGAGGCCGAGGACCGACGCACCCGTCGTGAAGGCGAGGCCGACGCCCTGGGCGAAGCGCTTCGGCGGCCCCGGGACGAGGACCGGCTCCCCGAGCCGGGGGGCGATCACCCGGGTCGCGAGCTGACCGAGCGGGCTGAACCGCGGGCCGGCGAGGACGCGGGCCAGGAACCCGAGGGCGAGGACGGGCAGGAGCCACTGCCAGCCGGTCGCGAGGACGAGCACGGCGAATGCCGCGACGCCGGTCGCGACGGTCCGGGCGGCCTTCTCGTTGACCGGGTTCGGGAAGGTGAGCAGAGCATGGGCCATAACCCAAGATTATGCATGACCCAAGGGTCTGTGTAGTACGAGCGTTCCGCGATCCGGACGGCCCGGTCGAAAGGTCACGACCCGCCGGGCGAAGGGCGGTGCGCGCGGCGGGTCGCGACCTCTCGACCGGCTGACGAGGACGTGGCGCACCTCACGCTGCCTCCAGTTTGCATTCTGCTAACTGGAGCAAGCACAATGGAGACATGAGCAAGAACCCGTTGAGCGAGCTGGGCGAGAGCCTGGGCGACTACCTGCGCGAGCAGCGTCAGTCGGCCCGGATGTCGCTCCGCCAGCTCTCCGAGCTCGCCGGGGTCTCCAACCCCTACCTCAGCCAGATCGAGCGCGGCCTGAAGAAGCCGAGCGCCGAGATCCTCCAGCAGCTCGCCAAGGGCCTGGAGATCTCCGCCGAGACGCTCTACGTCCGCGCCGGGATCCTCGAGGAGCGCGCGGCGAGCACCGAGCCGACGCCCGGCGTCGTCGAGGCGATCGAGGCCGACCCCCTGCTCACCCGCCGGCAGCGCGAGGCGCTCGTCGACATCTACACCTCCTTCGTCGCGGCGACGCAGACGGAGGCCCCGAGGACGGCGACGACGAAGCCGTCGACCACGAACCGCACCACCACCACCAAGGAGTGACATGAACACCCTCGCCCAGTTCCGCAAGACCATCACCGCCCAGAAGCCGCTCATGGCCTACGTCGGCACCGTCGACCTCGCCGTCGAGAAGGCCCGTGAGGCCCGCACCGACGCCATCGCCCGTCGCCAGAAGCTCGCCGCCGAGGTCACCCCGGCCAAGCTCCAGGACCGCGCCAACACCCTCGTCGACCAGGCCAAGGAGACCCCCGCGGTCGTCCAGGGCCGCGTCCTCGGGCTCGTCGCCCAGGCGCAGGAGGGCTACGCCGCCGCGCAGAAGCAGGCGCAGGCCGAGTACAAGACCCTCGCGACCCGCGGCCAGAAGCTCGTCCGCCGCGTCCTGGACCAGAAGTCCACCAAGGACCTCGTCGCGCAGGCCGAGGCGACCGTCGCCTCCGCCAAGGGTGCCGTCACGACCGTCACCAAGGGTGCCGAGGACGTCCAGACGTCCGCGAAGGCCCTGCTCACCACCGGCCGCAACGAGGCCAGCAAGGCCGCCGACGCGATCGCGCTGTCCGTGACCGACGAGGTCGAGACCGCCGCCACCGAGCTCAAGGGCGCCGCCGCGCGGACCCGCACGGCCGCCAAGCGGACGACGACGACCACCAAGAAGGCCACGACCGGTGCGCGCACCGCCGCCAAGCGGACCACGACGAGCGCTCGCAAGACCGCCGCGGGCGCCGTCAAGGCCACCGAGAAGGCCGCCGACAAGATCGGTTCCTGATCTCGCGCCGGCTCCACGCATCCCCCTGTCGCGGGAGCCGGCACGACCCCTGCGGACGGCGGGGAGTCGCTCACTCGAGCGGCTCCCCGCCGTTCCTCGTTGCCGGCGCCCGGCCATAGGGTCGGTGCCGTGACCGATGCGAATGCCGCGCCCGCGGCCCTGACCGAGGCGCCCGTCCTCGCCCACCTCGTCCGCGGCGGCTTCGTCGAGACCGTCCACCGCGCCTCCGTCGCCGTGACCGGGCCGGACGGGTCGGTCCTTCGGTCGTGGGGCAGCGTCGACAGTCCGGTCTTCCCGCGGTCCTCCAACAAGCCGCTCCAGGCCCTCGCGATGCTCCGCGCCGGACTCGACCTCGACGGCGAGCAGCTCGCCGTCGCGTGCGCGAGCCACTCCGGGGAGCCCTTCCACCTCGACGCGGCGCGCGCGATCCTCGCCGGCGCCGGGCTGCGCGAGGCCGACCTCCAGAACACGCCGAGCCTGCCGCTGCGCGAGGAGGAGCACGACCGCTGGATCCGGGAGGGGCTGGCCCCGGCCCGGATCGCCCAGAACTGCTCGGGCAAGCACGCCGCGATGCTCGCGACGTGCGCCCACCGCGGCTGGGACCTGAGGACCTATCGCGACGCCGGTCACCCCCTCCAGGGCGTCATCCGGGGTGCGATCGAGGAGATCACCGGAGACGCCGTCGACCACGTCGCCGTCGACGGCTGCGGGGCGCCGGTCATGTCGGTGACCCTCGCCGGCCTGGCCCGCGCCTTCGGGCGGCTCGCGGCGGCGCCGCCCGGGACCCACGGGCACCGGGTGGCGACGGCGATGCGCGACCACGCGGCATTCGTCGGGGGCACCGACCGCGACGTCACCGTGCTCATGGCCACCACGCCCGGACTCATCGCCAAGGACGGCGCCGAGAGCATGTATGCCGTCGGCCTCGCCGACGGCCGCGGGGTCGCCGTCAAGGTCGCCGACGGGGCGAGCCGGGCCAAGGGCCCGATCCTCGCCGCCGTCCTCGCCTCGATCGGGGTCGACTCACCCGCCCTCGCCGGGCTCGCCGACGTGCCGGTCCTCGGCCACGGCGAGCCGGTCGGGGCGCTGCTCGCCGTCGGGATCTGAGCCGCGTGCGGACCGTCCTCCAGCGGGTCCGCCGGGCCGCCGTCGTCGTCGACGGCGAGGTCGTCGGCGCGATCGACCGCCCCGGCCTGTTCGCCCTCGTCGGCGTCACGCACGCCGACGGGCCGGAGCAGGTCGAGCTCACGGCCCGCAAGATCGCCGACCTGCGGATCCTCGACGGGGAGCGCTCGGTGCTCGAGGAGGGGGCTCCGGTCCTCGTCGTCAGCCAGTTCACTCTCCACGCCGACACCCGCAAGGGTCGGCGTCCCTCGTGGAATGCCGCCGCGCCGGCCGCGGTCGCCGAACCCGTCGTCGAGGCGGTCGTGCGGGCGCTCCGCGACCGGGGGGTCGAGGTCGCGACGGGGCGGTTCGGCGCGCACATGGAGATCGAGCTGCTCGCCGACGGCCCGGTCACCATCGTCCTCGACCTCTGAGCGCGGCGGCGGTTCGGGGAACCCGCGGCGCACCGCATTCGTAGACTTCCAGCGTGGACATCCTCGGACAGGCGCAGGGCTGGGTCCTCCTCGTGCTCGGCGTGGCCGCCCTCGCCCTCTGCATCTACGCCCTCGTCGACGTCGTCCGCCAGCCGGCCTCGCGCTTCGTCTCGGCCGACAAGCGCACCAAGCCCTTCTGGCTCGCGATCGTCGGCCTGTCGACGGCGTTCGTCTTCGTGACCTTCGGCAACGTCCTGTCCTTCATCCCGCTCATCGCCGTCGTCGGCGCCGGGGTCTACCTGACCGACGTCAAGCCCGCGCTCGACGCGACGCGCGGCGGCCGGGGCCGGGACGGCCGGACGATGGGGCCCTACGGCCCCTGGTGACCCGGGCGCGGGGCGACGTCGCCCCACGGGATCGTCAGCTCCCCGAGCCGCCACCGGCTCCGCCCACCGACGAGCCGAATGCCGCCCTCCCGCACCGCCTCCGCGGTCGCGAGGAAGCGTTGGCGCGCCCCCCACGACGCCTGGCCGGCGCTGCGGTCCCACGCGGCGTCGATCCGGGCGAGGACGTCGTGGATCGGCTCGCCCGGGACGTTGCGATGGATGAGGGCCTTGGGCAGCCGCTCCGCGATCGCGCCCGGCCGGTCGAGCCCGCGGAGCCGCCAGGACAGGGTGAGGGTGAGCGGCCCGGACCGGTCGATCGCGACCCACGCCGACCGCCGGCCCAGCTCGTCGCAGGTCCCCTCGACGAGGAGGCCGTCCGGCGCGAGGCGTGAGCGCATGAGGTCCCAGGCGGCGGCGACCTCGCCCTCGGGGTACTGCCGCAGGACGTTGAAGGCACGGATGACGCTCGCCTCGCCGCCGCGCGGGAGCGGGACCTCGAAGCCGCCGACCGCGAAGGAGACCCCCGGACGCGCCAGCGGCTGCGCGGCGGCGACCCGCTCCCGGCTGATCTCGAGCCCGACGACCTCGACGCCAGGCGGAGACGGCCCGGAGCCGGTCGTGGAGCTCGAGGGCGGTCACCGGGCTCGCGCCGTAGCCGAGGTCGACGACGACCGGTCGTGGCCGCGACCGGAGTCGGCGCGCCTGCGTCCCGGCGATCCAGCGGTCGACGCGCCGGAGCCGGTTGGGGTTCGTCGTCCCGCGCGTCACCGTGCCGACGGCGGGTCCGGGGTGGCGGGCCGGCTCCGCCGACCGTGGTCGCGGCGGCGTCATCGCCGCGCGTGCGGTGGCTCGCTCGCGATGCCGACCCAGGCGCTCGCGACGACGAGCGCCACCATGCTGAGCGGCCGCAGCGACCCGACGACGGCTCCGACGGCGTCGTCGAGACCCGCGGCCCAGAGCTGGATCGGCAGGGCCCAGAGCAGCGCGAGGAAGATCGCGGACCACAGCCGGCGGCGGAGGGTCAGCATCGCGATCGCGAGGGTGACCGGCAGCGCATGATGGCTCCAGGCGACGGGCAGGCCGAGGGTGACGAGGCAGCCGGCGCCGATCGCGAGGTCGAGCCGGTGCGGGGGGCGGCGGGTCACCTGCCACAGCCATGCGGCGCCGAGGAGGGCGACGAGGAGGAGGCCGATCTTGGCCGAGAGGTCCCAGCTCAGGCCCATCCGCCCGTAGACGCTCGCGAGCGAGACATTGGACGGGCGGCCGACCCGACCGACGTTGCGGGTGTCCCAGAGCCGGCTCGTGAAGAAGTCGATGCTCGCCGCCGGGAGCACGATGACGCCGAGGCCGGTGAGGACGACCGTCGTCGCGGCCGCCCAGCCGATCCGGGTCAGCCGGTCGGGCAGCGCGAGCATCGCCGGCAGCTGCCCGAGCGGGGTCAGCTTGATCGCCCCGCCGAGACCGGCCCACCAGCCCCGGCCGGCGCGGCCGGTGAAGGCGAGGATGCCGGCGCCCGCGACGTAGGGCGACATCTGGCCCAGGACCATCGAGTCGTAGATCGGCTCGCTCGCGGCGGCGAGGGTGGCCGCGAGGGCGACGAGGGCGAGGTCGGCCGGCCGGGTCGACCGGGCGAACGGCGTCCGCCGGGTCAGCAGGTGGAGGAGCGCCCAGCCGATGACGGCGATCCCGAGCACCCAGCCGAGGCGGACGACCCAGAAGGGCAGCTGGGAGAGGGCGACGAACGGCAGTGTCGCGACCGGGGGATACGTGAAGCCGAGCTCGAGGTCGGTCTCGTACGCGTAGGGGTTGCTCCCCTCGAGGACGGCCCGGCCCGCGTGAAGATAGATCTGCAGGTCGTAGTCGAAGCGCCAGGGCTCCTGCGGCGACCAGCCGGAGAGGACGAGCCACGCGGCGACGAAGAAGGGGACGAATGCCACGAGGTCGCTGAGCGCGAAGCGGCGTCCCCCTCTCACCCGCGCCATCATAGGGAGGCGCGGCATAGGCTCCGGGGCGATGACTGCGGCGACGGAGCGACCGGGGAGCGGTCCGGTCGGGCTCCCGGCCCCCGACCGGCCGAGCCGGAGCGTGCGAGGTGCGCTCGCGGCATTCGCCGGCCTCGTCGTGCTCGCCGTCGTCCACTACGGCCCGGGCCTGCTCGCGGCGGACCCCGGGGTGGCCCGGCTCGCGCCGGTCCTCCTCGACGCGCGGCCCGACGTGCGTGGCGCGCGCGATCTCGGCAGTGGGCTGAATGCGTCGCTGTTCGCGTCGGGCCTGCGGGTCGAGGCCGGCGGTGGACCGGTGCTCGTGACGACCGAGCGGTCGGCGCCGGTCATGGTGCTCGACGGGCGGGTCGGGTCCGGCGGGGACGGCCCGGCCGAGGAGATCCGCGCCGAGCAGCGGTCGTTGACCGTCGAGGAGGTGACCGCCGACGGGGACCGCGTGCGCTGGGGTGGGACCGCCTCGATGTCCGACGGACGCAGCGTGCGGGTGTCGTTCGAGGTCAGTGGCGAGGGTGCGGGCGGGTTCTCGCTCGCCCTCGCGGCGGACGCACCCGTCGCCGGATGGGCGCTCGTCCTCGACCCGGACTTCACCGACCTCCTCCCGCCGACGCCGGCCGCGCGCGAGGCCGGCGCGTGGTGGGTCGACCGGCCCCCGACCCTCGCCAACCCCAGGCTCTCGCGGTCCTGGAGCCTCGCCGTGACCGGGGGGAGGGTCGCCGTGGACCGTCGCACGGACGGGCTCACCGCCCTGCACGTGTGGGGCGCGGCCCCCACCCTGCGGTTCGCGCCGCCTACGGTGGGTCCGTGAGCACCCTCCGCGAGACGGTCGAGAGCTACCTCGACGGCGCCGAGGTCGAGTGGGAGGCCGGGGCACGCGACGGCGAGTACGTCGTGACCCTCCCGGGCGACAAGAAGCTCCGGACCGTGGCCTCGCTCGTCGCCGGGGACCGCGAGCTGTCCGTGTCCGCATTCGTCATCCGGAACCCGGACGAGGACCACGAGCGGTTCTACCGCTACCTGCTCCGCCGCAACCTGCGCCTGCCCGGCCTCGCCTACTCGGTCGACCCGAGCGGCGACGTCTACGTCATCGGCCGGGCACCCGCCGCGGGCGTCGACGAGGACTACCTCGACCAGCTCCTCGGGGTCCTGCTCGAGGCGGCCGACCACCCGTTCAACGAGCTGCTCGCCATCGGCTTCATCACCTCGATGCGCAAGGAGTGGGAGTGGCGCGTCGACCGCGGCGAGTCTCTCCGTAACCTCGAGGCGTTCCGCGGGATCCTCGCGCGGCCCGGCGACCCCGAGCGCGACGACTCCCGCGGGCTCTGAGCGACACTGCCGCGCGACGGGCCGCGTCACTAGGCTGGTCGGCATGACCCACACGCTCGTCCTGCTGCGTCACGGCCACTCCGAGTGGAACGCGAAGAACCTCTTCACCGGCTGGGTCGACGTCGACCTCAACGACCAGGGCCGCGCGGAGGCGGTGAGCGGCGGGCAGCTGCTCGCCGACAAGGGGATCCTCCCGGACGTCGTGCACACCTCGGTGCTCCGGCGGGCCATCGACACCGCCAACCTCGCGCTCAATGCGTGCGACCGGCACTGGATCCCGGTCCGGCGCAGCTGGCGGCTCAACGAGCGGCACTACGGTGCCCTCCAGGGGCTCGACAAGGCCGCGACGCGGGACAAGTACGGCGACGAGCAGTTCATGCTGTGGCGGCGGTCGTTCGACACGCCGCCGCCGCCGATCGAGGTCGGGTCGGAGTTCGACCAGAGCGGGGACCCGCGCTACGAGGGCGTCGAGGTGCCCCTGACCGAATGCCTCAAGGACGTCATCCCGCGGATGATGCCCTACTGGGAGGGCGACATCCAGGCCGACCTCACCGACGGAAGGGTCGTCCTCGTCGTCGCGCACGGCAACAGCCTCCGCGCCCTCGTCAAGCACCTCGACGGGATCAGCGACGCCGATATCGCCGAGCTGAACATCCCGACGGGGCAGCCGCTCGTCTACACGCTCGGGGACGACTTCATGCCGACGAAGCCGGGGGAGTACCTCGACCCGGAGGCCGCCGCCGCGGCCGCCGCCGCCGTCGCGGCGCAGGGCCAGAAGAAGTAGGCACACCGGTGACGGGCTACGTCGTCGTCGCAGCGGCATTCCTCGCGGGTGCTCTGCTCTTCGTCGCGGCGATGTCGGTCCGCCGGCTGCTCGCGCCGCGGGCGGCGACCCCGGCCACGCTGACGACGTACGAGTCGGGCGTCGACCCGGTCGAGGGCGGCTGGGCGCAGACCCAGGTGCGCTACTTCGTCTATGCGTTCCTCTACGTCATCTTCGCCGTCGACGCGGTCTACCTGTTCCCGTGGGCGCTCGTCCTCCGCGACCCCGACCTCGGTGTCGCGAGCCTCGTCGAGATCGCGATCTTCGTCGGCGTGCTCCTCGTCGGGCTCGCCCACGCCGCCCGGCGCGGGCTGCTCCGCTGGCTCTGAGCCGGCGCGCAGCTCACCCCGGCGGCTCGGCCACAGGTACGCGCCGCTCGCCCCACCGGCTCCAGCCTCGCTAGTGTTGCGAGGCATGAGCGTGGACCTGCCGATGCCCCGGGTCGGGCCGCTCGGCGAGCACGCTCCCAAGCCGATGAAGGTCGTCCTCAACTGGGGGCGCCGCTACTCGCTCTGGGTCTTCAACTTCGGCCTCGCCTGCTGCGCGATCGAGTTCATCGCCGCCTCGATGGCCCGCCACGACTTCATGCGGCTCGGCGTCATCCCGCTCGCCCCCGGCCCGCGCCAGTCCGACCTCATGGTCGTCAGCGGCACGGTGACCGACAAGATGGCGCCGGCGATCCGCCGCCTCTACGACCAGATGCCCGAGCCGAAGTACGTCATCTCCTTCGGCGCCTGCTCCAACTCCGGCGGGCCCTACTGGGACTCGTACTCGGTGACCAAGGGCGTCGACCAGCTCATCCCCGTCGACGTCTACGTCCCCGGCTGCCCGCCGCGCCCCGAGGCGCTGCTCCAGGGCATTCTCCGGCTCCAGGAGAAGATCGCCGCCGAGTCGGTGTCGGGGTCGGCGATCGCGGCCAAGCAGCAGAGGTACGCCGGCCACCGCGTCGCGTCGGCCGGGGACGTGACCCGCGCCCGCGTCGAGCCACCGGCCCCCCGCGAGGCCAGGGCGTGAATGCCGAGCGTCGGCCCGCGATGACCGCCGGGCTCCTGCTCGCCGGCGCTCTCGCCTTCGCCGCCGAGATCGTCCTCTTCGCCGCCGTCGGCATCGCCGGGTGGGTGCTGTGGGAGGGGGTGCTCGGGCTGCTCATCGCGGCGGTGTGCGTCGTCGCGCTCCTCGTCGTCTGGGCGATCTGGCTCGCGCCGCGGTCGCCGCGACGGCTGCGCTTCGGACCCCGGCTCGCGCTCGCGACGGTCCTCTACGCGATCCCCGTCCTCTTCCTCGTCGGCGAGCCGAGCTGGCGCGTCTGGGCGGTCATCGTCGCCGTCGCCTGGGCCGTCTACCTCGCGACGGCCATCCCGCTGCGCGACACCCTCGGGGCCGAGGTGTGAGCGG
Source organism: uncultured Actinomycetota bacterium (assembly GCA_963752365.1). Taxonomy (GTDB): domain Bacteria; phylum Actinomycetota; class Actinomycetes; order Actinomycetales; family Dermatophilaceae; genus CAVVXY01. Next base: position 175,619 of record CAVVXY010000006.1, read on the forward strand.
CACCCTCGCCATCGGGCCGCGTGGGCGCTCGGGGCTGACCGGGTGGTCGCCGGTCCCATGGCAGGCGATCGGTCCTCGCTAGGCTGCGACTCGTGCCCGCTGACCACCCCGCGCCCGGCGACGAGACGCTCGACGTCGCCCCGGGGGAGTGGGTCGGCGCCGTCACCGACGCACGCGACCGCGGCTTCGACCTCTTCGACTGGCTGACCGGAGTCGACCGGACCTACGACGAGGCGACACCCGGGTTCGACGTCGTCACCCACCTGCTCGACGTGTCGACGCCCCGGTCGGCGCGCGGCATTCTCCTCCGGACCCGGGTCGCGGAGGGCGAGTCGCTCGCGAGCCTGACCGGGGTCTTCGGCGGCGCGGCGTGGCACGAGCGCGAGACGCACGAGATGTTCGGGATCGGGTTCGCCGGCTTCGACGACGGGACCGGCCTCGGGCTGCGGCCGCTCCTCCTGCCTGAGGGCTTCTCCGCGCACCCGCTCCGCAAGGACTTCCAGCTCGCGGCCCGTGCGAGCAAGTCGTGGCCGGGGGGCAAGGAGCCCGGTGAGGGACATGAGTCCGCCGGGTCGCCGAGCCGCCGTCGCGTCCAGGCACCGGGTGTGCCGCCGCCGGAGTGGGGGCCGAGGTGAGCGTCCTCGAGGTCGTCCTCCGGGCCGCCGCGACCCTTGCCGGCTTCCTCGTCCTCCCGCTCGTCGTCGGACAGGCCGAGCACAAGGTCATGGCGCACATGCAGGGCCGGCTCGGGCCGATGTACGCCGGCGGCTTCCACGGCTGGGCGCAGCTCGTCGCGGACGGCGTGAAGTTCGTCCAGAAGGAGGACCTCACGCCGCGCGCCGCCGACCAGCGCGTCTTCCGCCTCGCGCCCGCGATCGCGCTCGTCCCCTACCTCGTCGCCCTCTCGGCCGTCCCGATCCACCCGGGCGTCGCGGCCGCGGAGGTGCCCGCGTCGGCCGTCCTCGTCCTCGCGGCGGCGTCCGTCGGCATTCTCGGAACCCTCATGGCGGGCTGGGCGAGCGCGAACAAGTACGCCCTCCTCGGGGGCATGCGCGCGGCCGCCCAGCTGCTGTCCTACGAGCTGCCGATGGTCCTCGCCGTCGCGTCCGTCTGCCTCGCCGCGGGGACACTGTCGCTCGACGGGATCGCGGCCGCGTGGTCGCCGTGGTGGCTGCTCTGGCAGGCCCCCGGCGCGCTCGTCTTCCTCCTCGCGGCCGTCGCCGAGCTGCAGCGGCCGCCCTTCGACATGCCGGTCGCCGACAGCGAGATCGTCTTCGGCCCCTACACGGAGTACACCGGGCTGCGCTTCGCCTTCTTCCTCCTCGCCGAGTACGCCGGGATCGTCCTCATGTCCCTCCTCTTCGCGATCCTCTACCTCGGCGGCTGGCAGGGGCCGAATGCGGACACCCTCGGCTGGCTCTGGACCCTCGCCAAGGCATTCCTCATCGCCTTCGTCCTCATCTGGCTGCGGGTCAGCTGGCCGCGGTTGCGCGAGGACCAGCTCCAGCGGCTCGCCTGGCTCGGGCTCGTCCCGCTCGCGCTCCTCCAGCTCGTCCTGACCGGTGCGGGAGTCGTGATGTCGTCATGACGGGCATCGTCCCCGGCATCCTCAAGGGCCTCGCGACGACGGCGCGGACGATGACCCGCCCCGCGCACACCCACGAGTACCCCGACGCGCGCCCCGACCTGCCGCCGCGCTCCCGGGGCGTCATCGCGCTCCTCGAGGAGAACTGCACGAGCTGCATGCTCTGCGCCCGCGAGTGCCCCGACTGGTGCATCTACATCGACTCCCACAAGGAGACGATCCCGGCGACGACGGAGGGCGGGCGCGACCGGCAGCGCAACGTCCTCGACCGCTTCGCCATCGACTTCTCGCTCTGCATGTACTGCGGGATCTGCATCGAGGTGTGCCCCTTCGACGCGCTCTTCTGGAGCCCGGAGTTCGAGTACGCCGAGGTCGACATCCGCGACCTGCTCCACGAGAAGGACCGGCTCGGCGGCTGGATGCCGACGGTGCCCGTCCCGCCCGCCCTCGACGCGAATGCCGCGGACCCGGCCGAGCTGACCGCGACCCAGCGCCCGGCGCGCGTCGTCCGGCCCCGCGTCACGGAGGGCGGGGGCGAGTGACGGCATTCGACGTCGCCTTCGCCGCCCTCGGCGTCGTCGCGGTCGGCGCCGGCCTCCTCGCGGTGACGACCCGGCAGGTCGTCCACGCCGCCCTCTGGCTCGTCGTCACCCTCGCCGCGCTCGCGGGCCTGTTCCTCGTGCTCGGCGCGGAGTTCGTCGCGCTCGTCCAGCTGCTCGTCTACGTCGGCGCCGTCGTCGTCCTCGTGCTCTTCGCGCTCATGCTGACCCGCGCGCCGATCGGCGTGAGCGCCGAGCTCTCGACATCCCCCGGTCACCGGGTCCTCGCGGCCGTCGTCGGCGCGGCGACGGCCGTCCTCCTCCTCGCCGTCCTGCTGCCGATGGCGACCCGCGTCGACCGGACCGCGACCGCGACGGGCGCCCTCGCGGCAGACCTGTTCGGCCCGTGGGTCTGGCCGTTCGAGCTCCTCTCCCTGCTCCTTCTCGCCGCGCTCGTCGGGGCGCTCGCCGTGTCGCGAATGCGGCGGGAGGCGGCGCGGTGATCCACCTCGCCGGGCCCTTCGTCGTCGCCGCGCTGCTCGTCGGCACGGGCGTCTACGGCATCCTCGCGCGGCGCAACGCGGTCCTCGTCCTCATCGGCGTCGAGCTCGTCGTCGGCGGCGGCGCGCTGCTCCTCGTCGCGAGCGGGCTCGCCCAGCGCGTCGCGTGGACCGGCGGCTCGGCGCTCACCCTCTTCGTCATCACGATCGCAGCGGCCGAGGTCGTCGTCGCGCTCGCGGTCATCCTCCTCGTCCACCGACAGCGCGGCCGGATCGACGTGACCGAGGGGTCGGAGCCGTGAGGATCGCCGCCGCCATCGTCCTCGTGCCGGCGCTCGCCTCCGTCCTCGGCCTCGCCCTGGCCCGGCGAATGCCGTCCGCCGCCATCGGCGCCGGGTGGGTGTCCGCATTCGTCACCGTCGTGCTCGCGCTCTGGTTGTCGGTCATCGACTCGACGCCTGGATGGCTGGCCTACACCTCCGCGCTGGAGGCAGGCGAGATCGCGATCCCGCTCATCCTGCGGACCGACGCACCCGTCCCCGTCATCCTGCTCGTCGTCGCGCTCGTCGGGCTCTGCGTCCAGCTCTACGCCGCGTGGTACCTCGCCGACGACGACCGGCGCGGGGTGTTCTCCTCGACCGTCTCGCTCTTCGTCGCGGCGATGCTCCTGCTCGTCGCCTCCGACGACCTCGTCCTCACCCTCGTCGGGTGGGAGGTCATGGGCTGGTGCTCCTACCTGCTCATCGGGCACTGGTCGCGGCGTGAGGAGCCGCGCCGGGCGGCGCACAAGGCCTTCCTCGTCACCCGGTTCGCGGACATCGGGTTCGTCCTCGGGGTCGTGCTTCTGTCGGTCGGGGCGGGGACGACGAGCCTGTCCGGCGTCCTCTCCGGCTGGGCGGCTGTCGTGGACTGTCCGGACACCGCCGCGTGCGCGGCGCCGGACGGCACGATCCGCGCGGTCGCACTCGTCCTCCTCGTGATCGGCGTGCTCGGCAAGTCGGCCCAGTTCCCGTTCCAGGACTGGCTGCCCGACGCGATGGAGGGCCCGACGCCGGCGTCCGCGCTCATCCACGCGGCGACCATGGTGGCCGCGGGCACCTTCGTGCTCGCACAGGTCTCGCCGCTGCTCGCCGTGAGCTCTCCGGGCCGGTGGGTCCTCGCCGTGAGCGTCGCGGTGACCATGGTGCTCGCCGCGGTCACCGCATTCGTCCAGACCGACCTCAAGCGGATGCTCGCCTGGTCGACGGTCAGTCAGGTCGGCGTCATGCTCGCCGCGATCGCCGGGGGCGTCACCGACTCGGCTGCGGGAGCGGGCGTCCTCCACCTCTTTGCCCACGCGTTCTTCAAGGCCCTCCTCTTCCTCGTCATCGGCTGGCTCGCGGTCGTCGCCGGCGGCACGGCCGTCGCGCGGCTCCGCGGCAGCGCCCGGACCCTGCCGTTCGCGCGGATCGCCTTCGGCTTCGGGCTCCTCGCCCTCGCGGGGTTCCCGTTCGTCGTCGGTGGGACGTCGAAGGAGCGGGTCGTCGAGTCGGTGCTCCACGCGGCGCGCGACGGCCGCCCGGAGTCCGTCCTCGTCCTCGTCGCGCTCCTCGTGACCGTCGTCCTGACCGCTGCGTATGCGACCCGCGCCTGGCTCGTCGTGTCGGCGCCCGAAGAGGCGGTCGTCCCGCCGCTACAGACAAGTCGACCGAATACGGAGAAGACTTCCCTGTATTCGGTCGAGATATCGGGTGACCCGATAAAGCAACCGGCCCCCGACCACGCCCACACCGGGCCGAATGCCGGTGCCCTCGCCGCCGTCGGCCTCCTCCTCGCCGGCACCGTCCTCGGGTCGCTCGTCCTCGCCACGGACCTGATCCCGGACACCGGGGAGACGTCGGTCTGGCTGCTGCTCGGCACGGTGCTCCTCATCGGGCTCGGCGCGGCCATCGCGTGGGGGCTGCGCGACCGGGCCCTCCGCGCGCCGTTCCTGGAGTCCGGGCTCGGCTTCGACGGCCTCTACCGCAGGCTCGTCGCGACCCCGGTCCTCGCGCTCGCCCGCCTCGTCGCCGCGACCGACGACCGCGTCGTCGACGCGACGGCCCGCGGCAGCGCCCGCCTCGTCACCCTCGCCGGCGTCCGCGGCTCCGCCGACCACGAGGCCGAGCGACCGGCGACCGGCATGGCCTGGGTCCTCGGCGCGGCCGCGCTCCTCGCCCTCGTCGGGGTGGTCGCGTGGCGCTGAACCTCCTGCTCCTCCTCCCCGCCGTCGTCGGCGTCTGGCTCGTCGTCGCGGGTCGCGAGCTCCCGCAGCGCACCGCCGCCCTGCTCGCCGCGGGCACGGCATTCGCCACGCTCGTGCTCGCCGTCGTCGCGGTCGTCGCCCGACCGGTCGTCGACCGGGCCTGGCTGCCGACGATCGACGTGCGCTGGCACCTGCTCGTCGACGGGCTGAGCGCCCCCCTCCTGCTCCTCACCGCGGTCATCGGGGTGCTCGTCTGCGTCCACGGCATCCGGCACACGCCCGCAGGAGGCGCGCCGGGCCTGTGGTTCGGCCTCGTGCTGCTCGTCCTCGCCGGGGCGCTCGCGACCTTCCTCGCCGCCGACGCCGTCCTCTTCTTCGTCGCCTTCGAGGTCGTCCTCGTCCCGATGTGGGTCGTCATCAGCCGCTTCGGCGACCCGCACGACGCCACCCTCAGGCGCGAGGCGGGGCTGCGCTTCCTCCTCTTCACCGCCCTCGGCTCGACGCTCATGCTCGTCGGCATCCTCCTGCTCGTCGTGCGCACGGGAACCGCCGACCTGAGCCGAATGCCGTCCGCCGTCGCGGCCCTCGACCACGGCACCCAGGTCCTCGCCGCCGCCCTGCTCACCGCGGGGCTCGCGGTCAAGGTCCCGCTCTGGCCGGTCCACACCTGGCTGCCGCCCGCCCACACGACGGCACCGACCGGCGGCTCGGTCCTGCTCGCCGCCGTCCTGCTCAAGATGGGCACCTACGGCCTGGCCCGGCTGCCCGTCGCGACCGTGGGGGAGGGCTGGTCGACGATCGCGCCGGTCGTCGGCGTCCTCGGCGCCGTCGGCATCGTCTGGGGTGGGCTCGTCTGCCTCGTCGAGCGCGACCTCAAGCGGCTCATCGCCTACTCCTCGATCGCGCACATGGGCTTCGTCGCCGTCGGCCTCGCGTCGGGGACCCAGGTCGGCCTCCAGGCGGCCCTCTTCGCGAATGTCGCGCACGGCCTCGTCTCCGCGCTCCTCTTCCTCGTCGTCGGCGGGCTCAAGGAGCGGTGGGGACAGGTCGACCTCGACCGCGTCCCCGTCGCCCTCCGGGAGGCCTCGCCACGCCTCGGTTTCGCGCTCGTCCTCGGCCTCGCGGCGTCGCTCGGGCTGCCCGGTCTCGCGGGCTTCTGGGGCGAGCTCCTCGCGATCGTCGGGGCCTTCCGGGCCTCCACCGAGGGGGACCACGGCTCCGGCGTCCTCCTCGGCGTCGCGATCGCCGCGGCCGTCGGCGCGGCCCTCGCGTCGGCCTATGCGCTGCGGGTCGCCCGGCTCGTCTGGGTCGGGCCCGCGGCCGCCGCCGATCGCGAACCGCATCCCGACACCGACCCGGCCGAGACCGCCACCGTCGGCGTCCTCGGGATCGCCATCGTCGTCCTCGGCGTCGCGCCCGGGCTCCTCCTCTCGGTCACCTGGCCCGCGGTCGAGGCGGTGCTGACCCGGTGACCGGCCCCGTCGCATTCGACGCCGTCGCGCTCCTGCCGGTCCTCGCGCCGGCGCTCGCCGCGGTCCTCGTCCTCGTCCTCGACGCGGTCGCCCCCGCGCTCACCCGGGTCCACCTCCCGATCGCCGTGGGCGCCTCGACCGTCGGGCTCGTCGCCGCCGTCAGCGGGGCACTCGGCGGCGTCGAGCGGGCCCGGACCCTGTGCCTGCCCGCCCCGGACGGCTCGTGCTTCCACGACCCGGGGACGACCGGCTCCGCCCTCCAGGCCGCAGCCCTCCTCGCCGGGGTCGTCGTCGCGCTCCTCCTCATGGCCGAGCAGGCGTCCGACCACCCCGGTCCGGCCGTCACGGCCGCGCTCCTCCTCGCGAGCGTCTCGGGGGCGACCGTCGTCGCGGCAGGGCACGACCTCGGCACCTGGCTGGTCGGCCTCGAGCTCGCGACCCTCCCCGCCGTCGCGCTCGTCGCGCTCGGCGGCGGTCGGCGCGCCGGCCATGGCGCCCTCTCGCTGCTCGTCGCCTCCGTCGTCAGCTTCGCGCTCCTCGTCGTCGGCGCCGCCCTCTGGGTCGTGGCGACGGGCGAGGTGACCTTCGGCGGCGCGGGCGTCGGCCAGGCGTGGGCGGACGCGAGCCGACGTCCCGCCCTCGCCGTCGCCGTCCTCCTCATGGTCGCCGGGCTCGGGTTCAAGCTGTCCGCCGTGCCCTTCCACACGTGGACGCCGCCGGCCTACACCGGAGCGGGCCCCGCGGTCGCGGCCCTCCTCGCGACCGCCTCCAAGGTCGCCGCCCTCGCCGGCCTCCTCGCCGTGGTCGGCGGGATCGCCCCCCTCGCGGAGGGGCAGCGGCCGCCGCACGCCCTCGCCTTCGGGCTCGCGGTCCTCGCCGCCGTGTCGATGACGGTCGGCAATGTCGTCGCCCTCCGACAGGACGACCTCCTGCGCTTCCTCGCGTGGTCGACGGTCGCCCAGTCCGGCTGGCTGCTCCTCCCGCTCGCCGGGCTGACCGGCGACGCCCGCCGCGCCTCCGCGGCATACCTCCTCACCCTCGTCGTCGGCTCGCTCGCGGCCTTCGCCGCGGTCGCCCACGTCCACGCCACCCGCGTCGAGAGGTCACGACCCGCCGGGACCGGCGCGGCGGGTCGTGACCTCTCGACGGGGGAGTCCCGGCAGCTGTGGGCCGGAGCGCTGCGTCGAATGCCGCTGCCCGCGACCGTCCTCGCGCTCGGTCTTCTCTCCCTCGCCGGCCTCCCGCCGGCCGTCGTCGGCCTCGTCGGCAAGGTCGTCGCCCTCCGCGCCGCCCTCGGCGCCGACCTGTGGTGGCTCGCCGGGATCGCCGTCGTCAACGTCGTCCTCGGGATCGCCGCCTACCTCCGCTGGGTCGCCGTCCTCCTCGAGCGCCCGGGCCCCGCGGGAGCCACGACGGCCCGCCCGAGCCGGGTGTCCGCATTCGCCCTCGTCCTCGCCGCGGCAGCGCTCGTCGTGACGAGCGCCGTGCCCCAGCTCCTCCTCGGTCTCCTGCGATGACCGCCGGCCGCCCGGGGGAACGAACCCCGCTGACCCTGACGTTGGGACGGACATGCACAACCACCACAACGGCCTGAAGACCGCTGCCCTCTTCGGCGCGATCTGGGCCGTCCTCCTCGGGCTCGGGACGCTCGTCCAAGGGGGCCGGTTCATCTGGATCTTCGCCCTCATCGGCGTCGCGACGACGTTCTACGGCTACTGGAACAGCGACAAGCTCGCGATCAGGGCCATGCACGCGTACCCGGTGACCGAGGCGCAGGCGCCCGCGATGTACCGGATCGTCCGCGAGCTCTCGACCAAGGCCGGCCAGCCGATGCCGCGCCTGTTCGTCTCTCCGACCGAGGCGCCGAATGCCTTCGCCACCGGCCGCAACCCGGCCAACGCGGCGGTCTGCTGCACCGAGGGGATCCTCGGCCTCCTCGACGAGCGCGAGCTCCGCGGGGTCCTCGGCCACGAGCTCATGCACGTCTACAACCGCGACATCCTGACCGGCTCGATCGCCGCGGCCATCGCCGGCGTCATCAGCAGCGCCGGCCAGATGCTCATGTTCGCCGGGATCTTCGGCGGCGGGAGCGACGAGGACCGCCCCAACCCGCTCGCCATGCTCGCGATGGCGCTGCTCGCACCGTTCGCCGCGATCGTCATCCAGATGGCGATCAGCCGGACCCGCGAGTACGACGCCGACGAGGACGGCTCGACGCTGACCGGCGACCCGCTCGCCCTCGCGTCCGCGCTGCGCAAGCTCGAGCGCGGGGTCGCCCGCGCCCCGCTCGCGCCGACGCCGCAGCTCCAGACGGCGTCGCACATGATGATCGCCAACCCCTTCCGCGCGCAGGACGTGTCCCGCTTCATGGCGACCCACCCGCCGATGGCCGAGCGCATTGCCCGCCTCGAGGCCATGGCCGGCGGGTACCGTCAGAACGGCTGAGGCCCGCACCCCGCGCGGCCCGATCGAGAGGAACCCATGAGCGACGACCGCGTCGGCACCGGCCAGACCCCCGAGACCCTCGGGATCATCCTCAACACCGCCTTCGCCGAGCAGATCGGCGAGGAGGGTGTCCGGAGCTATGTCGGCGTCCTCGAGTCGGCCGCGCAGGTCGCGCGGGACGGTGCCGCCGCCCGGGACGTCGAGGACCACCTCCGCACCGCGCTCGGCGACGCCGGGATCGCGCTCGCGGAGCCGCGCTACGGCGTCCTCGCCGACCAGCTCGTCCACCTCGCCCGGCACGGTGGGCCGCTGACCGTCACGACGGACGACGGGACGGTCCTCGCGGGACCCGAGCTCGTCGTCCCCGGTGCCGTCCCGTCCGAGTCGGGCACGCCCGACCCGGAGTCGCCGGAGCGGCCGGCCTACTCCTGACCCGTCGCCGGCGCCTCAGAGGCGCAGCGCGGCGGCCGTGATCGAGGCCATCGCGGCCTCGCCCAGCGCATTCGGGTGGACGGGCACGAAGTTCGTCCCGACGACCGGCTCCACCCAGCGCGTCCCGATCGGACGGCAGGCGTCGTGGCCGGCGCTCGGCCCGAAGATGTCGACGAATGCCGTGCCCGTCGCCGTGGCCGCCCGTCGCACCGCGTCGTTGAGGACCTTCTCGATCCCGTTGACGTAGGCGACGTCGCCGGCGGCGATCGGCAGGACGGGGAAGCAGCCGGCGCCGGTCTGCGGCATGACCTGCGGGTAGGACAGGATCGCGACCTTCGCCTTCGGCGCGCGCGCGTGGACGGCCCGCAGGGCCCGGACGAGGTTCGGGTAGGTGACGGTCGCGACCGTGTCGGTGTAGAGCGAGCCGTACCGGTCCCTGCACGGGCTGCCCTGGCCGAGGCTGCCGACACCGGCCACCGTGCAGTTCTGCACGATGTCGCCGAAGACGCCGCCGTCGTTGCCGCCGATCGTCATCGTCACCAGGCCCGTGTCCGCGGACAGCGCGTCGAGCTGCGGCTCGACCCCCGGGTACTGGGCCGAGAAGAAGTCGTCCGTCGTCGCGGCCCCGCACGTCGCGTCGCGGAAGGTCCGCGCGGGGAGCCGCTGCGCGAGCAGGTGCGGGTAGCTGAGGGAGGTCCGGGCGCACTGCGGCGCTGCCGCCGGGTCCGGGGGCAGAATGCCGGACCCGGCGCTGTACGAGTCGCCGAGGGCGACGTAGGGGCCGGGTCGCAGCGGAGCGCTCGTCCCCGCATTCGCCGTCGGGGTGAGGGTCAGGGCAGCAGCGGCGGCGGTCAGGGCGGCGGCGAGCAGGGCGGGACGGGGGCGCACGACGGGTCTCCTGGGTGGTCGGGGGTACACGGGGGCCGGAGCCCCCGTGGGTTCGACGGGTTCCCCCTGACAACGCGCCCGAGGACGGGAGGTCACGCCGGCCGGCTGGTTGACTGGCCCGCATGCCCGCCCTGACCCGCGTCGAGGCCCGCGACCGCGGCGCCCTCGTCACCGTGACCCGGATGTCCGTCGACCTCGACCTGACCGTCGGGCCCGACACCTTCGCCTCGACGACCCGCATCGAGTTCACCGCCGCCGCGCCGGGGGCGACCACCTTCGTCGACCTCAAGGCCGAACGCGTCGGCCGCATCGAGCTCAACGGGAGGACGGTCGACCCGGGTGAGGTCGCCGACGGCCGGTTGACCCTGACCGGGGTCGCCGCGGACAACACGCTGCTCGTCGAGGCGGTCATGGCCTACCGGCGCGACGGCTCGGGCCTGCACCGCTTCGTCGACCCCGCCGACGACGAGGCCTACGTCTACGGTCACATGTTCCTCGACGCGGCGCCGTGCGTGTTCGCGTGCTTCGACCAGCCCGACCTCAAGGCGCCCTACGCGTTCCGTGTCACCGCCCCCGACCACTGGACGGTCCTCGGCAACGCGCCGGCGCGCCGGGGCGACGACGGCGTCTGGGAGCTGACCCAGGAGAACCCCCTCGCGACCTACTTCGTCACCCTCTGCGCGGGCCCGTGGGCGAGCGTCCGCACCCGGCACGGCGAGGTCGAGGTCGGGCTGCACGCCAAGGCCTCGCTCCGGGAGCACCTCGATCGGCAGGGCGAGGAGATGCTCGCCGTCCACACGGCCGGCCTGGACCACTTCGAGGAGCTCTACGGCATTCGCTACCCGTGGGGCGACTACCACCTCGTCTTCGTCGCCGAGTTCAACGCCGGCGCGATGGAGAACCCCGGCTGCGTGACGATGCGCGAGGAGTACCTCTTCCGCGGCGCCGTGACCGACGACCAGCTCCTCCAGCGCGGCAACACCTTCCTCCACGAGATGGCGCACATGTGGTTCGGCGACCTCGTGACCCTCCAGTGGTGGGACGACCTCTGGCTCAACGAGTCCTTCGCCGAGTACATGGCCTACCGCGTCCTCGCGGCGACGACGCGGTTCACCGACGCGTGGGTCGAGTTCGGGGCCTACCGCAAGGTGTGGGGCTACGAGGCGGAGCGCTCGCCCTCGACGCACCCGATCGCCGGCTCGCCGGCCCCCGACGCGCCCTCGGCGCTGCAGAACTTCGACGGCATCTCCTACGCCAAGGGGTGCACCGCGATCCGGCAGCTCATCGCGACGATCGGGGACGAGGCCTTCGTCCGCGGCATCCGCGACTACCTCGCGACGCACGCCCACGGCGTCGGTACCCTCGCCGACTTCCTCGCGACGATGGGGCGGGCCGCGGGGGAGCCGCTCGACGCGTGGAGCGCCGCGTGGCTCGAGACGGCCGGCGCCGACACGGTCGCGGTCGACGTCGCGGCGGGCACGGTGACGCGCACGCCTCCGGAGGCCTTCCCCGCCGACCGGACGCACGTGCTCGACATCGCCGGGTTCACCGACGGCGCGGAGGCCTGGCGGGTCCGGGCCCGGCTCGACGGGCGACACGACCCCGGTCCCCGGTCTGGCTCCGGCGCAGGTCGTCCTGCCGAATGCCGACGACGGCACCTGGGCGACGACCCGGCTCGACGACGCGACGCTCGCCGCCCTGCCCGACGCGCTCGCCGGCCTGCCCGACGTGACGGCGCGCTGCGTCGCCTGGATCGCGCTCATCGACGGGGTCTCCGCGGCGGTCGTCGACCCGCGAGCCGTCGCGCGCGCCGTCGAGAACGCCTGGCCGCAGGAGGACAACCCGGCGATCCTCAAGTGGGTGGCCCGCTGGGTCGCCGGGTCCCTCGCCCCGACCTTCCTCGCTCCCGCCGACCACGCCGCGGCGCGCGCCGGCTTCGCGCGGGCCGGGGCAGCGCTGCTCGGCCGTGCCGAGCCCGGGTCGGGGCACGCGCTCGCCGGCGCCCGCTTCCTCGCGGCCCACACGTCCGACGCCGACCTCCTCCACCGGTGGGCGGGCGGCTCCGACCTCCCCGCCGGGCTCGAGGAGGACAGCGACTTCCGGTGGGTCGTCGTCCGACGCCTCGCCGAGCTCGGCGCGATCGGGGAGACGGAGATCGGCGCGGCCCACGAGCGGGACCGGACCCAAGGGGGCCGGCTCGCCTCGCTCACCGCCCGTGCGGCGTTGCCGGACGCCGCCGCCAAGGCCCGGGCGTGGGAGGCGCTGACGACCGACCCGGAGCTGTCCAACCACGAGCTGGCCGCCCTCGGGGCCGGCTTCTGGTCCTCCGGCACCGCGGAGGACCTCCGGCCGTACGCCCGGCGCTACGTCACGGACGTCCCGCGCCTCGCCGAACGGGTCGGGGACGACGCCATGCAGAAGGTGAGCCTCGAGGCCTTCCCCACTCCCGTCGTCACGGCCGAGACGCTCGCTGCCCTCGAGGAGATGCTCGCGGACCCCACCCTGACCCCGGCCGTCCGCCGGACGACGAGGGACGGGGCGGCGCGGCTCGCCGAGGCGCTGCGCAGCCGGGCGGTCTTCGGCGACGGCGGCGACTGACCCCGCATTCGCCGGGGCAGGGGACGGCTCAGGGACAACCCTGATTTCGCGCGCGTCCGGAATCCTCGACCATGGAAGGGAGTTGAACAGCACAGGTCCGACCGCACCGGAGTCGGCACCGACCAAGGAGTGGAACCCCACCATGAGCCAGAACGCCCAGACCTTCATGGACAAGATGACGGCCAAGGCCGACGAGCTGGAGCTGCAGCGCAAGGCGACCGAGCTCGCCGACGCCGTCGGCAAGTTCGCGCAGAGCGCGTTCGAGTCGGCCAAGACCTACACGGCCGACCACCGCGACAGCGTCGAGGGCTTCCTCGACAAGGCCGCGGCCAAGGTCGACGCCCAGACCGACGGCAAGTACCACGACAAGGTCACCAAGGCCCGCGGCGCGGCGTCCGAGGGCCTGAACAAGTTCGCGAGCACGTCCGGCCAGGCGCCGGCTGCCGCGGAGTCCACCTTCCCGAGCGAGCCGGACGGCGGTGTCGGAGACGACGCGACCGCGTCCGCCGAGGCGTGGAAGGACGCGACCGACGAGGGCCCCAAGGCCTGACGCGGACGCATCGCGGCGGAGTGTCCCGGGGCAGGGCCCGGGCCACTCCGCCGCGTCATGCCCGGCACCACATCCGGCCATCGGGCCGAACTTGCGAGTGAGTGCGCGCAGGAGTGGAGTGGAGGGATGAGGGCCACCCGTCCCCGCCGCACGACCGCTCCGGCCCACGAGGCCGCCGTCGACCGGCTCCGCGCGCAGTACGCCGCGATCCCGTCCGGGCAGCCGGTCCGGCTCGCCAAGCGGACGTCCAACCTCTTCCGGCCGCGGAATGCCGTCGCCCGCCCCGGCCTCGACGTCGCCGCACTGGACCGCGTCGTCTCCGTCGACCCGGTCGCCCGTACCGCGGTCGTCCAGGGGATGACGACCTACGAGGACCTCGTCGCGGCGACCCTCGAGCACGACCTCATGCCCCTCGTCGTCCCCCAGCTGCGGACGATCACCCTCGGCGGTGCGGTGACCGGCCTCGGCATCGAGGCGAGCTCGTTCCGCAACGGCCTGCCGCACGAGTCGGTCCTGTCCCTCGACGTCCTGACCGGCGCCGGCGAGGTGGTGACCGCGACGCCCGACGGAGCGCATTCGGACCTCTTCCGTGCCTTCCCCAACTCCTACGGGTCGCTCGGCTACGCGGTGTCGCTCACGATCCAGCTCGAGCCGGTCCGCCCGTTCGTCGCCCTCGAGCACGTCCGCTTCGGGTCGACGCGGGAGGTGACCGACGGCATTCGCCAGATCATGGAGAGCGGCAGCCACGGCGGGGTGCCGGTCGACTTCCTCGACGGCGTCGTCTTCACCGGCGTCGAGGTCTACCTGACGCTCGGCCGCTGGCTCGACGCGCCGCCCGCGGGCACGCGCCCGAGCGACTACACGGGCCAGCGGGTCTTCTACCGCTCGATCCCGGCGCGCCGCCGCGACGTCCTCACCGTCCACGACTTCATCTGGCGGTGGGACACGGACTGGTTCTGGTGCTCGCGTGCGTTCGGTGCGCAGAACCCGGCGGTCCGGCGGCTCTGGCCGAGGCGATGGCTGCGCAGCGACGTCTACGGCCGGTTGATCCGCCTCGAGAACGAGCACCACTGGGCGGCGCGGCTCGACGCCCGGCGCGGCGGGCCGCCTCGGGAGCGCGTCGTCCAGGACGTCGAGGTCCCGCTCGCCAGGCTGCCGGAGTTCCTCGACTGGTTCCTGCGGGAGGTGCCGATCGAGCCGGTCTGGCTGTGCCCGGTCACCCTGCGCGACCGGTCGTCCACGGGCGGGCTCCGCCGCGACGGCGAGGTGCCGTGGCCGCTCTACCCGATGGCCGTCGGCGAGCCCTACGTCAACGTCGGCTTCTGGTCGACCGTGCCGATCCTCCCCGGCCGGGCCGACGGTGACGTCAACCGGCTCGTCGAGGACGAGGTGAGCGCCCTCGGGGGCCACAAGTCCCTCTACTCCGACGCCTACTACGACGAGGCGACCTTCGCCGCCCTCTACGGGGGCGCCCACTACGAGCTCGTCAAGAAGACCTACGACCCCGACGGGAGACTCCCGTCGCTCTACGACAAGGCGGTACGCGCACGATGACGGTGACGATCGGCCAGGCCTTCGACCTGGTGTTCGGGGCGGACGCCCCGATCGACTTCCGGGCCTTCGACGGCTCCCGGGGCGGGTCGGGTGCGGGCCCGACGGTCCGGGTGGCGAATGCCGAGGGCCTCAACTACCTCCTCACCGCGCCCGGCGAGCTCGGCATGGCGCGGGCCTACCTGCGCGACGAGCTCGTCATCGAGGGTCTCGACGAGGGCGACCCCTACGACTTCCTCGCCCTGCTCGGCGACTCCCTCTCGCCGACCCGCCCGCCGGTCCGCGAGCTGCCCGAGCTCGCCGGGCTCGTCCGGCGCTACGGCCTCCACGTGCCGGTCCTCCCAGAGGTCGAGACGCCGAGCGCCTGGCGCCGCCTCGCGCACGGGCTCCAGCACGCTCCCCAGCGGGACGCCGCGGCGATCCACCACCACTACGACGTGTCGAATGCGTTCTACGCGTGGGTGCTCGGGCCGTCGATGGCCTACACGTGCGCGTGCTACCCGAGCGACGACGCGACCCTCGAGGAGGCGCAGGAGCACAAGTTCGACCTCGTCTGCCGCAAGCTCGGGCTCCGGCCCGGGATGCGCCTGCTCGACGTCGGCTGCGGCTGGGGCGGCATGGTCGGGCACGCCGTCGAGCACTACGGGGTGACCGCGCTCGGCGTCACGCTCTCGGAGCAGCAGGCCGACTGGGGCCGCGCGATGATCGCCGAGCGCGGGCTCGGTGACCGGGCCGAGATCCGCTTCGCGGACTACCGCGAGGTGACCGAGACCGGCTTCGACGCGGTCTCCTCGATCGGGCTGACCGAGCACATCGGCCCGCGGAACTACCCCGCGTACTTCGGCTTCCTGCATTCGCGGCTCCGGGATCGCGGTCGGCTGCTCAACCACAGCATCACCCGCCCCGACAACCGGCACCCCGGCCTGCCGGCCCGCGGCTTCATCAACCGCTACGTCTTCCCCGACGGCGGGCTCACCGGCAGCGGCGACATCGTGCGGGGCATGGAGGACGCCGGCTTCGAGGTCCACCACCAGGAGAACCTCCGCCAGCACTACGCCAGGACGACGCGCGCGTGGGCGAGGAACCTCTCGGCGAACTGGGACAAGGCGGTCGTCGAGGTCGGCCTCCAGACCGCGCGCGTGTGGGGGCTCTACCTGACCGGCAGCTCGATCGGCTTCGAGCGCAACGAGATCCAGCTCCACCAGGTCCTTGCGACGAAGACCGACGCGCGTGGGGGAGCGGGCTACCCCCTGCGCCCGGACTTCGGGGTCTGAACGACCACGCAGACGTAAGCCTCAGACGCCGCCGCGGAGCAGCACGCCGCCGTCGATCGTCAGCGTCTGGCCGGTCATCCACCCGGCGTCGTCGGAGAGCAGGAACGCGACGACCGAGCCGATGTCGTCGGGAACGCCCAGCCGCTTGAGCGGGTAGGCCTTGGCCACCTGCTCCTCGCGTCCCTCGTAGAGCGCCTTGGCGAACTCGGTCTTGACGATCGCCGGGGCGACCGCGTTGACCCGGACGCCCGGACCCAGCTCGACGGCGAGCTCCTCGGTCAGGTGGATGAGAGCCGCCTTGCTGACGCCGTAGAAGCCGATGCCCGGAGCCGGGCGCAGTCCGGCGACGGAGGCGACGTTGACGACCGCGCCGCCGTGCTCCCGGAGCCACCCTTCGTAGGCAGCCCTGGTCCACGCCAGGGTCGCGGTCACGTTGACCTCGAGGATCTTGCGGGCCGCCTCGAGGTCGAGGTCCATGAGCGGGCCGTAGGCCGGGTTGATGCCGGCGTTGTTGGACGAGCAGGTCGAGGGAGCCGAACGCCTCGACGGTGCGAGCGACGACGTCGCGCTGGTGCTCGGTGTCGTCGGCGCGGCCCGGAATGCCGAGGGCGTGGTCCGGTCCGCCGAGCGCGGCGACCGCATCGGCGAGGGCGTCCTCCTTGCGGGCTGTGATCGTGACGCGCGCGCCCTCGTCGATGAGCCGCTGCGCGATGGCGAGGCCGATGCCGCGGCTCGCACCGGTGACGACCGCGACCTTGCCCCGAAGTCCCTGCATTCTGCTCGCTCCTCAACGGTCGTGGGTGGAGTGCGGTCCCGCGCCTGCGAGCCGACCTGAGCATGTCATCCTCCAGGACGGCGACGGAACCCGATGCGCACCGTGCGGCCCGGGGCCTTCGTGGCCGACGGCTTCCTGGAAACGGCACACGCGTGGAGCGCTGGTCTGGGAGAGTTCGACCGGTCGCCTCCCGGGCGACGAATGGCCGAAGGGGGAGCCGATCATGTCCTTGAACCTGCAACGAACGGCCGTGGGGGTCCTGGTCATCGGGGTGTCCATGGGGGTGGCCTCCTGCGGGGCGTCGGACGAGCCCCCAGCCGCCACGAACTCCTCGACCTCATCCTCGACCGTGGCGTCCACCAGCTCCGCCACGGGCCCCACGAGCGGGCCCGCCGACGCCACCTCCTCGCCTACAGCCGCCGAGCCGGTGCTGACCTTCTGCTCGATGGCTGCCGAGGTCGTCAACACGGCGCTGGGGGCACCGGTCAACGTGGCCGGAAGCCCGGTCCCCGACACGAGGCTGACACCCGGCCTGAAGAGTCGGACAGCATGCACCTGGGGCAAGAATCCGATGTACGTGAACTACGGCAAGCGCGGCTTCGCCGACGAGAAGGCGGCCCTGAGCGCCTTCGGCGCGGAGGGCGAGGCAGCTCCGGGGTTGAGTCCCGAAACCCGGATCGGCAGCACCGGCATCGGCCACTTCGCCACCCGCCGCGTGGGCGATGCCGTCTACTACGCCGCCTACGGTTGGCAGGGGGCGAACCTGACCAAGGAGCAGGCCGCGACGGCGCTCGATGCGATCCTCAAGCGGATCCCGACCGGCTGAGGCGTCTCGAGGGGCGACCGGGCCCCGTGCCGAGCGACCCCCGGCGCCCTCCTCAGCGGCGGTTCGTGAACGTCAGGGCGACGTCGAGGTCGGACTCCTTGAGCAGCCGCTGGACCTCCTGGAGGTCGTCCCGGCTCTTGCTCGTCACGCGGATCTCGTCGCCCTGGATCTGCGACTTGACGCCCTTGGGCCCCTCGTCGCGGATGATCTTGGAGATCTTCTTCGCGTTCTCCTGGTTGAGCCCCTCCTTGAGGGGGACGTCGAGCTTGTACTCCTTGCCCGACAGCCGCGGCCCCGCCTCGGGCTTGTCGAGGTGCTTGAGGGAGACGCCGCGCTTGACGAGCCAGGTCTCGACGACGTCGAGGACGGCCTTGCACCGCTCCTCCGAGCTCGCCTCCATCTTGATGACCTCGCCGGACAGCTCGACGCGGGCGCCGACGTTCTTGAAGTCGTAGCGGGTGCTGATCTCCTTGGCCGCGGTGTTGACGGCGTTGGCGACCTCCTGCTTGTCGTACTTGCTCACGATGTCGAAGCTGCTGTCGGCCATGGGGGTGCCTCCCGGGGTGCGAGATGGGGGATGGGGCGCGCTTTGCGGCCATCCTCGCACGCGGGGGCGGTGACCCGAGGGGTGGCGCCGGTCAGGCGATCGCGGCCTCGTGGGGCTCGCCGAGGAGCAGGTGCTCGCCGACGACGGCGGCGAGGTCGGGCTCCCGGAGGATGCCCTGGTGCCCGCGGGTCCGGAGCACGACGACGGGGACGTCGCCGTGGTCGACATGGGGCGCGACCGGGTCGAACGCCCCCTCGACGACGAGCCAGCGGACGCCGGCGGTCGACCGCATCGGCGGGAGGGCGTCGATGAGGTGGGCGCGCGGCCGCATCTGCGGACCCGCGGGGCCCGGCGCGACCCAGGCGAACGCGCTGCCCCGGTGGGGGGTCGCGATCGTGACGACGCCGCTCACGACGGCGGCGAGGCCGAGCTGCTGGACGGCGTGCCGCGCGACGAGGCCGCCGAGGCTGTGCCCGACGACGTGGAGCCGGTCGGCGCCGGTCCGGGCGAGCACCTCGTGGGCCGCGCTGACGAGCTGGTCGGCGACGGACTCGATGGGGCAGGTGAGGCTGTTGTAGTGGAGGGCGAAGAAGCCGCCGAGGCCGGCGCGCTGCATCCGGTCGACGAGCGGCGCCCAGACCAGACTGCTCCCGAGGTACCCGTGGACGAGGAGGGTCGGGACGGTCGAGACGGGCGGTCGGTGCAGGTCGGCGAGACCGGGGACGTGGGTGAGCCCGGCAGCGCGAGGCGCGCGGACGGCACTGGGCAGTCTCCGGACGCCGCCGGCCAGCGCCGCGACCTCGCTCACCGATGCGAGCACCGTCGGCAGCGCACCCGCGACCTGCTCTCCCCACATGTCCAACCCCCCTTGTCGTGCTTCTCGACATGATGAGGGGCGAAGGTCGCCGTTTGAGACATGTAGGCGGGCGACTCAGCCGTTCGGCTGGTGTGGCGCTGGGCCGCCGCACCCGCCCGCCTCGGTCGGCAGCCGGCGCCCCGAGGGCCACGAGGTCGTCGAGAAGGACAGCACAGGGGTCGCCGTCGTGTGCCTCGTGGGCGCGGCCGCCGCCGTCCACCACCTGCCCGGGAAGCGCCGGGCCGAGGCGACCAGCCCGGCCGACACCGACGTCTCTCTGGAGCCCGGCGGCTGATTTCGGGGGATGGGCGCGGGCTTGCTATCCTTCCAGCCGCACCACGGCAGGTTGCCCGAGCGGCCAATGGGAGTGGACTGTAAATCCATCGCGAAAGCTACGAAGGTTCGAATCCTTCACCTGCCACTCAGTGCACGAGGGCCCCCGGGAGACTGGGGGCCCTCGCTCGCTTCCGGGGGCTCCGGGGCGCGTACTGGGGAGCCGTACGGCAGCGATGAGCAGCCAGACCAGTGTGCGAGCGGAATGAAGGCCATGGCGGGTGTGCGGTGCGGCTTCATGATGGGTCTCCGGTCGGTCGGTGTCGTTGACGGTGGGTTCGTGCGAGCGCATCGAGACGACCTCGTGACCGGTGTCCCAGAGCAGCGTGAGCAGGGCGCGTTCGGCGGCGGCGTCGAACGCGGGTAAGACCAGGACGGTGTCGCGGGAGTCGGGGCGGGCGGCGATCTCGCCGAACCGGTCCCTGATCAGGTCGATGACGGCCAGGGCGACCTGGCCCCTGACGGTGACCTCGCACGCCGGCACCCACGTCGGGTGGTAGCAACGTGGTCAGGGGCGGCCCGGGAGCCGACATGCTCCGCGCCGGGCCGGGCAACGACATCGTCGACGGTGGCACGGGCTCGCCGGACGACTGCGACGGGGAGGCTGGCACCGACGTCGTCCTGCGGTGCGAGCTCGCGAGCGACCTACCCTGATCGACGCCGTCGATCGGCGCCAGCGACGCGCCGGGCCCCAGGTGCGACCAGGCCGTAGGTTCGCCCCTATGACACGACCCTGCAAGATCGGTGTCCAGCTGCCCGAGGTCGAGCGGTTCGTGCCGTGGCCGGAGTACCTCGACCTGGCCCGCCGGGTGGAAGCCGCCGGATTCGACTCGATCTGGGTCGGCGACCACCTGCTCTATGACCTGCCCGACGGGTCGACGCGAGGTCCGTACGAGGCGTGGACCACACTGGCGGCGATCGCCGCGGTAACCGAACGGGTGGAGATCGGGCCGCTCGTCGCCTCGACGAGCTTCCACGCCCCGACGATGCTCGCGAAGCAGGCGGCGACGGTCGACGCCATCTCCGGCGGACGGCTCGTCGTCGGGCTCGGCGCCGGCTGGAACCAGCGCGAGTACGACGCCTTCGGCTTCGCATTCGACCGACGCGTCGCGCGATTCGAGGAGGCGCTCGCCATCATCGTGGCGCTGCTCCGTGAGGGGCGGACGACCTTCCACGGACGCTTCTACGACGTGGCGGACTGCGTCCTCGACCCACGGCCGATCCGCCCCGGCGGCCCGCCGATCATGCTCGGTTCCACGGGCCCCCGCATGCTCGACATCGGCCTGCCCCATGTGGACTCGTGGAACGTCTGGTGGAGCCGCTACGGCAACTCGGTGGAGCGTTTCGCCGCGGTCCGCGCCGACGTGGAGAGTCGGATGCCGGAAGGCAGGTCCGTGGACGCGACGGCCGCCGTCCTCGTGACCCTGCCGGGCGGTCGCGGCCGGCTCATGGGCAGCGAGTACGACGCCTCGGTGACCACAGTGACACCCGACGGCCTGGCCGACCACGTCCGCGGTCTCACAGCCGCCGGGGCGGCCCATCTCCAGCTCGTGCTCGACCCGATCACAGCGGAGTCCGTCGACCTCGTCGGCGCGGCGTTGGCCCTGTCCCCGGGGTGACATGCGCGGCTCGTCGAGTCGAGGTCGTGGCCCCGGGCGCGACCGGTCGAGGACCGTCGGGCAGTCGGTGGTCGCAAGAACCGGCCTAGTCCGTTCGGCTCATGTTTCGTCAAGAATCGGTTGCGAAAGGTAAAGACTTCGTAAAGTCCGGATCGCGCACCACGAAACCCAGGGGTGCGAGGAACTCCCTCATCCCAAGGAGATGCACGAGATGCACGCCGAGACCGCACCGACCTCCATCACCCCGCTGGGCGGCTCCCCGATCGAGCTGCTCGCCGATCGCCCGGGGGTCACTTTTGACGAGGCGCGGGTCCACGAGGCTTGGCGGGCTGCGATCAGCAACCTCCCTGAGCAGAGCCGGTCTGTCCTCATCCACATGTACATCGATGAGCTGACGCTCGCTCAGGCGGCCCAGGTCCTTGGGCTCACGGAGAACCGGGTGGCCGGGTTGCGCGCCCAGGCTCTGACCGAGCTGCGAACGAGCCTGTTCCCGCGGCTCGCCGCCTGACCGAGCGCGAGACGAGAACACCCGCGCTCCAGGCGACGGGACGGCATTCGCCGAGCCTCCGCCCGACCTGAGAACCCGCCTGCCCCCGACCCGGCTGACGTCCTAGACTCAGGGGCCCCGGGCGGTGCTGCCCGGTCGGCGAAGGAGGCGTGCGCGTGACCTCAGGACCGATCGGCAAGTCCGACGGCGCCGGTGCTCGCCCGCCGACCCCGGCGTTCTACGTCGCGGGAGGCACGGGGATCTCCGCCGAGACCCTCGGCAACCTCATGCTCGCGCAGTTCCCCTCGATCGTGTTCGAGCGCCGCAAGGTCCCCTTCATCACGACGATCGAGCAGGCCCGGCTCGTCGTCCGGGAGCTCGACGCGATGATGACCGAGCAGACCGTGCCCATCGTCTTCTCGACGGTCTCGAACCACGAGGTCCGCAAGGTACTGCAACAGACCAGGTGCGTCTTCGTCGACCTCTTCGGGCCGCCGCTGGAGATGGTCGAGCACGCCCTCCGGACCCATGCCGCACCGAGCGTCGGCGCCTTGCACGGCCTGGGCGACACCAACCGCTACGACGCCCGCATGAAGGCCATCGAGTTCTCGATGGAGCACGACGACGGCGCGAGCCTGCGCAACCTCGACGCGGCCGACCTCATCCTCCTGGCGCCCTCCCGGTGCGGCAAGACGCCGACGTCGATGTACCTCGCGCTCCAGCACGGCCTCAAGGTCGCCAACTACCCGCTCGTCCCGGAGGACTTCGAGGCGACGTCGCTGCCGCGGCCGGTCCTGCCGTACGTCAAGAAGTGCTTCGGGCTCCTCTCGACGGCGGCCCGGCTCAGCCAGGTCCGGGGCGAGCGGCGCCCGGGGTCGAAGTACGCCACCCTCGCCCAGTGCAGCTACGAGCTGCGTCGGGCCGAGGCGCTCTACCGCACGCACCGCGTCCCGTCGATCAACTCCTCCTCGATGTCCGTCGAGGAGATGGCGGCGGTCATCCTCCAGCAGACCAGGCTCGACGCCGCCGACCTGTCGTACTGACCACGGCACCCGCCCCCCCGAAAGGACATCCCGTGACCGAATCTCCCAACGTCCGCTGGTTCGCAGAGCTCGGCCTGGACGACGTCGAGACCGTCGGGGGCAAGAACGCGTCCCTCGGCGAGATGGTGCAGCACCTCGCCAAGGCCGGGGTGCGGGTGCCGGACGGCTTCGCGACGACGGCCGAGGCGTACCGGCGGTTCCTCGCGCACGAGGGGCTCGCCGACCGGGTCAACGGGCTGCTCGACGAGCTCGACGTCGACGACACCCGCCGCCTCGCCGAGATCGGGTCGGAGATCCGGAATGCCGTGGAGCAGCAGCCCTTCCCGCCGGACCTCGAGGCGGACATCCGCAATGCCTACGACCGGCTCGTCGCGGACACCGACGGCGAGGTGAGCTGGGCGGTCCGCAGCAGCGCCACTGCCGAGGACCTGCCGGACGCCTCCTTCGCCGGACAGCAGGAGACCTTCCTCAACGTCCGCGGCATCGACAACATCCTCCTCGCGATCAAGCAGGTCTTCGCCTCGCTCTACAACGACCGGGCGATCGCCTACCGCGTGCACTCGGACTTCGAGCACTCCGTCGTCGCCCTGTCCGCGGGGATCCAGCGGATGGTCCGCTCGGACATCGGCGCCTCCGGCGTCATGTTCACGATCGACACCGAGTCCGGCTTCCCCGACGTCGTCTTCGTCACGAGCAGCTACGGCCTCGGTGAGGCCGTCGTGCAGGGCGCCGTCAACCCCGACGAGTTCTACGTCCACAAGCCGGCGCTGCGGGCCGGGCGTCCCGCGATCCTCAAGCGCGGCGTCGGCGGCAAGGCGACCAAGATGGTCTACACCGACGACCAGACCGTCGGCCGGTCGATCGACTTCGTCCCCGTCGACGCGGCGGACCAGGCCCGGCTGAGCCTGACCGACGCGGAGGTGACCGAGCTCGCGGAGCACGCGCTCAAGATCGAGGAGCACTACGGGCGCCCGATGGACATCGAGTGGGGCAAGGACGGCGTCGACGGCAAGATCTACGTCCTCCAGGCGCGCCCCGAGACGGTCAAGTCCCGGCAGACCGGGTCGACCCTCGAGCGGTTCACGATGAACGAGCGTGGTCCCGTCCTCGTCGAGGGCCGCGCGATCGGCCAGAAGGTCGGCGCCGGCCCGGTCCGCATCCTCACCTCGATCGACCAGATGCACGACTTCGTGCCCGGCGAGGTCCTCGTCGCCGACATGACCGACCCCGACTGGGAGCCGATCATGAAGCGCGCCAGCGCGATCGTCACCAACCGCGGCGGTCGCACCTGCCATGCCGCGATCATCGCGCGGGAGCTCGGCATTCCAGCCGTCGTCGGCACCGGGTCGGCGACGCGCGCGCTCGCCGAGGGCCAGGACGTCACCGTCTCGGCGGCCGAGGGCGACACCGGGTTCGTCTACGAGGGGCTCCGCGACTTCAGCGTCTCCCAGACCGCGCTCGACGAGATGCCCGAGCTGCCGGTCAAGATCATGATGAACGTCGGCACCCCCGACCAGGCCTTCGAGTTCGCGCGCCTGCCCAACAAGGGCATCGGCCTGGCCCGGCTCGAGTTCATCATCAACCGGCAGATCGGCATCCACCCGCGCGCTCTCCTCGAGCTCGACGACCAGGAGCCCGGCCTCAAGGCGGAGATCGAGGCGCTCATCGCCGCCTACGACGGCCCGCGCGACTTCTTCGTCCGCCGGGTGGCCGAGGGCGTCTCGACGCTCGCTGCGGCATTCGCCCCGGAGCCGGTCATCGTCCGGATGAGCGACTTCAAGAGCAACGAGTACGCCGGGATGCTCGGCGGCGACCGCTACGAGCCGCACGAGGAGAACCCGATGATCGGCTACCGCGGTGCGTCGCGGTACCTGTCCGCGGACTTCGCCGAGTGCTTCGCGATGGAGGCCGAGGCGCTGAAGTTCGTCCGGGACGAGATGGGCCTGACCAACGTCAAGATCATGATCCCGTTCGTCCGGACGCTCGCCGAGGCCGAGGGCGTCATCGACCTGCTCGCCGCCAACGGGCTCAAGCGCGGGGAGAACGGCCTCCAGGTCATCATGATGTGCGAGGTGCCGTCGAATGCGGTCAACGCCGATGCCTTCCTCGAGCACTTCGACGGCTTCTCGATCGGGTCCAACGACATGACCCAGCTGACCCTCGGTCTCGACCGGGACAGCGCGCTCGTCGCCGGGTCCTTCGACGAGCGCGACCCCGCCGTCAAGAAGATGCTCAGCATGGCGATCGTGGCGTGCAAGGCTCAGGGCAAGTACGTCGGGATCTGCGGGCAGGGTCCCTCGGACCACCCGGACCTCGCCGACTGGCTCCTCGACCAGGGGATCGAGTCGATGTCGCTCAACCCCGACACGGTCGTCGCGACGTGGCTCCGCCTCGCCGAGAAGGCCGCTGCCGCGGGCTGACGAGCCACCCACTCACCGACACGACGGCCAGGGAGGGCCATTTCCGGGATCGACGACGTCCTCGAGGGGCTCGACGGCCTCCGCGAGCCGCTCGAGGCGCTCTATCGCGACCTGCACGCCCATCCCGAGCTGAGCAACCGAGAGGACCGGACGGCGGGCATCGTCGCCGAGCGCCTCGATGCGACCGGCTACGCGGTGCACCGCCTCGGCGGCGGGGTCGTCGGGATCCTCGCGAACGGCCCGGGCCCGACCGTGCTCGAACGCGCCGACATGGACGCGGCCGAGCGCGACGGTGACCTCGGGCGCGACGCCGACGACGACGGGCACCCCGAAGCCGCCGCCGCCGAAGCGCGACTACCTCCGTCTCGGCGACCGCGGACGCGAGGTGCTCGCGCTCCAGCAGCGGCTGTCCGAGCTCGGCTACTGGCTCGGCGAGCCGGACGGCGGCTTCGGCTTCCTCACCCCGCAGGCCGTCTGGGCGCTCCAGAAGTCCGCGGGCCTCGGCCGCGACGGCGAGGTCGGGCGGGCGACGCGGCAGGCGCTCGCGGACGGCATTCGGCCGAGGCCGCAGCTGTCGGGTGACGGCGTCGACATCGGGGGTGTCGCGGTCGCCCGGACGCCCAAGGGCACCTTCACGGTCGACATCACCGTCGACGGTCCCGACGAGGGCCGGCTCGGGACGCTCTGGCGACCGCGCTACTTCAACGGCGGCATCGCGGTCCACGGTGCCCCCTCGATCCCGACCTACCCCGCCTCCCACGGCTGCGCCCGCGTCAGCAACCCGGCGATGGACATGATCTGGGCGGAGGGCCTCATGCCCAAGGGCTCGACGGTCCTCGTCCGCTGAGGTGGACCGCCGCCTCGACGCCGCGCGACATGGCGCCCCGCGCGGTACCGTTGCCGCCACGCTGACCGCGGTCCTCCTCCACGGGCCGGACGGGTGGTCGGCCAGGGGCGAGAGGGGATGCACGATGACGCCGAGGGCGACCCGACGACTGCGTGGCTGGGCGGCGGCGGCCGGCGTGGCCGCACTCCTGTCCGCCTGCGGCCCGATGACGGACGACACCGCGCTCGGGGGCGCCACGTCGACGACGCCCGCGGCGTCGACGACGACGACCGAGCCCCCGGCGCCGCCGACGACGACCGAGCCCCCGGCGCCGCCGACGACGAACGCCGCCACGACCTCGGCGCCGCCGACGACGACGACGACCACGACGAAGCCGACCCCCAGGCCGTCGGCACCGCGACCGCGACCCACGACGCCCACTCCGACGACGACCACGACGAAGCCGCCGCCCCCGCCGCGCACGACCCTGATCGTCGGCGACCGCGGCCCGGCGGTCCTCGCCCTCCAGCAACGGCTCTCCGAGCTCGGCTACTGGCTCGGCGAGCCGGACGGCCAGTACGGCGGGATGACGCAGCAGGCGGTCTGGGCGTTCCAGAAGGCCGCCGGTCTCGGCGCCGACGGGGTCGTCGGACCGGGGACCAGGCGCGCCCTCGCCGACGGGGTCCGGCCGCGCGCCCAGCTCGACGGCGACGGCGTCGAGATCGACCTGCGCCGACAGCTCGTCATGATCGTCCGGGGCGGCCGACCCGACATCATCCTCAACACGAGCACGGGCGGCGGCTACACCTACGACGACCTCGTCAACAAGGGCAACACCCTCGTCGCGAAGACCCCCACCGGCCGGTTCCGCGTCAGCTTCGTCGTCGACGGGCCCGACGACGGCCCCTACGGGTCACTCTTCCGTCCGCGGTACTTCGCACCCGGGATCGCCGTCCACGGGTCCCCGTCGATCCCGCCCTACCCCGCGTCGCACGGCTGCGCGCGGGTCAGCGACGCCGCGATCAACATGATCTGGGCGCGGGGCCTCATGCCGATGGGTTCGCGGGTCTACGTCCACTGACGCCCAGCACGTGGGGTGGCCATTACTCGCGAGTCACCGAGCCGATCTGACAGTCTGCGTTGGTGACCTCCGCATCGCCGCTCCGTCGCATCGCGATCGTCAACCGTGGAGAGTCGGCCATGCGCCTCATCCACGCCGTCCGGGACCTCAACGCAGGTCTTCCGCCGGGCGGGGAGCCGATCACGACGATCGCGCTGCACACCGAGGGCGAGCGGCGGGCGATGTTCGCGCGCGAGGCCGACGAGACCTTCGACCTCGGACCAGCGGCCAACCGGCCCTACCTCGACCTGCCGCTGCTCGAGCGGGCGCTCACCGAGACGAATGCCGACGCCGCCTGGGTCGGGTGGGGCTTCGTCGCGGAGGACCCGGCATTCGCCGAGCTCTGCGCCCGGATCGGCGTCACCTTCGTCGGCCCGAGCGCCGAGGCGATGCGCAAGCTCGGCGACAAGATCGGCTCCAAGCTCATCGCCGAGGAGGTCGGCGTGCCCGTCGCGCCGTGGAGCCGGGGCGGGGTCGACACCCTGGACGACGCCCTCGCCAAGGCCAACGAGATCGGCTACCCGCTCATGCTCAAGGCGACGGCCGGCGGCGGCGGGCGCGGCATCCGCAAGGTGACCGATGACGCCGAGCTCACGGCGGCCTACCAGCTGACCCGCGACGAGGCGCAGCGGGCGTTCGGGTCCGGCATCGTCTTCCTCGAGAGCCTCGTGACCGGCGCCCGGCACGTCGAGGTCCAGGTCATCGCCGACGGGCAGGGCAC
Source organism: uncultured Actinomycetota bacterium (assembly GCA_963752365.1). Taxonomy (GTDB): domain Bacteria; phylum Actinomycetota; class Actinomycetes; order Actinomycetales; family Dermatophilaceae; genus CAVVXY01. The sequence continues at coordinate 203,250 of CAVVXY010000006.1, forward strand.
CGCGTGGGCGATCGGCGTCCGCGACTGCTCCATCCAGCGGCGCAACCAGAAGGTCATCGAGGAGTCGAGCTCGGTCGTCATGACGGCCGACCAGGCACAGGTGCTCAAGGACAGTGCGGAGCGGCTCGCGGTCGCCGTCGGCTACGCCGGCGCGGGCACCGTCGAGTTCCTCTTCCAGCCCGGCGACGGGACCTTCGCCTTCCTCGAGGTCAACACCCGGCTCCAGGTCGAGCACCCGATCACCGAGGCGACGACCGACACCGACCTCGTCAAGCTCCAGATCCACGTCGCCGGGGGCGGCCGGCTCACCGGCGAGCGACCCGTCGAGCGCGGCCATGCCGTCGAGGCGCGGCTCAACGCCGAGGACCCCGACCGCGACTTCGCCCCCTCGCCCGGACGCATCGACCACCTCGTCATGCCCGCGGGCCCCGGCATTCGCGTCGACACCGGCGTCGGCGAGGGCGACTCGATCCCCGCCGACTTCGACTCGATGATCGCCAAGATCATCGCCTTCGGTCGCGACCGCGACGAGGCGCTCGCCCGGCTGCGCCGCGCGGTCGGGGAGACCCAGGTCGTCATCAACGGCGGCGCGACGAACAAGTCGTTCGTCCTCGACCTGCTCGACCAGCCCGAGGTCGTCGACGGCTCCGCCGACACCGGCTGGATCGACCGCGTCCGCGGCGAGGGACGCCTCGTGTCGAGCCGGCACAGCGGCGTCGCGCTCGTCGTCGCGGGCATCGAGGCCTACCTCGACACCGAGGCCGTCGAGCGGACCCGGCTGCTCGAGACCGCCCGCGGTGGCCGGCCGCAGGTCCAGCACCAGACCGGCCGCCCGATCGAGCTCAAGCTCCGGGGCACGACCTTCGCCGTCACCGTCCTCCAGGTCGGGCCGGACCTCTTCCGCACGACCGTCGCCGGTCCCGACGGCGACGGCACGACGGTCGAGGCGCGGCTCGAGCGCCTCGGCGAGTACGCCGCCCGGGTGACCCTCGGCGGCCGTCTCCACCGCGTCCTGACCGCCGTCCACGGGCCCACCCACCTCGTCGAGGTCGACGGCGTGACCCACCGCGTGAGCCGCGACGAGGGCGGCGTGCTGCGGTCGCCCGCCCCCGCGCTCGTCGTCGCCACCCCGGTCGCCGCCGGCAGTGTCGTCGAGGCCGGGGCCCCGGTCCTCGTCCTCGAGTCGATGAAGATGGAGACCGTCATCCCGGCGCCCTTCACCGCGACCGTGCGCGAGCTGCTCGTGAGCGCCGGCAGCCAGGTCGAGACCGGCGCCCCCCTCGTCCGGCTCGAGCCGACCGGGGACGAGGACGAGGCCGAGGAGGAGGCGGGGAGCGCCGTCGACCTCGGGCTGCCCGGCGACGACGACCTCGCGGGCGCGCCGGCCGCCGCCCGAGCCGCCCACTACCGGGCCGACCTCGCCTCGGTGCTCCTCGGCTACGACCTCGAGGAGGCCGACTTCCGCGCCAGCCTCGCCGGCTACCTCGGCGCGCGCGACGAGATGGTGGCCTCCGGCCAGCGGCAGGAGGCCGGCGCCGTCGCGCTCCTCGGGATCGTCGCGGACTTCGCCGACCTGTCCCGCAACCGGCCGGGGGAGGAGGACGCCCACACCGAGCACCAGGTCCACAGCCCGCGCGAGCACTTCCACAGCTATCTCCAGAGCCTCGACGTCGAGCGCGGCAAGCTGCCCGCGTCGTTCAGCGCCAAGCTCGAGCGCGTCCTGCGGCACTACGGCATCGACTCCCTCGACCGGACACCCGCGCTCGAGGAGGCCGTCTTCCGGGTCTTCCTCGCCCAGCAGCGGACGGCACCCGACGTGACGATCGCGACCGAGCTGCTGCGGCGCTGGGCCGTCGAGGAGCCGCCGACCGGCGACTACGCGGAGGGCGTCCGCGACCTTCTCGACCGGACCGCGCGGGCCACGCAGCGCCGCTTCCCCGTCATCGCCGACCTCGCCCGGAGCGTCCGCTTCCGCTGGTTCGACCAGCCGGCCGTCGACGCCGAGCGCGAGGGAGTCCTCGCGTCCGCCCGCGACCAGGCGAAGGCCCTGGCCTCCCAGGCGGACTCGCCGGAGCGCGCCGCCGGGATCGACGCGCTCGCGAACATCCCCGAGCAGATCGTGCGCTTCCTCTGCGAGCGGCTGCAGCAGGGCATTCCCGAGCACGAGCCGATGCTCGAGGTGCTCATCCGGCGGCACTACCTCGAGCACCACCTCGACGGCCTCCGCGAGGAGTCGGTCGGCGGCCGTCCCCACGTCATCGCCGACTACGTGCTCGACGACCGGGACACCCACCTCGTCTCGACGCTCGGCACGGTCGACGAGCTCGCCCCGGACAGCCAGCTCGTCGCCGACCTGACCCGCGAGGTCGGCGCACGCCGCGACGGCCAGCAGGCCGTCGTCGACCTCTACGTCGCGTGGCCCGACGCCTCCGAGGATCCCGACGAGGTCTCTCGGGCGCTCGCCGAGCGGCTCGCGCCGATCGTGCTCGTCCAGGACCTGCGCCGGATCGCCGTCGCCGTCTGCAGCCCGAGGCCCGGGCCGGTCGGCTACTGGACCTTCCGGCCCGACGGCGCCGGTGGCGTCGTCGAGGACCGCCTCGTCCGGGGCATGCACCCGATGGTCGGGCGACGGCTCAACCTGTGGCGGCTCAAGGCATTCGACGTCGTCCGTCTCGACGCCCCCGAGGACGTCCTCCTCTACGACTGCACGGCCAGGGACAACCCTGCCGACCGGCGCCTCGTCGCGATGGCGCAGGTGCGGCAGCTGTCCGTCGTCCGCGACGAGGACGGCATGGTGAGCGGCCTGCCGCACATCGAGCGGGCCATCGCCAACTGCCTCGAGGCGATCCGCCGCGGACGCGCGCACCTCGGGTCCGCAGGGAGTCGGCTCGACGCCAACCAGGTGTGGATCCAGCTCTGGCCGGTCGTCGAAGCGCCACTGGAGCAGATGACCGCCCTCCAGTCCCGGATCGCCCCGCTGTCCGAGGGCGCCGCGGTCGAGGAGGTGTCCGTGCAGGGGCGCGTCCTCACCGACGGCGGCGACGTCGTCCCGATCGTCGCGCGGTTCACGGCGCAGGCCGGCTCGGGCATCGAGACGAGCCTCGAGGAGCCGCCGACGACGCCCTTGGCGCCGCTCGACGAGTACGCCGAGAAGGTCCAGCGGGCCCGGCGGCGCGGGATGGTCTATCCCTACGAGCTCGCGTCGTTCATCGCCGGCCGCGACGGCAAGGTGACCGAGCTCGACCTCGACGACGCGGGCCGCCTCGTCCCCGTCGACCGTCCTTACGGCCACAACACGGCCGGGATCATCGCGGGGCTCGTCACGACCCCGACCAACCTGCACCCGGAGGGGGTCCGCCGCGTGCTCCTCTGCGGCGACCCGATGAAGGCGCTCGGTGCCGTCGCCGAGGCCGAGTGCTCGCGCGTCGTCGCGGCGATCGACCTCGCCGAGGAGCTGGGCGTCCCCCTCGAGTGGTTCGCGCTGTCCGCCGGGGCCCGGATCTCCATGAGCTCGGGCACCGAGAACATGGACTGGGTCGCCCGCGGCCTCAAGCGGATCATCGAGTTCACCCAGGGCGGTGGCGAGATCAACGTCGTCGTCGCCGGGATCAACGTCGGCGCCCAGCCCTACTGGAACGCCGAGGCGACGATGCTCATGCACACCAAGGGCATCCTCGTCATGACCCCCGACTCGGCCATGGTGCTGACCGGCAAGCAGTCGCTCGACTTCTCCGGCGGCGTGAGCGCCGAGGACAACTTCGGCATCGGCGGCTACGACCGCGTCATGGGACCCAACGGCCAGGCGCAGTACTGGTCGCCCGACCTCGCCGGCGCCCGCGACATCCTCCTCGCCCACTACGACCACAGCTACGTCGTCCCCGGCGAGGACGGCCCACGCCGTGCGCCGACGAGCGACCCGGACGACCGCGACGTCGCGGCATTCCCGCACGTCGTCGAGGGGAGCGAGTTCACGACCGTCGGCGACATCTTCTCCAGCCAGACCAACCCCGACCGCAAGAAGCCCTTCGACATCCGGACCGTCATGCGGTCGGTCACCGACCAGGACCACGAGCCGCTCGAGCGCTGGGCCGGGATGGCCGACGCCGAGACGGCCGTCGTCTGGGACGCGCGCATCGGTGGGAATGCCGTCTGCCTCCTCGGCATCGAGAGCAAGAACGTCCCGCGCAAGGGCTTCCCGCCCACCGACGGACCGGACACCTACACGGCCGGAACGCTGTTCCCCCGGTCGTCGAAGAAGGCGGCGCGGGCGATCAACGCAGCGTCGGGCAACCGTCCGCTCGTCGTCCTCGCCAACCTGTCCGGCTTCGACGGGTCACCGGACTCGATGCGGGCGCTCCAGCTCGAGTACGGCGCCGAGATCGGTCGGGCCATCGTCAACTTCGACGGCCGGATCGTCTTCGTCGTCGTCTCCCGATACCACGGTGGCGCCTTCGTCGTGTTCTCCAAGACGCTCAACCCCTCGATGACCGTGCTCGCCATCGAGGGCTCGTTCGCCTCGGTCCTCGGGGGCGCCCCGGCCGCGGCCGTCGTCTTCTCCCGGGACGTCGACAAGCTCGTCGCCGAGGACGCCCGGATCCTCGCGGCCGAGGAGCAGCTCGGGTCGGCGGCGACGGGCGAGCGGGTCCGCATGGTGGCCGAGCTCGCGACCCTGCGGACGACCGTGCGCGCGGAGAAGATCGGCCAGGTCGCGGCCACCTTCGACGGCGTCCACGACATCCACCGCGCCGTCGAGGTCGGCTCGGTCGACGAGGTCATCGCGGCGCGCGACCTCCGCCCGAAGGTCATCGCCAACCTGACCCGCTAGTCGAGAGGTCACGACCCGCCGCGGGCCGCGCGGCGATTCGTGACCTCTCGACGAGGGGAGCGGGCACCCTCGACGCCGGTGCGGCGGGTGAGGCAGGGTTGGGGGATGGACCCCGCCGGCGCCTTCCCCGACGCAGCCGCCCTCACCACGGCGCTCGCCGGGACGGGCTACGTCACCGACGACGCGCTCGCGACCGTCGCGTGGCTCGGTCTGCGGCTCCAGCGGCCACTGTTGCTCGAGGGTGAGCCCGGCACCGGCAAGACAGCCCTCGCCGAGGCGCTCGCCGAGTCCCTCGACCTGCCGCTCGTCCGGCTCCAGTGCTACGAGGGCATCGACGCGACGCAGGCCCTCTACGACTGGGACTTCCCGCGCCAGATCCTCCACCTGCGGACCCTCGAGGCGGTCGGCGACGCCGGCTCCGACACCGCGGCCGTCGAGGACTCCCTCTTCGACGAGCGCTTCCTCCTGTCCCGGCCGATCCTCCGGGCCCTCCGCGAGGCGCCCGTCGTCCTCCTCATCGACGAGATCGACCGCGCCGACGACGAGTTCGAGGCATTCCTCCTCGAAGTGCTGTCGACCTGGCGGGTGACGATCCCCGAGCTCGGCACCGTCGCCGCCGCGATCCCCCCGGTCGTCGTGCTCACGAGCAACCGGACGCGCGACCTCCACGACGCGCTCAAGCGCCGCTGCCTCTACCACTGGATCGACCACCCCGGCCTCGCCCGCGAGGTGGAGATCGTCCGGGTCCGGGCGCCCGAGGTGAGTGCCGCGCTCGCCGAGCAGGTCGTGACCGTCGTCCAGCAGCTGCGCGTCGAGCCGGGGATCGTCAAGGCGCCGGGCGTCGCCGAGACGATCGACTGGGCTCGTGCCCTCGCCGAGCTCGGCGCCCGCGAGATGGACCTCGAGCGCGCGGCGCTGACCCTCGGCGCGTCGATCAAGTACCGCGAGGACGCCCAGCGCGTCCGCGCCTCGCTCGAGCGGATCCTCGGTCGATGACCACGACGCCGGACGCGGTGTCGCAGAATGCATTCCGCCACGACCCGGACGAGGTGCTGCTCGCCTTCGCTCGGGCCCTCCGCGCCGCGGGCGTCCCGGTGACGGCCGACCGCGAGCGCACCTTCCTCCTCGCGGCGTCGACGGTCGGGCTCGGGGACGCGCCTGCGGTGCGCCACGCGGGGCGCGCGACGCTCTGCGCGAGCCCCCAGGACCTGGCCCGCTTCGACCGGGTCCACGCGGCGTGGTTCGGCGGGCAGGCGGCGGGGACCCGGCAGCCCGAGCCGTTCGCGCCGACCGTCACGGCGGCACCGCTCGGCGACGCTGACGGCGACCCGGGGGACCGCGCGGACGCCGACGTCGTCCGTGCGGACGCGAGCGCGACCGAGGTCCTGCGGCACCGCGACATCGCCGAGCTGTCCCCGGCCGAGCGCTACCGCCTCGAGGCCCTCTTCGTGACGATCCGGCCGCGCCCGCCCCGGCAGCGGACCGCGCGGCGCAAGCCCTCCCGGCGCGGCCCGATCGACGGCCGGGCGATGCTCCGCGACCAGCTCCGTCGCCTCGGGGAGCCGGGCCGGACCCGCCACCACCGCCGGGCCGACCGGCCCCGCCGGATCGTCCTGCTCATCGACGTCTCGGGCTCGATGTCGGCCTATGCCGACGCGCTGCTCCGGCTCGCGCACCGCTTCGTCCACGCGTCGGGTCGCGTCGAGGTGTTCACCGTCGGCACCCGCCTGACCCATGTGACCAAGGCGCTCGCCGACCCCGACGCCGACCGCGCGCTCGCCGCCGCCGGGCGTACCGTCCCCGACTGGTCGGGCGGGACCCGCCTCGGCGAGGGGCTGGGCGCCTTCCTCGACCGGTGGGGCCGGCGCGGCATGGCCCGCCGGGCCGTCGTCGTCGTCTTCAGCGACGGCTGGGAGCGCGAGGGCGTCGACGTCCTCGGTGAGCAGATGCGCCGCCTCCGCGCCCTCGCCCACCGGGTCGTCTGGGTCAACCCGCACCGCGGCAAGCCGGGCTTCGCGCCCGTCCAGCAGGGCATGGCGGCCGCGCTGCCGCACTGCGACGACCTCCTCGCCGGGCACTCGATGGCGACCTTCGCCGAGCTGACCGAGGTCGTGGCGAATGCGTGAGGTCCTGCCCGAGCTTCTCGCCTGGTGGGAGGCCGGCGAGGCGGTCGGGGTCGGGACGGTCGTCGCGACCTTCTCCTCCTCGCCGCGCCCGCCCGGCGCGGCGATGCTCGTCGGCCCGGACGGGACGGCCGTGGGCTCGGTGTCGGGCGGCTGCGTCGAGGGGGCGGTCTACGAGCTCGGCGAGTCGGTCGTCGCGTCGTCGACGCCGGTCCTCCAGCGCTACGGCGTGAGCGACGAGGACGCCTTCGTCGTCGGCCTGACGTGCGGCGGCATCCTCGACGTGTTCGTCGAGCGCATCGACCGGCAGACCTGGCCCGAGCTCGCCGACCTCGCCGCCGACATCGAGGCGGGCCGCCCGGTCGCCGTGGCGACGGTCGTCGCCCACCCGGATGCCGCCGTCGTCGGCCGGCACGCCCTCGTGCACCCCGGGGAGGCCGCGTCCCCCGGCTCGCTCGGGTCGCCGCGCATCGACGCCGCCGTCCGCGACGACGCCCTCGGGCTCCTCGCCCTCGGCCGCTCGGGCACGCTCGAGTACGGCCCGGACGGCGAGCGCCGAGGTGAGGGAATGCGGGTCTTCGTGTCCGCATTCGCCCCCAAGCCCCGGATGCTCGTCTTCGGCGCGATCGACTTCGCGGCCGCCGTCGCCCGGGTCGGGTCCTTCCTCGGCTACCACGTGACCGTCTGCGACGCCCGGCCGGTCTTCGCGACACGGACCCGCTTCCCGGACGCCGACGAGGTCGTCGTCGACTGGCCGCACCGCTTCCTCGCGGCCGAGGTGGCGGCCGACCGGGTCGACGAGCGGACCGTCGTGTGCGTCCTCACGCACGACCCGAAGTTCGACGTGCCGCTCCTCGAGATCGCGCTGCGCATGCCGCACCTCGCCTACATCGGGGCGATGGGCTCGCGGCGGACCCACGAGGACCGGGTCGAGCGCCTCCGCGAGGTCGGCCTCTCCGACGAGGAGCTCGCGAGGCTGTCCTCGCCGATCGGCCTCGACCTCGGCGCCCGCACGCCCGAGGAGACCGCGGTGTCGATCGCCGCGGAGATCATCGCCCTCCGCTGGGGCGGGCAGGGGGAGCGGCTCGGGACCCTCGACGGCCCGATCCACCACGAGGAGTGATCAGCCGGTCGCGGCGACCCGACGGCCGACGACCCACGCGTGCTTGCCGACCTGGCGCACCCGCTCGAAGCCCAGGGAGTCGAAGAGCTCGGCCGTCGCGCTGAAGAGGAAGCGACCATGGGCGACGCGGCCGTCGGTCGCCTCGGAGATCGCCTCGACGAGGCCACCGCCGGCCGCGCCGATCTGCGCGACCGCACCCTCGACGGCGGCGCGCGCGACACCCTGACCCCGGTGCCCCTTGTCGACGAAGACGCACGTGATCCGCCAGTCCGGCCACGGCGGTGCGTCCTTGTCGTACTCCCGCCGGTGCTTGATCCCCGGGAGCTCCTCGGGGGAGCCGTACTGCGCCCATCCCTGCGCCACCCCGTCGCCGTCGAGGACGAGCGCCGCGTGCGCCTCCCCGTCGGCGACGAGCTCGCTCCTTGAACGCCCGCCGGTCGAGCCCGCGGACCTGGCCCTCGAGGTGCCATCCGACGCACCAGCAGCCACCGAAGACGCCGTTGTTGCGGTCGACGAGCTCGGCGAACGCATCCCACGTCCCCGGACCGAGCGCGACGACCCGGAGCCCCGCGTCGTCCGGTGCCCGGCTGCTCTGCATTCGCCCAGTGTGCCCGGCCATCCGTCGACGGACCCTTGTCTCGCGCCGCCATCCCGGCAAGGATGCGCAGGAAGTCCCACGACAGCACAAGGGAGTGCACCGGATGACGAAGATCAACCTGACGGTCGATGGGGCGCGCCTCTCCGACGACGTCGAGCCACGGACGCTGCTCGTCCACTACCTGCGCGAGACGGCCGGCAAGACCGGCACCGTCGTCGGCTGCGACACGAGCAACTGCGGGGCCTGCACCGTCCACCTCGACGGGGTGAGCGTCAAGTCGTGCAACGTCCTCGCCGTCCAGGCCGACGGTCGTGAGGTGACGACGATCGAGGGGCTCGCCGCAGGCGGCGAGCTGCATCCGATGCAGCAGGCGTTCCACGACCACCACGCCCTCCAGTGCGGCTACTGCACGCCCGGCATGATCATGCAGGCCGTCGACCTCCTCCGCGAGAACCCCGACCCGACCGAGGCGGAGGTGCGCGAAGGGCTCGAGGGCAACCTCTGCCGCTGCACCGGCTACCACAACATCGTCAAGGCCGTCCTCGCGGTCGCGGGCTCGAACGGTGGTGGCGAGCGATGACCGCCGTCGACGACCGGACGGCCGAGACGACCAAGACGACCGAGGCCGCCGGCGAGATCGGCAGGGCCCGGCGCCGCAAGGAGGACCAGCGGCTCATCACCGGCCGCACCCGGTGGACCGACAACATCGTCCTGCCCGGGATGCTGCACCTCGCGATGGTCCGCAGCCCCTATGCGCACGCGAGGGTCACCTCGATCGACACGACGGCGGCCAAGGCCGCCCCCAACGTCATCGACGTCATCGTGGCCGGCGACATCGCCGAGGGCATGGGGGTGTGCGCGAATGCCTGGCCGATCACCCCCGACCAGGTGACGCCCGACCACCTGCCGATGGTCTCCGACCACGTCGCCTGCGCCGGCGAGATCGTCGCCGCCGTCATCGCCCGCTCCCCGGGCGCCGCGCGCGACGCCGCCGAGCTCGTCGACGTCGAGTACGAGGAGCTCCCCGCGGTCCTCGACGGCATGGAGGCGATGAAGGACGAGGTCCTCGCGCACCCGGACAAGGGCACGAACAAGTCCGCCTTCTGGCAGCTGGACTCCAAGGGCGGCGGCACCGGCGGCGACATCGAGGAGGCGATCGCCGAGGCGAAGGCGAGCGGCATCCTCATCGAGCGCGACTACCGCCAGCAGCGGCTCATCCCGGCCTTCATGGAGCCGCGGAGCACCGTCGTCGACCCGACGGGTGAGCAGATCACGATGTGGTCGAGCACCCAGGTGCCGCACATCCTGCGCTTCCTCGTCGCGGCGACGACCGGCATTCCCGAGTCCAAGGTCCGGATCATCGCGCCCGACGTCGGCGGCGGCTTCGGCGGCAAGCTCCAGACGACGCCGGAGGAGTTCATCACCCTCGCCGCGGCACGACGGATGGGCAAGCCGGTCAAGTACACCGAGACCCGCAGCGAGTCCCTGCTCTCGGCCCACCACGGCCGCGACCAGTTCCAGAAGCTCACGCTCGCGGCGACCAAGGAGGGCAGGGTCACCGGCCTCAAGGTCGACCTCGTCGCCAACCTCGGCGCCTACGTCGCGCTCGTCGGCGGTGGCGTCCCGGTCCTCGGCGCGTGGATGTTCAACTCGATCTACAAGTTCGACGCCTACCAGTTCAACTGCCAGACGGTCCTCACGAACACGACGTGGGTCGACGCCTACCGCGGCGCCGGGCGCCCCGAGGCGACGTTCGCCATCGAGCGGATCATGGACGAGCTCGCCGCCGAGGTCGGCAAGGACCCGCTCGAGGTCCGCGAGATGAACTGGATCACGCACGAGGAGTTCCCCTTCACGACGGTCGCGGGCATGACCTACGACTCGGGCAACTACGAGGCCGCGACGGCCAAGGCCAAGGAGCTCTTCGGCTACGACGAGCTCCGCGCCGAGCAGCAGCAGCGACGTGACTCCGGAGACCCGGTCCAGCTCGGCATCGGCGTCTCGACGTTCACCGAGATGTGCGGCCTCGCGCCGTCCCGCGTCCTCGGCAGCCTCAGCTACGGCGCCGGCGGCTGGGAGCACGCCTCGATCCGGATGCTCGCGACCGGCAAGGTCGAGGTCATCACCGGCACTTCGCCGCACGGGCAGGGCCACGAGACGGCGTGGAGCCAGATCGTCGCCGACCGGCTCGGAGTCCCCTTCGAGGACGTCGAGGTCCTCCACGGCGACACCCAGATCGCCCCGCGCGGCCTGGACAGCTATGGCTCCCGGTCTCTCGTCGTCGGCGGCGAGGCCATCGTCCGGGCGGCCGACAAGGTCATCGAGAAGGCGAGGGTCGCGGCCGCGCACCTCCTGGAGGCGAATGCCGACGACCTCGAGTTCGCCGGCGGCCGGTTCGGCGTCAGGGGCACCGACCAGGGCATCGGGATCACCGAGATCGCGACCGCCGCCTTCACCTCGCACAACTGGCCGGAGGGGGTCGAGCCGCACATCGACGCGGACGCGACCTTCGACCCGGACAGCTTCTCCTTCCCGCACGGCACCCACCTGTGCGCGATGGAGGTCGACACCGAGACCGGGGCGACGACGATGCGCAAGTACGTCTGCGTCGACGACATCGGCCAGATCATCAACCCGCTCATCGTCGAGGGGCAGGTCCACGGCGGGCTCGTCCAGGGCATCGCCCAGGCGCTCTGGGAGGACGCGGTCTTCGACGAGCAGGGCACCCTCGTGTCCGGCTCCTTCGTCGACTACACGCTCCCGACGGCGGCGGACACGATCTCGTTCGTCAGCGAGCACACGACGAGCCTGTCGACGACGAACACCCTCGGCACCAAGGGCGTCGGCGAGGCGGGCACGATCGCCTCGACGCCGGCCGTCGTCAACGCCATCGTCGACGCCGTCCGCCACCTCGGCATCTCCGACATCACGATGCCGTGCACGCCGGAGCGCGTCTGGAAGGCCCTCCAGGGCGCGTCGGCCTCGGGTGACGCGGCGACGACCGCCGAGCAGCAGCCGCACTTCGAGGGCGCCGGCGGGGGCGCCAACCAGGATCCCGGCTCGACCGGTGAAGGGAGCGCCCAGTGATCCCCGCGGCATTCGACTACCTGTCCCCGGCATCGGTCGAGGAGGCCCTCGCGGCCCTCGCCGAGCACGGCGACGACGCCAAGGTCCTCGCCGGCGGCCAGTCCCTCCTGCCCGTCCTGCGCATGCGGCTCAACGCGCCCGAGGTCGTCGTCGACCTCGGCCGCATCGACGCGCTCAGGGGCATCAGCGAGGACGGCGACACGGTGACGATCGGCGCGATGACGTCCTATGCGGACCTCCTCGCCTCGGACGTCGTCCGGGACCACCTGGCCGTCCTCCGCAAGGCCGTGGCGACGGTCGCGGACCCGCAGATCCGGCACCGCGGCACGATCGGCGGCGCCTGCGTCCACGCCGACCCCGCGGGCGACGTCGGCCCGGCCGTCCTCGCGCTCGACGGCGAGTTCGTCATCACCGGGAGCGGGGGAGAGCGCACGGTCGCCGCCGTCGACTTCTTCCAGGACCTCTTCGAGACGGCGGTGGAGGACGGTGAGCTGCTCACCGCCATTCGCTTCCAGAAGCACACCGGCTGGGGCGCGGCCTACGAGAAGTTCGTCCGCGTCTCCCACCAGTGGTCGATCGTCGCCGTCGCGGCGACCGTCAAGGACGGCCGGGCCAAGATCGGGCTGACCAACATGGGCTCGACGCCGCTGCGGGCGAGCGCCGCCGAGGAGGCCTTCGCGAGCGGAGGAGCCGAGGCGGCGGGAGCCAGGGCCGCAGACGGGACCAACCCGCCGAGCGACCTCAACGGCGACAGCGACTACCGCAGGCACCTCGCGGGAGTCCTGACCCGGCGCGCGCTCACGAAGGCCGCGGCGGGCTGAACGGATGGAGCTGACCCACGAGTTCACCGTGCCCGCCTCGCTCGACGCCGCCTGGGCGACGTTCATGGACCTCGAGCGGGTCGGGAGCTGCTTCCCCGGAGCGACGGTCACCGAGGTGAGCGACGACGCCTTCTCCGGGCAGGTCAAGGTCAAGCTCGGCCCGATCGCGCTCGTCTACACGGGGTCGGGCTCGTTCGTCGAGCGCGACGACGCCGCGCACCGGGCCGTCCTGGAGGCCAAGGGCAAGGACAAGCGGGGCAACGGCACCGCCGGTGCGACCGTGACCGTCCAGCTGACGCCCGCGGACGCCGGCACCCACGTCGCGGTCGTCACCGACCTCGCGATCACCGGCAAGCCGGCGCAGTTCGGCCGCGGGGTCATGCAGGACGTCTCGGACAAGCTCCTCGGCCAGTTCGTCGCCTGCATCGAGGGCCAGCTCGCCGAGACCGGGGGAGAGGCGGCGAATGCCGACGCCGCACCTCCCGCGGAGCCGTCAGCCCCCGCGGAGGCCGGGGACTCGGTCGGCGCCGGCTCGCCGGGTGAGGCGCCGGGTGAGGCGCCGGCCGAGGTGGCCCCGCCGCCGGCCCCGGCTCCGAGGGCGGCCCCCCGGCCCTCCGCGACGGCCCCCCGGCCCGCCGCGACGGCACCCGCCGACGACTCCCTCGACCTCGGGGCGACCGTCCTCCCGGTGCTCCTCAAGACGTACCTGCCCTACGGCGTGCTCGCGGCCGTCGGCATCGTCATCGGCTACCTCATCGGCCGGCGGCGCCTGCGCTGACGACCGACACGGTCAGGCGAACAGGAGCTCGCACAACGTGCGGTGCCACCACTCCTCGAGCGCGTCCGCGGACCAGCCACGCTCCGCGGTCGCGACGACGTAGCTGTCGAGCGAGGCGATGAGCGCGTAGACGGCGAGCGCGTGGTCGACGTCGACTCCGGCGCGCCACACCGAGGCCGGCCAGGTGGCGAACACCCGTCGCCGTTGCGCCTCGCCCCGGCTGCGGCCCTCCTCGTAGGCGGCGCCGAGCTCGGGGTGCTGCCGTCGCGCCTCGGCAATGACCCGGATGACGTCGCCGCCGAGCTCGTAGAGACGGCGGTCGAAGGCGACGAACGCCCGGAGCTGTGCGGACGGGTCGGCCTCGGGGGCGGCGAGCTCGGCGACGGCGCGCTCGACGTCGGCGCTCTGCTCGGCCGCGTCGATGAGCGAGCTGGCCAGCCCGGCCTTGCTCCCGTAGACGTTGTAGACGGTGGCCTCGCTGACCCCCGCGAGTTCGGCGACGGAGCGAACCGTCGTGCCGGCCCAGCCACCGTCGAGGAAGCGTTCGCGAGCCGCGGCGGCGATGAGCCGACGGGTGTGTCGGGACTGCTGCTCGCGCAGCTCGGAGCGATAGGTGCGGGACGTCGTCACCCGAGCACTGTACAAGTTCGCCTAGTCGCGCTATATTAACTGAGTGCTACTTAAATCAATAAGTAGTAACTCAGCGAAAGGGCACAGGAGCATGACGACCACCACCATCTCGACCGAGGCCACGATCGGGGCCGAGGTCCTCGGGCGACTCGAAGCCGCCTGGAACTCCGGCGACGGCACCGCATTCGGCGCGGAGTACCTCCCGGACGCCTCGTTCGTCACGATCCGCGGCGAGCGCATCGTCGGGGGCGCGGCCATCGGCGCCGGCCACGCCGGCATCCTCTCCACGATCTATCTCGGCAGCGTCAACACGATGGTGCTGCTCGAGGCGCGACGACTGGCCGACGACGTCCTCCTCGTCGTCTCGCGCAACACGCTCGACTGCCCGAGCGGACCGCTTGCGGGCGTCCACGACGCCCTGTCGACGAGCGTCCTGACGCACGTGGCCGAGCGGGAGCAGCCGTGGATGGTCGCGGCCACCCACAACACCTTCGTGGTGGCCTGACATGGCCGTCACGACGATCGAGCCGCAGGTCGACGACTCGCCCGGCACCGGCCGCGCCCGACGAGGGACCGCCGCCGCCTTCGTCGCCGGCGGTCTGCTCATGGCGGTCGGCGGACAGCTGCACCCCATCGGGTCGGGCGACACGGTCGAGGGGCACCTCCTGTCGATGTTCGACAACCCCGTGTGGCCGCTCTCGCACGCGATCTCCCTCGTCGGGGCGGTGCTCGCCGCCCTCGGCCTGTGGCTCGCGTGGCGCGGGAGGACCCTGGGTCGGATCCCCCGACGGGGTCTCGGGCTCGTCGTCCTCGCGTGGGCGTTCGGGGCGGCCGAGCAGGTGCCGCACCTGCTTGCCTCGGGTGAGGCGCACGCCCTCGCGCACCACGAGGGCACCCCGCTCCTCGACGTGCACCTGGCCATGCAGCTCGTCGCCACCCCCGTGGTCGGTCTCTCCGGAGCCGCCCTGGCCGTCGCCGTCGCGCGAGCCGCCGCCACCTGGCCGGCCCGGCTCCTCGCCGTGCCGGCCGTCGTCGGCGGCGTGGCCTACGCCTTCTCGGCCCCGCTCGTCGTGCTGACGGGGGACACGAGGTTCACGCTGCTGTTCCCGTTCCAGGCGGGGCTGGCGCTCTGGCTCCTCGGGACCGGGGTGCGGCTCTGGCGACGCTGATGCGTCCGGCCGCAGCGCTCCGTCGTCACGACGGGGCGCTGCGGCCGTCCGCGGGACGCTACCGAGGCGGGAGCGGCTCCAGCCGCATGAGCCACCCCGCGGGCTCGGCCGGGTCGTGGCTGCCGGCAGGGGCCGGCCGGTCCTCCGACCAGGCCGGGTCCCACGGCCGCATGCGATCGACCCGAGTGAGCCGTCCGCTGCCGGCCCGGGCTGAGTAGTGGCCCGGCCCCGGGTGGAAGTCGAGCGTCACCCAGACCTCCCAGATCCGAGCCACACGCACCCGGTCGGTCGCATGAAGCTGCTCCTCGGTGATCGTGTGGTGACCGACGTACCAGTCGACCTCGTGCACTCCGGAGAGCTCGCCCGTGATGTTCTCCGGATAGGGGATGTGCTCCACCGTGACGACGTCGCCCACGCCGACGGGCTCGCCGCAGCACTGGTACTCCCAGAGGCTGGTGAAGGAGTGGACGATCGGTCCGGGGGCCTGCTGCCTCATGTGTGGGCGCCTTTCAGCGGCGGCGCCGGGCCATCATCGGGGTCCGCGTGCGCGGACCGGCCGAGTGTACGCGCGAGAGTCGCTGCAGCGCAACGGCATTCGTCGCCGCTCTCAGATCCGCTCGAGCGCGGCTCGCATTGACTCGGGGAGTGGCGTCGCCCGGCGCGTCTCCCGGTCGACGTAGACATGCACCCAGCGGCCGAATGCGGCGACGCGGTCCGTCTCCGCCGCACCCTCGGCCCAGAGCGCCGTCCGGTAGGTGATGCTGCTCGTCCCGAGCCGCTCGATCGCGAGCCCGACGACGAGGACCTGCGGGTAGCCGAGCTCGGAGACGTACGTGCACGACGACTCGGCGACGACGGCGAACGACGGGTCGGTCATCGGGTGCGCCCCGCCCGCCCGCTCCATGTGGTTGTTGATGACCGTGTCCCAGAGCGCGTAGTAGTGGGCGTTGTTCAGGTGTCCGAACATGTCGTTGTCGGCCCACCGGGTCTGGACGCTCTCGCGAAAGGGGTACGAGGAGACGAGCGGGACCTCCCGGACCTGCGCCTGCGACGCCTCACTGCTCATGTGCCAAGGTTGCCAGCATGAGCGACGTCGCACGCGCCTACCAGCTGCAGGACACCCCCGACGGCGTCCGCGGCGTCCTGACACACCTCCCCGTCGCCGGGCTCGGGGCGGGCGACCTGCTCGTCCGGGTCACCCACAGCAGCGTCAACTACAAGGACGGGCTCGCGGCGACGGGCACCGCCCCGATCGCGCGCCGGCTGCCGCTCGTCGGAGGCATCGACGCGGCCGGGGTCGTCGTCGAGGGTGCGGGAATGCATTCGCCCGGCGACCACGTCGTCGTCACCGGTTTCGACCTGTCCGAGAAGGCCGACGGCGGCTACGCCGACTACCTCCGGGTGCCCGCCGCCTGGGCCGTGCCGGTCCCCGACGGGATGAGCCTCGCGGACTCGATGGTCCTCGGCACCGCCGGCGTCACGGCTGCCCTCGGCATCCACCAGCTGGAGCTCAACGGCCTCCGCCCCGGCACCGGGCCGGTCGCCGTCACGGGCGCGAGCGGGGGCGTCGGCGCCATCGCGGTCGCGATGCTCGCCGGCCTCGGCTACGAGGTGACCGCCTTCACCGGCAAGACCGAGTCGCACGACCTGCTCCGCTCGCTCGGCGCGACGAATATCGAGTCGCGCCCCGAGACCGACAGCGTCCGTGCGCTCGGTCCCGAGACGTGGGCGGCGTCCATGGACTCCGTCGGCGGCCAGACCCTCGCCTGGCTCGCCTCGACGACGAGGCGCGGTGGCAGTATCGCCTCCTACGGCAACGCCGGCGGCGCGAAGGTCGCGACGACCGTCATGCCGTTCATCCTCCGTGGCGTCAACCTCCTCGGCATCAACTCCGGCTGGTTCCCCGACGACGTCCGCGCCGAGCTGTGGCGCCGGATGGGCACCGACCTCTCGGTCGACCTCGCCGCCATCGGCCACACCGCCCCGTTCGACGACCTCCCGGACGTCTGCGCCCGGATCGTCCGCGGCGAGGTCACCGGCCGCACCGTCGTCCACGTCGCCGACCCGGACTGACGCCGGCGACATGCCGACCGTCGTCGTCCTCAACGGACCCAACCTCAACCTCCTCGGCGAGCGCCAGCCCGAGGTCTACGGCTCCGAGACGCTCGCCGACGTCGAGGCGCTCTGCCGCGCGACGGCCGCACGCCACGGCCTGGGGGTCGACTTCCGCCAGTCCAACCACGAGGGCGTGCTCATCGACTGGGTCCAGGAGGTGCGGCACACCGCCGCCGGCCTCGTCGTCAACGCGGGCGGCTACACGCACACGAGCGTCGCCCTCCGCGACGCCCTCGCGACCGTGACGGCGCCCAAGGTCGAGGTGCACATCAGCGACGTCCGCGCGCGCGAGGCATTCCGGCGGCACTCCTACCTGACCGACGTCTGCGACCACGCGGTCATCGGGCACGGGACGCGGGGCTACGCGGAGGCCATCGATTTCATCGCGAGCGGCTCGGTCGGGTAGTCTCTCCGACGCACTCACGGGGCCCGATCCGGGCCTCGAGAGGCCCCCTTAGCTCAGTCGGTAGAGCGTTTCCATGGTAAGGAAAAGGTCGTCGGTTCGATTCCGACAGGGGGCTCTGGTCAGCGCCGGTGCGGTGCTGCACCCCATGGCGGGGTAGCTCAGCTGGTTAGAGCGCACGACTCATAATCGTGAGGTCGCGGGATCGAGCCCCGCTCCCGCTACGACGCGAGATTTCGGGAAACGCCGGGATGTCGCATATCCTTGACCGGTTGTCGGCCGTATGCCTCGCACGCGCCGCCCCACACACGTTCGCTTTCGAAAGAGCAGGTTGCCCCGTGGCCAGCAAGTCCGCTGACGTCCGTCCCAAGATCACCCTTGCGTGCACGGAGTGCAAGGAGCGCAACTACATCACGAAGAAGAACCGGCGCAACGACCCCGACCGGCTCGAGCTCAAGAAGTTCTGCCCGCGCGAGCGCAAGCACACCGTGCACCGCGAGACCCGCTGACCCAGGTCGTCCTGCGCAGAGCCGCCCGTCCATCCGGACGTGGCGGCTCTGCGCATTCTCCGGCCGCATTCACTCCCCATAGAGTGGGCCCATGAGCGTCAACCTCGACTTCGTCGGGCGGACCTATCCGCCGAGCGGCCCCTACCCGGTGAGCGCCGAGCTCATCGCCGGCTTCGCCGCCGCGGTCGGCGCGACCGACCCGGTGCACACCGACGCCGACGCGGCGCGCGCCGCCGGCTACCCCGACGTCATCGCCCCGCCGACCCTCGCCGTGCGCTTCGAGCAGGCGACCTCGGCCGCCTACGTCGCCGACCCCGAGGCCGGCATCGACTACTCCCGCGTCGTCCACGGAGAGCAGGGCTTCGTCCACCACCGGCCGATCCACGCAGGCGACGAGATCACCGGCGCGGTCACCGTCGACAGCATCCGACAGGCCGGCGGTCACTCGATGATCACCGTCCGCACCGAGCTGACCGATGCGGCGGGCGAGGCGGTCACGACCGGCTCGAGCACGATCGTCGTCCGGGGAGGCGAGTGATGGCCGTCAGGAAGCGCTCCGAGGTCGCCGTGGGCGACACCTTCGGCCCCGTGTCCGTCCCCGTCCAGCCGGCGACGCTCGTCGCCTACGCCGACGCCTCCGGCGACCAGAACCCGATCCACCAGAACCGTGAGTTCGCGACCGCCGTCGGGCTGCCGGGCATCATCGCCCACGGCATGTGGACGATGGGCGCGAGCGGGACCGTCGTGTCGGACTGGGTCGGCGACGCCGGCCGGATCGTCGACTTCCGCACCCGCTTCACCGCGATGGTCCCGGTCCCCGAGGAGGGGACGACGATCGAGGTGACCGGCACGGTCAAGGCCATCGACGAGGAGGGCCGCGCGACGATCGACGTCCTGACGACGAATGCGGGTCAGAAGGTCCTCGGCAAGTGCGTCGCCGTGGCGCAGCTCGACTGACCGGCGTGGAGGAGCAGCACGGCGCGCCCATCGCGCCGCTCACGACGATGCGGGTCGGCGGTCCGGCGGGCCGCCTCGTCACCGTGACGACGACCGACGAGCTCGTCGACGTGGTCCGCGAGGTCGACGATGCCGACGAGCCCCTGCTCGTCCTCTCGGGCGGCTCCAACCTCGTCGTCGCGGACGAGGGCTTCGCCGGCACGGTCGTCCGCATCGCGACGAGCGGCGTCACGGTCGAGTCCGCCGACAGCTGCGGCGGGGCCAACGTCCGGGTCGCGGCAGGGGAGCCGTGGGACGCCTTCGTCGCCCGCTCGGTCGAGGAGGGCTGGGCGGGGATCGAGGCGCTGTCCGGCATTCCCGGTCTCGTCGGTGCGACGCCGATCCAGAACGTCGGCGCCTATGGCCAGGAGGTCGCCCAGACGATCGCCCAGGTGCGGGTCTGGGACCGGCGGGACCAGCAGGTCCGCACGCTCGCGAGCGCCGACTGCGCCTTCACCTACCGGCACAGCCGGTTCAAGGGCGACGACCGCCTCGTCGTCCTCGACGTGCTCTTCCAGCTCGAGCTCGGCACGCACTCGCGCCCGGTCTCCTACGCCGCGCTCGCGAGCGGTCTCGGTGTCGAGCCGGGGACACGCGTGCCGCTCGCCGACGCCCGGGAGGCCGTCCTCGCCCAGCGCCGGCAGCGGGGGATGGTCCTCGAGGAGGCCGACCACGACACCTGGTCGTGCGGCTCGTTCTTCACCAACCCGATCCTCTCCGCCGATGCGTGGCGCGATCTCGAGCACCGTGCGCTCGACCGCGTGGGCACGGACGCGACAGTCGCGCACTGGCCGGACGCGGCGGGGCGGGTCAAGGTGAGCGCCGCCTGGCTCATCGAGCGCGCCGGCTTCACCAAGGGCTACGGGATGCCGGGTCCGGCTGCCCTGTCGACCAAGCACACCCTCGCCGTGACCAACCGGGGCGACGCGACCGCGGCCGACGTCGCCGCGCTCGCCCGGGTGGTCCGCGACGGGGTACGCGACGCATTCGGCGTCACCCTCGTCAACGAGCCGGTGTTCGTCGGCCACGTGCTCTGACCTCGAATGCCGTTGACCCCCGCCCACGTCGCCGCCGTCCTCCCCGCGGGCCGGTGGACGAGCGGGCGTCCGGGCTGGACGGCCGCGGTCGTCGCCGGGTCGATGGCGCCGGACCTGCCGTACTTCCTCCCGTCGGCCCTCCGGGACGCGTCGCCGGTCGACCTGTCCAGGGTCGCCACGCACTCGCTCCCCGCCCTGCCGACGACGGCCGCCGTCCTCGGGCTGCTCGCCGCGCTGCTCTGGGACCGGGCCTTCGAGCCGGTGGTCCGGGACGCCCTGCCGCGTCCCGTCGCCGGGAGGCTGGGGTCGACGGGTCCGCGCGCATCGTGGCGCGACCTGCCCACGCTCTACCTGTGGGCCGTCGCCGGCGTCGCCACCCACGACCTGTGGGACTCGTTCACGCACGCGAGCGGCCCGGTGACCGAACGGGTCGGATGGCTCCGGTCGGAGGTCGCCGGCGTGCCCGTGTGGAGCTGGCTCCAGCTCGCGAGCAGCGCCGTCGGGCTCCTCGCCGTCGTCGGGTGGGCGGTCGTCGTCGTCCGCGGTCGCCCCGTCCGGCCGGTCGCACGCGTGGCCGGGTGGCTTCCGGCCGCGGGGGCTGCCATCGGCGTGCTGGCCCTCGCCGCCGGCACCTGGTCCGCGTGGCGGCACCGCGACGAGCCGCTCATCGACGTGATCGCGTGGTTCGGCGTGACGCGGGCCGGCGGGGCGGCGGCCCTCGGTCTCGCCGTCGTCTGCATTCTCTGGTGGGTCGTCGCCGGCCGGGGGAGCCGCGCCCGCACCCCATGACAGATGTCATGCCGCGAACGTGATCGACGAGACCGGCACGGGACCCCGGCCGGTCGGATGCTCGTCTGCATGGAGCAGCCACCCCTCGCCGTCCGGCTCGACGGCATCACCAAGTCCTTCGGCGACGTCGAGGCCGTCCGCGGCATCGACCTGCGGATCGAGTCCGGAGAGGTCGTCGCCTTCCTCGGTCCCAACGGCGCCGGCAAGACGACGACGATCGATATGCTGCTCGGCCTGTCGGAGCCGATCTCGGGGCAGGTCGAGGTCTACGGGATGGCGCCGCGCGTCGCCGTGGCCCACGGTCTCGTCGCGGCCGTCATGCAGACCGGTGGGCTGCTCAAGGACATCTCGGTGCGGGAGACGCTGGAGTACGTCGGCAGCCTCTTCGTCCACACGACCGGGATCGAGCAGGTCATGTCCCGCGCCGGCATCACCGGGATTGCCGACCGCAAGGTGCGCCAGTGCTCCGGCGGCGAGCAACAGCGGCTCCGCTTCGCGCTCGCGCTCCTGTCCGACCCCGCCCTGCTCATCCTCGACGAGCCGACGACGGGGATGGACGTCGAGGGCCGCCGCCGCTTCTGGGACGCGATCCGCGCCGACGCCGACGGCGGGCGCACGATCCTCTTCGCGACGCACTACCTCGAGGAGGCCGACCTCTACGCGGACCGCATCATCCTCGTCAGCCGCGGCCGGATCGTCGCGGACGGCACCGGCGCCCAGGTCAAGCAGCTAGCGAGTGGACGGGTGGTGCGAGCGACGTGGGAGTCGCCCGACATCGCCGCCCTGCGGGCGATCGGCGGCGTGGACCAGGTCGACGTCCGCGGCGACCAGGTCTTCGTCCACGCCAAGGACAGCGACGCCGTCGCCCGCTTCCTCCTCACCACGACACCGGCCCACGACCTCGAGGTCACCTCGACCAACCTCGAGGACGCATTCGTCGCCCTCACGAGCGACAGCCTCCAAGGAGGCTCCGCATGAGCACCCCGACCCTGACCCGCGCGGTCCCGCCCCTCGGCGGGTTCAACACGACCCTGCTCCGCATCGAGCTGATGCGAATGCTGCGCAACCGCCGCACGACCATCTTCACCCTCGTCTTTCCGGCGGCGATGTTCTTCGCCTTCGGGAGCAACGAGGCGGCCAAGCACGAGCGGGCGGGCGAGGGCAACGTCAGCGCCTACATCCTGCTGTCGATGGCCCTCTACGGCGCCGCCCTCATCGCCGCCTCCGCCGGCTCGACCGTGGCCCTCGAGCGCTCGGTCGGCTGGTCGCGGCAGCTGCTGATCACCCCCCTGGTCCCGGTCGTCTACATCCTCGTCAAGGCCTGGTCGCCGTCGTCATGGGCGCCCTCGCGATCGGTGTCGTCATGCTCGTCGGCAAGCTCCAGGGCAATGCCGAGATCCCTGCACGTCTGGCTCGTCGGGCCACTGGTCACCCTGCTCTGCACGCTGACCATCGCGGCGCTCGGCGTCTTCGTCGGCTACATCGTGCCGGGGGAGAACGCCATGCAGATCCTCGGGCCCGGCCTCGCTCTGCTCTCCTTCCTCGGCGGCGTCTTCATCCCGATCGACCAGTACGCACCGGTCGTCCGCGACATCGCCTACTGGACGCCGATGTACGGCGTCGCCGAGATCGCGCGCTACCCGCTGACCCACGAGCTGCCCTGGTACGCGCTCGTCAACGCGGGCGGCTGGTTCCTCGTGTTCATCGCGGGCGCGGCCTGGCGGATGAGCAAGGACACGAGTCGCGTCTGACAACTACGGTGAATGCCGTGTCCGCCCGACCCCGATCCGCCCGACCTCGCGCAGCCGCGCCCGGCCGGGTGGATCTGCCCGTGGCTGGCCCTGGTGTGGCTGTTCTTCCTCGGACAGCCCCTCGCCGTCGCCTGGCAGACCCGCGAGACCACCGCAGGCCTGGTCGGGCTCGTCGCGACGGTCGGGCCTGCGGGTCGTCGACCCGTCGCTCGCGACCGATACCCTGATCTTCGGTGAGTCCCCGTTGACCGAGCGCGAGACCGAGGTGCTCCGGGCAGCACGCGGCGGCGCGAGCGTCGCGGCGATCGCCACCTCGCTCCACCTGTCCGAGGGCCCGATCCGCAACCACCTCTCCTCGGCGATCGGCAAGACGGCGACCGGCAACCGCGCCGAGGCCGTCGCCGTCGCCGTCGACAACGGCTGGCTCTGACGGGTCGGTACCGATCGGCGACCGTTGCCCGGGTGAGTGGACCCGGCTGAGCACGAGGCAGCCCGCGCGTGAGCCGAAATGGTCGCCGATCGGTACGACCCCCGCACGTCAGGGAGCGACGGCGAGCCAGTCGTCGATGTCGCTCAGCAGCCGGGCGCGCACCAGGTCCGGCGCGCGGCTCATCCGCACCGACCCGCGCGCGAGCTCGGCGAGCTCCTCGTCGGTGAACCCGTGCACGTCCCGCGCCGTCTCGTACTGCGCGAGCAGGCGCGACCCGAAGAGCAGCGGATCGTCCGCGCCGAGGGCCACGGGAATGCCGGCGTCGACGATCGTCCGCAGCGGCAAGTCCGCGTCGCTCGACGTCCTGCCGCGGCCCGTCAGCGGACGCGTGACGGACGGGGTGGCGGTCATGCGGGACAGCCGACGCCCGCTTGTGCACGCCGCCAGCCACGACGGCGACGTCGGGGACAAACCTCACCTCCTCCGAGCATCTCGTCGACGCGATGGCCGTCGTGCGGAGTCCTGAGCGTGGCCATATCGACCCTCGTTGAGCCTTGGCCGCACCCCAACTTGCCCAATCTCGTGCGCTGGTAGAAGGTTGGCCGGGAAAGCGGATTCTCGGGCTTGGTCTCGCGCCGCATGTGAGGCCTGGCATGTCAGGCGCGGTGGGTCACTTTGGCGATCTGTTGAGCTGCGGTCGCGACAATTGATCTCGCGTAGACGCCGGTCGTATGATAGGAGGCTCATCGACCTTGGGGGTTGGCTATGGCACGCCGGGTTCTCCTGTTGGCTGTTGGGCTCGCGGCTGGAGGGGCACTCGCCGCGGGTCTTGCCGCAAGTCAGGCGACGGGTCAGGACACCCCGAGGCCATACGATGGGAGGGACTGCCCCACGGGTTACTCCGAGGGCGGTCAGATTGACTATTCCGGGGACATCGACTTGGGTCTCACCGTCGAGCAGGCTAAGGCGAACGCCGAAACTGGCATGATTCTCGTGACCGCACTTGGAGCATCGTCGGCCCGCCTGAGGATAGACCAGGCAGATCGCAAAGTCTTCACATACTACCGGGCCGACGGCGGATCCGTCGCCGAACTCGGGTTGGAACAGTGGGGGCGCGGGTGGCGCATTGTGTCCATCCAGAAGTGCGCGCTAGCAGTGTCCCCGGCGCAGACGCCCCAGCTCAAGCCCACGACTGCCCCGTGAGCGGTGCATTGTCGACAGTGCTGCGGCGCGGGGTTGACGTCGCCATCTGGAGTTTCGGCGCGGTGGTGTCACTTTCGATCTTCGCACCCTATGCGCCTGCGGCGGCGCACAATGCAGCAGACTATTATTATCTGTCTGGCTCATCGACCGGCAAGTGGCCCAACTATTCGCTGGAGCCGTGGTTCGTTCGAACCACAGGTTTTCCGAATTCTTCTTACTATTATCGGATCTCCGAATCCGATGACGCTTGGAACGCTGTTGGCGGGTCTTCCGGTCCGGAGCCGGATTTCGACTACATCGGCGGAACGACGGCCACTGGCAACTTCGATCAGCCCTGTTTGAGCACCTACCCGGGCGTCTACTGGCGCAACCTCGGTCCTGGCGTGCTGGCGCAAACAATGAATTGTAAGGACCCGACCTCTAGCATAACGTCCATGTTCCAGATCTCGGTGAACTCCGTGGGTGTCAGTTGGTACGTTGGGACAGGCGCGCCGGCGAGCACCCAATGGGACCTCAAGAGCATCGTGACGCACGAAATGGGTCACGGAACTGGATTTGCTGGCCATTTCCCGACGACCGGAACGTTTGCTGCCTGCCCTGCGTCTGCGCGGGCGACCATGTGCCCTGGTGATCCGATAGACAAGGGGACGACCTATCTGAGGACGCTGGGTATCCACGACATCCACACCTTCGATGCCGCCTACTGACGTTCGGCATCCTCGAGCCAGTCGTCGATGTCGCTCAGCAGCCGGGCGCGCACCAGGTCCGGGGCCCGGCTCATCCGCACGGAGCCACGGGCCAGGTCGGCGAGCTCCTCGTCTGTGAAGCCGTGCACGTCGCGGGCGTTCTCGTACTGGTCGAGCAGCCTCGACCCGAACAGCAGCGGGTCGTCCGCGCCGAGCGCGACGGGAATGCCCGCGTCGACGATCGTGCGCAGCGGCACCTCCGCGTCGGTCGGGAAGACGCCGAGCGCGACATTGGAGCCCGGGCACACCTCGAGGCCCACGCCGGCATCGAGGACGAGCTCGAGGACCCGCGGGTCCTCGACCGACCGCACGCCGTGCCCGATCCGATCCGGTGCGAGCTCGGTCAGGGTCGTCTCCACGGCCGTCGGCCCGAGCAGCTCGCCCGCGTGCGGGACGAGCGCGAGCCCGGACGCCCGGGCGATGTCGAATGCCGGTCCGAACTCCGCGATCGCGCCCCGCCGCTCGTCGTTGGACAGGCCGAAGCCGACGACCGCACCGGGACCGTCGCCGGCGTACTGGACGGCGAGCCGGGCCAGGATGCGGGCGTCGAGCGGGTGCCGGATGCGGCTCGCGGCGACGATGACCGCGACCCCGATGTCGCCCTCCTCGGACACGGCGGCCGCCTCGTCGAGGACGACCTCCAAGGCCGGCGTGATCCCGCCGAGACGCGGCGCGTACGAGGTCGGGTCGACCTGGAGCTCGAGCCAGCGGGAGCCCTCGGCGAGGTCGTCCTCGGCGGCCTCACGGACGATCCGTCGCAGGTCGGCCTCGTCTCGCACGCCGGCCCGGGCGGCGTCGTAGAGCCGCTGGAACCGGAACCAGCCCCGCTCGTCGCGCGCGGAGAGCCTGGGTGGCCAGTCGGCGAGGAGGGAGGACGGCAGCCGCAGCCCGTGCGTGTCCGCGAGGTCGCGGATCGTCTCGACGCGAGCCGAGCCGGTGAAGTGGAGGTGGAGGTGCGCCTTGGGCAGGGCCCGCAGGTCGCGCGGCGCTGCGCTCAGTCGCGCTCCTCGATGACGTGGACCGCGGCCTCCTCGGCCGACGCGGCGGCGCCGTCGATGCCGACGTCGCTGGCCCAGGCCTCCCCGTCCTCGTCCTCGCCGAGCCCCTGGTCCTGGGCGACGAGGCGGCCGGACCGCCGGCTGCCGACCTCGTCGTCGCCGATCCAGTCGTCCTCGGCGTCGATCGCGTCGGGGTCGTCGCCGCCGACGCGGTCCCCGTCGAGCCCGGACTCGTTGTCCGGCGCACCGTAGGCGGAGGAGGGGTCAGGCTCCTCCTGTCGCACGCGCTCCTCGATCGTGTCGTCATGGTCGTCGACGAAGCGCTCGTCCCCTTCGTTCCAGCCGATCGGGGGGTGGTCCGGAGGCGAGTAGCCCCGGTCCAGCGGGTCGTCCACACCGTCGTCGATGAGCGTGTCCTCGGACGTCAGCTGGTCGTCCTCGTAGCCGTCACCCTGGTCGTTGTTGTCCGACATGACCCAACCCTAGCCCCGGCGAATGCGGGGGAGCGTCGCCCGGGTCAGGCGCCTTCGGGGTTGCCGTGGCTCGGTGCGTAGGTGGCCGCGTCGCTGCGCGAGAGCCGCTCGGCGGAGGCGAGGGCGACGCACGTCGCGACGCCGGCCATCGCCGTCTCGACGTCCGCGAGGACGGGGAAGCTCGGCGCGAGTCGGATGTTGCGGTCGCGCGGGTCCATGCCGTGCGGGAAGGACGCCCCGGCCGGCGTGAGGACGATCCCGGCCTCCTTGGCGAGCTCGACGACGCGGGTCGCGCAGCCGTCCAGGACGTCGAGGTTGACGAAGTAGCCGCCCGCCGGCCGCGTCCACTCGGCGATGCCCAGCCCGTCGAGCTCCGCGGTCAGGGCAGCGTCGACGGCGGCGAACTTCGGGGCGAGGATCTCGCGGTGCTTGACCATGTGCGCGCGCACGCCCTCGGCATTCCCGAAGAACTGCACGTGCCGGAGCTGGTTGACCTTGTCCGGCCCGATCGAGGCGAACTGCTGGTGGCTGAGGTACCACGTGACGTTGTCGCCGGAGGCCGCGAGGAAGGCGACGCCGGCTCCCGCGTAGGTGATCTTGCTCGTCGAGGCGAACATGAGCGGCCGGTTCGGGTTCCCCGCCGCGGAGCAGACCGAGACGATGTCGACGCTCTTGGCCTCGTCCTCGGTCAGGTGGTGGAAGGCGTAGGCGTTGTCCCAGAAGATCTTGAAGTCCGGCGCGGCGGTCGGCATCGCGGCCAGGCGCGCCGCGACCTCCTCGCTGACGACCGACCCCGCGGGGTTGGCGTAGGTCGGCACGATCCACATCCCCTTGATGCTCGGGTCGTCCTTGACGAGCGCCTCGACGGCCGCCGCGTCCGGGCCGTCCTCGAGCATCGGCACGGTGACCATCTCGATGCCGTGGCTCGCGAGCATCGTGAAGTGCCGGTCGTAGCCGGGGACGGGGCAGACGAAGCGGACCTTGTCCTCGCGGATCCACGGCGTCCCGTCGACGGGCCCGTGGAGGAGCATCTGGACGAGGCAGTCGTGCATCATCGTCAGGCTGCTGTTGCCACCCGCGACGACCTGGTCCGGCTCGACCCAGAGCAGGTCGGCGAACATCTCGCGGATCTCGCGCAGCCCGGCGAGCCCGCCGTAGTTGCGCACGTCGACGCCGTCGCCGTCCTTGACGCCCTCCGGGAGGGCGAGCAGCGCATCGGACAGCTCCAGCTGGGCGGTGCTCGGCTTGCCGCGGGTCAGGTCGAGCGCCAGGCCGCGGTCCTTGAGCGCCTCGTAGGCGGCGCGCTGCCGCTCGGCGAATGCCGCGAGGTCGGCCGGGGAGAGGTCGGCGAGGGGCGTGCGGGTCGGCTGCTCGGTCACGGCGCCATCGTCCCATCGACCCGGGGCGATGAGGACGCCGAGCCATGATGCGGACCGGCCGTCGGTTTCGCGACAGCCCGGCCCCTCCCGTATGCTGGTCCATCGGTGGTTGCACCCTGCTTTGCCATGCCTCGCGCACGGCTCGGCACGGCGCAGACGCCCGGAACCTCCCGCCCCACGGGCGCGTTCCGTAGGGCAGTGGCTCAATTGGTAGAGCTCCGGTCTCCAAAACCGGCGGTTGGGGGTTCGAGTCCCTCCTGCCCTGCGTGTGTCAGGTCGTCCCGGCCTGACGGCGGTCACCGACTGCCACCGCACACTTCATCGACGAGAAAGAGGCACACGTGACGGACGTGGGCTCCGAGACCCGCAGGTCGGGCCGCGCGCAGAAGAACGCTGGCAACCCGATCTCCCGGTTCTTCGGCACCCTCGGCCTGTTCATCAGCCAGATCCTCGACGAGCTCCGCAAGGTCGTCCGGCCGACGCGATCCGAACTGTGGAACTACACCCTGGTCGTCATCGTGTTCGTCGTCGCCATCATGGCGATCGTCGCGGGTATGGACTTCGGGTTCAGCAAGCTCGTCGGCCTGGTCTACGGCGCCTGAGCCGCGTGAGCCCGCGACCTGCTGGTCGCACCCGTCGACGTCCCATGTCAACCGCAGCCAAGTGAGGTCAAGAGTGTCCGACCAGTGGACCAGCCAGCCCGATGACGGCTCCCAGTCGACCCCCGCCACGGGAGGCGAGGTCGTCGTCGACTCGGCCCCTGCCTCGGGCAGGGACGTCGTCGTCGACACCGAGCAGGGTGCCGTCGTCGACGGCGAGGTGACCCCGGCGGACGAGCTGGAGGCCCCCCGCGAGGAGGCCGACGACGCCGACGCATTCGACCGTGCCGTCGAGACGCCCGCGTCGGACGACGACGACGAGGCGCGGATCGAGGCCTCCGAGAGCGAGGGCTTCGACACCGCCGTGGGCCGCGAGGACTCCGTCCACCCGGTCGCCCCGGCGACCGCCGGCAGCGACGAGGACGGCGACATCATGCCGGACGTCGACCCGGTCCAGGCCTTCAAGGACGACCTCGCGAGCAAGTACGGCGACTGGTACGTCATCCACTCCTACGCCGGCTACGAGAACCGCGTCAAGGCCAACCTCGAGAGCCGCACGACCTCCCTCAACATGGAGGACTACATCTTCGAGTCGCAGGTGCCGATGGAGGAGGTGACGGAGATCAAGAGCGGTCAGAAGAAGCTCGTCCGTCGCGTCCGGTTCCCCGGCTACGTCCTGGTCCGCATGGAGCTGACCGACGAGTCGTGGGGCGCCGTCCGGCACACCCCGGGCGTCACCGGCTTCGTCGGCAACGCCCACCAGCCGGTGCCGCTCAGCCAGGGCGAGGTCTTCACGATGCTCGCGCCCGTGGACCTCGGCAAGGAGCAGACCGCCGCGGGCGGCGGCCAGGGTGGCGGCCGCGGCGCCAAGTCCGGTGAGCCGGCGATCGTCGACTTCGAGGTCGGCGAGTCGGTCACCGTCATGGAGGGTCCGTTCGAGACCCTCCCGGCGACGATCTCCGAGATCAACCCGGACACCCAGAAGCTCAAGGTCCTCGTCTCGATCTTCGGCCGGGAGACCCCGGTCGAGCTCTCGTTCAACCAGGTCGCCAAGATCTGACGCACGGGGGCTCCGCCCCCGCTGTCCCCCCGAGCCCACAACTGAATAGTCACTGCAACCGGGTCATCGCCCAAGGCGTGGGCCCACCACCACAGAAGGAAGAGCAATGCCCCCCAAGGTCAAGAAGGTCTCCGGCTTCATCAAGCTGCAGATCCAGGCCGGCGCCGCGACGCCGGCTCCCCCCGTCGGCCCGGCCCTCGGCCAGCACGGCGTCAACATCATGGAGTTCGTCAAGGCGTACAACGCCGCGACGGAGGCCCAGCGCGGCAACGTCATCCCCGTCGAGATCACCGTCTACGAGGACCGTTCCTTCACCTTCGTCACCAAGACGCCGCCGGCGTCGGAGCTGATCAAGAAGGCCGCGGGCGTCCAGAAGGGCTCCGGCGAGCCGCACAAGACCAAGGTCGCCAAGCTCTCCGCTGACCAGCTCCGTCAGATCGCCGAGCAGAAGATGCCCGATCTCAACGCCAACGACGTCGAGGCCGCGATGAAGATCATCGCCGGCACCGCCCGTCAGATGGGCATCACGACCGAGGGCGTCTGACGGGAAGGCGAGGCGCTCGCTTCGCTCGCACCAAACCCGACTCGCACCAAACCCGACTCACACGGAACAGGCTCGCAAGCTCGCGTTCCGTGCGTGGGAGGGCCGCGCTGGCCCGCACCACAGCTCCACCACTCACCACCAGGAGAAGAACATGAAGCGCAGCAAGGCATACCGGGCCTCCGCCGAGGGGATCGAGGCCGACAAGCTCTACAGCCCGATCGACGCGATCCGCCTCGCCAAGAGCTCGGCCAAGGCCAAGTACGACGAGACCGTCGAGGTCGCCATGCGCCTCGGCGTCGACCCGCGCAAGTCCGACCAGATGGTCCGCGGCACGGTCAACCTGCCCAACGGCACGGGCAAGACCGCCCGCGTCCTCGTCTTCGCCAACGGCGACAAGGCCGAGGCCGCTCGTGAGGCCGGCGCCGACTTCGTCGGCAGCGACGACCTCCTCGAGAAGGTCGCCGGCGGCTGGCTCGACTTCGACGCCGTCGTCGCGACGCCCGACCTCATGGGCAAGGTCGGCCGGCTCGGCAAGGTCCTCGGTCCGCGCGGCCTCATGCCCAACCCCAAGACCGGCACGGTCACGATGGACACGGCCAAGGCCGTGACCGACATCAAGGGCGGCAAGATCGAGTTCCGCGTCGACAAGCACGCGAACCTCCACTTCATCATCGGCAAGGCGTCCTTCGACGAGAAGGCCCTCATCGAGAACTACGCCGCCGCGCTCGAGGAGATCCTGCGCCTCAAGCCGGCCGCCTCCAAGGGCCGGTTCATCACGAAGGCGACGATGTCGACGACGATGGGCCCCGGGATCCTCGTCGACTACAACCGCACGCGCAACCTCCTCGAGGACGCGCCGCAGGCCTGAACGACCACCCACGCCGGACGGCGCCGACCCACCTCGGGTCGGCGCCGTCCCGCATTCGCCCTGCATGCGGTGCATCCCGGGAACCTGCACAGGTCCGCCACGCGCCAGTGCGTACAGTTGACGCCGTCAGCCGCCCGGCGTCCCGTCGGGCACACCACGTCCTTGGGGGATCCATCGTGAAGCGTTCCATCGCCGCCATCGCTGCCGCAGCAGCCCTGGCCCTGTCCGGCTGCGGGTCGGCCACCGACACCACGACGGGCACGTCGAAGTCCGCCTCCCAGACGACGTCGCAGACGCCGACACCGACGACGGCCGCCGCGGGCGAGACCGTCGACTTCCAGTCGATCGCCGCCGAGAGCGCCGCCGCCGTCAAGGCCAAGAAGACGGCGCACATGACGATGAGCATGGGCAAGGAGGGCACCCTGCAGGCCGACGTCGACTACGCCGGGACCTCCCCGCGGATGAAGATGACGCTGCAGGCCGAGGGCGACACGATGCAGATGATCTACATCGACCAGGTGATGTACATGGGCGGGCCCATGTTCGCGCAGATGACCGGTGGCAAGAAGTGGATCAAGATCGACCCCAAGGGCACCGACCCGATGTCCAAGTCGATGGGCCCCATGCTCGGCCAGATCGAGTCCTCGCTCGCCAACCCGATCGAGTCGATCGCGGCGCTCAAGGACGTCAAGGCGACGGTCAAGTCGAGCGACGGGTCGGCCACGACCTACACGATCACCCTGACCAAGGCCCAGATCGAGGCGATGGCCAAGGCGCAGGGCGCCCCGGGTGTCTCCGGCGACGCCTTGAGCGGCCTCCCGGCGAGCATGGCCTACGACTACACGATCGACGCGGACAAACTCCCGCAGAAGATGTCGATGACGCTCAGCGGCGAGTCGATGGACATGACGTTCACCAAGTGGGGCGAGCCGGTCGACGTCAGCGCCCCGGCCGCCTCGGAGGTCGGCACGTTCACGATGCCGACCTCGTGAACCGGCAGGGCAGGCGGCACCGAGCCCTCCTGAGGACGGTCGCGTCCGCGACCGTCCTCGGGCTTGCCGCCTGCTCCTCCGCCGGTGAGGCGGTGACGACGACCGGATCCCTGCGCGGGACCGCGGCCGCGACGCCGGGAGTCCGGCCGCCGCGCGCCGCCGTCGGCGACACGCTCCGGGCCACCGAGCTCGCCGGTCGCATCTCCGGCGCCCTCCGCGCCGCCGGCACCGTCCGCACCCGGATCACGACCGGCGGCAGGACGATGACCGGGCAGATCGACCTGCGGGGGGCGACGCCGGCCTACCGGCTCACGGGCGGGACCGGGCCGGATGCCGTCGAGATCGTCTACGTCGACCGGGTCGCCTACCTCGGCGGCGCCCGGTTCGCCGAGCTGGCGGGTGGTCGGCGCTTCCTCCGCGTCGACCCCGGCGGGACGAGCGAGCTGAGCCGGATGCTCGCCCCACTGCTCCAGGCGATGGCGCAGGCGGTCGACCCGGCCGCGATGCTCTCCGCCCTCGGCAGCCTCGAGGCCCGGGCCACCCGTGTCGACGGCGATGCCACGACGTGGGTGACCAGCCTCGACGCCGACGCGCAGCGCCGGCTGACCGAAAGGCTCCTCGGCCGTCCGCTCCCCTCCCAGGCGGTGGCCCAGCTGAGGCCGGCCACGGTCGAGCAGACCCTCGACCCGGACGGTCGCCTGCTCTCCGCGCGCCAGGTCGGGGGCGCCGAGGGCGCGACGACGCAGGTCGACTACTCCGACTACGGCGCGGCCGTCGACATCAGGGCGCCCGCCGCCTCCGATGTCGCGGCGGCGGCGGTCTGACCCGGCGACTCGCCGATTTGGTCGGCGGGCGGCTCGGCCCGTACCCTTGGCCAAGACCAGAGACCGCCGGTCATGCCCTCGGGCATCGAAGGTCCGCACGACGTGCGGCGTCCAGCGCAGGCCACGTTCGTGAGTGCATTCGCATCGAATGCCATACGCCCCGTGCCCTGTGCCGGGGCGTTTGTCGTCGGGGGACCCGGCAGGCGGTGCTGGGCACAGTCCAACCACTCACGTCAGGAGGCCACATGGCAAAGCAGGACAAGGCTGCAGCCATCGCAGAGCTCGCGGACAAGTTCCGTGGCAGCAACGCGGCCGTTCTCACGGAGTACCGCGGACTCACGGTCAAGCAGATCACCGACCTCCGCGCGGCGCTTCGTGGCAACGCCACCTACGCCGTGGTCAAGAACACGCTGACCGACCTCGCGGCCAAGGAGGCGGACGTCTCCGCCTTCGACGGCCAGCTGGTCGGCCCGAGCGCCATCGCCTTCGTCGACGGTGACCCCGTCGTCGCGGCCAAGGCGCTGCGTGACTTCGCCAAGGCACATCCCCTCCTCGTGATCAAGGGTGGCGTCCTCGACGGCAAGCCCCTGACCGCGCAGGAGATCACCAAGCTCGCCGACCTGGAGTCGCGTGAGGTTCTGCTGGCCAAGCTGGCGGGCGCGATGAACGCCACGCTCACCAAGGCCGTCTACCTCTTTGCCGCTCCGCTGTCGCAGGCCGCTCGCACCGTCGACGCCCTCCGCGCCAAGGTCGAGTCCGAGGGGCCCGCCGCGGCCGCTCCGGCTGCTGCCGAGCCCGTCGCCCCGGAGGCCCCCGCGGCCGACGAGGCCACCGCAGACGTCGCCACGGGTGGCGACACCACCGAGGCCTGAGGCCTCAGCCCTGCCACTCACGGCACAAACCAGTTCAGAAAGGTAGCCATCATGGCCAAGCTCAGCACCGTCGAGCTCCTTGACGCCTTCAAGGAGATGACCCTCATCGAGCTCTCCGAGTTCGTCAAGCAGTTCGAGGAGACGTTCAACGTCACCGCCGCTGCCCCCGTCGCCGCCGCCCCCGCGGGCGCCGCTGCCGGTGGCGAGGCCGCCGCCGAGGAGGAGCAGGACAGCTTCGACGTCGTCCTGACCGCCGCGGGCGACAAGAAGATCCAGGTCATCAAGGAGGTCCGCGCGCTCACGAGCCTCGGTCTCAAGGAGGCCAAGGACCTCGTCGACGGCGCCCCCAAGGCCGTCCTCGAGGGCGTCGACAAGGCCGCGGCCGAGAAGGCCAAGGACCAGCTCGAGACCGCCGGCGCGACCGTCGAGCTCAAGTGAGCTAGCTCCTCACGCTCGCGAAGCGGGGTCACCTTCGGGTGGCCCCGCTTCTGCGTTCTCCGGGGATGCCAGGGGCCGCAGCCGAGCGCGCGTCCGGGCGACCCGCGCACGTTCGTTGACCGGCCGACGACCATTGCTCTGAAGTTGCCGCGCGCGTCGTGCTCAGCTGCGGGTCGTGGCTGGAGCAATGGTCGTCGGCCCGCACGCACGGGTGGGCGCAGGACAACGACACTCCTCCGCACTCGAGACATCCCCCGAGGTCGAGACCTGCCGACCCGCGCGTAACCTCCCCGCACCTGCCTCGTTGTCAGATCGCACGCAACGACGCAGGAAGGCGGTGTCCGCACGCCATGGGTACCGAGATCAGGGTCGAAGGTCTGACGAAGGCATTCGGCTCGCAGCTCATCTGGAAGGACGTGTCGCTCACCCTCCCCGCCGGGGAGATCAGCGTCATGCTCGGACCCTCGGGCACGGGCAAGTCCGTCTTCCTCAAGACCCTCGTCGGCCTCATCAAGCCCGACGCGGGCGCGATCTGGATCGACGGGCGGGACCTCGTCACGCTCCGCGAGAACGACCTCTACGAGGTCCGCAAGCTCTTCGGCCTCCTCTTCCAGGACGGCGCCCTCTTCGGGTCGATGAACCTCTACGACAACGTCGCCTTCCCGCTCCGCGAGCACACGAAGAAGTCCGAGTCGGACATCAAGAAGATCGTGATGGACAAGATGGAGCTCGTCGGCCTCTCCGGCGCCGAGGGCAAGCTGCCCGGCGAGATCAGCGGGGGGATGCGCAAGCGCGCCGGGCTCGCCCGGGCGCTCGTCCTCGACCCCGAGATCCTCCTCATCGACGAGCCGGACTCCGGCCTCGATCCCGTCCGGACGAGCTACATCAACCAGCTCTTCGTCGACCTCAACGCCCAGATCGAGGCGACCTTCCTCATCGTCACGCACGACGTCAACTCGACCCGGACGGTGCCGGACAACATCGGCCTGCTCTACCACAAGCACCTCGCGATGTTCGGGCCGCGCGAGATGCTGCTGAGCAGCGAGGAGCCGGTGGTCCGGCAGTTCCTCAACGCCCAGACCGTCGGCCCGATCGGCATGTCCGAGGAGAAGGACGCGGACGAGCTCGCCTCCGAGGTCGGCAAGGAGCTCCCGCCGCTGCCCCCGATCCCACACCAGCTGAGCACGACGACCGGCGTCAAGCGCAAGGCTGAACGCCCCGCCGGCCAGTGGTGCCGCGACCACGGCGTCACCCCGCCCCCCGGGTCGTTCGAGTCCGAGACGGCCGGGATCGTCGGCGTCCCGCGGCCGTCCACCCCCGGCACCACCACCCCCAGCCCCGCGAATGCCGCGCCCGCACCCCTCCCCGAGGCGTCGCCCGCGGCCGTCGCGACGCTCGTGCGCGACGAGCCGGAGACCGTCGTCGCGCCGACTCCGGACGCCACGGACGCAGCCGAGCCGCCGACCCGCGCCGACGCCCACGGCCGCCGACGGTGGTGGCGTCGATGAGCATCGTCACCAACGGCCTGCGCCAGACCGGCAGCCTCTTCGCCCTCGCGCTCGACGTCCTTCGCGCCCTCCCGCGCCGGCCGTTCCAGACCAAGGAGTTCATCCAGCAGGCGTGGTTCATCGCCTCGGTGACGATCGTCCCGACCGCCCTGGTGTCGATCCCGTTCGGCGCCGTCATCGCCCTGCAGCTCGGGACCCTGACCCGGCAGCTCGGCGCCGAGTCGTTCACCGGCGCCGCCAGCGTGCTCGCGGTCGTCCGCGAGGCGAGCCCGATCGTCACCGCGCTCCTCATCGCCGGCGCCGGCGGCTCGGCGGTCTGCGCCGACCTCGGCTCGCGCAAGATCCGCGAGGAGATCGACGCGATGGAGGTCCTCGGCATCAGCCCGATCCAGCGACTCGTCGTCCCCCGGGTCCTCGCCGCGATGCTCGTCAGCCTCCTGCTCAACGGACTCGTCTCGGTGGTCGGCGTCGCCGGCGGCTACTTCTTCAACGTCGTCATCCAGGGCGGCACGCCCGGTGCCTACCTCGCGAGCTTCACCGCGCTCGCCCAGATCGCCGACCTCGTGACGAGCGAGATCAAGGCCGTCCTCTTCGGCCTCATCGCCGCGGTCGTCGCCTCCTACAAGGGCCTGACAGCCGGGGGAGGGCCCAAGGGGGTCGGCGACGCGGTCAACCAGGCCGTCGTCATCACCTTCATGTTGCTCTTCGTCGTCAACTTCGTCGTGAGCGCCATCTACTTCCAAGTCGTCCCCCAGAAGGTCTGAGAGGAGCAGCCCCATGAGCAAGACGTCAGACCTGGCCGGCAGCCCCCTCCGGGCCCTGGACGACCTCGGCGCGCAGATGCACTTCTACGTGCGCTCGATCGCGTGGAGCGGCCGCACGATCCGCCGCTACAAGAAGGAGGTCGTCCGGCTCCTCGCGGAGGTCTCCCTCGGCAGCGGCGCCCTCTCGGTCATCGGCGGCACCGTCGGCGTCCTGACCTTCCTCGCCTTCTTCACCGGTAGCCAGGTCGGGCTCCAGGGCTACAGCAGCCTCAACCAGCTCGGCACCGGCGCCTTCGCGGGCTTCGTCTCGGCCTACCTCAACACCCGCGAGATCGCACCGCTCGTCGCGGGCCTCGCCCTCGCGGCGACCGTCGGCTGCGGCTTCACCGCCCAGCTCGGCGCCATGCGGATCTCCGAGGAGGTCGACGCGTTGGAGGCCATGGGCATTCCGAGCCTGCCCTTCCTCGTGACGACCCGGATGATCGCCGGCTTCGTCGCCGTCATCCCGCTCTACGTCCTCGGCCTGCTCAGCTCCTACGCGGCGACACGGTTCATCGTCACCGACTACTTCGGGCAGTCCAAGGGGACGTACGACCACTACTTCCACCTGTTCCTGCCCCCGGGCGACATCCTCTACAGCTTCGTCAAGGTCCTCGTCTTCGCCGTCGTCATCATCCTCATCCACTGCTACTACGGCTACAACGCGAGTGGCGGCCCGGCGGGCGTCGGCGTCGCCGTCGGGACAGCCGTGCGCACCTCGATCGTCGCCGTCAACATCGTCGACTTCTTCTTCAGCCTCGCCGTGTGGGGCGCGACGACGACCGTCCGGATCGCGGGCTGAGCACGATGACGAATGCAGGGAAGCGCGCCTTCGGCGTCGGGTTCATCCTCGTCGTGGTCACCCTCATCGGCCTGTCGATCGCGACCTTCGAGAAGGTCTTCACCGACATCGTCCCGGTGACGCTGCGCACCGACCGGATCGGGAGCCAGCTCAAGTCCGGGTCCGACGTCAAGATCCGTGGCCTCATCGTCGGCGAGGTCCGCGACATCAGCGCCGACGACACGGGCGCCACGCTCGCCCTCGCCCTCGACCCGGCCCTTGCGACCCAGGTCCCGAGCAACGTGAGCGCCCGCCTCCTGCCCAAGACGCTCTTCGGCGAGCGCTTCGTCGACCTCGTCGAGGCGCCGACGGCGGCCCGGCCGCTGCGCGCCGGCGACGTCATCCCGCAGGA
This sequence comes from uncultured Actinomycetota bacterium, assembly GCA_963752365.1. Lineage (GTDB taxonomy): Bacteria > Actinomycetota > Actinomycetes > Actinomycetales > Dermatophilaceae > CAVVXY01. The sequence goes on from CAVVXY010000006.1 coordinate 240,934, forward strand.
CCGCACGAGCGTCGCGATCGAGCTCGAGCAGGTCTTCGACGACCTGCTGCCGCTGCTCCGTGCAGTCAAGCCGGAGAAGCTCGCGGCGACCCTCAACGCACTCGCGACGACGCTCGACGGCCGCGGCGAGCAGATCGGCGACAACATCGTCCTCGTCGACTCCTACTTCCGGCAGATCAACCCCAAGATGCCGGTCATCCAGGCCGACATCTCCGGCCTGGCGGACCTCGCGAGCACCTACGAGGTCGCCGGTCCCGAGCTGCTCCGCGCCGCCAAGGCCCTCCTCACGACCAACGCGACGATCGTGGAGAAGAAGGACGAGCTCGCCGGCTTCCTCGCGGGCACGGCCGGCTTCGCCAACCACGCGGCCGGCTTCCTCGAGGCCAACCAGGACCGCCTCATCCAGCTCGGGCAGGTGCAGCGCCCGACGCTCGCGCTGCTCGCGAAGCATTCGCCGATCTACCCGTGCTTCGCTCAGGGCCTGGTCGACTGGCTGCCGCGCGCCAACGGGATCTTCGCCGGCGGGCGAATGCACATCACCCTCGAGACGGTGCCCCAGTCGCAGGCCTACCACCCGGGCGAGGAGCCCCGGTGGGCCGACCAGCGCGCCCCCGACTGCAAGGGCCTGCCCAACGCGAAGGGCGGCCAGGCGAACCCGCGAGGGGGCAGCAAGTTCGACGACGGCACCGACGGTGCGCCCACCTACGCGCAGTCCGCGCTGCCCGGGGCATTCCTCGAGCCGGCCGGCGCCGCCATCCCCAATGCCGACAGCGGTCTCGCCGGGACCGCCGACGAGCAGGCGGTCGTGTCCGCCCTCCTCACGCCGGGCTCGAGCGGGGACGCATCGCTGACGACCCTGCTCGCCGGTCCGATCCTCCGCGGATCGGTGGTGAACAACGGATGAGGACGACATCCTCGCTGGTCAAGTTCCTGATCTTCGCGGCCGTGACGATCCTCGCGACCGGGACCCTCGCCGCGACGATCGCCAACATCCAGCTCGGCGACAAGACGACCTACCGGGCGCTCTTCACCGACGTCACCGGCCTCTCGCGGGGTCACGAGGTCCGGATCGCGGGCGTCCGCGTCGGCAGCGTCGACGACATCTTGGTCGCCGGCGACCGCACCCACGCCGTCGTCAGCTTCGACGTCTCCTCGACGAGCGTCCTCACCCAGGGCACCGTCGCGACGATCAAGTACCGCAACCTCGTCGGCGAGCGCTACATCGCCCTCACCCAGGGGGCCGGCGGGGCCGCCCCGCTCGCGGCCGACGCGACGATCCCGCTCGAGCGCACCCACCCGGCGCTCGACCTCACCGTCCTCTTCAACGGCTTCAAGCCGCTCTTCGCGGCCCTGTCGCCCAAGGACGTCAACGAGCTGTCCGGGGAGATCGTCTCGGTGCTCCAGGGCGAGGGCGGCAACATCAACAGCCTCCTCGCGCACACCGCGAGCCTGACGAGCACGCTCGCCGACCGGGACCAGGTCATCGGCCGGACGATCGACCATCTCACGAGCGTCCTCGAGACCGTCTCGCAGAATGCGGACAGCTTCGGCTCCCTCCTCGACCAGCTCCAGCGCTTCGTGTCGGGACTCGCCGCGGACCGCACGGCGATCGGCGAGTCGCTGACGAACATCAACTCCGTGACCGCCGAGCTCGCCGGGCTCCTCGAGGACGACCGGCCGGTCATCAAGCAGGACATCGCTCGACTCCGGACGCTGACGACGACGCTCAACGAGCCGGACAACACCAAGGTCTTCGAGCAGTTCATCGAGCGCACCCCGGGCAAGCTCCGCCAGATCACCCGGACCGCGACCTACGGCTCGTGGTTCAACTTCTACCTCTGCCGGTTCGACGCCAAGAACGTCATCCTGCCGACCGGCGCGCTTCCCGGCGGCCTCGGCTACAACATCTCGGCCGCGAGGTGTGCGCAGTGAGCACGCCGTTCCGCGAGCGCAACCCGGTGACGATCGGGGCCGTCGGCCTCCTCGCGATCCTCTCCGTCCTCGTCCTCTCCTTCAACGCGAGCAGCCTGCCGCTCATCGGCGGCGGCACGGACTACCACGCCGACCTCACCGAGGCCGGCGGCCTCCGGGCCGGCGACGAGGTCCGGATCGCCGGGGTCAAGGTCGGCAAGGTCCGCGGCGTCGACCTTGACGGAGACCACGTGCGCGTCGACTTCCGGATCACCGAGCCGGCCGGCTTCGGGCCGCAGACCGCGGCCTCGGTCCGGATGCGAACCCTCCTCGGCCAGAAGTACCTCGCCCTCGAGCCGCGCGGCACCGGCCAGCTCCAGGAGGGCTCGACGATCCCGCGCTCGCGGACGATCTCCTCCTACGACATCGTCAACGCCTTCGCCGACCTGACGAAGACGACCGAGCAGATCGACACCGACCAGCTCGCACGGTCGCTCGACGTGCTCGCGACGGAGTTCAAGGACACCCCGGCCAACGTCAGGGGCGCCCTGTCGGGCCTGACCCGGCTGAGCCGGACCATCTCCGGCCGGGACGCCGAGCTCAAGCGGCTCCTCGCGAGCGCCAACTCGGTGAGCGCGACGGTCGCCGACCGCAACGCCGTCATCGACAAGCTCATCAAGGACGCAGACCTCCTCCTCGTCGAGCTCCGGGCGCGGCGCGAGGCGATCCACACGCTCTTCGTCAACACCTCCCGGATGAGCCAGGAGCTGTCCGGCCTCGTGCGTGACAACCGCGAGCAGCTCAAGCCCGCGCTCGCCAACGTCGACCAGGTCCTCGCCGTCCTCGAGAAGCACGAGAAGGACCTCCAGGACACGATCGACGCTCTCGCGCCCTTCACCCGGGTCTTCGCGAACGTCCTGTCGACCGGCCGCTGGTTCGACACCTACATCCAGAACATGACGACCCCGATCGGAGGTGTCGGACGGTGAATGCCCTGCGCCGCCTGCGTGGGCCCGGCAACCTCATCGCCGCGGCGGTCGTCGTCGCGCTCGCGGTCACCGCATTCGTCCTCTGGCCGAGCAGCGACCAGGTGACCGTGACCGGCCGCTTCACCCGCGCCGTCGGGCTCTTCCCGGGCTCCGACGTCCGCATTCTCGGCGTCAAGGTCGGCGAGGTCGACTCGGTGACCCCGGCCGGCGAGGTCGTCGAGGTGCGCTTCAGCTTCGACGCGAAGTACAAGGTCCCCGCGGCGGCGCGGGCCGCGGTCGTCGCCCCGAGCCTGGTGAGCGACCGCTACGTCCAGCTCCTCCCGGCATGGACCCAGGGCCCGACGCTCGAGAGCGGAGCCGTGATCGGCACCGATCGCACCGCCGTCCCCGTCGAGCTCGACCGGATCTCGCAGAGCGTCGACGACCTCATGGTCGCCCTCGGCCCCAAGGGCGCGAACAAGGACGGCGCCCTGTCGCGCTTCGTCGACACGAGCGCCGCCAACCTCGAGGGTCAGGGCAAGAACCTCCACGACACGATCGCCGGACTGTCGCGCGCCGTCGAGACCCTCGACGAGGGAAAGGGCGACCTCTTCGGCACCGTGAAGAACCTCCAGTCCTTCACGACGATGCTCGCCCAGAACGACGCCCAGGTCCGCCGGCTCAACACCGACCTCGCCTCGGTCAGCGGCCAGCTCGACGGCGAGCGCGGCGACCTCCAGGCTGCGCTGAAGAACCTCGCGGTCGCCCTCGACGACATCTCGACCTTCGTCAAGGACAACCGGAGCCTGATCAGGAGCGACGTCTCACGCCTCACCTCGGTGACGAGCGCCGTCGTCGCCAAGCGGCAGGCACTGACCGAGACGCTGACGAATGCGCCGACCGCACTGTCCAACCTCCAGCTCGCCTACAACCCGCGGTCGGGGACGCTCGACACGCGGGCCAACATCCGGCAGCTCGACGATCCCGGCCTCCTCCTCTGCTCCCTCCTCTCGGGACCGGGCGGACAGCGCGACAGCGAGCTCTGCCAGCAGCTCATCGGCCGGATCCGGATCCCCGGCCTGCCCCTTCCCCTGCCGCTGCCCACCTCGGCGAATGCCGTGGCCCCCGACGCCTACGGCGCCGTGTCCGCCGTCGGTACCCCGTCCGTCCGCGGGGCCGACCCGACCCTCGGCGGCCTGCTGCCCGGAGGCACCCGATGAGGACGATCCGTACCCACGCGACCCGGGTGGCCGTCGCCGGTCTCGCCGTCGTCGCCCTGACCGGCTGCCAGGGCGTCTACGACCTCCCGCTGCCCGGTGGAGCCGCGGGTGGCGGCGACGTCATGCGCGTCACCGCGGAGTTCGCCGACGTCCTCGACCTCGTGCCGCAGTCGGCCGTCAAGGTCAACGAGGTGACCGTCGGCGCCGTCGAGCAGATCGAGCTGCACGGCTGGACGGCCACGGTGACCCTGCGCATTCCCGACGGCACCAAGCTGCCGGACAACGCGACCGCCGAGCTGCGGCAGACCTCGCTCCTCGGCGAGAAGTACGTCGAGCTGGCGCCACCGAAGGACGTCGCGCCGGCCGGCTCGCTCGGTGACGGCGACGACATCCCGCTCGCCCGCACGAGCCGCAACCCCGAGGTCGAGGAGGTCCTCTCGGCGATGTCGCTGCTCCTCAACGGCGGGGGAGTGGCGCAGCTCAAGGTCATCGAGACCGAGCTCGGCGCGGCGATGCACGGGCGCGAGAAGGACATCAAGTCGCTCGTCACCCAGCTCGACACCTTCGTCGGCGGCCTGGACGCGCAGAAGGCGGAGATCGTCCGCGCCATCGACAACCTCGACCGGCTCTCGGCCAAGCTCGCCGCCCAGAAGGACGTCCTCGCCCGGGCGGTGAGCGAGCTGCCCAAGGGCCTCACGATCCTCGCCGACCAGCGCGTGCAGCTGACGACGATGCTCCAGCAGCTCTCGCGCCTCGGCGCGGTCGGCACCAAGGTGATCCGCGGCTCCCGAGCCGACCTCGATGCCAACCTCCGCGCCCTCGAGCCGATCCTCGGTCAGCTCGCCAAGGCGGGCGACGCCCTGCCCCGCTCGATGGAGCTGCTCCTCACCTATCCCTTCCCGGACCGTGCGATGAATGCCATCAAGGGCGACTACACCAACCTCCACATCACCGCGGACCTCGACCTGCGCAACCTCGTGACCGTCCTCCCGACCGGGCTCCCGACGGTCCTGCCGACCGGACTGCCGACGGGCCTGCCGACCGGGTTGCCGACGGGCCTGCCGACCGGGCTCCCGACGAGCCTGCCCACCGGCCTGCCCACCGGGACGCCGTCGCTGCCCGGCTGCCCGCCGGTCTGCCTGTCCGGCCCGAGCGGGAGCCAGTCCTCCGACGGTTCGTGGACCCGGCTCTACACCGGAGGGGCCTCATGATCCGGCTCGGGACCAAGGTCCAGCTCCTCGCGTTCCTCCTCATCACGATGCTCGGGGTCAGCATCCTCTCGGCGAAGTACGTCGGACTGACCGAGCGCGTCTTCGGCACCGGGCCGACGGTCGCGGTCGACCTCGCCCAGTCCGGCGGCATCTTCGCCGGCTCCGAGGTCACCTACCGCGGCGTCAAGGTCGGCCGGGTCGAGCGGCTCGAGCTGCTCCGCGACGGTGTCCGGGTCCACGCCGAGCTCGACAGCGACACGCGCATCCCCAAGGACACCCTCGCCGTCGTCGAGAACCGCTCCGCGGTCGGCGAGCAGTACCTCGACTTCCAGCCCCGGTCGACCCGCGGGCCCGTCCTCGCCGAGGGCGACGTCGTCGCCATGCGGGACAGCCGCACGCCGGTCCGCGTCGACCAGCTCCTCCTCGACGTGGACCAGACCGTCGGCTCGGTCGACCGCGACCGGCTCCGGGTCGTCGTCGACGAGCTCGGGGACGCCTTCGCCGACGGCGGCGGCGACCTCCAGCGGCTCATCGACCACGGCAGCTCCCTGACCCGGGCCGCCGGCGAGGCGCTGCCGGAGACCAGGAAGCTCCTCGACGACGGCCGGATCGTCCTCACGACGCAACGGGAGACGGCGGGCTCGATCAAGGCATTCGCGACGAGCTTCGCCAACCTCTCCGAGGCACTGCGCGACTCCGACCCCGACCTGCGCCGGATCCTCGACCGCGGCGTCATCGCGAGCAAGGAGCTCGACGGCCTCATCGTCGACAACCAGGGCGACCTCGCCCAGCTCGTCGCCAACCTCATCACCGTCGGCCAGATCACGAACTCCCGGATCGACGGCATCGAGCAGATGCTCGTCACCTACCCGGAGGTCGTCGTCGGCGGCTTCACCGTCGTCCCCGGCGATGGGACGGCTCACTTCGGGCTCCAGCTGAACACCGACCCGCCGGCCTGCACCCGGGGCTACCAGGGCACGACGAAGACCGACCCCGCGCAGGTCAGCGGCCTCCCGGCGCTCAACGCGAATGCCCGGTGCACCCTCCCGCGCGGCTCGACGAGCGCCGTGCGTGGCGCCCAGAACGCCCCCGGCGTGACCCGGAGCCCCGGGTCGTCGTTTCCCATGGCATACGGCAACCAGCCGTTGTCCGGAGGGACCGCCTCCCGGTCGGGCGCGCCGCACGTACGCGTCCCCGTCGCCCCGTCAGGGGTGACCGGCGCGGGCTCTTGGGACTGGATCCTCAAGGAGGCCACGCAATGACCCAGCTGGCGATCGCCCAGCCGGTGCGCGCCGCCCGCCTGAACCCTCGGGCGGTCTGGCTCCTCGCCGCCGCGCTCCTGCTCGCCGCCCTCGCGGTCGGAGCCCGGAGCGGCCCTGCCTGGTGGCACGAGCGGCAGCTCGACCGGGCCCACGACTCGGCGCTCGCCGCCGGGCGGCAGCTCGCCGTGAACTTCACGACCCTGGACTACCGGACCGTCGACGCCGACGCCGGCCGGGTCAAGGCCGGGGCGACCGGCGACTTCGCCGCGAGCTACGGGAAGTCGTGGACCGACCTGCGCAAGCTCATCGTCGACAACAGGTCGGTGAGCAAGGTCGAGCGCTCCGAGGCGGCGCTCGTCTCCGGTGACCTCGACTCCGCCGTCGTCATGGTCGGCGTCGTCGCGCCGACGAGCAACGCCTCCATCCCGCAGGGGGAGAAGAAGACGTACCGGATGAAGCTCGGCCTCCGCGAGGTCGGCTCCGAGTGGAAGGTGGAGTCCCTTGAGTTCGTCGGCTGACACGATGGCCCGTCGCCGGATCGCCGGCGAGCGACGCCGTCCCACGGAGGGGGGCGATCCCGGCACGCGTCCGGCGAATGCCGTCGCCGCACCCGCCCGCCCGAAGCGCCCCGCCGCTCCGCCGGTCGCGAACGCCGAGCAGGTCGCGCCCGTCGTCGCGCCCGGGACCATCCCGCATTCGGCACCGTCCTGGCGGCGTCCGCTCGCGGCGCTCGTCCTCGCGGCCCTCTCGCTCGCGACGGTCCTCGGGCTCAGCCTGCGCGGGCCGGCGGTGACGAGCTCGGAGGAGTCCGCCGCCGCCGCGTCGGCCCGAGCGGGTCTGGAGCAGATCCTCTCCTTCGACGCCGCGTCGGTCGCGACGAAGCCCGCCGCCGTCGCGGGCCTGCTCACCGGCTCCTTCAAGGAGGAGTTCGGCAGGACGTTCACGACGAACATCGCCCCGCTGGCGAGGCGGAACGGCGCCGTCGTCAAGGCCCAGGTCCGCGAGATCGGCGTCGCGTCCGCGGGCGAGGACACGGTCACCGTCCAGGCATTCGTCAACCAGACCCGGACGACGACGGCCGACCCGACACCGGCCACCGACCAGAACCGCGTCATCGCGACGATGACCCGGGTCGACGGCCGCTGGCTGATCAGCGGGCTCTCCGCCTACTGACGCCATCCAGCTTTCCCGCCCAGGGCGGGAAACCTCGGCCCGGGCCGGAACCCTTCGCGACCGTTGCGAGGGTCCCGGCCCATCGCCGCCCGGACCCGCCCCAGCACCCCGTCCCGGATCCCTGTGGACGGGGTGCTTGACGCCGTGGGGGAGTCGGGTGCACTCTGTCGGAGTCGTCTCGACGACTCCCCTCCCGCAGGGTTGCGGGGCCGGGTTGAGTTGTCGTGCGGCAGGGAGTAGGCTGTCGCTTTGCGCTGCCCCTTTCGTCCCGCTCCGCATTTGCGTGAGTCCTTCCGGCGTGCCCTTCCGGGCACAGGTGAGGAAGGTTGGTCCTGGTGTGGCGCCGACCAACCGAACGTCCGCATTTGACGTGGAAGGACCATGAGTGGCCGCCTCGCGCACCTCGTCCCAGCCCATCACCACCGCTCTTACGGCCTCCGGCCGACTGAGCTTCGCCAAGATCCATGAGCCGCTCGAGGTCCCGGACCTCCTCGCGCTCCAGACCGAGAGCTTCGACTGGCTCCTCGGTCACGAGCGTTGGCAGGCCCGTGTGGCCGACGCCAAGGCCAAGGATCGCGACGACGTCCCCGACCGCTCCGGTCTCGAGGAGATCTTCGAGGAGATCTCCCCGATCGAGGACTTCAGCGGTTCCATGTCCCTCAGCTTCCGGGACCACCGGTTCGAGGAGGCCAAGTACTCGATCGAGGAGTGCAAGGAGCGGGACCAGACCTACTCCGCCCCCCTCTTCGTGACCGCCGAGTTCATGAACAACACGACCGGTGAGATCAAGAGCCAGACGGTCTTCATGGGCGACTTCCCGCTCATGACCGAGCGCGGCACCTTCATCATCAACGGCACCGAGCGTGTCGTCGTCTCCCAGCTCGTCCGCAGCCCGGGCGTCTACTTCGAGCGCACCGCCGACAAGCTGTCCGACAAGGACATCTACACCTCCAAGGTGATCCCGAGCCGTGGCGCGTGGCTGGAGTTCGAGATCGACAAGCGCGACATGGTCGGCGTCCGCGTCGACCGCAAGCGCAAGCAGTCGGTCACCGTCCTCCTCAAGGCGCTCGGCTGGTCCGAGGCGCGGATCCTCGAGGAGTTCGGCGAGTTCGAGTCGATGAAGCTCACCCTCGAGAAGGACCACGTCGCCGGCCAGGACGACGCCCTGCTCGACATCTACCGCAAGCTCCGTCCGGGCGAACCGCCCACCCGTGAGGCCGCGCAGACGCTCCTCGACAACCTCTACTTCAACGGCAAGCGCTACGACCTCGCCAAGGTCGGCCGCTACAAGCTGAACAAGAAGCTCGGGACCGAGGCCCCGCTCGCCGACTCGACCCTGTCGATCGACGACATCGTCGCGACCATCAAGTACCTCGTCGCGCTCCACGACGGCCAGGAGACGATCCCCGGGCACCGTCACGGCGAGGACGTCGAGGTCCGCATCGAGACCGACGACATCGACCACTTCGGCAACCGTCGCCTCCGCAACGTCGGCGAGCTCATCCAGAACCAGGTCCGCACGGGCCTGTCCCGGATGGAGCGCGTCGTCCGCGAGCGGATGACGACCCAGGACGTCGAGGCCATCACGCCGCAGACGCTCATCAACATCCGACCGGTCGTCGCCAGCATCCGCGAGTTCTTCGGGACCAGCCAGCTGTCGCAGTTCATGGACCAGAACAACCCGCTGTCCGGCCTGACGCACAAGCGGCGTCTGTCCGCGCTCGGCCCTGGTGGTCTGTCCCGTGACCGGGCCGGCATGGACGTCCGCGACGTCCACCACAGCCACTACGGCCGCATGTGCCCGATCGAGACCCCGGAAGGCCCGAACATCGGCCTCATCGGATCGCTCGCGTCGTACGGTCGGATCAACCCGTTCGGCTTCATCGAGACGCCGTACCGCAAGGTCGAGAAGGGCGTCGTCACCGAGGAGATCCACTACCTCACCGCCGACGAGGAGGACCGCCACCGCATCGCGCAGGCCAACTCCCCGATCGACGGCAAGGGCAAGTTCCTCGACGACCGCGTCCTCGTCCGGACCAAGGGCGGCGAGCCCGAGTACATCCCGGGCGCCGACGTCGACTTCATGGACGTCTCGGCCCGCCAGATGGTGTCCGCCGCGACCGCGCTCATCCCCTTCCTCGAGCACGACGACGCCAACCGGGCCCTCATGGGGTCCAACATGCAGCGTCAGGCCGTCCCGCTCGTCCGCGCCGAGGCGCCGCTCGTCGGCACCGGCATGGAGTACCGCGCCGCGGTCGACTCCGGCGACGTGACGATCGCCGAGAAGGCCGGTGTCGTGACCGAGGTCTCCGCCGACCTCGTGACGGTCGCCAACGACGACGGCACGAGCCGGACCTACCGGATCAACAAGTTCACGCGCTCCAACCAGGGCAACAGCTACAACCAGCGGGTCGTCGTCGCCGAGGGCGACCGGCTCGAGGTCGGTGGCCTCATCGCCGACGGTCCCGCGACCGACGGTGGCGAGATGGCCCTGGGCCGCAACCTGCTCGTGGCGTTCATGCCGTGGGAGGGCCACAACTACGAGGACGCGATCATCCTGTCGCAGCGCCTCGTCCAGGACGACGTCCTCTCCTCGATCCACATCGAGGAGCACGAGGTCGACGCCCGCGACACCAAGCTGGGTCCGGAGGAGATCACCCGGGACATCCCCAACGTCTCCGAGGACGTCCTCGCCGACCTCGACGACCGCGGCATCATCCGCATCGGCGCCGAGGTGCGCGACGGCGACCTGCTCGTCGGCAAGGTCACGCCCAAGGGCGAGACCGAGCTGACGCCGGAGGAGCGCCTGCTCCGCGCGATCTTCGGTGAGAAGGCGCGCGAGGTCCGCGACACCTCCCTCAAGGTGCCGCACGGCGAGACCGGCACGGTCATCGGCGTCAAGGTCTTCTCCAAGGACGAGGGCGACGAGCTCCCGCCGGGGGTCAACCAGCTCGTTCGCGTCTACGTCGCCAACAAGCGCAAGATCACCGACGGCGACAAGCTCGCCGGCCGCCACGGCAACAAGGGCGTCATCTCCAAGATCCTCCCGATCGAGGACATGCCCTTCCTCGAGGACGGCACGCCCGTCGACGTCGTCCTCAACCCGCTCGGTGTCCCCGGTCGTATGAACGTCGGCCAGATCCTCGAGCTCCACCTCGGCTGGGCAGCCAGCCGTGGGTGGGAGATCGCGGGCAACCCCGACTGGGCCAAGATGATCCCCGCCGACGCACGCTCGGCCGCGCCGGGCACCCGTGTCGCCAGCCCCGTCTTCGACGGTGCGGGCGAGGGCGAGATCATCGGTCTCCTCGACTCGACGCTCCCGACCCGTGACGGTCAGCGGCTCATCGACGGCTCCGGCAAGGCGATGATGTTCGACGGTCGTTCCGGCGAGCCGTTCCCCGAGCCGGTGTCCGTGGGCTACATGTACATCCTCAAGCTGCACCACCTCGTGGACGACAAGATCCACGCGCGCAGCACGGGTCCCTACTCGATGATCACCCAGCAGCCGCTCGGCGGTAAGGCCCAGTTCGGTGGCCAGCGCTTCGGTGAGATGGAGGTCTGGGCCCTCGAGGCGTACGGCGCCGCCTACGCGCTCCAGGAGCTGCTGACGATCAAGTCCGACGACGTCAACGGCCGCGTCAAGGTCTACGAGGCGATCGTCAAGGGCGAGAACATCCCCGAGCCGGGCATCCCCGAGTCCTTCAAGGTGCTCATCAAGGAGATGCAGAGCCTCTGTCTCAACGTGGAGGTCCTCAACAGCGAGGGCAACCGCATCGAGATGCGGGAGGCCGAGGAGGACGTCTTCCGCGCTGCCGAGGAGCTCGGCATCGACCTGTCCCGACGCGAGCCGAGCTCGGTCGAGGAAGTCTGATCCGACGACGCGCGGAGCGCCTGTCATCGGAAGAGACAGGCGCCCCGCGCAGCGGGTCCGAGTTCCTTGACTCAGGCCCCCACACACTCAACGCACACGGCATTCGAAAGAAAGAAGCACATAGTGCTGGACGTTAACTTCTTCGACGAGATCCGCATCGGTCTCGCCTCGGCCGAGGACATCCGCGCCTGGAGCCACGGCGAGGTCAAGAAGCCGGAGACGATCAACTACCGCACCCTCAAGCCCGAGAAGGAGGGGCTGTTCTGCGAGCGCATCTTCGGCCCGACCCGGGACTGGGAGTGCGCGTGCGGCAAGTACAAGCGGGTCCGCTTCAAGGGCATCATCTGCGAGCGCTGCGGCGTCGAGGTGACCCGTGCGGCCGTGCGTCGTGAGCGGATGGGCCACATCGAGCTCGCCGCCCCCGTCACCCACATCTGGTACTTCAAGGGCGTGCCGAGCCGTCTCGGCTACCTGCTCGACCTGGCCCCCAAGGACCTCGAGAAGGTCATCTACTTCGCGGCCTACATGATCACCTCGGTCGACCAGGACCAGCGCCACGCTGACCTCCCGTCGCTCCAGGCGCAGATCGAGGTCGAGAAGAAGGAGTTCGAGTCCCGGCGCGACGCCGACCTCGACACCCGCTCCAAGAAGCTCGAGGCCGACCTGGCCGAGCTCGAGGCCGAGGGTGCCAAGGCCGACGCCAAGCGCAAGGTCCGCGACAGCGCCGAGCGCGAGATGAACCAGATCCGCAAGCGCGCCGACGCCCAGATCGAGCGTCTCGAGCAGGTCTGGGACCGCTTCAAGAACCTCAAGGTCCAGGACCTCGAGGGCGACGAGGTCCTCTACCGCGAGATGCGGGACCGGTTCGGTCTCTACTTCGAAGGCGGGATGGGCGCCGCGGCGATCCAGAAGCGCCTCGAGACCTTCGACCTCGACGCCGAGTCCGAGCTGCTCCGCGAGATCATCGCGACCGGCAAGGGCCAGCGCAAGACCCGCGCCCTCAAGCGGCTCAAGGTCGTCAACGCGTTCCAGACGACGACCAACCAGCCGGCCGGCATGGTCCTCGACGCCATCCCGGTCATCCCGCCGGACCTGCGCCCGATGGTGCAGCTCGACGGTGGCCGGTTCGCGACGTCGGACCTCAACGACCTCTACCGTCGCGTCATCAACCGCAACAACCGCCTCAAGCGGCTGCTCGACCTCGGCGCGCCCGAGATCATCGTCAACAACGAGAAGCGGATGCTCCAGGAGGCCGTCGACAGCCTCTTCGACAACGGCCGCCGCGGGCGCCCCGTCACGGGTCCCGGCAACCGTCCGCTCAAGTCGCTGTCCGACATGCTCAAGGGCAAGCAGGGTCGCTTCCGGCAGAACCTCCTCGGCAAGCGCGTCGACTACTCCGGCCGTTCGGTCATCGTCGTCGGCCCGCAGCTCAAGCTCCACCAGTGCGGCCTGCCCAAGCAGATGGCGCTCGAGCTCTTCAAGCCGTTCGTCATGAAGCGCCTCGTCGACCTCGACCACGCCCAGAACATCAAGTCCGCCAAGCGGATGGTCGAGCGTCAGCGCTCGGTCGTGTGGGACGTCCTCGAAGAGGTCATCACCGAGCACCCGGTCCTGCTGAACCGCGCCCCCACGCTGCACCGTCTCGGCATCCAGGCGTTCGAGCCGCAGCTCGTCGAGGGCAAGGCCATCCAGATCCACCCGCTCGTCTGCACGGCGTTCAACGCCGACTTCGACGGCGACCAGATGGCCGTCCACGTCCCGCTGTCCGCGGAGGCGCAGGCCGAGGCCCGCATCCTCATGCTGTCCTCGAACAACATCCTCAAGCCGGCCGACGGCCGACCGGTGACCATGCCGACCCAGGACATGATCATCGGCCTCTACCACCTCACCTCCGAGGTGGCCGAGGGCAAGGGTGCCGGCCGGATCTTCTCGACCGTGTCCGAGGCCCGGATGGCCTTCGACGCCGGTGTGATCGAGCTCGGCTCGACGGTCCGCATTCGCCTCCATCACGTCGCCCCGACGCCGCTCGTCGAGCTGCCCGAGGGCGTCGAGGTGGACGAGGACGGCTTCATCCCCACCTGGCTCGCCGAGACGACCCTCGGCCGCGCGCTCTTCAACGAGACGCTGCCGGAGGACTACCCCTACGTCAACGACCAGGTCGACAAGAAGCGCCTCGGCACGATCGTCAACGACCTCGCCGAGCGCTACACCAAGGTCCAGGTCGCGGCGTCGCTCGACGCGCTCAAGGAGTACGGCTTCCACTGGGCCACCCGGTCCGGCACGACGGTCGCGATCTCCGACGTCGTCACCCCGCCCCGCAAGCTCGAGATCCTCGAGGCCTACGAGATCAAGGCGACCAAGGTCCAGTCGCAGTACGAGCGCGGCCTCATCACCGACGACGAGCGCCGTCAGGAGCTCATCGAGATCTGGACGCAGGCGACCAACGTCGTCGCCCAGGAGATGCAGGACAACATCCCGCGGGACAACACGATCTACAAGATGGTGTCCTCGGGTGCGCGAGGCAACTGGATGCAGCTGCGCCAGATCGCCGGCATGCGTGGTCTCGTGTCCAACCCCAAGGGCGAGATCATCCCGCGACCGATCCGCGCGAACTTCCGCGAGGGTCTGTCGGTGCTCGAGTTCTTCATCTCGACGCACGGTTCCCGCAAGGGCCTCGCGGACACCGCCCTGCGGACCGCGGACTCGGGCTACCTGACCCGTCGTCTGGTCGACGTCTCGCAGGACGTCATCGTCCGTGAGGACGACTGCGGCACCGAGCGCGGCTTCCTCATGCCGATCTCGGCGACGAGCCCGACCGGTGCGCGGGTCGTCCACGACGAGGTCGAGACCTCGGTCTACGCGCGCAGCCTGACCGAGGACGTCGTCGTCGACGGCGAGACGCTCGCCGTGGCCGGCATCGACCTCGGTGACGTCGTCATCGGTGCGCTGTTCGCCGCCGGCGTCGACGAGGTCAAGGTCCGCTCGGTCCTCACCTGCGACTCCAAGGTCGGGACGTGCGCCAAGTGCTACGGCCGCTCGCTCGCGACCGGCAAGCTCGTCGACATCGGCGAGGCGGTCGGCATCATCGCGGCCCAGTCGATCGGTGAGCCCGGCACCCAGCTGACGATGCGGACCTTCCACACCGGTGGTGTGGCCGGTGACGACATCACGCAGGGTCTGCCGCGTGTCGTCGAGCTCTTCGAGGCCCGGACGCCCAAGGGCGTCGCGCCGATCGCCGAGGCGGCCGGCCGGGTCGAGATCGACGAGACGGACAAGGGTCGCGTCGTCGTCCTCACGCCGGACGACGGCACGGACGAGCAGCGCTACCCGGTGACCAAGCGTGCGCGCCTGCTCATCAAGGACGGCGACCACGTCGAGGTCGGCGCCCCGCTGACCCAGGGTTCGATCGACCCCAAGCAGGTCCTTCGCATCCTCGGCCCGCGCAAGACCCAGCAGCACCTCGTCGACGAGGTGCAGAAGGTCTACCGCCAGCAGGGTGTGTCGATCCACGACAAGCACATCGAGGTCATCGTCCGGCAGATGCTCCGCCGGATCACGATCATCGAGTCGGGTGACGCGGACCTGCTCCCGGGCATGCTCGCGGAGCGAGGCCGCTTCGAGACCGAGAACCGTCGCGTCCTGTCCGAGGGCGGCCGGCCGGCCTCGGGTCGTCCGGAGCTCATGGGCATCACGAAGGCGTCGCTCGCGACCGACTCGTGGCTGTCGGCCGCCTCCTTCCAGGAGACGACCCGCGTGCTCACCGAGGCCGCGATGGAGGGTCGTTCGGACCCGCTGCTCGGCCTCAAGGAGAACGTCATCCTCGGCAAGCTCATCCCGGCCGGGACGGGCCTGCCCCGCTACCGCAACATCGAGGTGGAGCCGACCGAGGAGGCGCGCCAGGCGATGTACGCGATGCCGAACTACGACGACTACGCCTACCCGGTCTTCGGCCCGGGCTCGGGCGAGGCGATCCGTCTCGACGACGCGGAGCTCGGTCTCGACCGGTTCTAGAGTCCGAATGCAGGAGGGCGGGTGCCCGGGGTCAGTCCCCGGCACCCGCCCTTCGGCATTCCGGAGAATGCAGTGGTCCGCCGGATCGCGCGCTCGCTAGCGTGACGGCGTGACCGACGTGCGACGCCGAGCAGAGCCCCACGGCCCCGAGTACCCGCAGCTGCGGGCGTGGCTGGACCACCACCGCGACACCCTCCGGGTGAAGTGCGAGGGGCTGACCCAGGAGCAGCTCGCGCAGGCGCTCGCGCCGAGCACGCTGACCCTCGGCGGACTCATGAAGCACATGGCCCTCGTCGAGGACAACTGGTTCTCGACCGTCCTGCTCGGGCAGGAGGAGGCGCCGCCCTGGCGGGGGGTCGACTGGGACGCCGACCCGGACTGGGAGTTCCACAGCGCGGCACAGGACTCTCCCGGGGAGCTGCGCCGCCTGTTCGACGAGGCCGTCGCGGCGACCGACGCCATCCTCGACGACGTGGGTCCCGACCTGGACCGGCTCTCGGTGCAGCTGTCGCGCCGGCGCGAGCCCGAGGCATTCGACCTCCGCTGGATCCTGCTCCACATGATCGAGGAGTACGCCCGGCACAACGGTCACGCCGACCTGATCCGCGAGTCGGTCGACGGGTCGGTCGGTGCCTGACCCGTCCCTCGGATCTGCCCTGAGTCCAGCGATTTGGTCGCCCCCGGCCCCGGTCGTAGACTGGGCCATTGTGTCTGGCTAGGACCGGACACGTGCTGTGCCCTCCGGCGAGAGCCGCGACCACACACCGAGGACCACCGATGGTCCACCCCCTTCCACCGGGCACCTCGCGAGAGCGGGGAGTGCGGGTGGGAGCACCCGGACGACACTCCCGAATGCGGGGGTCGAGCCCGGGCAGTCCAAGGAGCGGCGAATCCCGCCGCAGACCACATCACTCACGTACGGAGACCAGGTTGCCCACCATCAACCAGCTCGTGCGCAAGGGGCGTCAGGACAAGGCCACCAAGGCCAAGACGCCAGCCCTCAAGGGCAGCCCCCAGCGCCGCGGCGTGTGCACGCGTGTGTACACGACCACCCCCAAGAAGCCCAACTCCGCGCTCCGCAAGGTCGCGCGCGTCAAGCTGACCTCGCAGATCGAGGTCACCGCCTACATCCCCGGTGAGGGCCACAACCTCCAGGAGCACTCGATCGTGCTCGTCCGCGGCGGTCGTGTGAAGGACCTCCCGGGTGTCCGCTACAAGATCATCCGCGGCTCCCTGGACACCCAGGGCGTCAAGAACCGCAAGCAGTCGCGCAGCCGCTACGGCACGAAGAAGGTGAAGGGCTGATGCCTCGCAAGGGTCCCGCTCCCAAGCGCCCGCTCGTCGTCGACCCCGTCTACGGCAGCCCGCTCGTCACCTCCCTGGTCAACAAGGTCCTCCTCGACGGCAAGAAGTCGATCGCGGAGAACATCGTCTACGGTGCCCTCGAGGGCTGCCGCGAGAAGACCAGCACCGACCCGGTCGCGACGCTCAAGCGCGCGCTGGACAACATCCGTCCGACCCTCGAGGTCAAGTCCCGCCGGGTCGGCGGTGCGACCTACCAGGTCCCGATCGAGGTCAAGCCGCAGCGCGCGACGACGCTCAGCCTGCGCTGGCTCGTCGGCTACAGCCGGCAGCGCCGCGAGAAGACCATGACCGAGCGCCTCATGAACGAGATCCTCGACGCCTCCAACGGCCTCGGTGCCGCCGTGAAGCGTCGCGAGGACACGCACAAGATGGCCGAGTCCAACCGGGCCTTCGCGCACTACCGCTGGTGACAGCGGGGGCCGGAATGCCCTCGGCGCCCCGCGCTGACGGCATTCCGGCCCCACACCGAACATCCACGAACGCACACGATCGAATCGAGAGACCTCCGTGGCACAGGACGTGCTGACCGACCTCACCAAGGTCCGCAACATCGGGATCATGGCGCACATCGACGCCGGCAAGACGACGACGACCGAGCGGATCCTCTTCTACACCGGCCGCAACCACAAGATCGGCGAGACCCACGACGGTGCCTCGACGACCGACTGGATGGAGCAGGAGAAGGAGCGGGGGATCACCATCACCTCGGCGGCCGTCACCAGCTTCTGGGCCGGCAACCAGGTCAACATCATCGACACCCCGGGCCACGTCGACTTCACGGTCGAGGTCGAGCGGTCGCTCCGCGTCCTCGACGGCGCCGTCGCCGTCTTCGACGGCAAGGAGGGCGTCGAGCCCCAGTCCGAGACGGTGTGGCGCCAGGCCGACAAGTACGACGTCCCGCGCATCTGCTTCGTCAACAAGATGGACAAGCTCGGAGCGGACTTCTACTTCACCGTCGCGACGATCAAGGACCGCCTCGGTGCGGAGCCACTCGTCATCCAGCTGCCGATCGGCTCCGAGAGCGAGTTCGTCGGGGTCGTCGACCTCGTCGAGATGCGCGCCCTCGTGTGGCCGGGCGACGCCAAGGGCGACGTGACCATGGGTGCCAAGTACGAGGTCGAGGAGATCCCCGCGGACCTCCGGGCCAAGGCCGAGGAGTACCGGCACGCGCTCGTCGAGCGCGTCGCCGAGGCTGACGACGTCCTCATGGAGAAGTACCTCGAGGGTGGCGAGCTCACCGTCGCCGAGATCAAGGCCGGCATTCGCCAGCTCACGGTGACCTCGACGCTCTACCCGATCCTCTGCGGATCCGCGTTCAAGAACCGCGGTGTGCAGCCGATGCTCGACGCGGTCGTCGACTACCTGCCGAGCCCCCTCGACGTCCCCCCCATGGAGGGCCACGCCCCCGGTGACGAGGACATCAAGGTCATCCGCAAGCCGGACGTCGAAGAGCCCTTCTCGGCGCTCGCGTTCAAGGTCGCCTCGCACCCGTTCTTCGGCACGCTGACCTTCATCCGGGTGTACTCCGGCCGGCTCAGCTCGGGCACGCAGGTCATGAACACGACCAAGCTCAAGAAGGAGCGCATCGGGAAGCTCTTCCAGATGCACGCCAACAAGGAGAACCCGATCGACGAGGCGCTGGCGGGCCACATCTACGCCGCCATCGGTCTCAAGGCGACGACCACGGGTGACACCCTGTCCGACCTCTCCAGCCAGGTCGTCCTGGAGTCCATGACGTTCCCGGAGCCGGTCATCCAGGTCGCCATCGAGCCCAAGACCAAGGGTGACCAGGAAAAGCTCGGCGTCGCGATCCAGAAGCTCGCCGAGGAGGACCCGACCTTCCAGGTCCACCACGACGACGACACCGGCCAGACGATCATCGCCGGCATGGGCGAGCTCCACCTCGACATCCTCGTCGACCGCATGCGTCGCGAGTTCAAGGTCGAGGCCAACGTCGGCAAGCCGCAGGTGGCCTACCGCGAGACGATCCGCAAGGCGCTCGACCGGTTCGACTACACCCACAAGAAGCAGACGGGTGGCTCCGGCCAGTTCGCCAAGATCCAGATCAGCCTCGAGCCCCTCGACACCACCGATGGCGCGATGTACGAGTTCGAGAACAAGGTCACCGGTGGCCGCGTCCCGCGCGAGTACATCCCCTCGGTCGACCAGGGCATCCAGGACGCGATGCAGTACGGCGTCCTCGCCGGCTACCCGCTCGTCGGGATCAAGGCCGCCCTTCTCGACGGTGCGGCGCACGACGTCGACTCCTCGGAGATGGCGTTCAAGATCGCCGGCTCGATGGCGCTCAAGGAGGCCGTGCGCAAGTGCGACCCCGTGCTCCTCGAGCCGATGATGAGCGTCGAGGTGCGGACCCCCGAGGACTACATGGGCGACGTCATCGGCGACATCAACTCCCGTCGCGGCCAGATCCACGGCATGGAGGACATCAGCGGCGCCAAGGTCGTCCGCGGTGTCGTCCCGCTGTCGGAGATGTTCGGTTACGTCGGCGACCTGCGGTCCAAGACCCAGGGTCGCGCGAGCTACTCGATGGAGTTCGACTCCTACGCAGAGGTCCCCAAGACCGTCGCGGAGGAAATCATCAAGAAGACCAGGGGCGAGTGACCGCTAGACTGGTCGCCGGTCCGGGGCCGGAGCGGCATTCCGAATGCCGCCCTGGAACCCAATCCAACAACCCACCCATCGCGCCACGTCCTGCTCGGTCGTAAGGCGTTACCCAAGAAGAAGTCCTGAGGAGGACAAGAAGTGGCGAAGGCAAAGTTCGAGCGGACCAAGCCGCACGTCAACATCGGCACCATCGGTCACATCGACCACGGTAAGACGACGCTGACGGCTGCGATCTCCAAGGTCCTGCACGACAAGTACCCGACTCTGAACCCGGTGTTCGCGTTCGACGACATCGACAAGGCACCCGAGGAGAAGCAGCGCGGGATCACGATCTCCATCGCGCACATCGAGTACCAGACCGAGAAGCGTCACTACGCGCACGTGGACTGCCCCGGTCACGCTGACTATGTGAAGAACATGATCACCGGTGCGGCGCAGATGGACGGTGCGATCCTCGTCGTCGCCGCCACCGACGGCCCGATGCCGCAGACGAAGGAGCACGTCCTCCTGGCCCGCCAGGTCGGCGTCCCCTACATCGTCGTCGCGCTCAACAAGGCCGACATGGTCGACGACGAGGAGATCCTCGAGCTCGTCGAGCTCGAGGTCCGTGAGCTGCTCTCGTCCTACGAGTTCCCCGGCGACGACCTCCCGGTCGTCAAGGTCTCCGCGCTCAAGGCGCTCGAGGGCGACGCCGAGTGGGGCAAGACCGTCGAGGAGCTCATGGACGCGGTCGACGAGTCGATCCCCGAGCCGGAGCGCGAGACGGACAAGCCGTTCCTCATGCCCGTCGAGGACGTCTTCACGATCACCGGTCGTGGCACCGTCGTCACCGGTCGTATCGAGCGCGGCATCCTCAAGGTCAACGAGGAGGTCGAGATCGTCGGCATCCACACCGGACCGGCGACCAAGTCGACCGTCACCGGCATCGAGATGTTCCGCAAGCTGCTCGACGAGGGTCGTGCGGGCGAGAACGTCGGCCTGCTCCTTCGTGGCATCAAGCGCGAGGACGTCGAGCGCGGCCAGGTCGTCGTCAAGCCGGGTTCGATCACCCCGCACACCGAGTTCGAGGCGAACGTCTACATCCTGTCCAAGGACGAGGGTGGCCGGCACACGCCGTTCTACGACAACTACCGTCCGCAGTTCTACTTCCGGACCACGGACGTCACCGGTGTCGTCAAGCTGCCCGAGGGCACCGAGATGGTCATGCCCGGTGACAACACCGAGATGACGGTCGAGCTCATCCAGCCCATCGCGATGGAGGACGGCCTCAAGTTCGCCATCCGCGAGGGTGGCCGCACGGTCGGCGCCGGTCGCGTCACGAAGATCAACAAGTAGCCCACGGGGGGACTTCGCCCCCCCGTGTCCCCCCGGAAGGCCCGCGTGGCCGGCTCGGGGAAGGGCAGCAGAAGGGCCCGAATGCCGCACGGCGTTCGGGCCCTTCGCCGTCCCCTCGGCCCGGACGCTGCTGCGTCCGGGCCCTCGGCCTGTCGTGCGGTTCCTCAGCAGGTGACGCTGAGGTAGAACCAGTCGTCGACGAAGGCGTTCGAGGAGTTCGTGACGCCGACCTTGATCTTGTTGCCGCCGTAGCCGACGTTGTTGTCGGGCGAGGGGTCGGTGTTCGAGGCCCAGACGATGCTGCTCGCGGTCGCCGAGCACTTCGTCACGTTGCGGTCGAAGACGACGTCGTAGTTGCCCGTGCTCGTCTTGGTGACCGACACGACGCCGGAGGAGATGCCCTGGTAGATGGTGCCGCCCGGGGCGACGGCGACGTAGAGCGGCTTGGTGTAGTAGCCGGCGACGTCGGCGATGACGTTGGAGTAGCCCGCGACGTAGGTGTTGAACTGCTCGGCGCCGCTGACCGGCAGGGTGACCATGTTGGCGATCGGGCGGACGGAGTAGTTGAGGAGGGAGGAGAGCGGCTGGGGCGCGCCCGTCTCCCAGGCGGTGAGGTAGCCGCTGCTGCCGCCGACCGGGACGGCGACCAGGTTGACCTGCAGCGCCTCGGCATTCGTCGGAATGCCGCAGCCGGCGCCGTTCCCGCCCTGGCCGGCCAGTGCGCTGCTCGAGTTGAAGGTGCGGGCCGCGTTGAGGAGTGGGCCGCCACCGAAGCGCGTGTCGACGATGCGGCACGGCGTGACGGCGTGGAAGGTGAGGTCCGAGCCGGGGTTGCCGGGCAGGACGATCGACTGGCTGGGTCCGCTGGCGGCCGGGTTCGGCGACGAGGCGGACTGGGCGGCGAAGGCGCCGCCGCCGGCGAGGACCGACGCGACCGCGCCGAGAGTGGCGACCCGACGGGTCCTGCTGCTGAGCTTGTGCATGTGGAGTTCCCCCTGTGTGGTGCCCGACCGCCCGGTCGGGTCAGGCAACAGGAGATCGACGATCCGGTCCTGATACACCCGCGGCTCGGGAGCTGCCCACGGCGATGGCTGCGAGGGCGATGCCGTCGCGCTCGGCCGGATCCGGGGAGGCGACCCGGTCGATGAGGCGGTCGAGGTCGCCGGTCGCGGCAGGCCTCGAGCCACCCTGGTCGCCTCGATTTGGAGGCCACCCACCTGCTCTGGCACACTTGCGGGGTTGCTTGGCGCGTGTGCCCGACCCGTGAGGGGCGGGGCACCCAGAGCCGGACCACGAACCACCTGAGCGGTGGGGCGCGGCCGCGAAGAGCCAGGCGCCGGTTCGACCGGACACGTCAGACCCACCGAATGGCATCGCGCGAAAGCGTGCGCCGCCGGTGTGCGGAAGTAGGGCGACACGCCCGACCGCGGGGGTCGGACGCCGGAGGGCCACACGAGTTTGTCCATTGAGGCTGAAGAGAGAGACGTACGGATATGGCGGGACAGAAGATCCGCATCCGGTTGAAGTCGTACGACCACGAGGTCATCGACAGCTCCGCGCGCAAGATCGTCGACACGGTGACCCGTGCCGGCGCGACGGTGGTTGGGCCTGTGCCGCTGCCGACCGAGAAGAACGTCTTCGTGGTGATCCGCTCACCGCACAAGTACAAGGACTCCCGCGAGCACTTCGAGATGCGCACGCACAAGCGGCTCATCGACATCATCGACCCGACGCCCAAGGCCGTCGACTCGCTGATGCGCCTCGACCTGCCGGCGGACGTCAACATCGAGATCAAGCTCTGAGGCTGACGAGACCATGACCACTACCAAGACCGTCAAGGGACTGCTCGGCACCAAGCTGGGCATGACCCAGGTGTGGGACGCCGACAACCGGCTCGTCCCCGTGACCGTCATCGCCGCCGGTCCCTGCGTCGTCACGCAGGTCCGCAACGAGGAGGCCGACGGCTACGCCGGCGTCCAGCTCGGGTACGGCGCGATCGACCCCCGCAAGGTGACCAAGCCGCTCGCCGGGCACTTCGAGAAGGCCGGCGTCACGCCGCGCCGTCACCTCGTCGAGCTCCGGACCGCGGACGCCGCCGACTACTCCCTGGGCCAGGAGCTCACCGCCGAGGCGTTCGAGGCCGGCCAGGCCGTCGACGTCACCGGCACGACCAAGGGCAAGGGCTTCGCCGGCGTCATGAAGCGCCACGGCTTCCACGGCGTCTCCTCCTCGCACGGCTCGCACAAGAACCACCGCAAGCCGGGCTCGATCGGGGGCTGCTCCACGCCGGGCCGCGTCTTCAAGGGAATGCGCATGGCCGGCCGCATGGGCGGCGAGCGCCAGACCACCCAGAACCTCACGATCCACGCCGTCGACGCCGGCAAGGGCTTCCTGCTCGTCAAGGGCGCCGTCCCCGGCGCCAAGGGCACCGTCGTCCTCGTCCGCACGGCTGTGAAGGGAGCGCAGGCCTGATGGCTACCACGACCCAGCTGCCCGCCGAGATCTTCGACGTCCAGACCAACGTCCCGCTCATCCACCAGGTCGTCGTCGCCCAGCTCGCGGCCGCCCGTCAGGGCACGCACTCGACGAAGACCCGTGGCGAGGTGCGCGGCGGTGGCCGCAAGCCCTACAAGCAGAAGGGCACCGGCCGCGCCCGTCAGGGCTCGACCCGCGCCCCGCAGTTCGCCGGCGGTGGCGTCGTCCACGGCCCGCAGCCCCGTGACTACTCGCAGCGGACCCCCAAGAAGATGAAGGCCGCCGCGCTCCGCGGTGCCCTGTCCGACCGGGCCCGCCACGACCGGATCCACATCGTCGACTCGATCGTCACCGGTGCCGCCCCGTCGACGAGCAAGGCGCTCGAGGTCCTCACCGGCCTCACCGAGCGTCAGAACCTGCTCGTCGTGCTCGAGCGCTCCGACATCGTGTCGCTCAAGTCGGTCCGCAACCTGACCAACGTCCACGTGCTCGCGGTCGACCAGCTCAACACCTACGACGTCCTCTGCGCGGACGACATCGTCTTCACCCAGGGCGCGTTCGACACCTTCGTCGCGGGTCCGGTCAAGGGTGCGGACGTCGTCTCCTTCTCGGCCCCCGGCGCAGCCGGGGACGAGCCGACCGCGGTCGGTCCTGAGGGCACGGACGTCCAGGCGACGAAGAAGGCGACCAAGGCCGCCGCATTCGCCGCTCCCGCCGCCGCAGGCAGCGACGCCGACGTCGAGGCGGCCCCGGCCGTGGAGCTTCCCGAGGGTGCGGTCGCCGCGCTCGAGGACGGCTCCGCCCCCGAGGGTCACACCGTCAAGGGCAACGCCGACTCCGGTCTGTACCACGAGCCGGACGGCCGCTGGTACGACGCGACGGTTGCCGAGTTCTGGTTCAAGACGGCGGAGGACGCCGAGGCTGCGGGCTTCACCAAGGCCGGCAGCAAGAAGAAGGCTGGTGAAGACGCATGAGCAACCTCGGCAAGGACCCCCGCGACATCCTGATCGCGCCGGTCGTCTCCGAGAAGTCCTACGGGCTCCTCGACGAGGGGAAGTACACCTTCCTCGTCGACCCGCGGGCGAACAAGACCGAGATCAAGATCGCCGTCGAGCAGATCTTCAAGGTCAAGGTCGACTCGGTCCACACGATGAACCGCAAGGGCAAGACGCGCCGCACCCGCTTCGGGCTCGGCAAGCGCAAGGACACCAAGCGGGCCATCGTCTCCCTCCGCGAGGGATCCATCGACATCTTCGGCTCCACGGGCGCCTGAAGGATCTGAGGGAACACACATGGGTATCCGCAAGTACAAGCCGACGACTCCGGGTCGCCGTGGCAGCAGCGTGGCCGACTTCGTCGAGATCACGCGCACCACGCCGGAGAAGTCCCTGGTCCGCCCGCTGACGAAGTCCGGTGGCCGCAACTCCAGCGGTCGCATCACGACGCGTCACATCGGTGGCGGTCACAAGCGCGCCTACCGCGTCATCGACTTCCGTCGGGCCGACAAGGACGGGGTGCCGGCGAAGGTCGCTCACATCGAGTACGACCCCAACCGCACCGCTCGGATCGCACTGCTCCACTACGCCGACGGCGAGAAGCGCTACATCCTCGCGCCGAAGGGCCTGGAGCAGGGCGCCAACATCGAGAACGGTCCCGCGGCCGACATCAAGCCGGGCAACAGCCTCCCGCTGCGCAACATCCCGACCGGTACGGTCGTGCACGCGGTGGAGCTGCGCCCCGGTGGCGGCGCGAAGATCGCCCGGTCCGCCGGCGTCCGCGTCCAGCTCGTCGCCAAGGACGGGCCCTACGCGCAGCTGCGTATGCCCTCCGGTGAGATCCGCAACGTCGACGTGCGCTGCCGCGCCACCGTCGGCGAGGTCGGCAACGCCGAGCAGAGCAACATCAACTGGGGCAAGGCCGGCCGTATGCGCTGGAAGGGCAAGCGCCCGACCGTCCGCGGTGTCGCCATGAACCCGGTCGACCACCCGCATGGTGGTGGCGAGGGCAAGACCTCCGGTGGTCGCCACCCGGTCAGCCCGTGGGGTCAGGCCGAGGGCCGGACCCGCCATCCCCGCAAGGCGAGCAACAAGATGATCGTCCGCCGCCGTCGGACCGGAAAGAAGCGCTGAGCATGCCTCGTAGCCTGAAGAAGGGCCCCTTCATCGACGGCCACCTCCAGAAGAAGGTGGACGCCCAGAACGAAGCGGGTACCAAGAACGTCATCAAGACCTGGTCCCGTCGCTCGGTCATCAGCCCGGACATGCTCGGCCACACCTTCGCGGTGCACGACGGTCGCAAGCACGCCCCGGTCTTCGTGACCGAGTCGATGGTCGGCCACAAGCTGGGCGAGTTCGCCCCGACGCGGACCTTCAAGGGTCACGTCAAGGAAGACAAGAAGGGGCGTCGTCGCTGATGGCCACCAACACCACCGGCGCAGCCGGGGAGCAGGTGCTCACGGCCAAGGCCATCGCGCGCCACGTCCGCGTCACGCCGCAGAAGGCGCGCCGCATCGTCGACCTCATCCGCGGCAAGCAGGCCACGGACGCCGTCACCACGCTCAAGTTCGCCCCCCAGGCGGCCTCGGAGCCGGTGCGCAAGGTTCTGGAGTCGGCCATCGCCAACGCGCGCTTCCTCGCGGACCGCGACGCGACGGCATTCGACGAGGGGACCCTGGTCGTCACCGAGGCCTTCGTCGACGAGGGTCCGACCATGAAGCGTTTCCGCCCGCGGGCCCAGGGCCGCGCGAGCCGCATCAACAAGCGGACGAGCCACATCACCGTGGTCGTCACGCCCAACACCAAGACGGGAGGAACCCGCTGATGGGACAGAAGGTCAACCCCACCGGCTTCCGTCTCGGTATCACGACGGAGCACCGCAGCCGCTGGTTCGCCGACTCCACCAAGGAGGGTCAGCGCTACCGCGACTACGTCAAGGAGGACGTCGCGATCCGCAAGCTCATGTCCGAGGGCATGGAGCGCGCCGGCATCGCCCGCGTCGACATCGAGCGCACGCGGGACCGCGTCCGCGTCGACATCCACACGGCCCGTCCGGGCATCGTCATCGGTCGCCGTGGCGCCGAGGCGGACCGGATCCGGGGTGAGCTCGAGAAGCTGACCGGCAAGCAGGTCCAGCTCAACATCCTCGAGGTCAAGAACCCCGAGGTCGACGCCCAGCTCGTCGCCCAGGGCGTCGCCGAGCAGCTGTCCGCCCGTGTCTCCTTCCGTCGCGCCATGCGCAAGGGAATGCAGTCCGCGACCCGCGCCGGTGCCAAGGGCATCAAGGTGCAGGTCTCCGGCCGTCTCGGCGGCGCGGAGATGAGCCGGAGCGAGCAGTACCGCGAGGGCCGCGTGCCCCTGCACACGCTCCGCGCGAACATCGACTACGGCTTCTACGAGGCCCGCACGACCTTCGGCCGGATCGGCGTCAAGGTCTGGATCTACAAGGGCGACCTCACCCAGCGTGAGCTCGCTGCGCAGCAGGCCGCCGCGCCGCGTCAGGGCCGTGGCCCACGTCGCGACGGTGCGGACCGCCCGGCTCGCGCCCGTCGTACGGACGCCCCGGTCGCCGCTGACGCCCCCGTGGCCGACGCGCCGGTCGCGGACGCCCCGGTCGCCGACGCTCCGGCGACCACGGAAGGGACTGAGAACTGATGCTGATTCCTCGTCGAGTCAAGCACCGCAAGCAGCACCACCCGGGTCGCTCCGGCGCTGCCACGGGCGGCACGAAGATCGCCTTCGGCGACTACGGCATCCAGGCTCTCGAGCCCGCCTACGTCACCAACCGGCAGATCGAGTCCGCGCGTATCGCCATGACCCGCTACATCAAGCGTGGCGGCAAGGTCTGGATCAACATCTACCCGGACCGTCCCCTGACCAAGAAGCCGGCCGAGACCCGCATGGGTTCCGGCAAGGGCTCGCCCGAGTGGTGGATCGCGAACGTCAAGCCCGGTCGCGTCATGTTCGAGCTCTCCGGCGTCCCCGAGGACGTCGCCCGTGAGGCGCTCCGCCTCGCGATGCACAAGCTCCCGATGAAGTGCCGCTTCGTTCGGCGTGAAGGTGGTGACATCTGATGGCAGTCGGTTCCAAGGACCTGGCTTCCGCAGAGCTGCGCGGTTTCGACGACGACCGTCTGGTCGACGAGCTCCGCAAGGCCAAGGAGGAGCTGTTCAACCTCCGCTTCCAGTCCGCCACCGGCCAGCTGGACAACCACGGTCGGCTCCGGGCGGTCCGCAAGGACATCTCCCGGATCTACACCGAGATGCGCGAGCGCGAGCTCGGCATCGGCCAGGCACCGAAGGGTGAGGGCAAGTGAGCGAGAACGTGAAGGACGAGACCGTGACCCAGAACGGTGACCGCAACGACCGCAAGACCCGTCAGGGCTACGTCGTCAGCGACAAGATGGACAAGACCGTCGTGGTCGAGGTCGAGGACCGCGTCAAGCACGCGCTCTACGGCAAGGTGCTGCGGCGCACGAGCAAGGTCAAGGCGCACGACGAGGACAACTCGGCAGGCGTCGGCGACCGCGTCGTCATCATGGAGACCCGACCGCTGTCGGCGCAGAAGCGCTGGCGCATCGTCGAGATCCTCGAGAAGGCCAAGTAATTCCGGTTCGGCAAGGCTCCGTGGCCACGCCCGGAGAACCAGCACGACATTTAGGAGATAAGAAGTGATCCAGCAGGAGTCGCGACTGCGCGTCGCCGACAACACCGGTGCCAAGGAGATCCTGTGCATTCGGGTTCTCGGTGGCTCCGGTCGCCGGTATGCCGGCATCGGCGACACGATCGTCGCTGCGGTCAAGGACGCGATCCCGGGCGGCAACGTCAAGAAGGGTGACGTCGTCAAGGCCGTCATCGTCCGCACGACCAAGGAGCGCCGTCGTCCCGACGGCAGCTACATCAAGTTCGACGAGAACGCCGCCGTCATCCTCAAGGGCGACGGCGACCCCCGGGGCACGCGCATCTTCGGCCCGGTCGGCCGCGAGCTGCGTGACAAGAAGTTCATGAAGATCATCTCGCTCGCTCCGGAGGTGCTCTGACTCATGGCCAAGCTCAAGATCAAGAAGGGCGACACCGTCCAGGTGCTGTCCGGCTCGTCCAAGGGCCTGACCGGCAAGGTCATCGAGGTCAACACCGAGACCGGCCGCGTCCTCGTCGAGGGCGTCAACCGCGTCACGCGGCACACCAAGGCCGGCCAGTCCGCCCGCGGTAGCCGCACCGGTGGCATCGTCGTCCAGGAGGCGCCGATCCACGCGAGCAACGTGGCGGTCGTCGACCCGTCCGACAAGAAGCCCACCCGTATCAAGACCAAGGTCGAGTCCACCGAGCGCGGCGGCAAGACCAAGACGGTGCGCACCCGTGTCGGCGCGCGCTCCGGTAAGGACCTCTGATGACTGACACCGCCACCAAGCCCCGCCTGAAGACGCGGTACGCCGCCGAGATCAAGTCCTCGATGCAGGACCAGTTCGGCTACGCGAACCCCATGCAGGTTCCCGGCGTCGTCAAGGTCGTCGTCAACATGGGTGTCGGCGACGCCGCCAAGGACTCCAAGCTCATCGAGGGTGCGGTCCGCGACCTCACGGCGATCACCGGCCAGAAGCCGATCGTCACCAAGGCCCGCAAGTCGATCGCCCAGTTCAAGCTGCGCGAGGGAATGCCGATCGGCGCCCACACGACGCTGCGCGGCGACCGCATGTGGGAGTTCCTCGACCGTCTCGTGAGCGTGGCTCTGCCCCGTATCCGTGACTTCCGTGGTCTGTCCCCGAAGCAGTTCGACGGCAACGGCAACTACACCTTCGGTCTCACGGAGCAGTCGATGTTCCACGAGATCGACCAGGACAAGATCGACCGCGTCCGCGGCATGGACATCACGGTCGTCACGACGGCGAAGAACGACGAGGAGGGCCGCGCGCTGCTCAAGGCGCTCGGCTTCCCGTTCAAGGAGAACTGACATGGCGAAGACCGCTCTGATCAACAAGGCCAACAAGAAGCCGAAGTTCGCCGTCCGCGGCTACACCCGCTGCCAGCGCTGCGGCCGGCCGCACTCGGTGTACCGCAAGTTCGGCCTGTGCCGGATCTGCCTTCGCGAGATGGCGCACCGCGGCGAGCTGCCGGGCGTGACCAAGAGCTCCTGGTGACCACGAGCTCCTCGTGAGCACCGCCGGCCAGCGCGCTGACCGGCATTCGAGCACAACCCACCCAAGACCATCCACACCGCAGGTCGCCCGCAACGTCGGGTGAAACCACGGTGAGAAGGGGCGGACAAGCCCATGACCATGACAGACCCGATTGCGGACATGTTGACCCGCGTCCGGAACGCCAACTCGGCGCACCACGACACCGTCAGCATGCCGTTCTCCAAGCTCAAGAGCCACATCGCGGAGATCCTCGAGGCCGAGGGTTACATCGCGAGCTGGGGTGTCGAGGACGCAGAGGTCGGCCAGACCCTGACGATCAACCTCAAGTACGGCCCCAACCGGGAGCGCTCCATCGCCGGCGTCCGCCGCGTGAGCAAGCCCGGGCTCCGCGTCTACGCGAAGTCGACGAACCTCCCGAAGGTTCTCGGTGGCCTCGGTGTCGCCATCATTTCCACGTCGTCCGGCCTTCTGACCGACAGGCAGGCCGCTACCAAGGGTGTAGGTGGGGAAGTCCTCGCCTACATCTGGTGAGGGAGTAGGACATGTCAAGAATCGGACGACTCCCCGTCACCGTCCCGAGCGGTGTCGACGTCACCATCGACGGCCAGACGGTCAAGGTCAAGGGCCCCAAGGGCGAGCTGTCGCACGTCGTGGCCGCCCCGATCACGGTCAGCCAGGGCGACATCGGCGTCGAGGTCAAGCGGCCCACTGACGAGCGCGTCGCGCGCTCGCTCCACGGCCTGACCCGCACGCTCATCAACAACATGGTGCTCGGCGTGACCGAGGGCTACGAGAAGAAGCTCGAGATCCACGGCACGGGTTACCGCGTCGTGGCCAAGGGCTCCAACCTCGAGTTCGCCCTCGGCTACAGCCACTCGATCACCGTCGAGCCGCCGGCGGGCATCGTCTTCGCCGTCGAGAACCCCACCCGGTTCTCGGTCCAGGGCATCGACAAGCAGCTCGTCGGCGAGGTGGCCGCCAACATCCGCAAGCTCCGCAAGCCCGACCCGTACAAGGCCAAGGGCATCCGGTACGCCGGTGAGCACATCCGCCGCAAGGTCGGAAAGGCTGGTAAGTAAGCCATGGCTATGACCATCAAGCGCGCCAAGGGCAAGGTCGCCGCGCGCGGCCGCCGCCACAACCGCGTCCGCAAGTTCGTCTCCGGCACGGCCGAGCGGCCCCGCCTGGTCGTGACGCGCTCCGCGCGTCACATGTTCGTCCAGGTCGTCGACGACACCCTCGGCAAGACCCTCGCGTCGGCGTCGACGATGGAGGCGGACCTCCGCTCCTTCGACGGCGACAAGACGGCCAAGGCCAAGCGGGTCGGCGAGCTCGTCGCCGAGCGCGCCAAGAGCGCGGGCGTCGACGCGGTCGTCTTCGACCGTGGCGGCAACAAGTACCACGGCCGCGTCGCGGCCATCGCCGACGGTGCACGTGAGGGCGGTCTGTCGCTGTGACCACCTTCACCACTGCATTCATGTTCAAGACCACGAGGAGCATCTGATGCCCGGACCCCAGCGTCGAGGCACTGGCCCCGCTGACCGCGGCGGCGAGCGCACCGAGCGCGGCGACCGTCGCGGCCAGCGCGACGACCGTCGCGGAGACCGTCGCGACCAGGCCCCCGAGAAGAACGCCTACCTGGAGCGGGTCGTCACGATCAACCGCGTCTCCAAGGTCGTCAAGGGTGGTCGTCGCTTCAGCTTCACCGCCCTCGTCGTCGTCGGCGACGGTGACGGCACCGTCGGTGTCGGCTACGGCAAGGCCAAGGAGGTGCCCGCGGCGATCGCCAAGGGTGTGGAGGAGGCGAAGAAGTCGTTCTTCCGCGTCCCCCGCATCCAGGGCACCATCCCGCACCCCGTCCAGGGTGAGGCCGCGGCCGGCGTCGTCATGCTCCGTCCGGCGTCCCCCGGTACCGGCGTCATCGCCGGTGGACCGGTCCGCGCCGTCCTCGAGTGCGCCGGCGTCCACGACGTGCTGTCCAAGAGCCTCGGCTCGAGCAACGCGATCAACATCGTCCACGCGACGGTCGCCGCACTCAAGGGCCTCGAGCGCCCCGAGTCCGTCGCCGCGCGCCGTGGCAAGACCCTCGCCGAGGTCGCCCCCGCCGCCATGCTGCGGGCGCAGGCCGCCGGCATCGCAGCGGCGTCCTCAGGAGCTGGTCACTGATGGCACGCCTCAAGGTGACCCAGATCCGTTCGGAGATCGGTGGCAAGCACAACCAGCGCGAGACGCTGCGCAGCCTCGGTCTGAAGCGCATCGGCGACGTCGTCGTCAAGGAGGACCGTCCCGAGATCCGCGGGATGGTCAAGACGGTTCCGCACCTGGTGACCGTCGAGGAGGTTGAGTGATCATGGCTGAGGCCACAGCAAGGACCGAGGGCGCTGCCCTCAAGCCGCACCACCTGCGTCCCGCCCCGGGCGCGAAGACCGCCAAGACCCGTGTCGGTCGCGGTGAGGGCTCCAAGGGCAAGACGTCGGGCCGCGGTACCAAGGGTACGAAGGCTCGCTACCAGGTCCCCGAGGGCTTCCAGGGTGGCACCACGCCGCTGCACATGCGGTTCCCGAAGCTTCGCGGCTTCAAGAACCCGGCGAAGGTGACCTTCCAGGTCGTCAACCTCGACAAGATCTCTGCCCTCTACCCCGACGGCGGCGACGTCACCGTCGAGGGTCTCGTGGCCAAGGGAGCCGTCCGCGACGGCCTCCCGGTCAAGGTTCTCGGTACCGGGGAGATCACCGTCAAGGTCAACGTGACCGTCGACAAGATCTCCGGCGCCGCCAAGGACAAGATCGAGGCGGCGGGCGGTTCGGCCACCACGGCCTGAGTCGCACCGTCGCACCACGGGTGAGCGGACGGCATTCGGCCCGCTGAATGCCGCCGCCCACCCGGCAGGAACCCAGCGTCCACCGGACGCGTTGGACCTGCCGACGAGCGCCCCGGGCGCCGGGGCTCCCGGACCCGGGGTATATCGTTTCCACGGCTTTCATCGTGCGGGGCAGGGTCCCGCTCCAGGAGGAATCAGTGCTCAGCGCCTTCGGACGCGCCTTCCGCACCCCGGACCTGCGCAAGAAGATCCTGTTCACCCTGTTCATCGTCGCGGTCTACCGCCTCGGTGCGCACGTCCCGACGCCGGGCATCGACTACAACGCGGTGCAGAAGTGCATCAAGGGAGCCGACCCCGCGCAGAACGGCTTCCTCGGTCTGGCGAACCTGTTCTCCGGCGGGGCGCTGCTCCAGCTGTCGATCTTCGCGCTCGGGATCATGCCGTACATCACGGCGAGCATCATCGTGCAGCTGCTCACGGTCGTCATCCCCCGCTTCGAGCAGCTGAAGAAGGAGGGGCAGGCCGGCCAGACGAAGATGACGCAGTACACGCGGTACCTGACGATCGGCCTGGCGATCCTGCAGAGCTCGACGCTCATCACCTTCGCGCAGAACCCCTCGAACCTCTTCGGCAACGGCTGCACCGAGATCCTCGTCGACCACGGGACGACGACGATCCTCATCATGGTGCTCACCATGACCGCCGGCACCGGCCTCATCATGTGGCTCGGCGAGCTCATCACCGACCGCGGCATCGGCAACGGCATGTCCCTGCTCATCTTCACCTCGATCGCCTCGACCTTCCCGGGGGCGCTCTGGGCGATCCAGCAGAAGGACGGCCGCTGGGACAAGTTCTTCCTCGTCATCCTCGTCGGCCTCGTCATCGTCGCCGCCGTGATCTTCGTCGAGCAGAGCCAGCGCCGCATCCCCGTGCAGTACGCCAAGCGGATGATCGGCCGGCAGATGTACGGCGGGACCTCGACGTACATCCCGCTCAAGGTCAACATGGCCAACGTCATCCCGGTCATCTTCGCCAGCTCGCTGCTCATGCTGCCGACGATGGTCGCGCAGTTCAGCCGCACGTCCAACGGTGTCAACAACCCCGGCTGGGTCACCTTCGTCGACGCCTACCTGTCGCGCGGCGACCACTGGCTCTACATGCTCGTCTACGTCGCCCTCATCCTCTTCTTCACCTTCTTCTACGTCTCGATCACGTTCAACCCCAACGAGGTCGCTGACAACATGAAGCGCTACGGCGGCTTCATCCCGGGCATCCGTGCTGGACGGCCGACCGCCGAGTACCTCAGCTACGTCCTGAACCGGATCACGGTCGCCGGTGCGATCTACCTCGCCGTGATCTCGCTCATCCCCCTGCTCGCCATCGGTGCGATCGGTGCTACACAGAACTTCCCGTTCGGTGGCACGTCGATCCTCATCATCGTCGGCGTCGGCCTCGAGACGGTCAAGCAGATCGAGTCCCAGCTGCAGCAGCGGCACTACGAAGGGTTCCTCAAGTAGATGAGCAAGAACCTGATCATCCTCGGCCCCCCCGGCGCGGGGAAGGGCACCCAGGCTGCACGGATCGCCGAGCGGCTGTCCATCCCGGCGATCTCCACGGGTGACATCTTCCGCGCCAACATCAAGGGCGAGACGCCCCTCGGTCTCCAGGTCAAGGAGATCCTCGCCTCCGGCGGCTACGTCTCCGACGAGATCACGAATGCCATC
Organism: uncultured Actinomycetota bacterium; assembly: GCA_963752365.1. GTDB lineage: Bacteria > Actinomycetota > Actinomycetes > Actinomycetales > Dermatophilaceae > CAVVXY01. The sequence goes on from CAVVXY010000006.1 coordinate 275,038, forward strand.
GTCGACGACCGCCTCCGGCAGGACGACTGCTCGGCCGGCTTCCTCCTCGACGGCTACCCGCGCACCCTCGCCCAGGTCGACGCGCTCGACGCGATGCTCGCCGGGCACGGTGCCGCGATGGACGCGATCCTCGAGCTGACCGTCGACGAGGACGCGGTCGTCGACCGGCTGCTCAAGCGCGCCGAGATCGAGGGCCGCGCGGACGACACCGAGGAGGTCATCCGCGAGCGCCAGGCCATCTACCGCCGCGAGACGGCTCCTCTCGCGCAGGTCTACGGCGACCGCGGGCTCCTCGTCCGGGTCGACGGGATGGGCGAGGTCGACGAGGTCACCGAGCGCGTGCTCGCGACCCTCGCGGACTGAGCGCATGGGTCTGTTCGGCCGGGAGAAGGTCGAAGGCAAGTCGCGCGAGCAGCTGCTCCTCATGCGCGAGGCGGGGCTGCTCGTCGGCCGCACCCTCGACATGCTGCGCGGCGAGGTCCGCGACGGCGTGAGCACCCTGGACCTCGACGCGCTCGCCGAGGCGATGATCCGCGACCACGGCGGTGTGCCGAGCTTCCTCGGCTACCACGGCTTCACGGGCACGCTCTGCACCTCGGTCAACGACGAGATCGTCCACGGCATCCCCGGCCGCCGGGTCCTGCGGGACGGCGACCTCGTGTCGGTCGACTGCGGTGCCATCGTGCAGGGCTGGCACGGCGACGCCGCGATCACGGTCGTCGTCGGCGGCCGGGACGCCGGCCGACCCGAGGACCTCGAGCTCATGGATGCCACCGAGGTCTCGCTCTGGGCGGGCATCGCCGGCCTCGTCGTCGGCGGCTCGCTCTGGGACGTCGGCGCCGCCGTCGAGGACAGCCTCGCCGCGTCGGGGGAGCGCGACGGCCGCGAGTACGGCATCGTCGAGGACTACGTCGGGCACGGCATCGGCACCTCGATGCACATGGACCCCAACGTCCCCAACTACCGCGTCTCCGGCAAGGGCCCCCGGGTCGTCGAGGGGACGACCGTGGCGATCGAGCCGATGGTCACCCTCGGCCGCCAGGACAACCACGTCCTCGAGGACGACTGGACGGTCGTCACCGACGACGGATCCCGAGCCGCGCACTGGGAGAACACCGTCGCCGCGACCGGGTCGGGCCTCTGGGTGCTGACCGAGATCGACGGCGGTGAGGCGCGGCTCCGCGACCTCGGCGCTGCATTCGCCCCGCTCAGCTGAGCGCTGTGTCCGCGTGAAACGCCCCTAGAGCGGCGTTTCACGCGGACGCACGACGTCGTAGACGAGCGCGACCGCCCCACTGTCGAATGCCGTCTGCTTGCGGAGCCGCAGCGGGCCCGCCGCTCCCTCGGGGAGCCAGCGCAGGCCGCCGCCGGCGAGGTGCGGCATGACGTAGGCGGTCACCTCGTCGACGAGCCCGGCCCGCAGGGCGTGGGCGGCGAGGGTCGGCCCGGAGATGCTCACGTCGGAGGTGCTGTCGCGGACGAGGGCTGCCAGCCGGTCGAGGTCGAGGTCGCGCCAGAGCCTCGTCCGGGGCTCGGTCGGCTCGTCGAGGGTCGTGGAGACGACGACCTTGTCGCTCGCCTGCCACTGCTCCGTGAACTCCCGGTGGACCGGTGAGGCCAGTGCCTCGGCCGGCGGGTCCTGCCACCAGCGCATGACCTCCCACATCCCGCGCCCGTAGACGCTGGTGCCCGTGTCCCGCTCGCGCTCGTTGACCCAGGCGTGGAGGACGTCGTCGGGCTCGGCCCAGGCGAAGGACCCCGACGCGTCGCGGGCGTAGCCGTCGAGCGAGACGAGCATCCCGTAGCGGAGGCGGCCCATCAGGCGGCCCGCCGACGCCAGAGCAGGTGGGTGACCCCGGACGTCGGGGAGGCCACGGTCTCGATGTCGTAGCCCGCCTCGACCCCCTCGAGCCCGGTCCACAGCGACTCGCCGCGGCCGAGGAGGATCGGCACGACGACGACGTGCATCGTGTCGACGAGGCCGGCCGCGAGGAACTGCCGGACGGTCGTCGGTCCTCCGCCGATGCGGACGTCCAGCCCTCCGGCCGCCGCCCGTGCCTGCGCCAGCGCCTCCTCCGGGGTGGCGTCGACGAAGTGGAAGGTCGTGCCGCCGGCCATCTCGATCGACGCGCGCGGGTGGTGGGTCAGGACGAAGACCGGCGTGTGGAACGGCGGGTCCTCGCCCCACCACCCGCGCCACTCCTCGTCGGTCCATGGGCCGTCCTGCTGCGGGCCGAACTTGCGGCGCCCCATGATCTCGGCCCCGATCGAGCCGTCCCAGCCCACGGCGGCGAGCGCTCCGTCGATGCCGGTGGTGACCCGCGGGCCGCCCGGCTCGGCCTCGAACATCCACGTGTGCATTCGCATCCCCGCGTGGCCGAACGGCGTCTCGAGGGACTGGCCCTCGCCGGTGGCGTAGCCGTCGAGGGAGATGCTGAACTGGGTGACGCGGGCGAGGGACATGGGCCCACGTTAGGACCGAATGCCGACAGCCGCCGGTGTGCGCGAGGTCTCGCCCGGACGCCGAGGGTGACTCGCGGGTACGTCACTAGGGTCGGGGGCATGAGCGATGCCTCCGCCCCGACGATGGCGCTGGCCACGGACTTCCCGGCGGCGGACCACGCCGACTGGCAGCGGCTCGCCGCGGGCGTCGTCAACAGGACGCGCGCCGAGGACCGCCGGCTCGACCCCGACGCAGCCGAGGACTCGCTGCGGTCGAGGCTCCCGGGCGGGCTCGTCGTCGACCCGCTCTACCTCCGGCCGACGAATGCCGCACCGCTCGGTCTGCCGGGCGAGGCGCCGTTCACCCGGGGCCGGGTGCTCCGCGACGCGGGCACGTCGTGGGACGTGCGCCAGCTGCACGACGACCCGGACGCCGTCCGGTCCAACGCCCACGTCCTCGACGACCTCGAGCACGGCGCCTCCTCGGTGTGGGTCCACGTCGGCCCGGACGGGGTGGCCCCGGGCGACCTCGCGGCCGTGCTCGCCGGGGTCCACCTCGAGATGGCGCCCGTCGTCGTCTCGTCGTGGACCGACCAGCCGGCGGCCGCCGCGGCCCTGCGCGGCCTCCTCGTCGGCGTCGTCGGAGCCTCGGGCAACCTCGGGCTCGACCCGATCGGCGCGGCGGCCCGGACCGGCGGGGTGCCGGACCTCGAGGGCCTGGCCGACGGCATTCGCTCGCTCGAGGGACTGCCCGCGGTCCGGGCGGTGACCGTCGACGCGCGCGTCGTCCGCGACGGCGGCGCGACGGCCCAGGAGGAGGTCGGCTACGCGGTCGCGACCGGGCTCGCCTACCTGCGCCGGCTCGAGGCCGACGGTGTCGACCTCGCGACGGCCTACGGACACGTCGAGTTCCGCATCTCGGCGACGGCCGACCAGTTCCTCACGACGGCGTCCCTGCGCGCGCTGCGGCGACTGTGGTCGCGGGTCGGCGAGGCGTGCGGCATCGCACCCGTCGGCGCCCGGGTCCACGCCGTGACGTCGTCGCGGATGTTCACCCGGGACGACCCGTGGGTCAACGTCCTCCGGTCGACGCTCGCGACCTTCGGTGCGGCCGTCGGCGGCGCCGACGCGATCACCGTCCTGCCCTATGACACCGTGCACGGCCTGCCGGAGAAGTTCGCCCGCCGGCTCGCCCGCAACACCCAGATCGTCCTCGCCGAGGAGTCGCACGTCGCGGCCGTGACCGACCCCGGCGGCGGCGGGTGGTACCTCGAGTCGCTGACGGACGAGATCGCCGCCGCCGCGTGGGTCGTCCTGCAGGAGGTCGAGGCCGCCGGCGGCATGGAGCCGGCACTCGCCGACGGCATCCTCGCGCGCCGCGTCGAGGCCGCTCGCACCGAGTCGGACTCGGCTCTCGCGACCCGGCAGCAACCGCTCACCGGAGTCTCGGCATTCCCCGCGGCCCTCGAGCAGCCGCTCGCTCGCCGGCCTCGGGCCGCGCTCGGGACGAGCGCCAACGCCATCGCTCCGCACCGCGACGCCGAGGCCTTCGAGCGGCTCCGCGACCGGTTCGCCGCGGCCGGCCACCCGACCGTCCGGCTCCTCACCCTCGGGTCGGCGCGTGACTTCGGGCCGCGCGAGGCATTCGTCCGCAACCTCCTCGCCGTCGCCGGCGTCGGCACGAGCGACGACTCCCCGGTCGCCATCCTCGCCTCCTCGGCGTCGGGCTACGCGGCGAATGCCGACGCGGCGATCACGCAGGCCCGCACCGACGGCGTGACGCACCTGCTCGTCGCCGGGCGTGCGACCGAGCTCGGCGACCACGCCGGCGCGGTCGACGGCGAGGTGCGCGACGGCGAGGACGTCGTCGCCCTCCTCGACGACCTGCTGACCCGGCTCGGCGCCCCCGCGGAAGGAGCGGAGAAGTGAGCGCGATCCCCGACTTCACGACCGTCGACCTCGACGCCGGTTCGCCTCCGGCAAGGCACGGCGCACCCGACCGCGAGCCGTGGCTGACGCCCGAGCAGATCCCGGTCAAGCCGGTCTACACCGAGGCCGACCTCGCGGGCCTCGACTTCCTCGAGACGATCCCCGGCGCCGCGCCCTACCTCCGCGGGCCCTACCCGACGATGTACGTCAACCAGCCGTGGACGATCCGCCAGTACGCCGGCTTCTCGACCGCCGAGGAGTCGAATGCCTTCTACCGGCGCAACCTCGCCGCCGGTCAGAAGGGGCTCTCTGTCGCCTTCGACCTCGCGACGCACCGGGGCTACGACAGCGACCACCCCCGGGTCGCCGGCGACGTCGGCATGGCCGGGGTCGCGATCGACTCGATCTACGACATGCGGACGCTCTTCGACGGCATCCCGCTGGACCGGATGTCGGTGTCGATGACGATGAACGGCGCCGTGCTCCCGATCCTCGCGCTCTACGTCGTCGCGGCGGAGGAGCAGGGCGTCGCTCCCGACCAGCTGTCCGGGACCATCCAGAACGACATCCTCAAGGAGTTCATGGTCCGCAACACCTACATCTACCCGCCCGAGCCGTCGATGCGGATCATCAGCGACATCTTCGCCTTCACGAGCCAGCGGATGCCGCGCTTCAACTCGATCTCGATCTCGGGCTACCACATGCAGGAGGCGGGGGCGACGCAGGACCTCGAGCTCGCCTACACCCTCGCCGACGGCGTCGAGTACCTCCGCGCCGGCACCGCCGTCGGGCTCGACGTCGACGCATTCGCCCCCCGCCTGAGCTTCTTCTGGGCGATCGGGATGAACTTCTTCATGGAGGTCGCCAAGCTCCGCGCCGCCCGGCTCCTCTGGGCGCGGCTCGTGCAGCAGCAGGGTGCGACGAACCCCAAGTCGCTCTCGCTGCGGACGCACTGCCAGACCTCGGGCTGGAGCCTGACGGCGCAGGACGTCTTCAACAACGTCGTCCGGACCGGGATCGAGGCGATGGCCGCGACCCAGGGCCACACCCAGAGCCTGCACACGAATGCCCTCGACGAGGCGATCGCGCTGCCGACGGACTTCTCGGCGCGGATCGCCCGCAACACCCAGCTGCTCCTCGAGCAGGAGTCGGGCACCTGCCGCACGATCGACCCGTGGGGCGGCTCGGCCTACGTCGAGCGGCTCACCCATGACCTCGCCCAGCGCGCGTGGGGCCACATCGAGGAGGTCGAGGCGGCCGGTGGGATGGCCAAGGCGATCGAGGCCGGCATCCCGAAGATGCGGATCGAGGAGGCGGCGGCCCGCACCCAGGCCCGCATCGACTCCGGCCAGCAGCCGGTCATCGGCGTCAACCGCTACGTCGTCGACGAGGACGAGGCGATCGACGTCCTCAAGGTCGACAACGCCGCCGTCCGCGCGAGCCAGGTCGCCAAGCTCGAGCGGCTCCGCGCCGAACGCGACGACGACGAATGCCGCGCCGCCCTGGACGCGCTCACGGCCGCCGCCCGCTCCGGCTCGGACGGCACCCTCGCGACCAACCTCCTCGCCCTCGCGATCGACGCGGGCCGGGCCAAGGCGACCGTCGGGGAGATCTCGTCGGCGCTGGAGGAGGTCTTCGGCCGCTACACCGCCCAGATCCGTACGATCGGCGGGGTGTACTCCTCCGAGGCCGGCGACGACGAGGGCGTGCGCGCCGCCCAGCGCGTCGTCGAGGAGTTCGAGGCGGCCGAGGGGCGGCGGCCCCGCATCCTCGTCGCCAAGATGGGCCAGGACGGGCACGACCGCGGCCAGAAGGTCATCGCGACGGCCTTCGCCGACCTCGGCTTCGACGTCGACGTGGGCCCGCTCTTCCAGACGCCCGAGGAGGTCGCGCGGCAGGCTGTCGAGGCCGACGTCCACGTCGTCGGCGTCTCCTCGCTCGCGGCGGGGCACCTGACCCTCGTCCCCGCGCTGCGCGGGGCGCTCGACGACCTCGGCCGGACCGACCTCATGATCGTCGTCGGCGGCGTCATCCCGACGCAGGACTTCGACGAGCTGCGCGCGGCCGGCGCCGACGCGATCTACCCGCCGGGCACGGTCATCAGCCGGGCCGCGGTCGAGCTCGTCGCGGACCTCCGCGCCCGCCTCGACGCCTGATGCGGGGGCCGGTCGACGTCGCGGGCCTCGCCGCCGGGGTCCGGGCCGGTGACCGGGGGACCGTCGCGCGCGCGATCACCCTCGTCGAGTCCTCGCGTCCGGACCACCGGGAGGCCGCCAACGCGCTGCTGCGCGATCTCGCGCCCGACACCGGGCATGCCGTCCGCGTCGGGATCTCCGGAGTGCCGGGCGCCGGGAAGTCCACCTTCATCAACGCCCTCGGGACGCGGCTCGTCGCCGCCGGCCACCAGGTCGCCGTCGTCGCCGTCGACCCCTCGTCACGGCGGACGGGCGGCTCGATCCTGGGCGACCGCACGCGGATGGCCGAGCTCGGGGCGGAGGCGAATGCATTCGTCCGGCCCTCCCCGTCCGGCCGTCATCTCGGGGGAGTGGCCCGCGCGACCCGCGAGTCGATGCTCGTCCTCGAGGCGGCGGGGTTCGACGTCGTCATCGTGGAGACGGTCGGTGTCGGGCAGAACGAGATCGCCGTCTCGGAGATGGTCGACAGCTTCCTGCTCCTGACCCTCGCGCGGACGGGGGACCAGCTCCAGGGGATCAAGCGCGGCATCCTCGAGCTCGCCGACGTCATCGCCGTCAACAAGGCCGACGGCGACGGGGAGCTGCCGGCGACGTCGGCCGCGAGGGATCTGTCCTCCGTCATGCGCCTCATGCTCCCCGGCGACGTCCGCCGGCCGCCCGTCCTCACCTGCTCGGCGCAGACGGGCGCCGGGCTCGAGGAGGTGTGGAAAGCCGTCCTCGAGCACCGCGCCCACCTGGAGTCGGCCGGGTCGCTCGACGCGCGCCGGGCCCGGCAGCAGGAGGACTGGATGTGGGCCATGGTCGACGACCGGCTCACCGACGCGGTGCGCGAGTCGCCGGCCGTGCGGGAGCTGCTCGGCGGGCTGGCGGCGGACGTGCGCGAAGGGCGCGTGTCGGCGGTCGAGGGGACCGAGCGCATTCTCCGGGCGTTCGGTGAGGGGCTGCGCGGCGACTGACAGGTCGAGTTGCGCACCTGTGTCCGACGTCGACGGAAGTATTCGTCGAGGTCGCGCACAGGTGCGCAGCTCGCCCACCGGAGCCCGGCCGGAGGGAGGCGAGCGGGCGGCATCGGCCCGATTTCGTGCTGACCCCACGACCGGCGTAGGATGGAATGTCGGTCACGTGTGTGCGTGAGCATGCACCTGGCCGATCACCATGGGCGGGTCCGCCACGACAGAGGACCCGCTCGCAGCAACGGATCGAAAGAGGATATGGCCAAGAAGGACGGTGTCATCGAGATCGAGGGCACGATCGTCGAGGCGCTCCCCAACGCGATGTTCCGCGTGGAGCTCACGAACGGTCACAAGGTTCTCGCTCACATCTCGGGCAAGATGCGTCAGCACTACATCCGGATCCTCCCCGAGGACCGCGTGGTGGTGGAGCTGAGCCCGTATGACCTGTCCCGCGGCCGGATCGTCTTCCGCTACCGCTGAGCAAGACCCGTCGGGACACACCTCGGCGGGACGGATCGAGACACAAAGACTGGAAGAACCATGAAGGTCCAGCCGAGCGTCAAGAAGATCTGTGACAAGTGCAAGGTGATCCGCCGCCACGGTCGGGTCATGGTCATCTGCGAGAACCCGCGCCACAAGCAGCGCCAGGGCTGAGCAGGACCGCACGAAGTCACTGCGCTTCGAGCACACAGCACAACTGAATCGACGCAGCACCCGGTCCCTGTCGCATGTCGACAGGACGCCACTCCCGGCCCGCAGGCCGGGAACCGGTGGCCCGCCACACGAGCGCGGGACGAACCATCCGGAACGGTGCTGCAACAGACCTGCGGATACTGAAAAGGACCATCAACAGATGGCACGACTGATGGGTGTCGACCTCCCGCGTGAGAAGCGCGTCGAGATCGGCCTGACCTACATCTTCGGAGTGGGCCGCACCAGCGCCAAGAAGGCCCTCGAGGCCACCGGCGTGAGCCCCGACCTGCGCGTCAAGGACCTCGGCGACGCCGAGCTCGTCGCGCTCCGCGACTGGATCGAGGAGCACCTCAAGGTCGAGGGTGACCTCCGACGCGAGGTCGCCGCCGACATCCGCCGCAAGGTCGAGATCGGCTCGTACGAGGGCCTGCGCCACCGCCGTGGCCTCCCGGTCCGCGGTCAGCGGACCAAGACCAACGCGCGCACCCGCAAGGGCCCCAAGCGCACCGTCGCCGGCAAGAAGAAGGCCGGCAAGTAGTCACCGCCTGACGGCATTCGTCCGAATGCCCGTTGCCGGCTGATCGCTGCCACTTCCGAAGAGAACGTAGGAGAAACATGCCTCCCAAGGGCCGTATGGCTGCGGGCGCCAAGAAGGTGCGCCGCAAGGAGAAGAAGAACGTCGCCGTGGGTCAGGCCCACATCAAGAGCACGTTCAACAACACGATCATCACGATCACCGACCCCACCGGTGCCGTCATCGCCTGGTCCTCTGCGGGCCAGGTCGGCTTCAAGGGCTCGCGCAAGTCGACGCCGTTCGCCGCGCAGATGGCCGCCGAGTCGGCCGCCCGCCGGGCGATGGAGCACGGGATGAAGAAGGTCGACGTCTTCGTCAAGGGTCCGGGCTCGGGCCGCGAGACGGCGATCCGGTCCCTCACCGCTGCGGGTCTCGAGGTCGGCGCGATCGCCGACGTCACCCCCTCCCCGCACAACGGTGTCCGCCCGCCCAAGCGCCGTCGCGTCTGAGTAACGAGAAAGGAACTTAGCGAATCATGGCTCGTTACACCGGCCCGATCACCAAGAAGTCCCGCCGCCTGAAGATGGACCTCGTCGGCGGCGACAAGAACTACGACCTCCGTCCCTTCCCGCCCGGCCAGCACGGCCGTCGCCGGATCCAGGAGAAGGAGTACCTGACCCAGCTCCAGGAGAAGCAGCGCGCCCGCTTCACCTACGGCGTCATGGAGAAGCAGTTCGTCCGCTACTACAAGGAGGCGGCGCAGCGTCCCGGCAAGACCGGCGAGAACCTGCTCCAGATCCTCGAGTCGCGGCTCGACAACGTCATCTACCGTGCCGGCCTGGCCCGGACCCGTCGCCACTCGCGCCAGCTCGTGACCCACGGCCACTTCGTGGTCAACGGCACGCGCGTCGACGTCCCGTCCTACCGCGTCGAGCAGTTCGACATCATCACGGTCCGCAAGCAGAGCGTGGAGTCCTTCCCGATCCAGCTCGCGCGTGAGACCTTCGGCGACCGCACCCCGCCGGCCTGGATGCAGGTCGTCCCGGGCTCGCTGCAGATCCTCGTCCACCAGCTCCCGGTGCGTGCGCAGATCGACAGCCAGCTCACCGAGCAGCTCATCGTCGAGCTCTACAGCAAGAACTGAGCCGAATGCCGGGGTGCGCCGGCTCCTCGGAGCCGCGCACCCGGCATTCGACGCACACACAGCATTCCCAGGTCCGGCTCGCATACGGAGTCGAGTCGGACGGCCGGTCGAACCGGCGTTGCACGAGGCATCAAATGGCGGGTGCCCGTGGGAAGGACAACACACCGTGCTCATCGCACAGCGCCCCACCCTGTCCGAAGAGGTCGTCTCCGAGTACCGGAGCCGCTTCGTCATCGAGCCGCTCGAGCCGGGCTTCGGCTACACGCTCGGCAACACCCTGCGTCGCACCCTCCTCTCCTCGATCCCCGGCGCCGCGGTCACGAGCATCCGCGTCGACGGGGTCCTGCACGAGTTCTCGACGATCCCCGGCGTCAAGGAGGACCTCACCGAGATCATCCTCAACCTCAAGGGCCTCGTCGTCTCCAGCGAGCACGACGAGCCGGTCGTCATGTACCTGCGCAAGCAGGGTGCCGGGGCCGTCACGGCCTCGGACATCACGCCGCCGGCCGGGGTCGAGATCCACAACAGCGACCTCCACCTCGCGACGCTCAACGACAAGGGCAAGATCGAGATGGAGCTGACCGTCGAGCGCGGTCGCGGCTACGTCTCCGCGCAGCAGAACAAGTCCGGCGACCAGGAGATCGGCCGGATCCCGGTCGACTCCATCTACAGCCCGGTCCTCTCGGTCCGCTACCAGATCGAGGCGACCCGCGTCGAGCAGCGCACCGACTTCGACAAGCTCGTCCTCGACGTCGAGACCAAGACGTCGATGGCGCCGCGTGACGCGATGGCGTCCGCGGGCAAGACCCTCGTCGAGCTCTTCGGCCTCGTCCGCGAGCTCAACGTCGAGGCCGAGGGCATCGACATGGGCCCGTCGCCGACCGACGCCGCGCTCGCCGCCGACCTCGCCCTGCCGATCGAGGACCTCGACCTCACGGTCCGGTCCTACAACTGCCTCAAGCGCGAGGGCATCCACACCGTGGGTGAGCTCGTGGGCCGTTCCGAGGCGGACCTGCTCGACATCCGCAACTTCGGTCAGAAGTCGATCGACGAGGTCACCGCCAAGCTGCACAGCATGGGCCTGTCCCTCAAGGACAGCCCGGCCGGCTTCGACCCCAACGCGATCGCCGGTCGCTACGACGACTTCGACGACGACTTCGGTGGCGACGAGGACATGTCGTTCGCCGAGGACGAGCAGCTCTGACCCACCGCTTCCGCTGACCACCCGCTGAGCGGGCGGTCATCCCCAAGGAGAACATCAATGCCCAGCCCCACCAAGGGTCCCCGCATCGGAGGCGGTCCCGCCCACGAGCGGCTCATCCTGAGCAACCTCGTGACCCAGCTCTTCGAGAACGACCGGATCACGACGACCGAGGCCAAGGCCAAGCGCCTGCGCCCGCTCGCCGAGCGGCTCGTCACCTTCGCCAAGCGCGGCGACCTGCACGCCCGTCGCCGGGTCATGACGGTCATCCGTGACAAGGGTGTCGTCCACCGTCTCTTCGTCGAGATCGCGCCCGACATGGCCGAGCGCGAGGGTGGCTACACCCGCATCACGAAGATCGGTGGCCGCAAGGGCGACAACGCCCCCATGGCCGTCATCGAGCTCGTCCGCGAGCCGCTCGCCAAGAAGGCGACCGTCAAGGAGGCCGAGGGCGCGACCAAGCGTGCGGTCAAGGAGAAGAAGGCCAAGGACGACGCGGCCGCTGCTCCGGTCGAGACCGACGAGCTGACGCTCGACGACTCCGCGACCGGGGAGGCCGCCACGGCCCCCGCCGCCGCCGTCGAGCTGCCCGAGGGAGCCGTCGCCGCCGGTGAGGACGGCGCCGCCCCCTCCGACGACTACACCGTCAAGGGCAACGCCGACTCGGGTCTCTTCCACACGCCCGGCTCGCAGTGGTTCGACGCGACCGTGGCCGAGGTCTGGTTCAAGGACGCGGAGGCCGCCGAGGCCGCCGGGTTCAAGCCGGCTGGTGGCGCCGCGAGGCAGCACCTTGAGGACGACGGCGACGACGCCTGAGCTCTCGCGTCGGCCGACGCACCCGAAGGGCCCCTCCTGCGCACTGCGGGAGGGGCCCTTCGGCATTCGGCCGGGCGTCAGGCGTCGACGTCGACGGAGCCGCCGGCCCGCCAGTACTCCCCGTCGCGTCGCTCCATGAAGCCCTCCTCGACGAGGTAACGGCGCAGGGCTGCGTGGTCGGGGTGGTAGCGGCGCAGGACCGTGTTGACCTGCGGCTCGGGGTAGGTCCGGCCGATCTCGAAGTCCTGGGCGATGTGGTCGAGGACGACGAGCCGCTTGGCGATCTTCGTGGGAATGCTGGCGAGCCGTCCGTCGGC
>CAVVXY010000007.1:0-661944 GCA_963752365.1 uncultured Actinomycetota bacterium
GTCGTCGCCCGGATCGCCGACCCCACCGGCCGATGGCTCATCAACGTCCGACCCGTCGTCGGCCACTGGGACGTGCACGCCGGGTGGGGGTCCCTGCCCGCCGTGGCGTGCATCGCGGTCGCCGTCGCCCTCGACCGGCGCGCGCGGACGTGGCCGTGGCGCCGGCTCCTCGTCGCGGCATTCGTCCTCTCCGCCCTGTGGACCGCCTCGCTCGCCCTCGTCGACGGGCCGTGGGGCCACCTCCTCGAGCGCCGCGACGACTACCTCTTCGACCTCCCGAGGATCACCGACGCGGCCGGGTTCCTGCGCACGTACACCGACCACGTCTCGACCGCGCCTGACGCGTGGACGACGCATGTCGCCGCGCACCCGCCGCTCGCGACGCTCGTCTTCTGGGGCCTGGCGCGGGTCGGGTTGCCCGGCGGCTTCTGGGGCGGCCTGCTCTGCATCCTCGTCGGCAGCGGCGCCGGCGTCGCGTGGGCGTCCACCCTCGCCCGGCTCGGGTCGTCGACCCTGGCCCGCCGGGCCGTCGTCCCCCTCGCGCTCACCCCGGCCGCCGTCTGGGTCGGCGTCTCGGGCGATGGCCTCTTCGCCGGAGTCGCCGCGATCGGCACCGCCCTCGCCTGCCGCGGGGCGCTGACCAGGTCGGTCCCGGCCTCGCTCGTCGGCGGGCTCCTCCTCGGCGCCGTGCCCTACCTGAGCTACGGGCTCGCCCTCTTCGTCCTGCCGCTCGCGACGGTCGTCCTCCTCTCGGTGCGCGCCGCCGGCCGGAATGCCGTGTGGCGGGGCTGGTCGGTCAGCGCTCTCTCCGCGTCGGTCCCCGCCCTCGGGCTGACGGCGGCCGGCTTCGACTGGTGGCGCGGGCTCACGCTCCTCCACGGCCGCTACTACGACGGCGTCGCGAGCCTGCGCCCGCAGTGGTACTTCGTGTGGGCCGACCCGGCGGCAGTCGTCGTCTGCCTCTCCCCGGTCGTCGCGCTCGCCGTCTGGGCGGCGGTCCGGTCGGTGCGCGACGACCGGACGATCGCCGCCCCCGCCGTCGCCCTCCTACCGCTCGCCGCTCTCGCCGCGATGGCGGCCGCGGACCTGAGCGGGATGTCGAAGGCCGAGACCGAGCGGATCTGGCTGCCGTTCGCGCTCGCCGTGCCCGCGGCATTCGCCCTCCTCCCGCCTCGGTGGCGGCGAACCTGCCTCGTCGGCGGCGCCGTCTGGGCGCTCGCCGTCAACCATCTGGTCCGGACCGGCTGGTGAGGCGAGGATGGTGACATGACCGATCGGCTCGTCCTCGTCGTCGACGACGACCCGACGACGCGCGACGTCCTCCGGCGCTACCTGACCCGCTCGGGCCACCGCGTCGCCGAGGCCGCCGACGGCGCGACGGCGCTCGACATGGTCGCCCGGCTGCCGGTCGACCTCGTCGTCCTCGACCTCATGCTCCCCGGCGTCGACGGGCTCGACGTCTGCGCGCGGCTCCGCGCGAACCCCGACACGCGACGGCTGCCGATCCTCATGCTCACGGCCCTCGGGAGCGAGTCGGACCGTGTCGTCGGGCTCGAGCAGGGTGCCGACGACTATGTCGTCAAGCCGTTCTCGCCGCGCGAGGTGACCCTGCGGGTCGGTCGCCTGCTCGAGCGCTCCGAACCGCCCGCCCCGGACCTGTCCCCCGTCGTCGACGGCGATCTCCGCCTCGACCCCCGCGGGCGGAGTGCGGAGCGGGCCGGACGGACCCTCGGCCTGACGAGCCGCGAGTTCGACCTGCTCGCCTTCCTCCTCGCCCACCCGCGGCAGGCCTTCACGCGGACCGAGCTGCTCCGCAGCGTGTGGGACTGGGACTTCGGGGACGAGTCCACGGTGACCGTCCATGTCCGGCGGCTGCGCGAGAAGGTCGAGTCCGACCCGTCCAACCCGATCCGCCTGCGCACCGTCTGGGGCACGGGCTACCGCTGGGAGCCCAGTGAGGGGACCGACCCGTGATCGACCTGCTCCACATCGCGCCCTGGGCCGTGCTGACGGCCGTCGTCACGCTCGGCATCCTCGGCGTCCTCGTCCGGGTGTGCCGCGACCGCCCCGTCGTGGCGCTGACCCTCGTCGCCGTCGTCCCGCTCCTGGCCGCGCTGCTCTTCGTCGTCGCGATCAGCGGGTTCATGTTCACCCCGCAGCTCGGCTGGGTCCTGCTCGCCTGCTCGCTCGTCGCGATCGTGCTCGTGCCCGCCTGCCTCGTCGTCGGCCGCCAGCTGTCGGCCCGGACCCTGCGCGTCCAGGCCGAGCGGGCGCAGGAGGAGGCGCGCAGCGAGTCGCACCGCGAGCTCGTCGGGTGGGTGAGCCACGACCTGCGGACGCCGATCGCCGGCATTCGCGCGATGGCGGAGGCGCTCGAGGACCGCGTCGTCGAGGACCCGGACGACGTCCAGGGCTACGGCGCCCAGATCGGCGGGGAGGCGCGGCGGCTCACGGCCATGGTCGACGACCTCTTCGAGCTGTCCCGGATCAGCAGCGGCCGGCTCGCGGTGCGCCTCGTCCCCGTCGAGCTCGACCGGGTCGTCCACCTCGCGACCGAGGGGCTCGTGTCCGTCGCCCGGGACCGCGGCGTCGACCTCGACATCGCCGTCCCCGCCATGACTGCGCTCGCGAGCGGCCCCGAGCTCGACCGGGTCGTCCACAACCTCGTCGTCAACGCCGTGCGCCACACCGCCCCCGGCCGTCAGGTGCTCGTCCGCGGGTCGTCCGAGGAGGGGCAGGCGGTGCTCCGGGTCATCGACGGCTGCGACGGCATCGCCGGCGAGGATCTCCCCCGCGTCTTCGAGGCCGGCTACCGCGGGTCGACGTCCCGGTCGCCCGAGCGGGAGACGCTCGGCGCCGGTGCGGGGCTAGGTCTCGCCATCGTCCGCGGCCTCGTCCACGCGCAGTCCGGAGCCGTCGCCGTCCGCAACGTCCCGGGCGGCTGCTGCTTCGAGGTGCGGCTGGCCGCGGCGGGCACGCCGGGCTGACCGGGCTACCCGGGCCGGAGCAGGACGTCGCCCACACCGTCCTCGAGCGCGATCTCGGCCGTGAAACCGAGCTGCCGCGCGGCCCGTGCCGGGTCGGCGACGACGTGCCGCACGTCGCCGGGTCGCCCACCGCCGACGACGACGGGCGCGGGTCCGCCGACGGCCCCGGACAGTGCCGCCGCCAGGTCGAGCACCGACCGGGGCCGCCCGGACGCGACGTTGAATGCCGCGTGCTCATCGCCCGACCCCGCCTCCCCCCTGAGAGGCGCACCGGCGAGCGACTCGAGCGCGCGGGCGTTGGCGCGCGCGACGTCGGCGACGTGGACGAAGTCGCGCATCTGGCGCCCGTCCTCATAGACCCGGGGCGCCTCGCCGCGGGCCAGCGACTGCGCGAAGAGCGCGGCCACGCCGGCGTAGGGCGTGTCCGCGGGCAGACCCGGCCCGTAGACGTTGTGGTAGCGCAGGCTCACCGCGCGACCGCCGGTGCGCTCGGCCCAGGCGGTCGCGAGGTGCTCCTGGCTCAGCTTGGTCGCGGCGTAGGCGTTGCGCGGGTCGAGGCGGGCGTCCTCGGTGACGAGGGCCCACGAGGTCGGCGCCCCGCATTCGGGACAGAGCGGGTCGAACCGTCCGGCGTCGAGGTCCTCGCGGGTCCGCGGCCGGGGGCGGACCTCGCCGTGCTCGGCGCAGACCGAGCGGCCGCCGCCGTAGACGACCATCGAGGAGGCCTGGACGAGGTGCCCGACGTCGGCCCGGGCCATCGCGGACAGGAGCGTCGCCGTGCCGGTCGTGTTCGTGTCCGCGTAGGCGGGGGCGTCGTGGGCCGAGCGCTCGAGACCGACCTTGGCCGCCTGGTGGCAGACGGCGTCCGCACCGCGCAGGACCCCGGCGAGGGCGCCCTCGTCGCGGACGTCGACCCGGTGCGCCGTCGCCGCGTCGCCCGGCGTCGGGCGCAGGTCGACGCCGACGACCTCGTGGTCCCCGGCGGTGAGGACGCGGAGGACCGCCTGGCCGATGAAGCCGGCGGAGCCGGTGAGGACGACGCGCACGGACCCACCCAACCGCCTCCGGCGGCCGATCGGGGGCGGCGGCCGGCGGCCGAAAGGATCTCGTCACATCCGGGTCGGGCGCCACGGATAGGTTGACGCCATGCCACGGACGGCCGACGCCCCGACGACGACCGCGTGGCTCGACGTGTCCGCCGGCGTCGCCGGCGACATGCTCCTCGGGGCGCTCCTCGACGCCGGCGCGCCGCTCGACGAGGTCCGCGCGGCGGTCGAGGCGGTGCTCCCGGAGACGGTCACCCTCGAGGTCCGGGAGGTGCGGCGCGCGGGACTGCGGGCCACCAAGCTCGACGTCGTGCTGCGCGCCCCGGACCAGCCGCACCGGCGTTGGGACGACCTGCGCGCCGTGCTCCGCGACGCCGTGCTCTCCGAGCCGGTCCGGCGGGACGCACTCGCCGTGTTCGGTCGCCTCGCCGACGCCGAGGCCCGCGCCCACGGGACGCCGGTCGAGGACGTCCACTTCCACGAGGTCGGTGCGTGGGACTCGGTCGCCGACGTCGTCGGGGTGTGCGCCGCGCTCCATGCGCTCGGGGTCGGTGCGCTGACGGCCGGACCGATGGCTCTCGGCTCCGGGCGCGTCCGCACCGCCCACGGCGACGTCCCGGTGCCCGTCCCCGCCGTGCTCGGGCTCGTCGCCGGCTGGGACGTGAGCGCCGGCGGCGAGGGCGAGCTCGCGACCCCGACCGGCGCCGCCCTCGTCACGACGCTCGCCACCCAGGGTGCCCTGCCCCGGATGCGGGTCACCGCGACCGGCGTCGGCGCGGGCACCCGCGACCCGGCCGACCACGCGAACGTCGTCCGCGTCGTCCTCGGGACCGCGGTCGCGGAAGGAGAAGGCGGAGGGCCGACCGCCGACGACCTCGCCGTCGAGTCCCTCGTCGTCCTCGAGGCGAATGTCGACGACCTCGACCCGCGCGTCTGGCCCGCTGTCCTCACCGACCTCCTGTCGGCCGGCGCCCGGGACGCGTGGCTCACCCCCGTCGTCATGAAGGCCGGCCGGCCCGCGCACGTGCTCTCGGCGCTCGTCGCCCCCGAGGGGGCAACCCGCATTCGCGACCTCGTCCTCGACCTGACGACGACGCTCGGGGTGCGGGCGACGCAGGTCAGCCGCGCCGCCCTCCCCCGGGGCTGGGTCGACGTCGAGGTCGACGGGTCACGGGTCGGGGTCAAGGTCGGGCACCGTGGTGGGCTCGTCGTCCACGGGACCCCGGAGCTTCGCGACGCGGAGACGGCCGCCGCGGCGACCGGACTGCCGCTCCGGGAGGTCCTCGACCGGGCGAATGCCGCCGCCGTCGCCGCCGGCGTCGTCCGCGGTGCCGCCCTCCCTCCGGGCCTGCGCGCGAGCGAGCGCCCTCAGTCCTGACGCGGCGCCGCGATCTGGGCGGCGAGGTGCCCGGCACCGTAGCCGTTGTCGATGTTGACGACGCCGACACCCGGGGCGCACGCGTTGAGCATCGTGAGCAGCGCGGCGAGCCCCTCGAACGCCGCGCCGTAGCCGACCGAGGTCGGGACGGCGACGACCGGCGCGGACGCCAGACCGGCGACGACGCTCGGCAGCGCGCCGTCCATGCCCGCGGCGACGACGACGCACGCGGCCCGGTCGATGAGGTCGCGGCGGGCGAGGATCCGGTGCAGGCCGGCGACGCCGACGTCGACGACGAGCTCGGTCGGGCGGCCGAGCCACCGCGCGGTCAGCTCGGCCTCCCGCGCGACGGGCAGGTCCGAGGTGCCCGCGGCGAGGATCGCGACGAGCCCGCCGGTCGGCTCCGGCGGCGTCGGCGGCCAGGCGAGCAGGCGCGCGGTCTCGTCGTGCAAGGCGTCGGGGAGCTCGGCGAGCACGGCGGCCGCGTGGTCGGCCCCGGCCCGGGTGAACAGCATCGCCCCGGTCGTCTCCCCCGCCCCGTGCGCCGTCCGGAGCCGGGCCGCGATGACCCGGACCTGGTCGGCGGTCTTGCCGGCGCAGTAGACCGCCTCGGGGAAGCCGCGACGGCGCGCCCGGTCGAGGTCGAGCTCGGCGACCCCGTCGAGCGGGTCAGCCACCGGTGACCGCCACGAGCGGCAGGGTGAAGGCGCCGGACTGGATGCCCCGCAGGTCGACGGCGACGAACCGGAAGCCGGCCGCGCGCACCGCTGCGTCGACCCGCTCGCGCAGCGGGGAGGTGACCGCGCGGACGAGGTCCGACTCCGGGAGCTCGACCCGAGCGACCTCGCCGTGGTGGCGGACCCGGCAGTCGCCGAAGCCCAGGGCGCGCAGCGCGTGCTCGGCGGCCTCGACCTGCGCGAGCCGCGCGGGGTCGACCTCGGTGAAGTGGGGAATGCGGGAGGCGAGGCAGGGCGCGGCCGGCTTGTCCGCATTCGGCAGGCCGAGGGCGCGGGCCAGCTCGCGGACCCGGCGCTTGTCGAGCCCGGCCTCGGCGAGCGGCCGCAGGACGGCGTGGTCGGTCGCCGCCCGGGAGCCGGGACGGTCGGGGCGGCGGGCATCGTCGGCGTTCTCGCCGTAGGCGACGACGGTGATGCCGTGCCGGACCGCGACGTCCTCGGAGATGCGCGTGAAGAGCTCGTCCTTGCAGTGGAAGCAACGGTCCGGGCCGTTGCGGACGTAGGCGGGTCGGTCGCCCTCGTGCGTCGCCACCTCGACGACGGCGGCACCGACGACGCCTGCGACGTCGTGCGCGGCGACCCGTTCGTCCTGCGCGAGGCTCGGGGAGACGCCCAGGACGGCGACGACGCGGTCCGCACCGAGGGCGCGGACCGCGAGCGCGAGGAGGAGCGTCGAGTCGACGCCGCCGGAGTAGGCGACGCCGACGCGGCCCGGCTCGGGGCCGGGCCGCGGGGGCAGGGCGTCACGCAGGAGGACGCCCACGGCGTCGGCATCGGCGGCGAGCGCCGAGGGCAGGGGTGCCGACACGTGGACCATCACCCCAGTCTCACACCTGCACTTCGCTGCGGTCCTGCGACCACAGCGTGTGGAAGCTGCCGGACCGGTCGACGCGGCCGTAGGTGTGCGCGCCGAAGTTGTCGCGCAGGCCTTGGACGAGTGCGGCGGGGAGCCGCTCGGCGCGGACCGTGTCGTAGTAGGCGAGGGCGCTGGAGAAGCCCGGGACGGGCACACCCGCGCTCGTCGCCCGGCCGACGACCCGGCGCCAGCCGTCCTGCCGCTCCGCGAGCCCCGCCGTGATGCTCGGGGCGACGAGCAGCGTCGCGAGGCCGCCGGCGGCGTACTCGTCGCTGATCTGGGACAGGAGGCGGGCGCGGATGATGCAGCCGCCGCGCCAGATGCGGGCGACGGTCGCGATGTCGACGTCCCAGCCGTACTCCTCGCTCGCCTTGCGGATCTGGTCCAGTCCCTGCGCGTAGGCGACGACCTTGCTCGCCCAGAGCGCCTCCTTGACGTCGTCGACGAAGGCGGCGCGGTCCTCGACCGACAGGGCGCGGGACGGTCCGGCGAGAATGCCGCGCGTCGCCGCCCGGACGGCCGCGTCGCCGGAGGCGGCGCGGGCGAAGACGGACTCGGCGATCGTCGAGACGGGGACCCCGAGCTCGAGGGCGCTCTGGACCGTCCAGCGGCCGGTGCCCTTCTGCTCGGCGGCGTCGACGATGACCTCGACGAGCGCCTTGCCGGAGGAGGCGTCGACCTGGTCGAGGACCTCGGCGGTGATCTCGATGAGGAAGGAGTCGAGCTCCCCCGCATTCCACTCGCGGAAGACGGCGGCACTCTCGGCGGCACTCAGGCCGGCCGCGGACAGCAGGTCGTAGGCCTCGGCGATGAACTGCATGTCGGCGTACTCGATGCCGTTGTGGACCATCTTGACGAAGTGGCCGGCGCCGTCGGGACCCATCCACGCGCAGCACGCCTCGCCGTCGACGCGCGCGGCGATCGACTCCAGGATCGGGCCGAGCGCGGCGTAGGACTCCTTGGATCCACCGGGCATGATCGACGGGCCCTCGAGCGCGCCGACCTCACCGCCGGAGATGCCGCTGCCGACGAAGTGGAGCCCCACCTCGCGGAGCCGAGCCTCCCGTCGCCGGGTGTCCTCGAAGTGGGCGTTGCCGCCGTCGACGACGATGTCGCCGGCCTCGAGGTGCGGGACGAGCTCGTCGATGACGGCGTCGGTCGGTCCGCCGGCCTTGACCATGATGATGATCCGGCGCGGCGTCTCGAGCGAGGCGACGAACTCCTCGACGGAGGACGACGGGACGAAGGTCCCTTCGGAGCCGTGCTCGGCGACGAGCGCGTCCGTGCGGCCCTGGCTGCGGTTGTGCAGGGCCACGACGTGGCCGTGCCGGGCGAGGTTGCGGGCCAGGTTCGCGCCCATGACGGCGAGCCCGGTCACTCCGATGCCCGCGAGGGGGGTGGTTGCCATGACGGTCAGCCCTTCTTCTCGGTCCAGCGGGCACGGAGGGCGAAGGCGGCCGACTTCGGCTGCCGGTCGCGGGTGAAGGCGCCCTTCTTGTTGCCTCCCACCCGCATGATGCCGGACGTCGTCTGGAAGTCGGCGAAGTTCCACACCTGCTCGCCGACGACGGCGGGGATCGAGTCGAAGACGCGGTGGTTCATGTCGAGGTACTGCACCTGGTACTCCTCGGTCCACGGCTGCGGCGTGAGCGAGTGCAGACCGGCGAGCGTGTCCGCGCCGTACTCGGTGATGATGATCGGCTTGCCCTCGCCCGCCCACGCCTCGAGCTCGGTGCGCCAGTTGATCTCGGCGCTGGCGAGGTCGCCGGTGTCGACGTACCAGCCGTAGTAGCGGTTGAGCATGACGACGTCGGCGAACTGGGTGACCCGGTCCTTGCCGTGCGGCGCGAGCATGACGTTGACGAAGCCGACCGGGCGCGTCGGGTCGGCCTCGCGGGCGACGTCGAAGAGCGGCCGGAAGTAGTCCTCGGAGGCCTGGGTGTCGGACTCGGGCTCGTTGGCGATCGACCAGAGGACGACGCTCGGGTGGTTCTTGTCCCGCGCGACGAGCTCGCGGATCGCCTGGGCGTGCACCTCCTGGGAGGTGTCGTTGATCGTCTCGGGGCTGAAGGTCGTGTAGCCCTGCCCACCGAAGATCCCGCCGGCGAGGCCCATGTTGAGCCCGACCGCGGCCGTCTCGTCGATGACGACGATGCCGTGGCGGTCCGCGTAGTCGAGGACCTCCTCGCTGTAGGGGTAGTGCGAGGTCCGGAAGGAGTTGGCGCCGATCCAGTCCAGCAGGGCGAAGTCGTTGACGACGTGGGCGTTGCTGTGCGCCTTGCCGATCGTCCCGTGGTCCTCGTGCATGCCGAAGCCGGTGAAGTAGAACGGCTCGCCGTTGATGAGGAACTCGGTGCCGCGCACCTCGACCGTGCGAATGCCGACGCTCTGGTGGTAGGAGTCGAGCACCGCTCCGGAGTCGTCGACGAGCTGGACCTCGAGGTCGTACAGGTAGGCCGCGCCCGGCTGCCAGAGGTGGACGCCGGGGACGCTCAGCTCGCCGGTCGCGCCCGAGCCGTCGGCGACCTGGGCGCCCGACTCGTCGCGGAGGACGACGGCGACGTCGAGCCCGTCCGCGTCGACGGCCTCGACGGTCCAGCCGACCGAGCCGGTGCTGCCCTCGAAGCCGGTGACGACGGTGACGTCCTCGACCCGCGCCTGCGGCGTGGCGTAGAGCCAGACCGAACGGTGCAGACCGGCGTAGTTGAAGAAGTCGTGGAAGTAGCGCTGGACCGGTCCGGCCGGCGTCTCCTCGACGACGCCCGGGGGGATCGACTGGAAGCTCAGCGTGTTGTTGACGAGCACCGTGACCCGCGCCTCGGCACCGGGCGTCACGTGCTCGGTCACGTCGACCTCGAACGGGGTGTAGCCGCCCTCGTGGCTGACGACCTCGTGCTCGTCGACCCAGACCGTGGCCCGGTGGGTCGCGGACTCGAGGTGGAGGACGATGCGCTCGCCGTCCCAGCCGCGGGGAATGCGGACGCTGCGCTGGTACCAGACGTCACCGGAGTGGTCGCGGACCGAGTCGTCGGGGAGCAGGTCGTTGAAGCTCGCGGGGACGGCCATGTCGCGGGCCTCGGGGAGCGGGGCGGCGAACCACTCGGCGTCGCGACCGGCGCCCTCGGCGTCGAGGCGGAAGGCCCAGATCCCGTCGAGGCGCTTGGTCTCGCGGGTGGCGGTGTCCTGGGGGCGGAGCATGTGGGTCCCTTTCGTGCGGGCTGGTGGGTGGTCCTTCGCCGCATTCGGCGTCCCGTTCATTGACTCACCGGCACCCTCGCGACCCCAACGGGTTGCCACGAGTTGCCACGCGTCCCTAGATTGGCGCGATGGGTCAGCGCCCGACGATCTACGACGTCGCGGAGGCCGCCGGCGTCGCCGCGTCGACGGTCTCGAGGGCCTTCGCCCGGCCCGGGCGGGTCAACGCCGAGACGGCGGCCAAGGTGTTCGCGGCCGCCCGCGAGCTCGGCTACCGCAGCAGCTCGCTGCCGGGCCTGTCCTCGCGCCGCACGGGCGCCATCGCCCTCGTCGTCACCGACATCACCAACCCGTTCTATGCCGAGATCATCCGCGGGGTCCACGAAGCCGCTCACGAGCTCGGCTTCCGGGTCCTGCTCTCGCACACCCAGGAGCAGGCCGAAGCGGAGCAGACATGGGTCGAGAACGAGCTCGACGCGGTCGAGGGGATCGTGCTGGCGAGCTCGCGCATGTCGGACCGCGCGATCAGAACGCTCGCCAAGCAGAAGCCCGTCGTCGTCCTCAACCGACGTCTCCCGGAGGTGCCGAGCCTGCTCATCGACAACCCCCGGGGCATGCGGCGCGCCGTCGAGCACCTCGGCGAGCTCGGCCACACCTCGGTCACCTACCTGGCCGGCCCGGAGTCCAGCTGGACCGACGGGGTCCGCTGGCAGGCGATGCGCGAGGCCGGCTACGAGCTCTCCCTGCGGGTCCGCCGGATCGGCCCGTCCAACACCCCGACGATGCAGGCGGGCTTCGGCCGGGCCCGGGAGGTGGTCGAGCAGTCCGCGACGGCCGTCGTCGCCTACAACGACGTCCTCGCGATCGGCCTCATGAAGGGACTGCGCCGCCTGGGCGTCGGTGTGCCCCAGGACATCAGCGTCGTCGGGTTCGACAACGTCCTGCTCGCCGAGGTCACCGAGCCCGAGCTCACGACGGTCGCCGCCCCGCTCCGGTCCCAGGGCGTCACCGCCGTCCGCAACCTCGTCGCCATGATCGGAGGCGCGACGTCGTCGGGCGCACCGGTCCTCATGCCGGTCAAGCTCGTCGTCCGGGCCTCGACCGGCCCACCGCCTCGGCGCTGACCGGGCTCAGCGCAGGCGGTAGAGGACCTCTCCCGCATTCGGCACGACGAAGGTGCCCGCGGCCGCCTCTGCGGACAGGTCGATCGTGTCGGGGTCGACGTAGCCGAGGTTGGCCTGCGCGCACACCTCGGGGGGAATGCGGGTCGCGAGGGTGACCTTGACGCGGAGCTCCTCGACGCCGGTGTCCGCGTCGTAGGTGCCCGCCCCGCGCAGGTGCGTCGAGTGCGCGAGGGTCCCCCAGTGGATCCCCTTGAACCGGTCCCACTGCTTCACGAAGTAGTCGCGGCAGTGGTAGCCGATCTCGACGATCTCGGGGTGGCTCGTCGAGATCTCGGTGATGTGCGGGGCGTAGATGACGACCTCGCCGCCGTCGGCGACGGCGGGCTCGAGCTTGTAGAACCCCTTGGCCCCGGTCCAGATGTCCTCGTACATCTCGGGGATGACGGAGACGACGCGGCGGACCGGCTCGTCGAGGAGGTGGACGTGGGTCGCCTCGGACACCTGGGCCGCGTCGGCCCACGCGGCGATCGTGTCGCCGAAGCTCACCGAGTGCAGGTCGAGGCTGCCTGCCTCCCCGACGACGCAGAAGGCCAGCTTGTCCGCCGGGACGAGCGCCGCCCCCTCGTTGATGAGCGCCCGCACGGGGGTGACGTCGGTCGTCCCGATGATCTCGGCCGAGGTGATGAGCGCGCCGATCCAGTGCGAGACGTCGATGATGTCCTGGCCGGCGACGCCCGGGAAGAAGTACTTGTTGCCCCCGGACATCCCGACGACCTCGTGCGGGAGGACCGGGCCGACGACGAGCGCGACGTCGTGGTCGACGACGGCGCGGTTGAGCAGGACGCGCACGTCGAGCGAGAGCCGGCCCTCGGAGAGCTCCTCGATCCGGCTGGCCGGGATCGTCCCGAGGTCGGCGAACGTCTCGGGCTTCCACCACTCGTGGTTGACGACCGTCATGCCGGGATAGGTCTCCTCGACCCGGCCCGGCTCGTAGCCGAGGTGCCGGGCCAGAGCCTCCTCGCTCATCGGCTGGTGGGTGCCGAGCGCGATGAGCGTCGTCATCCGGCTCGCCCGGCCCCGGAGGGCACCGTGGACGGCGCGCAGGAGCAGCGGCATCGGACAGGTGCGCGTCCCGTCGGGGACGACGATGCACACGCTCCTGCCGTCGAGGTCGGTCGCGTCGAGCCGCTCACGGACGAATGCCGTCACCTCCTGGCTCGTGAGGACCCCCTCCGTCCCGCCGATCCGGACCGCCCGGGTCGCGGCCTCGGCGGGTGTCTCCTGCGTCGTCGTCGTCATGTCCCCACTCTGGGCGGGCCGACCGGGCCGCCGCAAGGGCGTCCGGCAACTCGTGGCAACCAGTGGCCCGTGGTGGACCGGACCGAGACGATGGCGTCATGCCCCTGGACCCCGACCGACTCCTCCCCGCCGACCCCGGCACGCGTGCCGTCGCCCGCCGCCTCTACGGCGCGGTGCGCGACCTCCCGATCATCAGCCCGCACGGGCACGTGCCGCCGCAGTGGCTCGCCGACGACGTCCCCTTCGCGGACCCGACGTCGCTGCTCCTCTCCCCCGACCACTACGTCTTCCGCCTCCTCCACGCGCAGGGCGTCGACCTCGGCGACCTCGGCGTCGGCGGGCGGACGCTCGACGAGGCGCAGTCGCGGGCGGCCTGGCGGGCGTTCTGCGCCCACTGGAAGGCATTCCGCGGCACCCCGAGCCGGTTCTGGATGGAGAGCGTCCTCGTCGACATCTTCGGGTCCTCCGAGCTGCCGTCGCAGGACGCGGCAGACCGGCTGTACGACCTCGTCGCCGACCGGATCGCCACCCCGGAGTTCCGGCCCCGCGCGCTCATGGGCCGCTTCGGCATCGACGTCCTCGCGACGACCGACGACCCGGTCGACGACCTCGCCCACCATGCGCTGCTCCGGGACGACGAGAGCTTCGCGCCCCGGGTGCTGCCCACCTTCCGCCCCGACCGCTACCTCGAGCCGGCCCGCGCCGACTTCGCCGACCTCGTCGCGTCGCTCGGCGGCGCCGCCGACGTCGACACCTCGACCTACGCCGGCTACGTCGCGGCGCTCGAGGCCCGCCGCCGGCACTTCGTCGAGCACGGAGCCGTCTCCGCCGACCACAGCCACACCGACGTCGTCACGCTCTCCCTCGAGGACGCCGAGGCCGCGCGGATCTACGCGGCGGCCCTGCGTGGCGAGGCGACCGCGGAGGAGGCGACGGCATTCCGCCGGCACATGCTCGTCGAGATGGCGCGCATGTCCGTCGAGGACGGGCTCGTCATGACCCTGCACCCCGGCGTCCACCGCAGCCACCACACGCCGACCCTCGAGGCGCACGGACCGGACACCGGGCACGACATCCCGATCGCCATGGAGTTCACCCGGGGGCTGCAGCCGCTCCTCGACCGGTTCGGCACCGCGCCCGGCTTCCACCTCGTGCTCTTCACCCTCGACGAGACGGTCTTCTCGCGCGAGATCGCGCCGCTCGCCGGGTTCTACCCGAGCGTCTACGCCGGTGCGCCCTGGTGGTTCCTCGACGCCCCCGAGGCGGTCCTGCGCTACCGCGGCGCCGTGACCGAGACGGCCGGCTTCTACCGGACCTCGGGCTTCATCGACGACACCCGGGCGTTCCTCTCGATCCCCGCCCGCCACGACATGTCCCGACGCCTCGACAGCGCCTACCTGGCCAGGCTCGTCGCCGAGGGACGGCTCCCCGAGGAGGAGGCGGCCGAGACGGCCGTCGACCTCGTCACGACGATCCCCGAAGGGGTGTTCAAGCTGTGAGACGCCTGTCCCGCACCACCGACGGCCGGCCGGCCGCGCCGGTCCGCCACGTCCACCTCGGCGTCGGCAACTTCTTCCGCGCCCACGCCGCCTGGTACACCGAGCACGCGACCGACGCGGACGACTGGGGCATCGCGGCGTTCACCGGCCGCTCCCCCGCGATCGCCGAGTCCCTCGCCGGGCAGGACGGCCTCTACGCCCTCCTCGTCCGCGGCCGCGACGGCGCCCGGGCCGAGGTCGTGTCCAGCCTGTCCGCGGTCCATGCGGGCGACGACCTGGCCGCCCTCCGCGGCTACCTCGCCGACCCCGCGGTCGTCGTCGTCACCTCGACGGTGACCGAGGCGGGCTACCAGCGGAATGCCGCGGGCGGACTCGACACGTCCGCCCCCGCGGTCGCCGCGGACATCGAGGCGCTGCGCTCCGACCCGGTCGAAGGGGTCGTCACCACGACCCCGGGCCGACTCGTCGCCGGGCTCCTTGCCCGGCGCGCCGCCGGAGCCTCGGCGATCGCGGTCGTCCCCAACGACAACGTCCCCGACAACGGGCCGATGGTCGCGCGCGTCGTTGCGGACCTCGCCGGAGCGGTCGACCCGACCCTGCCCGCCTGGGTCGAGGAGCACGTCTCCTTCGTCACGACGATGGTCGACCGGATCACCCCGCGGACGACCGAGGAGGACCGGGCCGAGGTCACGAGCCAGCTCGCTGCCGACGACCCGGAGGCCGTCCCGACCGAGCCGTTCTCCGAGTGGGTCCTGGCCGGCGACTTCCCCGGCGGCCGCCCGGCCTGGGAGGCCGCGGGCGCACGCTTCGTCGACGACGTCCACCCCTTCGAGCAGCGCAAGCTCCTGCTCCTCAACGGCTCCCACTCGCTCATGGCCTACGCCGCGTCGGTCCTCGGCCACGAGACGGTCGCCGACGCGATCGGCGACCCCGTCGTCCGCGGGTGGGTGGAGGAGTGGTGGGACGCAGCCGCACCGAGCCTGACCGTGCCCCCGGAGGAGGTCACCTCCTACCGGGCCGCGCTCCTGTCCCGCTACGAGAACCCCAACATCCGCCACCTGCTCGCCCAGATCGCCGCCGACGGCTCGCAGAAGGTCCCGATCCGCGCCGTCCCGGTCGTCCGGGCCGCGCTCGACCGCGGTGACCTCACCCCGGGCGCGACGCGCACGATCGCGGCCTGGGTCGCCCACCTGCGGGGGCACGGCGCCCCCGTCACCGACGCGAAGGCGGACGAGGTCCGCCCCCTCGCCGACGGCGACGTCCGCGAGTCCGTCGGCCGGGTCCTGCACTGGCTCGGCCTCGACGACCCCGCCGTCCTCGACCTCGTCGCCGCGCAGGTCGAGGACCTCGAAGGACGGGACGCGTCGTGACCGAGGTCGTCATCGGGCTCGACATCGGGACCACCGCCGCCAAGGTCGTCGCCTTCGCCGTGGGGCAGCCGTGGCGGCACGGGACCGCCGTCGAGTACCCGCTCATCCGTCCGCAGTCCGGGTGGCGGGTCCAGGACCCGGCCGCCGTGCTCAGCGCGACGACCCAGGCCCTCCGCGAGGTGTCCGACCACCTGTCCCGGGCCCGCCCCGACGCGACCGTCGTCGGCCTCTCGGTGAGCACGGCGATGCACGGCCTGCTCGCCTTCGACGCCTTCGGCGAGCCGCTGACCCCCGTCGTCACCTGGGCCGACGCCCGCGCCCGCGACGTGGCCCGCTCCCTGCGGGCCGACCCGAGGGCCGCGGCCCTGCACGCCTCCTCCGGGACCCCGGTGCACTCGATGTCCCCGTTGACCAAGCTCCGATGGTTCTCCACGACCGAGCCGGAGCTGACGACCCGGACCGCCGTCTGGGGCGACCTCAAGGCGCTGGTCCTGCGAATGCTGACCGGCGTGTTCGCGACCGAGGTCTCCTCCGCGAGCGGCTGGGGGCTGCTCGACCTCCGAACCCGCGAGTGGGACCCGGAGGCCGTGGCGATGGCCGGCATTCGCCTGGACCAGCTGCCCGACATCCTCCCGACGACGGCCCGGCTCCCGCTCGACGACGCGTTCGCCCGCCGCGTCGGGCTGCCGCCGGGCCTGCCCGTCGTCGTCGGCGGCGCCGACGGACCCCTCGGCAACCTGGGCACCGGCGCGCTCGCGCCGGGCATCGCCGGCCTCTCGCTCGGGACGAGCGGGGCCCTACGGCTCGTCGTCGACGAGCCCTACGCCGACCCCTCCGGGCGGCTCTTCTGCTACCACCTCGCCGACGACCGCTGGGTCGTCGGGACGCCGGTCAGCAACGGCGGCGCAGTCGTCCGGTGGGCGTCGTCCGTCTTCGCGGCGACCGACGGACCCGACGGCGGACCCGCCGACGACCCGACCGTGCTGGCGCTCGCCCAGGCCGTGCCACCGGGCAGCGAGGGCCTGGTCATGCTCCCGTTCCTCCTCGCCGAACGCGGGCCGCTCTGGGACGCGGACCTGCGCGGCGCCTTCCTCGGGATCCGGCAGCACCACACGCGCGGACACTTCGTCCGCGCGGCCGTCGAGGGCGTCGCCCTCCAGCTCGCGACGATCCTCGACGGTCTCGACGACGTCACCCCCGTCACCCAGGTCCGGGCGACCGGCGGCGTCTTCCGCAGCCCGCTGTGGCGGACCGTCCTCGCCGGCGCGCTCGGACGTCCCCTCGTCGTCACCGACGGCGCGGAGGGCTCGGCGCTCGGCGCCGCCGCCCTCGGCTGGTACGCGCTCGGCCGCGCCACCTCGCTCGAGGCGGCCGTCGAGGACCTCTCCCCGGGCATTCTCGGGGCCGTCGAGGCCGAGCGGATCGTCGCCCGTCCTGCGGACTCCGCCGCCTATGCGGAGGCGCGTCTCGCGGCAGCCGAGCGGCTCACCGCGCTCCAGGCCGCGGCCGAGCTGCTCGGCGGCCGACGGACCGCTGGCAACTGACGGCAACTCCTCGCCGCCGGGGTACCGCGGGCCCTGTACTTGAACCAAGCCACCCCGGCCAGCGCAACCCGTATCGTCTAGGAGCACGGACCCCATGACCATGTCCATCAAGCACCTCGAGCCCAACCCGCTCATCGCGGGCGACCGGCTCTCGAAGCGCTCGGTCGCCGGCTACGGCCTCGGCGACTTCGCCAACAACCTCGCGTTCACCCTCGGCACCGCGTTCCTGCTCTACTACTACACCGACGTCGCCGGCCTCTCCGCCGCCGCGGTCGGCACGATGTTCCTCGTCGTACGTCTGTGGGACGCCGTCGCCGACACCTTCGCCGGCCGGCTCGTCGACAAGACGATGACCCGCTGGGGCAAGTTCCGCCCCTTCATCCTCTTCGGCGCGGTCCCCCTGCTCTTCCTGTCCTACCTGACCTTCCACGTGCCGACCGGGCTGTCCGAGGGCAACAAGCTCCTCTACGCCTACCTCACCTACGCCGTGCTCGGCCTGGTCTACTCCCTCGTCAACATCCCCTACGGCTCGCTCGCCTCGGCGATGACCCAGTCGGTCCACCAGCGCGCCAAGCTCGTCGCGTCCCGGTTCTTCGGCGGCGCCGTCGGCGGCATCATCCTCACCTACCTCATCGCCCCGCGGATCTCCGACCTCAAGAAGGAGAAGGCCACCCTCTCCGCCGAGGCCTACCAGGCGAAGGTCCAGACGATCTTCACGCAGACGACGCTCGCCTTCATCGTCATCGGCACGATCGCCTACCTCCTCGTCTTCTTCCTCTGCCGCGAGCAGGTCGTCCGCACGACCCCCAAGGTCAGCCTCTCGGAGACGTGGGCCACCCTCAAGAGCAACAAGCCGCTCGGCTACCTCTGCGCCGCGAGCTTCTTCTACCTCATCGGGCTCTTCGCGGTCGGCGGAGCCTCGGCCTACTACGCCCAGTACGTCATGGGTGACATCAAGTGGCTCGTCCCGATCACGGTCGTCAACTCCGGCATCTCGATCGTCGCCGCGCCGTTCATCCCGTGGCTCGTCGACCGCTTCGGCAAGAAGATGCTCTTCCAGTACTGCGGCGTCTTCACGGTCGTCGGCGGCCTCGCCCTCTTCTTCACCCCGACCGGCGCCATCGCCCCCGCCCTGATCTTCCTCGGCATCAAGGGCATCGGCGGCGCCCTCATCAACACGGTCATGTTCGGTCTCGAGGCCGACACGGTCGAGTACGGCGAGTGGAAGTCCGGCGTGCGGTCCGAGGGCGCGACCTACGCGGTCTTCTCCTTCACCCGCAAGATCACCCAGTCCCTCGGCGGCGCCATCGGCGCCTGGGCCCTCGCCTTCGGCGGCTACCTCTCCGCGACCAAGGCCGTCCCCAACCCGGTCCAGCCCGACTCGGCGATCTGGTCGATCCGCTTCACCGTCGGACTCCTGCCGGCTCTCGTCGCGGTCATCGCGATGGTCATCTTCTACAGGTACCCGCTCACGGACGAGCGCTTCAAGGAGATCCGCAACGAGACCGAGCTCCGCAAGCGCGAGCAGGGTCACCTCATCGCCCCCGACGGTCACGTCATCGACTGACCCCACCCCTGCCCAGCGCACGACGGCCTCGCCCACACCGGGCGGGGCCGTCCTGCATTCGCCCCGGACGCCTCAGAAGCCGAGGCGCTGGAGCTGCTTGGGGTCGCGCTGCCAGTCCTTGGCGATCTTGACGTGCAGGTCGAGGAAGACCTTCTGGCCGAGCAGCGCCTCGATGCCCTGGCGCGCCCGGGTGCCGACGTCGCGGAGCCGGGAGCCGCCGCGGCCGATGATGATCGCCTTCTGCGAGGAGCGCTCGACGTAGACCTTGACCCGGACGTCGAGGAGCGGGTGGTCGGGGCTGCGCCCCTCACGCTGCGACATCTCCTCGACGACGACGGCGAGCGAATGCGGGAGCTCGTCGCGGACGCCCTCGAGCGCCGCCTCCCGGACGAGCTCGGCGATCATGACCGCCTCGGGCTCGTCGGTGAGGACGCCGTCGGGGTAGAGCGGGCCCGGAGCCTGCGGCAGGTGCGAGGACAGCACCGACGCCACGACGTCGACCTGCTCACCGGAGGTCGCCGAGCACGGCACGATGTCGGACCACTCGCCGAGCTGGTCGATCGCGATGAGGTGCTCGGCGAGGCGCTGGCGGTCGACGAGGTCGGTCTTGGTCGCGATGGCGACGACCGGTCGCCGCGAGGAGCGGATCTCGGCGAGCTCGCGGGCGATGTAGGCGTCGCCCGGCCCGATCCGCTGGTCGGCCGGCAGGCAGAAGCCGATGGCGTCGACCTCGAGCAGGGTCGCGCGGACGAGGTCGTTGAGCCGCTCGCCGAGCAGGGTCCGCGGCTTGTGCAGCCCGGGGGTGTCGACGAGGATCAGCTGGCTCTGCGGCGTCGTCACGATCCCGCGGATCGTGTGCCGCGTCGTCTGCGGCTTGCTCGAGGTGATCGCCACCTTGTGACCGACGAGGGCGTTGGTCAGCGTCGACTTGCCCGCGTTGGGCCGGCCGACGAGGCACGCGAATCCTGCGACATAGCTCACTGGACCTCCTCCTGGTCACGTGTCGCCGGCACGGTCGCCGGCTCCTTGAGGTCGGCGACCCGCTCGACGAGCACGGTCGCGATGCGGTGCCGGCGCCCGGCCATCCGTTCGGCGGTGAGGACGAGCCCCGCCACCTGCGCCGTCGACCCGACGATCGGGACGCGGCCGAGGGTCTTGCCGATGAGGCCGCCGACGGTCGACACCTCGTCCTCCTCGATCGTCACCTCGAAGTAGTCGGCGAGGTCGTCGATGTCCATGCCGGCGTCGATGCGGACCGTGCCGCCCTCGAGCTCCTCGATCTCCGGACCCTCGCGGTCGTACTCGTCGGTGATCTCCCCGACGATCTCCTCGATGACGTCCTCCATCGTGACCAGGCCGGCCGTGCCGCCGTACTCGTCGACGACGATCGCGACGTGGTTCTGCGCCTGCTGCATGTCGCGCATCAGGTCGTCGACCGGCTGGCTCTCGGGCACGAAGCGCGCCGGGCGCATGAGGCTCGTCACGGGCGCGTCGCCCGCGGCGGGGTCGGCGTTGACGCGCCGCACGAGGTCCTTGAAGTACAGCATTCCGAGGATGTCGTCGCTGCCCTCGCCGACGACGGGGACCCGCGAGAAGCCGGAGCGGAGGAAGAGCGACATCCCCTGCCGGCACCGGCGCGACGCCTCGATCGTCACCATGTCCGGGCGGGGCACCATGACCTC
This sequence comes from uncultured Actinomycetota bacterium, assembly GCA_963752365.1. GTDB lineage: Bacteria > Actinomycetota > Actinomycetes > Actinomycetales > Dermatophilaceae > CAVVXY01. Next base: position 20,285 of record CAVVXY010000007.1, read on the forward strand.
GCGCGCGATCGTGTCGCCGAGCTCGAAGACCGAGTGGATCATCGCCCGCTCGTCGTCCTCGATGAGGGCGTTCTCCTGCGCGAGGTCGACGAGCCCGCGCAGCTCGGCCTCGTTCTGGAACGGCCCGTCGCGGAAGCCCGGACCCGGGGTGACCGCATTCGCGAGGACGACGAGCAGCCGGGCGACCGGCCCGAGGATGCGGCGCAGCCAGACGACGAACGGTGCCCCGAGCCGCGCGAGCTCGTCGGAGTGCTGACGACCGAGGGTCCGCGGTGAGACGGTGACCAGGACGAAGGAGACGAGGACCATGACGCCGATCGCGACGCCGAGCGGGCGCCAGAAGCCCTCGACGATCCCGACGACCGCCATCGTGATGAAGACCGTCGTCGCCGACTGGAAGCAGATGCGCAGGAAGGTCGTGACCGACAGGTAGGCCGAGCGGTCCTCGAGGATCCGCAGGAGGGCCGCCGAGCCGCCGGCGCCCTCGTCGGCGAGCTCCTCGGCCCGCACCCGGGAGACGTTCCAGAGGGACTCCTCGATGGTCGCGAGGAGGAAGGTCAGCACCATGCTGGCCAGGCCGAGCGCGAGGAGGGTCGCGGTCACGGCTTGGGTCTGCCTCGGGTCGCGAGGTAGGTGAGGAGCAGCTGCCGCTGGAGCTCGAACATCTCCGTCTCCTCCTCGGGCTCGGCGTGGTCGTAGCCGAGGAGGTGGAGGATGCCGTGCGTCGCGAGGAGGAGCAGCTCCTCCTCGACGGCGTGCCCCGCCTCCCGGGCCTGCCGCTCCGCGACCGAGGGGCAGAGGACGATGTCGCCGAGGACACCCTCCTCGGGGTCGACGCCGTCGCGGCCGGGACGCAGCTCGTCCATCGGGAAGCTCATGACGTCGGTCGGCCCGGGCAGGTCCATCCACTGGACGTGGAGGGTCTCCATCGCCGCCTCGTCGACGAGGGAGATCGCGAGCTCGGCCCGGGGGTGGACCTTCATCTCGGCGAGGACGTAGCGGGCGAGGTCGACGAGCTCGAGCTCGTCGATCCGGGCGTCACTCTCGTTGAGCACCTCGATGCTCACCGCTGGTCCGTCCCCGCCTGGTCGTACCGGCCGTAGGCGTCGACGATCGCCCCGACGAGCCGGTGCCGGACGACGTCCTGCGCGGTGAGCTCGGCGAAGTGGACGTCCTCGAGACCCCGGAGGATCTCGCGCACGACCCGGAGGCCGGACCGCGTCCCGCTCGGGAGGTCGACCTGGGTGACGTCCCCGGTCACGACCATCTTGGAGCCGAAGCCGAGGCGGGTGAGGAACATCTTCATCTGCTCGGGAGAGGTGTTCTGCGCCTCGTCGAGGATGATGAACGCGTCGTTGAGCGACCGGCCGCGCATGAAGGCCAGGGGCGCGACCTCGATGGTCCCGGCGGCGAGCAGCCGAGGGATCGACTCCGGGTCGACCATGTCGTGGAGCGCGTCGTAGAGCGGCCGCAGGTAGGGGTCGATCTTGTCGGTCAGAGTGCCGGGGAGGAAGCCGAGCCGCTCCCCCGCCTCGACGGCCGGGCGGGTCAGGATGATCCGGCTGACCTCCTTGGCCTGGAGGGCGGCGACGGCCTTGGCCATCGCGAGGTAGGTCTTGCCGGTGCCGGCCGGGCCGATGCCGAAGACGATCGTGTTGGCGTCGATCGCGTCGACGTAGTGCTTCTGGTTGAGCGTCTTGGGACGGATCGTCCGGCCCCGGCTGCTCACGATGTTCGTCGTCAGCACGTCGGCGGGACGCTCGTGGCTCTGGGCGCGGAGCATCCCGATCGACTGTTCGACCGCGTCCCGGTTGAGCGGCTGGCCGGTCTGGACGACGGCGATGAGCTCGTCGAGGGTCTGCTCGACGAGGGCGACGTCGGCCCTCGGACCGCTCAGGTGGACCTCGTTGCCGCGCACGTGGACCCGGGCCTTGGGTACGGCCCGCTCGATCGTGCGGAGCAGCTCGTCCCGGGGCCCGAGGAGGGCCACCATGGGCACGCCGTCCGGGATCGTCACGGTGTGGGTCGGCATGGTCGCCGGGTGCTGGTCAGGTCGGACGTCAGTCATCTCGCCCACGAGTCTAGGTGGGACCGGAGGCCGTCGACGACGCGGTTTGGCCACGGTGTCAACCGATCCGGGGTGCTGGGCGTCCTCGGGTCGTGACAATGAGTGCCATGGTGGTGGACCGCCGCGCGCCCGCCGCGGACGAGGGGATCGCCGCGCTGTATGCCGCGCGGTGGGCCCCGATGGTCCGTCTCGCCTGGCTCCTCACGTCGGACCAGTCGGTCGCCGAGGAGATCGTCCAGGACGCCCTCGTCGCCATGCACCGCCGCTGGGAGGCCCTGGAGCAGGCCAACCTCGAGGCCTACCTGCGCACGAGCGTCGTCAACCGGTCCCGCTCGGCGCTCCGGCACCGGCGGGTCGTCGAGCGGCAGGTGTCCGACGACGTCCGCTCCGGACGCGCCCTCGGGTCCATGACCGGGCCGAGCGCCGAGGCGCACGCCCTCGACTCCGCGCGTCACACGGCCCTCGTCCGGCGCCTCAAGGCGCTGCCGCGCCGGCAGCGGGAGGTCCTCACGCTGCGCTACTTCCTCGACCTGAGCGAGGCCGAGATCGCGGCCACCCTCGACATCGCCCCGGGCTCGGTCAAGGCCCACGCCCACCGCGGGCTCGCCAGCCTGCGCGCCGCCGCCCCTCAGGAGGACCTCCGATGACCCCCCGCCACGACGCGGACCTCGAGCGCGAGCTGTCCCTGGCCCTCCGCACCGAGGCCGAGCGGTTCGTGCCCGGCGACCGGCTCGAGGAGATCCTCGGCTCTGCGCACGCGCCGGACCTCGCCGAGGTGCGCCCGCTGCATTCGCGCCGCATCGTGCTCGCCGCCGCGGCGGCCGCTGTCGTCGTCGTCGGCGGCTTCTGGACCCTGACCAACCGGCCGGCGACCGAGGTCGTCGGCAACCCGCCCGCGTCCCGGACGGCCCCGACCGCCGGCGTGCCGAGCCACACGCCGACGACGGCCCCGACCGGAGCGCTCCCGGCGCACCCGGTCTCGGTGCCCGTCTATGCCGTGGGCAGCGAGCGCGTCGGTGGACCGGTCGCGCTCGTCCGCACCTTCGGCCGGGTCCTGCTCATCGGACCGAGCGCGGAGGCCGCCTTCCAGACGCGGGTCTCGGGAGCGCTCGAGGCGTCGACGGCGCAGTCCGGGGCGGCGCACCTCGCCACCTCGGCCGTCTCCGTCCTGCGCGCCGTGGACGGCGACACGATCGAGGTCTCCTTCGCGTCCGCACCCCGCGCCGCGAGCGCGGCGGATGCGCACCGGGTGCTCGCCGCCTGGCTGCGCACGGTGCAGGGCGTCGCCGGGCGGGGCGACGTGCCGGTCCGCTTCTCGATGGCCGACGGCACGAGCCTGCTCGGGCAGCTGTCGTCGACGCGGGTCGTCCGCCAGGCCGACGTCGCCGACGTCGCATTCGCCTCGATCTGGGTCGACGGCCCGGTCGGCACGGTGACCCCGACCAAGGCGGTCACCGCCTCGGGCATCGCCTCGGTCTTCGAGAGCCGCCTCGGCTGGGAGCTGACCAGGGACGGCGCACGGGTCGGCGGCGGCTCGACGATGGCCGCGGCGGGAGCGCCCGCACGCGCGGCGTGGAGCATCGGCCTCGGCACCCTGGCGCCGGGCAGCTACGAGCTGCGCGTCTATGCGCTGAGCGCCAAGGACGGGAGCGTCGCCGCCGAGCGGACGAGTGACTTCGTGGTCGGCGGCTGAGGCCCCCTCCACCGTTCGGTGGAGGGGCTCCGCGTTCCGCGGCGCGGAGCGGGTGCCGCCCCTAACCTCGCCGATGGGAGGCCAGAGAGTCAAAGGGGATTCGCGTGGGTGAGAAGGGGAACACCGTGGAGGACCTCGGGTCGGTGGTCGCCGTGGCGGCCGCCGCCGACCCGTCGCTCATCGAGAAGGTGACGACCACGACGACGCACGAGGTCATCGGCGTCGGCGAGGACATCGCCTCCAAGATCAGGGACAAGGCCGTCGAGTCGGCCGCGGACAACGTCATCGCCGAGGGGCGCGACCGGCTGCACAGGAACCCGGACGGAGCGGCCGCCGCCGCCACCGACGAGCCACCGCCGCAGGCCTGAGCCATGTCCTTGCGTGCCGCCCTCGCCGAGGGCGGCCGGTCCGTCATGGGGGTCGAGCGTGAGTTCCGGGCCCACGTCGTCGCCGACGGCGTCCCCCGGCGCTGGGACCCGCGCCCGTGGTGGGGAGGAGCGGCCCCGGGAGTGCACCTCGACCCGAGCGACCCCCATGCCCGTCGCTGCGGCTGGGGCGGCGTCCTCACCCTCGACGGCTTCGACCTCGAGGCCGTGTCGGCGCCGGAGACGGTCCGCCTCGGTGGGGTGCGACGGCTGCACGACGCAGCAGCCCGGGGTCGCAGCGCCCTCGAGGACCTCGTGCGCGACTCCGCCCCCGGGGTGGAGCTCAGCGGCTACTCCACCCACGTCAGCATCGAGGTGCCCGACGAGCACGTCGTCGCCACGGCCCGGTTCGCTCTCGACCGGCATGCACCGGCGCTCATGCTCGCCTTCGACCGGCGTGACTCCCCCGGGCTGCTCGTGCGGCCGCGGCGGGGGCGGCTCGAGGTCTGCGGCGAGTTCACGGCCGGACGCCAGCTGCGGACCGCGGTCGCCCTCAGTCTCGCCGTCGCGCTGCTCGCCCACCGCGGCGTCCGCCACCGGTGGTCCGGCCGCTCCGCCCCACGCCTCGCCGCCCGGCTCGACCCGGCCGCCGAGCGCTTCGGCTGGTACGTCGACCGCACCGCATTCGGACCGGACCTCTACCTCGAGGGCAGGAAGGCTCGGCTCGCCGGACGCGGCCTCCTCGCCCCGGTCGCGCGAACGGCGCAGGATGCCCTGGACCACACGTGGTCCCTCGGCCGGCCGCTCGTCGAGCCCGTCCTCTCCGACGTCGAGCTCGCCGAGGTCGACCGGCTCGTCGACGGCGTCGACCCGCTGCCGTGCGAGGACCCCGTCCTGGCCGACGAGCCGCTCCGCACGGCGACGCCGCGCCGCTCCTACGCCGCACGCCGAATGCCCGACGGCGCCGTCGTCGAGCTCGAGGCCGCGACGTGGCACCGGGCCGTCCTGCGCGTCGAGCTCCCGACGGGCACGCGGTGGCTGACCCTGCCGGGCCGGGCGCTCGACACCTTCCTCGACGCTCTCGACGACCCGTCCGCGTCCACCGAGCTCGCCGAGCTCTGCACGACCGGCGCGCGGACCCGCGCCTCCTGAAGGACCGAGAGGAGCCGGACATGACCAGGAACCCCGATGCAGTCGACCTCGCCGTCAGGACGACGAAGCCCGACCTGAGGACGGTGCTGAGGACGGAGCGGCACGTCGTGACCGGACTCCTCGGAGCCGACCGCGCGGACAAGAGCCGGTCCGAACCTGGGTCACCTGCCGAGCTCGTGCCTCTGGTCCCGCTCGCGCCCCCCGCCGCCGTCGGCCGGCGCTCCTCCCGGCTGCCACTGCTCGCCGGGGCCGGCGTGCTGGCCCTCCTCGTCGCCGGCGGCGGCTACGCGCTCACGGCCGGCCGGTCCGACGGCCCCGGGGTCGGATCCCTTGTCGGCGCCACCGCGACGAGGAGCGCCTCGGCGTCGCCGAGCGCGCCGGTCCCCGTCGCCCGCGTCCTCGTGCCCGGCGGCGCCACGATCGCGGGAGCGGGTGCGGGGGACGCGGCGAGTGCCCTCGCTGCCGGACAGCCCGTCCCCGGCGGCGCGACCATCGCCGTGACGTCCGGACCGACGGCGATCCAGTTCACGGACGGCTCGATCCTGCGCCTGGACACGGGCTCGTCCTTCACCGCCGGGACCGAGGCCAGCCGTGGCAGTCTGACGCGCGGTCGCGCGTGGAACCGGGCGGCCGCCGCCTACACCCTCACGACGACGTCCGGGCCGGTCAGCGCGGGCGCGGGCTCGGCATTCGCCATCGACTGCACGGGGGGCGCCTGCCGCACCTTCGGGTTCGCCGGCACCGTGTCCGGCGCGTCCGGGAGCGTGGCGGCCGGCTACGGGACCATCGGCGGGGCCGTGAAGCCGACCAACTGGGACATGACCTTCGCCCTCCCCTTCCTACGGTCCGCGGCCGATGCCGACGCAAGGGTCTCGGGCTCGTACCCGGACGCGATCTCGCTCAGCAGGCGCATCGGCGTGCGCTTCGCGAGCTTCGCCGGGATCTTCACCGGCACCCGAGTCGTCTCCGCATGCACGGGCACCGACTGCGACTCCGCCATCAAGGTCGGGAACAGGGCAGCGCGCTCCTACACCTTCTCGGTGACCTGCACGCGGTCGTTCCCCTGCACAGGCATCGGGTCGACGCAGTACGTGCAGGGGACGCAGCGACGGACTGCCAAGGTGCCGATGACCTACGACGGCACGCAGATCCGGTACAGGTTCACCTCGACCTTCGCTCCCTGCGACGACGGGACCGGCCGGGCGAGAGCGAGCTTCGTCTGGACCTTCCGTCCGATCACCGCCGGCGTCCTGGGGAACGCCTGGGCCGTCACGCGCACGACCGGCACTGCCAAGGTGACGAACGCGTCCAGCAGCGTGGGAAGCTGCGGCCGGCTGCAAGGGACGAACACGGCCACGGTCGACGTCCGGCGGACGACGTGACGCGCGACCCGGGCGACGTCGGCAGTCCCGCGGCTGCTCACGTCTCCGCCCACCGGCCCCGCACGGAGGACCTGGTCCTGGCCGAGCGGCTCGTCGGCACGGGGGCCCTGGGACACGGGCGCACGGACAAGGGCCGGTCGGAGAACGCACCGGCCTCGACCCCGGCAACCCGCGAGCAGGAAGGCCTGGTGTCCGGTCCGGTCCCCGGCCGGTCCGGGTCACGGCTGCCCCTGCTCGCCGGCATCGGCGTCGTGGCCTTCCTGCTCGCCGGTGGTGGCTACGCCTTCGCCACGAGGGACGCCGGTCCGGCCACACCGGCCGCCGGCGCCACCCAGCCGCGCGGAGCCACCGCCTCGTCGGTCCTTCCGTCGGGCAGCGCCACGAGGACGCTCGCGACGACGGCGACGCCCGGGCCCACACCGCCCTCCGCCACCGAACCACCGGGCGCGACCGGCCTCCGTCTGGCGATCGCGAGCCCGTGCCCGCACGTCCCCGCGGGGATCCCGGCCGCGATCCTCGGCCGTCCGCTCGTCAGGACCTTCGTCCTCGCCCCGGGCCAGAGCTACCCGCCCGAGCTGCGCACCCCGCTCCGCTCGATGAGCCACCAGTGCCGCTACTACGCCGCGGCGCTGCAGGCGAGCGGACGCTCCGGCGGGAGCACCACCCGGCTCAGCGTCCCGCGCTCCGTCGTCGTGAGCGTCGACGGGAGCCCGATCCGGCCGGAGACCTTCGCCGCCCGAGTGGCCCGCAGCACGGGTGAGGTGGGTTGCAGCGCGGTCACGGTCCAGCCACTCGGCGGCCTCGCCACGAGCGCGACCCGCTGCACGACGGCCCACGACCTGGGCGTCACCTCGGGATTCGTCAGCGTCTCCGGGCTCTTCGGCACGACCCTGCTCAGCTGTGCGGCGGAGACCGCGCCGGCGGGTGAGGCCGCCGACCTCCTCCCGAGGCTGGTCCGGCTGTGCACGACGGTGCGGGACTCCCTGCCGAGGGGCTGAGCCCGGAGCGGGCTCGGTCTCGTCGCGGAACCGGCGACGAACCGCCCCCCGGCGGTCCTCACCCATCTGCGGGCGCAGGCCGGACTAGCGCCAGCGGGCCGACGCCGAGAGGACGGCGATCGCCGCCGGGCCGGCGCTGCTCGACCTCAGGACCGTCGACCCGAGGCGCATGACGAGGGCCCCGGCCCCGGTGAGCGCGTCGAGCTCGTCGGGGGTGATGCCGCCCTCGGGCCCGACGACGACGAGGACCTCGCCGGACTCCGGAAGTCGTTGCGCTGCGAGCGGCTCGGTCGCCTCCTCGTGGAGGACGTAGGTGGCCGCCGCCCGCTCGACCGCGGCGAGGAGGCCGCGGCGGTCGACGACCTCCCGCACGTCCGGAATGCAGGACCGCCGGGACTGCTTGGTCGCCGACCGGACGACGTCCACCCACTTCTGCCGGGCCTTGGCGCCGCGCTCCCCGCGCCACTGGACGATGCAGCGAGCCGCCTGCCACGGGACGATCGCGTCGACGCCGAGCTCGGTCGCGGCCTCGATCGCCCGGTCGTCGCGGTCTCCCTTGGCGAGGGCCTGGACGAGGACGAGGCGGGGTCCGGGGACCTCCTCGTCGGTCACCTCGCGGACCTCGACGTGGAGCGCGTCGCGGTCGGCCGAGTCGACGACCCCGGTCAGCCGGCGCCCGGCGCCGTCGACGAGGTCGACCCACTCCCCCGGTGCGATCCGTCGGACCGTGGCCGCGTGCCGCCCCTCGGGGCCGTCGAGGACGACCCGACCACCGGTGACGGCCGAGGCCGCGACCGCGGGGTCGACGAAGAAGACCGGGCGGCTCACGGCATTCGCCTCAGCGGGCCTTGAAGGCGTCGCGGAGCTTGCCGAAGATGCCGCCCTCGATCGGGGTGACCCGACCCTCGGGACGCGTCTCGCCGCGGAGCTCGGCGAGCTGCCGGAGCAGGGACTCCTGCTCCTCGGTCAGCCCGCGCGGCGTCTGGACGTCGAGGTGGACGATGAGGTCGCCGCGGCCGCCGACCCGCAGGTGGGTCACGCCGAGGCCCCGGAGCGTCACGCTGTGCCCGGACTGCGCGCCGCGGTCCACCACGACGGTTCGGGGGCCGTCGATCGTCTCGATGACGATCGAGGAGCCGAGCGCCGCCGCCGTCATCGGCACCTGGAGGCTCAGCTCGAGGTCGTCGCCGCGTCGGGTCAGCGTCTCGTGCGGGCGGACCCGCACCTCGGCGTAGATGTCGCCGGCGGGCCCGCCGCCCGGGCCGACCTCGCCCTCGCCGACGAGCTGGATCCGGGTGCCCGTGTCGACGCCCGCGGGGACCTTGATGTTGAGCGACCGCCGCTGGCGCACCCGGCCGTCGCCGCTGCATTCGAAGCACGGGTGGGTGATCGTCTCGCCGTAGCCCTGGCAGGCGTTGCACGGCCGGGTCGTCATGACCTGGCCGAGGAAGGAGCGCTGCACCTGCTGGACCTCGCCGCGGCCCTGGCAGACCGTGCAGGTCCGGCGCCCGGTGCCCGGCTGCGCGCCGTCGCCGTGGCAGGAGCCGCAGAGGACGGCCGTGTCGATGACGATCTCGCTCTGGCCGCCGAAGACCGACTCGGCGAGGTCGATGTCGAGCCGGACGAGCCCGTCCTGCCCGCGCGCCTGGCGCGACCGCGGACCGCGCCCGGGACCACCGGTGCCGCCGCCGAAGAAGGCGTCCATGATGTCGTTGAACGAGAATCCCTGCCCGAAGCCCTCGTGCGAGCCGCCGTAGGGGTCGGCGCCCATGTCGTAGCTGCGCCGCTTGCCCTCGTCGGAGAGCACGTCGTAGGCCTGCGACACCTGCTTGAACTGCTCCTCGGCCTCCGCGCCGGGGTTGACGTCCGGGTGGAGCTGCCGGGCCTTGCGGCGGTAGGCGCGCTTGATCTCCTCCGCGGTCGCCTCGCGGGTGATGCCGAGGTCGGCGTAGTAGTCGTTCACCGATGTCCTTCTCGTGGTGGGTGGGTCGACATCGGCTCAGTCGCCGAGGATCTGGGAGAGGTAGGCCGCGACGGCGCGGACCGAGGCCATCGCGCCGGGGTAGTCCATCCGGGTCGGGCCGAGGACGCCGAGGGCGGCGACCGAGTCGGGGCCGGTGCCGTAGCCGGCGGTGATGACCGACGTCGACCGGAGGCCGACGTAGGCGTTCTCGTGGCCGATCCGGACGCCGATCGAGTCGGGGGCACCGGTCTGGTTGAGCAGCTTGAGGAGGACGACGTGCTGCTCGAGCGCGTCGAGGACCTCGCCGAGGGAGGCGGCGAGGTCCGGCCCGCCGCGCATGAGGTTGGCCGTGCCGGCGAGGACGACCCGCTCCTCCCGCTCCTCGACGAGGACGTCGTCGAGGGTGCGTGCGACGGCACGGGCGAGGTCCCGGTCGCCCGGCGCCAGGTCGTCGGGCAGTGCCTCGAGACCGATCGACGCGTCGGCGAGCGAACGCCCACTCGCGACGGCGTTGACCCCGGAGCGAATGCGGGACAGCCGGTCCTCCCCGACGGCCACCGCCGGATCCCCGCCGACCTCGAGGATGCGCTGCTCGACGCGCCCGGTGTTGAGGATGAGGACGACCATGAGCCGGCTGGGCGTCAGGGGCACGAGCTCGACGTGCCGGACCTGCGAGCGGGTGAGCGAGGGGTACTGGACGACGGCGACGTGCCGGGTGAGCGAGGCGAGGAGCCGCGTCGTCCGGTCGACGACGTCGTCGAGGTCGACGGCCCCGTCGAGGAACTCGGTGATCGCGGCCTGCTGGGCGGGTGTGAGGCGGCGCACGGCGGACAGCCGGTCGACGAAGAGCCGGTAGCCGGCGTCGGTCGGGATGCGGCCCGCGCTCGTGTGCGGGGCCGTGATGAGGCCGTCCTCCTCGAGGGCGGCCATGTCGTTGCGGACGGTCGCGGCCGACACCCCGAGGGCGTGGCGCTCGAGGAGCGCCTTGGAGCCGACCGGCTCGCTCGTCTCGACGAAGTCCTGGACGATGGCGCGGAGCACGGCCATCCGGCGTTCCTCGGTCATCCGCGCACCTCCTCCTCGGTCAGGGCCCTCGGGCCTCCCACGCTGGCACTCATCTCGCGTGAGTGCCAATTCTAGGTCCTCGGCGTGGGAGGGCGGCGCACCCCGTCGCGCGGCCTAGCCTCCCTCCCGTGACCGACCGCTACGGCTCCGACGTCCTCTCCGGCGACTGGCGCGCGCCGCGCCGGGGCCGGGCCGTCGACCTCCCGGCCGAGACCGGGCTCGTCGTCGAGGACGTCGAGACCGGCTGGGTCGGCGCGGTGACCCGCGTCGAGAAGGTGGGCGGCATGCGTGTGGTCCACCTCGAGGACCGGCGCGGCCGGAGCAGGGCGTTCCCGCTCGGGCCGGGCTTCCTCCTCGACGGCTCGCCCGTCGTCCTCACCCCTCCGACGGCGGCGAATGCCGCGGTCCTCGCCGCCGCCCGCGCCGCGGCCTCCCGCACCGCGAGCGGGTCGCGGGCCGTCGCGTCGCAGCGGGCCCGGGTCGCGAGCGGCTCGCGGATCTTCGTCGAGGGCCGGCACGACGCCGAGCTCGTCGAGAAGGTCTGGGGCGACGACCTGCGCGTCGAGGGGGTCGTCGTCGAGATGCTCGACGGAGTCGACGACCTGCGCGCGGCGATCCGCGACTTCGGCCCGCACGCGGGCGCCCGGATGGGCGTCCTCGTCGACCACCTGGTCCCCGGCTCCAAGGAGACCCGGATCGTCGCCGAGGCGATGGGCACTCGCGAGACCCGTGAGCACGTGCTCGTCGTCGGTCATCCGTTCGTCGACGTGTGGCAGTCGGTCACGCCGTCCCGGCTCGGGATGGCCGCCTGGCCGGTGATCCCGCGGGACGTCGAGTGGAAGCGCGGGGTCTGCGCCCACCTCGGCTGGCCGCACGCGACGCAGGCGGACGTGGCCCGCGCGTGGAAGCGCATTCTCGGCACGGTGCGCACCTACGCCGACCTCGACCCGGCCTTCCTCGGGCGCGTCGAGGAGCTCATCGACTTCGTCACGGCACCGTGACCCTCAGGGGCGGCCCGGACGCGTCCCTGACCACACCCCGAAAACGGAACACGGACGGCATTCGACGCGCTTCACTGGATGCACCGACCCAGCCACAAGGAGTGGACCCGAATGACCAACCAGCCCGCCTACGACCCGACGCGCTACCGCACGACGTCGACCGACCTGACGCCGACCCAGGAGCGGACGTGGGGCTCCCTCTCGCACCTCGTCCCGGCGATCGCGACCGTCTGCAGCGTGGGCACGCTCGGCTTCGTCGCCTCGCTCGTCATCTACCTCGGCTACAAGGACCGCGGGCCGTTCGTCCGCGCGGCCGCCGCCAACTCGCTCAACGTGCAGATCACGACGCTCATCGTCCTCGTCCTCACGTCGTGGATCTGGTTCCCGCTCATGTTCGTGGGCGTCGGCTTCCTCATCTACGGCGCGATCTTCGCCGTCGCGGTCGTCCTCCACGTCATCGGCGCGATGCGGGCCCGCGAGGGCCAGTGGTACAACCCGCCGTTCACCCCGCGCTTCGTCAAGTGAGCCAAGGACGCGCGTGACCGGCTGAGTCACCAGCCGAGCAGGCGGCGGACGACCGTGTCCGCCAGGAGCCGCCCTCGCAGGGACAGGACCGCCCGGTCCTCCCGGAGGGCGGCTTCGCCGTCGACGAGACCGTCGGCGATGAGCCCGGCGACCGCCCGGCGCTCGGGGACGGCCGCGAGCGGCAGCCCCTGCACGAGGCGAATGCCGAGCAGCACCTCCTCGTCCCGCCGCTGGTCCGCCGTGAGCAGCTCGCGGGCGAGGGCCGGGCTGTCGCCGGCGGCGAGGCGGTCGGCGTGGGCCCTCGGGTGCTTGGCGTTCCACCACCGGACGCCCCCGACGTGGCTGTGCGCGCCCGGCCCGAACCCCCACCAGTCGTCCCCGCGCCAGTAGAGCTCGTTGTGGCGGCAGCGGGTCGAGGCGTCGCGGGACCAGTTGCTCACCTCGTACCACCCGTAGCCCGCGGCCGAGAGTCGCGCATCCGCGAGCTCGTACTTGCTCGCCTCGTCGTCGTCCTCGGGCATCGCGACCTCCCCGCGGCGCACCTGTGCTGCCAGCTTCGTGCCCTCCTCGACGACGAGCGCATAGGCGGAGACGTGGTCGGGGGCCAGATCCGTGACCGCGGCCAGGCTCGTCCCCCAGTCCGCGAGCGACTCCCCCGGCGTCCCGTAGATGAGGTCGAGGCTCACCTGCAGCCCGGCCGCGCGGGCGGCGCCGACGGCGCGGGCGACGTTGTCCGGGTGGTGGGTCCGCTCGAGGGTCGCGAGGACGTGGGCGACGGCGGACTGCATCCCGAGCGAGACGCGGGTGAAGCCGCCCTCGGCGAGCCGCTCGAGGGACTGTCGGGTCACCGAGTCGGGGTTGGCCTCGGTCGTCACCTCGACGTCGTCGAGGAGGCCGAATGCGTCCCGCAGCGCGCCGAGGACGCGGACGAGATCCGCGGGCGGCAGCATCGTCGGCGTCCCGCCGCCGAGGAAGACCGTCGAGATCGCCGGGCGCCGGTCGCCGAGGACGCGAGCGGCGACGGCGATCTCGGCGACGACCGCGTCGGCGTAGGTGTCCAGGGTCGCGCCGTGCCCGCCGAGCTCGGGGATCGTGTAGGTGTTGAAGTCGCAGTAGCCGCAACGGGTCACGCAGAAGGGCACGTGGACGTAGGCGCCGAAGGGCCGCTCGCCGAGCCCGGCCAGCGCTGACGTCGGCAGGGCGCCGTCGCGGGGCGCGGGCTCACCGTCGGGCAGGGCACTGGGCACGGAGGCATTCTCGCAAGGCCCGTAGTCTCGACGCCGTGCCCCCCGCCTGGATCGACCTCGACGGCGTCGTCAACATGCGCGACCTCGGCGGTCTCCCGACGAGCGACGGCGGGCGGATCCGGGCCGGGCGGCTCATCCGCTCGGACAACCTCCAGGACCTGACCGACGAGAGCGTCCGCCACCTCGTCGACGAGCTCGGGGTCACCGACGTCGTCGACCTGCGGACGCACACCGAGTTCGAGGTGACCGGGCCCGGGCCGCTCCGCGCGACGCCCCTGCGGCACCACCACCTGAGCCTCGTCAAGGGCGACCACGCCGCCCGCGAGACCGGCCCGTGGATCGACTCCGACCCGAGCCGACGCGAGGACGCGGACTACTGGAGCCAGCACTACCTCGGCTACCTCGACGGTCGCCCGGAGTCGGTGAGCGCGGCCCTGGAGGTCATCGCGTCGAGCGACGGCGGCACGGTCGTCCACTGCGCCGCGGGCAAGGACCGCACCGGGACGGTCGTCGCGCTCGCCCTCCAGGTCGCGGGCGTGCCCGACGACGCCATCGTCAGGGACTACGTCGCGTCGGCGGAGCGGATCGAGGCGATCATGGGGCGCCTGGTCGGGCGACCGCCCTACGACGCCACGCTCGAAGGGCACACCGTGGCCGAGCAGACGCCGCAGCCCGAGTCGATGGAGCAGATCCTCGCGGCGCTCCGGGCCAGGTACGGCGGGGCGGCGGGCTGGCTCGCCGAGCAGGGCTGGTCGGCGGCCGACGTCGAGCAGCTCGCCCGGAGCCTGCGCGGCTGAGACCGACCGCACTCAGATGTCGAGCGCCCGGTGCAGCGCCTCCGCCAGCCGGCCCGGCTCGCGCTCGCGCAGCTCGTAGCGCGCCCGGGTCAGCGGCCGGCCGACCCGCAGGACTCGGGTCAGGTCGATCGGCGTCCCCGCGACGACGGCGTCACACGGCGTCGCCTCGATCGTCGCCGCGAGGTCGCGGACCTGCTGCTCGCCGTAACCCATCGCCGGGAGGATGCCCCGGGCATTCGGGTAGCGGGCGTAGGTGCCGACGAGCGAGCCCACGGCGTACGGGCTCGGGTCGACGAGCTCCACGGCCCCCGCCGCCCGTGCCCCGACGACCCCGGCCCCGAAGGTCATCGAGCCGTGGGTGAGCGTCGGGCCGTCCTCGACGACGACGACCCGCCGGCCCTCGACGAGGGAGGGGTCGTCGACGGTGACCGGGCTGTCGGCGAGCAGGACGGTCGCGCGTGGGTTGAGCGCGCGGACCGAGGCGCACACGGCGTCGACCGCTGCGGGCTCCGCGCTGTCGCACTTGTTGACGAGCACGACGTCGGCCATCCGGACGTTCGCCTCGCCCGGGTGGTAGCGCGCCTCGTCGCCGGGCCGCAGCGGGTCGGCGAGGACGATGTGCAGGACCGGTGCGTAGAACGGCAGGTCGTTGTTGCCGCCGTCCCAGAGGATCACGTCGGCCTCCTTCTCGGCCTCGCGGAGGATCCGCGCGTAGTCCACGCCGGCGTAGACGACGACGCCCGCGTCGATGTGCGGCTCGTACTCCTCCCGCTCCTCGATCGTGCAGTCGTGGCGGTCGAGGTCGTCGTAGGTGGCGAAGCGCTGGCACGCCTGAGCGGCCAGGTCGCCGTAGGGCATCGGGTGCCGGACCGCGACGACGCGCAGGCCGAGCTCGCGCAGGATGCCCGCGACGTACCTCGTCGTCTGGCTCTTGCCGACGCCCGTCCGGACCGCGGTGACCGCGACGACCGGCTTGGTCGAGGCGAGCATCGTGTCCCGGGTCCCGTGCAGGACGAAGTCGGCGCCCGCCGCGATCGCCTCGGACGCGAGGTGCATGACCCGCTCGTGGGGGACGTCGGAGTACGCGAAGGCGACCTCGTCGATCCCGTGCCGCCGGACGAGGTCGGCCATCTCGGCCTCCGCGACGATCGGAATGCCCTGTGGGTAGAGCGGTCCCGCGAGCTCGGGCGGGTAGGTGCGACCGTCGATGTCGGGGATCTGGGTCGCCGTGAACGCCACGACCCGGCGGGTCGGGTCGTCCCGGTAGAGGACGTTGAAGTCGTGGAAGTCGCGCCCGGCGGCTCCGAGGATGAGGACGGTCCTGTGGGTGTCCATGTCGGCTCCACGGCTGGGTCGACTGCGGGGACCGACACACCCGAGCCCGGGTAGTCCTGGCTGCAGGACCCGCCGGGTCCATCGTCCGACCGCCGGCACCGCCGCGTCCGGTGACTGACTCGCAGATCACATGGCTCGTGGCTCACACGCGGGCGCCGCCCCTCAGGGCCGGGCCTAGCGTCGTCAGTGGGAGGACTCCCACGGAGGCGAGCAGCATGTCAGCATTCGGCACCCGACCCACGATCGAACGCCCCGTCGTCCTCGAGGCCCGGCTCGCACCGGAGCTGTCCCGGTGGCTCTGGCTCGTCAAGTGGCTCCTCGCGATCCCGCACCTCGTCGTCCTGGTCTTCCTGTGGCTCGCCATGTTCGTGCTCACGCTCATCGCCGGCATCGCGATCCTCGTGAACGGGCAGTACCCGCGGGCGATCTTCGAGTTCAACGTCGGCGTGCTCCGCTGGACCTGGCGGGTCTCGTACTACGCGCTCGACGGCGGCCTCGGCTCCGACCGCTACCCGCCGTTCAGCCTCCAAGAGCTGCCCGAGGACGACGCCCGGTTCGACGTGGTCTACCCCGAGCGCCTCAGCCGTCCGCTCGTCCTCGTCAAGTGGCTGCTCCTGCTCCCGCACTGGATCGTGCTGGCGATCCTCGCGGGCACCCAGTCCCGGACCGACGAGAACGGCGTGCACGTCGGCGGGTGGCCCGGCGTCATCGGCCTGCTGTGCCTCGTCGCGGCGATCCTGCTCCTGGTCACCGGCAGCTACGCCCGCGGGCTGCTCGACGTGATCGTCGGGCTCAACCGATGGGTCTACCGGGTCATCGCCTACGGCGCGCTGATGACCGACCGGTACCCGCCGTTCCGCTACGACGGCGGTGCCATCGAGCCCGGGCTGGGGCCCATCCCGCCCGCGTCGCCGGTGACCGGCACCACGGCCCACACGGGGCAGGAGGCGACGACGCCATGACGACGCACACCGCGCACTGGGCCTCCGACCACACCGGCCGCTCGGGGTACGTCGGCAGCGCCGTGGTGCAGGGGATCATGCTGTGGCTGGTCAACGGGTGGCCGGGCTGGGAGGCGGTCCCCTTCCTCACTCGCGACACCGAGCTGGTCCTCGGGCTCGTCAACGCGACGATCCTCGTGACGCTCGTGGCCAACCTCGTGTACGCCGTCGCCGACCCACCCCGCCTCAAGGCGTTCGGCGACCTCGCCATCGCCGTCGTGGGCCTGTTCGCCCTCGTCCGGATCCGATCGGCCTTCCCCTTCGACCTCTCCAGCGGGTGGGAGACGACGGCTCGGGTCCTGCTCGTCGTGTCGCTGGTCGTCAACGCCGTCTGGGTCGTCTGGGAGGTCGCGCTCGTCATCGAGCCGCGCCTCGCCGGCCGGCACGGACGGGTCGAGGGCTGAGTCCCCTCCACCCCCGGGACCCCTCACAGCACCTCGGCGATGAGCTCGGCGGCCCGCGCCGCCCCGTCCGTCGCGACCGGCCGGTAGTCGACCGGCGTCCCGAGCGCCTCCAGGAGGAGCTCGGCGAGCCGGTCGGGGTCGGCGAG
Organism: uncultured Actinomycetota bacterium; assembly: GCA_963752365.1. Classification (GTDB taxonomy): domain Bacteria; phylum Actinomycetota; class Actinomycetes; order Actinomycetales; family Dermatophilaceae; genus CAVVXY01. Next base: position 37,427 of record CAVVXY010000007.1, read on the forward strand.
CTCGTCATAGTCGGCGCAGCGTCCGGCCCGGTGCCGCTCGAGCCGGTGCCGGACGTGGATGTTCTGCTCGAAGTGGTGGCGCAGGGGGACGTAGACGAAGGGCACCCGGCTCGCCGTCAGCTCCATGCACGTCGTCAGCCCGCCCTGGACGACAGCGACGTCGCACGCCGCGAGCTGCTGGTCGAGGTCGGGCACCCAGCCGCGGAGTCGGACGCCGCGGGGCCGGGGCAGCCCGGCCGGGTCGATCCGCGGGCCCGTGACGACCGTGACCTTGAGCCCCGGCAGCCGGCGTCGGACCGCGGGGACGGCGTCGAGGACCCGGCGGATGAGCGGCTCCCCCACCCCGGAGCCGCCGACCGCGACGATGCAGACGACGTCGTCGGGCGTGTAGCCGAGGCGGCGCCTCAGGGCCGTGCGCGCGAGCGCGTCCGGCGGCTCGAAGCCGGTCACGTAGCCGGCGAAGTCGAAGTTGTCGGCCGTCCACTCGCGGATGCCGGGCAGTCCCGGGCCGAAGGTCCGGTCGACGACGTCGCCGGGGTCGCCGACGAACACCGACCGGTCCCGCAGACGGCGGAACCGCGCCCGTTGCCCGATCATCTCCGCGTTGAGGTCGGCGGTCAGCCGTGCCTCGTCGCCGCCCTCGGCCATCGGCAGCCAGCCGACGAAGTCGGTGAGCCAGGCGAACGCGAAGCGCTTGAGCGAGGGGTTCTCGTGGAGGAAGAAGTCGACGTCCCACGCCTCGTCGCCGATGACGAGGTCGTAGGGCTCCTCGCGCAGCACGTCGTCGAGGACGTGGAAGTTGTTCACGAGGATCTCGTCCATCCGCCGGATGGCGGCGAATGCATGGAGGTCGTGCTCCCCCGACTCCGCCTCCACGTGCGCGGACTCGCTCGCGAGCCAGCCGGACCCCGGGTGGACCCGCTCCCCCGCGAGCTCGAGGGCGGCGGTGACCGGCGACTGGGCGAGCCAGTCGACGCGGAGCCCGGGGACTCGGATTCGCAGCTCCCGGGCGATCGCGACGTCGCGCCGGGCGTGACCCAGCCCGATCGGCGAGGAGAGATAGAGGGCGCGGAGCGGCCGCGCGTGCGCCCGCGGGGCGCTCGTCGAGGACGGCCGCGGGTGGACGCGGTCGACGAACTCGGTGAGCAGCCGGTTGACGAGCACGGGGTCGCGCGCGGGGAGTCCGTGCCCCGCGCCCTCGACGAGCCGCAGGTCGCCGCCGGTCAGCTCGGCGAGGCGGCGGCCGACCGCGTGGCTGCGGACCCGGTCCTCGGTGCCGTGGACGACGAGGACCGGGCACCGCACCCGCGCGCACACGGGCTCGAGGGGGTGCCTCCGCGCGCCGTCGAGTCCGAGGCGTCCCGCGGTCGTCGCGACGAGCACCTCCGGCGTGATCTCGTGGGCCCACCGGACGCAGTCCTCGACCTGCTTGGTCGAATGCGCCTCGGGGAACATCTCGGCGAAGAAGAAGTCGACGAAGTCGTCGTAGCCGCCCTCGAGCCAGTGGTGCTGGTTGTACTTCGCCCAGCCGCGGGGCGCCTCGACGGGCGCGTCGAAGGCGTCGGACTCGCGGCCCGGCGTCACGACCGCGAGCCCGCAGGACGGGGCGATCGCGACGATCCCCTCGACCCGCTCGGGGTGCTCCGCCGCGAGGTGGACCGCCCACGTCGCCCCGCAGGAGAAGCCGACGACGACGGCCCGCTCGGTGCCCGTGGCGTCGAGGACGGCGGCCGCGTCGGCCGCGAGCTCGGGGTCCTCGTAGGCGACGGCATCCGTCGGGCGGTCCGAGGCGCCGCTCCCCCGCCCGTCGAAGGTCACGACGCGGTGGTGGCGGGCGAGGAAGGGGACCTGGAGCTTCCAGAACCTCGACGGGACGATGCTCCACGTCGGGAGGAGGAGGACGGTCGCCGCGTCCGCCCGCTGGTGGAGCGGCTCGTGGACCGCCCACGCCGTCCGCACCCCGTCGCGCACGACGACCCCGGTCCGGTCCGGGGCCCGGGGCGGCCTCGGGTCGAGCTGACGGGGTGTCGCGGCAGCGGGTGGGGCGGCGGCCGGCACGGCTCCAGTGTGCGCCGCGCCGGCCCCCGCCCGCGCGGTCACGGCCGGATCTCGAAGACCTGGTTGAACGGCGTCGCCGCGACCCGCGCGAAGCGGCCGAAGCCGGCCGACGTCGTCACGGCCTCGATGCGGGCCGGCCCGGCCTGCGTCCCGAGCGCGAGCCCGACGTCCTGGGAGAGGCTGTTCGGGGTGCAGAGCAGCGTCGAGAAGCCGTAGTAGACCCGCCCGACCGGGTTGAGGTTGTCCTCGACGCGGTCGCCCGCCTGCGGCTCGACGACCATCCACGTCCCGTCCGGCGCGAGTGCCTCCCGGACCCGGAGGGCGGCGCCGACCGGGTCGCCCATGTCGTGCAGGCAGTCGAACATCGTCACGAGGTCGTAGCCCGACCCCGGGAATGCCGTCGCCGCGGCGACCTCGAAGCTCACCCGGTCCGCGACCCCGGCCGCCTGCGCGCGCTCCCGGGCCACCGCGACCGACTCGGGGTGGTAGTCCGACCCGACGAACGTCGAGGCCGGGAAGGCCTGCGCCATGAGGATCGTCGACGCGCCGTGTCCGCAGCCGACGTCGGCGACCCGCGCCCCACGGGTCAGCTTGTCGACCACACCGTCGAGGGCCGGCAGCCACTCCGCGACGAGGTGCGCGTTGTAGCCGGGGCGGAAGAACCGCTCGCACCCGACCGGGACGTCGTCGCCGTGCTCGTGCCACCCGAGGCCGGCGCCGCTGCGGGCGGCCGCGACGACGGCATTCGTGTCGTGCAGCGTCCCGAGGGCGATCTGGAAGAAGCCGGGGAGGAACGCGGGGCTGTCCTCGACGGTGAGCGCGACGGCCTGCTCGGGCGGCAGGGTGTAGCGGGCCGTCGCCGGGTCGTAGGTGAGGTAGCCGCCGGCGGCCTGGGCCGCGAGCCACTCGCGGGCGTAGGGCTCGGCCGTGTCGGTGTGCGCGCTCAGCTCGGCGGGCGTGAGCGGCCCGTGGTCGGCGAGCGCGCGGTACCAGCCGAGCTTGTCGCCGAGGACGACGAGCCCGGCGTTGAGGACCGAGCCGATCTCGTCGACGGCCCGGAAGACGAACGCCATGAGCCGGTCGCCGTCGACGGCGGGTGGTGTCTGGACGGTCGTGGGGTCGGTCGTCGTGGGCGGGATCGTCGTGGGCGGCGTGGTCGTGGTGGTCATGAGCGGGTTCCTGGCCTTCGGGTCGGTGGATGAGGTGACGTCCTCGACGGTAGGAATGCGCGGGCCGGGACGGCATCAGGTGCCCCACCTAGACTTCGGTCGTGCTCATCGGCCGGGGCGAGGAGCGCAGGCTTCTCGCCCAGCTCGTCGCGGGCGCCCGGCTCGGGCGCAGCGGCGTCCTGCTCCTGACCGGTGAGGCGGGGGTCGGCAAGACCTCGCTGCTCGAGGAGACCGCGGCCGCGGCGGAGGGCTTCGCCGTGCTCCGGGCGGTCGGGAGCGAGAGCGAGGTCGAGGTCCCGTTCGGCGGTCTCCTCCAGCTCCTGCGACCCGTCCTCGACGAGCTCGACGCGATCCCGCAGGTCCAGTCCGAGGCGCTCGGGGCCGCCCTCGCCCTGCGCCCGGGCGTCGACGCCGGCCGCTTCGCCATCGGGGCGGCCGTCCTCAGCCTCGTCTGCCGCGTCGCCGAACGGCGACCGCTCCTCCTCGCCGTCGACGACCTCCACCTGCTCGACCGGCCCTCCGTCGACGCGCTCGCGTTCGCCGCGCGCCGCCTCGTCGCCGACCCGGTCGTCGTGCTCGCCACCGTCCGCTCCGAGGTCGTCGACGACCTGGACCGGACGCTGCCCCGGCTCGAGGTCGGCCCCCTCGGGCTCGACGACGCGCGCGCCCTGCTCGGGGCCGTCCGGGAGGACGCGCTGCCCGAGACCGTCGTCGGCGACCTGCACCGGGCGACGGGCGGCAACCCGCTCGCGCTGCTCGAGCTGGCGGACGAGGGGGCGCACCTGCGCGGGATCTCGCCGGAGACGCCCGTGCCGGTCTCGGCGGCCCTCGCCCGGACCTTCGTCGGGCGGGCGGCCGGCCTCGGCCCGGACGCCCGTCGCGTGCTCCTCGTCGCCGCGGTGGCCGGTGGCGACCTGCTCCTCACCTCGGCCGCGTGCGCGCTGCTCGGCCTCGACGTCGACGCCCTCGCGGAGGCGGAGACCGCACGCCTCGTCGAGGTCGACGCCGACCGCATTCGATGGCGGCACCCGCTCGTCCGCTCCGCGATCCACACGTCCGCGGACCCCGCCGAGCGGCGGCGGGCCCATGCGGCCGTCGCCGAGGCGCTCCCCGCCGGTGCCGACGACCGGCGCGCCTGGCACCGGGCCGACGCGGCGCTCGGCCCCGACGAGGCGGTCGCGGGCGCGCTGGAGTCGGCCGGCCGCAGCGCGGCCGCCCGCACGGCCCACGCGGTGGCCTCCGCGGCGTTCGAGCGGGCCGGCCGGATGTCGAGCGGGGTGCCCGACCGGCGGCGCCGCCTCGTCCTCGCCGCGGAGTCCGCGTGGCTGGCGGGCGCGTCGCCCCGCTCGGGTGCGCTGCTCGACGAGGCGGCCGCGGAGGTGTCGACCGGCGACGGGGTCGTCGTCCCGGTGGAGGTCCGCCGGGCCCTGGAGCTCCGGGGGGCGATCGCGCTGCATTCGGGCGACCTGGGGGCGGCGGTCGCCCGCTCGGTCGCCCTCGCCGACCTCGCGACCTCACCGGAGGAGGCGGTCGGCCCCCTCGCCGACGCGATCCACGCGAGCTTCTACCGCGCCGATGCAGCGTCCGCGCTGCGTCTCGCCGAGCGGATCGAGTCGCTCGACCTCGCGGGCGCCGAGCCCGCCCTGCGTGCCGTCGCCGAGGCCGCGGCCGGCGTCGGCCGGGCGGTCGCGAACGCCGGGGGCACCGAGTCGCTCCGCCGCGCCCTCGCCGAGCTCGACGCCGCGGGCGACGCGGGGGCTCGGGGGCGGCGGGCACCGTGGCTCATGGTCGCGCCGCTCTTCCTCCGCGACGACCGGGCGGCCGCCGGCGTGCGGGCACAGCTCGAGCCGATCCGGCGCGAGCTGGCCGTCGGCGTCCTGCCGGCCGTCCTGTTCTTCCTCGCGCGCGACGAGGCGACGAGTGACCGGTGGACCGAGGCCGAGGCGACCTATGCCGAGTCGATCCGGCTCGCCCGGGAGACCGGCCAGGGGACCCACCTGCTCATCGCCGGAGCCGGCCTCGCCTGGCTCCTCGCGCGGACCGGGCGCCGCGCCGCGCACGACGCCGTCGTCGCCGAGGTGGGCGGGATCGCGGAGGAGGGCGAGGTCAGGCTCGCGACGATGTGGCTCCGCTACGCCGCGGGCGACCTCGCCCTCGGGAGCGGCGACGCGCTCGGGGCGATCGAGGCCTACACGGACCTGTCGCGCATGCTCGCCGACACCGGCTTCGAGGACCCCGACCTCTCCCCCGCCCCGGACCTCGTCGAGGCGCTCCTCCGCTCGGGCCGGGCCGGGGAGGCGGCCGACCTGGCCGGCTCCCACCTCGTCGCTGCGGAGCACAAGGAGCGGCCGTGGGCGTTGGCCCGGGCCCGCCGAGCGGTGGCCCTGACGGCCCCGGACGACCGGTGGCGGGAGGGCTTCGAGGCGGCCCTCGAGGCCCACGGCAGGACGGTCGACGGCTACGAGACGGCCCGGACCCGGCTCGCCCTCGGGGGTCGGCTGCGGCGCGCCCGGCAGCGCGCGGCCTCGAGGCCGCACCTGCGTTCCGCCCTCGAACGCTTCGAGGCGCTCGGCGCCGCGGGCTGGGCCGACATCGCGGCGGCCGAGCTCGCCGCGACCGGGGAGACGGTGCGCCGCGCGTCGGCCGCGCCGTCGGCGGCGCTCACCCCGCAGGAGCTCCAGGTGTGCGTCATGCTCGCCGAGGGCCGGACGACGCGGGAGGTCGCGGCCGCTCTCTACCTGAGCCCCAAGACCGTCGAGTACCACCTCCACAAGGTCTACACGCGGCTCGGCATCCGCTCACGGGCCGAGCTCGCGGGCCTGCTCACCCGGCAGGGTGAGGTCGGGTGAGCATCGCCGGATGAGACGTCGAGCGCGGCATTCGGCGTGTCCGCGAAGACACGCCGAGCCCGCAGCGTTCGCCCCTCCAGGCCCCTTGCGCAACGCCCGGCGGCGGACTAGAAATAGCACACGCACTCACCTCGGTGAGAGCGTCGGAACTCAGGAAGGCTTCGGCCGGAGTGAGATCCGTCGAGGGCCTCGGAAACTCATACTTTCCGAGGCCCTCACCTTTGTGCCGGAGTCAGCGGCCGGGCGAATGCCGGCTCATCCACCCCCGCCGTCCCCGGTAGCGTGCGCACCGTGCCGAAGTTCGAGGTCGTCCCCCCGAAGGACCGCCCGCGCCGCCGACGCCGCGCGATGCGCGTGCTCGTGCTCGACGACCTCGGCCGAACCCTCCTCTTCCGCGACAGCGACCCCGGCCTGTCCCCCGTCCCCCACTGGTGGATCACGCCCGGCGGCGGCGTCGATCCCGGCGAGAGCGACGAGCAGGCCGCCGTGCGCGAGCTCCGTGAGGAGACCGGACTCGTCGTCAGCGCCGCGGACCTCGTCGGGCCCCTCGCCGCGCGAACCGTCGTCCACGGGTTCTCCGACCAGGTCGTCACCCAGGACGAGCTCTTCTGGGCGGTGCGGGTGTCCGCATTCGACATCAGCACGGAGGGGCACACCGACGAGGAGCTCCTCACGATGACCGAGCACGGCTGGTTCGGCCGCGGCGAGGTCGACCTGCTGCCCGAGGAGGTCTGGCCGGCGCGGATCGGCGAGCTGTGGGACCTCGCGGACGCGCCGCCGCCGACGCCAGCCGACCACGGGACCGTCGAGGAGTCGAGCGTCCCGGTCTGAGGTCCGCGACCTACTTCTTGCGTTCGCCCGTCGGCTGGTCGGAGGACAGCGCGGCGATGAACGCCTCGGGCGGCACCTCGACCGAGCCGATGTTCTTCATCCGCTTCTTGCCCTCCTTCTGCTTCTCGAGGAGCTTGCGCTTGCGGGTGATGTCGCCGCCGTAGCACTTGGCGAGGACGTCCTTGCGGATCGCCCGGATGTTCTCGCGGGCGATGACCCGGGCGCCGACGGCGGCCTGGATCGGCACCTCGAACTGCTGCCGCGGGATGAGCTCCTTGAGCTTGCCGGCCATCATGACGCCGTAGCCGTAGGCCCGGTCCTTGTGGACGATCGCGCTGAACGCGTCGACGGCCTCGCCCTGGAGGAGGATGTCGACCTTGACGAGGTCGGCGACCTGGTCACCGTCCGCCTCGTAGTCGAGCGAGGCGTAGCCGCGGGTGCGGCTCTTGAGCTGGTCGAAGAAGTCGAAGACGATCTCGGCGAGCGGGAGCGTGTAACGCATCTCGACCCGGTCCTCGGACAGGTAGTCCATGCCGCGGAGCGAGCCGCGCTTGCCTTGGCAGAGCTCCATGATCGAGCCGATGAACTCGGCCGGCGCGAGCATCGTCGCGCGGACGATCGGCTCGCGGACCTCGGCGATCTTGCCGCCGGGGAACTCGCTCGGGTTGGTGACGACGATCTGCTTGCCGTCCTCCATCGTCACCTCGTAGACGACGTTGGGCTGGGTCGAGATGAGGTCGAGCCCGAACTCGCGCTCGAGCCGCTCGCGGACGATCTCGAGGTGGAGCAGCCCGAGGAAGCCGACGCGGAAGCCGAAGCCGAGCGCCGCGGACGTCTCCGGCTCGTAGGTGAGCGCGGCGTCGTTGAGCTTGAGCCGGTCGAGGGCGTCGCGCAGGTCGGGGTAGTCCGAGCCGTCGATCGGGTAGAGCCCGGAGAAGACCATCGGCTTGGGGTCGCGGTAGCCGCCGAGGTCCTTGGTCGCCGGCTTCGCGGCATTCGTCACCGTGTCGCCGACCCGCGACTGGCGGACGTCCTTGACGCCGGTGATGAGGTAGCCGACCTCGCCGACGCCGAGCCCCTTGGAGGGGACCGGCTCGGGACTGATGACACCGATCTCGAGGAGCTCGTGCGTCGCCTTGGTCGACATCATCGCGATCCGCTCGCGCGGGTTGAGGTTGCCGTCGACGACGCGGACGTAGGTGACGACGCCCCGGTAGGTGTCGTAGACGGAGTCGAAGATCATCGCGCGGGCCGGGGCGTCCGGGTCGCCGACCGGCGCCGGGAACTGGGCGACGATCTGCTCGAGCAGCTCCTCGACGCCCGCGCCGGTCTTGCCGCTGACCCGCAGGCACGCCTCCGGCTCGACGCCGATGAGCCCGGCGAGCTCCTCGGCGTACTTCTCCGGCTGGGCGGCCGGCAGGTCGATCTTGTTGAGGACGGGGATGACGTGGAGGTCGTTCTCCATCGCGAGGTAGAGGTTCGCGAGGGTCTGGGCCTCGATCCCCTGCGCCGCGTCGACGAGGAGGACGGCTCCCTCGCACGCGGCGAGGCTCCGGCTCACCTCGTAGGTGAAGTCGACGTGCCCGGGGGTGTCGATCATGTTGAGCGCGTAGGTCGTCCCGCCGACCTCCCACGGCATCCGGACGGCCTGGCTCTTGATCGTGATGCCGCGCTCGCGCTCGATGTCCATCCGGTCGAGGTACTGCGCCCGCATGGCCCGCTCGTCGACGACACCGGTCAGCTGCAGCATCCGGTCGGCCAGCGTCGACTTGCCGTGGTCGATGTGGGCGATGATGCAGAAGTTCCGGATCAGCTCCGGGGGCGTCGCGTGCGGCTGCAGCGCGTGCATGGCGCGGGGAGACACGGAGTCGGTGGTCCTCGGTCGGGGGCGGACGGATCGGCGTCCAGTCTCCCACGCCCGGAGCGCACTGCCGACCAGCGCACCGGGGTGCGACGATGGGCGAATGCTCCAGGAGACGACCTTCACCGTCGCCGCGCCGCCCGCCGTCGTCTGGCGGGTCCTGACCGACGTCGAGGCGTGGCACACGTGGACCGCGTCCGTCACCTCGGTCGAGCGTCTGGACGAGGGGCCGCTGCGCGTCGGCAGCCGGGCCCGGATCGTCCAGCCGAAGGTCCCGACGGTCGTCTGGGAGGTCGGCGAGCTCGTCGAGGACCGGTCCTTCACGTGGGCCCAGGGCAACGCTGTGGCGCGGACGACCGCGGGGCACTGGATCGAGGGGGACGGCAGCGGCGGGAGCCGGGTCCGCCTGTCCGTCGCGCAGGAGGGCGTCGTCGGCGGCGTCGTCGGTCGGCTCTACCGCGGCATGACCGCCCGCTACCTCGCGATGGAGGCCGCCGGTCTCACGGCGCGCGCGGAGGCGGTCGCACGCGGCGAGTAGCGCCTCAACGGGTCACGAATGCCGTGAGGCGGCTCATCGCCTGCGTCACGTCGGCCGTCGAGCCGGCGAAGGAGAGGCGGAACCAGCGGGAGCCGTCGAGCGGCCCCGGTGCCCCCGGGCGGTCGGGCGCGAAGTCCACGCCCGGGGTCACCGCGACTCCGGTCGCGTCGAGCACGTCGAAGCACCACCGCAGCGAGTCGTCGGTCAGGTGCGCGATGTCGGCGTAGGCATAGAAGGCGCCGTCGGCGGGCGCCCACGTCCGGACGCCCATCCCAGGGAGGGCGTCGAGGACGATCGAGCGGTTCGTCGCGTAGCGGGCGACGTGGCCGTCGAGCTCGTCCCTCGCCTCGTCGGTGAAGGCCTCGACGGCGGCGACCTGGGCGAGCGAGGGCGCGCAGATGTTGAGGTTGCCGAGGAGCAGCTCGACCGGGCGGACGAGCCGGTCGGGGAGGATCGCCCATCCGACCCGCCAGCCGGTCATCGAGAAGTACTTGCTCGTCGAGCCGACGACGACCGCCGAGTCGCTGAACTCCAGAGCGGTCCGCGCCGCCTCGTCGAAGGTGATGCCGTGGTAGATCTCGTCGCTCACGAGCAGGACGCCGTGCTCCTCGCACCACGCCGCGATCGCCTCGAGCTCGGCCGGGTCGACGAGGGTGCCCGTCGGGTTGGCCGGGGAGGCGAGGACGAGCCCCGCGGGAGGTGCTCCGTGCTCGGCGACCCAGGCCTCCAGCATTCGCACCGTCGGCTGGAAGCGGACCTCGGGTCCGCAGTCGAGCTCGACCGCCCGGCAGCCGAGCGCGCGGAGGCTGTTGCGGTAGGCCGGGTAGCCGGGGCGGGTCATGAGGACGGCGTCCCCGGCGTCGAATGCCGCGAGGAAGACCGCGGTGAACGCCGCCGATGAGCCGGTCGTCACCGCGACCCGCCCGGGGTCGACCTCGACTCCGTAGGTCTGCAGGTGGCGGGCGGCGATGGCCGCGCGCAGCTCCGCGACCCCGAGCGCGTCGACGTAGCCGTGCGGCGCCTCGGTCGCGAGGGCGGCCCGGGCGGCCTCGCGGACCGGCCGCGGCGCCGGCGACGACGGCTGTCCGGCGCACATCGTGAGGACGTCGCCGTGGGTGCGGGCCCGGAGGTTCGCGGCCTTGAGGACCTCCATGACGTGGAAGGGCTCGACCTGCCCGCGCCGGGACAGGGACACCGGACGACGGGACACCTGGCCACCGGACGCCTGGCCGCGGGACGCTTGCCGACGAGGCTGCGGGGGCGTGGGTGGCACGTCAGGCATCCTGCCTCACGGGGCCGCCCGTAGGTTGGGTGCATGGCACGGCGCGGGCTCCTCGACTCCCTGATCGACCTCCTCATCCCCGGGCGGCGTCCTCCGGCCGGGGTCGGCGGGTCCCGCGACTGGTCCGGCCCGGCCCCGGGAGAGTCCGGCCCGGCGGGCGGCCGGTCCGGTGGCTACCCCGGGGACTTCACCGGCACGCCGGCGATGGACTACGCACCGGTCCCCGACGGTCGCCCGGACCCGGGCGAGGTCGTCTGGACGTGGGTGCCCTACGAGGAGGACCACACCCAGGGCAAGGACCGTCCCGTCCTGCTCATCGGCCGCGACGGGACGTGGCTGCTCGCGCTCGCACTGACGAGCAAGGACCACGACCGCGACGCATCGCAGGAGCGGCTGGCCGGGCGGGAGTGGGTCGACATCGGCACCGGCGGCTGGGACCGCGCGGGGCGGCCGAGCGAGGTGCGGGTCAACCGCATTCTCCGCGTCGACCCGACCGCGATCCGGCGCGAGGGCGCGGTCCTGTCGCGCGACCGCTTCGAGGACGTCGCCGCGGCCGTGCGGGTCCACCACGGCTGACGTGCCGTCGGCCCGGACACGACGACGGGCAGACACGACGAAGGGCTCCCCGGATCGGGGAGCCCTTCGGTGCGTCGTGCGCGGACCGTCAGAGGCCGGCGGCCTTGCGGGCCATCGCGGACTTCTTGTTGGCGGCCTGGTTGGCGTGGATGACGCCCTTGCTCACGGCCTTGTCGAGCTTGGTCGTGGCGACCTTGAGGGCCTCCTTGGCCTCGTCGGCCTTGCCGGCGTCCGCGAGCGCGCGGAACTTGCGGATGTAGGTCTTGAGCTCGGACTTGACCGCCTTGTTGCGGTCCGTCGCGAGCTGGTTGGTCTTGATCCGCTTGAGCTGGGACTTGATGTTTGCCACTGGGTTTGCTTCCTGGTGAGGTCGGTGGTTGCCGTTAGAGGGCGGCAGTGCGGTTCGGGACCGGGCGTGGGGACACCCTTGCGTGAACCGCGCTGGATGCTGCTTGCATGCGCGCACGACCCGAGCGCGCACGCGAGGGGCAAATCTACCGGTCGCCCGGCGACTCCCCCAAATCGGCGGGGTCGGCGGCGGGGTCGGCGCCGGCGGTCAGCGGCCCCGGGCGGCACAGATCGTGAGGATCGCCCGCTCGACGGCGTAGACGGGGTCCCGGCCGCCGCCCTTGACGTCGAAGTCGGCCGCGGCGACCGCCTGGATCGAGGTCGCCATCGCGTCAGGAGTCCAACCCCCGAGGAGGCGACGACTCTTGTCGACCTGCCAGGGGGCCATGCCGAGGTCGCGGGCGACGTCGACGGACCGCCCGCGTCCTGCATTCGCCACCCGGGCGAGCTGGCGGAGCTGCTGGGCGAGGACCGCGACGATCGGGACCGGGTCGACACCGACGTCGATGGCGTGCCGGAGCATCCGCAGCGCCTCGCCGGTCTGGCCCGCCATCGCCGCGTCGGCGACCTTGAAGCCGGTCGCCTCGACCTTGCCCCCGTGGTAGCGCTCGACGACGACCTCGTCGATGGTCCCGGTCGTGTCGGCGATGAGCTGCTGGCACGCGGCCGCGAGCTCGCTCACGTCCTTGCCGACGGCCTCGACGAGCGCGCGGACGGCGTCGGGCGTCGCGCGCCGTCGGGCCGCGCGGAACTCGTTCATCGCGAAGGTCGTCTTGTCGCCGTCGTTCTTGATCGCCGGTGCGTCCACGACCCGCGCCCGGCCCTGCCTCAGGGCGTCGAGGGCGCGCTTGGCGCGGTTGCCGCCCTTGTGCCGGACGACGAGGGTCACTCCGGGCTCGGGGGACCTGAGGTAGCGCAGCAGGTCCTCGACGAGCTCCTCCCCCGCCTCGTCGACGTCGCTCACGACGATGCACTTGTCCCCGCCGAACAGCGACGGCGCCGAATGCAGCGCCAGCGCCCCCGGCTCGTACGTCCCCGCGTCGAGGCGGATCAGCTCGAGATCCGGCGCGACGTTGCGCAGGTCGGCGAGGACACCGGCGACCGCACGGTCGGCGATGACCTGCTCGGGCCCGGAGACGAGGACGAGCGGCGGCACGCCGCTGCGCACGTCGATGACCCCGTCCTCGCTCACGGGCGTCAGCCTGCCATGCGGCTCCGACGAGGGCGCCGTGGCTCAGGCGGCGAGGAGTGCCGTGAGCTGCCGTTCGAGGGGTGAGGGCTCGTCGCTCGCGAGGGTGCCGGCGGGGCGGTCGGCCGGGTCGGTCGTGGTGCCCCAGCCCAGGATGGGCGGGTTGATGCCGGGATAGGTGTGCCCGGTCGGGGTGGTCCAGGCGATCGTGTGCGGCTGGTCGCCGGTGGTGCCGTCGTGGGTGACGGTGACGGTGTGGCCGGGATCCTCCTTGGCGAGGTTGTGGCCGGCACAGTCGCCGGCCATCGCCGCGAAAGCGGTCTGCCCGCCGTCGCGGTGCGGGGTGACGTGGTCCAGGTGCCGGATCGGTGCGGTGCACCACGGGACGCGGCAGCGCTGGTCGCGCAGGAGGACCAGGAGGCGGAGCAGGCCGCGGGCGCAGCGCCCGCCGCTGGACAGGATGGCGAGATCGTCGGGGCGTGCGGGCGCCCGGAGCCGGGCGAACCAGGCTCGGACCTCGGCGTCGTCAGCGACCTCGGGATCTCGGGTGGCAGCGGGCATGAGCCGTCGGCGGGCGTCGATCGCGAGCGGGTTGCGCCGGTCGGCGCTCGTGTAGAGGCGGCGGATGGTGACTCGGGTGGCTTCGCGGTCTTCTCGGCGCCATCGGGCGCGGTCCTCGACGTCCTCCCGGTGGCGTTCTTGCGGTGTTCGGTCGTCGAGGTCCCAGTCGGGACCTTCGAACAGCCGTGGCGAACCCACCTTGCCCTGCCCCGGCCCGACGGGTGAACCAGGGGACGGGGGCGCCGTCGGACGGCGGCGGATCAGGGCGCGGGCGGCGGCGGCCGGGATCGGCCCGATCCCGACGACGCGCGCGACCGCGCGCTCGAACCCATCCGATGAGGTGGGGCCCTCGCCCGGCGCGCATGACCGGGGTCGGAGCAGGGCAGTGTCGGTCATGACGAGGGCGACCTCGACCGGTGGGCCTTCGTGGAGCGTGCGGCCGGTCAACCGGGACAGGGCCGCGTCGGCCATCACCTCGGCGTGGCCTCTGCCCTCGGCGTCCTCGGGCAGGTCGGCGAGGCCACCGGTGCCGGCCAGGACGGAGGCGGCGTGCGCGTGCAACGTGTTCAACGCGGCGGCAGCCTCCACCGCGGTCGTGTGGATGCTCAGCCACGCCATCCCGTCAGGTGCGGCTCGGACGGTGACCCGACGCTGCCGGCACGCAGCGTGCCGGCGGGCCTCGACCGCGGCCGGGTCGATCCCGATCATCGCTGCGTCGACGGCGTCCCGGACTTCGGCGTCCCCCAGGCGGGGCAGATCCTCGGCGAGGCACTCGTCGACCTCCTGCCGCGCCGCCGGCTCCAGACCGCTCACCTGACCGGCGACCAGGACCGCCCGCGCCTCCGACAGCCGCCCCGACTCCAGGTGCTCCAGGGTCTCGGGCAGGTCCTCCACCAGCGTCCGCGCCGCCGCGACGAGCCGGGCCGCCCGCGACAGGCCCACCCGGCGAGCCAGGCCGACCTCGGCCGCGACCCCGTTTGTCGAGCAGCCCAGCGACCGCTGCGAGGACGCATATGCGGCAGTCATCCGCGCCTGCGCCCCCGCCACGGAGCCGGTCAGCTCCTCCAACGCGGCGACGACCCGGATCCGGTCCCGGTCGCCCAGGTCGGCGGCGTCCAAGCCCGTCAGCCACGCCTGCAGCGCGGCGATCCGACCGGTCAGGAGGTCACCCGGATCGGGGCGCGCCGGAGTCGCAGCTGGTGCGAGTATCGGCGTTGCCCATGATCCCCTCCTCCTCACCTCATCGTACGCGCGTTCGACCCTCGGGTCAAGGGCAGCGTGCATCGAATTCCGTTGCACGGCAACTGATTTCGCGGTCGCCAGCCCTATCAGGGACCACTCACAAGCTCGACCCCAGCCCTCTTGAGCGGGCAGCAGGGCGCTGCCTTCCCTTGGACGGCACGATCCCGCTGACATCGCTCGGGGTGGCAGAGAGCACCGCGGTCGAACTGCTGTCGACCCGATGCCCGCGCTCAGCCCGCTCGCTCAGCCCGCTCAGCCCGCGCTCAGCCCGAGCTGCTCGAGCCGCGCGGCGACTGCCTCGACGGGCAGGTCGAGGTGGTCGGCGAGCTCATCGGGGGTCAGGCCCATGTCGGAGCCCTCGCGGAGCTCCTCGTCGGACTCGTCGTCCCAGGACACGCCGTGGGTGACGGAGGTCCGGGTCGCCTCGACCGGCGGGGGCGGGTCCTCGGCGACCGGGCGTGCGTCGGACGCAGGGTCGGGAGCCGGGCGCGGGTGCTCCGCCCCGTCCCCGGACTCCATCCGCGTCCCCGTGAGCGCGCCGGTCAGCCCACGCAGGGCCGGGTCGGCGACCGGCTGCGGAGGTGGTGCCGTGGCGTCGAGCCGCTCGAGCGCTCCGATCACGAGCGCCCGGTCCGCCGTCGGCCAGAACGGCGGCAGCGACCGTTGGAGGAACCCCGCGTACCGCGCAGACATCATCCGGGAGTCGAGGATGGCGACGACGCCCCGGTCGTCGGCCCGCCGGACGAGCCGCCCGGCTCCCTGCGCGAGCCGGAGGGCGGCATGCGTGGCGGACACCGCCATGAAGCCGTTGCCGCCCATCTCGGCGATCGCCTGGGTCCGCGCCGAGGACAGCGGGTCGTCCGGCCGCGGGAAGGGGATCCGGTCGATGAGGACGAGCTGGCAGGCCGAGCCGGGCACGTCGACGCCCTGCCACAGGGTCAGCGTCCCGAACAGGCAGACGCGCGGGTCCTTGGCGAACTCCCGCACGAGGGTCGTGATCTGGTCCTCCCCCTGGCAGAGGAAGGTGATGCCCGAGCCGGCGAACCGCTCTCGCATCCGCTCGGTCGCCTCCTTGGCCGCTCGCATGGAGGAGAACAGTCCGAGGGTCCGCCCGCCCGCCGCCCGGACGAGCGCCTCGATCTCGTCCATCGTCGCCGGGCTCGCGCCGTCCCGCCCCGGGGGCGGCAGGTGCTTGGCGACATAGGCCATCGCCTGTGCCGGGTAGTCGAACGGGCTCCCGACGTCGAGACCCCGCCACGCAGGCGCGCCCTCGCCGCGCAGCCCCATCGTCCCGGCGATCGCATCGAAGCTGCCGCCGAGCTCGAGGGTCGCGGACGTGAGGACGACGGTCCGCTCGCTGAAGATCTTGTCCCGCAGGAGGATCGCCACGCTCATCGGTGCGACGCGGAGCACCGACCCTCGCCGCTCCTCGCGCCCGACCCAGACGACGTCCAGGTCGCGCTGCTCGAGGACGCGCGCGGCATTCTCATGCACCTCGTCGACGGCCGCCTGGGCGACCTTGCGCGCGCCGTCCGGCTCGCTCCCCTGCTCCGGCTTGAGCTCGGTGAGCACGGCCCGCGCGGTGTCCCGCACGCGGGCGAGTCCAAGGGCCAGCTGGTCCGGAATGCCGCTCGCGAGTCTCCCCTCGGGCAGCTCGTCGAGGACGGCCTGGAGGAAGACCCCGGCGTCGGCGAGCTGCTCGGTCGACTCGGCGAGGCGCCCGGCGCGCTTGCTCGCCGCCGACACCATGCTGCTCGTCAGCTCGTCGGTGATCGTCGAGGTGACCCGGTCGACGAGCTCGTGCCCCTCGTCGACGATCAGCACGTCGTGCTCGGGCAGCATCTGACGACCCTCGAAGGAGTCGATCGCCATGAACGAGTGGTTGGTCACGATGACGTCGACGCTCTTGGCCGCCTCGCGCGAGCGCTCGACGAAGCATTCGGCGAATGCGGGGCAGGTGCTCCCGAGGCATTCGTGCGCCGTGACGCTCACCTGCCGCCACGCCTGCTGGCTGACTCCCGGGACGAGCTCGTCGCGGTCGCCGCTCTCGGTCTCCTGGGCCCACTCGCGGAGCCGGACGACCTCCTTGCCGAGCCGGCCGGCGCGCGCGTCGACCTCGCCGACCCCCAGGAGGCCGTCGGGCTCGTCGTCGGGGAAGCCGCCCTCCAGCTTGTGCGCGCACAGGTAGTTGGCGCGGCCCTTGACGAGCGCGTACGTCGGCCGACGGCCGACGAGGGGCGCGATCGCGTCGGCGAGGCGGGGCATGTCGCGGTCGACGATCTGGCCCTGGAGGGCGAGGGTCGCCGTCGCGACGACGGCGGGGGTGCCGACCCGCATCGCGTGCTCGACGGCGGGGACGAGGTAGGCGAGCGACTTGCCCGTGCCGGTGCCGGCCTGGACGAGGAGGTGCTCGCCGCGCTCGATGGCCTCGGCGACCGCCTCGGCCATCTGCACCTGGCCCGGCCGCTCGGTCCCGCCGACTCCCCCGACGCCCGCGTGGAGGAGCTCGGGGATCGACGGCATGGCTGCCACCCTAGGCGTCTGCGCCGACGGCACCGGACCCGCCGTCCACAGGCGTCCGCACGCGCGCTGTGCACGGATCGGTCACGAGTCCACGGATCGAGGCGGGGCCGCGTCCGGTGAGCCCTACCGTCGGGGGATGAGCCGATCCCCGAGGCTGCTCGGCGCGGCCGTCTCCTGCCTCGTGACGCTCGCCGCCTGCTCGTCGACCGGCGCGCCCACAGCGACCCAGACCACTCCCGCCACCACCACGCCCACCAGCGCGACGACGACCACCACCGACGCCGCCCGTCTGATCCCGACCGCAGCCGGCACGGTCGGGCTCGCCGTCGATGCCGTGGGCCGAGTGTGGGTCGCGAATGCGGAGGCGGGCTCGGTCAGCCGGGTCGACCTCGCGTCCGGGGCGGTCGGGCCGACGGTGCCGGTCGGGTCGGCACCGCTGCGGCTGGCCGTCGTGGGCGGCTCGGTCTGGGTCTCGGTGTTCCGGGACGGCACCCTGGTCCGGGTCGATGCCACGACGGGCAAGGTCGCCTCGACCGTGCCGGTCGGTCCGAGCCCGGAGGGCGTCGTCGCGGCCCACGGCGCGGTCTGGGTCGTCCTGGAGAACTCCGCCGAGCTCGTCCGGGTCGATCCTGCGACGGCACGCGTGACCGCCCGGTACCAGGTCGGGACGACACCGCGTCTCGTGGCGTCGGCATTCGGAGCGCTGTGGGTGAGCGACTTCGCGACCGGCACGGTGGTCCGTGTCGACCCGCGGACCGGTGCGGCGCGCCCCTCGGGCGCCCTGTGCGTCGGCCCGCAGGGCATGGCGTCGACCCGCGACCGGCTCTGGGTCGCGTGCACGACGGACGGGCAGGTCGTGGGCCTCGACCCGACGACGCTCGAGGCGGTCGCGCGCACCAAGGTGGCCCACCACCCCGATGCCGTCGCCGTCGACGGCAGCGACCGCGTCCTCGTGCTGGGCCAGGACGGCCCGACCTTGACCGTGCTCGACGACCAGGGACTCACCATCACGGAGCGGGCGCTCGGGTCGGCAGCACCACTCGACGACCAGGCGAACGTCGACCTCGCCGTCGTCGGTTCGACCGTCGTCGCGTCGACCTACCTCGGCGGCGGGGTTCACGTGGCGGAGCTGCCCTGACCCGAGCAGATGAGGTGGGCGACGAGGGCCGTCCACCCGGTCTGGTGCGAGGCGCCGAGCCCCGCACCGGTGTCGCCGTGGAAGTACTCGCTGAACGTCGGGTGCCCCCAGAGCGGCCCGGTCGGCACGTCGCGCGGGTCGCTCGGTCGTCGCCCGTCGGCTCCGGGCCGGAACAGCCCGACGAGCCGGTCGTCGAGCGCGTCGGCGACCGCGCTGAGCGGCATTCGCGTCCCGGAGCCGGTCGGGAACTCGACGTCGGCGTCGCCGGTGAGGACCGCGTGGGTGCGGAGCGACTGCGTGAGGAGGACGTTGACGGGGAACCACACCGGGCCGCGCCAGTTGCTGTTGCCGCCGAAGAGGTTGGAGGCCGACTCGCCCGGCACGTAGGCGATCGGCAGGTCCGCGCCGTCGAGCCGCACCGTCGTCCCGTCGCGGTAGACCGCGGACAGCGAGCGAATGCCGTGCGGCGCCAGGAACTCGGCCTCGTCGAGCAGCCAGCGAAGGACCGCATCGCGGCGCTCGGGCGTGAG
Organism: uncultured Actinomycetota bacterium; assembly: GCA_963752365.1. Taxonomy (GTDB): domain Bacteria; phylum Actinomycetota; class Actinomycetes; order Actinomycetales; family Dermatophilaceae; genus CAVVXY01. Next base: position 56,122 of record CAVVXY010000007.1, read on the forward strand.
GATCGAGAGTGTCGTCCGCGGATGGTCGGGCGTCCGGCCGGCGATGACGTCGTGGGTGAGGTCGGGGCGGTTGCGGACGAGCCAGTCGACGGCGCTGTTGAAGTCCGGCAGCGTCGTCGTCGCCCACGCGGGCACGGCGCTCACGCCGAGCAGCGGCAGGAGACCGACCATCGACCGGACCCGGATCCGCTCGTAGGACCCGTCCGCATTCACGACCATGTCGTAGAAGAAGCCGTCGTCCTCGTCCCACAGCGAGGTCTCCGTCGTCCCGAAGGAGTCCATCGCGTCGGCGATCGCGAGGAAGTGCTCCATGAACTTCGTCGCCGCCTCGTCCCACGCGGCCGTCTCCCGGCCGAGCTCGATGGCGATCTGCATGAGCGACAGGCAGGAGAAGCCCATCCAGCTCGTCGCGTCGGACTGCTCGAGCCGCTGGCCGGGTGGCAGCGGTGTGCTCCGGTCGAACGGCCCGATGTTGTCCATCCCGAGGAAGCCGCCCTCGAAGAGGTTGGAGTCGTCGCTGTCCTTGCGGTTGACCCACCACCCGAAGTTGAGCAGCAGCTTGCTCAGGACACGGACGAGGAAGTCCCGGTCCTGCGCCCCGTCGAGCCGGTAGACCATCCACGCCGCCCAGGCGTGGACAGGAGGGTTGACGTCGCTGAAGTTCCACTCGTAGGCCGGGAGCTGGCCGTTGGGGTGCATCGCCCACTCGCGGAGCAGGAGGACGAGCTGCTCCTTGGCGAATCCGGGGTCGACGTGCGCGAGCGCCACGCAGTGGAAGGCGAGGTCCCACGTCGCGAACCACGGGTACTCCCACTCGTCCGGCATCGAGATGACGTCGCCGAGGTGCAGGTGCCGCCACGAGGTGTTGCGGCCGACCGGCTGCGGGGCCAGCCGGGTCGCGGGGGGCGTCGGCTGCCCGGGGTCGCCGGCGAGCCAGCGGCGGACGTCGTAGCGGTACAGCTGGCGACCCCAGAGCAGTCCGGCGAATGCCCTGCGCGCCGTGAGCCGGTCGACATCGCCGACCGCGTCGGGCACGACGGCGGCGTAGAACTCGTCGGCCTCCAGCGCGCGGCGGGCGATGAGCGCGTCGTTCCCTTCGTCCACCGGGGCGGTGCCTTCCCGGCCCGTGAGCCGGAGGTCCACCCGCACGGTCTCCCCCGGCCCGACGGCCTCCCACGACCAGTGGAATGCCGCCTTGGTCCCGGTGTCCGCGGCGAGCAGGGACAGGTCGCCGCGGACGATCGCCGCGTCGATCGCGTCCTTGGGGTGGGCCGAGCTCTGCTCCGGCGTCCCCCAGAGCGCCACGGTGTTGGAGTCGTTGTCGCACAACAGGACTCGTGCGCCCTCCGACGCGCGCACGTCGTAGGTCCCGAGCCGCTCGTGGGTCGCGGTGGCGGTGATGCCGTCGGGGACCCCGGCCGTCGTCACGGACGGCCGGAGCCCAGGGTCGCCCCAGCTCCACGTGTTGCGGAACCACAGCTGCGGCGCCAGATGGAGCGGCGCCGGGTCGGGCCCGTGGTTGGTCGCCTCGACCCGCATGACGAGGTCCATCGGGGAGGCCTTGGCGTGCGTGACGACGACGTCCCAGAAGCGGTCGCTGTCGAGGATCCCGGTGTCGGACAGCTCGAACTCGTCCGCGTCCCGGTCGCGCGTCAGCCCCTCGTGGCGCAGCCGCTCGTAGGGGTAGGCCGCCTGCGGGTAGCGGTACAGCAGCTGGGCGTAGGTGTGCGTCGGCGTCGCGTCGAGGTGCCACCAGTACTCCTTGACGTCCTCGCCGTGGTTGCCCTCCGCATTCGTCAGCCCGAAGAACCGCTCCTTGAGCCGGTCGTCGCGCCCGTTCCACAGCGCGAGCCCGAGGTTGAGGTAGCCGTGCCGGTCGCAGACGCCCGCGATGCCGTCCTCGCCCCAGCGGTAGGCGCGCTGGTGGGCGTGGTCGAACGGGAAGGAGTCCCAGGCATTCCCGTCCTCGGAGTAGTCCTCGCGGACCGTCCCCCACTGCCGCGCCGAGACGTACGGACCCCAGAACCGCCACGGGTTGTCGATCGTGTCGCCCTGCGCCAGCCGGTCGTGCTCGGCCGTGTCCGTGCGTCGTCGTTCCACGGTGGGCACTCTGCCACCGCCGCGTACGGTGACGACATGCGCATCACGATCTTCGGCGGTCACGGCAAGGTCGCGCTCCTGCTCGCGCCGATCCTCGTCGAGGCGGGACACGAGGTGTCCGCCGTCATCCGCAACCCCGACCACGCCGAGGAGGTCGCGGCCACCGGAGCGACCCCAGTCGTGTCCTCGGTCGAGGAGGCGTCGACCGAGGATCTCGTGTCCCTGCTCGACGGTCAGGACGCCGTCGTCTGGTCGGCGGGCGCGGGCGGCGGCTCGCCGGAGCGCACGGTGGCCGTCGACCGGGACGCGGCGATCCGCTCGATGGACGCGGCGGAGGCGGCCGGGGCCCGCAGGTACGTCATGGTCTCGTTCTCCGGGGCGAATGCCGACTCGCTCGTCCCCGAGGACGCCCCCTTCCGCGTCTACCAGGACGCCAAGATCGCCGCCGACGACCACCTCCGTGGGAGTGCGCTCGACTGGACCGTCCTCGGTCCCGGCGCCCTGACGACCGATCCTGGGGCCGGCCGGGTCAACCCCGACGCGACGTCGCGCCACGGCGACGAGAGCCCGCGCGAGCTCGTCGCCCAGGTGACGGCCGCCGTCGTCGGCGACCAGCGCTCGCACGGCCGGACTCTCGTCTTCGGTGCCGGTGAGACGCCGATCGACGAGTGGCTCGACCGGGTCTGAGCCCTCGCGACCCGCGCCCTCCCGCGTGGGACGATGGCCCCGCCATGACGCCCGCCGACCCGACCCGCCTGCATTCGCTCGACTCCGGCGACCCGGACGCCGTCTACGGGTCCTTCACGACGTGGGTGACCGAGCGCGGCATCGAGCTCTACGACCACCAGGACGAGGCGGTCGTGTCGCTCCTCGCCGGCGAGCACGTCATCCTCACGACGCCGACCGGCTCGGGCAAGTCGCTCGTGGCCGTCGCCGGTATCCATGCCGCGCTCTCCACCGACCGCGTCTCCTTCTGGACCGCGCCGATCAAGGCGCTCGTCAGCGAGAAGTTCTTCGACCTGTGCGAGGTCTTCGGCGCGGACAACGTCGGGCTCCTCACCGGCGACGCGGCGGTCAACGCGGACGCGCCGATCATCGCGTGCACCGCCGAGGTGCTCGCCAACATCGTGCTGCGGGAGGGGCGGGAGGCGGACGTCGGGTTCGTCGTCATGGACGAGTTCCACTACTACGCCGAGCCGGACCGGGGCTGGGCGTGGCAGGTGCCGCTGCTCGAGCTGCCGGCCACGCAGTTCCTCCTCATGTCGGCGACGCTCGGCGACATGAGCCGCTTCGCCGAGGACCTCGAGCGGCGGACCGGGACGTCGGCGACGATCGTCGACTCCGCCGTGCGCCCCGTCCCCCTCCTCCACACGTGGTCGACGAGCCCGCTCCCCGACACGATCACCGAGCTCCTCGAGTGGGGCCGGGTCCCCATGTACGTCGTGCACCAGACGCAGGCGGCCGCGGCCGACCACGCGAAGTCGCTGCAGCAGCTCAAGGTGCTCACCCCCGCCGAGCGCGACGTGATCGCCGCGCGGATCGGGGCCGTGCGCTTCTCGACGGGCTTCGGCAAGACGCTCTCCGCGTTGCTGCGCAAGGGGATCGGCGTCCACCACGCGGGAATGCTGCCGCGCTACCGGCGGCTCGTCGAGCAGCTCGCGCAGGCCGGGCTGCTCAAGGTCATCTGCGGCACCGACACCCTCGGCGTCGGCATCAACGTCCCGATCCGGACCGTCCTGTTCACCTCGCTGACGAAGTTCGACGGCCAGCGGGTCCGGGTCATGCGCGTCCGGGAGTTCCGCCAGATCGCCGGGCGCGCCGGCCGGGCCGGCTACGACACCGAGGGTCACGTCGTCGTCCAGGCGCCCGACCACGTCATCGAGAACGCCCGCCGGCTCGCCAAGGCCGGCGACGACCCGGTCAAGGTCAAGCGGGTGCAGCGGGTCAAGCCACCGGATGGCTTCGTCGTCTGGACCGAGCAGACCTTCGAACGGCTGACGACCGCGGACCCCGAACCCCTGCAGTCGCGGATGAAGGTCGACAACGCGATGATCCTGGGCGTCGTCGCACGGCCGGGGAATGTCGTCGCCGCCCTCTCCCACCTCCTCCGCGACAGCGACGAGACGGCCATCGGGCGAGCCCGCCTGTCCCGCCGGGCGATTCGCCTCGGCCGCAGCCTGCTCGACAGCGGAGTCCTCGTCCGGCTCCCCGCACCCGACGCGGACGGCCGGACCGTCGCGCTCACCCTCGACCTGCCCGCGGACTTCGCGCTCAACCAGCCGCTCGCGCACTTCGCGCTCGCGGCATTCGACGTCCTCGACCCCGACGCACCGACCCACGCCCTCGACGTCGTCTCCGTCGTCGAGTCCGTCCTGGAGTCGCCACGCCCGATCCTCATGGGGCAGCAGTTCGCGGCACGTGGGGAGGCCGTGGCGGAGATGAAGGCCGACGGACTCGAGTACGAGGAGCGGATGGAGCGGCTCGAGGAGGTCACCTGGCCGCGCCCGCTCGCCGAGCTCCTCGAGGCGGCCTTCATGATCTACCGGCAGACGCACCCGTGGCTCGACGAGGACGCCCTCGCGCCCAAGTCCGTCGTCCGCGAGATGTGGGAGCAGGGCATGGGCTTCGGCGACCTCGTGTCGCGCTACGGGCTCGCCCGGTCCGAGGGGGTCCTCCTGCGCTACCTCTCCGACGCCTACCGGACCCTGCGCCAGAGCGTGCCCGACGCGCATCGCTCACCCGCGCTCGACGAGGTCGTCGAGTGGCTCGGGGAGACGGTCCGCCAGACCGACTCCTCCCTCCTCGACGAGTGGGAGGCGCTCACCCACCCCGACGACGTCGGAGCCGTCGCCGCGGCCGTCTCGCACCACGCGGACGGCCCCCGTCCCAACCGGCCGGTCACCGCCAACGAGCGGGCCTTCCGAGCCATGGTCCGCGGCCTGCTCTTCCGCCGGGTCCTCCTCGCGGCGCGCGACGACGTCGCGGGCCTCGCCGCCCTCGAGCCGGACGGCCCCCTGTCACGCGACGACTGGGACACTGCCCTCGGCGCCTACTGGGACGACCACGACGCGATCGGCACCGACGGCGACGCCCGTGGTCCCGCACTGCTCCGGATCGAGGCGCGCCCCGCGGACCAGGACGAACCCCGCCGCTGGCTCGTCACCCAGGTCCTCGCCGACCCGGCGCAGGACCACGACTGGGTCATCGAGGCGACGGTCGACCTCGACGCGAGCGACGAGGCCGGCGAGCCGGTCCTGCAGACGACGGCGTTCCGGCGGCTCTGAGCCGCGTTCAGGCGGCGAAGGCCGAGAGCTCGGCCGCGAGGTCCGCGTTGACGCGGGCGACGAGGTGGGTCCCGTCGACACCGTGCTCACTCGCGAGGACCTCGCCCTCGGAGTGGACCCGGCTCACGAGGTCGCCGCGCTCGTAGGGCACGAGGACGTCGACCTCGACCTGCGGGCGCGGCAGCTCCTCGGCGACGAGGTCGCGCAGCTGCTCGAGGCCGAGGCCGGTCCGGGCGGAGACGGCGATCGCGTGCTTCTCGTGGCGCATGATCCGGTCGACGACCTCGGGGTCGGCAGCGTCGACCTTGTTGATGACGATGACCTCCCTGACGTCGGTCGCCTCGACGTCCGCGAGGACCGCGCGCACGGCGCTGATCTGGCCCTCCGGGTCCGGGTGCGAGCCGTCGACGACGTGGAGCAGCAGGTCGGCCTCGGCGATCTCCTCCAGCGTCGACCGGAACGCCTCGACGAGCTCGTGCGGGAGCTGGCGGACGAAGCCGACGGTGTCGGTCAGCGTGTAGTCCCGCCCATCCGGCGTCTCCGCGCGACGGACCGTCGTGTCGAGGGTCGCGAAGAGCTGGTTCTCGACGAGGACACCCGCCTGGGTGAGCCGGTTGAGGAGCGAGGACTTGCCCGCATTCGTGTAGCCGGCGATCGCGACCGACGGGACGGCATTGGCCTTGCGGCTGCTGCGCGCCGTGTCCCGGTGGGTCTTCATGCCCTTGATGTCGCGGCGGAGCTTGGCGATGCGGCTGTTGATCCGGCGCCGGTCGAGCTCGATCTTGGTCTCACCGGGGCCACGGGAGCCGATGCCCTCACCGCCGGCGACGCGGCCACCGGCCTGGCGGGACATCGACTCGCCCCAGCCACGCAGGCGCGGGAGGAGGTACTGGAGCTGGGCGAGCTCGACCTGGGCGCGGCCCTCCCGGCTCTTGGCGTGCTGGGCGAAGATGTCGAGGATCAGCGCGGTCCGGTCGATGACCTTGACCTTGACGACGTCCTCGAGGCCGCGGCGCTGCCCCGGGGCGAGCTCGCTGTCGCAGATGACGGTGTCGGCACCTTCGGCGACGACGACGTCGCGGAGCTCCTCGGCCTTGCCCGACCCGAGCCACGTGCCCGGGTCCGGCCGGTGACGGCGCTGGAGCATGCCGGCGAGCACGGTCGAGCCGGCCGTCTCGGCGAGGGCCGCGAGCTCGCGCAGCGAGTTCTCGGCGTCCTGCGCCGTCGAGTCCTGGCCCCAGACGCCGGCGAGGACGACGCGCTCGAGCCGCAGCTGGCGGTACTCGACCTCGGTGACGTCCTCGAGCTCGGTCGAGAGGCCGGGGATCCGGCGGAGCGCCTGCCGCTCCTCGCGGTCGAGCTGGTCGCCGTCGCGCTCGAGGTCGACATCGAGGTCGACCTCGGCCTCGGCCAGGGCCTCGGCCTGTTGGGTGAAGTAGTCGTCGTGGCGTGCAGTCATGTTGCCCCCATCGTCTCACCCTTCACCGACCGGCAGCGAGCCAATAAGGCAGCTCAGCGTCTGCCACGATGCGGGCCTGTGTCCGAAGGCGTACATCCGGAGGGTCGGCGCGGCGCTGCGCGCCCTGTCCCCGGGCACCGAGCGAGGGTTCAGCCCGCGGCGTCCGTCTGGAGCCGCGGGCACCGCGCACCCGTGGGTCCCGCGAGCCGCTCGACGTGCCACCACTCGTCGACGTACCGGCGGCAGAGACCGAACCGTACGCCGTGGGTCTCCAGCCACGTCGCCGCGACGCGGGGCGAGACGTCGACCGCACCACCCTTGACGTGCTCGCTGTCGCCGGGCGGCAGCAGCCGCCGGCGAGCCCCGTGGCGGCGCCGTAGCGGGCGATCGCCTGGTCCCACCGGCAGCGGTTGCCTCGTCACCTGTCACCCCCTGGGTCCCTCATGACCTGCACCGCCCGTCCGGGTCAGTCCGCGACGAGCCACCCCGCGAACGGCTCCAGCCGGCACCGGCCACCCGGCATCGACGCGGTCCGCTCGAAGTGCCACCACTCGTTCGCGTAGCGCCGGCACAGACCGAGCTCCCCCGCCCGCGACTCCAACCAGGCGGCACTCGACCGCGGAATGACGTCGATCGCCTCCCCCGTCACGTGCGCCGAGAGGTTGGGAGGCAGCACCCACCGGACCGCCGCCTCCTCCGACCCGTACTTGCCGATGGAGAACTCCCAGATGCTCTGCTGCTCCGAGCGGCTGCGGTAGGCGCTGACGACGAGCAGGTCGCGGTCGGCGTCGGACGCCTCGGACCGGGCGCGGTCGACGATCGTCCGCAGCGCCGGGGAGAGGCCGTCGAGGTCGTCTCCGCCCGTCGGGGCGTGGGAGTCGTCCGCGGCCGCGCTCGACAGGACGTCGACCGAGTCGTCGGCCAGCCGGTCGGCCCACGTCGCCGACGGGACCCCGAGGGACAGCAGGAGGCTCGCGACGGGTCCGACGACCCGGCGCGCCGCGCTGCTCGCGTCCAACCGCACCCGCACCCTCCTCGCCGACGAACTCCCACCCACGAGGCTAGGGTGAGCCGGTGCCGAATGCGGGTGACCACTACTTCACGGCGCGTCCCGCGACCCCGGACGAGCGCCGCGTCGTGCGCGTCGGGCTCGCCGACCGCGAGGTCGAGGTCGAGGTGGCCCCCGGCATCTTCTCCCCGGGCGGCCTCGACAAGGGCACGCGGGTCCTCCTCGCGCACGTGCCCCCGCCCCCGCCGGTCGGCGACCTGCTCGACGTCGGCTGTGGCTGGGGTCCGATCGCGCTCACCCTCGCCCTCCGCTCCCCCGACGCCGCCGTCTGGGCGGTCGACGTCAACGAGCGCTCGCTCGACCTGACCCGGCGCAACGCCGCCCGGCTCGGCCTCTCCGGCGTCCACGCGAGCCCGCCGGACGGCATTCCGGGCCAGGAGTTCGACCTCATCTGGTCCAACCCGCCGGTCCGGGTCGGCAAGGACGCGCTCCACGACCTCCTGCGGACCTGGCTGCCGCGGCTCCGGCCCGGTGGCGAGGCATTCCTCGTCGCCTCGAAGAACCTCGGCGGGGACAGCCTCCAGCGCTGGCTCGCCGAGACCTTCGAGGCGACCCACGACGTCGGGCGGCACGCGACCGGCGGCGGCTTCCGGGTCCTGCGCGTCACGCGGGGGGCCGCGTCGTGAGCCTGCGCCGCATCGACCGCCTCGCCGCCGACTACGCCACGCTCCACCCCGAGCTCGTCGGCGCGACCGACTCCTTCGTCGAGCTCGTCCGCGGCATCATCGACGACGCCGGCATCAACTACCTGACCGTCGACGGGCGGACCAAGAGCGTCGCGTCGTTCACCGGCAAGGCGCGCCGGGTGCGCAGCGAGCTCGGGGAGGAGGCCGACCTGGGACGGGCGATCACCGACCTCGTCGGTGTCCGGGTCATCACCTACGTCCACTCCGACGTCGTCGCCGTCGCCGAGCTGCTCACCGAGCATCTGACCGTCCTCGACGACCGAGACCTCGGCGAGGAGACCGCCCGGGCGGGCCGCTTCGGCTACGCGAGCCGGCACCTGCTCCTCTCGCTCGACCCACCCGTCGACGGCCGACCGCCGGCCTACGACCCCCGTCGGTGCGCCTCGGTCCAGCTCCGCACCGTCCTCCAGCACGCGTGGGCCGAGTTCGAGCACGACGCGCGCTACAAGGGCACGATCCCGCCGGAGCAGGTGCCCGACCTCGACCGCCGCTTCACCCTGGCCGCCGGGCTGCTCGAGCTCGCCGACCGCGAGTTCGGCGCGATCCGGGACACCCTCCAGGCGGGGCTGTCCGGGGAGGCGGTCGAGGACACCTCCGCCTCCGGGTTCGGACCCCGCGAGCTCGCGACGTTCCTCGCGGGGCGCTATGCGAATGCAGGATGGTCCCGCACCGAGCAGTACGAGTGGATCGAGGGGATCCTCGGCGAGCTCGACGTGCGCAGCCTCGACGCCCTCTCCCTGGCGCTCCGGGACGTGGACAGCGCCCTCGTCACGCGGTCGATGGACTACCGCTACCCGCCCGGCGCGGTCCGGCGGCTCGACGACGACCTGCTCGCGGCCTTCGGTGAGCGCTACCTCGACCTGCCCGGCAACGTCCGGCGACGGGAGGCCCTCGCCGGGCGGCTGGCCAGGGTCGCCGGGCTCATGTCCTGAGCGCGGCGAACACCCGGCTCACCTCCCGAAGCGCGCCACCATCGCCGAGCCGCCACCGCGGCGGGTCGTCTCGGCGGCCGCCTCGAACTGGCCCCGACCGAGGAGCCGGATCGCGGTCACGGCCCCGATCTCCGGCGTCGGCGCGATGACGTGCCCCAGCGCCTGGAGTGCCGCGCTCTCGGTCAGGGTCGGCTCGGCCTGCTCCGTGCCGTTGCGGGACGAGAGGCGCGGCGCCGCGATGGCGTCGACGAGCGCGAGGTCGCGGTCGACGTACTCGGTGATCGTCTGCGCGACCGAGGTGATGATCGTGGCGCCGCCCGGGCTTCCGACGCCGAGCCACGGGGCGCCGTCCCTGAGGATGACCGTCGGGCTCATCGAGCTCCGCGGGCGCTTGCCGGGGCCGGGGAGGTTCGGGTCCGGGACGGTCGCCGCGAGGGGCACGAAGTTGAAGTCGGTCAGCTCGTTGTTGAGGAGCAGTCCGTAGCCGGGGACGGTGATCCCGGACCCGCCGGTCTGCTCGATCGTCAGCGTGTACGAGGCGACGTTGCCCCACTTGTCCGCGGCGGTCAGGTGGGTCGTCGACAACCCCTCGCGCGGCTCGCCCTGCCGGGCGGTCCCTGCCGGACACCCGGCGTAGCTGCCGTCGGGGCTGCCGAACGGGATCGGGCGCGGCTGCGCCCTCGTCGTGGAGAAGAGGCAGGCGCGCTCGTCGGCGAAGGCCTGCGAGACGAGCTCGGCGGTCGGGACGCCGGGCACGTCGCCGACCCAGCGGTTGCGGTCGGCGAATGCCGTTGCGCTCGCCTCGGAGAAGCGGTGGAGGTACTCGGTGTTGGAGACGTCCTTGAGGGACGTGCCGGTCCGCTCGTCGTAGGACTCGAGGAGGTTGAGGATCTCGGCGACGGCGATGCCACCCGAGCTCGGCGTCGGCATCCCGTAGACGTCGAGGCCCCGATACGTCGAGTGCACCGGCGCCTTGACGTTGGCGCGGTAGGCGCGCAGGTCGGCCGCCGTCAGCCGGCCCTTGAGGACGCTGCCGCCGGACACGGTCGTCGGGTTCTGCGCCTCCTTGACGATCGCCTGTCCGAGGGCGCCGTCGTAGACCGCGCGGACGCCCTGCTCGCGCAGGAGGGCATAGGCCTTGGCCATGTCGGGGTTGCGGAAGGTCGAGCCGACGGCGGGCACCGCGCCGCCGGGGAGGAACACCTTGGCGGTCTCCGGGAAGGTGGCGAAGCGTGCGGCATTCGACGCCGTCTGGTCGTAGAAGGTCTGGTCGACGACGAAGCCGCGCTCGGCGAGGCGCTGGGCCGGCGCGAGGAGGTCGGACAAAGACCGCTTGCCCCACCTGCGGGCGGCGACGTCCCACGTCGCGGGCGTCCCCGGCGTCCCGATCGAGAGGCCGGAGCTGACGACCGTGCTGAAGGGGTAGGCGACGCCGGTGGCCGGGTCGACGAAGGTGCGCTCGGTGAAGGTCTGCGGTGCCGTCTCGCGCCCGTCGATCGTGCTCACCCTGCGCGCCTTGGCGTCGTAGTAGACGAAGAAGCCGCCGCCGCCGATGCCGGCCGAGTAGGGCTCGGTCACCCCGAGCGCCGCCGCGGTCGCGACCGCCGCGTCGGCGGCGGTGCCGCCCCGCCGAAGGACGTCGATCCCGATCTGGCTCGCGTCCCGGTCGACGGAGGCGACCGCGCCGCCGGCGCCGCGCATGACGGCGACCTTGGGCAGCTGGGGGGTCGAGGCCGTCGTCCCGGGATCCTTCGCGCCGGCCGGCGGACCGGCCTCCGCCGGGGCCGCTGCGAGGACGGCCGGGACGCCGATCGCGGCGGCGGTCACGAACGTCAGGGCTGCTCTGCGTCGAGAGGTCATCCCACGACCGTAGGGAGGTCGGGCACCGTTTGGGGGCCCGGGGGCCCGGCCAACTACAGAGAACTCCACGAAATACAGGGAAGAATTCCGTGTATTCCGTCGAGTTATCGGGTGACCCGATAACTCGTCAGGCGAGGGTCGTCGTCCCGTCGGCGACGAGGGCCGCCGGTCCGGCGAGCTCGACCCTGCCCCCGGGGAGCGCGGTGACCCGGAGCCGGCCGCCGGGGACGTCGACCGTCCACGCGACGTCCTCCTCGACCCCGCCGGCCCAGAATGCCGTCGCCAGGGCGGCCGCGCACGCCCCGGTCCCGCACGAGCGGGTCTCGCCGACGCCGCGCTCGTGGACGCGCATCTCGATGTGTCGCGGGCCGAGGACGCGGACGAACTCGACGTTGGTGCCGTTCGGCGGCATGGGGTGGACGGCGGGGGCGCGGGTGAGGTCGAGCCCGGCGAGGTCGACCCCCTCGGGGAGCGCCACGACGGTGTGCGGGTTGCCGAGGTCGACCGACAGGGCCGAGAGCGGCTCCTGGCCGGGCACGTGGACGAGGGCGTCGAAGCCCTGCTCCTGCGCGGTCCCCTCCTCGACGATCCGCCACGCACCGAGGTCGACGGCGATCAGGTCGCCCTCGACGCGGACCTGCTTGGCGCCGGTCCGGGTCGCGATCGCGAACTCCTCGCCGGTCTCCAGACCCTCCCTGCGGAGGAAGGCGGCGAAGACGCGGGTGCCGTTGCCGCACATCTCGGCGATGCTGCCGTCGGCGTTGCGGTAGTCCATGAACCACGCCGCCCGGTCCGCCTGCGCCCGGATCGTCTCGTCGGCGGCCGCGACGGTCGGGACGACGCGGATGACGCCGTCGCCGCCGATCCCGGCGCGCCGGTCGGCGAGGTGCGCGACCTGCTCCGGCGTCAGCTCGAGCGCACCGTCGAGGTCGGGCACGAGGACGAAGTCGTTCTCGGTCCCGTGACCCTTGGTGAACGGCAGCTGAGTCGGCACGTCAGCCATTGTCGCCGATCGCGGCCGTCACGACGGCCAGCGTCCCGGCCCACGGGTCGCCGTCGGTCACGTCGACCCACCGGATCCGCCGGTCCGGCCGGAACCACGACTCCTGGCGACGGACGAGCCGACGGGTGGAGGTGTAGGTCTCCGCGACCGCCTCGTCGCGCGTGAGGACGCCGTCGAGCTCGTCGAGGGCCTGCCGGTAGCCGATCGCGCGGGACGCGGTCCGGCCGTCCCGGAGCCCGCGCGCCGCGAGCCCCTCGACCTCCTCGACGAGGCCGGCGTCCCACATCCGGCGGGTCCGCGCGGCGATGCGCACGTCGAGGACCTCACGATCGGCGCGCAGCCCAACGACGACGGTCGGCCGGACGTGCTCCCGGGTCGGCATCGTCGCCGAGTACGGCCGACCGGTCAGCTCGACGACCTCGAGGGCGCGGACGATGCGCCGCCCGTTGCCCGGGTCGATCGCGTGCGCGGCGACCGGGTCGGCCTCCCGGAGCCGGGCACCGAGCGCAGCGACCCCGTGCTCGGCGAGCTCGGCCTCCAGCCGCTCCCGGACGTCCGGGTCCGTCGGCGGGATCTCGAGGCGGTCCAGGGCCGCCCGGATGTAGAGCCCGGAGCCGCCGACGAGCACGGGCACCCGGCCGCGGGCGAGGATGCCCTCGATGACGGCGCGCGCGGCGAGCTGGTAGGCCGCGACGGTCGCCTCCTCGGTGACGTCGAGGAGGTCGAGGAGGTGGTGCGGAATGCCTTGCCGCCCCTCCGCATTCAGCTTGGCGGTCCCGATGTCCATGCCCCGGTAGAGCTGGCTCGCGTCGGCGTTGACGACCTCGCCGCCGAGCTCGAGGGCGAGCCGGACGCCGAGGTCGGACTTGCCGGTCGCCGTGGGCCCGACGACGGCGACGACGTGGGTCACAGCTCGGGCTCGTCGTCCCCGTCGGCCTCGTCGTGACCGAACGGGTCGGCGTCGACGCCCGGCATCCATGTCTGGCCGGGCACGCCCCAGCCGTTCTTCTTCACGGCCTTGCGTGCCCGACGCGACCACTTGTCGTCGAGCCGGTCGACGTAGAGGAAGCCGTTGAGGTGGTCGTACTCGTGCTGCATGCATCGCGCGAACCAGCCGGTCGCGACGAACTCGAGGGAGTTGCCGTCGAGGTCGGTGCCGCTCACCTCGGCGCGCTCGCCGCGGCGGAGCGGGAAGTGCTCGCCGGGGACCGAGAGGCAGCCCTCGGACTCGTGCTCCGGGTCCGGATGGCCGTCGGGCGCCTTTGACGGGCGGACGTACGGGTTGACGATGACGCCCTCGTCGGGGATGCCGTCGTCGTTGGCCATGTGCCAGACGAAGATCCGCAGCCCGACGCCGACCTGCGGGGCGGCGAGGCCGGCCCCGTGGGCGGCGCGGTTGGTCTCGAACATGTCGGCGACGAGCTCGCGGACCTCGTCGTCGACCTCGGTGACGGGCTCGGCGCGGGCGTGCAGCACCGGCTCGCCGGTGATGACGATGGGGCGGACGGTCATGCCGCTGATCCTTCCAGAGCCGCGCCGCGGCATTCGCACCGGAAACTCCCGAGCGCCAGGGGTCGCAGGAGGCACCCTGATGGGGGAGGCTGGAGGCGGCACCGACGGTGCCTCCACCGTGACCGACGAAGAGGAGAGCCAGATGGGCTTCCTGGATGACGCCAAGGACAAGATCAGCGACCTGATGCACGACAACCCGGACAAGGTCGAGGACTTCAGCGACCAGGGCATCGAGAAGGGCGGGGACGCTCTCGACAGCGCGACCGGCGGCAAGTACGCCGACCAGATCGACGGGGGTCAGGAGAAGGCGGACGACGCCATCGGCCAGTGACGCGCTGACCTGACCATCGGCTCCGGGGCGGTCGCCTCGGAGCCGGTGCGTCGTTCAGACGCCGCAGACCGGGGCCGTCACCGGGGCGGGTGCCCCGATGGTGGGAATGCCGAGGGAGACGGCGGGCTTGGCGACGGCGCCGGCCACGGCATTCGCCTGGAGTGACTCCCAGGCGTCGCCGCCGGGGCTCCGCCGGACGGCGTACGCGCCCCCGGACAGCGCCGCGTCGGCGATGAGGTGGTGCGGGGCGCCGTAGGTGACCCCGACCGTGACGAAGTCGCCGGGACGCGGCTTCTCGGAGGCGTCGGGCACCGCGAAGTGGACGAGCCGGTTGTCCTGCGCCCGGCCGGACAGGCGGGTCGTCTCGACGTCCTTGCGGCCCTCGCCCGTCGCGACGAGCACCTCGACCTTCCGGCCCTCGACCGCGCGGTTCTCCGCCCACGACATCTCGTCCTGGAGCGCGACGAGACGGTCGAAGCGCTCCTGGACCACGGCCTTGGGCACCTGGTCGGCCATCGTCGCGGCGGGCGTCCCGGCGCGGATCGAGTACTGGAAGGTGAACGCGCTGGAGAAGCGCGCCGCCCGGACGACGTCGAGCGTCCCCTGGAAGTCCGCCTCGGTCTCCCCCGGGAAGCCGACGATGATGTCGGTCGTGATCGCCGCGTCCGGGATCTGCTGGCGCACGCGGTCGACGATCCCGAGGAAGCGGTCCGAGCGGTAGGACCGGCGCATGGCTCTGAGCACCCGGTCCGAGCCGGACTGGAGCGGCATGTGCAGGCTGGGCATGACATTGGGCGTCTGCGCCATCGCCTCGATGACGTCGTCGGTGAAGGCCGCCGGGTGCGGGCTCGTGAAGCGCACCCGCTCGAGCCCGTCGACCTCGCCGCACGCGCGGAGCAGCTTGCCGAATGCCGCGCGGTCGCCGAACTCGACGCCGTAGGTGTTGACGTTCTGCCCGAGGAGGGTCACCTCGACGACGCCCTGCGCGACGAGCGCCTCGACCTCGGCGAGGACGTCGCCCGGCCGCCGGTCGGTCTCCTTGCCGCGCAGGCTCGGCACGATGCAGAAGGTGCAGGTGTTGTTGCAGCCGACGGAGATGGACACCCACCCCGCGTAGGCGGAGTCACGGCGGGTCGGGAGGGTGCTCGGGAAGACCTCGAGCGACTCCTTGATCTCGACCTCGGCCCGCCGGTTGTGGCGCGCGCGGTCGAGCAGGGCCGGCAGGCTGCCGATGTTGTGCGTCCCGAAGACGACGTCGACCCACGGCGCCCGCTCGACGATCGTGGACCGGTCCTTCTGCGCGAGGCAGCCGCCGACGGCGATCTGGAGGTCGGGGTTGCGCTGCTTGGCCGGTCGGAGCTGGCCGAGGTTGCCGTAGAGCTTGTTGTCGGCATTCTCCCGGACGGCGCAGGTGTTGAAGACGACGACGTCGGCGACCTCGGGCCGGTCGGCGGTCGGCAGCGAGGCGATGTCGACGTAGCCGGCGTTCGCGAGGAGCCCGGCGAGGCGCTCGCTGTCGTGGACGTTCATCTGGCACCCGTGGGTGCGGACGTCGAACGTCTTGGAGGTCGTGGTCTGCGGTGCGTTCATGGCACCGCCAAGGGTAGGTCAGGTCGCGACCCGCGCCGTCACCCCCCGAAGGCGTCGACGATCGCGTAGGAGTAGGGCGTCTCCTTGAGGCCGACCTCGGTCGGGCTCACCGCGGCTCCGGCGGAGTCGGTGAACCGCACCTCGACGAGGATCGAGGACTTCTCGTTGTCCTTGAGGACCGGGGCCATGGCCGTGTAGGCGTTGCGCATGCCGGTGACCGCGTCGGCGCCGGTCCCCTCGAGCCGGACCGTGCCCTGGAGCGAGGAGCCCGACTCGCCGAGGTTCTTGCCGGTGATGGCGGCGGACGCGACGCCGGTCGCGGCCCCGACGGCCGCCTGGACGTCGGTCGCGATGGTGTCGGCCTTGTCGCCGCCCCCCGAGGAGCAGCCGAACATGGACAGGGTCAGGAGCGCGGCTCCGGTCAGTGCGAATGCCCTGCGCATCAGTCCTCGTCCACCCCTCGGCCGATCGGCACGTCGACCGCGCTCGCGTCGCCGCCGTCGAGGAAGCCGCCGAGCGAGGCCTCGTAGGCCGCGATCGCGTCCGCGTCGGAGCCGGTCAGGTGGTCCAGGGACCACGAGTACGTCTCGCCGCCGTGCTGGCTGAACGGGTTGTACCAGTCGCCGTGCGGGTCGTTGGGCAGCGTCACCTGGGTGACCGTACCGGCCGGACCCGGCAGGCTGCCGTCGATCGTCAGTCCGCCGAGGTCGAGGCGGGCCACCGGGTCGGTCGTGTGCTGGAGCGCGATGGTCTGCACCCTGGGGTCGATCGGGACGCCGTCGAGCGGTGTGCCGAAGGTCATCATGTCGGTCACGTTGTACTGGGAGACGAATGCAGGGTCCGCCGCGAGCTGGGAGGCGATGATCCCGCCCTGGCTGTGCCCGACGAGCATGACCGGTGCACCCGGCGGGATCGTCCCGTCGGCCTGCGCCTGAGCGAGGGCCTGCTGCACGCCCTGCATGGCGGTCGACTGCTCGCCGGTCATCGCGACGAGGTTGCCGGTCAGGTCGACCGGTGACTGGCCGGCCGTCCCCGGCGCCCAGTCGGTCGTGCCCGGCACCGAGACGACGACCGACGGTCCGTCGGGCCCCTGGACCGTCGTGATCCGGATGTTGCCGTCGCCGTCGCCGCGGGCGCCCTGCGCCTGGTCGACCATCGTCACGAGGTCCCCGAGGTCGTGCGGGTTCGTCGGGTTCGCGACGCCCGTCGGGACGCCGACGACCGGGTGGCCGTCGTCGACGACATGGAGGTCCTGTCCGGCGAGGAAGTTGGCGCCCGCCCCCGCGCCGCTTCCGATGACGAGGGCGCCGGACGCGACGATCGCGCTGACCGACGGCATCCGCCCGTCGGTGAGGATCTGGCCGAACTGGCCGACGAGGCTCTGGACGGCATCGATGTTGCGCGGGACCGCGTCGCCCCACGACTCGATCCCCGACCCGAGCCAGTCGCCGAGGCCCGAGACCCCGTCGCCGATCCACTCCCCCGGCCCCCCGAGCTGCCCGAGCAGGTCACCGGCCCACGAGGTGACCCCGGTGATGCCCGTACCGACCTGGTCGGTCGCCCACTCGACGCCGTCCGCGGCCCAGTCCATGCCGTCGGCGACCCGGTCGCCGACCCACTCCACACCGTCACCGAAGGTCGACCCGAGCCACTCGACCCCGTCGACGAATGCGTCGCCCGCGTCGGTCAACCCGTCCCAGGCGTCCCCGGCGAGGTCGCCGAGCCCGCCCCAGAACCCGCCGTCGTCATCGTCGCCGTCGCCGCCGCCATCGCCGCCGAAGAGGTCACCGAGGAGCCCGGGGAGCCCGGACCCGCCGCTGGGAGCGGCATTCCCGGACGTCGCGTCCTGGGCGTCGACCTCCCCGAGGAGCCGCCGACCCGCCTCGCGGACCTCCCCGGCGACGTGCGCGAGGTGCACCCGCCCCTCGGAGTCCCATCGCTCGGTGAGCCGGACGACGTCGCGCCCCTCCCACTCCAGGGCGTGGACGATGGCGTGGGCGCGGTCCCCGACCTCGTCGAGCTCCCCGGCCGCGGCGTCGAGCCGCCCGACGATCTCGCGGACGACCCGCGGGTCCATCCCGTGGGTGACGCTCATGACGCCTCCCCCGTGGCCGCGGCGCTCCGCGCCCCGACGTCGTAGGCGCCCGCGAGCAGCCAGGCGAGGTCGGCCGCGACGGCGCCCGGCTCGACCTCGCTGACGCGTGGCACGTCACTCCTGCTGTTGATCGAGTAGAGGCCGCTGCGCCCGAGCGTCCACAGCCGCAGCCCGACCCAGCCGGGGGTCACCCGCGGCCCGGTCATGACGGCGAGGGCGACCGTCGCCACGGGGTCCGCGATCGCGTCGCGGACGGCGGCGTCGAGGGTCGGCAGCGCCTCGAGGACGCTCCCGACGTGGGTGTCGGCTGCAGAGCCCTCGAG
Organism: uncultured Actinomycetota bacterium; assembly: GCA_963752365.1. Lineage (GTDB taxonomy): Bacteria > Actinomycetota > Actinomycetes > Actinomycetales > Dermatophilaceae > CAVVXY01. The sequence continues at coordinate 74,366 of CAVVXY010000007.1, forward strand.
GGCGGCGGCGAGGGCGGAGCGGTCCGCCTCGGAGAGGACGTGGACGACGCGCTCGTCGGCCGACGTGACGCGGGCGGGGGCGCGCAGCACCTCGTCCGGCGGCAGGCACCGGCGCAGCGCCGGCCAGGCGTCGGCGGCCGCGCCCAGGGTGACCTCGACGACCTCGTCGAGGGCTTCGACCTCGAGGTTGCCGACGGCGTCCTCGCGCACCCTGCGGCGGCGGGCGACGGTCATCGCCCGGGTGCCGACGAGGGTGAGGTCGGCGAGGAGGTTGACCTTGCCGAAGGTGCTGACGACGCGGACGGCCACGTCGGGCATCGCGGACTCGACGATGGCGGCGGCCCAGGCGTCGGTGAGCCGGCCCTCCGCGTCGGCCATCCGCACCTCGGACAGCTCGGCGCGCAGCGCGGCGCGGTCGGCGTCGGTGAGCGCGGCGACGAGGGCCTCGGCCTCCGGGACCCGCAGCGCCACGAGCGACCGGCCGAAGCGCTCCTCCATGACGGTCACGGCGGTCGAGCCGGCGAGTGCCCAGGCGCGGAAGGACAGGGTGCGGACCGTGAGCCGTGGGGCGGCTCCGGCATTCCGCGCGGGCGTCTGCGACATGGGGTCACGCTATCCGCGGCCCAGCGGGTGCGGCATGGGGAGCACTCCCCGAGTGGAGCCCAGGGCTCAGGCGAGCCGGGTCACGTCGACGGCCACCTCGAGCGTCGCGGAGGTGTCCCCGCGCCGGCCGCCGCTGAAGACGCCCTTGAGCGGCGGGACGTCCTGGTACTCGCGGCCGCGGGCGACGACGACGTGCTCGGTGCCGACGGTCGTGCCGTTCGTCGGGTCGAGCGCCGTCCACGTGCCGTCCCAGAACTCGAACCACGCGTGGCTCTCCCCACGCGCGGACTCGCCGACCTCGGCGCCCGACTGCGGCATGAGGTAGCCGGAGACGTAGCGGGCCGGGATCCCGATGTGCCGGAGCGCCGACACGGCGATGTGCGCGAAGTCCTGGCAGACGCCGCGGCCCGTCTGCCAGGCCTGCTCGCCGCTGCTGTGGACGCCGGTCGCGCCGCGTTCGTAGGCCATGGCCGTGCGAATGCGTTCGGCCAGCTCCTCCGCCGCCGCACGGGGCGTCGGGGCCACCCGGACGCCGTCCGCGAGCCCGAGGATCCCCTCGCCCGGCTCGGTGCGCCGGGTCCGCATGAGCCATTCGGAGAACAGGTCGTGGAGCCGGTCGTCGGTCAGGTCCGCCCACGAGTTCGAGTCCGTCGGCGGGGTGAGACCGGGTCGTTCGACGGTGCTCGTCGCCTCGATCTCGAGCCGGTCGTGCGGCTGGTTGGACTCGACGACGGTCACCGCGGTGCCGAAGTAGTCCCGGTAGACGTGGCTCCACGTCATCGGGCGAATGCGGATCCTGTTCTCCAGCGTCGTCTGCCGCTCCTCGCTCAACGGCGTCATCCGCAGCTCGTTGTGCGAGGAGCGGACCGGCTCGGGATAGGTGAAGGTCGTCGTGTGGACGATCCGGTACCGGCGCATCAGAGCAGCTCTCCGGTCCACGCGACCGCGCCACCGGACTGGAAGTAGCGGGCGCTGACCTGGGCCGAGGCGGCCATGACGGCCTGTTGGACCGTGAGCATCCTGGACGGCAGGTCGAGGACGAGGTCGGCCGGGTCGCTGTACTCCAGCTGGGTCCGGACGCTGCCGAGCTCGCGACGGGCGGCGTCGGAGACCCCGAGGCGAGAGGACTCCGGCCATAGCCGGCGCAGGCATTCCTCCGCGCGGTTGAGCGAGAACATGACCGACTTGGGGAAGGCCCGGTCCAGGACGAGGAAGGTCGCCGCGACGGCGTCGTCGACGACGCCGCGGTGGCTGCGCATGACCGCCTGCTGAGCGCCGCACGAGGACAGGACCGAGGCCCAGTCGGTGTGCGGCGCGGAGAGCCCGCCGGTCGCGACGAGGCGCGCCGTCATGTCGGCGCGCTCGAGGGACCGGCCGAGGATGAGGAACTCCCAGGCGTCGTCGTGGCTCATCGAGGAGTCGGCGACCCCGGCGACGAGGGCGGCCCGCTCACGGATGAACCGCAGGTGGCGCTCGGTCAGGCCGGCGCTGCCGAGGCCGTTCCAGCGGTGCCACGTCGTGTTGATCGCCTCCCAGAGCTCGGTCGAGACCGTCTCGCGGGCCCGGCGGGCATTCTCCCTGCAGGAGTAGAGCGCGCCGGTGATCGAGCTCGGGTTGCCGACGTCGAAGACGAGCCGGTCGCCGATCGCCGACAGGTCCCCCAGGTCCTCGCTCGGAATGCCCATGACCATGTGGAGCACCGACCCGGCGTCGATCGTCTCCGCCGTCGCGAAGCCCTCGACGAGCTGGAGACGCAGGACGTCGACGATGCGGGCGGTGCCGTCGGCCCGCTCGGCGTAGCGGCCGATCCAGAAGAGCGACTCGGCGATCCGGCTCAGCACGGGCCGGCTCCCTGCTGCTGCTGGTTCTGCTGTTGTTGCTGTTGCTGTTGCTGTTGCTGTTCCGCGTGCTGTTGCTCGGGCTGCTGCCCGCGCATGACGTCCTCGACCGATGCGGTCGGCGAGCTCATGACGACGACCTCGCGCAGGTCACGTCCGGCCGTCCTCTGCGTGATCGTCGACCGGCCGGCGAGGACCCAGGTGTCCTTGGACCCGCCGCCCTGGCTCGAGTTGACGACGAGCTCACCCTCGGGGAGCGCGACCCGGGTCAGCCCGCCCGGGAGGACGTTGACGCGGTCCCCGTCGTTGACGGCGAACGGCCGCAGGTCGACGTGTCGGGGCGCGAGGCGTCCGTCGATGACCGTCGGGACGGTCGACAGGTGGACGACGGGCTGGGCGATCCAGCCGCGGGGGTCCCGGATCAGCTGACGGCGGAGGGTGTCGAGGGTCGCCCCGTCCGCGACGGGACCGATGACGAGTCCCTTGCCGCCGGACCCGTCGACCGGCTTGACGACCATCTCGTCGAGGTGGTCCAGGACGTGGCGGAGGGCGGCCGGCTCGTTGCAGCGGAACGTGTCGACGTTGCCGAGGATCGGCTCCTCCTCGAGGTAGAAGCGGATGAGGTCCGGCACGTAGGAGTAGATGAGCTTGTCGTCCGCGACGCCGTTGCCGATGGCGTTGGCGACGGTGACGCGGCCGTTGCGGACGGCGGACATGAGGCCGGCGACCCCGAGCATCGAGTCGGCGCGGAAGTGGACCGGGTCGAGGAAGTCGTCATCGATGCGGCGGTAGATGACGTGGACCGGCCGCTCGCCGTCCGTCGTCCGCATTCGCACCTGGCCGCCGCTGCACGACAGGTCGCGGCCCTCGACGAGCTCGACCCCCATCATCCGGGCGAGGAGGGCGTGCTCGAAGTACGCGGAGTTGAAGACGCCCGGTGTGAGGACGACGACGGTCGGGTCGACGGTCCCGTCCGGGGCGGCGGCCCGGAGCGCCGAGAGCAGCATCGCCGGGTAGTCGCTGACCGGTCGGATCCGCATCGTCGCGAACGCCTCGGGGAAGACGTTGGCCATCGCCCGCCGGTTCGAGATCACGTAGGAGACCCCGGAGGGCACCCGGACGTTGTCCTCCAGGACGCGGAAGTGGCCCTCCTCGTCGCGGATGAGGTCGACCCCGGACACGTGGACGCGGACACCGTTCGCGGGGCGGATCCCCGCGACCGCCCGGTGGAAGTGCGCCGAGGAGGCGATGAGCCGGAACGGGAGAATGCCCTCGTGCACCGCCCGGGGCACCTCTCCCTCGCGGCTGTACACGTCCTCGAGGAGCGCCTCGAGCGCACGGACCCGCTGGCTGACGCCGGCCTCGATGTGGGCCCATTCGTCGGCGGCGATGACCCGGGGAACGAAGTCGAGCGGGAAGGGCCGCTCCTCGCCCGCGAAGTCGAAGGTGATGCCCTGGTCGAGGTAGCTGCGGGCCACGGAGTCGGCCCGGGCGCGCATCTCGTCGCCGTCCATGCTCCCGAGCGCGTGGCGGACGGGTTTGTAGGGCGTCCGGACGCCGTGGTCGGGGTCGAGCATCTCGTCCCAGGCGCGCCCGCGCGCGTAGCCCGCGAAGGGGTCGGCAGCCGGGTCGGCCCCGACGCGGGAGAGGTCCTGGTCGGTCACGACACGAAACTAGCGGCCCGGCCGTCTCGACGGGATGTCGACGATGTGACCGCCGTGTTTCGCACCGCCCGGGAGGTCAGTCGCGGCGGTGCTCGGGAGCCTCGTCGAGGACGGCGCGGATGACCGAGTGGGCGACGTCGCCGGGGTAGCCCTTGCGGGCGAGCAGGCCGGCGAGGCGTCGCACCTGGACCTCACGCGGGAGCCCGTGCAGCCGCCGGACGCGTTGCTCGACGAGCTCGACGGCGCGCCGTCGCTCGGTCGCGGGGTCGACCGCCGCCAGCGCCTCGGCCGCGACGTCGTCGGGCACGCCCTTGGTCCGCAGCTCGTGGGCCAGGGCGCGGCGGGCGAGCCCCCGGCCGGCCTGCCTGGACCGGACGAGCAGGTCGGCGTAGGCCGCGTCGTCGACGAGGTCGACCTGCTCCATGCGGTCCAGGACCCGGTCGGCGACGTCGTCGGGGATGCCCTTGGACCTGAGACGGTCGGCGAGCTGCTTGCGCGTCCGCGCGGAGTGGGCCAGCGCACCGAGGACGATCTCCCGCGCGCGGGCCGCGTCCTCGCGCGGGGTGCCGGCCGCGTCGAGGTCCGGGGCCTCCCGGCTCGCCTCCCGCCACGATGGCGCACGGCTCCCCGTCTCCCAGGGGGCGCGCCCGTCGTCGTCGACCGGAGCCTCGCCGACGGCCGAGACCTCGGCCACCGGCGGGGCGACGGTCGGGGAGGCCGCGGCGGGCTGCTCGGCCCCCTGGATACGCGCGACCGCCGCCCTCAGGCGGTCGAGGGCGGCGGTCGCGTCGTCGGTGCTCATCGGTCGGCTGTGCTCATCGGTCGGGTCAGAAGTCGACCGGGACCTCGACGACCTCGGGCGCCACGGCCTGGTCGGAGCGCGGTCCGACGCCGAGCTTGTCCTTGACCTTGCGCTCGATCTCGTCGGCGAGGTCGGGGTTGTCCTTGAGGAACTGGCGCGCATTCTCCTTGCCCTGCCCGAGCTGGTCGCCTTCGTAGGTGTACCAGGCGCCGGCCTTGCGGACGAAGCCGTGCTCGACCCCCATGTCGATGAGGCCACCCTCGCGGGAGATGCCCAGGCCGTAGAGGATGTCGAACTCGGCCTGCTTGAACGGCGGGCTCACCTTGTTCTTGACGACCTTGATGCGGGTGCGGTTGCCGACCGGGTCGCTGCCGTCCTTGAGGGTCTCGATGCGACGGACGTCGAGCCGGACCGAGGCGTAGAACTTGAGCGCCTTGCCACCGGTCGTCGTCTCCGGCGACCCGAACATGACCCCGATCTTCTCCCTCAGCTGGTTGATGAAGATCACCGTCGTGCCGGTCTGGTTGATCGCACCGGTCATCTTGCGCAGCGCCTGGCTCATGAGGCGCGCCTGGAGGCCGACGTGGCTGTCGCCCATCTCGCCCTCGATCTCGGCGCGCGGGACGAGGGCGGCGACGGAGTCGATGACGACGATGTCGATCGCCCCGGAGCGGATGAGCATGTCGGCGATCTCGAGCGCCTGCTCGCCGGTGTCCGGCTGGCTGACGAGGAGGGCGTCGGTGTCGACGCCGAGCTTCTTGGCGTAGTCCGGGTCGAGGGCGTGCTCGGCGTCGATGAAGGCCGCGATGCCGCCGGCCTTCTGCGCGTTGGCGACCGCGTGGAGCGCGACCGTCGTCTTGCCGCTGGACTCCGGGCCGTAGATCTCGACGACCCGGCCGCGCGGGAGGCCGCCGATGCCGAGCGCGACGTCGAGGGCGATCGAGCCCGTCGGGATGATGTCGATCGGGGGGCGCACGTCGTCGCCGAGCCGCATGACGGCACCCTTGCCGAACTGCTTCTCCACCTGGCCCATGACGAGCCCGAGAGCCTTCTGCTTGTCGGCGACCTTGACGCCGACCGGCGTTCCTGCCATCTCACACCTTCTTCGTCTCGATGTCGGTCGCGTCCGCTGGCAACCGGCTCGTGCATTCGGACTCGTCGCACGTTGTCGGTCAGACGCTAGGTGCGACCTCCGACAGCCGCTCACCCCCCGCCGGGACCTGGGGATGGGTTGGACCGTCTGGGTCGACCTGTGGACGAACCTACCCGAACAGGTGTTCGACCCGCGGCGAATGCCGTCACGACACGCCGGGGGGCATGGTGGAATGCGCTCGTGCTGACCGGCCCACCGACCCACCGCTCCCTCCGGGAGCCACGGTCGTTCCGCGCCACGACGCTCCTGCCCGGCCTCGCGACGGTCCGCGGGTACGAGCGCGGCTGGCTCCGCGGCGACGTGCTCGCCGGCGTGACGGTCGCCGCCTACCTCGTCCCGCAGGTCATGGCCTACGCCCAGGTCGCCGGACTGCCCCCGGCCTACGGGCTCTTCGGCGTCATCGGTCCGGCGATCGCCTACTTCCTCCTCGGGACCTCCCAACGACTGTCCGTCGGCCCGGAGTCGACGACCGCGCTCATGACGGCGTCGGCGATCGCCTCCCTCGGCGCGACGGGCTCCGCGGACGTCACGGCGCTGGCCGCAGCCCTCGCCGTCGTCGTCGGCCTCCTCTGCGTCATCGGGTGGTTCGGGGGCCTCGGGTTCGTCGCCGACCTGCTGTCCAAGCCGGTCCTCGTCGGCTACATGGCTGGCGTCGCCGGGCTGATGATCCTCAGCCAGGTGAGCAAGGTGACCGGCATCCCGGCCACCGGCGAGTCCCTCCAGGCGATGGTCGCCTCGACGGCCCGGCACCTCGGCGAGGCGCACGCGCCGACGCTGTGGCTCTCCCTCGCCCTCCTCGCCTACCTGTTCACGGCCGGACGACTCCTCCCCAAGGCACCCAACGCGCTGATCGCCGTCCTCCTCGGCTCCGTCGCCGTCGCCGTGCTCGACCTCGAACGGCGCGGCGTCCAGGTCATCGGGCCGATCCCGAGCGGCCTGCCGGTGCCCGACCTCCCGGGCCTGACGTGGGACAGCATCGGAGCGATGCTCCTGCCCGCCGTCGCGATCGCCATCGTCGGCTACAGCGACAACATCCTGAGCGCACGCGCCTTCGCCCGTCGCGGCGACCCGCCCCTCGACGCCAACCAGGAGCTGCTCGCCCTCGGTGCCGCCAACGTCTCCGCCGGGGTCATGGGCGGCTTCGCGGTGAGCAGCTCGGCGAGCCGGACCGCGATCGGGATGGCCGTCGGCGCGCGGTCGCAGGCCTACATGCTCGTCTGCGCGGCGAGCGTCGTCGCCGTCGTCCTCTACCTCCGGGGGATCCTGGAGCACTTCCCCCGGGCCGCCCTCGGAGCGCTCGTCGTCTATGCCGCGACCCGTCTCGTCGAGTGGCCGGAGATGCGGCGGGTCGCCGGCTTCCGCCGCAGCGAGCTCGTCCTCATGGTCGCGACGACCGTCGGCGTCCTCACGATCGGCGTGCTCGGCGGCATCCTGCTCGCCGTCGGACTCTCGCTCGGCGACCTGCTCCGCCGCGTCGCCCGGCCGCACGACGGCATCCTCGGCTACGTCCCGGGGCTCGGCGGGATGCACGACATCGACGACTACCCGACGGCCCGGCAGGTCCCCGGCCTCGTCGTCTACCGCTACGACTCCCCCATGTTCTTCGCGAATGCCGACGACTTCCGCGAGCGGGCGACGGCCGCGGTCGACGACGCCGAGCAGCCCGTGCACTGGCTGCTCGTCAACGCCGAGGCGAATGCCGAGGTCGACCTCACCTCGACCGACGCGATCGAGCAGCTCCGCGAGACGCTGGCGCGGCGCGGGATCGCCCTCGCGCTCGCGCGGGTGAAGTTCGAGCTGCGCGGCGAGCTGACCCGCGTCGGGCTGACCCAGGCGATCGGCGAGGACCGGATCTTCGAGACGCTCCCGCAGGCGGTCGAGGCCTACGTCCTCTGGCACCGCGACGCATTCGGCACGCTCCCGCCCGGGGTCGACTCCGCTCCGCGCCCGAGCCGGCCTGCAGGGCTCGAGGGTCCCGAGCCGCCGCCGGTCCCCTAGGTCGGCTCTGGGGACGGCTCCTCGGCGGCCCTGCGGATCTCGACGAGGTCGACGGCGTGGGCGTCCAGCGCCCGGTCCTCGTCGCTGGCCGGCACCCATGTCGGGGTCGGGACCGCGCGGCGCTCGTCGTCGACGGCGACGAAGATCGTCCGGCAGTACGTCGTGAGGAGCAGCTCGTCGCCGGTCGGGTCGCCGGACCGGACGTGGACGCCGACGTGCATCGACGTGCGGCCCGTGTGGAGGAGCCGGGCCTCGACCTCGACGAGGTGGCCGATCCGCAGCGGCCGGTAGAAGCGGACGCCGCCGGTGAAGATCGCGACGGTCCGGGCGTCTCCGCTCCACCGCGTCGTGAGCACGTGGGCCGCCTCGTCGATCCACCGCATGACGACCCCGCCGTGCACCTTGCCGCCCCAGTTGACGTCGGTCGGCGCGGCGAGGAAGCGCAGGACGACCCGGGGCGCCGTCCCCGCCTCGGAGTAGACCTGCCGCTCCATGTCCGCCTCGATGCGGGCCCGGACCTCTCCCCGGCGGACGGCCCAGTCCCGGGCGAGCCGCTCGACCTGGTCGCGCGGCTCCCACGGCGGGACGGCCACGCTGCGGCCCTCCTCGTCCACGGCGACGAACACCATGAGGCATTCGGTCGCCAGGGTCATGATCCGCTCGCGCGGCAGGCCCGAGCTGACGGTCACGGTGACGTGCATGCTCGACCGTCCGGTCAGGACGATCCTTGCGGTCGCCTCGACGAGCTCGCCGACCTCGACCGGCCGCCCGAAGCGCACGTTGCCGACGTAGGCGGTCACGCAGTAGCGCCCGCTCCAGCCGGCCGCCGCGGCGTAGCCGGCCTTGTCGATCCACTCCAGGACCCGGCCCGCGCTCACCGAGCCCGAGTGCCCCGCGTCCGTCGGGGCCGCGAGGAAGCGCAGGGTGATCTCGCCGGACCCGCGACGTGCCAGCTCCTCTGTCACGACAGCATCATCGCAGCGAGGGCGTCATCACAGCGCGCGCGTCCTCGCGCACCGGTGAGCGGAGCAGGAGGCTCGCGATCCGCCGGGACGTGCCGACGACTCCGAGCGCGCAGAGGAGCGCGAGGTAGCCGGCGTGCCAGAGCAGGTCGGGCCCGACCTCGCCGAGGAGGAGCGCCCGCTCGAGCGCGACCCGTGGTAGAGCGGCGTGGCCCGCACGACCCACTGAGGAGCTCGGGGTAGGTCGCGAGCGGGAGGAAGGTCGTCCCAGAGGATGTGCCGGGCCTGCGGGTCGAGCCCGGTCGTCGGCTCGTCGAGGACCTGCCGGCACCAGCGCGAGGCGAGCGAAGGGCTCCGACGGCGCTCGACCGCATTCTCAGGACCGCCGCCTACGATGCAGCGATGACGGCACGGGCGGGCGAGGCGCGGTTCCTCGGGGTCGCCGTCGCCCTGGCAGCCGTCGTCGCGGCCCTCCTCCTGACCGGCCTCGACCTCCTGGTCGGCGTCCCCGACGGCAAGGGCCGGACGATCTCGGCCTACGTCTACTCCGACGCCGCGTGGGTGTTCCACACCGCCGTCTGGCTGCTCGTCGCGGCGACCATCACCTTCGTCGTCGCCCTCGTCCGGACCGGTCTGCGACGCCCCCTCTCCCCCGCGGTCGTCCTCTTCGCCCTCGCGGCGGTTGGGCTCGTGCTCGTCGCCGTCTTCCCCAAGACCGACTGGTCGGTCGGCGACTCGCCGACCGGACGCCTCCACCGGCTGGGCGGGATGCTCGCCTTCCTCCTGCCCCCGTTCGCGACCCTGCGCCTGACCCGGGGTGCCCGGGAGGTCAGCGCCCGACTGGCCCGCGGTGTCGCCGCGCTCGTCCTGCTCGTCCTCGCGGGGGTCACCGTCCTCGCCTTCGGCATGGCGGCCCAGGGTGGGGCGTGGTACCACGCGTTCCCGCTCGGACAGGTCGAGCGGATCGTCGTCGGCGCGCTCCTGCTCGCCCTCGGCCTCCTCGGCCGCTGGGTCGCCGGTCAGCCGGCGCCGGAGAGCAGCTCACGCGCGATCTCCGAGGCGGAGGCGGCGCGCGCCGACGCGTGACCGGTCCCCGCCCACAGGTGGACCAGGTCGGGTGAGCCGGTCGCGCGGCCGTGGTCGCGGAGCGGCTTGGTCAGGTGGTGGACGTGCGGGTAGGCCGCCGGCGCACCGTCCGTGAAGAGCTCGGTCCACGAGGTCCGCAGGGCGCGTGCCGACCGGCCGGTGAAGGCCCGCGTCACGACGGTCTCCCCCTCCCGGGCGACGGCGTCGCGGTGCACCGGGGACGTGCCGGCCTCGTCCGCCCGGAGGAATGCGGTGCCGCACGCGACCGCGTCGGCCCCCTGCGCGAGGGTGGCGGCGACGTCGAGGGACGCCATGACGCCCCCGGCGGCGATGACGCGGGCGCGCCCGTCGACGAGCGTGCGGACGGCGGAGACGAGGTCCATCCGGGCGATCCCGTGGGGCTCGTCGACCGGTCCGCCGCGGTGGCCGCCGGCCTCGTCGCCCTGCGCGACGACGGCGTCGGCGCCGAGCTCGAGGGCCCACGCGACCTGGCGGGGGTCGTTGACGGTGACCCACACCTCGATCCCGGCGGCCCGGAGCCGGCCGACGTCGCCGAGCGAGGGCCACCCGAAGGCGAAGGAGACGACGCTCGGCCGGGCGTCCAGGAGGAGCTCGACCTTGGCGTCGTAGTGGTCGTCGTCCCAGCGGGGGCGCCCGAGCGCGATCCCGGACAGCTCGGCGAGCGGCTCGAGCCGCTCGCCGAAGTCCGTCGCGGACCGGGTGAGGCCGTGGTGGTCGGGTGCGGGCACGAAGACGTTGACGCCGAACGGGTGCGGCGAGCGCGAACGCAGGTCGTCGATCCGCTCGGAGAGGCCGTCGACGGTCAGGTAGCCGGCCGCGAGGAGCCCGAAGCAGCCCGCATCCGCCGCCGCCGCGACGAGCTCGACGGTCGTCGGGCCGCCGGCCATGGGGGCGAGGACGACGCGGGCGCGGGGGTCAGTCACGGGCGCTCGGCTTGCGATCGAGTCCGAAGCGCCGCTCCTCGGGGACGTCCATGTCCTCGCACAGCGCGAGCCAGACCGTCCTGGCCGGGACGCCGTCGGCGAGCGCCTGCTCGGCCGTCCGGCTGCCGAGGGTCCGGATCGAGTGGCGGCGCGCGACGGTGTCGGCGTAGCTCGCGCCGAACTCGTCGACGAGCAGGGTCCGGAACTCGCTCAGGCGCACGTCGGCGAGTGTAGGTGCCGCCGCCTACGGTGGCTCCGTGCGGATCGTGAGCGACGCGGAGCGGCGAGCCCGGATCGGGCGGCGGCACGGCCTGGCCCCCGCGCACCGGCATTCCGACATCGCCTCGGCGACCGCGGCGATGGGCGCGTGGCACTCGACCGAGGCGTCGAGCGTGCACCTCGCCATCGCCGCGCGCACGCGCGAGGTCACCGTGGCCGACGTCGATGCCCAGCTCTACGCCTCGCGCAGCCTCGTCCGGCAGCTCGCGATGCGCCGGACCCTCTTCGCCTTCCCCAGGCACCTGCACCGCGCGGCGCTCGCCAGCTCGAGCGCCCGCGTCGCCGCGACGACGCGCGCGACCTGGTCCAAGGTCCTCCTCTCCCAGGGCGTGACGGCGAATGCCGACCGCTGGCTCGCGAGCGCGACGCGCGGGGTCGAGGAGCTGCTCTCGGACGGGGTGCCACGGTCGGCGCGGGAGGTCGCCGCGCACCTGCCGGAGCTCGGGGCCAGGGTCGGTCTCGCCGAGGGGACGAAGTGGGCGACGACGGTCTCGCTCGCGCCCAACACGCTCATCCTGCTCGGGGCGGAGGGACGGATCGTCCGCGCCGCGAACGGCGGCCACTGGCGGCTGTCCAAGCCGATGTGGACGACGATGTCGGGCTGGCTCGGCGGTCCCCCCGAGCCGATGGAGCCGCGGGAGGGCTGGGCGGCGCTCGTCGCGGCCTACCTGTCGGCATTCGGCCCGGCGACCGAGGAGGACGCCGCGTGGTGGCTCGGCGCGCCCAAGGGGATCGTCCGGACCGCCCTCGCCGACCTCGCCGCCGAGGAGGTGGCGCTCGAGGACGGCCGCCGCGCATGGGTGCACCCGGACGACGTGCTCGACGACCTCGACGCGCCGGACGCCTGGGCGGCGCTCACCCCGATCCTCGACCCCACGGTCATGGGCTGGCGGGGGCGGGGCCACTACCTCGCCGAGGCGGACGTGCCCTACCTCTTCGACTCCGTCGGCAACGCCGGAACGACCGCGTGGGTCGACGGGCGGGTCGTCGGGGCGTGGACCCAGGACGCCGGGGGGCGGGTCCTCGTCGTCACCCGGGGCCACGTCGCGGCGTCCCGCCGGCGGCTGCTGGACGCGGAGGCGGAGCGGCTCACGGCATTCCTCGACGGCGTCCGGATCGGGAGCCCCTACGCGGGCCGTCTGGCTCGGGGAGAGCCGATGCCCTGACGGCATACTGAGCGCCATGCTCCTCATCACCGCCGATGGTGTCCCCGCCTCCCTCGCCCGGGTCGAGGAGCCGACCGCACCGCCGGTCCGTGTCGGCCTCGTCCAACACGCCTGGTCCTCGGACACCGAGGCCCTCGTCGACCGGCTCATGGAGGGCATCGGGCAGGCCGCGTCGGCCGGCGCCCGGATCGTCTTCCTTCCCGAGATCACCCTGCTGCGCTACCCCGCCGACGCCCTCCCCGTCGGCGACCCGAGCGACGGCGCGGAGAGCCTCGAGGACGGCCCGACGGTGACGATGGCGCGGGCGGCGGCGGTGCGCTTCGGCATCCACGTCCACGCCTCGCTCTTCGAGCGGTCGGACGCCGAGGACGGGCTCGGCTTCAACACGGCGATCCTCGTCGCGCCGTCCGGTGAGGTCATCGGGCGGACCCGCAAGACCCACATCCCGGTGACCGCCGGCTACTACGAGGACAAGTACTTCCGGCAGGGGCCGCCCGCCGACGCCTACCCGGTCGTCTCCGTGGCGGACCCCGCGATCCGGGTCGGGATGCCGACCTGCTGGGACGAGTGGTTCCCCGAGGTCGCCCGGTCCTACGCGATCGGTGGCGCGCAGGTCCTCGTCTACCCGACGGCGATCGGCTCCGAGCCGGACCACCCCGACTTCGACACCCAGCCGCTCTGGCAGCACACGATCGTCGGGCACGCGATCGCCAACGGGCTCTTCGTCGTCGTCCCCAACCGGACCGGCTCCGAGGGCCTCATCACCTTCTACGGCTCCTCCTTCATCGCCGACCCCTACGGCCGGGTCCTCGTCCAGGCGCCGCGCGACGAGGAGGCGGTGCTCGTCGCCGACCTCGACCTCGCGCAGGGGCGCGACTGGATCGACCTGTTCCCGTTCCTCGCGACCCGCCGGCCGGACTCCTACGGGCTGCTCACCGAGCCGGTCCGTCCCGAGCACGTCCGGATCGACCCGAATGCCGTCGCCAAGGGCACCGAGGTCGAGGCGTGACCGAGGTCGTCGCACCCTGGACGATGCCCGCCGAGTGGGACCCGCACGAGCGGACGTGGATGGCGTGGCCCTCCTCCGGCTACACGCTCGGGGACTCCCCTGACGAGGTCGAGTCGGCCCGGCGGACGTGGGCGGCGGTCGCGCGGGCCGTCGCGGAGTTCGAGCCGGTGACCGTCGTCGTGGACCCGGCGCACGTCGAAGTGGCGCGCGAGTTCCTCTCTGGTGCTGAGTTCGACGGTGAGGCAACCGCATTCGCCATCGACGTCGTGGAGGCGCCGCTCGACGACGCGTGGATGCGGGACATCGGGCCGTCGTTCGTGCGGTCGTCGGACGGGGCGCTCGGGGCCGTCGACTGGGTGTTCAACGGGTGGGGCGCGCAGTCGTGGGCGTCCTGGGCGAAGGACGCGCGCATCGGGTCGTTCGTCGCGGGGCTCGCGGACGCCGAGGTCGTCGGCTCGCCGATGGTCAACGAGGGCGGCGGCATCCACGTCGACGGGCTCGGGACGGTCCTGCTCACCGAGACCGTCCAGCTCGACCCGGGCCGCAACCCCGGGCTCACCCGCGCCGACGTCGAGACCGAGCTCATGCGGACGCTCGGGGCGACGGCCTTCGTCTGGCTGCCGCGAGGGCTGACCCGCGACTACGACGAGTTCGGGACGCGCGGTCACGTCGACATCGTCGCGACCTTCGCCTCGCCCGGGGTCGTGCTGCTGCACTGGCAGGACGACCCGTCGCACCCGGACCACGAGGTGTCGCTGGAGGCCGAGGCGGTGTTGCGGGCCGCCCGGGACGCTCGCGGCGAGGCTCTACGCGTCGTCCGCGTCCCCGCGCCGCGGACCCTGACCGACGAGCACGGCCCGGTCGACTGGTCCTACATCAACCACCTCGTCGTCAACGACGGCGTCGTCGCGTGCGCCTTCGAGGACGAGCAGGACGAGGCGTCGCTCGCGATCCTGGCCCGGGAGTACGCGGGCCGGCGGGTCGTCGGCGTCGACGCCCGCCCGCTGTTCGACCGGGGCGGCGGGATCCACTGCATCACCCAGCAGCAGCCAGCGCGCTGACTCAGCGCGCCGCGCCCAGGGCGACCAGCAGCGCCGCGGTCCAGGTCGTCGCGACGACGGACCCGCGCACGACTCCGTGGAGCAGCGCGCGGACGGCGACCGTGCCGCGGTCGCGGTGGGTGGCCGGCGCGAGGACGAGGACGACGAGCGGGGCCGCCGCCAGCAGCCCGCCGAGCTGGGGACCGAGTGCGTCGGTGGCCGTCGAGAGCCCGACGACGACACCGGTCACGAGCGATGCGCGCACGAGGAGGACCGACCAGAGCGGCGCGGTCGGTGCGAAGACGGCTGAGGGGGACGCATTCGGCCAGCATCGGAGGACGACCGCGGTCAGGGCGGCGAATGCGGCGACGACGACCCAGGCGTGCGCCAGCGCCCCGGCCGCAGCGGCGACGAGGCCCCAGGCGACGAGGGCGGCGCCGAGCGCCGGCGCGACGCCGCCGCGGACCGCCGCCCACGCGTACGTCGCGCAGAGCGCGACGACGGCGACCTGTCCGGCGAGGACGCCGAGCGCCGCGTCGGCCGCGGCATCCGCGCCGTGGCTCGGGAGGAGCAGGAGGAGGTAGGTCCCCGACGTGAGCGGGAGGCCGACGAGCAGGCCGCCGAGGCGGTCGCCGAGCCGGCGCTGCGCGAGGGACGCCATGGTGATGAGCAGGGGCGGCAGGACGAGGCGCAGGACGAGGATCTCCACGCCTTCGACTCTCGCGCGGAATGCGGTTCATTTGGCTCGGACTTGGGGCCCCTGAGAGGGCTTTGTCCGCGGAACTCACGGCCCCATGGACGGATCGGCGAGAATGTCGCGATGACTGATCTCGACCCGATCGACCGCGAGCTCGCCCGCCTCCTCCTCGCGGACGGACGCGCGACCTACCAGGAGCTCGCCCGCCAGGTGCGCCTCTCCGCCAACACCGTCGCCGACCGCGTCCGCCGGCTCCGCGCCTCGGGGGTCATCCGCGGCTACCGCGCTGAGCTCGACCCCGCCGCCCTCGGCCGACCGCTGACCATGGTCAGCGAGATCCGGCTCGGCGAGCGGGTCGTCCGGCGGGAGTTCGAGGCCGGGCTCTCCGCCGTCCCGCAGGTCGTCGCCGGCTCCCGGCTCACCGGGGAGTACGACTACGAGCTGCGGGTCGTGTGCCGGGACGCCGCCGAGTTCGAGGGGGTCGTCGACCGGCTCCGTCAGCACCACGGGGTCGTCGGCCTGCGCAGCCGGATGGTCCTGCACGACATCCCAGTCGGGTGGTCCGGGCTCGTCGGCGGCGGCTGACCACCGCTTCGGTGTTCCTGTGCAGACCGACGACCGTTGCTCCCAGTCGCGCAGGTGCTCTGAGCACGGATGCCCTCTCCGCCGGTGAGCAATGGTCGTCGGTCGGTACGCCCTCGTGTGGTCGACGGCGGCCGGAGCGTCGGCTCGGGCTGTCGCTGTCAGTGCCGGGTGAGAGAGTGGCGAGGAGATGAATGCCGACGTCCTCCACCGCTTCTCCCCCGCCACGTCCGCGTGGTTCCGGGGGAGCTTCGGGGCGCCCACGCCCGCGCAGACCGGGGCCTGGGAGGCGATCAGCGCAGGGACCCACACCCTCGTCGTCGCGCCGACCGGCTCGGGCAAGACCCTGTCGGCATTCCTCTGGGCCCTCGACCGGCTCGCGACCCAGCCGCGCCCCGAGGACCGGATGCGGCGCACCCGCGTCCTCTACATCTCCCCGATGAAGGCGCTCGGCGTCGACGTCGAGCGCAACCTGCGCTCCCCCCTCGTCGGCATCGGGCACGCGGCCGACCGGCTCGGCCTGACCCGACCGGAGATCACGGTCGGCGTCCGCTCGGGCGACACGACCCCACAGGAGCGCCGCACCCTGGCGCGGCACCCGGCCGACGTGCTCATCACGACCCCCGAGTCGCTCTTCCTCATGCTGACGAGCAGCGTGCGCGAGACGCTCGCCGGCATCGAGACGGTCATCCTCGACGAGGTCCACGCCGTCGCCGGGTCCAAGCGCGGCGCCCACCTCGCCCTGTCCCTCGAGCGGCTCGACGGGCTCCTCGACAAGCCCGCGCAGCGGATCGGCCTGTCGGCGACGGTCCGCCCGGTCGAGGAGGTCGCGCGGTTCCTCGCGGGCGGCCGCCCCGTCGAGGTCGTCCAGCCGCCGTCGACCAAGCAGTGGGACCTCAATGTCGTCGTGCCCGTCCCCGACATGTCCGAGCTCGGGGCCCCGACCGGCGACCTGTCCGGCCCGGCGGCCGGGGCCGAGCAGCGCGCCTCGATCTGGCCGCACGTCGAGGAGCGCATCGTCGACCTCGTCGCCGAGCACCGCTCGACCCTCGTCTTCGCCAACAGCCGCCGCCTCGCCGAGCGGCTGACCGCACGGCTCAACGAGATCTGGGCCGAGCGGCTCGAGGCGGCGGCCGGAGGAGACGAGGCGACGGCCGACGTCCCGCCGGCGCGCGGCATTCGCACCCCGGCGCAGGTCATGGCGCAGTCCGGGCAGAGCAGCGGGGCGGCGCCCGTCCTCGCGCGCGCGCACCACGGGTCGGTGAGCAAGGAGCAGCGGTCGGAGATCGAGGAGGCGCTCAAGTCCGGCAGCCTCCCGGCCGTCGTCGCGACGAGCAGCCTCGAGCTCGGCATCGACATGGGGGCCGTCGACCTCGTCGTCCAGGTCGAGTCGCCGCCGTCGGTCGCGAGCGGGCTCCAGCGGGTGGGCCGCGCGGGGCACCAGGTCGGGGCGACGAGCCACGGCGTGCTCTTCCCCAAGTTCCGCGGCGACCTCGTCCAGACGGCCGTCGTCGCCGAGCGGATGGTCGCCGGGGAGATCGAGGCGATCCACGTCCCGGGCAACCCGCTCGACGTGCTCGCCCAGCAGGTCGTCGCCATGTGCGCCCTCGACGAGTGGACGGTCGACGACGTCCTCGCCCTCGTCCGGCGGACCGCGTCCTTCGCGACCCTCACCCCGGCGACCCTCGACGCCGTCCTCGACATGCTCGCCGGCCGCTACCCGAGCGAGGAGTTCGCCGAGCTCCGCCCGCGGATCGTCTGGGACAGGGTCACCGGGTCGCTCACCGGGCGCCGCGGCGCCCAGCGGCTCGCCGTGACGAGCGGCGGCACGATCCCCGACCGGGGGATGTACGCCGTCTTCCTCGCGACCGGGGAGGGCCCCGGGCGACGGGTCGGCGAGCTCGACGAGGAGATGGTCTACGAGTCGCGGGTCGGCGACACCTTCACCCTCGGGACCTCCACGTGGCGGATCGAGGACATCACCCACGACCGGGTCCTCGTGACGCCCGCACCCGGCATCCCGGGGCGGCTGCCGTTCTGGACCGGTGACGCGCAGGGCCGGCCCGCCGAGCTCGGGGCGGCCCTCGGCAGCTGGCTGCGCGAGGTGTCCGCGCTCGGGCGCGACGCGGCATTCGCCCGGCTGCGCGCGAGCGGCCTGGACGACTGGGCCACCGACAACCTCCTCGCCTACCTCGGCGAGCAGCGCGAGGCGACCGGGCGGGTGCCCGACGACCGGACCGTCGTCGTCGAGCAGTTCCGCGACGAGCTCGGTGACTGGCGGGTCGCGATCCACACGCCCTACGGCAGCCAGGTCCACGCCCCGTGGGCGCTCGCGGTGTCGGCGCGGATGCGCGAGCGGTTCGGCGTCGACGTCCAGACCGCGCACAGCGACGACGGGATCGTCCTGCGGCTTCCGGACATCGAGTTCGACGACGGTGCCAATGCGTCTGCCGAGATCCTCGAGCTCCTGACGATCGACCCCGACGACGTCGAGGCGATCGTCACCGAGCAGATCGGGGGGTCGGCCCTCTTCGCGAGCCGGTTCCGCGAATGCGCCGCGCGCGCCCTCCTCCTCCCCCGTCGCCGTCCGGACCAGCGCCAGCCGCTCTGGCAGCAGCGCCAGCGGGCCGCCCAGCTCCTCCAGGTCGCGAGCCAGTACCCGACCTTCCCGATCCTCCTGGAGACGGTCCGCGAGTGCCTCCAGGACGTGTTCGACGTCCCGGCCCTCGTCGGGCTCATGCGCCGCATCGCGAGCCGGGAGGTGTCGATCGTCCATGTCGAGACGGCCCGCCCCTCGCCGTTCGCCCAGTCGCTCCTGTTCGGCTACGTCGCCCAGTTCCTCTACGAGGGCGACTCCCCGCTCGCCGAGCGGCGCGCCGCCGCGCTCTCCCTCGACCCGGGCCTGCTCGCCGAGCTGCTCGGCCGCGGCGAGGGGCTCGCGCTCCGCGACCTGCTCGACGCCGACGCGATCCGGCGCACCCACGCCGACCTCCAGCGGCTCTCCCCCGACCGTCGGTGCCGGGACGCCGACGACCTCGCCGACCTGCTCCGCGTGCTCGGGCCGATGCCGCTCGAGGCGATCCTCGAGCGCTGTTCCGACGACCTCGGCCGCACCGCGGTCACCGACCTGCTGCTCGACCTCGTCCAGGTCCGGCGGGTCATCCAGGTGCGCGTCGGCGGGGAGGAGCGCTTCGCCGCGATCGAGGACGCCGCCCGGCTCCGCGACGCCCTCGGTGCACCCCTCCCGCCGGGCGTGCCCGAGGCATTCCTCCTGGGCGGCGAGGACCCGGTCGGGGACCTCGTCACCCGCTATGCGCGGACCCACACGCCGTTCACCGTCGCCGAGTGCGCCGCCTGGTGGGGCATCGGCACGGCCGTCGTCGCGCAGGTCCTGCGCCGCCTCGTATCGACCGGCCGGGTGGTCGAGGGCGAGTTCCTGCCGGCCGAGCTGTCCGTCGGCGGGGACCTGGAGCACTGCGACGCCGAGGTCCTGCGCCTCATCCGCCGACGCTCGCTCGCCGCGCTCCGATCGGAGGTCGAGCCCGTCACCGCTGGTGACTTCGCCCGCTTCCTGCCGGCCTGGCAGGGCGTCGGCGGCCGGATGCGCGGCCTCGACGGCGTCGTCCGCGCCGTCGAGCAGCTTGCCGGCGCCCTCGTCCCCGCGAGCGCGCTCGAGTCGCTCATCCTGCCGGCCCGGGTCGCCGGCTACTCCCCGGCCCTCCTCGACGAGGCGATGAGCCAGGGCATCGTCCTCTGGCAGGGCCACGGCGGCCTCGCCGGCAACGACGGCTGGCTGTCCCTGCACCTGACCGACGGGGCCGAGCTCACGCTCCACCACCCGATCGACCTGCCCGAGCTCGACGCGGAGGGCCGGGCCCGGGTCGATGCGGTGGGGGACGTCCTCGAATCGGGTGGGGCCTACTTCTTCAGGTCGGTGGTCGAGCAGGTGCGCGAGCTGCCCGGATCCTCCGACGCCGCGGTCGCCGACGCGCTCTGGGAGCTCGTCTGGTCCGGCCGGGTCGCCGGGGACACCTACGCGCCGGTGCGCGCGCTCCTCGCCCAGGGACGGACCGCGCACAAGCGCACCCAGACCGGTCCGGCGACGACGCGCTACGGGGGTCGCCGACGGGGCCTCGGCGCCCTCGGCGGTGCCTCGAGAGGACTCGTGCAGCGGGTTTCCGCCCCGCCGACGGTCGTCGGTCGGTGGTCCCGCCTGCCCGAGGCCGACGGTGACCCGACCCGTCGCGCCTACGCCGTGGCCGAGCTCCTGCTCGACCGCTACGGCATCGTCACTCGCGGCTCGGTCGTCGCCGAGGAGGTGCCGGGCGGCTTCGCCGCGGTCTACCGCGTCCTCGCGGCGGCCGAGGAGTCCGGGCGGGTCCGCCGCGGCTACTTCATCGACGGGCTGGGCGCGTCGCAGTTCGGTGGCTCCGGTGCCGTCGACCGGCTCCGCTCAGCCTCCCGGCCGACAGGCGCGGCCGACCGCGAGGCCCCGGCGACCCTCGTCCTCGCCGCGACCGACCCGGCGAACCCCTACGGCGCCGCCCTCCCGTGGCCGGACCGCGCCGAGTCCGCGGCGAGCCGGCACCAGCCGGGCCGCAAGGCCGGCGCGCTCGTCATCCTCCTCGACGGCGAGCTCGTCCTCTACGTCGAGCGGGGTGGCCGGACGCTGCTCACCTGGACCGACGACACCATCCTCCTGCAGTCGGCGGCCGACGCGCTCGCCCTCGCCGTCCGCGAGGGCGCCCTCGGCCGGCTCACGGTCGAGAAGGCCGACGGCGCGCCCATCCTCGGCTCGACCGACCCGCTCGCGGCGGCGCTCCTCTCCGCCGGCTTCCACGCGACGCCGCGCGGGCTCCGCCTCCGTCGCTGACCGACCCACCGGGGCGGCGCGGGAGATCCGGCGCCTCGAGTCGCCCGGACGACTTGGTCTCCTAGCGCATGTAGACGCTGCCTGACCACCAGAGGCAAGGTACTGCTGCCTGACCCTGGGAAGCAGCAGTACCCTGCCCGCGCTGGGGAGGCAGCATTACCCTGCCCGCGCTGGGGAGGCAGCATTACGTTGCCCGGGCTGGGAAGGCAGCGTCTACCGTTGCTGAAACACACATGACTGCGAGGCGCCTCGCAACCCGCGCCTCGGCTTGCGTCGAGACACCGCCCCCAGCAGACCAGTGCGCACCTCTGGTCGCACCGGCCGATCTAGGGTGGCGACATGCCCGAGGGAGACACCGTGCTGCGCACCGCGCGGCGGCTGGACGCCGCTCTGCGCGGCCGGGTCGTCATCGGATCGGACCTGCGCTGGCCATCGATCGCGACGGCCGACCTCCGCGGCACGACGTCGCTGGAGGTCCTCGCCCGCGGCAAGCACCTGCTGCACCGGTTCGACGACGGGCGGACCCTGCATTCGCACCTCCGGATGGAGGGGCAGTGGCGCGTCGAGGCCACCGGGTCGGAGGCCGCCGGTTCCAAGCTCCGCAACCCGGGTCTGCGGGCGGCCGTCGCCACCGACGAGTGGACCGGCCTCGGCCTCCGGCTCGGGATGCTCGACCTCGTCCCGACCCGCGAGGAGCACACGCTCGTCGGCCACCTCGGCCCTGACATCCTCGGCGCCGACTGGTCGACGGAGACAGCCCTGGACAACCTCGACCGTTCCGTCGCCGGCGGGACCGACCTCGGTGCCGCGCTGCTCGACCAGCGCAACCTCGCCGGCATCGGCACGCTGTGGGCGAGCGAGTCGCTGTTCCTCGAGCGGCTCAGCCCGTGGAGCCGGCCGGACCGGGACGGCATCGGGCGGGTCGTCGAGCGCGCGCAGCGGCTCATGACCGCGACCCTGCCCCACGCCATGCAGAGCAGCACCGGCATTCGTCGTCACGGCGAGACGAGCTATGTCCACGGCCGCTCCGGTCGCCCGTGCCGACGCTGCGGCGAGACCATCCGGGTCGCGGCCTCGCAGCCGCCGCCGCGCGACCGGACGTTGTTCTACTGTCCGAACTGCCAAGGCGGTCTCGCCGCCCACGACAACGGGCGCAAGCAGCGGCCGCTCGGCTCGAGCCCGGCGACCAGAGGACCACGTACCTCACGTGGACGGTACTGAGCCCTCTCTCCTTGCCGATCAACCTTTTCAGGCCGGGCGTCTCGTGCATGATTCGGAGGGGGCCCACCCCCCTATTCGCGCGGATGGGACGAAACGAAGGGGGCCCCTTGACCCGTTACAACGCGGTCTTCAAGGGCGGCGGCGCCAAGGGCATTGCTTACGCAGGGGCACTTGAAGTCTGCGAGAGCGCTGGGGTCGAGTTCGCCGCGGTGGCCGGCTCGTCCGCAGGAGCCATCACCGCCACCTTGATCGCCTGCGGCTACAGCTCTGGTGAGATCGTCGGAATGATGCCAGCGGCTCTTCGTGCGATCGGCAGCCCGAAGCTGGGCGCGTTCGCCATAGCTCGCAAGAGCCTTCTGAGCAGCGAACGACTTCGCATCTGGGTGGCCGAACTGGTCGCCGATCGCGTGCGTCCCGGCTGGGACCGCAACAATCCGGTCCCCGATGTCACCTTTGCCGAGCTCGCATCCGTCAGTGACATCGACCTCTACATCGTGACCATGGATCTCGCGACGCGGCAGCCTCTCGTCCTTTGTTCCTCCCTCACGCCGAACATGACAGTTGCGGATGCCGTCATCGCTTCGTCCGCCATCCCCGTGGCCTTCCCGGCGACCCGGGTCGTCATTGACGGTGAGGTCCATCGCGTGGTCGACGGAGGCACCTGGGCGAACTACCCGTCATTCGTCTTTCGAGACGGTGACTTCCGGTCCTTCCACGGCCTTCCTACCTCGGACCTGCCCACGATGGGTTTCGTCCTCGACACCGCCGGAACGGCGGTGCCTCCGGCCGATCGCGAGACTCGTCCAGCGACCGGCCCGTCCTTTCCCACCGACCGCGGCTCGGCGACCGATGAGTTCGGCACCATGGGCGCGCTCGTCTCTGCTCGCATGGTGCAGGTCGTCGGGGCGCTGGCCCCTCTCGCATTCGTCGTCCTCGCCATCTTGTCCCTCGTGCGCGAGGGCTCCGACAGGTTCCCGTTCTTCTCCAGTCTGTGGAGCCCGCTGCAGGACCCGTCGCTGCTGGCCGCCGGCCTCCTCGTCGGAGTGTCCATCTGGCTCAGCCTCTTGGCCGCGTTCGTCGCCATTCGATTCGGGCGAGAGTTGCTGGACACCGGGCTGGTCGGCGCCTCCGCGGCCATGGGCGTCGGCCCGAGTGTTCCGTACTGGGTCCGGACCCATCAGGACCAGCGCAGTCACGTCGTCGTGAGGATCGCGGTCCCCGCTTCACTGACGACGCTGCAGTTCACCCCGTCGGGATCGGTGATCGCAGCGGCCATCGACGCCGGACGAACCGCCGCCCGAGATGCGCTCTCAACTGCCGGGGTCGTTCCCCGGACATGGACTGCAAGCCCGAGTGCCTTGGCCGGACCCTCGCCTTCGTCCATGGTCGAAGAGGCGTGGAGAGGTCTCCGACGAGTGGGCCGATGGCTTGCGTCCGCCACGCTTTTGGTGACGATCACCTTCCTCCTTCCACTGGGCATCCAGGAGATCGCGACGGGGAGTCCGTGGCGAGTGACTCTGGGCGTCATCTGGCTTTCGCTCAGCGGCCCCGGCGTGGCCTTCCTGGGCCTGCGACTCGCCTCGACGCGCGCACGGCGAATCCGGGAAAATCGGCCTTACCCGATCCTCGATCGGGCACCGCGAAAGCTTCTGATGGCGGTCGCGGTACTGAGCCCATTCATGGCGGCGGCCATGGCGGTTGGTGCAACCCTTGCGCCATCCGCCGTCGCGTATGAAAGGGCAAGGACGATCCTCGCCGTGGTGGTCGACATGGATCACGCGACGGGACTCGCCGCTGTGACCATTCCGGAGTCGGCCACCGCGGCCGATCTGTTGAGGGGCAGGGCGGCCGAGCAAGGGCAGCCCGAGCTGGAGTTCATCGAGCCGGACATCTCGGTTGTCGGCGAGGTCCAGGGCTCCAGCCTGATCCCCGTGAGGTGCCCAGAGTCCGCGAACCATTGCGTGATCCTGGGAGGTATGTCGGGGTCTGCCGAACAGTCCGTCGTCACCCTCCTGGTGGACGACCGAGAAGAGATGACCGTTGTCCTGGGTCCATCTCAGAACACTCCCGCCAGGTTCACAGTCGGCCTGCTCACCGCGTTGGAGGCCGTGCTCTTCCTCGCGCTCGGACGAAGGGCGATGCTCGTCTCGGCATGGCGTGGATCTCGACAGTCGTTCGCTCCGTCCACGCCCTGACTGCCCTTTCGCGTCGCTGGCCAAGGGTGACCCATCCGACCGATCCCGATGACGGCGTTGCGCACGATCCGCGTCAGGCCGTGGTCGCCGAACGCGCTCAGGCCGCGGAGGCGCGGACCGCGCCGGACGCGACGGGCAGGCGCACGGGGGCGCTCATCTCCTCGACGCGCTGCACCCGCTCGGAGACCCCGGCGAGCACGTCCGAGAGCGGCACGTCGAGCGCGCCGCAGATCGAGGAGAGCAGCTCGGACGACGCCTCCTTGGCGCCGCGCTCGACCTCGCTCAGATAGCCGAGGGACACCGACGCCGCGGCGGACACGTCGCGCAGGGTCCGGCCCTGGCCGACGCGGTGCTCACGAAGCACTTCCCCGAGTTCGTGGCGCATGAGGATCACAGGTCCCACGCTACCCCGGGGACCCGCGACGAGCGAGGGAGATGCAGTCATCGGGGTGGACAACGCGCTCCCCGTTCCGCCTGTTCCGTCGTGACGACGTCGAGGAGCAGGGCCAGGGCCGCCGCGACGGTCGCCGCCCGGATCTCCTCGCGACCCCCGTCGAACGAGTGTCGCTCGACGCGCCGAATGCGGTCGCCCACGACCGCGAGGAAGACCGTCCCGACGGGCTGGCCGTCCTGCTCCGTCGGCCCGGCGACACCGGTCGTCGCCACACCGAGGTCGGCGACGAAGACCCCCCGGACGCCGGCCGCCATCTGGGCGGCGACCTCCCCGTCGACCGCCCCGACCCGGCCGAGCAGGTCGGCGTCGACGCCCAGGAGCGAGGCCTTCGTGTCCGTCGCGTAGGTCACCGCTCCCCCGCGCAGGACGACGCTCGCACCCGCCACGCTCGTGATCGTCCCGGCGAGGAGGCCGCCGGTCAGGGACTCGGCGGTCGCGACGGTGAGCCCGCGAGCGGTGAGCATCGCGACGAGGCGCGCGGCGTCCGCATTCGCCGCCCCGGGGACGGGGCTCACGAGCCGCGAGCCGCCCGCGCCGCCCGCTTGGCCGCGGCCCGGTCGCTCGTCTGCCGGAGCCGCAGCGCACGGAAGACGTAGTCGATGCCGGTCACGAGTGTCACGGCGACGGCCGCCCAGAGGATCACCCAGGCGAGGAGGTGCCAGAACCACCCGCCCGGCAACTCGGCGAGCGGCAGGATCATGAGCCAGAGGGCGAGGCCCTGGAGGAACGTCTTGAGCTTGCCGCCCCGCGACGCCGGCAGGATGCCGTGCCGGATGACCCAGAAGCGCATGAGGGTGATGCCCCACTCGCGGACGAGCACGACGGTCGTCAGCCACCACGGGACCTCGCCGATCGCGGACAGACCGCCGAGGGCCATCGAGATGAGCGCCTTGTCGGCGATCGGGTCGGCGACCTGGCCGAACCGCGTCACGAGGCCGCGGCTGCGCGCGATGTCCCCGTCGATCCGGTCGGTCGCGAGCGCGACGGCGAAGGCCACCCCGGCGAACCAGCGCATCCTGGGGTCGTCGCCGCGGTCGTGCAGCAGCAGCCAGCCGAAGACGGGGACGATGAACAGGCGCAGGACGGTCAGGGCGTTGGCGATGTTCCACGGCGAGGGCTCTGGCCGCGGGACCGGCCGCACCGCGGGGTCCGGCACCGGCGTCAGCGGGTCCACGTGCTCTCCGCGACGAGGTCGACGCCCTCGGACGCGACGACGGTGGCGTCGAGGAGCTCCCCCACCGCGGGGACCGGAGCTCCCTCCGGAAGGACGATGCGCGTCGTGCCGTCGACGTCGGGCCCCTGATGGGCCGCCCGACCGACGACCTCTTCGTCGTCGAGGTCCTCGACGAGGACGCGGACGTGCTCGCCGATCCGCTCCTCGGCGCGCTGTGCGGTCAGCTCCTCGACGAGGGCGCCGATCCGCTCGACGCGCTCGGCGACGACTTCGGGGTCGAGGTGCCCGTCGAGCCCCTCGGCCTCGGTGCCGTCCTCGTCGGAGTAGCCGAAGACGCCGACGACGTCGAGCCGCGCCCGGGTCAGGAAGTCCTCGAGCTCGGCGACGTCGTCCTCGCTCTCCCCTGGGAAGCCGAGGATGACGTTGGAGCGAATGCCGGCAGCGGCATTCGTCGACCGCACCCCCTCGATGAGCTGGAGGAAGGGCTCGGTCGAGCCGAACCTCCGCATTCGCCGGAGCAGGTCGCCGGCGGAGTGCTGGAAGGAGATGTCGTACCAGGGGACGACCTTGTCGGTCTGCGCCATCGCGGTCAGCAGGCCGGGCCGGATCTCGGCGGGCTGGAGGTAGGAGACGCGCACCCACTCGATGCCGTCGACGGCCGCGAGCTCGGGGAGGAGCCGCTCGAGGAGGTCGAGCTCGCCCAGGTCCTTGCCGTAGGACGTGGAGTTCTCCGAGACGAGGAAGAGCTCTTTGACGCCGCGCTCGGCGAGCCAGCGCGCCTCGGTGAGGATGTCGGTCGGCCGGCGGCTGACGAAGGCCCCGCGGAACATCGGGATCGCGCAGAAGGCGCACCGCCGGTCGCAGCCGCTCGCGATCTTGAGCGGCGCCCACGGTCGGCCGTCGAGCCGCTCGCGGATGACGCGGGCGGCGATGCCGGACGTCGCGTGCCCGGGGACGACGACGCGCTCGGCACCGTCCTGCCGCTTCGTCGGCGAGAGCGGTAGCAGGCGGCGCCGGTCGGACGGCACGTGCGAGGCGACGTGGCCGCCGTCGAGGATCAACCGCAGGTGGGTCGACATGTCGGCGTAGGAGTCGAAGCCGAGGACGGCGTCCGCGTCGGGCAGCTCGTCGGCGAGCTCCTGGCCGTAGCGCTCGGCGAGGCAACCGACGGCCACGACCTTCTGGGTCCGCCCGTGCGTCTTGAGGTCGGCCGCCTCCAGGATCGTGTCGATCGAGTCCTTCTTGGCCTGCTCGATGAAGCCGCACGTGTTGACGACGGCGACGTCGGCGGCCGCCGGGTCGTCGACGAGGGTCCAGCCCTCGCTCGACAGGCGGCCGGCGAGCTCCTCGCTGTCGACCTCGTTGCGGGTGCATCCGAGGGTCACGAGGGCGACGCTTCTCGTGGGCGCGGACATGGGTCCACTCTAGGGTGGGCCGGTGCCGACCTCTGCGCAGCGGGTGTCCCGCGTGCTCGCCTCAGCCCCCGTCCTCGACGGCCACAACGACCTCCCCTGGGAGGCGCGCGTCCTCGCGAACTACGACTTCGCGGCGCTCGGCTTCCGGGACGGCGCCGACCGCGTCCAGACCGACCTGCCGCGACTGCGGGAGGGCGGGCTCGGCGCGCAGTTCTGGTCGGTCTTCGTGCCCCAACAGCTGGCCGGCGAGCGGGCCGTCACCGCGACCCTCGAGCAGGTCGACGGGGTCGCCGCGCTCGTGGCGACGCATTCCGACGCCCTCGCTGCCGCCGACAGCGCGGACGACGTCCGCGCGGCCTGGGCGTCGGGCCGGGTCGCCTGCCTCATGGGCGCCGAGGGCGGCCACAGCATCGGCAACTCGCTCGCGACCCTGCGCGCTCTTCGCTCCCTGGGTGTCGGGTACATGACGCTGACGCACAACGACAACGTCGACTGGGCCGACTCCGCGACGGACGCGGCGCGGCACGGTGGGCTGTCGGCATTCGGCCGCGAGGTCGTCCGCGAGATGGCGCGGATCGGGATGTTCGTCGACCTCTCGCACGTGAGCGGGGACACGATGCGCGACGCGCTCGCCGTCGCCGAGGCGCCCCCGATCTTCAGCCACTCCAGCGCGTTCGCCGTGTGCGACTCCCCCCGCAACGTCCCCGACGACGTCCTCACCTCGCTCGCGGCCGCGGGCGGTCTGTGCATGGTGACCTTCGTGCCGAAGTTCGTCACGCAGGCGGTCTGCGACTGGGACCGGGCGTGCGCCGCTGAGGCGGTGGCAGCCGGCATCCGCCCGCAGGACTACGAGCCCTACGCGGCCTTCCAGGAGGACTACCGCCGTCGCGAACCGCAGCCGCCGTGCACGGCCGCCGACGTCGCCGACCACGTCGAGCACGTGCGCGACGTCGCCGGCGTCGACCACGTCGGCCTCGGCGGCGACTACGACGGCATGGCGCACCCGCCGACCGGACTCGAGGACGTCGCGGGCTACCCGCGCCTGCTCGCCGAGCTCGCCGACCGGAGCTGGAGCGACGCCGACCTGGCCGCGCTGACCAGTGGCAACGCGCTGCGCGTCCTCGAGGCACGGGACGCTCGGGCGCGCGAGATCGCAGCGACCCGCGGACCGAGCCACGCCCGGATCGAGGACCTCGACGCGCCGGTCAGAGACCGCGACGCACGGTGAGCGCGACCATCCGTGAGATGACCATCGCGACGTAGAGGACGCCGAGGACCTGCTCGAGGATCGACCAGCCCCGGGCGGCCGGCGCGACGGGCACGATGTCGGAGAGCCCGACGCTCGTGAGGTTGGCGAAGGACAGGTAGAGCAGCTCGAACCACGTCCGGTGCGCCAGACCCGACGCGGCCGTGAAGGAGTCGCCGTGGATCTGCTGGACGGCGTCGAAGACGTAGGCGAAACCCCAGGCGAGGACGGTGAAGGCCGCCCCGACGGCGAAGAGGTCGTCGCGCGTCACCCAGTCGTCGCCGAAGAGGTAGCGGACGAGCGCGTAAGTCACGTAGAAGTAGAAGATCGCGTGAGCGACGTCGGAGGCGACCGTCACGTCGGACCGGGTCACGAACACCTCGGCCACCGACAGGAAGAGGGCGGTGACGCCGAGGAAGATCGCGGGCACGACCTGCCCACGAGCCTGCCGCACCGTCCAGATCGCGAAGCCGAGGACGACCGTGCCGATGATCGACAGGGCCGCGCGACCGGTCTCCGTCGTCCCGACGTAGGGGTAGATGACGACGGCAGTCATCTGAATGCCGAGCAGGACCGCCGAGGGGTAGCGGAGCAGCCGCTCGCTCCGGGTCCGCGGCAGCGCCTCGAAGCCGCTCACCTCCCCTCCCCGGGCACCAGGTCGAACCACGCGATCGCCGGCTCGACGAGGCTGCCGAGCCAGACCCGGCCCGCGTGCTCGCGGACTCCGGTCGCCATGTGCCAGCCCGACGCGTCGCACGAGATGTCGTGGACGAGCCGCCCGTCGGCGTCGAACGCCTGGACGCGGGCCGTGCGCTTGGGGCTCGGCTTGAGGGCCTCCGGCATCCGTCGGGCCGTCGTCTTGACCCATGGTGGGGCCTTGGTCTGGAGGAAGGTGAGCGTCGGGTCCTTGGGGCTCGCCGCCGTCACCCAGACGAGCCCGTCGGTGCCGGTCGAGATGTTGTCCGGGTGGCAGGGCAGGTCATCGACGAGGACATCGGCGCTGCCCTGGCGCTCCCCCGCGAGCCAGACCCGCCGCAACGTCCGGTGACCGGTCTCGGCGACCGTGACGAAGGACTCGTCCGCCGCGAGGGCGACGCCGTTGGCGAAGCTCAGCCCGTCGAGCACGACCTCGGCCGTCCCCCCGGGCTCGAGCCGCAGCAGCCGCCCGGTGCACGTGTCGTCGATGAGGTCGTTCTTCCAGTCCTCGACGGCCCAGCGGGTGCTCGAGTCGGAGAGGTAGACGACCCCGTCGGAGGTCACGGCGGCGTTGTTGCACAGCACCATGCGCCGGCCACCCACCTCCTCGAGGACCGTCTCGACGTCGCCGGACTCCGTGTCGACGGCGAGGAGGCCGCGATGGGCGTCGCAGACGAGGAGACGGCCGTCCGGCCACCACTCGAGGCCGAGCGGGCGACCGCCTGTCCGGGCGATGCGGGTGATCCGTCGCCCCTCCTCCTCGACGGCGAAGATCGAGCCGTCGCCGGTCCCGGTCCAGACCCGGCCGTCGTGCCCGACGAGGACGTCCTCGGCACCCGCCCCGGGCACGGGGACGACGTGGAGCTCGCGCTCGGGTGCAGGGTCTCCCATGGCCGCGACACTAGTACGCGGGACGACGCCGACCGGGCCACCTAGACTCTGGCGTCGTGCCTGCATTCGTCCTCGCGCCGCTCATCCTCGCCACGGTCCTCGCCGTGAGCGGCTGGTCGAAGACGACGGCCGTCGCCTCGACCGAGTCCGTGCTCCGGCTGCTCAAGCTGCCGAATGCCCTGCAGCAGCGGTGGGTGGCCCAGGCGCTCCCCTGGGGCGAGCTCGCGCTCGCCGTCCTCGTCGTCCTCGCGCCGGCCGGACCCGTCGCCCAGGTCGCGGCGGCCCTGACCCTGCTCCTCATGCTCGCCTACTGGGCCATCGTCGCCCGCGCGATGACCTTCGACCCGCGGCCGACGTGCGGCTGCTTCGGCGAGATCGGCGACCAGCGGATCACCGGTCGCACCCTCGCCCGCAACTCCGTCCTCGTCGCGCTCGGCGTCGCCCACCTCGTCTGGACGCTGGCCGGGCACTCGGTGCTCGGCACGCTGACCGACGGCACCGGCCCGGTCGCGTGGGTGGGCGGGGCGGCGGTCGCGGCGCTCGTCACGTGGTTCGTCAGCGGTCGGCCCGCGCCGGCGCCGCACCGGCACGAGGCTCCGACAGATGCCGTCGCACCCGAGGAGCTCGAGTACGTCCGCCGACCGATCCCCCCGGCGCTGCTCACCGACCCGTTCGGCCGCAACCACACGCTCTTCGAGCTCGCGCGCGAGCGCGCCCAGCTGCTCATCGTCGCCAACTGCTACTGCGGCACGACCGCCACGGCGCTCCGGGCATGGCCCGACCAGCGGGCCCGCCTGCCCGAGATCGACGTCCGCTTCGTCTTCTCCGGCGTCGCCCCGCAGGCCGTCGCCGACGGCACGGACATCACCTCGGTCTGGACCGACCACGGCGGTGTCGCCGCTCAGCTCCTCGGCCTGTCCGGCTCACCGGCCGCGGTGCTCCTCGGCACGGACGGGCTGCTCGCCGGCGGTCCGGTCACCGGCAACGACGAGCTCGAGGAGCTCGTCGAGGAGATCGCCTGGGCCTTCGGCGCTGCTCCCGCCGAGGAGGCGCCGAGCGAGGCGCCGACCGCCTGAGCGGTCGGTCCGTCCCGGTCAGGTCCCTTCCGGTCAGTCCCGACCGGTGAGAGACCACGCGTCCTGGCTCTCCTCCTCATCGTCGTCCCACGACGGCTCGCCGTCGTGCCAGTCCTTGGCGACCGGGGCGGTCGGCTCGAAGGGCGCCGCGAGACCCGCATTCGGCGCACGATCGGGAGCGGCCGCCGCGGCCTCCGGGACTGCACCGATCGGGTCCTCGTCGGGCACGTCGTCTCCGCGCAGGAGCGCGAGCGTCGTCGACAGGTC
This sequence comes from uncultured Actinomycetota bacterium, assembly GCA_963752365.1. Lineage (GTDB taxonomy): Bacteria > Actinomycetota > Actinomycetes > Actinomycetales > Dermatophilaceae > CAVVXY01. The sequence goes on from CAVVXY010000007.1 coordinate 105,697, forward strand.
ATCGGGCTTGACGAGCACGTCCCGCGCCTTGGAGCCCTCGGACGGGCCGACGACACCCCGCGACTCGAGGAGGTCCATGAGCCGGCCGGCCTTGGCGAAGCCGACTCGGAGCTTGCGCTGGAGCATCGAGGTGGACCCGAACTGGGTCGTCACGACGAGCTCGGTCGCCTGGAGGAGCAGGTCGAGGTCGTCGCCGATGTCGTCGTCGATGACCTTCTTCTCCGCGACGACCGCCACGTCCTCGCGGTAGGACGGCTTGAGCTGCCCCCGGACGTGCTCGACGACCGCGTGGATCTCGCTCTCGGTGACCCAGGCGCCCTGGACGCGCATCGGCTTGCTCGCGCCCATCGGGAGGAAGAGGGCGTCACCCTGACCGAGAAGCTTCTCCGCGCCCGGCTGGTCGAGGACGACCCGGCTGTCGGCGAGGCTCGAGGTCGCGAACGCCATCCGCGAGGGCACGTTGGCCTTGATGAGACCGGTGACGACGTCGACCGACGGCCGCTGGGTCGCGAGGACGAGGTGGATGCCCGCGGCCCGGGCGAGCTGGGTGATCCGGACGATCGAGTCCTCGACGTCGCGGGGCGCGACCATCATGAGGTCGGCGAGCTCGTCGACGATGACGAGCAGGTAGGGGTAGGTGTGGATCTGTCGCTCGCTGCCCGGGAGCGGCTTGACCTTGCCCGCGCGGACGGCGTTGTTGAAGTCGTCGACGTGCTTGAAGCCGTAGTTGGCGAGGTCGTCGTAGCGCATGTCCATCTCGCGGACGACCCACTGGAGCGCCTCGGCGGCCTTCTTGGGGCTGGTGATGATCGGCGTGATGAGGTGCGGAATGCCCTCGTAGGCGGTCAGCTCGACCCGCTTGGGGTCGACGAGCACCATCCGCACCTCGTCCGGCGTGGACCGCATGAGGATCGAGCTGATCATCGAGTTGACGAAGCTGCTCTTGCCCGCGCCGGTCGCGCCGGCGACGAGCAGGTGCGGCATCTTGGCGAGGTTCGCGATGACGTAGCCGCCCTCGACGTCCTTGCCGACGCCCATGACCATCGGGTGCTGGTTGGTGCGCGCGGCCTGGCTGCGCAGGACGTCGCCGAGGGAGACGATCTCCTTGTCGGCATTCGGGATCTCGATGCCGATCGCGGACTTGCCGGGGATCGGGCTGAGAATGCGGACGTCCGCGCTCGCGACGACGTAGGCGATGTTCTTGGACAGGGCCGTGACGCGCTCGACCTTGACGCCCGGGCCGAGCTCGACCTCGTAGCGGGTCACCGTCGGCCCGCGGCTGAAGCCGGTGACCTGGGCGTCGATCCCGAACTCGTCCAGGACGTTGGTCAGGGACTCGACGACGGCGTCGTTGGCGGCGCTGCGGGCCTTGTGCGGGCTGCCCTGCCGGAGGACGGTGCTGTCGGGGAGGGTGTAGGTCACGTCGCCGGCGAGGGAGAGCTGCTCGACGCGCTGCGGCAGCTGGACGGTCGGGGGCGCGGTCAGGGCCTCCTTCTCGGCGACCTTGTCGACGGCCGACGCGGCGGCGGTGGCCTTGGCCGGTGAGCCGGTCCGACCGACGAGCACGCCCGGCGCCGTCGGGCGCTTCTGGCCGGGGCGGATCGGGTTGCCGTCGTCGTCGAGGGGCAGCTCGCGCGGCTCCGCGTCGGCGCCCGGCTCGGGCTGGGGCTGGAGTTCGGGGCGCGCCCGACCGCGGCCGGGGCGACGACCCCGGTCGACCTGCGCAGCCTGGTCGTAGGCCTGGTCGCCGTCGAGCTCGCTCAGGTCCACGGCGGTGCGGCGCCGGGTGCGCTGGGCGCCCACCGCCTGGGAGGGGGCGTCGTCGGCCGGAGCCTCGCTCGGGCGGCCGAGGTTGGCGGCCTGGCGCAGGCGCTCGGGGATCTGGTGGACCGGCGTCGCGGTGAGGACGAGGAGGCCGTAGACGCCGAGGAGGACCAGCAGCGGCACGGCTCCGACCTTCGTCACCGCGGCCGCGAGCGGGCTCGAGGCGAGGAAGCCGATGACGCCGCCCGCGGCGCGCATGCCGTCGGCGCCCTCCGGCGGGTTGGGGATGCCGTGCGAGAGGTGGACCAGCCCGCTCGCCGCGAAGGTCGTGAGGAGGGTGCCGACGACCATCCGGTTGGTCGCGTGGCCCTCCTGCGGCGCCCGGAGGAGGCGAATGCCGAAGAAGAGCAGGACGAGCGGCAGCGCGTAGGCGACCTTGCCGAAGGTGCCGGCGAAGATGGCGTGGACGACGTCGCCGAAGAGGCCCGGCAGGCCCCACCACTCCCGAGTGGCGACGACGAGCGCGAGCGCGAGGAGGGCGAACCCGCCGCCGTCGCGCTTGTGCTCCGGCTCGAGCTCCTGGCCGGCCCGGTGGACGCGGCGGACGGCCGACCCGGTGACGCTCGCGGCCCCCATCCACGTCGACCGCAGCGCCCGAAGCGGCAGCGGGAGGCCGCCGCCCTTGGCCCGACGGGACTTCGGAGAGCGCGCCGGAGCGCGTCGGGGGGCCGGTCGTGAGGTGCGCGAGCGCGCCGAACCGGACGTACGAGTCGCCATGCCCGAAGGCTAGTCGTTCGTCACATCATTCACAGGGAGCACACGCGCACCAGCTGTTGCGACCGGCAAGAACCACGACAGACAACTCGACGGAATACGGAGAACACTTCTCTGTATTCCGCCGAGATATCGGGTGACCCGATAACTCGACAGGGTCCGACTCACGCCTCGATGACGATGGGTGGGCCCACAGAGTCAGCGAGGCGGTCACGCCTCGATGACGATGGGGATGATCATCGGGCGGCGCTTGATCTTGCGGCCGACCCACGAGCCGACCGTGCGGCGGATGACCTGCTGGAGGGCGTAGCTGTCCGTCGTGCCGTGGCCGGTCGCCTCGTCGAGGGCCGCGATGAGCCGGGGGCGGATGTCGGCGAAGACCTCCTCGTCCTCGACGAACCCCCGCGCCGTGATCTCGGGCCCGGCCGCGACCTTGCCCGAGGTCGAGTCGATGACGACGATGACCGAGATGAAGCCCTCGTCGCGCAGGATCGCCCGGTCGCGGAGCAGCTCCTCGTCGGCCTCGCCGACCGACTGCCCGTCGACGTAGACGTAGCCGCACGGGACCGCACCGGCGACCCGCACCCGACCGTCGACGAGGTCGACGACGACGCCGTCCTCGACGACGACGACGCCCTTGGGGTGCACGCCGGTCTGGATCGCGAGGTCGCCGTTGGCGACGAGGTGCCGCCACTCTCCGTGGACCGGCATGACATTGCGCGGTTTGACGATGTTGTAGCAGTAGAGCAGCTCGCCCGCCGATGCGTGACCGGAGACGTGGACCTTGGCGTTGCCCTTGTGGACGACGTCGGCGCCGAGCCGCATGAGCCCGTTGATGACGCGGTAGACGGCGTTCTCGTTGCCGGGGATGAGCGAGGAGGCGAGCAGGACGGTGTCGCCCTCCCCCACGTCGATCCGGTGGTCGCGGTTGGCCATCCGGGACAGCGCCGCCATCGGCTCGCCCTGGGACCCGGTGCAGATGAGGACGACCTTGTTGTCGGGCAGGTCGCCGAGCCGCTTGAAGTCGACGAGGATCCCGTCGGGCACCCGGAGGTAGCCGAGGTCGGCGGCGATCCCCATGTTGCGGACCATCGACCGGCCGACCATCGACACCTTGCGGCCGGACCGCTGCGCCGCGTCGAGGACCTGCTGGACGCGGTGCACGTGCGAGGAGAAGCAGGCGACGATGATCCGCCGCTGCGCGTCCCGGAACACCTTGTCGATCGCCGGGCCGATCTCCTTCTCCGGAGTCGTGAAGCCGGGGACCTCGGCATTCGTGCTGTCGGTGAGGAAGAGGTCGACGCCCTCCTCGCCGAGCCGCGCGAAGGCGCGCAGGTCGGTGAGCCGCCCGTCGAGCGGGAGCTGGTCCATCTTGAAGTCGCCGGTGTGCAGCAGGGTGCCGCCGGAGGTCCGGACGAAGACGGCGAGCGCGTCCGGGATCGAGTGGTTGACGGCGACGAACTCGCAGTCGAATGCGCCGAGCCGCTCCCGCATTCCCTCCTTGACCCCGAGCGTGTAGGGGGTGATCCGGTGCTCCTTGAGCTTGGCCTCGATGAGCGCGAGGGTCAGCTGCGAGCCGACGAGCGGGATGTCCGGCTTGAGGCGCAGGAGGAAGGGCACGGCGCCGATGTGGTCCTCGTGGCCATGGGTGAGGACGATCGCCTGGATGTCGTCGAGCCGGTCCTCGATCGCCGAGAAGTCCGGGAGGATCAGGTCGATGCCGGGGTGGTTGTCGTCGGGGAACAGGACGCCGCAGTCGATGACGAGCAGCTGCCCGTCGTGCTCGATGACCGTCATGTTGCGACCGACCTCCCCGAGGCCGCCGAGGGCGAGGACGCGGACGCCGCCCTTGACGAGGGGCTTGGGGAGCTCGAGGTCGGGATGGGGGTGGGACACGGGTTCCTTCGGTGGTCAGACGGGAGCTGTCAGGCGGGGACGACGAGGTCGAGCGCGCGCTTGATCTGCGCCTTGAGCTCGGGTGATGCCTCGAGCAGGGGCAGCCGGACGGCCGCACTGCTCAGGACGCCGCGCTCGACGAGCCCGGCCTTGGCGGCGATCGCGCCCTGGGTGACGGTCATGATCGCCTCGACGAGCGGGACGAGGCGGCGGTGGATCTCGCGGGCGGTCGTGAAGTCGCCCGCGTCGACGGCGGCGAGCATCTCCGCGTAGGGCTCGGGCGCGACCTGCGAGGTGACGCCGACGAAGCCGTGGGCGCCGTTGGCGAAGTGGAGGAGGTTGGCGGCGTCGTCGCCGGACAGCCAGGTGAGGTCGGTGTCGGCGAGGATCTTGCCGGCCTGCCAGTAGTCGGCCTTGGCGTCCTTCATGCCCTGGATCCGCGGGTGTGCGGCGAGCGCGCGGATCGTCTCCTCGGTCAGAGAGATGACCGAGCGGCCGGGAATGTCGTAGAGCAGCACGGGCAGGTCCGTCGCGTCCGCGATCGCCTCGAAGTGCGCGCGAATGCCGTCCTGCGGCGGCTTGTTGTAGTACGGCGTCACGGCGAGGACGGCGTGCGCGCCGGCGGCCTGGGCTGCCTTGGCGCATTCGACCGAGTGGGCCGTGTCGTTGGTCCCGACGCCGGCCGTGACGCGGACCCGGTCGCCGACCGCGGCGACGACCGCCTCGACGAGCGCGACCTTCTCCGCGTCCGTCGTCGTCGGCGACTCGCCCGTCGTCCCGCTGACGACGAGACCGTCGTGACCGTGGTCCGCGAGGAAGCGCGCGACGCGCGCGGCACCGTCGAGGTCGAGCGAGCCGTCGGCAGCCATCGGGGTGACCATGGCCGAGACGACCCGGCCGAACGGCGAGGGAGAAGGCATGGATGCAGGGTATCCGGCGGGCGGGGCGGGCCGTCGCAGGGCGCTGCTAGGTTGCCGACATGCGGCAGTACCTCGACCTCCTCGACCACGTGCTGACGACCGGGGTCGACAAGTCGGACCGGACGGGCACCGGCACGCGGAGCGTCTTCGGGCACCAGATGCGCTTCGACCTCGCGGAGGGCTTCCCCGTCCTCACGACCAAGAAGCTCCACCTCCGCTCGATCATCGGCGAGCTGCTGTGGTTCCTCCGCGGTGACACCAACGTCCGCTGGCTCCAGGAGCGCGGGATCCGGATCTGGGACGAGTGGGCCGACGACGACGGCGAGCTCGGGCCGGTCTACGGGCACCAGTGGCGGTCGTGGCCGACGCCGAGCGGGGAGACGATCGACCAGATCGCGCGGCTCGTCGACGGCATTCGCCGCAACCCGGACAGCCGCCGGCACATCGTCTCCGCGTGGAACGTCGCCGAGGTCGACCAGATGGCGCTGCCGCCGTGCCACACGATGTTCCAGTTCTACGTCGCGCAGGGGCGCCTCTCCTGTCAGCTCTACCAACGCTCGGCCGACGTCTTCCTCGGCGTTCCGTTCAACATCGCGTCCTACGCGCTGCTCACGATGATGGTCGCGCAGCAGACCGACCTCGAGCCCGGCGAGTTCGTCCACACCCTCGGCGACGCGCACCTCTACAGCAACCACCTGGAGCAGGCCCGGCTCCAGCTGTCCCGCGAGCCGCACCCCCTGCCGCACATCCGGATCGGCCGACGCGACTCGATCGACGCCTACGAGCTCGAGGACTTCGGGCTCGTCGACTACGTCGCGCACCCGTCGATCAAGGCACCGATCGCGGTATGACCCGGCTGACCCTGATCGCCGCCCTCGGACGCAACCGCGTCATCGGGGTCGACGGCCGGATGCCGTGGCACCTCCCCGGGGACTTCGCACACTTCAAGGCGACGACGATGGGTCATACGCTCCTCATGGGGCGGGCGACCTTCGACTCGATCGGCCGTGTGCTGCCGGGTCGGCGCACGATCGTCCTGACCCGGGACCCGGCGTGGCACCACCCCGATGTCGAGACGGCGCATTCGCTGTCCGAGGCGCTCGCCCTCGCCGGCCCGGGCGACGAGGTCTTCGTCGCGGGCGGCGGCCAGGTCTACGCCGAGGCGATGCCGTTCGCGCAGCGGATGCTGCTCACCGAGGTCGAGCAGTCGCCGGAGGGCGACACGCTCTTCCCCGAGTGGGTGACCGAGGACTGGCGCGAGACGAGCCGGGAGGAGCAGGACGGATGGTCGATCGTCACGTACGAGCGATCACCCTGACGGCGATCCAGGTAAATGCTTGATTTGACCAAGATCAAGACATAATCTTGTTTCTGTGACCATCAAGGACGCACCGCACGCGACGCTCATCGGTGACCTCGTCGGATCCCGCCGGGCGGCCGACCGGCGCCGGCTCCATGGGGCCCTGACCGGCGCCCTCGCAGACGTGGCGTCCACCCGACCCGGGGTCTTCCCGTTGCGGGTCATCGCGGGCGATGAGTTCCAGGGCGGCTGGGCCTCTCTCGGCGAATGCCTCGACATCGCCTTCCGGCTCCGGATCGCCCTCCTCGAGGCGGAGGTCGACGTCCGGCTCGGGGTCGGGTGGGGCACGACGGCGCTGCTGGCGGACGACGGGATCGAGGACGGGCCGGGGTGGTGGAGCGCCCGCGCAGCCATCGAGGAGGTCGCGGCACTCCAGGGTCGCGCCGCGACGCGCGGGGTCCGGATCGGCTTCCAAGCGGCTCCGGAGAGCCCTCGCCCCGACGCGCCCGCGATCCGCGCTGCCCTGCTCTGTCGGGACCATCTGGTCTCCTTGTGCGACGACCGGTCACGACGCATTCTCGGAGGACTCATGCAGGGCGAGAGCCAGCTCGACCTCGCCGACGCCGAGGGCATCAGCGCGCAGGCGGTGTCCCAGCGAGTCGGCCGCGACGGGCTCGGCCTCATCGTCGGGGCCTCACGCGAGCTGGCGGCACTCCCATGACGGTCGTCGGCATCCTCCTCGTCGCCGTCGGGTTCACCGACCTGCTCCGGGGCCGCTCCGACGTCGGTCAGCGAGGAGGGCCTCGCCGTTGGCCGGCCGTCGCGGCCGGCGTCGCGGTCATCGCCGGGTTGGGCCTGCTGTGCGACCTGACGGACGTCGGCGCCGGGCTGGTGCTCGGCCTCGCCGGGCTCGTACTCGTCGGGTGGGTGCTGACCGAGGACGACGCCCGCGAGCACGGACGCCGTCACGGGCTCGCGATCGGCGTCCTCCTCGGCGGCGTCGGGCTGCTCATCCTGCTCTCCGGATGGACCGCTCGCGGCGATGGCGTGCTGACGCGTTGGCTCGGCGACTCCGCATTCCCCCGACTCTCGGCCCTGCGGGCCGACCGCTTCCTCCTCCTGCTCGGCCTCACGCTCGTCCAGCTGAGCACGGGCAACCGGCTCGTCCGGCTCGTCCTCACCACGGTCGGCGCCCTCCGCGTGCCGACGTCCCCCCAGCCGGCCGACCGGCTGCGCGGCGGGCGGCTGCTCGGCCCCATGGAGCGGATCTTCATCCTCGGCCTCGGCCTCGCCGGTCAGGTGACCGCCGCCGGCATCGTCATCGCGGCCAAGGGCATCATCCGCTGGCCCGAGCTCCAGGCGACCCCACCCGACCAACGGGTCGGCGTCGACGAGGTGACCGAGTACTTCCTCATCGGCTCCTTCACGAGCTGGCTGCTCGCGCTGGGGAGCCTCTGGCTCGCTGCCTAGCCGCCGACGCCGCTCAGGCGTCGTAGTCGAGGTGGACCTCGTCGGTGACCGGGTGGCTCTGGCAGGCGAGGACGACGCCGGCGGCGACCTCCTCGGGCTCGAGGGCGTAGTTGCGGTCCATCCGGACCTCACCGGACGTCACCCGGGCGCGGCAGGTGCCGCAGACGCCGCCCGTGCACGAGAACGGCGCGTCGGGGCGGACCCGGAGCGTCGCGTCGAGGATCGACTCCTCGCGCGTCGGCATCTCGATCCGCGAGGTCCGGCCGTCGAGGTTGACGGTGACGACGGCCTCGGGCGGGGCGCCCTCGTCGACGACGACCTTGCGCGGCTCGTCCTCCTGCGAGGGGACATGGAAGACCTCGTGGTGGACGTGGTGGCCGTCGACCCCCTGCGCCGCGAGGAAGGCTCGCGCGTCCTCGACGAGTCCGTGCGGCCCGCAGAGGTACCAGTCGTCGACCGTCTCGACGGGGGCGAAGGCGGCAAGGAGGTTCGGCAGCCGTTCGGCGTCGATCCGCCCGTGGAGGAGGGGGCCGTCGGTCTCCTCGCGGGAGAGCACGTGGACCATCTGGAAGCGGTCGAGCGCGGCGTTCTTCAGGTCCTCGAGCTCCTCGAGGAACATGACGTGCCGCGCCGTGCGGTTGCCGTAGAAGAGGGTGACCCGAGATCGCGGCTCCTCCTCGAGGATCGACGCGACGAGCGAGAGCACGGGAGTGATGCCGGAGCCGGCGGCGAGGAACACGTGGTGCCGCGCGGCGCCGGGGTCGGTCGGGTGGGTGAACGACCCGAGCGGTGGCAGCACGTCGACGACGTCACCGACCTCGACGACGTCATTGAGCCAGTTCGACATCCGCCCGCCCGCGACGCGGGCGGCGGCGACCCGGACGGTGCCCGTTGCTCGCGCGCGCGACCGCGGGAGGCAGAGCGAGTAGGACTGCCGGACGTCCTCGCCGTCGACGCTCGCGCGGAGCGTCAGGTGCTGGCCCGGGAGGAAGTCGAGGAAGGCCGCCGCTGCGTCCGGGTCCTGTGGCACGGCGAAGGTGATCGCGACGGCGTCGTCCGTGAGCCGCTCGACACCGGTCACGGTGAGCGGGGCGAAGCCGTGCCGACGGCGGACCGGCGCGTCCCGGAACGTCACGGTGTCTTTGGTGGTCACAGTCTCTTCGGCGGTCACAGCGCCTTGAACTCCTCGAACGGCTCGCGGCAGTCCAGGCAGCGGCGCAGGGACTTGCACGCCGTCGACCCGAACCGGCTCAGCTCCTCGGTGTCCGCCGAGCCGCAGTGCGGGCAGTCCACCGAGCGCCGCGTCAGCGTGAGGGCGACGGGCCCATCGGCACGGGGCGCAGAACCGCTCGGCGGGGCGATCCCGAACTCCCGCAGAGCCGCCCGCCCGCGCTCGCTCATCCAGTCCGTCGTCCACGCCGGCGAGAGGACGGTGACGACCTCCGCGGTCCACCCGTGCGTGCGCGCCGCGTGGTCGATGCCGCGCTCGATGACTCCCATCGCCGGGCAGCCGGAGTAGGTCGGCGTGATCGTCGCCCGGAGGCGGCCGGTCGCCTCGTCCGCCTCGATCGCGCGGAGGATGCCGAGGTCCTCGATCGTCAGGACGGGCACCTCGGGGTCGGGGACGGCCCGGACCGACGCCTCGACAGCGGCGACGTCGCTCCGGGCGTGCGCGGACACGGCATTCACCAGGTCGCCCCGGGATGGGACCTCGCGATGTGCTGCATCTCCGCGAGCAGGTAGCCCATCGGCTGCGAATGCACCCCGGCTCGCCCGCCCCGCGAGCGCCAGGACGGGGCGGGCGGGATGTCGAGGGTCGCCTCCTCGACGACCTCGCCGATCGCGACCATCGTCGGGCCCTCGATGGAGGACGGGAGGACGCCGACGCCTGCGTTGGCGGCGGCGACGCTCGCCGGGTCGTTGTCGAAGAGCTCGGCGATGTAGGGGACGACGGCCTCGAGGCCGGCCTGCATCCTGCGGTGCGACTCCTCGGTGCCGTCGCCGAGCCGGACGACCCACTGCGCCGCGTGGTCGCGGTGGTAGGCGACCTCCTTGACCGCCTTGGCGGCCACCCCCGCAACGACCTCGTCGGCGGACTCGAGGAGCGCCGGCCACAGCTGCGCGCGGTGGGAGGACAGGACGAGGAGCCGCGCCATCTCGAAGCCGAAGTCCTCCCCGGGCTGCTCGACGAGGTGGACGCAGCGGAAGTCGCGCTCGTCGCGGAGCATCGCGAGGTCGTCCTCGGTGCGGCCGGTCCCGTCGATCTCGCCGACGTGGGTCAGCAGCGCGCGGGCCTGGCCGAGCAGGTCGAGCGCGATGTTGCCGAGCGCGAGGTCCTCCTCGATCTGCGGGGCACGTGCGATCCACTCGCCGAGGCGCTGGGCGTGGACGAGGGCGTCGTCGGCGAGACCGAGGACATAGCGGGCGTGCGAATCAGGTTGCGGCACAGTGGTTCTCGCTCAGAGGTATTCGACGTCGGCGGGGACGTCGTAGAACGTCGGGTGGCGGTAGACCTTGTCCGCGGCAGGGTCGAAGAAGGCGCCCCGCTCCTCCGGCGAGCTCGCGGTGATGTCGCTCGCGCGGACCACCCAGATCGAGACGCCCTCCCCACGGCGGGTGTAGAGGTCGCGCGCGTTGCGGAGAGCGAGCTCGGCGTCGGGTGCGTGGAGCGACCCCGAGTGGACGTGGGAGAGGCCGCGCTTGGCCCGGACGAAGACCTCCCAGAGCGGCCAGTTGCCGCGGTCGGCGGCAACCGTGGTCTGCTCGGTCACGCGGCGCTCCCCTGGCGGTCGCGCCGCTTGGCGGCGAATGCATTCGCCGCCTCCCGCACCCACGCGCCGTCCTCGTGGGCCCGGACCCGGTGCTCGATCCGCTCGGCGTTGCACGGCCCGTCGCCCTTGAGGACGCGCCAGAACTCCGTCCAGTCGATCGTCCCGAAGTCCCAGTGACCCGTCTCCTCGTTCCACCGGAGATCCGGGTCGGGGACCGTGAGTCCGAGCTTGTGGGCCTGCGGAACCGTCATGTCGACGAACTTCTGCCGCAGGTCGTCGTTGCTGAACCGCTTGATGCCCCACGCCATCGACTGCTCGGTGTGCCCGCCCTTGGCCGCCTCACCCGAGTCCGGCGGGCCGAACATCTGCAGCGCCGGCCACCACCACCGGTCGGCCGCGTCCTGGGCCATCGCCCGCTGCGCCTCGGTCCCCCGCGAGAGGGTCCAGAGGATCTCGAAGCCCTGCCGCTGGTGGAACGACTCCTCCTTGCAGACGCGGATCATCGCGCGCGCGTAGGGGCCGTAGGAGCACCGGCAGAGCGGCACCTGGTTCATGATCGCGGCCCCGTCGACGAGCCAGCCGATCGCGCCGACGTCGGCCCATGTGAGCGTCGGGTAGTTGAAGATCGAGGAGTACTTCTGACGGCCCGAATGCAGCTTGTCGAGCAGCTCGCCCCGGTCGACGCCCAGCGTCTCGGCGGCGCTGTAGAGGTAGAGCCCGTGGCCCGCCTCGTCCTGCACCTTGGCCATGAGGATCGCCTTGCGGCGCAGGCTCGGGGCGCGGGTGATCCAGTTGCCCTCGGGCTGCATGCCGATGATCTCGGAGTGCGCGTGCTGGGCGATCTGGCGGATGAGGGTCTGCCGGTAGGCCTCGGGCATCTCGTCGCGCGGCTCGACCCGGAGGTCGTGCTCGATGAGGTCGTCGAAGAGGCCGGCTTCGACCGCGTTGAGCGGCTCGTCCGGTCCCGGCGGTCGTGCGTCTCGCTCGGCCGCGTCGTCGAGGCCGAAGTCGTTGCCGTACATACGGCCACTGTAGGCGCTGGTCGCGCGGGGTGAGACCGGCGGCCCCACGAGGTCGCCGGGCTGCAAGGATGCCGGGGATGACGGCCCACGACCACGCCCACGACCACGCTCCCGGGCCCATGGCGGACGCCTCGGTCCGCACCGCCCGCCCGAGCGACGCGCCGGCCGTCGCGCTCGTCCAGTCCGTCGTCTTCCGTCGCGAGCTGGCCGGCGTCGCCCCGCAGTCCGTGCTCGACGAGCTCGAGCCCGCGGCATTCGCCGCCGTCTGGCGCCGGGCCCTCGAAGCACCACGTCCGGGCGCGGCCCAGCTCTTCGTCGCCCTCGCCGGCGCCCAGGTCGTCGGCTTCGCCGCGATCGGGCCGAGCCAGGACCCGGACGCCGACGGCGAGACCGGTGAGCTGAGCACGCTGTGCGTCCACCCCGATGCCCGACGCCAGGGGCACGGCTCACGGCTGCTCAATGCCGCCGTCGACGGCCTGCGGGGCGCCGGCGCCGTGACCGGGGCCGCGTGGGTCCTCGCGTCCGCGGACGAGACCCGAGCCTTCCTCTCGGGCAGTGGCTTCGGGCCGGACGGCGCCCACCGGGAGCGGGTCGTCGGACCGGGCGGCGAGAGGGCCGCCGAGGTCCGGCTCGTGACCGACCTGACCGGCACCGTCGGCGAGTGAGCCGTGGCTGAGGGCGCCGGCCTGACCGCGGCGCGGGCGGCGGAGGTCCGGCGCCAGGCCTGGTCGGTCGGCTTCGCGACCGGTCTCTACGGCGTGAGCTTCGGCGCGCTCGCCGTCGCCGCGGGTCTCCACGTCTGGCAGGCGGTCGCCCTCTCGCTGCTCATGTTCACCGGCGGTTCGCAGTTCGCCTTCGTCGGGATCATCGGCTCCGGGGGCCTGGCCGCGGCGCCGGCGGCGATCGGGACAGCGGCCTTCCTCGGCTTCCGCAACGGGCTCTACGGGCTCCAGATGTCGCAGGTCCTCGGGGTGCGGGGGCTGCGCCGCCTCGGCGCCGCCCAGCTGACGATCGACGAGTCGACGGCGGTCGCCGTCACCCAGCCCGAGCCCGAGGGGCAGCGGCTCGGCTTCTGGCAGACCGGCATCGCCGTCTACGTGTTCTGGAACCTCTCCTCGGTCGTCGGCGCGCTCCTCGGCAACGCCCTCGGCGACCCTCGACGCTACGGGCTCGACGCCGCCGCCGCCGCGGCCTTCTGCGCGCTGCTCTGGCCGCGCCTGAAGAACCGGGAGACGGTCGCCCTCGCCGCCGTGGCCCTCGTCGTCGCCGTCGGCCTGTCCCCCGCCCTCCCGGCCGGGGTGCCCGTCCTCGTCGCCGGGCTCGCGGCATTCCTGTCTCTGCTACTGCCGCAGACCGGTGAGGGCGACGCCGGGTGGTCCGAGGAGCGCGGCGGCGCGGCCGGACATCCCCGGGAGGGTCGATGAGCCTGACGACGGCGGTCCTCCTCGCGTGCGCGGCGTGCTTCGCGCTCAAGCTCGCCGGCTACGTCACGCCTGCCTCCTGGTTGTCGGGAGAGCGGACGAGCCGGGTGACGACCGCCCTGCCCGTCGCGCTCCTCGCCGCCCTCATCGGCGTGCAGACCTTCGCCGGGCCGGGCGGGGCGATCACCATCGACGCCCGCGTCGTCGCGGTGGCCGTCGCCCTCGTCCTGCTCCGCCTGAGGGCGAACTTCGTCGTCGTCGTGGTCGGCGCGGCCGGGGTCGCCGCCATCCTCCGCGCGACCGGCGCACTCGTTTGAGCCGAGAGGGTCAGCTGAGCCCGAGGTAGTGCTCGAGGCCGACGGTCACGCCCGGGTGCTCCGCGACCCCGCGAATGCCCTCGAGGACGCCGGGCATGAAGGACACCCGGTCGAAGGAGTCGTGCCGGATCGTCAGCATCTCCCCCTCGCTGCCGAGGAGGACCTCCTGGTGCGCGACCAGGCCGCGCAGCCGGACCGAGTGCACGGGAATGCCGTCGACCCGCGCCCCGCGGGCGCCGTCCGGGTCCTGCGTCGTCGCGTCGGGGACGTCCCCCAGGGCGGCGTCGGCCCGCGCGGCCGCGATGAGCGAGGCGGTGCGCGCCGCCGTGCCCGAGGGGGCGTCGACCTTGCCCGGGTGGTGCAGCTCGACGACCTCGACCGACTCGTAGAAGCGGGCGGCCTGCTGCGCGAAGGACATCATGAGGATCGCGCCGATGGCGAAGTTCGGGGCGATGAGGACGCCGGTGCCCTCGGGGGCGGCGGCGACCTGCTCACGGAGCGTGGCCAGGCGAGCCTCGCTCCAACCGGTCGTCCCGACGACGACGTGCACCCCCTGGGCCACGCAGTGGGCGACGTTGGCCGGGGACGCCGACGGGACGGAGAACTCGACGACGACATCAGCGCCCGAGAGGTCGCCGAGGTCGTCGTCCTCGTCGAAGCGCCCGACGAGCTCGAGAGCGGCCGCGCCCTCGACCGCCGCGCAGACCGTCGACCCCATGCGTCCGGCGGCCCCGATGACCGCGACCTTCGTCGTCATGGCGCCGAGCCTACGGGTCCGGGACATCACCGCAGGAGGGCGAGCAGCTCGTCGCGACCACGCACCCCGCTCTTCCGGTAGATCGACGTCAGACGGGTCTCGACCGTGAGCGGGCTGATCATCGGGGATCGTGCCGTCGACCGGTTGTCCAGGCCCTCCCCGATACGACGGATCACCTGGGTCTCGCGGGAGGTCAGGCCGGCCCAGGCGGCGAATGCGGCCGTCACCGACGCGACGTCGCCGCCACCCAGCACGACCGCGACGGCGACCCCTCCGACGTCGACCCGGGTGCCGGACGCGACGAGCCATCCCCCGTCGGGCATCCGGACCCGGCTCACGGGTGGCCGGTCATGGGGGCCACCGACGGCCCGGGCCACCCCTCGAGCACCATGACGAGCGTCGTCACCCGTTCACCGAACGAGCTCCGCTGCCGGTGAGCCTGCTCGGCGTCTCATTGCGGATCCGCGACACGGGATCCCCGACCTGCTGGAGGCCTGACCCCCGCGACCCTACGTTGACTGCTGGACACCGCCGAACCGAGGAAGCGGGCCGAAGGAGCGCACCCATGCACCGCCTCACACCGACACGCCGCTCAGCCGTCTTCGCGGGCGTCGTCCTCGCCACCCTCGCCACGCCGTTCATCGCCGCCGCCGAGCCGGCCGTGGCGGGCGGCGGGGCCTCCCACATCGCCGGACCGGCGTCCGCCCGCCGGACCCAGGTGTCGACGTCCGTGAACTTCGACGACCGGCCGCCTGGCAACCCTCGGACGTCGTGTCTACGACCCGTTGAGCAGGGTCCCCCACTCGGAGCCGAAGACGGTCGGAGTGCCCTGGTCCGGAATGCTGATCAGGGCGGTCATCCCGAGGCGGCGGACGAGGAAGTCCTGTTGACCGACCTGTCCGAGCAGCTTGCCAGTGGTCTTGTCCTGCCAGCTGATCGACGCGTTCGGGCCGGCCTGGACGCGCTCCGCCCCGGTCCACGACGCGACCGCGAGCAGCCCGCCGGCCACCCGGACCGTCCGGATCGCCCCGCCGGCCGTCGGGTCGGCGCCCCCGGGAACGTAGTCGGCGGCGATGAGGGCCTCGCTCGTGTTGCCACTCCTGATCGCCCGGTCGACGTCGGCGCGCAGGAGCCTGAGATCCCCGGCGACGGGGATGGTGGCCCTGCCGGTCACCAGGTAGGCGCGGACCAGGTCGGCGGCTCTCCTCGCCTTCGCGAGGTCGGCGGCCGACGGCGTGCTCGGCGTCCCGGGCGCCAGGGGCCCCGGCAGCTTGGCCTTCGGGACGGCGATGCTGCTCTCGAGCCGCCAGCCCGACGCCGCCCGGCTCCGGGTCAGCACGGCCAGACCGACCGTCGCCACGTCGTGCTTGGCGGCTCCCGCCATCGTGAAGGTCGTCATCGCGTACATCGGGTAGGCGCCGAACCCCGGCGCGTACGCCGCCCCCGCGACGTGGGTCAGCGTGACCGGCTTCGCCTGGTCCGCCTCGACCTTGGCGGAGGCAGTCTGGAAGTGGTCGAAGAGGAGGGTCAGGCCGGTGTCCACCCTGGCCCAGGGCCGCGGGTCGTAGCCCGGCGCCCGCGCCGCCTTGATCGCGGCGTTGTTGTCGCGGTCGTAGACCTGCCACACGTCGACGAGCTCCTGCCGCGTCAGCGCCGGGCGGGTGTCGCCGGCCGCGGGGTCGGAGCCGGCGCGCTGCGGGACCGCGCCGCACCCGGCGAGCGCGATGGCCGACGCGAGGATGACGGCGACGTCCCGCATTCGCCGCCGCTCCACCGTCGCGACGCCCGCTGAGCCCGACCCGCTTCCGGAGTCGGCGGGCCCGGGAGCCTCGGCACCCTGACCCCCGGCCATCGGCCGGACCCCGCGGCGCCGCCGCCGCAGCACGAGGACGCCGGCGGCCAGGAGGACGAGTCCCAGGGCGGCGAGGGCGACTGCGTGGGCGAACAGGTGCGGAATGCGCAGCCCCACGGACAGCGTGAGCGGCCCGGCCGTGCCCACGGGGCCCGCGTAGAGGACGAGCGGCTCGGCCCTCAGGTCCAGATCGAGGTGCTGGGCCCCCGGTCCGGACGCCTTCGCCACCCAGAACAACGCCGCCGTCGGGTCGGTCGCGGGCGCGGCGGCCCGGTCCGGGACGGTGGTGGTGCTCAGCCCTCCTGCACCCGCCTCGGTGACGACGGCGCGACGCACTCCGGCCACGTAGTCGGAGATGTCGACCGGGTGACCGGCGCCGACGAAGACCCGCCCCGACGCATTCGTCGCCGTGACCCGCATCGTCCAGCCGTCGTAGTCGAGCAGCCCGGGGACGCTGACCGCGACGGCCGTACCTCCGGCCAAGGCCTGGCCAGGCGTCGTGACGATGTCGTCGGATCCGACGACGACCGCTGCGCCGAGGCCGCCCATGAGGGCGAGCAGTCCGACGAGAGCAGCGAGCAGCCCGATGAGCTTGCGCATGGTTCCCCCTCCAGGATCGCGTGCGTCCTCGACCCTAGGGAACGCGGCGGGGCGGCGCGCGACGTCGGGACCACGCCTGTGGACAACCTCGCCCACGGACGACGAAGCGGCGGGACCCGGTCACCCGGATCCCGCCGCTGCTCAGTGCGAATGCCCCAAAGGCTCAGCCCTCGGACGAACCCTCACCACGGTCGCGGTCGCCACGACCACGGCCGCCACGACGACGGTTGCGCTGGGGGCGCTCGCCGCGGTCGCTGTCCTCGCGGACGTCGTCCGAACCCTCGGACTCGTCACCGTCGCCCGCGGCGTCGGACGCGTCCGAGACCTGGCCGGCGTCGGCCGGCTCGGCCGCGGCCTCGGCGCCCTCGGCGACCACGGCCGCGAGGGAGAGCTTGCCGCGCGGGTCGATCTCCTTGAGCTCGACCTGGACCTTCTGACCGATCGCCAGGACGTCCTCGACGGCGTCGATCCGCTTGCCGCCGACGAGCTTGCGCACCTCGGAGATGTGCAGCAGGCCGTCCTTGCCGGGCGTGAGCGAGATGAACGCCCCGAAGGTCGTCGTCTTGACGACGGTCCCGAGGAAGCGCTCGCCGATCTCCGGCATCGTCGGGTTGGCGATCGCGTTGACCATCGCGCGCGCCGCCTCGGCCGACGGGCCGTCCGTGGCACCGATGTAGACGGTGCCGTCGTCCTCGATGGAGATCTGCGCGCCGGTCTCCTCCTGGATCTGGTTGATCATCTTGCCCTTCGGCCCGATGACCTCACCGATCTTGTCGACCGGGACGGTGACGCTGATGACGCGCGGCGCGAACGGGGACATCTCGTCCGGCGTGTCGATCGCCTCGTTCATGACGTCGAGGATGTGCAGGCGGGCCTCGCGGGCCTGGGTGAGCGCGCCACCGAGCACGTCGGCGGGAATGCCGTCGAGCTTGGTGTCGAGCTGGATCGCCGTGACGAACTCACGCGTTCCGGCGACCTTGAAGTCCATGTCGCCGAACGCGTCCTCGGCACCGAGGATGTCGGTGAGCGCCGCGTAGGACATCTGCCCGTCGACCTCGGCGGAGATGAGGCCCATCGCGATTCCGGCGACGGGCGCGCGGAGCGGCACCCCCGCATTCAGCAGCGAGAGGGTGGACGCGCAGACCGAGCCCATCGAGGTCGAGCCGTTGGAGCTGAGCGCCTCGGAGACCTGACGGATCGCGTAGGGGAACTCCTCGCGGGTCGGGAGGACCGGCATGAGGGCCCGCTCGGCGAGCGCGCCGTGGCCGATCTCGCGACGCTTCGGCGAACCGACGCGGCCGGTCTCGCCGGTGCTGAACGGCGGGAAGTTGTAGTTGTGCATGTAGCGCTTGCGCGTCACCGGCGAGAGGGTGTCGAGCTGCTGCTCCATGCGGAGCATGTTGAGCGTCGTGACGCCCATGATCTGGGTCTCGCCACGCTCGAAGATCGCCGAGCCGTGGACCCGAGGGAGGACCTCGACCTCGGCCGAGAGAGCGCGGATGTCGGCGAGGCCACGACCGTCGATACGGACCTTGTCGCGGAGGATGCGCTCGCGGATGAGCTTCTTCTGCACCGCGCGGTAGGCCGCAGACAGCTCGCCGTTGCGGCCGTCGAACTGCTCGCCGAGGGAGGCCTTCATGGCGTCCTTGATCTCGTCGATGCGGCTCTCGCGGTCCTGCTTGTCGGCGATCTGCAGCGCCGGCTCGAGGTCACCGAGGACGGCACCCTCGACGGCGGCGTAGGCGTCGTCCTGGTAGTCGAGGAAGACCGGGAACTCCTCGACCGGCTTGGCGGCGGCCGTGGCGAGCTCGGACTGAGCGTCGCAGAGGACCTTGATGAAGCCCTTGGCGGCCTCGAGGCCCTGCGCGACGATCTCCTCGGTCGGGGCGGTCTTGCCCTCGTTCTTGACGAGGTTCCACGTCGACTCGGTCGACTCGGCCTCGACCATCATGATGGCGACGTCGTCGCCCGCGACCCGGCCGGCGACGACCATGTCGAAGGTCGAGCGCTCGATGTCGGAGAAGTTCGGGAAGGCGACCCACTGGCCCTCGATGAGGCTGACCCGGACGCCGCCGATCGGGCCGCTGAACGGCAGGCCGGAGATCTGCGTCGACGCGCTCGCCGCGTTGATGGCGAGGACGTCGTACTGGTGGTCGGGGTTGAGCGCGAGCACCGTGATGACGACCTGGACCTCGTTGCGGAGGCCCTTCTTGAAGGTCGGGCGCAGCGGCCGGTCGATGAGGCGGCAGGTGAGGATCGCGTCGGTCGACGGGCGGCCCTCGCGACGGAAGAAGCTGCCGGGGATCTTGCCCGCGGCGTACATCCGCTCCTCGACGTCGACGGTGAGCGGGAAGAAGTCGAAGCCCTCGCGCGGGCTCTTGCCGGCGGTCGTGGTCGACAGGAGCATCGTGTCGCTGTCGAGGTAGGCGGCGACCGCGCCGCCGGCCTGCTTGGCCAGGCGCCCGGTCTCGAACCGGACGGTGCGGGTGCCGAAGCTGCCGTTGTCGATGACGGCTTCGGCGAAGGTGATCTCAGGACCCTCCATCGGGTCCTCCTTTTCTCTTTTGAGTTCCGGGCGCATCTTCGTTGTGCCCCGGGCTGTCGTGCCTGTCGTGCATGGTCTTGCGGGGGGCACGGGGGCGGAGCCCCCGTGCGTATTCAGTTGTCGTGCAGACATGCCGAAAGGCGGCCCCACATGGGGGCCGCCCTCTCGGTCATGCGATCAACGGCGCAGACCGAGGCGCTTGATCAGCGAGCGGTAACGCTCGACGTCGACGTTCTCCAGGTAGCGCAGGAGCCGCCGGCGCTGGCCGACGAGCAGGAGCAGGCCACGACGGCTGTGGTGGTCGTGCTTGTGCGCCCGGCTGTGCTCGGTCAGGTCCTTGATGCGCTGCGTGAGCATCGCCACCTGCACCTCGGGGGAGCCGGTGTCGCCCTCGACGGTGGCGTACTCGGCCATGATCTTCTTCTTGGTCTCGGTGTCCAGCGGCATGCTGATCCGGCTCCTTCTTCACTCGTTGCGCGGCGCGCCCGGGCATTTCCACCGGGGCTCTCTGGTTCCGCGGCCGATCGAACGGCGGTTCCGAGGTTACCGGAGCCCGGGCTTCACCCCTAATCGCCGAATGCCCTGCCT
Source organism: uncultured Actinomycetota bacterium (assembly GCA_963752365.1). GTDB lineage: Bacteria > Actinomycetota > Actinomycetes > Actinomycetales > Dermatophilaceae > CAVVXY01. The sequence continues at coordinate 125,694 of CAVVXY010000007.1, forward strand.
CGGCGCCCACGGTCGCCTCGCGCCACTGCCTGGCCCCTTTGCAAGACTGCGGGCGTGCCCGAGGTCTCTCCCGTCGTCATCGCGCTCCTGCTCGGCGCGGCCTTCGCCGCCGGGTGGGTCGACGCGGTCGTCGGCGGCGGCGGGCTCATCCAGCTGCCAGCGCTGCTCGTCGCCTTCCCGACCGCGGCCCCGATCCACCTCCTCGCGACCAACAAGCTCTCCTCGATCTTCGGGACGACGACGAGCTCGGTGACCTACCTCCGGCGGGTCCGCCCGGACCTGCGGACCGCCGTCCCGCTCGCGCTCGCGGCATTCGCCGGGTCACTGCTCGGTGCGGTCCTCGCCAGCCACATCCCGCGCTCGGCGTTCAACCCGATCATCCTCGTCGTCCTCGTCGTCGTCGGTGCCTACACCGTGCTCCGGCCGGCGCTCGGCGCCGAGACGGCGCTCCGCTTCGACGGCCACCGGCACTACGTGCTCGCGGGGATCGCGGGCTTCCTCATCGGGATCTACGACGGCGCGCTCGGTCCCGGGACGGGGAGCTTCCTCGTCTTCGCCCTCGTCGGTCTCCTCGGCTACGGCTTCCTCGAGGCGAGCGCCAAGGCGAAGATCGCGAACTTCGCGACGAACCTCGCCGCGCTCGTCATCTTCGTCCCGCAGGGCGCGGTCTGGTGGGCGCTCGGCCTCGGGATGGGCGCCGCGAACGTCGCCGGGGGCTACCTCGGCGCCCGGATGGCCGTGGCCAAGGGGTCCGGCTTCATCCGGGTCGTGTTCGTCGTCGTCGTGTCGGCGTTCATCGTGCGGATCGGCTGGGACACCTGGCGGCAGCTCAGCTGACGAGGGCCTCGACCATGAGTCGCAGGACCCGCAGCTGGCGGCGCATGTGCTCCGGCTCCCCCGTCGAGCGGCACAGCATGAAGGCGCCCTCGAAGGTCACGAAGACGTGGTCCGCGATCGCGTCGAGGTCGAGCGTGCTGCCGGGGAGGGCGGCGCGCAGGAGGTCGACGATCGCCGTCCGCCAGGCCACGACCGCGCGGAGCACGTCGTCGGTCGTGCCCTCGTCGACGAGCTGGCGCTCGGTGAGGACGGCGACGTAGAGGCAGTTGCTCGTGGCGGCCATGACCGCGTCGCCCCGGTCCTCGAACCACCGGATGAAGGCGACGAGCCGCTCGCCCGCGTCGTCGACTCCCGCGACGGCGGCCAAGGCCTCCTCCAGCTCGGCGATGTCGGCCTCGACGTAGCGGTGGACCAGGTGGACCGCGAGGTCCGCCTTGGTCGGGAAGTGGTGGAAGAAGGCGCCCTTGGAGCTGCTCGAGAGGGCGATGACCTCGTCGACCGAGGTCGCGGCGAAGCCGTTGTCCTTGACGAGCGTCTCGGCGGCGTCGAGGATCCGCGTCCGCGTGGCCGATCCGTCCCTGGGCATGAACCACTTGTACCAGACTGGATGGTCTGGTACAAACAGACCATCCAGTCTGTTTCCGATGAGGAGCCCCCGATGACCTCCACCGCACTTCCCGAGGACGGCACCGACTTCGTCACGGACGGCGGCCTCGAGACCGACCTGATCTTCCACCACGGGGCCGACCTGCCGGAGTTCGCGGCATTCCCGCTCCTCGACGACGACGACGGGCGCGCTCTGCTCGCCGCCTACTACGCGGGCTACCGGGACGTCGCGCTCGACGTCGGAGCCGGTCTCCTCCTCGAGACGGCGACGTGGCGCGCGAACCCCGACTGGGGGGCCAAGCTCGGCTACGACCGTGGCGCGCTCGACCGCGTCAACCGGCGAGCCGTCGAAGACCTGGCCCGAGCCCGCAGCACGTGGGAGTCGGACCTCCCGCACGTCCTCGTGAGTGGCCAGGTCGGGCCCCGGCGGGACGGCTACGTCGCGGACGCCGGGATCGACGCCGACGAGGCCGCGGACTACCACGCCGCCCAGCTGCGCAGCTTCGCCGAGGCGGGAGCCGACCTCGCGACCGCCTACACGCTGACCACGCCCGCCGAGGCGATCGGCATCGTCCGCGCCGCCCGGGAGGTCGGCCTCTCGGTCGGCATCTCGTTCACCGTCGAGACCGACGGCCGGCTCCCCGACGGGACCGCTCTCGCCGACGCGGTGCTCAAGGTCGACGAGGCGACCGATGGCGCCGCGGCGCACTTCCTCGTCAACTGCGCCCACCCGGGTCACGTCGCCCCGGGACTCGTCGACGGCGACTGGCGGGACCGCGTGGCGGGCGTGCGCGTCAACGCCTCGCAGCTGAGCCACGACGAGCTCGACGCCGCTCCCGACCTCGACGAGGGCGACCCGGCCGCCCTGGCCACGGATCTCGACGTTCTCCTCCGGCCTCGGCTGCCCGGGCTGCGGATCGTCGGCGGCTGTTGCGGCACCGACGTCCGGCACGTCGCCGCCATGTGGGCGGCCCGGTCGCCCCGCTGACCCTAGAGAGCGTCGTGCGTCACGCGACCGGCGAGCAACGTCGCTTCCACGCGAATGCCGCGCAGGTGCTCCGCGGCCGAGCGTGAGTCCGGCTGCGGCGCGAGGGGATCCGCGTCGAGCAGGACGACGTCGCCGCGGGACCCCGGCGCGATGGTCGTCGCACCGTCGGTCGACGCCGCGAGCGCCTCGGCCGCGGTCAGCGCCTGCTCGGGGTGCCACGGCTCGCGCTCGTCGGCGCTGCGGTGGACGGCCGCGGCCATCGCGAGCCACGGGTCGAGGGGTGACACCGGTGCGTCCGAACCGAGGGCCAGCCGAATGCCGGCCTGCAGCATCGCTCGGAACGCGAAGACCCGGTGGGTCCGGTCGGCCCACAACCGCTCGGTCGCGTCGCGGTCGTCGAGCAGGTGCGCCGGCTGGACGCTCGCGACGAGCGGGAGCCGGGCCATCCTCGGGAGGTCGGCCAGGTCGACGAGCTGGGCGTGCTCGACCGTGCCGCGCTGTCCGGTCGCCTCGAAGGCGTCCAGGGCGACCGACAGGGCCTCGTCGCCGATCGCGTGGACGGCGGCGACCAGACCGATGTCTCGGGCGCGGGCGAGAAGGGGGGCGAGGACCTCGATGTCGGCATTCGACCGGCCGCGGGGGAAGTCGAGCGCGGTGTCGGTCAGGTAGGGCTCGCAGCACCACGCGGTCATCGTGTTGAGGCTGCCGTCGCTGATGACCTTGAACGGGCCCATCGTCACGAGGTCCTGGCCGGGGACGAGCGGGTCACCGTTGTGGAGCCCGCGCCGCGCCACCTCCTCCAGCCCGTCTTCGTACGTGGAGGCGCGGATGCGGAGCTGGGTCAGGCCGGCGTGGAATCGCTCCTCCCAGCGCAGGAAGCTCCCTCCGAACTCGAGGTCGACGAGCCCGACGACACCAAGGAACGCCGCCTCGTCGAGGGCCGTCCGCAGGGCGGCCTCCCCGTCCTCGCCGTGGCCGGGCAGCGCCTCGAGCCGGGCATAGACCGGGTACCAGTCGTCCTCGACGAGCACCGCGTCGGTCGGGGCGGCGCCGACGAGCCGGAGGGCGGCGGAGTTGAGCCAGCCGTTGTGGCCGTCCCCGGCGGCGAGGGCGACCGGGCGGTCGCCGGTCACGGCGTCGAGCTCGGCGACCGTCGGCAGGCGGTCCCACGAGGCCATCCGGTGCCCGTAGCCGAGGACGAGCCCGTCCCCGGGGCGCGCGTCCAGCGCGGCGCGGACCCGCCGCGCCGCCTCGGCCGGCGACCTCGTGCCCGCGAGGTCGACCCGGCTCCGGGCCAGGGCCCACATGACCGGGTGGACGTGCTGGTCCCAGAGGCCGGGGATCGCGAAGCGGCCGTCGGCGTCGAGGACCTGCTCCCCCGCATTCGGCGTCAGGTCGGGGGCCACTTCGCGCACGACTCCGTCGACGATCCGAATGCAGGCCTCCCCCTCCGGCGCGTCGACGTCGCCGACGGGGACGAGCCGGGCACGGCGCACGAGGGTCGGCGGGGTGAGGTCGGCTCGGTGCTCCACGGCTGAACGGTAACCGGCCCGAACGGGCCAGCCCGTCTGGGCCATAGGCACGGCGGGGGCCCGCGCCTACGCTGGCACCGCGGCCAGCCGGACGACGCTCGCCCGGACCACCGCGGAGGCGAACGATGCTCGGCAACCACACCCCGACCCCGACCCTCGGCGTCAGCGACCTGGCCCGCGCCCGCGAGTTCTACGAGGGGACGCTCGGCCTGACGGCCCAAGGTGATCCACCCGAGGGCGTCATGTACGCGGCCGGCGACGGGTCGGTCTTCGTCTACCCGTCCGGGTTCGCCGGGACCAACAAGGCGACCGCGGTGTCCTGGATGCTCGACGCCGACGCCTTCGACGAGGAGGTCGCCGGGTTGCGCTCCAAGGGCGTGGAGTTCATGACGTTCGACGCCCCCGGGATGACGTGGAGCGACGGGGTCGCCTCGATGGGCGAGGGCGCCGGTCGTGGCGTGTGGTTCGCCGACCCGGACGGCAACATCCTCAACATCGACACGGGCATGTAGACGCAGGGGGACGCGCGGTCACGTGCCCGCTGCGGCGGCGGTGGTCGTGGGGGTTGCCGCTCAGTCGGCAGCGCGCGAGCACCGTCCGCATCTGCGGGCGGTGCTCGTTCGGGGCCGGCCAGCCGGCCCGGAGGCCGCCGAGCTCGAGCCGGCGGCCGGCGGGTTCAGCGGAGCCAGCTGTTGCCGACCTTGCGGCTCCACCACTTGCCGAGGCCCCACGTGTCGCCGGCCAGGGAGTAGGCCGCGACGAGGAGGAGGGCTGCCTCGTGCCAGTGCGAGTCGACGATCGGGTTGGTGGCGTGGAAGTCGGCCGGCTGCCCCCACGGGAACTCGGCGAGGTACATGAAGGCGAGGAGGAGCGTGCCGCTCCAGGCCGCGACCTTCAGGCCCGCACCGACGAGCATGGCGAGGCCGATGCCGAAGAGGCCGGCCATGAACAGCCAGTCGGTGGCGGAGCTTGCCATCGGGTGGAAGAAGTCGGCGAAGGGACCGGTCACGCCCTTGAGGAAGCCCTGCGAGGGGTTGCCGCCGTTGACCCAGGCGCGCTCGGACGGGGTGGCGAACCCGAAGCCGAACAGCTTGTCGACGAACGGCCACATGAACGTGAAGCCGATGAGGATCCGAGCGAAGGCGAGGATCTTGCGAAGGACGGACGAGCGGACGATCTCCTCCTGGACGAGGACGTGGTCGGAGGTGGCGACGATGTCGGTGTCCGGGTGCCTGGTGATGGTGGCGGCCATGGTCTTCTCCTGCGGGAGCCCGTCGGATGTCTTCCGAGTGGCTACTACTGATTGTAGTAGTTGTCGGCGATGGCGGGACCGCGGTGTGAGCCAGCAGACGGGAGAGGTCAGGGCCGGCCGGCTCCGGCGGGTCCTGACCTCTCGACTCGGGTGCGGCGCGCCGCTCGGTGCGGCGACCGTATCGGCGGCGGCGGTCAGAAGTTGATCATGTGCCCGACGATCCCCTCGACGGCCTCCTTGACGGCCTCGGAGAGGGTCGGGTGTGCGAAGACGTTGCGGGCGACCTCGTCGGCGGTCAGGTCCCACTTCTGCGCGAGGGTGAGGACCGGCAGGAGCTCGGTGACCCCGGGACCGATCATGTGCGCGCCGAGGATCTCGTTGTGCGTCGCGTCGGCGACGACCTTGACGAAGCCGATGGGCTCGCCGAGACCCATCGCCTTGCCGTTGGCCGTGAAGGGGAAGGTCGCCGTCTTGACGTCGAAGCCCTTGTCCCTGGCCTGCTGCTCGGACCAGCCGAAGGAGCCGATCTGCGGCTCGCAGTAGGTCGCCCGCGGGATGAAGTCGTAGTCGACGGGCATCGTGTCGGCACCCGCGATCGTCTCGGCGGCGACGATGCCCTGCGCCTCGGCGACGTGGGCGAGCATCATCTTGGCGGTGACGTCACCGATCGCGTAGACGCCGGGCACGTTGGTCCGGCAGAAGTCGTCGATCGCGATCGCGCCGCGGTCGGTCAGCTCGACCCCGATCGCGTCGAGGCCGAAGCCCTCGGTCCGCGGCGCGAACCCGATCGCGGAGAGCAGCCGGTCGGCCTCGAGGACGCTCTGGTCGCCGCCGGCGGCCGGCGAGACGGTGACCCGGACCCCGGAGCCGGTGTCCTCGACGGCTTCGACCTTGGTGCCGAGCAGGACCTTGACGCCCAGCTTCTTGTAGTGCTTGGCCAGCTCCTTGGACACGTCCGCGTCCTCGGTCGGGACCATCCGGTCGAGGAACTCGACGATCGTCACGTCGACCCCGAAGTTGGCCATGACGTAGGCGAACTCGACGCCGATCGCGCCGGACCCGGCGATGATGATCGAGCCGGGCAGCTCGGGGTCGAGGATCTGCTCCTCATAGGTGACGACGTTGGCGCTCACCTGGACGCCGGGCAGCATTCGCGTCACCGAGCCGGTCGCGACGATGAGCTGGTCACAGGTCAGCTGCCGCGTCGAGCCGTCGTTGAGCGCGACGTCCATCGACGTCGGCGAGGTGAGCGTGCCCCAGCCGTCGATCTCGGTGATCTTGTTCTTCTTCATGAGGAAGTGGACGCCCTTGACGATCCCCGCGGACACCTGGCGGGAGCGCGCGTGGGTCGGGGCGAAGGCCATCGTCGCCTCGCCCTCGATCCCGAACTTCTTCTTCTCGTGGGTGAGGACGTGGGCGAGCTCGGCGTTCTTGAGCAGCGCCTTGGAGGGGATGCAGCCGACGTTGAGGCAGACCCCGCCCCAGTACTGCTTCTCCACCACGGCGACGCTCTTGCCGAGCTGGGAGGCGCGGATCGCCGCGACGTAACCGCCGGGACCGGCACCGAGGACAACGACGTCGAAGTCAGCCATGCGGCCAGCCTAGTGCGCCGTCGGGCACCCTCGCGGGGACGGTCAGCGGACCGAGCGGAGGGCGAGGTGAATGCCGCGGGCCGCGGTCGCGGCGAAGGTCCCGCCCGTGCCGCCCTGGGAGATCGTGACCGCGACGGACCATCGCGGGGCCGTCGACGGGGCGTAGGACACGAACCACGCCGTGTCCCCCTTGCCGAACACCTCCCCCGTCCCGGTCTTGCCCGCGACCGGCCAGTCCGCGGGCATCCCGGCGAAGGCGCTCGCCGCCGTGCCCCGCTCGACGACAGCGCGCAGGGCGGTGTGGAGGAAGGCGAGCATGGACGGCGCGAACGGCACCCGCGGTCGGACGGACACCGCGGGCAGTGGACGCACCCGGCCGTCGGCGACCGTCCCAGCGGCGACCCGGGGCACGACGAGCGTCCCGCCGTTCGCGATCGCGCCGTAGGCGACGGCCATCTGGAGCGGGGTCGCGGAGACGTCGCCCTGGCCGATCGCGAAGTTCGCGGCGTCGCCCCCGCGGTACTGCCAGCCGGTCGTGCAGTTCTCCCGGGCGAGGGAGGTCAGGTAGGCGGCGCGGCTCGCGTCGGTGCGGGCGACCTCGGGATAGCCGGTGCGAGCGCGGCGGCAGAGGTCCACCCGGGTCTCCTCCCAGACCGCGCGCTTCCACGACCGGTCCGGAATGCGCCCGCGCACCTCTCCCGGCAGGTCGATGCCGGTCCGCGCCCCGAGCCCGTAGGCGCGGGCCCAGGCGACGAAGGGGTCGGCGGTGTCGGTCCGGGCCGCGAGCCCGCCGTGGGCCAGCCACGAGCGGTAGGCGAAGCCGTAGAAGACGGTGTCGCACGAGATCTCGATGACTCGCGTCATCGAGATCGGTCCGTACGAGCGGGACTCGAAGTTGTGGAAGTCGCGGTTGCCGATCCGGTAGGCCGAGGTGCAGTCGTAGGTGCCGGTCAGTGGGTTGCCGGCGGCGACCGCCGCCGGGACCGAGACGACCTTGAACGTCGAGGCCGGCGGCCCGGTCACCGCCGTGACCCGGTCGAGGAGCGGCGTGGACGCCTTCGGGGCGGTGAGCGCTGCGTAGGCCCGCTCGCTGATGCCGCCGGTCCAGACCTGCGGGTCATAGGTCGGCCAGCTCGCCGACGCGACGACGCCGCCGGTGCGGACGTCGAGGACGACGGCGGCTGCCGAGTCCGCGCGCTCCCCGTGCCGCCGAGCCGCGGCGACCTGGCTCGCGAGTGACCGCTCGGTCGCGACCTGCACGGCAAGGTCGATGTTGGTCCGCAGGTCGGCGCCGGGGACCGGGTCGACCCGGCTCAGCTCACGGACGACGACGCCGCGCGGGTCGACGGCGACGACGACACGCCCCGGGGTCCCGCGCAGGACCGCGTCATACTCCGCCTCGAGCCCGGCGCGGCCGACGAGGTCCTCGTCGGTGATCGCTCCGTGGCTCGCGGTCACCTCGGGCCCGGTCGCGCGGCCGAGGTAGCCGACGACGTGGGCGAGGTTGGCGCCGCCGGGATGCGCGTTGCGGCGGACGGGGGTCGCCACGACCTCGACCCCGGGGAAGGTCGCGGGGCGTTCGGCGACGCCGAGCGCGAGCAACGGGTCGACGTCCGTCGCGACCGGGATCGGGACGTAGGCCGAGCCGCCCCAGCAGACCGGAGCCGGCGGTGCGTCGACGGTGCCGCAGAGGTAGGCGCGACCCCAGACCTCCTCGACGGGGCGGTGGACGGCGGACGCGACCCGCGCGAGGAGGGCCCGGCCGCCGTCCGCCTGCCCGAGGAGGGTCGCGCGCCGGACGGTGACCGCGGCGGCGGCCGTGTTGTCGACGATCGGCGTCCCGTCGCGGGCGAGGATGCGTCCCCGGACTGCGGGGACGACGACGGTCCGGGTGGCGAGTGCGTTCGCCGCCGCCGAGGCGTGCCGGGGGTCGAGGACCTGCAGCTGGGCGGCCCGGGCACCGAGGGTGAGGAAGAGGGTCGCGACGACGGCGGTGAGGACGGCGAGGCGGCGGGAGCCGAGGGTGCGGCGCGGCGCGCGGGCGAGCCGGACGGCCCTCACCGCCGGTCCCCCGTGAGCCGGTCGTCGACGCGGATGAGCAGCGGCACGAGCAGGCCCGCGGTCAGCGCGGTGAGCGCGATGCCGAGCCCGGTGGCCGACCAGTCGACCGGCGTCCCGCCGGCCAGGGCGAGGAGGACGCGCAGGGCGGCGATCGTCCCCGCGGCCGCCGCGGCACTGAGGACGACCCAGCCGAGGGCGAGCCGGTCGACCCGGTGGCCGCGGCCCGCGACCGCTCCCCCGACCCCGGTCAGGAGCGCGCCGAGGCCCAGGACGGCGGCCCCGGGCGGGGCGAGGTCGACGAGCCAGCCGCCGACGAGGCCCCAGAGGGCACCCCCGCGGGGTCCGTCGACGAGGCCGAATGCCGTGACGGCGACGACGACGAGATCCGGCACCGTCGTCAGGTGGTGGGCGCGCAGGACGACACCGAGCAGCGCCGCGGCGAGGAGGACGGCGACCCGGACGACGGTCCGCGCGGGTCTCATCGCGCGGTGCCGGAGCCGGTGGCGGTCGGCCGGGGCGCGGTCCGCGCCCCGGCGAGGACGACGCCGACGACGTCGAGGCGGCCGAGGTCGACGGCCGGGGCGACGACGGCGGTCGCGGTCAGGCTTCCCGCGGCGGGGTCCACCCGGGTCACGGTGCCGACGCGCAGACCGGCGACGAAGGGCCGGCCGGACGGGCTGCCCACCGTCGTGACGACGTCGCCGACCCGGACGGCGCCGGCATCGACGAGGGTGAGGGCGAGCTCGCCGGCCGAGCGCCGGCGGGCAACACCCCCGGGTCCGCCCACGAGCCCGAGCCGCCCGGCCGCGCCGACCCGGACGCCGACGGCGACGTCCGAGGCGCCGATGAGCAGGACGTCGGACGTCCAGGGCCCGACCGCGACGACCCGGCCGACGAGCCCGTCGCCGGAGACGACCGACTCCTCGACCGCGACGCCGTCGCGGCTGCCGACGTCGAGGGTCAGCCGTTGCGCGCCGTCCGCCGCGAGCGCGCCGATGCCGACCACGCGCGCGGGCACGACCCGGCCGCCCGCGAGACCCGGGTTGGCGAGGAGGTCGCGGGCCCCCGCATTCGCGGAGCCGGAGAGACGTGTCCGGCGCAGCTCGTCGGCGAGCGCGTCGCGCTCCCGGGTCAACCGTTCGACCGTCGCGTCGCCGCCGGACATCGCCCGGAGGACGGGCCCGAGGACGACGGCACCCGCCTCCCGCACACGGCTCGTCCCGGAGACGCCGGCGAGGTCGAGGAGGACGAGGGCGACGGTCAGCACGGCGAGGACGGTGAGTGCCCGCGGGCGCGGGCGACCGACCCGGCCGAGACGCACGCTCGTCATCAGCGTCGACGCGTGTCGATGAGCACCCGCGACAGGTTGCCGAAGTCCTCGACGCAGCGGCCGGACCCGAGGGCGACGGCGCGGAGCGGATCCTCGGCGACCCGGACCGGGACCCCGAGCTCGTGCTGCATGCGCTCGGCGAGGCCGCGGAGGAGGGCGCCGCCGCCGGTCAGGGTGACGCCCCGGTCGAGGATGTCGCCGGCGAGCTCCGGCGGGCAGACGTCGAGGACGACGCGGGCGAGGTCGATGACCTGCAGGACGGGCCCCTCGATGGCGCGGCGGACCTCCGCGGACGTGATCTCGACCGTCTTGGGCAGGCCCGAGATGAGGTCGCGGCCGCGGACCCGGTGGCTCAGCTCCTCGCGCAGCGGGAAGGCCGACCCGACGGCGACCTTGATGTCCTCGGCGCTCCGCTCCCCGAGGAGCAGGGAGTACTCGCTCTTGACGTGGGCGACGATCGCCTCGTCGAGCTCGTCGCCGCCGACCCGGATCGAGCGGCTCGAGACGATGCCGCCGAGGCTGAGGACGGCGACGTCGGTCGTCCCGCCCCCGATGTCGACGACCATGCTCGCCTGCGTCTCCTGCACGGGCAGGCCGGCGCCGATCGCGGCGGCCATCGGCTCCTCGATGACGTAGACGGCGCGGGCACCCGAGCGCATGGCCGCGTCCTCGAGGGCCCGGCGCTCGACCCCGGTCACCTCGCTCGGGACGCAGACGACCATCCGGGGGCGGACGAGGCGCGAGGGACGGACCTGGTCGACGAACCACCGGAGCATCCGCTCGGTGACGTCAGCGTCGCTGATGACGCCGTCCTTGAGCGGACGGATCGCCCGGACGTGCTCGGGTGTCCGGCCGAGCATCTCCTTGGCGCGGGTCCCGGCGGCGAGCAGCCGGGTCGTGCCGGCCTCGACGGCGACGACCGACGGCTCGTCGAGGACGACCCCGCGCCCGCGCTCGTAGATCAGCGTGTTGGCCGTCCCGAGGTCGATCGCGAGGTCCCGCGCCACCGACCACGTCCGACCACTCACGGTGCCGATGCTAGGTCGGTCGGCGCGCTGCATTCGGACCAACACCCGTCTGGGACGGATGTGGCCAATGAGGTCAGGCGGCGACGACGACCCGTGGCGCCTCGGACGGCTCATCGGCCATCGGCCTCGCCGCCCGGAGGACGCTCCGCAGACGGAGCGCGGCCACGACGGCGACGACGCTGACGAGGACGTGCAGGCCGAGGTAGACCCCCGCGAGGTCGGCGCCGAGGAGGACGCCGGCGACGAGCGGCCCGAGGGCGGACAGGCCGGTCTGGAGACCGCCGAGGATCCCGAGGACGCCGCCGAGGTGACCCTCGGGGACGAGGCTCGCGGCGAGCGGGCTGAGGATCGGCGCATACATCGTCTCCCCGACGCCGAAGACGCCGTAGGCGACGACGAAGAGCATCGTCGCCGAGACCGGCAGCACCTGCGCGAGCGAGAGCAGGACCCAGCCGGCGACCCAGATGACGCCGACGGCGATGAGCAGGGACGCCGACGAGCGACGTGCGGTCAGCCGGACGACGACCATCTGGAGCCCGACGATGACGATGCAGTTGACCGCCGCGGCGAGCCCGATGTCCGACGGCTCGGCGCCGAGGACGGTCAGGGCATAGGCGGGCAGACCGCTCTCGAACTGGGCGTAGAAGCCGAGGACGAGCGCGGCCGCGACGACCGTCACCCACCGCAGCGCGGGGGTGCGCCAGATGACGGCGAGGGCGGCACCGCGGGCCTGGTCGCCCGCGGCACCCGGGAGGACCGGGGCGCGGACGACGGCGGGGGCACCGGCTCCGAGGGCGACCACGAGCGCGGCCGAGGCGAGGAACCCGGCTGCGGCGAGCAGGAAGCTCCACGTCATCCCCGTCGGGCTCGACAGGTCGACGAGGCGCCCGCCGACGTAGGCACCTGCCGCCATGGACAGCGCCTGGGCGCTGAAGACGAGGGCGAAGACGCGGCGGCGGTCGGCCTCCCCGACCCAGCGCAGGACGAGGAGGGTCTGGGCGGGGACGGCGGCGGTGGCCATCGCGCCGAAGACCGCCATGAGGAGGAGGAATGCCGTCGGCCCGTCCGCGAGGGCGAGGCCACCGACCGCGAGACCGGCGACGACCTTGGCGACGGCGGCGACGCGCACCGGCGAGTGCCGGTCCGCGAGCCGTCCGCCGAGCGGGGCGGCGACGAGCGCGCCGAGCGAGAAGGCCGTCGCGGCGAGGGCGGCGATGCCGCTGCCCCAGCCGCGGGTGTCGGCCGCGTAGGCGTACTGGAACGGGAGGACCGTGCCCCAGCCGATCGTGGCCAGGGCAGCGGCGAGGACGAGGAGACGAGAGCGCATTCCGGCCACCACCTTTCATGAATGTATTCGATATCGAAGAGTTCGATTTCGAAAGTCTACGTGATGACGAAGGGGTGCAACACTCGGTGGCATGACGGACATTCCCGCCACCTCGGCCGGACTGCGCGCGGAGTACGAGCGCACGGTCGCCGCCTACGTCGCGGCCGGCGGCGAGGAGTCGGTGCAGCGGGTCATCACGGCGCTCTTCGGGCTGACCCGGCGGCTCGACGTCTGGTACCACCGCCAGCTCGTCGACCTCGGCATCAGCCAGGGCGAGTGGGCCGTGCTCTCCCACCTCGCGAAGAGCTCCGGCGGCCCCCTCTCCCCCGGCCGGCTCGCCGAGCTCACCGGCGTCGCGGCCTCGTCGATGACCCACCGCCTCGACAAGATGTGCGCGGCGGGCCTCGTCCGGCGCAGCGTCGACGAGGCCAACCGCACCCGGGTCCGGGTGCACCTCGACGACGCCGGGTGGCGGGTCTTCGACGCGGCCGTCCGGGAGGCGGACGTCGTCGAGACCGACGTCCTCTCCGGGCTCACCGACCGTCAGCGGGTCGAGCTCGGCCGGCTGCTCGAACGGGCGATCGCCGGCATCGACGCGCTCGGCGACCCGCGCCACTGAGGCGGGGCGGCGTCAGGTCAGCTCAGAGCGCGGGGAACCAGATCGCGATCTCGCGCGCGGCCGACTCCGGGGAGTCCGAGCCGTGGACGATGTTCTTCTGGACCTTGGCGCCCCAGTCGCGACCGAGGTCGCCGCGGATCGACCCGGGAGCCGCCTCGGTCGGGTTCGTCGCACCGGCGAGGGAGCGGAAGCCCTTGATGCAGTCCTCGCCCTCGACGACGATCGCCGTCACCGGGCCCGAGCTCATGAACTCGACGAGCGGCTCGTAGAACGGCTTGCCCTCGTGCTCCGCGTAGTGCGCGGCGAGCTGGTCGCGGCTCGGGGTGAGGACGGCGAGGGCCGCGAGCACATAGCCCTTGCCCTCGATGCGGCGGAGGACCTCGCCGGTGAGGCCGCGGGCGAAGCCGTCGGGCTTGACGAGGACGAGCGAGCGTTCGGTCACGCGGGCCAGCCTAGCCAGCGGGCTGCCCGGGCGCGGCAGCGGATCCGGCACCGTCGATCCGGTCGCCGGAGCGCAGGCACCACACCCAGAGGGCGAGGAAGACGACGCCGACGACGAACATGTTGCCGACGACGAGCCCCGAGGCGAGCGTCCCGAGCTGGACGAGCCAGCCGAGGAGCACCCCACCGCGGCGGCGCATGATCCCCGCGGCGACGACGGCGAGCACGGCGAGCCCGCTGCCGACCCAGAGCAGCCGGGTCGCCCGCGCGTCCCCGCCGTCCTGGACGCCGGCGAGCCCACGGGCCACGAGGGCGCCGAAGAAGATGACGAGCGCCTGGCTCGCGAGGACCGTGGCGAGCATTCGCCAGGTGAACTTCCCGAGGGGCTCGGGCGGGAGGAGCCAGCGCATGGTGCCCAAGGCTAGTTCGAATGCCGTCCGTCGCCCGACCCGCCCGCCGCGGTGCTTGACTGGCCGGATGGATGCCGTGTCGGCGGCCTTCGCGGCACATCCGCGCCGGGGCTTCCTCCCGCGGTCCGAGCGTGGCCGCGCGGCTCACGACGGCCCGATCCCGATCGGGGCCGGCCAGACGAACTCCCAGCCCCGGACCGTCGAGGCGATGCTCCGCCTCCTCGACGCGCGCCCGGGCCAGTGCGTCCTCGACATCGGCTCGGGGTCGGCGTGGACGACGGCGCTGCTCGAGGCCATCACCGGGCCGACGGGGCACGTCGTCGGCGTCGAACGGGTGCCGGAGCTCGCGCTGTGGGGTGCCGACAACCTCCGCCGCGCGCGGGTCCGGGCGCGGATCCGGGTCGCGACCCCGGGCACTCTCGGGCTGCCGGCAGAGGGTCCGTGGGACCGGATCCTCGTCTCCGCCGAGGCCCCCGACCTCCCGCGAGCGCTGCTCGACCAGCTCGCCGACCCGGGGCGCCTCGTCCTCCCGGTCGGCCCGCACCTCACCCTCGTCGTGCGGCAGGACGGTAGCGACGAGGTGACGACCCACGGCCTCTACCGCTTCGTCCCCCTCCTCCCCTGACCTGCTGTCGAGTGGTCGGGTCGCCCACCGTCGAGTTATCGGGTCACCCGATAACTCGACCGGATACAGGGAAGTCTTCTCTGTATCCCGTCGACTTCTCTGTGGTCGCGGTCAGGCGTCGGTGACGCCGAGGAGCATCCGCACCTCGGCGGCGGTGACGACCGAACCGGTCGCGATGACCCCGCCGTTGATGCCGCCCTCGTCGGCGAGCTCGGCGGCCCGGTCGAGCGCGTCGGGGAGGTCGTCGACGACGACGACCCGGTGCTCCCCGAAGATCTCTCCGGCGAGGACGCCGAGGTCCGCCGGACGCATCGCCCGCGGGCTCGTCGTCCGCGTGACGACGAGCTCGTCGAGGACCGGCTCGAGCGCGGTGAGGATCTCGGTCGCGTCCTTGTCCTTGAAGACCGCGATGACCCCGACGAGCTTGCCGAAGGCGAACGAGTCGCGCAGCGCGGCCGCCAGGGCCCGGGCGCCGTGCGGGTTGTGGGCCGCGTCGACGATGACCGTCGGGCTGCGGCGGACGATCTCGAGCCGTCCCGGCGAGGTGACCGCGGCCATCCCGGCGCGCAGGACGTCCGGGTCGAGGGGCTGCTCGCCCCCGCCGAGGAAGGCCTCGACGGCGGCGGTCGCGACCGCGGCATTCTGCGCCTGGTGCTCGCCGTGGAGGGGGACGAAGACGTCGGCGTAGGTCGCGGCGAGGCCCTTGATCGACAGGAGCTGGCCGCCGACCGCGACGTCGCGCTCGACGATGCCGAAGTCGTTGCCCTCCCAGTGGATCCGCGCGCCCACCTCCTGGGCGCGGTCGAGGAGGATCTCGGCGACCTCCGGCTCCTGGACGGCGCTCACCGTGATCGCGTCGGCCTTGATGATCCCGGACTTCTCCGTCGCGATCTCCTGGACCGTCGAACCGAGGAAGTGCGTGTGGTCGATGTCGATCGGCGCGACGACGGAGACGACGCCGTCAGCGACGTTCGTCGCGTCCCAGCCGCCGCCCATCCCGACCTCGACGACGGCGACGTCGACCGGCGCGTCCGCGAAGGCTGCGTACGCGAGGCACACGAGGACCTCGAAGAAGGTCATCCGCGGCCCGCCCTCGGCGGCCGACTGCTCGTCGACCATGAGGAGGTAGGGCTCGACGTCCTCGTAGACCTCGATGAACCGCTCGACACTGATCGGCTCGCCGGCGATCGAGATGCGCTCGCGGATCGAATGCAGGTGCGGGCTCGTGAACCGTCCCGTCGTGAGCCCCATCTCGCGGAGCACCGACTCGATGATCCGGGTCGTCGTCGTCTTGCCGTTGGTCCCCGTCAGGTGGATGAGCGGGAAGCCCCGCTGCGGGTCGCCGAGCAGCTCCATGACGGCGCGGACGCGGTCGAGCGACGGCTCGAGGTCGTGCTCGGGCGCGCGGGCGAGGATCGCCTCCTCGACCTCGCGCATGCGCTTCATGACCTCGAGGTTGTGCGCGGCCTCGCGCTGGGCGGCGTCGGGTGCGGGACTCACGCCGACGATTGTCCCGCACCCGACGGGGGCCTCGGCACCGCCGCCCCCCGCCGGAGCGGAAGAACGAGCTTTGGTCACCCGCGAGCACCCTCGTCGGGCCTGACTCCGTGCGCCCGGCCGACCAATGGTCGTTCGCCTGCACGCGCGGCGGTCATGATCACTGGACAGCTACCGCTTGACGACGTGAATGCGGGCGCGCAGCCCGTCGCCGACGGTCACCTCGGTCACCCCGTCGCCGTCCTCGGCGAGGTCGTCGAGGTTCATCGAGGTGCCGAGCTGGACCGCGAGCGTCTCACGCATGATGAGCTCGCGGTGCTCCAGCGCCGACTTCCAGACCCGCTCGCCGCCGGTGACCGTCACGCCGATCCGGTCGGAGACGTCGAGACCGGCCTTCTTGCGGGAGTCCTGGATCGCGCGGATGAGGTCTCGGGCGACGCCCTCCTCGTAGAGCGCGTCCGTCACCTCCGTGTCGAGGACGACGAAACCGCCGCCGGGGAGCATCGCGGTGGCTGCGGAGGCACCGTGGGGTTGGTCCACGACCGTCTCCAGGACGTACTCACCCTCGACGAGCGCGAGCCCGCCGGTGGTGACCGTCCCGTCCGCGGCGACCGACCAGTCGCCCGACTTGCTCCCCTTGATCGCCGTCTGGACGTCCCTGCCCAGGCGTGGCCCGGCAGCCCGAGCGTTGACCGAGAGTCGTTGCGAGACGCCGAAGTCCGACGTCGACGCCTCCTCCGAGTCGATGACCTTGACGGCCTTGACGTTGACCTCGTCGGCGATGAGCGCGGCGAAGTCGCGCAGGGCGTCGGCATGGTCGGTGACGACGGTCAGCTCGGCGAGCGGCAGCCGGACCCGGAGGTTCTGGCCCTTGCGCAGCGACGACGTCGCCGAGCACGCCTCGCGCACCTGGTCCATCGCGGCGACGAGTGCATCGTCGGCGGGCAGGTCGGACGCCGCCGGCCAGTCGGTCAGGTGGACCGAGCGGCCGCCGGTCAGCCCGCGCCAGATCTCCTCGGTGACGAGCGGGAGGAGGGGTGCGGCGACACGGCAGATCACCTCGAGGCAGGTGTAGAGCGTGTCGAACGCCTGCTCCGCGGCCGCGCTCGAGTTCCCGGACCCGGTGTCCCAGAAGCGCTCCCGCGACCGGCGGATGTACCAGTTCGTCAGGACGTCGAGGAAGGTGCGGGTCGTCTCGCACGCACCGGAGATGTCGTACCGGTCCTGCTGGTCGGTCGACGTCGCGACGTAGTCGTGCAGCTTGGCGAGCAGGTAGCGGTCGAGGGGATCGGTCGACGCGGTCGACCACTTCGCCTCGTAGCCCGTCCCGGCATTCATCGCGTTGGCGTAGAGCGAGAAGAAGGACCAGGCATTCCACAGCGGGAGGAGCACCTGCCGGACGCCGTCGCGGATCCCCTGCTCGGTGACGATGAGGTTGCCACCGCGCAGGATCGGGGACGCCATGAGGAACCACCGCATCGCGTCGGCGCCGTCGCGGTCGAAGACCTCGCGCACGTCGGGGTAGTTCTTGAGCGACTTCGACATCTTCTCGCCGTCGGAGCCGAGGACGATGCCGTGGCAGATGACCGAGGAGAACGCCGGCCGGTCGAACAGCGCCGTCGCGAGGACGTGGAGCATGTAGAACCAGCCGCGGGTCTGCCCGATGTACTCGACGATGAAGTCGGCCGGGAAGTGGTGCTCGAACCAGTCGGCATTCTCGAAGGGGTAGTGCACCTGGGCGTAGCTCATCGACCCCGAGTCGAACCACACGTCGAGGACGTCCTCGACCCGGCGCATCGTCGAGTTGCCGCTCGGGTCGTCCGGGTTGGGCCGGGTCAGGTGGTCCACGTAGGGGCGGTGCAGGTCGGGCTGCCCGTCGGCGCCCAGGGGCAGCCGGCCGAAGTCGCGCTCGAGCTCGGCGAACGAGCCGTAGACGTCGATCCGCGGGAATGCGGGGTCGTCCGAGCGCCAGACCGGCACCGGGCTGCCCCAGAAGCGGTTGCGGGTGATCGACCAGTCGCGGGCGTTCTCCAGCCACTTGCCGAACTGGCCGTCCTTGACGTTGTCGGGCACCCAGGTGATCTCCTGGTTGAGCGCGACGAGCCGCTCCTTGACCGCGGTCACCTCGACGAACCAGCTCGACACCGCCATGTAGATGAGCGGCTCCCGGCACCGCCAGCAGTGCGGGTAGGAGTGGTCGTAGGCGTCGCGGCGCAGCAGCACCGTCCCGGCCGTCACCGAGCCACGGTCGCCCTCGCCGCGGGTCGCCGCCTTGAGGTCGTCGATGATGAGGGCGTTGGCGTCGAAGACGAGCAGGCCCTTGTAGTCGTCGACCGGGTGGAGGAACTTGCCGTCGGAGCCGACCGGGATGACCGGCTTGATGCCCTCGCGGTCGGTGACGACCTTGTCCTCCTCGCCGAACGCGCCGGCGGTGTGGACGAGACCGGTGCCGTCGGTCGTCGTGACGAACTCGGCCGCGAACAGCCGGTGCGCCCGGGGGTGACCGGCGTAGTAGTCCATCGGCGGGGTGTACGCAGCCCCGAGCAGGTCGCGCCCCTTGGCCCGCGCGACGACGTGCGGCTCCGGGTCGGCGCCAGCCTCGCCGAACAGCTCCCTGGCGTAGGACGCGAGGCGCGCCTCGGCGAGCAGGTAGCGCTCGGGCGTCCCCGTGAACGACGACTCGACCACGACGTAGTCGATGTCCGGCCCGACCATGATCCCGAGGTTGGCCGGCAGCGTCCACGGCGTCGTCGTCCAGACGAGGGCCAGCGCACCGGCATACGGCCCGTCGGTCATCCGCAGACCGACGGTGACGGACGGGTCGCGGCGCATCTGGTAGACGTCCTCGTCCATCCGCAGCTCGTGGTTGGACAGCGGCGTCTGGTCGTTCCAGCAATAGGGCAGGACACGGAAGCCCTCGTAGACGAGCCCCTTGTCGTGGAGCGACTTGAAGGCCCACATGACCGACTCCATGTAGTCGGGGTTGAGCGTCTTGTAGTCGTGGTCGAAGTCGACCCAGCGCGCCTGCCGGGTCACGTAGTCCCGCCACTCGTCGGTGTACTTCATGACCGACTCGCGACACTTGGCGTTGAAGGTCTCGATCCCGAGCTCGAGGATCTCCTCCTTGGTCTTGATGCCGAGCTGGCTCATCGCCTCGAGCTCGGCGGGCAGCCCGTGCGTGTCCCACCCGAAGCGCCGCTCGACCCGGCGGCCGCGCATCGTCTGGTAGCGCGGGACGACGTCCTTGACGTAGCCGGTCAGCAGGTGTCCGTAGTGCGGCAGGCCGTTGGCGAACGGCGGCCCGTCGTAGAAGACGAACTCGTTGTCGCCGTCGGTCCCCGCGTCGCGCTGGTCGATGCTCGCCTGGAAGGTCCCGTCGGCGTCCCAGTAGGCGAGGACCCGGTCCTCGAGCTCGGGGAAGCGAGGGCTGCTCGGAATGCCGAACGCCGACCCGGCGCGGTCGGGTCCGGTCGTCTGCACCTTGGGGTAGGCCATGGCGGTCTGCATTCCGTTCGTCGGCTCGTGGTCGTGTGCCACGAGGACGATGCGCATGCACCGCGGTACCACCTCGCTTGCCGCCCCGCTGCCTTCGCGTGGGGGCGACCGCTCTTGCCGAAGGTCGTGACGTGACCCGGACGTCCGGTTCTAGTGAGGACTCGCGTCCCGTTCTTCCGGAGGCTCGCCGCTGATGACGGCTCAGGCGCCTGTCCGCCCAGTGTAGGGCCCACCACCGGATGGTCGGCACCGGCTTTCCGGCCCGCTAGAGTGGGCCGGTCGCACCAGCGACACCACCGCACCTGCCGGGGGAAGTCGGTCCGAATCCGACGCTGTCCCGCAGCCGTAGGCCACGAGAGTGGCGAGCCGGAATGCCCGTCGGGTGCGAGCGGCTCCATCACACCCGTCGAGGAACGCGGGACGGAGCCCGGGCGCACAGGCATTCCCTGTCGGCATTCGGGCACTCGTCACGAACCGCTCAGGAGGAATGCATGAACCTGCGCACGCCCAGCGCGCTGATCGGTGGCGTGGCCCTCGTGGCCCTGGCCACGCCCACGGCCTTCGCCGACCCGACCCCGCTCCCGACCGGCTCGGTCACGACCTCCGCGACGGCCGAGCCGACCTCGGTGACGACCACCGCCACGGCGACGACGACGGCACCGCCCCCGACGACCGCCACGACCACGACGGCCCCGCCGACGACCGCCGCACCGACGACCCCGACCTCGTCACCGGCGACCCGGACGGCGACCCGGACGGCGTCCCCGACGCCCTCGACGACCGCCGCCCCGCGCGGCCGGCTCGTCCCCGGCGGGCGGGCGAGCAGCTACGGCCCGGTCCCCGCGGCAGGGGTCATCACGAGCCCGAGCCCGGAGGAGGCGGCTGCCGGCTATCTCGCCCGCGAGCTCGCCGCGGGCGGTCATCACTTCTCCGTCACCTTCGACGGCACCGCCTATGCGGACTACGGCGTGACCGCCGACGCGGTCCTCGCGCTCGACGCGGCCGGCGCCGGCCAGACCGAGGCCGCGGCGACGACGCGCTACCTCGCCGACAACGTCGTGATGTACACCGGCTTCGGCGACCCGACGGAGATCTCCGCCGGCTCCGTCGCCAAGCTGCTCAACGTCTCGCTCGCCCAGGGCGTGGACCCGACGGCATTCGGCGGCTACGACCTCCTCGGGACGCTGCGCTCGCTCGAGCAGCCGACCGGACAGTTCCGCGACGTCTCCAAGTACCCGAAGGGCGACGGCTCCTACGGCGACTACTCCAACGTCTTCGGCCAGTCGTTCGCGCTCATGGGACTCGAGCGGGCCGGGACCGACCCGTCGGCCGCCTCGGTGACCTTCCTCGCGGCGCAGCAGTGCGCCGACGGCGGCTTCCGGCTCGACTTCGGGGTGACGCCGTGCGCGAGCGACCCGGACGCGACGGCGATGGCCGTCCAGGCGCTCATCGCCGTCAACGGCAGCGGGGACGCGCGGGCGGCGCGCGGCCTGGACTACCTCGGCTCGCGCCAGCAGGCGAGCGGCGGGGTCGGTGGCGCCGGTCCGACCGCGTCGGTCAACGCGAACTCGACCGGGCTCGCCGGTCAGGCCTTCCTCGCGGGCGGCCGCGGGGCGCAGGCCCGGCGCGCGAATGCGTACCTGACCGGGCTCCAGTACGACTGCGGCTTCCCGAGCGGTCTCCGTGGCGGCGTCGCCTACGACGCGGCCGCGTACGCCGCGCAGAATGCCGCCGGGGCCGGAGCCGGGACGGCCGACCAGGACCGCCGCTCGACGACCCAGGCAGCCCTGGCGCTCGCGGGGACACCGCTCTACGCCGTGA
The DNA here is from genome assembly GCA_963752365.1 of uncultured Actinomycetota bacterium. Classification (GTDB taxonomy): domain Bacteria; phylum Actinomycetota; class Actinomycetes; order Actinomycetales; family Dermatophilaceae; genus CAVVXY01. The sequence continues at coordinate 147,155 of CAVVXY010000007.1, forward strand.
CCTCGGCGGGCGCCGTCGCGGGCGCGCCGACGGTCGTCTGCGCCGCGCCGACCACGACAGCGCCGCCCACGACGACCACGACGACCACCTCGGCGACGAGCACGACGACGGCGAGCGGGACGACCTTCCCGACGACCGCCGCCGCGTCGCCGACGACGGAGGAGCCGCTCGCCTCGACCGGGTCCGAGACGCTGCCGCTCGCGGCATTCGCCCTTGCGCTCCTGGCCGGCGGGTCGGCGCTCGTCCTCCTGTCGCGGCGCCGGGGGACGCACGCCTGATGCGTCGTGTCGCGCGTCTCCTCCTCGCCGCCGGGCTCGTGCTCGGTGGCGGGGTGGTCGCGTCCGCTCCCGCGCAGGCCGCGGCCTGCTCGACGACGAGCGGGGTCACCGTGGTCGTGACCTACCCGGGCGGCAGCACGACGACAAGGTGCGCCCCGGGCGACCCGAGCAGCGGTCTCGGCGCACTGACCGCGGCCGGCTTCTCGGTGACCCGCGTCCAGCGGTTCCCAGGAGCCGTCTGCCGCATCGACGGCACCCCCGCGAGCGACCCGTGCGTCAACATGCCGCCCACCTCGGCCTACTGGTCGTACTGGCACGCGTCCCGCGGCGGCTCGTGGGCCTACTCCAATGTCGGCGCCGGCTCCTACGACCCGGCCCCCGGGTCGGTCGAGGGCTGGTCGTTCGGCGGTGGTGGGGGCCCGGCGGTCGCCCCGCCCCCACCCGTGGTCCACGCCGAAGCCGACCTCCACACCCACGCCGCGTCCCTCGACGACGACCCCGCGCCCCCGGCCGTCGACGACGACCCCTCGCCCACGCCCGTCGACGACGAGCGCGGCACCCCGGCCGACGGGCACCGTCGCCGCGCCACGACCGTCGACGTCCGGCGGGCGGCCGACGGTCGTCGTCGGACAGGGCGGCACGAGGACGACGCTGCCCGTGCCGCCGCGGTCGACCGGATCGGCGACCACGACCACGGCCACGGCCTGGACATCCGGGAGCGTCGGCGAGTCGACGACCTCCGCCGGGTCGGGCAGCGACACCGACATCACCTCGGCCGCCACCGCGGCGGAGGCCGAGACCGCAGCCGCGCGCACCGGCACCCCGTGGTCCCTCGTCGCGGGGCTCCTGGCCGTCGCGGCTCTCGCGACGACGGCATTCGCCGCCCGCCGCCGCCGCGCTGGACACTGAACGAGTGGCCGCGCCGCTGCCCCGCTCGCTCCACCCCGCCGCCTGGTGGGTGTGGGCGATCGGGATGGCCGTCGCGGCATCGGTGACGACCAACCCGATCCTGCTCGCGCTCGCCGTCGCCGTCGTCGCGACCGTCGTGTCGCTCCGGCGCGGCGACTCGCCGTGGGCGCGGGCGTTCCGGCTCTACGCGGTCCTCGGGCTCTTCGTCATCGGCCTGCGGCTCGTGCTCCATGTCATCGTCGGGCTCAAGTTCGGGGACACCCTGCTCCTGCCGCTGCCGGAGGTCCGGCTGCCCGGCTGGGCGGCGGGGATCAACCTCCTCGGCGACGTCCGCCTCGAGGGACTCCTCGCCGCCGGGCTCGAGGGCGCTCGCCTCGCGACGATGATCCTCGCGATCGGGGCGGCGAACGCCCTGGCCAACCCCAAGCGCCTCCTCCGCGCCGCCCCCGGCGCCCTCCTCGAGGTCGGCACCGCCGTCGTCGTCGCCGTGACCGTCGCCCCCCAGCTCGCCGCGAGCGTCCAACGGGTGCTCCGCGCCCGAACCCTCCGCGGCCAGTCGGGCGTCGGCCTCCGCGCCGTGCGCCAGGTCGCCCTGCCCGTCCTCCAGGACACCCTCGACCGGTCGCTCGCGCTCGCCTCCGCCATGGACTCCCGCGGCTACGGCCGCGCGACCGAGGGCCGGCGGTCGGGGGTGACGCCGTGGCTGTCCTTCGGCGGGCTCATCGCCGCGTGCGTCGGGATCTACGGCACCCTCGACGCGGCCACGCCGCAGCTCCTCGGGCTCCCGCTCCTCGGGCTCGGCGTGCTCCTGTCCGTCGCGGGCCTCGCCCTCGGGAGTCGTTCGGTCCGGAGGTCGCGCTACCGCCCAGACCGGTGGCTCGGCGCCGAGACGTTGACCGCGGCGTGCGGGCTCCTCGCGGCGGCCGCCCTGCTCGCGAGCCTGCGCCTCACGCCGCTCGACATGGCCCTCCCCCTGTCGCCGATCAACTGGCCGGGACTGCCCGTCCTCGCAGCCGTCGGGCTGCTCGTCGGCGCCCTCCCCGCATTCCTCACACCCGAGCCGCCGGCGGCACCGGCCCGGAACGCGTTGCGCCGCAACGCTCCCCGCCTCCTGGAGGCGACATGAGCGGCCCCGCGATCTCCTTCGAGCAGGTGACCGTCACCTACGCCGACGCGCCCGCGCCGACCCTCAGCGAGGTCGACCTGACGATCGAGGAGGGCGAGCTCGTCCTCGTCGTCGGCCGGACGGGGAGCGGCAAGTCGACCCTCCTCGGCGCGGTCAACGGGACGGTCCCGCACTTCACCGGCGGACACCTCGCCGGGACGGTCCGGGTCCTCGGTCGGGACACGCGGACGCACCGGCCGCGAGACCTCGCCGACGTCGTCGGGGTGGTCGGGCAGGACCCGCTCGCCGGCTTCGTCACCGACACCGTCGAGGAGGAGATCGCCTACGGCATGGAGCAGCTCGCTCTGCCGCCGGACGTCATGCGGCGCCGCGTCGAGGAGACCCTCGACCTCCTCGGCATCGCGCATCTCCGGCAGGCGCCGCTCGCCGAGCTCTCCGGCGGCGAGCAGCAGCGCGTCGCGATCGGGTCCGTGCTCGCGACGCACCCGGCGGTCCTCGTCCTCGACGAGCCGACGAGCTCGCTCGACCCGACTGGCGCCGACGAGGTGCTCGGCGCGATCAGCCGGCTCGTCCACGACATCGGGATGACCGTCGTCGTCGCCGAGCACCGGATCGAGCGCGTCATCCACCACGCCGACCGGATCCTCCACATCGGCACCGACGGGCGCGTGGAGATCGGCGAGCCTGCCGCCGTCATGGCCCACGCCGACGTCGCCCCGCCGATCGTCGAGCTCGGCCGCCTCGCCGGCTGGTCGCCGCTGCCCCTCTCGGTCCGCGAGGGCCGCCGCCGCGCCGCCGACCTCCGCGAGACGCTCCATTTCGTCGCCGCGCATCCGGTGCCGATCGGGAGCGGAATGCACGCCCTGACGGCCACGGGTGTCGTCGTCTCGCACGGGGACGTCCACGCCGTCCGCGAGGTGGACCTCGACCTGCGGGCCGGCGAGGTCGCCGCGCTCATGGGCCGCAACGGCGCCGGCAAGTCCTCCCTCCTCTGGGCCCTCCAGGGCACCGGCACCCGCACCCGCGGGCGCGTCGCCCTCGCCGACGGCACCGACCCGGCGGCCCTGTCCCCCGCCCTCCGCCGCCGCGCGGTCGGCCTCGTCCCGCAGACGGCCTCGGACCTGCTCTACCTCGACACCGTCGACGCCGAATGCCGTCAGGCCGACCACGAGTCCGCCGCACCCGAGGGGACCTGCGCCGCCCGCCTCGAGCGGCTCGCCCCCGGAATCCCGCGCGACCGCCACCCGCGCGACCTCTCCGAGGGGCAACGGCTCGCCCTCGTCCTCGCGGTCCAGCTGACCGCGGACCCCGCTGTCCTCCTCCTCGACGAGCCGACCCGCGGCCTCGACTACTCCGGCAAGCACGCCCTCGCCGACGCCCTCCGCGAGCTCGCCGACACCGGGCGCGCCGTCCTCCTCTCCAGCCACGACGTCGAGTTCGTCGCCTCGGTTGCCGACCGCGTCGTCGTCATGGCCGAGGGCGGGGTGGTCGCGGACGGGGCGACCCGCGACGTCGTGCTCGGGTCGCCGGCCTACGCGCCGCAGGTCGCCAAGGTGCTCGCGCCACAGCCGTGGCTCACCGTCGCCGAGGTCGCCGCAGCCCTGGCGGGGGGCAGTCCATGACCACCCCGTCGGCGACCACCCGGCGCACTGCGGCGATCGCCCTCCGGCCGCGGACGGCATTCGCCGTGTCGCTCGTGTCGGTCGCCGGCCTCCTCGCCTTCGCCTGGCCGCTCCTCGTCGGGAGCACCTCGGCGCTGGCCCAGGGCAGCTCGGCGCTGCTCATCTTCAGCCTCGTCCTGCCCCTCCTCCTCGCCGTCGTCCTCGCGGAGGTCTCCGAGGGGGGCCTGGACGTCAAGGCGATCGCGATGCTCGGCGTCCTCTCTGCGGTCGGAGCCGCCCTGCGGCCGCTCGGCGCGGGGACGGCAGGGCTCGAGACGGTCTTCTTCCTCCTCGTCCTCGGCGGGCGGGTCTTCGGCCCGGGGTTCGGCTTCGTCCTCGGCGCGACGACGCTCTTCGGGTCCGCGCTCATCACCGGCGGGGTCGGCTACTGGCTGCCCTACCAGATGGTCGGCGCCGCCTGGGTCGGCCTCGGCGCCGGGCTCCTCCCGACGCGGGTCCGCGGCCGGGCGGAGATCGCGCTCCTCTGCGGCTACGGCGCCGTCGCCGGACTCGGCTACGGCCTCCTGCTCAACCTGTCGTTCTGGCCGTTCGGGATCGACGGCGCCCCCGGCCTCTCCTTCGTCCCCGGCGCGCCCGTCCTGACCAACCTCGGCCACTTCCTCACCTTCAGCGTGACGACCTCGCTCGGCTGGGACCTCGGTCGCGCCGCGACCAACGTCGTCCTCATCGGGCTCACCGGCCACGCCGTCCTCGGGGCCCTGCGACGGGCGGCCCGGCGGGCGGCATTCGACACCCCGGGGACCTTCGAGAATGCCGCGACGGGCACCACCGAGGACACGCCGCACGCGGGGGTCGGACGCTTGGGGACCGGCCCCGCCAGCGAGTAGGTTCTCCTCCTTGTGCGCGCCTGGATCCTCCCCTACTGGCGGATCCTCGTCGGGGGCTTCCACACGCAGACGACCTACCGGGCGGCGATGCTCGGCGGCCTCGTCGCCAACGCGACCTTCGGCTTCCTCAAGGCCGCCGTGCTCCTCGCGACCGTCCGCGCGGCGGGCGGGGAGGTCGCCGGCTACGACGCCGGCCAGATGAGTGCCTACGTCTGGCTGTCCCAGGGGCTGCTCGGCGCCGTGAACTTCTTCGGCGGCTCCGACTTCGCCGAGCGGGTGCGCACCGGGGACGTCGCGGTCGACTTCGCCCGGCCGGTCAGCCCCCAGCTCGCGGCGATGGCGCACGAGGTCGGCAAGTCGGCCGCGACGCTCCTCCCGCGCGGGCTGCCGAGCGTCCTCATCGGCGCGGTCGTCGTCGGCATGACCCTCCCCACGACCCCGCTCCCCTACCTGCTCGGAATGCTGGGTGTCGCCCTCGGCATGGTCCTCTCCGCCGCCGTCGTGCAGCTGCTCGCGACGGCGGGGCTGTGGCTCGTCGAGACCCGCGGGCTCCAGGTCCTCTACATGGTCGTCAGCGGCTTCTTCGCGGGCCTCTTCGTCCCGCTCGGCCTGCTGCCCGGGTGGCTGCTCACACTCGTCGAGGCGACGCCGTTCCCGTCGATGATGATGTACCCGATCGACATCCTGTCCGGCCGCGTGGACGTCTCGACCTCGGTCCGGCTCATCGCCGTCCAGGTGGCCTGGCTGGCCGCCGTCGTCGTCGCCGGAGCGGTCGCGACACAGGCCGGGCGCCGGCGCATGGAGGTGCAGGGTGGCTGACTCCCGCGTCGCCACAACGGATCCCGCGGATGTGCGGCCGTCGCCCCTCGCCGCCTACCGGGCGGTGCTCGCCTCCCGGATCCGCGCGCAGCGCAGCTACCGGGCCAACTTCGTCATCGACCTGGTCAGCTCCGCCGTGGTCGGGCTCGTCGAGCTCGCCGAGGTCTGGGTCCTCTTCCACAACGTCCCCGTCATCGGCGGTCTCTCCTTCCCCGCGGTGCTGCTCGTCTTCGGGATCACCGAGGTCGCCTTCTCCGGCGCCCAGCTCGTCGTCGGCCACGTCGACCGGATGCCGACCTTCCTGCGCGCCGGCACCCTCGACGTCCTCTACCTGCGGCCCCAGCCCGTCCTCCTCCAGGTCGTGACGAGCGACATCCAGCTCCGGCGGCTCGCGCGGGCGACCGTCGGAGTGGTCTCCCTCGTCGTCGCCCTCCGGATCAACGAGATCGACTGGTCCGCCGCGCACGTCGCCCTGCTCGCGCTCACGCTCGTGTCCGCATTCGTCACGCACACGGCGATGGTCGTCGCCGCAGGCGGCGCCCAGTTCTTCCTTCTCAACGGAGCCGAGGCGACGAATGCCGCGGTCTACGGCGGCCGATACGCCGCGACCCAGCCCGCGTCGATCTGGCCGACGCCGCTCGTCCTGCTCTTCGGCTTCCTCTTCCCCATGGCGATGACGGGCTACGTGCCGACCCTGTGGCTCCTCGACCTGCCCGGTCCGGCCCTGCTGCCGACCTGGCTCGCCTGGTGCACCCCCCTCTTCGCACTCAGCACGTCCGGGATCGCCGCCGTCGCGTGGCGCCTCGGCATCCGGCACTACCAGGGAGGCGGCGGATGAGCGACCCGATCATCGAGACCCACCGCCTGACGAGGGACTTCGTCCGGCGGCAGCGCGAGGAGGGCCGTCGGCGCGTCCGCTCGACCCTCCGCGCGGTCGACCACCTCGACCTGACCGTCCGGGCCGGGGAGTCCGTCGGCTACATCGGCGCGAACGGCGCCGGCAAGTCGACGACGATCAAGATGCTCGTCGGCATCCTCGTACCGACGGCCGGCGCCGTCCGGACCTGCGGCCTCGACCCGCTCCGGCAGCGCAAGGAGCTCGCCCGGCACGTGGGCGTCGTCTTCGGCCAGCGCTCCCAGCTGTGGTGGGACCTCCCGACCGGGGAGTCCTTCGCCATCCTCGGCGCGATCCACCGGTTGACCCCGCGCGAGCTGGGCTCGCGACGCGATGAGCTCGTCGACCGGCTCGAGCTCTCGGACTTCCTCACGACCCCCGTCCGCCAGCTCTCCCTCGGTCAACGAATGCGGGCCGAGGTCGCCGCCGCGCTCCTCCACCGGCCGCGGCTCGTCATCCTCGACGAGCCGACGATCGGCCTCGACGTCCTGTCCAAGCAGCGGCTCCGCGAGTTCCTCATCGGCGAGCGCCGGGAGCACGGGACGACGCTCCTGCTCACGACGCACGACATGGGCGACATCGAGCGGCTCTGCGACCGGGTCCTCGTCGTCGACCACGGCCGCCTCGTCCACGACGGGACCCTCGCCGAGCTGAGCCGGGCGGCCGGCGCCGACCGGGTCCTCGTCGTCGACGCCGCGGCCCCGGGCCCCGACCTGACCGGCATTCCGGGGACGAACCACCTCGCGAGCGAGGGCGACGGCATGCGCCAGCGGCTCGCGCTCCGCGGCGGGGAGGCCGGCCTGCCCTCGGCGCTCGCGGAGATCTTCGGGCGCGTCGACGTGCGCGACGTCTCGATCGAGGAGCCGGACATCGAGGACGTCGTCCGGCGGATCTACCTCGCGCGCGGGCGGTAGCGCCAGCGCCTACGGTGAGGGCGTGGACGACATCCGCCTGCCGGGCCAGGTCGACGACCCCGACGTGCGGGCCACCTACGCCGTCGACTCCTCGATCGCCGACCCGCCGGACGGCGACTTCACCCTCGTCCGAGCCCGTGACCTCGCGGACGTCGTCGAGGTCATGACCCACGCCGGTCGGACCCGCACCCCCGTCGTCCCCCAGGGGGCGAGGTCGGGCCGAGCGGGCGGGGCCGTCGCCCTCGCGGGCGGGATCGTCCTCAACGTCGAGTCGATGGCGGCGATCCGCGAGCTCGACCCGGTCGAGGGGATCGCCGTCGTCGAGCCGGGCGTCGTCAACGCCGACCTCAAGCGAGCGGCTGCCGGCCAGGGGCTCCACTACGCCCCGGACCCGGCGAGCAGCGGCTGGTGCACGGTCGGCGGCAACGTCGCGACGAATGCCGGTGGGCTCTGCTGCGTCAAGTACGGCGTGACCGCCGACCACGTCCGCGGCCTCCAGGTCGTCCTTCCCGGGGGCGAGGTCATCCGGACCGGTCGGCGGACGAGCAAGGGCGTCGCCGGCTACGACCTGACCGGGCTCTTCGTCGGCTCGGAGGGGACGCTCGGCGTCGTCACCGAGGTCGTCGCGGCCCTCATCCCCGCGCCGGCCCCCGCGCTGACCGCCCTCGCGACCTTCGGCTCGCTCGCCGCCGCGAGCCGCGCGGTCCTCGCCCTGCGCCGCGACCCGCACCGCCCGAGCCTCGCCGAGCTCCTCGACGAGGCGTCGATCGCGGCGGTCCAGGCGCTCGGCGACTACGGCTACCCCGCCGGGACGGCCGCCGCCCTCCTCGTCCAGTCCGACCGCGTCGGCCACACCCACGAGGACGTCCAGCGCTACGCCGACCTGCTGACCGGGGCGGGGGCGACCGAGGTCGCCGTCGCCGACGACCCGGCGGAGGCGGACGCGCTCTTGGCGGGGCGGCGGGTCGTGAGCACGGCGCTGGAGGCCTACGGGTCCCGGATGGTCGAGGACGTCTGCGTGCCGATCGCACGGCTCACCGACCTCATCGAGGTGGCCCGCCGGATCTGCGACGAGGCGGGCGTCCGGGTCGCCTTCGCCGGGCACGCCGGCGACGGCAACCTCCACCCGAGCCTCTTCTTCGACCGGGCCGACCCGGCGAGCCGGGAGCGGGCCGAGCGCGCCAACGAGGCCGTCGTCCGGGCCGCGCTCGCCCTCGGCGGCACCATGAGCGGGGAGCACGGGATCGGGTCGGTCAAGGCCGGGCTGCTGGCGCTCGAGGTGTCGGCGGCCGACCTCGCGCGGCACCGGCGGATCAAGGCCGTCTTCGACCCCGACGACCTCATGAACCCCGGCCGCGTACTGACAGGATGGGCGCCATGAGCTCGCTCGAGGTCGGATCGCAGTCGCAGTGGCTCAGCCGCGAGGAGCTCGACAGCGCCCGCGAGCGGCTCCCGATCCTCTACGTCCACGCCGTCCCCGTGCGTGTCGACCACACCGGCGCGGTCACCTCGGTCGGTCTCCTCCTCCGCGCCGACGACGACGGGACGATCGCGCGCGAGCTCGTCGCCGGCCGCGTGCTCTACCACGAGCGCATTCGCGACGCCCTGCTCCGGCACCTCGAGAAGGACCTCGGACCGATGGCGCTTCCTCAGGTGCCGCCGAGCCCCATGCCGTTCACCGTCGCCGAGCACTTCCCCACACCGGGGGTCACCGCCTACCACGACCCGCGGCAGCACTCGGTCTCCCTCGCCTACGTCATCCCGGTCACCGGCGACTGCGCCGCCCAGCAGGACGCCCTCGACCTCGCCTGGCTCACCCCGCACGAGGCGCTCGACGCGGTCCGGCGCGAGGAGATGGGCCCCGGCCACGGTGCCCTCCTGCGGCACGCCCTCGTCCACCTCGGCCACTCCGACTGAGCCGTCACAGGCATAGGTCGATGTTATGACTACGACAAGCCTGCATTATGCTCGGGCGGCACGCCCGACCGGGCTCACCCTTCGACACGGAAGATCGACACGAATGCGTCTGCGCACCGCCCTCCCCGTCCTCCTCGCCTCCGCGGCCCTCGCCCTCACGGCCTGCGGGTCCGACTCGGGCGGGTCCGGCAGCGCGGCCGGCGGTGACCTCGCCGCCGTGAAGAAGGCCGGGGTCCTCAAGGTCGGCACCGAGGGCACCTACTCGCCGTTCTCGTTCCACGACAGCAAGACCAACGCGCTGACCGGCTTCGACGTCGAGGTCGCGGCCGCCGTCGCCGGCAAGCTCGGCGTCAAGGCCGAGTTCGTCGAGACGCCGTGGGACGCGATCTTCGCCGGCATGGCCGCCAAGCGCTTCGACGTCGTCATCAACCAGGTGACCCGCAACCCCGAGCGCACCGGCCTCTACGGCCTGAGCCAGACCTACGACTGGTCCGAGGGTGTCGTCGCGACGCGCACCGACGAGTCGGGCATCACCGCCCTCGCCGACATCAAGGGCCGCAAGTCGGCCCAGAGCATCACGAGCAACTGGGCCAAGGTCGCCAAGGACGCCGGAGCGGACGTCGTCTCCGTCGAGGGCTTCACCCAGGCCGTGACCCTGCTCAAGCAGAAGCGCGTCGACGCGACGGTCAACGACAGCCTCGCCGTCCTCGACTACCTCAAGTCGACCGGGGACACCTCGATCAAGGTCGCGGCCAAGACCGGCGACCTGTCCGAGCAGGTCGTCGCCGCCCGCAAGGACTCCGACCTCGTCGCCGCGATCGACACCGCGCTCGCCACCCTGACCAAGGACGGGACGCTCAAGAAGATCTCCGAGAAGTACTTCGGCCAGGACGTGACCGTCAAGCCGTGAATGCGGACACCGTCGAGCTGATCCGGGACTCGCTGTGGCCGCTGCTCAAGGCCACGGTGACCTCGACGATCCCGCTCACCCTCATCACCTTCGTCCTCGGGCTCGTCCTCGCCCTCGGCGTCGCGCTCATGCGGCTCTCGTCGGTGCCGGTCGTCAGCTGGCTCGCCCGGGCCTACATCTCCGTCATCCGCGGGACGCCGCTCCTGCTCCAGCTCTTCATCATCTACTACGGCCTCCCGAGCCTCGGGGTGACCTTCGACCCCTTCCCGGCCGCAGTCATCGCCTTCACCCTCAACGTCGGTGGCTACGCGGCGGAGGCGATCCGCGGCGCGATCCTCTCGGTCCCCAAGGGCCAGTGGGAGGCCGCCTCGACGGTCGGCATGGGATATGCGACGACGCTGCGACGGGTGGTCCTCCCGCAGGCCGTCCGCACCGCGATCCCGCCGCTGTCCAACACGCTCATCTCGCTCGTCAAGGACACCTCCCTCGCCTCGACGATCCAGGTGACCGAGCTGCTCCGGGTCGCCCAGGAGGCGGCCGCGCCGACCTACGAGTTCTTCGCCCTCTACGGCGTCGCCGCGGTCTACTACTGGGTCGTCTGCCTCGTCCTCTCCTTCGGGCAGACCCGCCTCGAGGAACGCCAGAACAGGTACGTCGCCCGATGACCACCGCCCCCGTCCCCACCCCCGCCGGACCGCTCGTCGAGGTCACCGGCCTCGCGAAGGCATTCGGCGACCACGTCGTCCTCCGCTCGGTCGACTTCACCGTCGCCGCCGGCAGCGTCACCGTCCTCATCGGCCCGTCCGGGTCGGGCAAGACGACCGTCCTCCGCTCGCTCAACGCCCTCGAGGTCCCCGAGGCGGGCGTCGTCCGGATCGGCGAGGTGACCGTCGACTACGCGACCCGCCCCGGCAAGAAGGAGCTCGCCCGGCTCCGGGCGCAGAGCGGGATGGTCTTCCAGGCGCACAACCTCTTCCCGCACCTGACCGTCCTCGACAACGTCATCGCCGGGCCGACGATCGTCCAGGGCCGGCCGCGGGAGGAGGCGACGACGCAGGCACGTGAGCTCCTCGCGCGGGTCGGCCTGGAGGGCAGGGAGAATGCCTTCCCCTACCAGCTGTCCGGGGGGCAGCAGCAGCGCGTCGGGATCGTCCGCGCGCTCGCCGTGCGTCCCCGGCTCATGCTCTTCGACGAGCCGACGTCGGCCCTCGACCCCGAGCTCGTCGGCGACGTCCTCGGCGCGATGAAGGACCTCGCGGCCGACGGCTGGACGATGATCGTCGTCACCCACGAGATGCGCTTCGCCCAGCAGGTCGCCGACCAGGTGCTGTTCATGGACGGCGGCGTCATCGTCGAGTCCGGGCCCCCTCGGGAGCTGCTCGAGGACCCCCGGACCGAGCGCGCCCGGACCTTCCTCCACCGGATCATCGACCCGATCTGAGGTCGCCGGGGCGCCTCAGCCCTTGCGGCGGCGCTGCTTGCGGCTCTGGGTGAACTCGTCGACGGTCCGGCTCATGCTCGCCTGCTCCCGCTCGCGCGCCTCCTCCGGCGTCGGTGCCGTGCCCCCGAGCCGCGCGGGGAGCAGGTGCTGCTCGTCGGGGCCGAAGGCCGGGTAGCCGGCCTGGACCTCGTCGAGGAGGGCGACCATCCGCTCCCGCAGGTCCAGGGTCAGCGCCTCGCGGTCGCCCTTGGGGTCGACGACCATCGGCTCCCCGACCGTGATGTGGATCGGGTAGCCGTGCCTTCCCAGGCGCTTGTGCCCACCCTTGGTCCAGACCCGTTGCGCTCCCCACACGACGGTCGGCAGGACCGGGACGCCCGCCTCCTGCGCCATCCGGACCGCGCCGGACTTGAGCTCCTTGATCTCGAAGGAGAGCGACATCGTGGCCTCCGGATAGACCCCGACGATCTCACCCGCCCGGAGCATCTCCACGGCGTGACGGAAGGCGATCGCGCCGCTTCGCCGGTCCACGGGGATGTGCTTCATCCCGCGCATGATCGGACCCGAGACCTTGTGGTCGAAGACCGACTTCTTGGCCATGAAGCGGACGAGGCGCCGGGACCGACGCGCCGCGAGACCGGCGTAGGTGAAGTCGAGGTAGCCGGTGTGGTTGATCGCCATGACCGCCCCGCCGGTGAGTGGGACGTTGTCCTCGCCCCGGATCGTGAACTTCAGGCCCTGCGTGGCGAAGACGACCTGCGCCAGACCGAGGACGGGGGTGTAGACCGGCTCCATGACGTCACCCTAGGTGACCCGACCCGTGTGGCCGCGTGCACACCCACAAACCGGGTTCGGCTCACGCCGTGCCGTCTGGGAAACTGGCCCGTATGACCCACCCCGCCACTCCCGACTCCCGCATCCCCGAGCGCCCGACGCTCGACGGCCTCGAGCAGAAGTGGGTCCGGGTATGGCAGGACGACGACACCTACCGCTTCGACGCCGACGCCGCCCTCGACGCCCCCCGCGACCGGATCTGGGCGATCGACACCCCGCCCCCCACCGCGAGCGGCTCCCTGCACATCGGCCACGTGTTCGGCTACACCCAGGCCGACTGCATCGCCCGCTACAAGCGCATGCGGGGACTGCACGTCTTCTACCCGATCGGCTGGGACGACAACGGCCTCCCGACCGAGCGACGGGTCCAGAACTACTACGGCGTCCGCGGCGACGCGACGCTCAAGCACGACCCCGCATTCGTCCCGCCGCAGCAGGGGGGCGACGGGAAGTCGACCCGCGCGGCCGACCAGGTGCCGGTCAGCCGGTCCAACTTCATCGAGCTGTGCGAGACCCTGACCGTCGAGGACGAGAAGACGTTCGAGGACACCTTCCGCCACCTCGGGCTGTCGCTCGACTGGAACGTCCAGTACCGGACGATCGACGAGCACTCGCGCGCGACCGCGCAGCAGGCCTTCCTGCGCAACCTGGCCCGCGACGAGGCCTACCAGTCCGAGGCGCCCGGCCTCTGGGACGTGACCTTCCAGACCGCGGTCGCCCAGGCCGAGCTCGAGGCGCGGGACTACCCCGGCGCCTACCACCGGGTGTCCTTCCGCGCCCCCGGTGGCGACAAGGTCTTCATCGAGACGACGCGGCCCGAGCTGCTCCCGGCCTGCGTGGCCCTCATCGCCCACCCCGACGACGAGCGCTACCAGGGCCTCTTCGGCTCGACCGTGACCAGCCCCCTCTTCGGCGTCGAGCTGCCCGTCCTCGCCCACCCCCTGGCCGAGATGGACAAGGGCGCGGGCATCGCGATGTGCTGCACCTTCGGCGACCTGACCGACGTCCTGTGGTGGCGCGAGCTCGACCTGCCGACCCGGTCGATCATCACCCGCGCCGGACGGATCACCGGGGACCTGCCCGAGTGGGTGACCGACGCCGCGGGCCGCGACCTCTTCGAGCAGCTTCAGGGCAGGACCGTGCACTCGGCGCGCGAGGTCGTCGTCGCGGCCCTCCGCGAGAGCGGCGACCTCGACGGCGAGCCGACGGCGACCCAGCGCAAGGCGAACTTCTACGAGAAGGGCGACCGGCCGCTCGAGATCGTCACCTCGCGACAGTGGTACATCCGCAACGGCGGTCGCAACGCCGACCTCCAGGAGGAGCTGATCCACCGCGGCCAGAAGCTCGACTTCCACCCGCCCTTCATGCGGGGACGCTACGAGAGCTGGGTCGGCGGCCTCCACGGCGACTGGCTGATCAGCCGGCAGCGCTTCTTCGGCGTGCCGATCCCCGTCTGGTACGGCGTCGGTGAGGACGGCGAGGTCGACCACGCCCGCGTCATCGTCCCGGCCGAGGACCAGCTGCCGGTCGACCCCGCATCCGAGCCGGCGCCCGGCTTCACCGAGGACCAGCGCGGCGTCCCCGGCGGCTTCGTCGGCGACCCGGACATCATGGACACCTGGGCGACGAGCTCGCTGTCCCCGCAGATCGCGGCGGGCTGGCGCGGCGACGCCGGCTACGACGAGCGCCTCTTCGCCAAGCTGTTCCCGTTCGACCAGCGGCCGCAGGGTCACGACATCATCCGGACCTGGCTCTTCGCGACCGTCGTCCGGGCGCACTACGAGCACGACTCGCTGCCGTGGACCAGTGCGACGGTCAACGGCTGGATCCTCGATCCCGACCGCAAGAAGATGGGCAAGTCCAAGGGCAACGCGACGACGCCCATCGACCTGCTCGCCGAGCACGGCACCGACGGGGTCCGCTACTGGGCCGCCGCCGCCCGCCCGGGCACCGACACGGCATTCGACCCGGCGCAGATGAAGGTCGGCCGACGTCTGGCGATCAAGCTGCTCAACGCCTCGAAGTTCGCGCTCTCGATGACCGCCGAGGGCGGCGGTCTCGAGGCGGTGACCGAGCCGATCGACGCCTCCATGCTCGCCGGGCTCGCCCGGGTCGTCGAGCAGGCGACGAATGCGTACGAGCGGATGGACTATGCCCGCGCCCTCGAGGTGACCGAGACGTTCTTCTGGGCGTTCTGCGACGACTACCTCGAGCTCGTCAAGGACCGGGCCTACGGCGGTCAGGGCGAGGGTCCCGCCGCCTCGGCGCACGCCTCGCTGCGGCTCGCGCTCGACGTCCTGCTCCGGCTCCTCGCGCCGGTGCTGTCGTTCGCGACCGAGGAAGTCTGGTCGTGGTTCCACGAGGGCTCGGTGCACCTCGCGACCTGGCCGACCGTCGCGGAGGTCCGTCCGTCCGCCGACGCGGACCCCGCCCTCCTGCCCGCGGTCGCGGCAGCCCTCGCCGGCATCCGCAAGGCGAAGTCCGACGCCAAGCTCGGCATGCGCGCCGAGGTCGCCGCGATGACCCTTGCGGCCTCGCCGGAGGACGCGTCCCGCATTCGCGCCGCCGAGGCGGACCTGCGGGCGGCCGGCAAGGTGACCGGGGAGACCACCTGGGCTCAGGGCGAGGCGGTCGAGGTCCGGGACACCGAGCTCGTCGCCGTCGCCAAGCCGGTCCAGCCGCAGAGCTGAGCGCTGCCCTCTTCGAGAGGTCACGACCCGCCGCGTCCCGCGGCGGGTCGTGACCTGTCGCCGGGGCGCGCTCGCCTGCTCGGCGGGTTGTGACCTCTCGACGTCAAGGACGGGGTCAGGCGGGGTTGGGCGCGACGTCCGGCGCGACCGCGCGCGCCCTGGCCCGCCGCTCCCCCGTCGGCTGGACGGTCATCCACGGCACGTCCCAGCCGGCGATCCCGAGGCGCCGGTCGACGACCTCGTCACGGCGCAGGACCCGGACCTGTCCGGTCGCCGGGTCGTAGACGTCGACGACCCGGTCGCCGTTGCCCGGGAGGATGAGCACGACGTGGCGCGGGAGCAGGGCGTTGCCGATGTAGAGCAGTCCCGGCTCGCCCTCGGCGACGACCTCGACGAGCCGGTCGTAGCCGGCCCGGAGCGTGTCCGACCGGTCGGGGCGGAGCACCTCGACGGTGTAGCGGGTCCCGAGCCGGGAGGCACCGAGCTCGAGCTCGGTGCGCGCCCCCCACGGCGGCGTCCCGAGCGCGTGCGGCCACGGTGGGGTGAGCCGGCCGGACCGCCAGGACAAGGCATTGGTCCGGGACATGACGACCCGCTCGTAGGCCGCGAAGCGTTCGCCCGTCGTCGCCCCGGACGGCGACCCCGGCAGCTGCGGCGCACCCGTCTGGACCCATTGCGCGAAGAGCGGGTCGACGAGCATGCGCGCGACGGTCAGGCAGGCCGACCCGCAGGTGACCGGACTCTGCTGGACCGGCCCCAGGTCCCCGGCGCCGAGCCGGTAGGGCAGCATCGGCTCGCCTCGTCGCTCAGGCGGAGCGCTTGGAACGCTTGGCCGTCTCCTCGTCCGCGCGACGGACGATCGTCGGCAGGACGTTGGACAGGACGACCTCACGGTTGACGACGACCCGGGTGATGTCCTCCTCGCTCGGGACGTCGAACATGACGGGCATGAGGACCTCCTCCATGATCGCGCGCAACCCGCGGGCGCCGGTCCCGCGCTCGTTGGCCTTGGCCGCGATCGCCGTGAGCGCGTCGCTCTCGAACTCGAGCTCGACACCGTCGAGCTCGAAGAGCTTGGCGTACTGGCGGACGAGGGCGTTCTTGGGCTCGGTGAGGATCCGGACCATCGTCTCCTCGTCGAGCCCCTCGAGCGCGGTGAAGACCGGCAGCCGGCCGATGAACTCGGGGATCAGGCCGAACTTGAGCAGGTCCTCGGGGACCGCCTCGGCGAGCATCGAGTCCGCGTCCTTGGGCGTGTGGAGCGCGGCGCCGAAGCCGAGGCCCTTCTTGCCGGTCCGGGACTCGACGATCCGGTCGAGGCCGGCGAACGCGCCGCCGACGATGAACAGGACGTTGGTCGTGTCGATCTGGATGAACTCCTGGTGCGGGTGCTTGCGCCCGCCCTGGGGCGGCACCGACGCCGTCGTCCCCTCGAGGATCTTGAGCAGGGCCTGCTGGACGCCCTCGCCGGAGACGTCGCGCGTGATCGACGGGTTCTCGCTCTTGCGAGCGATCTTGTCGATCTCGTCGATGTAGATGATCCCCGTCTCGGCCTTCTTGACGTCGTAGTCGGCCGCCTGGATGAGCTTGAGCAGGATGTTCTCGACGTCCTCGCCGACATAGCCGGCCTCGGTGAGCGCCGTCGCGTCGGCGACGGCGAAGGGGACGTTGAGCATCTTGGCGAGCGTCTGCGCGAGGTAGGTCTTGCCGGAGCCGGTCGGCCCGATGAGCAGGATGTTGGACTTGGAGATGTCGACGTGGTCGGCGTCCTTGCGGCCCGCCGCCGACCCGGCCTGGATCCTCTTGTAGTGGTTGTAGACGGCGACCGACAGGGCTCGCTTGGCCTTGTCCTGGCCGATGACGTACTCGCCGAGGAAGTCGTAGATCTCGCGGGGCTTGGGCAGGTGGTCGAGCTCGAGGTCGGAGGACTCGGCGAGCTCCTCCTCGATGATCTCGTTGCACAGGTCGATGCACTCGTCGCAGATGTAGACGGTCGGGCCCGCGATGAGCTTCTTGACCTGCTTCTGGGACTTGCCGCAGAAGTTGCACTTGAGCAGGTCACCGCTCTCACCCATGCGTGCCACGAGCACCTGTCCTTCCAGCGCGAGACGGCTCTCGTCCCACCGGCCCGACGCTACCCGCGCGGGCGGGCCGCTGCCCTCATTGAACCGGCGGTGTCGGCCTGTCGTCGCGTTTGTTCGCTGGGAGCGGAACACCGCGCTCACCTGCCCGGACGTGGCGAATGCCGCCCGCCGGACGGCGGACGGCATTCGGTCGCGTGGCGCCTCAGGACTCGAGCGACGCCTTGCGGGAGGCGAGCACCTCGTCGATGAGGCCGTACTCCTTGGCCTGCGCGGCGGAGAGGATCTTGTCGCGCTCGATGTCGAGCTTGACCTGGTCCGCGCTGCGCCCGGAGTGGTAGGCGAGCGTCTCCTCGAGCCAGGTCCGCATGCGGAAGATCTCGTTGGCCTGGATCTCGACGTCGGACGCCTGTCCCCCACCGGACTCGACCGCCGGCTGGTGGATGAGGATCCGGCTGTTGGGCAGGGCGTAGCGCTTGCCCTGGGCCCCCGCGCCGAGGAGGACGGCCGCGGCGGAGGCGGCCTGGCCGATGACGAAGGTCTGCACGTCGGGACGGATGTACTGCATCGTGTCGTAGATCGCCGTCATCGCCGTGAACGAGCCGCCGGGGCTGTTGATGTACATGAGGATGTCGCGATCCGGGTCCTGGGACTCGAGCACGATGAGCTGGGCGATGACGTCGTCGGCGGACGCGTCGTCGACCTGCACGCCGAGGAAGATGATGCGGTCCTCGAAGAGCTTGGTGTAGGGATCGAGCCGCTTCATGCCGTAGGAGGTGCGCTCCTCGAACTGCGGCAGGATGTAGCGGCTCGTCGGCGCCGGCACGTGGAGGCGGGCGGACGGGGCGGTGAATTCCATGGGGTAGTCCTTGTCTCTCGCCGGGTCTCAGTGGTCCGTGACCGGGTTGTCCTTGCGGTCGCCGGCGTCGGCGGCCCGCTGGATGACGTGGTCGACGAAGCCGTACTCGAGGGCCTGCTGCGCGGTGAACCAGCGGTCCCGGTCGGAGTCCTCGGTGATCTTCTCGATGGTCTGCCCGGTGTGCTCGGCGATGAGCTCGGCCATCTGCTTCTTCATCGCGAGCAGGAGCTCGGCCTGGATCTTGACGTCGGTCGCCGTGCCCCCGATGCCGCCCAGCGGCTGGTGCATGAGGATCCGCGCGTGCGGGGTCGCGTAGCGCTTGCCCGCCGTGCCGGCCGAGAGGAGGAACTGCCCCATCGAGGCGGCCATCCCCATCGCGACGGTCGCGACGTCGTTGGGCACCCACTGCATGGTGTCGAAGATCGCCATCCCAGCGGTCACCGAGCCACCCGGGCTGTTGATGTAGAGCCAGATGTCCTTCTCCGGGTCCTCGGCGGCGAGGAGCAGCATCTGGGCGCAGATGGCATTCGCGTTGTCGTCGCGGACGTCGGAGCCGAGGAAGATGATCCGCTCCTTGAGGAGTCGGTTGTAGATGTGGTCGTCGAGTCCGGGCTGACCCGGACCGGCGGCGACGTTGGGCTCGCGCTCGCTCACGTCATCTCCTGTGGTTCGTCTGAGGAGGCGCCTCCCGGCACCCTTGCTGTCACGTGACCCTAACGAATCCACTCCCGAGTTCTTTCCCGCCCCGAGCCGTGTTCGCCCTGAGCGCAAGGACGCCGAAGGGGCCGGTCGCGTCGGCGTCCGGCCCCTCGGGAGGCGGGGCGAATGCGGGTCAGCCGCCCTGTGTCGCGGCCGCCGCAGCGACGCTCGCGCGGGCCTCCTGCGACTTCCGCAGGAGCGCGGAACGCGCCGGGGCGGCCGTGCCGGGCTCGAAGGCGAAGTAGCCGCTGACGTCGAGGATCGCGTCGACGTAGCCGCGGTAGTTCTGCACCCCGATGTTGTGGGTCGCGTAGTTGGTCCCCGTCAGGACGCCGTTGGCGAGGACGTCGGTCCGGTTGCCGCTGACCGTGGAGATGTTCGGCGCCGGGGCGTCGTTGTCCCAGACCCGGATGAAGGACAGCTCGGTCGCGTTGAGCAGCACCGCGTTGCCGACGATGCCGTACGTGCTCGCGCCCTTGAGCGCGGCCGGGAGGTTGACGGTCTTGTTGACGGCCGGACCCAGCTTCCCCGCGGTCACCCCGATCCCCGTCCGCGTGTCGAGCACGCGCGTCGGGCCGTAGGGGACGTACTTCGTGTCCCAGATCGACATGTCGTAGGACGCGAGGACGTCGATGACGTAGTGGATGGGCGCGGCCGACCGGTTCGTGATCGCGAAGCTGACGCTGTTGTCGGCGGCGTTGTAGGTGCCGATCGCCGTCGTGTTCGCGGGCGCGAACTCCCCGGCCTTCCAGTTGAGCGTCGAGATCGACGGGTTGCCCAGACCGTTCCAGACCCGCGCATAGCCGGCCCGCGTCGGGCTGGGGATCGTGACGTTGAGGTAGAGGCCGCGCTCCGTCGGTGCGGTCGTGCTGCGCGGGTGGTAGTAGATCCGGCGGGTCTGGCCGGCCGCCAGCGGGGTCCCGGCGGTGCGGCTGTCGACGAGCCGGGCCGCGACGGGCAGGACGCCGCCCCCGGTGCCGTAGGTGCTCGCGATCGTGTTGTCCCTGGCATAGAAGCCGGTGACGTCGACGAGGAAGTGCGTGGCGCCGCTCCGGTTGTAGATCCGGATGCCCCCGTCGCCGGGGATCCGCACGGTGATCGTGTTGGCGCGCGTCTCGCCGGGCTTGAAGTTGATGCTCGACGCACCCGGGAGCGTCGACCCGCTCGGGTAGACGGTGAGCCAGCCGGCCTCCGTCGGAGCGACCGCCGTCAGGTTGATCGTCACCGCGGCCACGCCCCCGGCGGGCACGCCCAGCCGGCCGGTGACCGGCAGACGGTAGGACTGCTGGGCCGCCAGCGGCGCCTTGGTGCCGTTGACCCGGGAGTCCCAGGCGCGGACCGGGGTGATCGGGAAGTACAGCCCCGAGTCCTGCCCGCGGACCGGTGCGGCATTCGCCGCCGGAGCGCTCACCGCGAGCCCGGCGACGACGACCACCAGGACGCCGAGGATCGAAAGAACCCTTGATCTCACTTGTCTCCACCTTTGCATCGCGCGACGCGTGCTCCCTCTGTGCACGGGTCACCCTAGGCGAGCGACCCGGCACCCCCAACTCAGCGGCGGAGTGTCGCCCGGAAAGTTCAGGCGCGCTGCTCGCGCACCGCGGGGACGGCGGCGAGCGCGAGCACCGACATCGCTCCGACGACGAGGAGCGACTGCAGGACCCCGAACTGGTCGCCGAGGTAGCCGAGCAGCGGCGGCCCCGCGATGAAGGCGGCGTAGCCCATCGTCGCGACCGTCGCCATCCGCGCGCTCGCCCGGCGCGGGTCGTCCGCGGACGCGCTCATGCCGACGGGGAAGCCGAGCGAGGCGCCGACGCCCCAGACGGCCGCGCCGACGAACGCGGCCCAGACCGGACCGAAGACGACGAGGGCCGCGCCGATCGCGGCGAGGACGAAGAGGACGAGGAGGACGGGCACCCGGCCGTGGCGGTCGAGCAGCCCCGTCCCGAGGACGCGGCCGACCGTCATGAAGGCGAGGAACGTCGCGAGCGCGAGGATCCCGGCCCACGGCTCGAGCCCGTGCCCCTCGACGAAGGCGACCGAGAGCCAGTCGTTGGCGACGCCCTCGGCGAAGGCGGCGGCGAGCATGACGCAGCCGATGACGAGCGTCCGGCGCTCGAGCCACGGCGACCGGTCGTCCGGGCGGTGCGCGTCGGCGGACGCGTCCTCGACGTCCTCCTCGGGGAGAAAGGCCGCGAGGAGGCGAGTGCCGGCGAGGATGGCGAAGAGCCCGACGAGGCCCAGGTGCAGCCAGAGCGGCACCCGCGCCCACGACGCCGCGGAGCCGATGAGGGCCCCGACGACCGTCGCCGCGGAGAATGCCGCGTGGTAGTGCGGCATGACCGTGCGGCCCAGGTGGCGCTCGACGACGGTGCCCTCGAGGTTCATCGCGACGTCCCAGACGCTGACCCCGACGCCGATGAGGACGAGGGCGGGCGCGAGGAACCACCGCTCCCCCGCGGCGACGCCGAGACCGACCCCGAGGAGACCGACGGCGGCGACGAGCGTGCCGATCCGGATCGTCGGGACGACGCCGAAGCGGTCGATGACCCGCCCGGCCGACGGCAGGGCGATGAGAGAACCGACGGAGAGGAACAGCAGGGTCGTCCCGAGCTCGCCCGCCCCGAGGTCGAGAGCGACCTTCGCGTCCGCGATGCGAGAGGCCCAGGCGGCGAAGACGAGGCCGGCGAGGGCGAAGACACCGAGCACCGCGCGGTGGGCGCGGTCGAGGGTGGGGCGGGCCATGGCATTCCTCGGCTTCTCGTCGGATCGTGTCGACCGTGGTCGACCGGGGTCGGTCGTCGGGTCGATCGCTCCCGGACCGGTCACTCGTCGAGAGTGCACAAACCTCCGTGCCCGACGATGCGGCCACGGAGGTCTGTGCGCTTTCGACTGCTGCTGGGGGCCCGGTCACTGCTCCTTGGCGGGCGCGTCGGTGGCCTCGACCTCGACGGCCTCGGTCTCGACGCCCTCGGCGTCGTCCGCGTCGTCCTCGTCCTCGGCCCCGGGGAGGACCTCGGTCAGGTCGATCGTGTTGCCGGCGGTGTCGGTGACCGTCGCGCGCTCGAGGAGGGCCGTGAGGGCCTTGCGGCGAGCGACGTCGGCGACGACGGCGGGCATGCTGCCCTGCTCGTCGATCGACTGGGCGAAGGTGTTGGGGTCCATGCCGTACTGCTGGCTCATCGACACGAGGTAGTCGATGATGTCGGCCTGCTCGACCTGGACCTGCTCCTGCTCGACGATGGCGTCGAGGATGAACTGGCTCCGGAAGCGGTTGACGGTGTCCTCGGTGACCTCGGCGCGGTGCTCGTCGTCCTCGAGGCGCCCCTCGCCCTCGAGGTGGTGGTGGACCTCGGACTCGACGGCGGACTGCGGGACGGGCACCTCGCCGAGCTTCTCGGTGAGGACGTCCATGATCCGCTGGCTCGCCTGGGAGCCCTGCTCGACGCGCTTGCGCAGGCCGGCCTTGGTGTGGGCGTCGGCCCGGAGCTCCTCGAGGGTGTCGAACTCGGAGGCGAGCTGGGCGAAGTCGTCGTCGAGCGCAGGGAGCTCGCGCTCCTTGACCGACTGGACGGTCACGCTGCAGTCCGCGTCCTCGCCCTCGTGGTCGCCGCCGGCGAGCGCCGCGGTGAACTCCCTCGTCTCGCCGGCGGTCATGCCGACGAGGGCCTCGTCCATGCCGGGGAGCATGTTGCCGCTGCCGACCTCGTAGGAGACGCCGGTCACGGAGTCGATCTCCTCCTCGCCGATCTTGGCGGAGAGGTCGACGGAGACGAAGTCGCCGGTCTCGACGGCGCGGTCGACGCCCTTGAGCGTCGCGAAGCGGAGGCGGAGGTCCTCGAGCTGCTCGTCGACGTCGCTGTCCTCCACCTGCGCCTCGTCGACGACGACGGTCAGGTCGGACAGGTCGGGGAGCTCGATCGTCGGGACGACGTCGACCTCGACGGTGAAGGTCAGCTCCTGGCCGTCCTCGACGGGGACCTGCGTCACGTCGACCTCGGGCTGGCCGATGACCTTGAGCGCGTTGTCCTGGGCCGCCTGGCCGTAGAACTGCGGGAGCGCCTCGTTGACGGCCTCCTGGAGGACGGCGCCGCGGCCGACCCGCTGGTCGATGATGCGCGCCGGGACCTTGCCCTTGCGGAAGCCCGGGATCTGGACCTGCGCTCCGATCGTCCGGTAGGCGGCGTCGAGGCTGGGCTTGAGCTCCTCGAAAGGGACCTCGACGGTCAGCTTGACCCGGGTCGGGTTGAGGTTCTCGACGGCGCTCTTCACGGGATGGGACTCCACAATCTGCATCGGTTGGTTGCTCGGGCGAAGGCTGGAGCGGGCGACGAGAATCGAACTCGCGTAGCCAGTTTGGAAGACTGGGGCTCTACCATTGAGCTACGCCCGCGCGCCCCGGGGGATGGGGCCCGGTGAGCACGGGCTAGCCTAATGCCCGGTCTCGACGGGCGGAAATCGCCTCGGGACGGGGTATGGCGCAGGTTGGTAGCGCGTCCGCTTTGGGAGCGGAAGGCCGCCGGTTCAAATCCGGCTACCCCGACTCGCCCGGCCGCGCGCGGCGCCGGCTCCGCGCGCGGAGGTCGGTGATGGCGCGCCCGGCGGCCAGGCCCTTGTCCTCGTAGCCGTCGGTCGGCCGCCATGTCGGACGCTCGCCGACGACGACGTCCCAGCCGCCGTGCGCCGCGAGCTGCTCGAGCGCGTGCTCGGCGTAGAAGTCCTGGTCGGTCGCGATGAGCAGGTCGCCCTCCGGTCGCAGGCGGTCGGCGACGAGGTCGAGCGTGTGCGGTGTGACGAAGCGCCGCTTGGCGTGCCTCGCCTTGGGCCACGGGTCGGGGAAGAAGAGGTGGACCGAGTGCAGGGACCCCGGCGCGACAGCCTCGGTGAGGAGCAGGACCGCGTCGCCCCGGTGCGCGCGCAGGTTGGGTGCTCCGGCGTCGTGGGCGGCGGCGAGCATGCGCGCGACACCCGGCGTGTGGACCTCGACGGCGAGGACGTCGTGGCCGGGGTGGGTGAGCGCGTAGGCGATCGCGGCCGCCCCGTGGCCCGAGCCGACCTCGAGGACGAGCGGGGCGACCCGGCCGAAGACGGCCACGGGGTCGAGCGGGCCGTCGGGAATGCCGCGGGCGGGCAGGTGCGTCGCCAGCCGTTCGGCGGTGAGGGCCGAGTTGCGACCCCGGCGCGCGGAGTAGGACCGCACCCAGTCCGGCACCTCGGCGCCCGGTCGCGACCCCTCCCCGGGGGTCACCGACGGGCGACGAGGACCGCGGCTCGGTCGTCGAGCTCGCCGGCCGGCGCGGCCAGGCAGAGCGCCTCGGTGAGCCGGGCGTTGGCGAGCATCTCGCGGTCGGCGATGCCGAGCATCCGGTCGATCCCGGAGTCGAGGTCCCGACCGCGCCCCTCGACGACGCCGTCGCTGTAGACGAGGATCGAGTCGCCCCGGTCCAGGACGCCGGTCGTCCTCGGGAAGGCCGCGCCGGCGACGATGCCCAGGACCGGCCCGGCCGGTCCGTAGTCGACGCTCCAGCGGCCGGTCCCGCCGTCGTGGACGGCAGCCGGCGGGTGCCCGGCCCGGCCGATCGTGTAGGTCCCGTCGACGAGGTCGAGGGCGACGTGGATGCAGGTGGCGAATCCCTCGGGCCACTCCTGGCGGAGCAGGTAGGCGTTGGCTGCCGGGAGGAACTCCTCGCACGGGATCGACCCGAGCAGGCCACCGAAGGCTCCGGACAGCTGGAGGGACCTGCCCCCGGCCTGTTCGCCCTTGCCGGACACGTCGACGAGGACGAGCTCGAACCGGTCGCCCGAGCGGGTCGCGAGGACGAAGTCCCCGGCGAACCCGTCCCCGTGCGCGTTGCGGATCGTCGCTTCGCAGTGCCACCCGTCCGGCAGCGTCGGCAGCTCGCCGCTCTTGCGCAGCCGCGAGCGGAGGTCGACGAGCATCTCCTCCCCGCGGACCCCGGTCAGGCCGAGCCGGCTGCGGGACAGCGACACCCACCACATGACGGCCATGACGACGAGGTGCGATCCCAGCGCCGCGGCGATCGTCAGGGGGGCGGCCGTCGAGCGCAGCCAGAAGAGCAGGGTCATCGAGACGAGCGCTCCCGCGAACACGACGGCGGCCCGCGCGGGGCGAAGGAAGAGGCCGGCGACGACGACGATCGGCGCGAAGACCGACGGTGGCACGGTCACGCTCGTGACCTGGAGCCCGAGGACGACGATCGCCGCCATGAGGACGAGGAGGGCGGCGACCAGGGAGGGGGCGTCGTCGCCCACCTTGCCGCGCCGGGCGCGGTAGGCCCGGCGGAGGCGGGTCGCCGCGCGTCTTCGCGCGAGCAACTCCGTCTGGAGCGTCACTGGGGTCGCCTGTCGTGGGTGGGGGAAGTTGAACGTTCCACGAGACCGGGGTGGAGCGCTGTCACGCTAACCCAAACGCGTCGTTCGCGCATGTCAACCGAAGATGTTTGCGCAGGTCAGCGACCCCATCGGCCGGCGGCTCACCCCGACGGGTGGAATGCCGTCAGGCGGGCAGTGCGGGCAGCTCGCCCGTCGCCTCGTAGGCGGTCACGAGGTCGATGCGCCGCTGGTGCCGCTCCACCCCGGAGAAGGGTGTCGAGAGGAAGGTGGTGACGATGGCCCGCGCCTCCGCCAGGGTGTTCTGGCGGCCCCCGAGCGAGATGACCCGGGCGTCGTTGTGCTCGCGAGCGAGCTGCGCGAGCTCGACGGTGAAGCACAGCGCGGCCCGGATGTCACGGACCTTGTTGGCCGCCATCTGCTCGCCGTTGCCGGAGCCGCCGAGGACGATGCCGAGGGACTCGGGGTCCGCGGCCACCGCCTCCGCGGCGCGCAGGACGAAGACGGGGTAGTCGTCCTCGGGGTCGTAGCCGAAGGGTCCGTGGTTGGTCACCTCGTGCCCCTCCCCCTCGAGGAAGGGGATGAGGTCCTGGTGCATGTCCCACGCCGCGTGGTCGCCACCGATGTGAATGCGCACGTCCGTCTCCTCAGTCCAGGATCGGGCCGACGGTGCGGCTCCGCTTGATCTCGTAGAACCCCGGGGTCCCCGCGACGAGGACGCACCCGTCCCAGAGCCGGCCCGCGGCCTCGCCCCGCGGGGTCGGGGTGACGACCGGACCGAAGAATGCGACGTCGTTGACCGAGACGACCGGCGTGCCGACGTCGTCGCCGACGAGCTGGATGGCTCGCTGGTGGCTCGCGCGCAGCAGGTCGTCCACGTCGTCGACGTCGGCGTAGCGGGCCAGGTCGGCGGGCAGGCCGACCTCGGCGAGGGACTCGGAGATGACGACGGACAGGTCCTCCTGCCGACCCAGGTGGATCCGCGTCCCCATGGCGTCGTAGAGCGGCTTGACGACCTCCTGGCCGTGCTCCTTGGCGGCGGCGATGACGGTGCGGACCGGTCCCCAGCTGTTGTCCATCATCTCGCGGTAGCCCTCCGGGAGGTCGCGGCCCTCGTTGAGGACCGACAGGCTCATGACCGACCAGGTGACCTCGACCGGGCGGATCTGCTCGACCTCCATCATCCAGCGCGAGGTCATCCAGGCCCACGGGCAGACGGGGTCGAAGAAGAACTCGACGGTGCTCTTGTCGGCCGTGCTCGCAGCGGTCGTGTCGCTCATGTCCACAGTCAACCATCCGTGTCCGCCGGGTCCTCCGGGTCCTCCGACGCGTGGGAGGATGTGGCCACCCCCTGCCCATGGCCGATCCCACAAGGAGCCCGCCACCGTGCCCGGAAAGAACCTGACCCGAGCCGAGGCCGAGGAGCGTGCGCGGCTCGTCGACGTGCGTTCGTATGCCGTCGCCCTCGACCTGACGTCCTCGCCCGAGACCTTCCGCAGCCAGACCCGCATCGAGTTCTCGGCGACGGACACCGGTCCGACCTTCGTCGACTTCGTCGCCCGCTCCGTCGAGCGGCTCGTGCTCAACGGCGCCGCGCTCGACCCGGCGACGCACTTCGACGGCGTCCGCATCGCGCTTCCGGCGCTCGTGAGCGACAACGTCCTCGAGGTCGACGGGACCGCCGTCTACATGAACACCGGCGAGGGGCTGCACCGCTTCGTCGACCCGGTCGACGACGAGGTCTACCTCTACACGCAGTTCGAGGTGCCGGAGAGCCGCCGGATGTTCGCCGTCTTCGAGCAGCCCGACCTCAAGTCGACCTTCGCCTTCACGGTGACCGCCCCCGAGCACTGGCAGGTCGTCTCCGTCTCCCCGACGCCCGAGCCGACACCGGCCGGCGCGGGCCGCGCGACGTGGGCCTTCGCCCCGACCGAGCGGATCTCCAGCTACGTCACGGCGCTCGTCGCCGGGCCCTACGACGTCGTCCGCGACTCGGTGACCACCCGCAAGGGCGAGATCGCCCTCGGCATCTTCTGCCGCCGGAGCCTGCGCGAGCACCTCGACCACGAGGAGCTCTTCGACCTGACGAAGCGGGGCTTCGCGTGGTTCGAGGAGGAGTTCGACAGCGAGTTCCCGTTCAGCAAGTACGACCAGCTGTTCACGCCGGAGTACAACATGGGCGCGATGGAGAATGCCGCCTGCGTCACCATCAACGAGATCTACGTCTTCCGCGCCAAGGTCACCGACTCGATCGTCGAGCGCCGCGCGCTGACGATCCTCCACGAGCTCGCGCACATGTGGTTCGGCAACCTCGTGACGATGAGGTGGTGGGACGACCTGTGGCTCAACGAGTCCTTCGCCGAGTGGGCCTCGACCGTCTGCCAGGCCGAGGCGACCCAGTGGACGTCGGCGTGGACGACCTTCCACAGCAACGAGAAGACGTGGGCCTACAACCAGGACCAGCTCTCGACGACGCACCCGGTCGTCGCCCCGATCCGCGACCTCGAGGACGTCGAGGTCAACTTCGACGGCATCACCTACGCCAAGGGCGGATCGGTCCTCAAGCAGCTCGTCGCCTACGTCGGCCGTGAGCCCTTCGTCGAGGGCCTGCGCTCCTACTTCCGCAAGCACGCGTGGGGCAACACGACCCTCGAGGACCTGCTCCGCGAGCTCGAGATCGCCTCCGGCCGCGACCTGTCCGGCTGGTCGCGGCTGTGGCTCGAGACGAGCGGCGTCAACACCCTCCGCCCCGTCCTCGACGTCGACGCCGAGGGCCGGATCACCTCCGCCGCCATCGAGCAGTCCCATGCCGAGGGCTACCCGACCCTGCGCCCGCACCGGCTCGCCGTCGGCCTCTACGACGTCCGTGACGGCGGGCTCGTCCGCACCGACCGGGTCGAGCTCGACGTCGACGGCGAGCGGACCGACCTGCCGCAGCTCGTCGGCCGACCGCAGCCGGACCTGCTCCTCGTCAACGACGAGGACCTGGCCTACGCCAAGATCCGCCTCGACGAGCGGTCGCTCGCGACCGTCCTCGCCCACCCGCGCGGATTCGCCGACTCGCTGCCCCGCTCGATCGTCCTCGGCGCCGCCTGGGACATGACCCGCGACGGCGAGATGCGGGCCCGCGACTTCGCCCGGCTCGTGCTCTCGTCCCTGCCCGGCGAGACCGACTCGACGCTCCTCAAGAACCTCCTCCACGAGCTCCAGACCGCGGTCACCACGTATGCCGCTCCCGAGCACCGCGACGAGCTGCGGGCGACCGCGCTCGCCGACCTGCGCCGCCTCGCCGCCGACGCGCCCGGCGGCAGCGACGCCCAGCTCCAGCTCGTCACGGCATTCGCCGCCCTGCTCACGCCGCAGGACGACACGACCTGGATCCGCGACCTCCTCGAGGGAGGCGCCACCCTGCCCGGTCTGGCGGTCGACACCGAGATGCGCTGGACGCTGCTCACGGCCCTGGCCGCGACGGGCAGCGCCGACGCCGAGGAGGTCGACGCCGAGCTCGGTCGCGACAACACGGCGACCGGACGCGAGCGCGCCGCCCGGGCCCGCGCGACCCGGCCGACCGCCGAGGCGAAGGCCGAGGCGTGGGCCGCCGCCGTCGAGACCGACGGCGTGCCGAACTCCGTCGTCGAGGCCATCGGCATCGGCTTCGGCCGGTCCTCGCGCGACCTGCTCGACCCCTACCTCGAGCGCTATCTCGACACCATCGAGTCGACGTGGGCAGCCCGGACCCACGCGATCGGCGAGGCCGTCGTCCTCTGGTTCTACCCGCGTGTCCTCGCCGACCAGGCGCTCGTCGACGCGACGGACGGGTGGCTCGACGCGCACCCCGACGCGCCCGCCGGCCTCCGCAGGCTCGTCGCCGAGAACCGCGACTCGACCGCTCGCGCCGTCGCCGCCCAGGCTGCGGACGCGAGGGGCTGAGGGTGCAGTCGCTCGTCCTCACGTGGGACGCGGTGACGGGCTGGGTGCTCGGTGACGGGCTGCGGATCCTCGCGACCGTCCTCGCCGCCTGGCTCGCGCGCTGGCTCCTCCACCGGGCGATCAACCGCTACCTCGCCGCGTCCACGTCGACGTCGGTCACCCGCGCCGTGACCGGGACCGGCCGAGCCGGCCGGATCCTCGGGGAGGCGACCGGCCTGTCCCACGAGCGGCACCGCGCGCGCGTCACGACGATGGCCTCGCTGCTCCGCAGCGTCGTCAGCGCCGTGATCATCGCCGTCGCGACGCTGACCGTCATGGCGCTCGTCGGCATTCCGCTCGGGCCCCTGCTCGCCTCGGCCGGCGTCGGGGGCGTCGCGCTCGGCTTCGGCGCGCAGAGCCTCGTCAAGGACTTCCTCTCCGGGGTCTTCATGATCCTCGAGGACCAGTACGGCGTCGGCGACGTCATCGACACGGGTGAGGCCATCGGCACGGTCGAGGACGTGACCCTGCGGGTGACCCGGATCCGCGACGCCGACGGCGTCGCCTGGTACGTCCGCAACGGTGAGATCGTGCGGATCGGCAACCGCTCGCAGGGCTGGTCCACCGCGATCGTCGACATCCCCGTCGCCTACGACGCACCGCTCGACGTCGCGATCGACGCCGCGCGCGGCGCCGCGGCGGCCATGGGCGCCGACCCGGCGTGGGACGCGGACCTCCTCGAGGAGCCGACGGTCGTCGGTGTGGAGTCGATGACGGCGACGACCGTGACGATCCGGACGACCGCGCGGTGCCTCCCCGGGGCGAACGTCGGGGTCCAGCGCGAGCTCCGTGAGCGGATCAAGAACTCCCTCGACGTCGCCGGCATCAAGGGACCGCCGCCCATGACCGCCTTCGGACCACGACCGGTCTGACGCTCGAGGCAACCGGGGAGGGGGGACGGGGCGTCATGGCGGGTGTGTGGGAGGTCGCCGAACCAGCAGGCTTCGCCGACTTCGTGTCGGCGCGGAGCCGTGCGCTCCATCGGACGGCGTACCTCCTGTGCCTGGACCAGATGGAGGCGGAGGACCTCGTGCAGACGGCGCTGATCAAGGTGTGGCGGGCCTGGGACCGGATCGAGGACCCCGAGGCCTACACGCGGACGACGATCCTGCGGACCTTCATCTCCTCGCGCCGCCGCCGCTGGTGGGGCGAACGACCGACCGAGGAGGCCGGCGCGACGGAGCAGGCCCCGTCCCCGGACGTCGACACCGCGCTCGACCTCGCCCGCGTCGTCGCGACTCTCCCGCCGAGGCAGCGCGCCGTCATCGTCCTGCGCTTCGCCCACGACCTGAGCGAGCGCGAGGTCGCCGAGATGCTCCAGGTGACCGTCGGCACGGTCAAGTCCCAGACCTCCAAGGGCCTGGCGTCCCTGCGCCGGCATCCCGAGCTGCACACGCTGAGGACGACATGAGCACCGACCGCGACTCCGGTGAGGAGCTCCGGCACGCCTTCGCCGCCGTCGACCCCGGCCCGGGCGCCGATCCGGCACTCCTCGTCGCCGGGGCGCACCGCTCCGCCCGGCGTCGCCGCCACCGTCAGGTCGCGGGCGCCGGCCTCGCCGCCCTCGCGACCGTCGTCGCCGCCCTCGTCCTCCCCGGAGCACTCACCCGTGGCGCGGGACCCGACGCCGACCTGCCCGTCGCGGCGACGAATGCCCTGCGGCCCGAGACCATCCAGCCGATCGCCCCACCGGCGAGCAGCGGGCCGGCGGCCGTGACCGGCATTCGGCTCGGACAGAGCGTGGACAGCCCGGAAGGGACCGGGATGTGCGCGCTCGCGCCCGGCTGCCCGCGCGTCGTCTTCGACGTCGTCGGCACCGCGCCCGGCACCTACGACCTCCAGTGCTGGATCGACCGGGGCGGGCGCGTCTCGAAGTTCTTCGACGGGCGGGACGTCGTCGAGGTGCTCCCCGACGGAGGGCACGTCGACAGCACCTACTGCGCCGTCGCGCCGGACCCCGCGACGCGGGTCCGGATCTTCCTCACCGACGGCCCGAGCCGCACGGTCGGGTCGGAGTGGACCGTCTGGGCCGGCGCCTGAGCCCGACCTCCCCGAATGCGAGGATGGCCGGCGTGAGCCAGCCCCCCACGGACACCTCGACCTTCTACGAGCGGGTCGGGGGCCACGACACCTTCGACCGCCTCGTCCACGAGTTCTACGTCGGTGTCGCGGGCGACGAGGCCCTCCGGGCGCTCTACCCCGAGGCCGACCTCGGGCCGGCCGAGCGACGGCTGCGGATGTTCCTCGAGCAGTACTGGGGCGGCCCGACGGCCTACTCCCAGGAGCGCGGCCACCCGCGGCTGCGCATGCGGCACGTCCCCTATCCGGTGACGATGGACATGCGGGACCGGTGGCTCCGGCACATGATGGCCGCCGTCGACACCCTCGAGCTCGACGAGCTGCACGACTCCCAGCTGCGCGACTACCTCGTCCGCGCGGCGGACACGCTCGTCAACTCGCCCGGCTGACCCGGGGGCGGGTTGGCGATCGACCCCCTCGGTGCGCAAGAGTTGTCCCCCGTGATGACCTCGACCCCCCAGGCCCTCCTGCACACGCCCGACGCCCCCGACGCCCTGTGGTGGCGCAGCGCCGTCATCTACCAGATCTACCCGCGGAGCTGGGCGGACGGCAACGGCGACGGGCTCGGCGACCTGCCCGGCATCACGGCGCGCCTGCCGCACCTCAAGGCCCTCGGCGTCGACGCGATCTGGTTCTCGCCCTTCTACACCAGCGCCCAGAAGGACGCCGGCTACGACGTCGCCGACTACCGCGACATCGACCCGATCTTCGGCACCCTCGCCGACTGCGACGCGATGCTCGCCCGCGCCCACGACCTCGGCCTCAAGGTCGTCGTCGACCTCGTCCCCAACCACACGAGCAACCTCCACGCGTGGTTCCAGGAGGCGTTGGCCGCCGAGCCCGGCAGCCGGGCCCGGGAGCGCTACATCTTCCGAGACGGCCAGGGCGCCGACGGCGGCATTCCGCCGAACGACTGGAAGTCCGTCTTCGGCGGGTCCGCGTGGCAGCGCGTCGACGACGGCCAGTGGTACCTCCACATCTTCGACTACCACCAGCCCGACCTGAACTGGGACAACCCGGAGGTCCGCGAGGAGTTCCACGACATCCTCCGCTTCTGGCTCGAGCGCGGGGTCGACGGCTTCCGCGTCGACGTCGCCCACGGGCTCGTCAAGCGGGCCGGGCTGCCGGACTGGTCCGAGCCGACCGTCATGCTCGCCGAGGGCGCCGACGACCGCGAGCCGACGAATGCCTGCCCCTACTGGGACCAGGACGGCGTCCACGACATCTACCCCGGCTGGCGCGCGATCCTCGACGAGTTCACCGAGCGGACGCCGGACAAGCCGCGGATGATGGTCGCCGAGGCCTGGGTGCAGCCGGTCGAGCGGATGGCCCTCTACCTGCGGCCCGAGGAGTTCCACCAGGGCTTCAACTTCGACTTCCTCGAGGCGGGCTGGGACGCGGAGGAGCTCCGCGCGTGCATCGAGCACTCGCTGACCTCCAACGACTCCGTCGGCGCACCGACGACGTGGGTCCTGTCCAACCACGACGTGGTCCGGCACGCCTCGCGCCTCGGTCTGCCGCAGGACCGGCCGCGCCCCAACGGCATCGGTGCGACGGACCCCCAGCCGGACGCCGAGCTCGGCCTGCACCGAGCCCGCGCCGCGACCGCGCTCATGCTCGCCCTTCCCGGCGGCGCCTACCTCTACCAGGGCGAGGAGCTCGGCCTCCCCGACTCCACGGACCTGCCCGACGAGCTGCGCCAGGACCCGACCTTCACCTTCACGCAGGGCGAGCAGCTCGGCCGCGACGGCTGTCGGGTCCCGATCCCGTGGGCCAAGGACGAGCCGGCGTTCGGCTTCGGCCCCTCGGACGCCTCGTGGCTTCCCCAGCCCGCGGCCTACGGGGACCTCGCCGTCGACCAGCAGGACGGCGTCGCAGGCTCGACGCTCGAGCTCTACCGGTCGATGCTCCGCGTCCGCCGCGAGCGCCGGCTCGGGACCGGTGGCTTCGCCTGGGTCGAGGGCCTCGACGCCGACGTCGTCGCCTTCGACAACGTCGACGCCGGCGGAGAGCGGACCCGGGTCGTGACCAACCTCGGCACCGAGCCCTTCGCCCTCGACGCGTCGCACGGCGAGGTCCTCCTGTCCTCCGGACCGCTCACCGACGACGGAATGCTGCCGTCGGACACGACGGTCTGGCTCGGCTGACCCGGTGCGCGCCAGCGACTTCCCCTACCTCGGGGACGCGCCACCGATCGCCCTCGCGCACCGCGGCGGCGCCGCCTACGCGCCGAACGTCGGCGTCGAGAACACGCTCGCTGCATTCCGGCGGGCCGTCGACCTCGGCTACCGCTACCTCGAGACCGACGTCCACGCGACGGCCGACGGCGTGCTGCTCGCCTTCCACGACACGCACCTGGACCGGGTGACCGACGGGACGGGCGCGATCGCCGACCTGCCGTACGCCGCGGTCCGCGAGGTGCGCGTCGGCGGACGCGAGGAGGTGCCCCGCTTGGCCGACCTGCTCGAGGAGCTCCCTGACGCGCGCTTCAACATCGACGTCAAGGCGGTCGGGGGCATCGAACCGCTCGTCCGGCTCGTCCGCGAGCGCGGCGCCATCGACCGGGTGTGCGTCGGGTCCTTCTCCGAGCGCCGGGTGCGGGCGGTCCGCCGGGAGCTCGGACCGAGGCTCGCGACCGCGGCCGGGCAGGTGGGGACCGGCCACTTCCGCTTCGCTCCGCGACCCGTGCTCGGTCTCCTCCACACCCCGGCCCCGGTCTTCCAGATCCCCGAGACGCACGTCGTCCGGGGGCGGACGGTCCGGCTCGTGACCCCGCAGTTCGTCGCCCGCGCCCACGAGCTCGGCAAGCAGGTCCACGTCTGGACGATCGACGAGGCCGACGACATGGAGCGACTGCTCGACTGGGGCGTCGACGGGATCGTCACCGACCGGATCGACACGCTCGCCGCCGTGCTCGGCGGTCGAGGGATAGCGTTGGGCCGGTGAGCGACGGAGCCGGGATGCGGCCCGACGACCATCCCGACGACGGGGTGTCCGTCGCGGTCGGTGGTCCCTTCACGCACGGCCGGGCGCCGGTCACCGCGGCGGTCCTCGCGCTCGTCACCGTCGTCGCGTTCGAGGCGATGGCGCTGTCGGCGGTCATGCCCGAGATCACGCGGGACCTCGGCGCGGTCCGTCTCTACGGCATCGCCTTCTCGGCCCTGCTGACCGCCCAGCTCGTCGGCATCGTCCTGGCCGGCGTCTTCACCGAGCGGCACGGACCGCTCCCCGGCATCCTCGCCGGCCAGGCACTGCTCGCCGGTGGCTCCGCCGTCTGCGCGGCGGCCCCGAACTTCGGCGTGTTCGTCGTCGGCCGGCTCGTCGCCGGCTTCGGCGGCGGGCTGCTCGTCGTCCTCCTCTACGTCATCGTCGGGCGCCTCTACCCCCTCGAGGTCCGGCCCAAGGTCTTTACGGCCGTCTCGGCGGCGTGGATCGTGCCCGCGCTCCTCGGCGCCCCCGTCGCGGCCTGGATCACGACGGCCTTCGGCTGGCGCTGGGTGTTCTGGATCCTCGTCCCGCCGATCGTCCTCACGGCATTCGTCATCTCGGCCCAGGTGCGCGAGCGGCAGCGGGACCTCCAGGTCCTGCCCTCGCCGCGGGACCACGCCGAGCACGTCAGGGCCGCGTGGGCCGGGCTCGGCATCGCGGTCGCCGCCGGGGCCCTGCAGTGGGGCACGGCCGAGCTGCACCGCCGGGTCGACGCGCACCTCGGCCTCGCCGTCCTCGGGCTCGTCGGCGTCCTCGCCCTCGCTCCGCGCCTCGTCCCCGCCGGGACGTGGGTCATGGCCCACGGCCTGCCGGCAGTCCTCTGCAGCCGCGGCCTGATCACCGCCGCGTTCTTCGGTTCGCTCACGTACGCGCCCCTCATGCTCGTCCGCGAGCGCGGGCTCGGCCTCGCGATGGCCGGCGTCCTCGTGTCGACCGGGTCGGTCGGCTGGGCGGCGGGCGCGGCGATCCAGGGCCAGCGACGCTTCGCCGGTCGGCGGGCGCCGCTCGTCGCGCTCGGCGGGGGCATCCTCGCTGCAGCGCTCGCGACGATGGCGCTCGTGGCCTGGCTCGACCTGGCCACCTGGCTGTTCGCCGTGCCCTTCGCCTTCGGCGGCCTCGGGATGGGGCTCGCCGTCGCGAGCCAGGCCGTCCTCGTCCTCGAGCACAGCGCCAAGGAGGACCACGGGATCGCGTCCTCCGGACTCATGCTGGCCGACGTCCTCGGCAGCGTCGTCGGGATCGCCGTCGCCGGCGCCGTCTTCGCCGCCCTCCACGAGCGGGCGTCGTCGGACTCCCCCGTCCTCGGGGCGATCTGGTGCGGTCTCGCCCTCGTCGCCGCCCTCGCCGTCGTCGCCGGCCGCCGGATCGTGCGACCGCGCGCCTGACCGGTCCGGCCACGATCGCACCGAATGCGCTGGCCGGTCCGGGGGCTCCGGCCTAGCATTCTGGGATGGCGCTCCTCGAGCGGGCCGACCAGCTCGGCGCGGCCGCCGACTACCTCGCCGACGCGGCGGCGGGTCACGGACGGCTCGTCTACGTGTCGGGCGAGGCGGGCATCGGCAAGACGTCGTTCGTCCGCCGCGTGGTCGCCGACGCCGAGGGCCGAGCGCGGACCGCGGTCGGCGGGTGCGACGGGTCCTCGACCCCGGCCCCGCTCGGCGCGCTCGTCGACCTGCTCCCCGCCCTGCCCGCGGACGTCTGGCCCGCCGGAGCGAGCCGGCACGACGTCTTCGCCCGGCTCGTCGACACCCTCCGCGCGCCCGGCGCCACCCCGTGGCTGCTCGTCGTCGAGGACGTCCACTGGGCCGACGAGGCGACGCTCGACCTCGTCCGGCACCTCGCGCGACGCATTCACGAATGTCTGGCGCTCGTCGTCGTGACCTACCGGCCGGACGAGGTCGCCTCGGTCCCCGGGCTTCGCGCGCTCCTCGGCGACACGGCGTCCGCGACGGGCACCCGGCGGATCGACCTCCCGCCGCTCACCCGGGCCGCCGTCGCCACCCTGGCGGCCGACAGCCCGGGCTCGCAGGTCGACGCCCTCCGGCTCCACGACGTGACCGGCGGGAACGCCTTCTTCGTCACCGAGGTCCTCGCCTCCGGGGGCACCTCCGACGTCCTGCCGCCGTCGGTCCGCGACGCGATCCTCGCGCGGGTCGCGCGGCTCGACGTGGCGACGCAGCACGCCCTGGAGGTCGTCGCACTCGCCGGTGCCCGGGTCGAGACGGGGCTCGTCGACGAGGTGCTCAGGGACGGGATGACCGCCCTCGACGAGCCGATGGCCCGGGGCCTCATCGTCGCCGCGGAGGACACGGTCACCTTCCGCCACGAGCTCGGCCGGCGGGCGGTCGCCGACGAGGTGCCGCCCGGTCGCCGGACCCACGTGCACCGGCGGCTGCTCGCCGCCCTGACCGCCCGGGACGCGGACCCGGCCCGGCTCGCCCATCACGCCGACGCGGCCGGCGACAGTGCCGCGGTCCTGCACCACGCCCCGACCGCCGCGAGCAGCGCGGCGGCCCTCGGGGCGCACCGCCAGGCGGTCGAGCAGTACCGCCGCACCCTGCGCCACGCCGACCGCCTCGGCCCGGACGCGCTGCCGCCCGGCGTCCGGGCGGACCTGCTCTGGGCGGTCGGCTACGAGCTCTACCTGACCGACCGGGTCCAGGAGGCGATCGCCGCCGTCGACGCGGCCCGGGCGATCTGGGAGACGCAGGGGGCCGACGTCCGGGTCGGCGACGCGTGGCGCTGCCTGTCGCGGCTCAACTGGTTCGGCGGCAACAACGACCTCGCCGAGGAGCAGGCCCGGCTCGCGATCGACCGTCTCGAGCCGACCGGTCCCGGGCAGGAGCTCGCCCTCGCCTACAGCAACCGCAGCCAGCTCCGGATGCTCTCGAGCGACCTCGCGGGCACGCGCGAGTGGGGTGAGCGCACCCTCGCGATGCTCGACGGCCTCGCCACGGGACCCGCGCGGGACGAGGTCCGCTCGCACGCGCTCAACAACCTCGGGACGATCGAGTCCGTGTCCGGTGACCTCCGCACGGGGACCAGCCTGCTCGCCGAGAGCCTCGACCTCGCGCGACGCAGCAACCTCCACGAGCACGCGGCCCGCGCCTACTGCAACCTCGCCTCTCCGGCCGTCGTCCAGCACCGCCACGACGAGGCCGACCACTGGCTCCGCGAGGGCATGGACTACTGCGCCGACCGCGACCTCGACTCGTGGTACCTCTACCTCGAGGGCTTCCTCAGCCGACTCGACGTCAACCGGGGACGGCACGACGCCGCGAGGGCGCACGGCCAGACCGTGCTCGACCGGTCCGGCGACAACGACGTCGGCCTCGTCGAGCCCCTCGTCGCGCTCTCCCTCGTCGCCGCCCGCACCCTGGGCGGTGACGCGCACCCCCACCTCGAGCGCGCGGGGCGGCTCGCAGCCGGCATGGCCGAGGCGCAGCGGGTCGCCCCGGTCGCCGCCGCCCGGGCCGAGATCGCGTGGCTCGCCGGCGACCTGCCGCGCGCCCACGCATTCGCCGCCGCCGCGTGGCCCGACGTCCGCGGCGCCGACTGCCCGTGGAACCGCGGCGTCGTCGCCCGCTGGCTCGCGGGCGACGACCCGGCCCGCGCGGAGGCCATCGCGGGCCGGATCGCGGCTCCCCACGCGGCCGAGGTGCGGGGCGCGTGGGAGGAGGCGGCCGAGATGTGGAATGCCCTGGGCTGTCCCTTCGAGCGCGGGCTCGCCCTCGCGCGGAGCGGCACGCAGGACGGCCTGACCGAGGCGGTCGCGGTCTTCGGGTCGATCGGTGCGCACGGCGCCGCCGACCGTGCCCGGACCCTCCTCCGCGAGGCCGGGTGGCCGGTCCCCCGGAGCGCCCGCGCCTCGACGCGGGCCCGCCCGTCCGGGCTGACGGCGCGCGAGGCCGAGGTGCTCGACCTCCTCGCCCAGGGGCTGTCCGACGCCGCGATCGCCGAGCGGCTCGTCATCTCGCGGCGCACCGCGGAGCACCACGTCTCCTCGATCCTCGCCAAGACGGGCGCCACGGGCCGGGGCGACCTCGCCAAGATGGGTGACGGGGCGGACACCTCTGGGTAGCCGCCACCCATGACGCGGGAGGTGCGGGCGGCGAGTCTGGTGGAACCGGAAACCACCACCTCAGGAGTCGCAATGCCACTGTTCATGGACGTCCACACCCTCGGCGACGGGGTCACCATGGGCGATGTCGCCCAGGCCCACCAGGCCGACCTCGCCACCCAGGGCCCGCACGGCGTCAGCTACCTGCGCTACTGGGTCGACGAGGGCAAGGGGCAGATCTTCTGCCTCGTCGAGGCCCCGGACGCCGAGGCCGCCAACACCGTCCACCGGGACGCGCACGGGCTCGTCGCCGACGCGATCTACCAGGTGCAGGAAGGCGTCTGACCCACCCGCACCGAGGTCACGGCTTCCGCACGCCGCATGCACCTCGCCGCATGCACCTCGCCGTGCCTCAGGACCCGGCCACCGCGCAGGAAGTGTTGCGATCGCAGCACTTCCTGCGCGGTAGGTCGGGCGGGAGCCGAGGCGCGAGCCCCGCTCAGCCCTTGACGCAGAGCAGCGTCGTCAGCCGCTCGACGACCTCGACGAGGTCGGTCTGCGCGGCGATGACGGACTCGAGGTCCTTGTAGGCCCCCGGGATCTCGTCGACGACGCCGAGGTCCTTGCGGCACTCGACCCCGCGCGTCTGCTCCGCGAGGTCGGCCGCCGTGCGCGGGCGGCTCGGTCGGGCTGCGACCGGTCAGGTCGGCAGGTGGCCCCCGTCGGGACGCGCGCACGCGGCATCGGCCCGGGTGCATCGCACCTCGGGCTCGGTCTGTCGCCTGCTCGTCATCGCCGTCTCCGTCGCTCGCCGCCGGCACCCTGCCGGTGGTCGCCGCTGACCATAGCCGCGAATGCGGAGACGCAGCAACGGAATTGCGCTCAGCGACCGAAGACGTGGCCGGCGTTGGTCGAGACCCGCGTCCAGCGGCCGTGGCGGAAGGCCGTCGGCTGCTCCCCCGGCCGGACGAAGCCGAGGGCCCGGGCCGCCGCGACGAGGTCGGCGTCCAGCGGCTCCTCGCTCGGCGTCCAGCCGCCGCGGGGCGGGGTGACAGCAGCCCACTTCGCCGGCTGGGTGACGGGGGGCACGGCGAGCGTGGAACCGCCGCGGGCGGTGCGGTCGGTGATCGCGGTGAGCGGCACGGTGACATCGACGTCGCTCGGCGTCGTGAGCGCGACGACCCGCATCCCGAGGATCGTCCCCTCCCCGACGATGCCGGTCCCCGGGCGGACGCCGACGGTCGCAGTGAGCACCGTCCCGAAGCACTGGAGCCGCATGGACCCGTCGGCGTCGACCGCCCGGGCGCGCACGGCGAAGGTCCCGAGGTCGGCGAGGTCGTCGGCGGAGGAGAGGGCGAGCAGCTCGGTCATC
Source organism: uncultured Actinomycetota bacterium (assembly GCA_963752365.1). Lineage (GTDB taxonomy): Bacteria > Actinomycetota > Actinomycetes > Actinomycetales > Dermatophilaceae > CAVVXY01. The sequence continues at coordinate 186,855 of CAVVXY010000007.1, forward strand.
GGCGGCGACGCCACCGGAAGGGCACGGGTGCGGCCTCGTGCCGCTTCAGCTCGGCGCGCTCCTCGGGCGCGAGGCGACGGGGCGCGGCGCGCGCGAAGTCGTAGGCGACGAGGGTCGTCTCGGCGCGCGCGTAGAGGGCCTCGCCGACGCCGTCGGGGTCGCGCACCTCGTAGGCGAGGTCGAAGCCGGCGCCACCGATGCCCGTCGTCCACATCTCGACCCGGATCGGCGCGTGCCGGAAGGTGAGCGGCGCGAGGTACTCGATCTCGTGGCGGGCAACAAGGACGCCCGTGTCGAGCATCTGCCGGTCCTGCCCGAACCAGTCGTGGAAGCCGATGACCCGGGCGTCCTCGAGGAGCCGGAGGAACTGGACGTTGTTGACGTGCCCGTACGCGTCCATGTCGCTCCAGCGGAGCGGGACGAGGAAGGAGGCCATGACGGCATTCTGCCGCGCCGAGCGCTCGAGGGTCAGCCCGCGTCCGGCGCCCCGAGCGGCCCGGGCCCACCGCGTCGCCCGAGGCCGACGCCGAGGAGCACCAGGACGAGCGCGACCGCGACGAAGGGCCACGGGCTCCACATCTCGGTGCAGCCGGACTCGGTCGCCGTCGACCAGCAGTGGTCCCCGGGGCCGAAGCGGTTGAGCCAGGCGAGCCAGCCGACGAGGAGACCGAGCCCGACGAGGACCCCGGGCCACTGGCGGATCCCCCACCGGGCGCCCGCGACGGTGGCGAGGATCGCGAACGGCAGGACGAACGGCCCGATCGTCAGCAGGCCCGCGAACGACAGGGCCCAGAGCACCCCGGCGAGCACCCAGAGGCCGAATGCAGTGCCCCGGCTCACCGCGCACCACCGGCGAGCACGGTGAGCCGGCCGAGGACGTCCGGGGCCGGGTCGCCGGGCGGGCGGAGGCTGGCGAGCAGCTCGAGGCCGAGGAAGAGCGCGGCGAGCCCGTGCCCGGCTGCCCGGGCGTCGAGGCGCGAGCGGAACGGGCGCGGCACGACGCGCGCCATGACGTCGGCGGCGAGCCGCTCCCACGGCTCGACCCGGCGCAGGACCTGCTCCGACATGCCGTCGACGGTCCGGGCACCCGCGATCAGCTCGACGAGGACGTGCGTGTCACCCGAGGCGAGGTCGGCCCGGTGGATGTCGCGCCCGATCCGGAGCAGCGCCCGACGGGTCCGCGCCGTCTGGATGGCCTCGCGGTAGGCCCGGTCCCGGCGCTCGCTCACCTCGTCGAGGACGGCGAGCAGGAGGTCGGGGACCGTCGCGAAGTGGTAGAAGAGCGAGGCCTGGCTGCACCCGGCCCGCGCCGCGACGGTCCGGGCGCTCGTCCGCGAGAAGCCCTCCTCGACGAGAACCGCGCGCGCGGCGGTGACGAGCGCCTCCCGGGTGCCGGCGCCGCGGGCGAGGCGTCCGTCGGTCCGTGGCACCTGCATTCGACCCACCTCACTATCTGAGCAACTGCTCAGAATCATGCGCCCCTGTGGACGGGCGCACAAGCCCTGTCGGGGCGGCGGCATACGGTGGGGCGCGATGCAGACCACGACAGACCCCACGACAGCCCCGTTCGCGACCGCCGCCCGAGACGCCCTCCGCCGACTCGTCGGGCGGGAGGACGTCGACTTCCGCGATGGGCAGCTCGACGCGATCCGCGGGCTCGTCGTCGACCGATCCCGCGTCCTCGTCGTCCAGCGGACCGGCTGGGGCAAGTCGGCGGTCTACTTCGTGTCGACGGCGCTGCGCCGCGCCGAGGGCGCCGGCCCGACCCTCATCGTCTCCCCGCTGCTCGCCCTCATGCGCGACCAGATCGCCGCGGCCGGTCGCGCCGGCATCCGGGCCGTGACGATGAACAGCGGCAACGCCCAGGAGTGGGACGAGGTCCGCGCAGCGCTCGCCGCCGACGAGGTCGACGTGCTCCTCGTGAGCCCCGAGCGGCTCAACAACCCCCGTTTCCGCGAGGAGCAGCTGCCCGACCTCGCCCGGCGCACGGGGCTCCTCGTCGTCGACGAGGCGCACTGCATCAGCGACTGGGGCCACGACTTCCGGCCCGACTACCGGCGGATCGGCGACCTCCTCGCGTCGCTGCCCGAGGGCATTCCCGTCCTCGCGACGACGGCGACGGCCAACGAGCGGGTCGTCCACGACGTCGAGGAGCAGCTCGGACGCGGGGCCAGGTCGGCGGTCCCGGTCCGGACCGTGCGCGGGGGCCTCGCCCGAGAGTCGCTCCGGCTCGCGGTGCTGTCCTCGATGTCCCCCGAGCAGCGCCTCGGCTGGCTCGTCGCGCATCTCGGCGACCTCGACGGGTCGGGCATCGTCTACACGCTGACCGTCGCCGGGGCCGAGGAGGTCGCCGCCGCCCTCGCCAGGGCGGGCCACCGTGTCTCGGCCTACACCGGCCGCACCGACACCGGGGACCGCGAGCGCCTCGAGGCGGCGCTCAAGGACAACGAGGTCAAGGCGCTCGTCGCGACCTCCGCGCTCGGGATGGGCTTCGACAAGCCGGATCTCGGCTTCGTCGTCCATCTCGGCGCCCCCTCCTCCCCCGTCGCCTACTACCAGCAGGTCGGCCGCGCCGGTCGCGCGACCGAGCGCGCCGACGTCGTCCTCCTGCCGGGGCCGGAGGACAAGGACATCTGGCGCTACTTCGCCTCGGTCTCGATGCCTCGGCAGGAGGACGCGGACGCCGTCCTCACGGCTCTCGCCGACGCGGGCCGGGCCCTGTCGACCGGAGCCCTCGAGACCGTCGTCGACGTCCGCCGCACCCGCCTGGAGCTCCTCCTCAAGGTCCTCGACGTCGACGGCGCCGTCGAGCGGGTCTCCGGCGGCTGGCGCGGCACCGGGCAGCCGTGGACCTACGACGCGGAGCGCTACGAGCGCGTCGCCGCGAGTCGCGAGGCCGAGCAGCAGCTCATGCTCGACTACGAGCGGACCGGCGAATGCCGGATGGCGTTCCTCCAGCGCACCCTCGACGACGAGAGCGCGGCCGACTGCGGGCGGTGCGACAACTGCGCCGGGCCCTTCGTGCCGACCCAGGTGCCCGACGCGGCGATCGGCGTCGCCCGGGAGCAGCTGACCCGGGCCGGCGTCGACGTCGCGGCCCGCGTGCAGTGGCCGACGGGCATGGACCGGCTCGGGGTGCCGGTCAAGGGGCGGATCCGCGCCGAGGAGTCCCTCGAGGACGGCCGCGCGCTCGCCCGCCTCTCCGACCTCGGCTGGGGGCAGCGGCTGCGGGACGTGCTCGCCGAGGACGCGCCCGTCGACGACGCGCTCGTCCGAGCGGTCGTCCCGGTTCTCGCCGAGTGGGGCTGGGCCCAGCGACCGGTCGGCGTCGTCGCGATGCCGTCCCGCTCGCATCCGCGGCTCGTCCAGTCGCTCGCCCAGGGCATCGCCGCGATCGGGCGGCTCCCGTTCCTCGGGACGCTCGACCTCGCGCACGGCGGCCCGACGGGTGCGGCCGGCGGCAACAGCGCATTCCGGCTCGCGGGGGTCTGGGAGCGCACCGTCGTGGGGCCGGACCTCGGTGCGGCCCTGGCCGGCGTCGACGGCCCGGTCCTCCTCGTCGACGACCTCGTGTCGTCCCGCTGGACGCTCACGATCGCCGGGCGGGCGCTGCGGCAGGCGGGAGTCGACGCGGTGCTGCCGCTCGTCCTCGCCGTCGACGGCTGACAGGGGTCGGACACCGGCCGTGTTCGTTCCGTGCGGGCGTGGTCGACATCGCGACCACGACGGCACGCGACGACCACGGACGCCGTCAGTCGCGTTGGCGGACGTCGAGCCGGACGGTCATCATCGGCAGGAAGAACTGCACCACCGGACCGATGAGCAACGCGTAGAGCACGGTCCCGATCCCGACGACCCCGCCGAGGAGCCACCCGACCGACAGCACCGTGATCTCCAGGACGGTCCGGACGAGCCGGATCGACAGACCGGTCCGGGCGGCGAGCCCGGTCATGAGCCCGTCGCGCGGCCCCGGCCCGAGCTGGCTGCCGATGTAGAGGGCGCCGGCGACGCCGTTGAGGGCGATCCCGCCGAGGAGCAGCGCCCAGCGGAGCCACAACCGGTCGGCGTCGTCCAGCACGGCGAGCATGACGTCGGTCGCCACGCCGATGACGACGACGTTGGCGATCGTCCCGAGACCGGGCCACTGGCGGAGCGGGATCCAGAGCAGGAGGACGACGAAGCCGACGACGATGACGACCGTCCCGAAGCTCACGCCCCAGTGGGTCTGGACGCCGTAGTGGAAGACGTCCCACGGGTCGAGGCCGAGGCCGGAGCGGATGAACATCGCCATCGCCGTGCCGTAGAGCCAGAGCCCGACGGAGAGCTGGACGAGCCGACGCGGCAGCCGGCCGGCACGGAGCTGGCCGAGCGGGGTGAGCGGGAGCAGCTCGACGCGACGGCCGTGGATGCGGCGGGCGAGGGTCACCGGGGACATGCTGCCATCATCCCGAGGATTGGCCTTGCATTCGATAGCCAATTGCGAGGAAGTGGCCTACTCTCGGCACCATGTCCGCGCCCGCCTCCCCCGCGGCCCGCCGGGTCGCCGACCTCGTCGGCGAGCTCCGCGCGACGGGTCCGGCCTACGCCGCGCTCGCCGACCGCATTCGGCTGCTCATCGCCGACGGCCGGCTCCCGCTCGAGAGCCGGCTGCCCTCCGAGCGCGACCTGAGCGTCGCGGTCGGGCTGTCGCGGACGACGGTCAGCCGCGCGTACGCCGAGCTCCGCGACGGCGGCTACCTCGCCTCCCGCATCGGCTCGGGCAGCCGGGCCGCGCTCCCGTCCCGGGTGCGCGGGGCCGCGAGCGCCGGCCTCGGCCTCCTGCCCGCCGACGTCTCCGACGGCGAGATCGACCTCACGTGCGCGGCGACGCGCGCGACGAGCGGAGTCCTCGCCGCCTACGAGGGCGCGGTGCTCGAGCTGCCCGGGCACCTCGCGACGGCCGGCTACCACCCGACCGGGCTGCCCGCGCTCCGGGCCGCGATCGCCGCCCGCTACGAGGTCCGCGGGCTGCCCACCGACCCCGGACAGGTCGTCGTGACGACCGGGGCCATCGCCGGGCTCGGCCTCCTCGCGGGGGCGCTCATCGGGGCCGGGCGCCGGGTCCTCCTCGAGTCACCCGGCTACCCCAACACGATCGCGACGGTCCGCGCCCGCCGCGCCCGCCTCGTGCCGCTGCCCGTCGAGCCGACCGGCTGGCACGTCGCCTCGACCGTGGCCCTCATCCGCGACAGCGCCGCCCACGCGGCCGTGCTCCTCCCGGACTTCCACAACCCGACCGGGGCGCTCCTCCCCGAGGAGGGGCGCGCTCAACTCGCCGCCGCGCTCCGCCGGGCCGGCACGCTGACCGTCGTCGACGAGACGGTCGCGGAGATCGACCTCGACCCGAGCGCCGGGCCACTGCCGAGGCCCTGGGCGGCGCACGACGACGCCGCGATCAGCGTCGGCAGCGCGAGCAAGACGCACTGGGGCGGTCTGCGGATCGGCTGGGTCCGGCTGCCGCACCGGCACCTCGAGGAGCTCATGCGGACGGTCGCGGTCGCCGGCATCGGGGCTCCCGCCCTCGAGCAGCTGACCCTCCTGCGCCTCCTGGATCCCGAGCGCGGGCTCGACCCCGGCCGGCGCGAGTCGATCGTCGCCTCCCGCGAGGCGACCGTCCAGGCGCTTCGCACGCACCTGCCGGACGCCTCCTTCGTCGTCCCGCGAGGCGGCCTCTCCCTGTGGATCGAGCTGCCCGAGGCGAATGCGACGCAGGTCGCCATCGCCGCCCTCGACGTGGGGCTGCACGTCGCGAGCGGACCACGGTTCGCCGTCGGTCACGGGCTGGACCGGTGGCTCCGGCTCCCCCACGTCGCCGACCCCGACGTGCAGCGGGATGCCGTCCGCCGCCTCGCCCGGGCGCACGACCGGGTCGCCGCCGGCGAGGCCCCTCGGCGCACGGAGGCGACGGGACGACCGATCGTCGCCTGACCGACTCGCCTCGGGCTCAGGACTTGAGCCGGACCATGCCCTCCTGGGCGAGGCTGGCGACGAGCCGCCCGTCCTCGGTGAACACCTTGCCGCGACCGAGAGCACGCCCACCCTGAGCCGACGGGCTGTCGAGGTCGAAGAACAGCCACTCGTCGAGCGACGCGGGCCGGTGGAACCACATCGCGTGGTCGAGGCTCGCGATCCGCAGCCGCGGGTCGAGCATCCTGACGCCGTGGAGCCGCAGGGACGGGCTGAGGAGCGCGAAGTCCGAGGCGAAGGCGAGGACGGCCGACCGGAGCAGGTCGTCGTCGGGCAGGGTCGCGACCGCCTTCATCCACAGCTGGTAGCGCGAGGTGCGCGTCGCCGGCTCCCGGGGGTCACCCGTGTCGACGGGGTACTGGAGGATCGCCCGCCGGCGCATCCGCTCCACGTGGGTCCGCGCCCGCTCGTCGTCGATGCCCGCGTCGGCGACGAGCCGGGCGACGACCTGGCTCATCTCCGGCAGCGTCCTCGGGTCCGGCGACTCCGGCATCTCGTCCTGGTGGTCCAGGCCGTCGGAATGCTCCTGGAAGGACGCCGACATCGACAGGATCGGGCGGCCTTGCTGGATCGCGTGGACCCGCCGCGTCGAGAACGACCGGCCGTCCATCATCCGCTCGACCGCGAAGCGGATCGGCTGGGTGTCGTCCCCGGGCCGCATGAAGTAGGCGTGGAGGGAGTGGATCGGGCGGGCCGGCGAGCCGGCCGGGACGTCGAGCGTCAGACCGGCCGCCATGACTCCCTGCGCGAGGACCTGCCCGCCGAACACCCGCCCGTGCGGCTGCTTCTCGCTCCGGCCGACGAAGACCTGCGCGGTGCTCCCGCCGAGTGCCATGTCCGCCTCGGGCGCGTCCTCGACGGTGATCTGCGCCGTGCCGACCTCCCGGAGGGTGAGCAGGTCGACAAGCCCGGCGACGGCATTCTCCGCATCGGTCGTCACGATCATGGGAGCGTAGTCGCATGTCCTCGACCCCGGGTGAGCGTGTTCGCCGGCTGGTGCCCGGCGACGACGACGCGGAGCGGGCGGCCCTCCGGGACGCACTGACCGGCGGGCCGCGCGGCGCCACCGGCGCCCTCCCCCTCGCGCACGAGGACGGATCGCTCGTCGGGCCGTTCGGCCTCATGCTGCACGCCCCTCACCTCGGCGGTCCGCTCCAGGAGCTCGGCGCGGCGATCCGCTTCCGGACGACGCTGACCGACCGGCACCGCGAGATCGCGATCCTCGTCGTGGCCGCGGCGACCGGCAGCGAGTTCGAGTGGTACGCCCACAGCCGCCTCGCACCCTCGGCGGGGCTCACCGAGGGCGAGGTCGAGTCGATCAGGGTGGGCGGCGAGCAGGACGTGCTCACCGACGAGTCCGACCTGACGATCGCGACCCTGTGCCGAATGCTGTGCGCCGACGAGGACGTCGACGACGCCACCTGCGCGCGCGCCGAGGGGACGGTCGGGGTCGTCGCGATCCACGAGGTCGTCGTCCTCGTCGGCTACTACCGCCTGCTGGCCCAGTGGATGGCGACCTTCCGGGTCGCCGCCCCGACGGACTGAACGCCCCTGTCCGGTGGCCAAGTTCACCCGCGCCGAGCTCGAGTCCCACCGAGGCGAGTCCGTGCCCGACCTCGTCGGTCCCGACGTGCGGCTGCTCTTCGTCGGGATCAACCCGGGGCTGTGGACGGCCGCGACGCAGACCCATTTCGCGCATCCCGGCAACCGCTTCTACCCGGCGCTCCTGCGGGCCGGGATCATCACCGAGCCCGTCGACGCGGCGCGCGGGATGGCCGAGGCCGACCGCGCGGCATTCCTCTCCCGGGGGCTGGGGATCACCAACCTCGCCGAGCGCGCGACCGCTCGCGCCGACGAGCTCTCGCCGGCGGACCTCCGCGAGGGGGCCGCACGCCTGCGCGACACGGTGCGTCGGGTCCGGCCGGCCGTCGTCGCCGTCGCCGGGATCACGGCCTACCGCGCGGCCTTCGGTCGCCGAAAGGCAGCGATGGGCCGCCAGGCGGAGGGGCTCGAGGGGAGCGTCCTCTGGCTCGTCCCCAACCCGAGCGGCCTCAACGCCCACGAGACGGTCGAGTCGCTCGCCGCCGCCTACGCGGCCCCCGCACGGGCTGCCGGGATCATCGGCTGAGCCGGACGACCATCGCGTCGTGACCGGCGAGGGCGACCTGCCGCGTCCCGGCCTCGACCGTCCCCTCGCCCCAATGGAGGAGCATCTCGGCCACGTCGTCGGTCAGGGGCACGGTCAGGGGTCCGGCTGCGAGGTTGACGACGGTCGCGAGGCGGCCGCGGCGCATGACGAGCCAGCCCGAGGCGTCCTCGTCGACGTGCACCTGGGTCAGGTCGCCGGAGCTGCAGGTCGGGCTCGGCGCGCCGGAGCCGGCACAGGTCGGCGTACCAGCGCAGCATTCGCCCGTGCTCGGGCTCGGCGACCTCGTCCCATCGGAGCACGGACGCGTCTCGGGTCGTCTCCGCCTGCGGGTCCGGCACCTCGACCCCGTCCCACCCGTGGGTCGAGAACTCCTCCCGCCGCCCGGCGCTGACCGCCTCGCTGAGCCCGGGGTCGCCGAAGTCGGTGAAGAACTGGAACGGCGTCGAGGCCCGCCACTCCTCACCCATGAAGATCATCGGCGTGAACGCCGAGGTGAGGTAGAGCGCCGCCCCGACCGCCTGCTGACCGGCCGTGATCGTGTCCGAGATCCGGTCGCCCATCGCCCGGTTGCCGACCTGGTCGTGCGTCTGGAGGTAGGCCATGAGCCGGCGCCCGTCGACCGAGCCCGGGTCGACCGGGGCCCCCCAGCGTCGGCCGCGGAAGCTCGAGTGCGTCCCGTCGTGGAAGAAGGCGCGGGTCAGCGTCTTGCGCAGGGCGTCGGCGTCGCCGAAGTCCGCGTAGTAGCCGCCGACCTCCCCGGTCAGGGCGACGTGGAGGGCGTGGTGGATGTCGTCGGCCCACTGCCCCGACATGCCGAGCCCGCCCTCGTCCTCGGGGACGACCGTCGTCACGTCGTTGAGGTCGCTCTCCGCCATGAGCGCCATCGGCCGCCCGAGCTGCGCCGACAGCTCGTCGACGGCCGCGGCGAGCTCGGTGAGGATGTGTCGTTCGGAGTCGTCCTGGAGCTCGTGCACGGCGTCGAGGCGGAGCGCGTCGACCCGGAAGTCCGCGAACCACCGCCGGCAGGCGTCGACGACGAAGCCGCGCACCTCGGCGCTGCCGGCAGCGTCGAAGTTGACCGCGGGACCCCACGGCGTCAGGTGCGTCTCGGTGAAGTACGGGCCGAAGAGGGCCAGGTAGTTGCCCTCCGGCCCGAGGTGGTTGAAGACGACGTCGAGGCACACCCCGAGGCCGCGCGTGTGGGCGGCGTCGACGAACCGCTGCAACGCGGCCGGCCCGCCGTAGCTGTGGTCGACCGCCCAGAGACCGACGCCGTCGTAGCCCCAGTTCCAGCGTCCGGGGAAGGCCGCGAGGGGCATGAGCTCGACGACGTCGACCCCGAGCGCGACGAGGTGGTCGAGGTGCGCGATCGCCGCATCGAGCGTGCCCTCGGGCGTGAAGGTGCCGACGTGCAGCTCGTAGAAGACTCCGCCGAGGTTGCCCTCGCCGTCGCGTGGTCCGCGCCAGTCGTCGTCGCTCCAGGCGAAGCCCGCGGTGTCGTAGGTGCGGCTCGGGCCGTGGACGCCGTGGGGCTGCCAGGGCGAGCGCGGGTCGGGTCGCGGGTCGCCGCCGTCGAGGACGAATGCGTAGTCGAGCGGTCCGTCGGCGAGTGCCGCAGGCCGCTCCCAGCGCCACCAGCCGTCCGCCTCGGCGAGCATCGGGGCTCGGGCCGGCTCCTCACCCGGGCGTCCGGCCTCGATCTCCACGCTCGCCGCCAGCGGCGCCCAGACCCGGATCGCCTGGTCCGGCGACGTCATTCGTCCCTCACGAGCACGGCGACCGGCAGGTCGCGGAGCAGGTTGGCGAGGAGGACCCGACCGTCCTGACCGACGGAGATCCCGCGCCCGGTGAGCAGCTCGCGCCACTCGCCGACGGGGACGGTGACCGCGTGGTCGGCCCACCCGCCGTCGCGCTCGAGCCCGGCCGAGAGCCGCGTCACGACGGCGACGACGTCGAGGATCGCTCCGGCCCCGCGGCCGAAGGCGAGTGCGTGCTCGGAGGACGTCGGCACGACGGCGTAGGTCGCTTCCGGGCCGGTGAACCACTCGGGGTGCTCGCGACGCAGCCGGAGGCCGCGGGAGGTGAGGAGGAGCTTCTCGTCCGAGACGTCCGCCGGGGCGGCGCCGGCGTCGAGCGCCTCGAGCCGGGCCTGCGCGGCGGTCCAGTCGACGGGTCGCCGGTTGTCCGGGTCGACGAGCGAGAGGTCGACCCGTTCGCACCCCTGGTAGGTGTCGGGGACACCTGGCATGAGGAGCTGGACGGCCTTCTGCCCGAGGACGTTGACGCGGGTCGCGGCGGCCGTCCGGTCGACCCAGGCGTCGAGGTGACGGTGGACCGCGGGCTCGGCGAGGACCCCGGCGACGAGCCGCTCGACGGCCGACTCGTAGGTCTCGTCGGGGTCGGTCCACGTCGTCCGCGCCTTGCTCTCCCGGACGGCCTTCTCGACGTAGCCGGCCATCCGCTCGACCGAGATCGGCCACGCACCGACGAGGGTCTGCCAGATGAGGTACTCCGTGGCGCCGTCGACGCCGCGCCGCCGGTGCGGCGCGCCGAGCTCGCGCGCCCGCTCGACCCACGCGGTCCACTCCTCGGCGAGCTCGGAGAGGACCGAGAGTCGGGCTCGGACGTCCTCGGACCGCTTCGTGTCGTGCGTCGACGCGGCCGTCATCGTCGCCGGGGTCAGCTCGAGCAGCCGGGTCGCATAGTCGTGGAAGTCCTCCGGGTCCAGGCCCAGGTGCTCGGCGTCGCCGCCGACCTCGTTGAGCCCGGCGAGCCGCGCGTAGCGGTAGAAGGCGGTGTCCTCGATGCCCTTGGCCATGACCGGTCCGCACGTCTGCTGGAAGCGGACGATGACGTCGGCGACGTCCGGGTCGGTCGCCGACGCGCCGGCCGGCAGCGCGGTCGCCGTCACGAGGTCGACGACAGTCCGCAGGACCGGAAAGTCGTCGCGGGCGAGGAGCTCGCGGGTCCGCTTGGACGCGGCCCGGACGACCTCGACGGCGGCGGGGTCCGGCGGCTCGCCGGGCACGAGGTAGGCGCGGTAGCGGTCCATCGACACGAGGAGCTCGCCGAGGGCCAGCCGGACCTCCTCGGCCGCGAAGCCGGGCAGGATCCGGTCGATGTCGCGGACGAGCCGGTTGACCTCCGCCGGGAGGACCTCGTGGACGACCTGGGCCTTGGCCTCGATGACGAGCGCTGCGAGCGGGGTCAGGTCGTTGGACAGCTGCTGCCAGGTCGCCGTGAGCGGCGCCTCCCCCGCCGGGTCGACGAAGAGGTGCTGGACCCGCTGGAGCGCGTCATAGCCGGTCGTCCCGGCGCACGCCCAGTCGGCCGGCAGCTGCTCGCGCCCTTCGAGGATCTTCTCGACGACGACCCAGGCACCGCCGGTCGCCTCGGACAGTCGCCGCACGTAGCCCGCCGGGTCGGCGAGGCCGTCCGGGTGGTCGATCCGGAAGCCGTCGACGACGCCCTCGGCGTGCAGGTCGAGGAGCAGCCGGTGGGTCGCGTCGAAGACCTCGGGGTCCTCGACCCGGATCGCGATGAGCCCCGTGACGTCGAAGAAGCGGCGGTAGTTGAGTCGCTGCTGTCCCTCCCGCCAGTGCGTGAGCCGGTAGTGCTGGGCCTCCACGACCTCGGCGAGCGGCAGGTCGGCCGTCCCGGCGGCGAGGGGCCACTCGTGGTCGAAGTAGCGCAGGACGGTCTCGTCCCGGCCGGCGCCCCCGTCGGTCGCGACGGCGAGCTCGCCGGCGTCGACCGCCTCGGCGAGCTCGGAGCCGAGCACCGGCCAGAGGAGGTGCCCGTCCTCGGCGGCCCAGTCGACGTCGAACCAGTGGGCGAATGCCGAGCCTTGCCCCTCCCGGAGGACCGACCAGAGCGGTGCGTTGAGGTGCGCGGGCGTCGGCACGGCCATGTGGTTGGGCACGACGTCGACGACGATACCGAGCCCGTGGGCGTGGGCCTGCTCGGCGAGCCGGCCGAGCGCCTCGCGCCCGCCGGCGTCCGGGCTGATCGTGTCGTGGTCGACGACGTCGTAGCCGTGGGTCGACCCGGGCACCGCCGCGAGGACGGGTGACAGGTAGAGGTGGCTGACCCCGAGCGCGGCGAGGTAGGGCACGACGGCCGCCGCGTCGTCGTAGCCGAAGCCCGAGTGGATCTGGAGCCGGTAGGTGCTCGTCGGCATTCGGCTCATGCGCTCGTGGGGCCGACGGCTCCCGGCGGCGGTCCCGTCGGTGTCTCGCGCGGGCAGCGGAGGACGGCGACACTCCGGGGCTGGAGGGTGATGATCGACGCCGGCGGATGCCAGCCCGGGTCGACGAGGTCGGCGGCCGTGTCGATCTCGAAGCGCCACCGGTCGCCGTGACCGGCGTCGGGCAGGGTGAACCTGACCCGCTCGCCGTCCGCGTTGAACAGGACGCAGAAGCTGTCGTCGACGATCCGCTGGCCCCGCTCGTCGGACTCGCGGATCGCCGACCCGTTGAGGAAGACGAGGACGGAGTGGGCGCGGAAGTTGGCCCAGGTCTCCTCGTCCATGTGGTCCCCGCTCGGCTGGTACCACTCGATCTCGCCGATCGCCGACTCGCCGCCGTGGTCCGCCGATCCCGCGAGGAAGCGCCGGCGGCGGAACACGGGGTGCTCCCGCCGGAGCCGGACGAGGTGCTGGGTGAACTCGAGAATGCCCTGAGTGTCCTTGTCGAGGTCCCAGTCGACCCAGGTCAGCTCGTTGTCCTGGCAGTAGCCGTTGTTGTTGCCGAGCTGGGTCCGCAGCAGCTCGTCGCCGTGGGCGATCATCGGGACCCCCTGGGAGAGCAGGAGCGTCGCGAGCAGGTTGCGATGCTGCCGCAGCCTCAGCTTGCGGACCTTCGCGTTGGTGCTCGGTCCCTCGACCCCGCAGTTCCACGAGCGGTTGTGGCCCTCGCCGTCGTTGTTGCCCTCGCCGTTGGCCTCGTTGTGCTTGTCGTTGTAGGAGACGAGGTCGCGCATCGTGAAGCCGTCGTGGGCGACGACGAAGTTGATCGAGGCGATCGGCTTGCGGCTGCTGTGCTCGTAGAGGTCGCTGCTGCCGGTGATCCGCGAGGCGAACTCGCCCAGCGCACCCCCCTGGCCGCGCCAGAAGTCGCGGACGGCGTCGCGGTACTTGCCGTTCCACTCGGTCCAGAGCGGCGGGAAGTTGCCGACCTGGTAGCCGCCGTCGCCGACGTCCCACGGCTCGGCGATGAGCTTGACCTGGCTGACGATCGGGTCCTGGTGGACGAGGTCGAAGAAGGCCGACAGCCGGTCGACCTCGTGGAACTGGCGGGCGAGGGTCGCGGCGAGGTCGAAGCGGAAGCCGTCGACGCGCATCTCGGTCACCCAGTAGCGCAGCGAGTCCATGATGAGCTGGAGGACGTGCGGGCTGCGCATGAGCAGGCTGTTGCCGGTGCCCGTCGTGTCGTAGTAGTGGCTCGCGTCCGGCTCGGTCAGCCGGTAGTAGGCGCGGTTGTCCAGACCGCGGAAACAGAGCGTCGGCCCGAGGTGGTTGCCCTCGGCCGTGTGGTTGTAGACGACGTCGAGGATGACCTCGATGTCGGCCTCGTGGAGCGCCTTGACCATCGACTTGAACTCGGAGACCTGCTCCCCGGTCGTGCCGTAGGCGGCGTAGTCGTTGTGCGGGGCGAAGAAGCCGATCGTGTTGTAGCCCCAGTAGTTGCGCAACCCCCGGTCGAGGAGGGTGAAGTCCTGGACGAAGTGGTGCACCGGCATGAGCTCGATCGCGGTGATGCCGAGGTCCTGGAGGTGCTTGATCGTCACCGGGTGGGCGATCCCGGCGTAGGTGCCGCGGATCTCCTCGGGAATGTCGGGGTGCAGCTCGGTGAGCCCCTTGACGTGCGCCTCGTAGATGACGCTCTCGTGGTACTCGTGCCGCGGCGCGCGGTCCTGACCCCAGTCGAAGAACGGGTTGATGACGACCGAGAGCAGCGTGTGGCCGAGCGAGTCGCGACCGTTGGCCTCGGTCGCCTCCGGCTCGTCGAACTCGTAGGAGAAGAGCGAGGGGTCCCCGGTCATCTCGCCGTCGATCGCCTTGGCGTAGGGGTCGAGCAGGAGCTTGCCGGGGTCGCAGCGGTGCCCCGACTCGGGGTCGAAGGGCCCGTGGACCCGGAAGCCGTAGCGCTGCCCCGGCTGGGTGCCCGGCAGGTAGCAGTGCCAGACGAAGCCGTCGACCTCGGGCAGGACGACGCGCTCCTCGACACCTGACTCGTCGATGAGGCAGAGCTCGACGCACGTCGCGGCCTCGGAGAAGACGGCGAAGTTCGTGCCGGTGCCGTCGAAGGTCGCGCCGAGGGGATAGGGGGATCCGGGCCAGATCTGCATTCAGGGGTCTCTCACTCGTCATCTCCCGGGGCCAGTCGGCCCCGGACCGCCGGGAACGCCCTTGGCCCCGCGCTCTGCACTGCCCCCACCACCCCGGTCCCAAACGGACCGGGCTCACTACAGTGGCGCGGAGCAGCCCACCCAACCTACCGAAGTCCCCGAGGAGAGTCCCAACCGTGAGTGCCAAGCGTGTGGCCGTCGTGACCGGTGCGGCCCGAGGGATCGGTGCGGCGACGGCCCGCCGGCTGGCGGACGACGGCTACGCCGTGGCGGTCCTCGACCTCGACGAGGGCGCCTGCGCGGGCACCGTCGGGGCGATCGCCGCCGCCGGCGGCTCCGCGCTCGCCGTCGGCGTCGACGTGTCGGACCCCGCCCAGGTCGAGGCCGCCGTCCAGCGGGTCGCCGACGAGCTCGGCCCGCCCGTCGTCCTCGTCAACAACGCGGGCATCATCCGCGACAACCTGATCTTCAGGATGTCCGTCGAGGACTGGGACGCCGTCATCGGCGTGCACCTGCGGGGCGCGTTCCTCATGACCAAGGCCTGCCAGGCCTTCATGAGCCAGGAGAAGTTCGGCCGCATCGTCAACCTGTCCTCCTCCTCGGCGCAGGGCAACCGGGGCCAGGTCAACTACTCGGCCGCCAAGGCCGGCCTGCAGGGCTTCACCAAGACGCTCGCCATCGAGCTCGGCCGCTTCGGTGTCACGGCGAATGCCGTCGCCCCCGGCTTCATCCAGACCGACATGACCGCGGCGACGGCCGAGCGGATCGGGATGCCGTTCGACGAGTTCATCGCGGCGAGCGCCAAGGCGATCCCGGTCCAGCGCGTCGGGCAGCCCGAGGACATCGCGGCGACGATCTCCTTCCTCTGCTCCGAGGAGGCCGGGTTCGTCTCGGGTCAGGTCATCTACGTCGCCGGCGGACCGCTTGACTGACGACGCCGAAGCGCCCCGCCCCCGTCCGGGTGACGGCGACGAGCCGCTCCGGTCGGTCTCCCTGGACCGGGTCGGCCGGCAGGCGGCCGCCGGGGCCCGCCTCGCCTCTGCGGTCCGCAGCCGTGCGCTGTGGGTCGGCAGTGGCTGCTGGCTCGCCGCTCTCGTCGTCCTCGCGGTCTGGCGGGGCGCCTCGGTCGGCGCGACGCTCGCGCTGCTCGTCGGCGGCGTCGCCGTCGCCGTCTGGGTGACGGCACGTGCGGCGACCAAGGCGGTGAGCGCCGTCTACCCGCGCGACCTGCGCGTGACGATCGAGACGGGCGGCGCGAGGCTGCGCCTGCGCACGATCAACGGCGCGTGGGACGCGCCGTGGGAGGACTTCCGGTCGGCGGAGCGGAGCCGAGGCCACCTGCTCCTCCACCGCAAGGGTGCCGGCGGCGCGGTCGTCCTCGTCCCGGCCCTCCTCGGTCCGGAGGTCTTCGACGACCTCGCGGCGGCGGGCATTCCGGTCACCGGCTCCGACGAGTAGCGGTCCGACCGCGAGCACGTCCACGGGAGACCTGCTGAATGCAGGTGGGCCGGGCTCAGAGGCCGAGGTCCCGCCCGATGAGCTCCTTCATGATCTCGTTGGAGCCGGCCCAGATCTTCGTGACCCGCGCGTCGCGCCAGGCGCGGGCGACGCGGTACTCGTTCATGAAGCCGTAGCCGCCGTGGAGCTGGACGCACTCGTCGAGGACGTCGTTCTGGACCTGCGCGCTCCACCACTTCGCCTTCGCGGCGTCGACCGCGCTCAGCCGGCCTTCGGCGTGGGCCGCGACGCAGTCGTCGACGTAGGCCTCCGCGACCTCGATCGCCGTCACGAGCTCGGCGAGCTTGAACTTGTTGTGCTGGAAGGAGCCGATCGCCTGGCCGAAGGCCCTGCGCTCCTTGGCGTAGGCGATCGTCTCGGCGAGGATCTGCTTGGCGTGCGCGACGTTGGAGACGGCCGCGCCGACACGCTCCTGCGGGAGCCGCTGCATCATCGCGATGAAGCCCATGCCCTCCTCGCCGATGAGGTTCTCGGCGGGGACTCGCACGTCGTCGAAGAAGAGCTCGGCCGTGTCGGACTCCTCCTGGCCGACCTTGTCGAGCTTGCGGCCTCGGGTGAAGCCGGCCATGCCGTCCTCGACCATGAGCAGCGAGATGCCCTTGGCGCCCCTGCTCGGGTCGGTCCGCGCCGCGACGATGACCAGATCGGCCTGGAAGCCGTTGGTGATGAAGGTCTTGCTGCCGTTGAGCACCCACGTGTCGCCGTCCTTGACGGCCGTCGTCCGCAGCGCGGCGAGGTCCGAGCCCCCGCTCGGCTCGGTCATGGCGATCGCGCAGATCTTGTCCCCGGCCGCCATCGGCGGCAGCCAGCGCTGCTGCTGCTCGGGCGTCCCCAGGTCGACGATGTAGGGCGGGCAGACGTCCGAGTGGATGCCGAAGCAGCTGCTCGTCGCCGCGTTGAAGGCCGAGATCTCCTCGGACGCGATGGCGTTGAACCGGTAGTCATCGGCCCCTGCGCCGCCGAACTCCTCGGGGATGTCGAGCCCGAACAGGCCCTGCTTGCCCGCCTCCTGCCAGATGTCCCGAGCGATGACCTTGTTCTCGAGCATCTCCTCGGCGCGCGGCTTGAGGGTGCGCTCGACGAACTCACGGACACTGAGACGGAAGTCCTCGTGCTCGGACGCGTAGATGTTGCGGGGCATGCCGGCCTCTCCTGACCTGGGGCGAATGCAGCGCGACAGCGCGGCGGAGCGCGTTGACTAAGCGCTTGCTTAGTCTCGCCCCGCTCGGGCATGCTGTCAACCATGACCATGCCGTCGACGGGCCCCCGCACCGACCGGGCCGACCGCCCGCCGCCGCACCCCCTTCCCGCCCTCGAGAGCCTGCCCGAGACCGCGCGCCGGCTCCTGGAGGCGGCGGCAGATGCATTCTCGGACAACGGTTTTCATGCGACGACAACCCGTGAGGTCGCCTCCCGCGCCGGCCTCTCCCCCGCGGGCGTCTACGTCCACTTCGCCTCCAAGGAGGCGCTCCTCTATGCGATCAGTGAGCGGGGTCACGTGACGGCGCGCGACCTGCTCGTCCGGGCCGCGCGGGAGGCGGCGAGCCCGACCGAGGGTCTGCGGTCGATCATGTGGCTCTTCTCCCGGTGGCACGCGGACCAGTACCGCGTCGGGCGGATCGTCCAGTACGAGTTCGCCAACCTGACGCCGGAGCACCAGGAGGCCGTCCTGACGCTCCGCAAGCAGATCGACGCCGTCGTCCGCGACGTCCTCTCCGCAGGGGTCGAGACCGGCGAGTTCGACGTGCCCGACGTCCGGTCGACGGCGCTGGCGCTCATGTCGATGTGCGTCGACGTCGCCCGGTGGTACCAGCCCGGCATCCGCCGGACTCCCGAGGAGATCGGCGAGGTCAACGCCGAGCTCGGCCTGCGCCTCGTCGGGGCCCGGGGCCCTCGCGGCTGACAGAATCGCAGGGTTGCCCCGACGAGAGGACGCACCGCGATGAGCACGACGACCGAGCAGCCGACGCACACCCCCGAGTCGACCTTCGTCCGTTCCGACTACGTGATCCTCGGCGCCGGCGGGCTCGCCGTCGCCGCCGCCGCCGTCACGCACTTCGTCGGGTCCGGCGAGGTGCTCCCGTTCCTCTGCTCCGCCCTCGCGGTCACCCTCCTCGCCTCCCTCGTCGGGCGGTCGGTCGAGCAGCTCGGCGACCGCTTCGGGCCCGGGGCCACGGGCGTGCTCCAGTCGGCGCTCGGCAACCTGCCCGAGCTGTTCATCGCCCTCTTCGCCCTCAAGGCGGGGCTCGTCGGCGTCGTCCAGGCGGCGCTCGTCGGGTCGATCCTCGCCAACCTCCTCCTCGTCCTCGGTCTCGCCTTCCTCGTCGGCGGGCTCAAGCACGGCCCCCAGAAGCTCGACTCGGACCGGGCCCGCCAGATCACCGTGCTCATGGTGCTGTCCGTCGCCGCGATGGTCATCCCCTCGATCGCGCACTACGTCCACACCCCGGCCAGCAAGCACGAGACGACGCTCTCGGTCATCGTCTCGGTCGTCCTCATCCTCCTCTTCGTCCTCATCCTCCCCGCGTCGCTGCGCCGCCAGTCCGGCGACACCGCCGAGCCCGAGGAGATGCACCAGGAGGCGCCCCGGTGGCCGGTCTGGCTCGCGATCGCCCTGCTCGCCCTCGCGGCGGTCCTCGCGGCCTTCGTGTCCGACTGGTTCGTCACCGCGCTCGAGCCGGCCATGACCTCCTTCGGCATCAGTGACGCCTTCGCCGGTCTCGTCATCGTCGCGATCGCCGGCAACGCGATCGAGAACGTCATCGGCGTCCAGCTCGCCGCGGCCGGACGCTCGGAGTACGCATTCTCCGTCGTCATCAACAGCCCGCTCCAGATCGCGCTCGTCCTCGCGCCGCTCCTCGTCATCCTGTCCCAGGTGCTCGGCTACGCGTCGCTGACCCTCGTCTTCTCCCCGATGCTCATCATCAGCCTCGTCATCGCCGTCGTCATCACGGCGTTCATCACGTTCGACGGTGAGTCGACGTGGATCGAGGGGGCCGCCCTCATCGCCCTCTACGCCGTCATCGCGACGGCCTTCTGGTGGGGCTGAGGTCGGCCCCGGACGTGCTTCACCCGACCTCCCCGAGGATGACGGAGTTGGGAAGTCCGTGATCCTTTGCCTTATCGGGTCACCCGATAAAGCAAAGGTCAGGCGTCGAGGTCGCCGCCTCGGGCGACGCGGGCGAGGACGTCCCGGACGGTCGCGGCAAGCCCGGCGACGAGGGGTGTGCTCAGGTGCGCGTCGAGGTCGGGCCAGACCGTCGAGCGGAAGCGCAGGTCCGCGACCTGCCCACCCGCGCGGCCCGCGACGGACATCGTGCGGACCGGGTTGCGCACGACCCGTCGCGTCTCGCCGATGAGGTGGCCGACGGTCACCGGGAGGCCGGCCGCGACGAGCTTGGTGACCGCCTCGGACGGGCGCTGGTCGTGGAGCCGACCGAGGCAGGCGGTGAGGAGCTCGGCGACGTCGGGGGCGTAGACGTAGTCGCGCATCGTGTCCTGCGCGACGAAGACGGGCATCGGACGCCGCGCGGCCTGGGCGAGGGCGAGCTGGGAGATGAGCCCCTGCGCCTTGGTCAGCCGCTGGCCCGGCCCGTAGACGTTGGACGGCCGGACGACCAGGAGCGGAATGCCGCGCCCCCCGGTCTCCCGCACGGCCGCCTCCTCCATCGCGAGCTTGGTCCGGCCGTAGGCGACGAGGGGCCGCGGGGCCGTCGCCTCGGTGAACGGCGGGTCGATGCTCCCGGCGTGGACGCCGCCGGCCGAGGAGACGAGCAGCATGGCGCCGCGGCCCTCCACGTCGGGCGGCAGCGCGGCGAGGGTCCGCACGAAGACGTCGAGCTCGCGGGCGAGGTCGGCCTCGCTCGTCGCGACGACCCCGGCCCCGGCGGTCCAGACGAGGGACCACGGGCCGTCGCCCGCGGCATTCGGCAGGTCGTGGACGGCGGCGGACAGGACACGAACGCTCTCCTCGTCGTCCGTCCACGGCACCGAGAGGGTGCGGACGTCGTGGCCGGCCCGCACGAGCGCGGCACGCAGGTGGCGCCCGACGAGTCCGCCGGCGCCGA
This sequence comes from uncultured Actinomycetota bacterium, assembly GCA_963752365.1. Taxonomy (GTDB): domain Bacteria; phylum Actinomycetota; class Actinomycetes; order Actinomycetales; family Dermatophilaceae; genus CAVVXY01. The sequence continues at coordinate 206,943 of CAVVXY010000007.1, forward strand.
CGAGAAGGACGACCCCGGCGTCAGCCACGGCCGAGCGGCCCGGAGCGCCGGTCCCGGGTCAGCAGGTAGAGCGGCTTGCCCATCGCCATGTTGACGGCGACGCCGACGAACTCGGCGATGACGCCGAGGCAGAAGAGGGTGACGCCGGTGCAGAAGAAGATGACGACGAGCGTGGAGGTCCACCCCGGATAGACCCAGGCGCTCGAGAGTCGCCCGATGACGAGGGCGAGCGTCGCGACGACCGAGATGACGGCGAACCCGACGCCGACCCAGCTGACCCAGCGCAGCGGCTTGGTGCCGCTGGACAGGACGAGCCGCCAGAAGTGCGAGAGGAGCGACTTGAGGTCGTAGCCGGAGGCGCGCCCGCCCTCGGCGCGCATCGCGACCGGACAGGTGACCGTGCGGCGGCACACCCAGTGCAGCGCCACGTCGAGGTAGATCCCGGGCCCTGCGTAGGCGGCGACGCTCCGGGCGATCTCTCCCAGGACGAGGCGGTAGCTGTGGAAGGACCCGCTCGGGGCCCCCGCGGACAGGGCCGCGACGAGCCGCTTGGCCCCGGTCGACGCGACGTTGCGGAGCCGGCCGTGCGGCGGGGCGTTCGTCGGCGCGGCGTAGACGACGTCGGCCTGCGCGTCCATCGCCGCGTCGAGCATGGCGCCGATGGCGGCCGGATCGTGCTGCCCGTCCTCGTCCATCGTCACGACCCAGTCGCCGGAGGACGACGCGAGCCCGGCGAGCGTCGCCGCGTGCTGCCCGAAGTTGCGGGACAGCCAGACGGGACGCACGAGGTCCGGGTTCGCTCCCGCGAGGGCGCGGATGACGACGGCCGAGTCGTCCGGCCCGACGTCGTCGACGAGGAGGACCTCGCTGACCCGGAACGGCCGACCCTGCGGGCTCTGCTGCTCCGCGGCGAGCGGGAGGAGCTCGGCGACGACACCGGCAAGCGTCGTCCGGCCGCCGTAGACGGGGACGACGACGGAGACGGTGTGCGTCTGCACCTGCGGCGAATGCTCGGACATCGGCTCCACCCTAGGGCTCGCTCCCCGGTCCGCTCGTCAGTCGCGGGTCAGCTTGCGGTAGGTGACCCGGTGGGGGCGCGCCGCCTCCTCGCCGAGGCGCTCGACCTTGTTGGCCTCGTAGGACTCGAAGTTGCCCTCGAACCAGTACCACTTCGCGGGGTTCGACTCGTCGCCCTCGTAGGCGAGGATGTGCGTCGCGACGCGGTCGAGGAACCACCGGTCGTGGCTGATGACGACGGCGCAGCCGGGGAAGTCGAGCAGGGCGTTCTCGAGGGAGCCGAGGGTCTCGACGTCGAGGTCGTTGGTCGGCTCGTCGAGGAGGAGCAGGTTGCCGCCCTCCTTGAGGGTCAGGGCGAGGTTGAGGCGGTTGCGCTCGCCGCCGGAGAGGATGCCGGCCTTCTTCTGCTGGTCGGGACCCTTGAAGCCGAACTGGCTCACGTAGGCCCGGCTCGGGATCTCGACGCGCCCGACGTTGATGTAGTCGTGCCCGCCGGACACGACCTCCCAGAGGTTGAGGTTGGGGTCGATGCCGCCGCGGCTCTGGTCGACGTAGGAGATCTCGACCGTCTCGCCGACGTCGACGACGCCGGCGTCCGGCTGCTCGAGGCCGACGATCGTCTTGAAGAGGGTCGTCTTGCCGACGCCGTTGGGGCCGATGACGCCGACGATGCCGTTGCGCGGGAGGGTGAAGGACAGTCCGTCGATGAGGACCCGGTCGCCGAAGCCCTTCTTGAGGTTCTTGACCTCGATGACCTTGGACCCCAAGCGGGGGCCCGGCGGGATCTGGATCTCGTCGAAGTCGAGCTTGCGGGTCCGGTCGGCCTCCGCGGCCATCTCCTCGTAGCGGGTGAGCCGCGCCTTGCTCTTGGTCTGCCGGGCCTTGGCGTTGGACCGGACCCACTCGAGCTCGGAGGCGAGGCGCTTGGAGAGCTTGGCGTCCTTCTTGCCCTGGACCTCCAGGCGGGCCTGCTTCTTCTCCAGGTAGGTCGAGTAGTTGCCCTCGTAGGGGTAGGCGCGACCGCGGTCGAGCTCGAGGATCCACTGGGCCACGTTGTCCATGAAGTACCGGTCGTGGGTGACCGCGACGACCGCGCCGTGATAGGCCGCCAGGTGCTGCTCGAGCCAGAGGACCGACTCGGCGTCGAGGTGGTTGGTCGGCTCGTCGAGCAGGAGGAGGTCGGGCTTGCTCAGCAGCAGCTTGCACAGGGCGACGCGGCGGCGCTCACCACCGGAGAGGACGGTGACGTCCGCGTCCGGCGGCGGGCAGCGGAGGGCGTCCATCGCCTGCTCGAGCTGGTTGTCGAGGTCCCAGGCGTCGGCCGCGTCGATCTCCTCCTGGAGGTGACCCATCTCGACCATGAGCTTGTCGAAGTCGGCGTCGGGGTCGGCCATCTCCTCGGAGATCGCGTTGTAGCGGTCGACCTTGGCCTTGATCTCGCCGGCGCCCTCCTCGACGTTGCCGAGGACGGTCTTGGACTCGTTGAGCTCGGGCTCCTGCATGAGGATGCCGACCGAGAAGCCGGGCGTCAGCCGGGCTTCGCCGTTGCTCGCCTGGTCGAGCCCGGCCATGATCTTCAGGACGGTCGACTTGCCCGCACCGTTGGGTCCGACGACGCCGATCTTGGCGCCGGGCAGGAAGGACAGCGTGACGTCGTCGAGGATGACCTTCTCGCCGTGCGCCTTGCGCGCCTTGGACATGACGTAGATGAACTCGGGCATGGGGCAAGGCTATGGGAGACCTCACCCCATGCCCGAATCCGCAGGGGCGGGCAGGGTCAGGCGCTCAGGCGGGTCTCGAGGGTCGTGTCGTCCCCGTGGTCGGGCCGCGCGTCACGCTCCGTGGAGCCGTCCCGCGGGACCGGCGTCGGCCCGTCGAGGACCTCCCCCGTCACCGGGTCGACCTCGACGTAGCCGGGTCCGTCGTCCTCGGAGGGACCCTCGACGAGCGCCCGGCCGAGGTGGCTCGCCTGGACCTCGGGGTCGGCGAGCCGGTCGTGCGGACCGGCCTGCCGGAGGCCCCCGGCGCGGGTGAACTCGCAGACCCCCATCGTCAGGTTGGGACCGATCGCGTAGGCGTCGATCTCCACCGACGTGCCGGCCGACCCGTCACCCCGGACGAACTGGTTGACCCGGAGCCGGCCGTGGACGACGACCGGGACGCCGCGGTCGAGCGACTCGGCGATGTTGAGCCCGAGGGCCCGGAAGGCGGTCACCTGGTAGAAGTTCGTCGCCAGGTCCTCGAACTCGCCGCTCGGCAGCCGGCGCCGCTCGGTCTGGGCGAGCCGGAAGCTCGAGAACGGCACTCCGTGCTGGGTCGACTTGATCTCGGGCTTGTTGACGACGTTGCCGGTGATCGTCACGACGGTGGTGTTCACGTGCCCATCCCCTCTCTCGTGTGCGGTGCCGGGCGAGCTGCCCGGCTTCCTCCACGATGGCGCGGCGACGTCGGCGCCGGACAGGGCCGCGAATGCCCCTGTGGACCGGTTCGACGGCTCCGGCACCCCTGTGGACGAGACGGACGAAGCGGACGACGCATCCGGACGCCTCCCCGCGCCGTCAGCCCAGGCTGCGCTCGAGGGCCGCGAGGGCCGAGGCCCGCCGCTCGATGACCGCCTCGACCGGGTCGACGATCCGCGCGACGGCGACCTCGTCGATCGCCGTGCGGAGGCGTGCGTCCGCCCCCCGGGCGCGACGCCGAGCACCGATCGCCGCGAACCACCGCGAGAGGAGGGCGAGCAGGGCACCGGCGAGCAGCCCGCCGAGGAGCATGAGGAGCGGGACCGGCAGCCACCCGACCCGGGGCGTCTCGATCTCCGGGAGCTGGAGCCAGCCGAGCGCCCCGAGCACCGCGAGCCAGAGGAGGCCGAGCACGGCGACGACCGCGAGGAGGGTCTGCAGCCCCCCGAGCAGTGGCCACCAGAGCGGGCGGCCTCCCTGGAGTGGTGTGCCGACGATCGCCTGGTCCACGGCGTCGGACACCTCGTGCGTCGCCGGGGTGGCGGCGTCGTGGACCGCGTCGGCCCACGGCACGGGGAGGTCCCGCGAGAGCTTGTCGGCGATCCGGCGACTCGCGAGGTCGACGGCGGCCCGGGCCGTCGGGGTGGCCACGGGGATCGAGGAGCGGCTCACGGCATTCGCGATCTCGGCGTCGACGGCCCGGTCGCGGTCCCCGTCGAGCCGGAGGCGGCGCAGCGGGCTCGGGCGCAGCCGCCGCAGCCAGCGCGTCCACGGCAGCCCGGTCTGCGCGACGGCCCGGTGGGCGAAGTCCTTGCGGACGGTCTCGACGACGACGGGGACGCCCGCGGCCTGCGCGAGCGCGTCCTGGAGCGCCCGCCGGTCGGCCTTCTCGACGCTGGGGTGCTGCTCGCCGAATGCGGGTCGCAGCGCCGCCGCGGCCGTCCGGACGTCCGCGTCGAGCCGGGTCCGCGCGGCGTTGCGGCCGGCGACCGCGTTGGCCAGCCGCTCGCGGAGCACGTCGAGCCCCTGCCCGGTGCGCGCGGAGACGCCGATGACGCTCGCCTTCTCGAGCCCGTCGGCGCGGAGCAGGCGGGTCAGGTCGGCGAGGCATTCGCGCGTCTGGTCGGGCGTCAGCCGGTCGACCTGGTTGAGGACGACGAGAGTGACCGCGTCGTGGGCGGCGAGGGCGGCGACGTAGTCGTCGTGGAGCCGGGCGTCCGCGTACTTCTGCGGGTCGGTGACCCAGACGAAGACGTCGACGAGCCGGAGGGCGCGCTCGGCCTCGGCGCGGTTGCCGACCTCGCGGGAGTCGAAGTCGGGCATGTCGAGCAGGACGAGACCGTCGAGCGGGTCGCCGGAGGCTCCCGCGACCTGGTGCCGGTGGGCGACCTGGAGCCAGTCGAGGAGCTCACCGGCGGGCTCGTCGCCCCAGACGGCCGCGGTCGTCGTCGAGGTCGTCGGTCGGCGGACGCCGGTCCGGGCGACGTCGGAGCCGACGACGGCGTTGAAGAGGGAGGACTTGCCGCTGCCCGTCGCGCCGGCGAGCGCGACGATCGAGTAGCCGCCGGTGATCGCGAGCCGCTCGTGCACCTTCGTCGTCACGCGGCGCGCCTCGGCGGCCTGCGCGGCGGGGAGCTGGGCCCCGCCGATCTCGACCGACTCGGCGAGGGCGTCGGCCCGGGTCAGGAGGGTCTCGGCGCTGACCCCGAGCACCCGGGCGCGGCCGGCGCGGATCGGGCTCATCCCTGGGCCTCCCGGACGGCCTCGAGGGCGTCGAGGAGCGCGGTGCTCCGGTCGGCGCCCGCGTGTGCGCCGACGGCAGCCTCGAAGCGGTCGCGCTGCTCGGCGACGAGTCCCTCGACGCGTTCGGCGAGCAGGGCCCGCCCGCGCTTGGCCATGTCCCGGACGGCCTGGTCGCCGAAGATCGCCTCGAGGACCTTCTGCGCGAGGGCGGTCGTGCCGCCGGCGATCGCGATCTCGCCGCCGCTCAGGCCGGCGGTGTGGAGGAAGGTGATGAGCATGAGGCACAGGCCGATGACGTTGATCCCGTAGGCCGCGATGCGGGCATTCGTCCGGCGGCTGCCACTCTCACGTCGAATGAGGTCGAGCAGGTCTCCCTGCCACTCGCGGACGATGCGCTCGACCCGGGGCGTCAGGTCGGCGGGGTGGGCGAGGTCGGGGTGCTCGGTCAGGACCTTGTCGCCGCCGGGCAGGCCACGCCAGCCACGAACGGTGGCGGAGGCGGCCGCCTCGAGGTTGTCCTGGACGAGGGCCGCGACGCCGGTCTGGAGCGCCTCGCCGAGGTTGTCCTGCTCGCGGGTCGAGCCCTTGACGGCCTGGGTGACCTTGTCGCGCCAGCGGGACACCGTCGACTCGACCTGCCGGAAGAAGTCTCCCGTCCCGACGAAGTCCTGCCAGCGCGCGAGGACCTCCCCGCGCAGGAGGGTGCCGTCGGACATGCCCTGCTCGATCGCGTCGGCGGCGCTCGCGTGCGACGTCGCGACGACGCCGGCGAGCCGCTCGGCGGCGGCCGCCTGGACCCGGGAGGCGTCGGCGAGCTCCTCGGTACGACCGACGAGCGAGGCCATCGCCCCGCGGAGGGTCTGCGAGACGACGATCGACCGGGCACGCGCGTCGCCGGCGAGCGCGTCGAGCCACGAGCGGAGCCGGTCGACGGCCTCGGCCGGCAGCCGGCCGGACGCGTCGAGCCGCGACTCGGGGACGGTGAAGACCGGGGAGGTCGCCAGCCCCTGCTCCCGGAGCATCGCCTGGAGGTGCGGCCGCACCTCGGCGACGGCCTCGGGGTCGACCCGGTCCAGGACGATGGCGACGGCGGTCCCACGCTCGCTCGCCTGGCGCAGCAGGTCCCACGGCACGGCGTCTGCGTAGCGCGCCGCCGTCGTGACGAAGAGCCACAGGTCGGCGGCGAGGAGGAGCTGGTTGGCGAGCGCGCGGTTGGCGTGGACGACGGAGTCGATGTCGGGCGCGTCGAGCAGGGCCATGCCGGCGGGGAGCGCGGACGAGGCGACGAGCCGGACGGTGCCGGGCTGGGCCGGCTCCTCCCCCGTGCCGGTCACGCGGGCCAGTCCGGGCAGGATCCGGGTGTCGCGGAACCACGCGACGTCGTCGGGGTGGTGGACGAGGACGGGGCTCGTCGTCGTCGGGCGGAGCACCCCGCTCCGGCTGACGTCGGCGCCGACGACCGAGTTGACGAGGGTGGACTTGCCGGCCCCGGTCGAGCCGCCGATGACCGCGAGGAGGGGCGCGTCGAGGCTCTTGAGCCGCGGGATGACGTAGTCGTCGAGCTGGTCGAGGAGGTGCGTGCGGTTCTTTGCCGCCCCGGCCGTCTCGACGAGCTCGAGGGGGAAGCCGGTCTCCGCGACCTCTCCCCGGAGTCGCTCGACGGCTCCGATGAGCAGGTCGGCGTCCTCCGTCGGCATGCGCTCCAGCCTAGTCGCGACGGCCACCGCACTCTCGACGGGGACGACCCTCCGCGACCCGTCGAGGCTGGATGAGCTGGCTGCCGCCGCTCACCGTCGTCACGCTCGTCGGGTCGTGAGGTTCTGGAGGACGCCGCCGGCGAGGAGGACGACCGCGGCGACGGCCGCGAGCGGGAGGAGGATGCGGACGATCCCGCGGACGAGGTCGACCCAGAAGTTGCCGATCCGGTCCGCCGACCGGCGCGCGAGTCCCCGGACGAGGGCGATCGCGACGGCGAGACCGACGGCGGCGGAGAGGAAGCTCTGGACGGTCAGGCCGAGCGCCTGGACGCCGTAGCCGGTGCCGGCGTCACCGGCGGAGGACTGCCAGTCGTGTTGGTCACGAAGGAGACCGCGGTGTCGAATGCGGTGTGCCAGTCCATGCTTCGGCCGAACGACCACGGGAGGAGCCCTTGCCCGAGCAGCAGGAGGAAGAGGAGCGCGACGGACACTGCGGTGAGGCAGGCGACGGACAGCGCGTAGCCGGTCCACCGCTGCTCCGTCCGAGGGTCGACGCCGACGAGTCGGACACCGCACGCTCGGCGCGCCAGTCCTCCTCGTCGGTGAAGACGTGGTGGATCCACGACCCGAGGGGCACGTGGGTCGCGGCGAGGAGGGCAGCGAGGGTGAGGACCGCGGTCGCGGTCACGACGAATGCGTGCACGCTGCCGACTCAGAACCGTTCCGGGCGGAGGCAAAGCGCAGCAGACGGACATGCCGCCGATCGAGCGGCTACCCGTAGTGGTACCGGCAGGCGGCGATTCGGACCTCAGCGCTCGTGATCTTGTGGACGAGGCGATGCTCGTCGGTGATTCGTCGAGACCAGTAGCCGGCAGAGTCGTGCTTCAGCGCCTCGGGCTTGCCGATGCCCTCGTTGCCGTTGCGTTGGATGTCGATCAGGAGGGCGTTGACTCGCTTGAGCACCCTGCGGTCCTGCGCCTGCCACCACAAGTAGTCATCCCAGGCATTTTCGTCCCAGACGAGGAGCACGTCAGCCGGGCGGACCCACTCACTCGCATCGCGCGGCGTCGCGCGCCCCCGGCAGGACTCGAACCTGCGGCCTAGAGATTAGAAAGCTCTTGCTCTATCCAGCTGAGCTACGGAGGCATGCCCGGCACGTGCGGGCAGGGAAAGTGTAGGCGGCGAGGGACACCGACTCAGGCGAGCGGCATTCCCACGAAGTCCCGTCGACGGGCGACGAGCGCGTCGAGGAGGCGGCGCTCCTGCTGGAGGGCTCTGGCGTCCGCAGCCTGGTGGTACATGCGGCGCCGGAGCAGCGCGAGCTCGCTCGCCGCGTCCTGGAAGGAGCGCATCGCCGAGAGCCCGCCGCGACCCGCATTCGCCCGCGCCCACATGCGGGCCTCGCGTCGGCGGGGCATCGAGGAGAGCATCGCGACCTCGGCCGGGCTGAGCCAGCCGGCCTGCGAGTACGGCCCGAGGAACTGGCCGATGAGCCGGCCCTCGCGGCGCCGAGCCCAGACGACGAGCACGACGAAGGCGATGAAGATCGGCACCTCGACAAGGAGGTAGATCGTCAGCATCCCCCGGCCACCGGCGACGGCGGAGAGGTTCCAGATCGAGTGCGCGCCGACGGCGAGCGCGTAGCCGATGACGGGCGCAGCGACCTTGACGAACCCGCTCCGCGAGGTCGCCGCGATGCCGATGCCGATCCCCGTGCAGATCGTGAAGATCGGGTGCGCGAACGGGCTCATGAGGCAGCGGATGAGGAAGGTGACCGCGAGCATCGGCCCCCCGCCGTCGCCGTAGGCCTGCCCGAGGTAGCTGATGTTCTCGGTGAACGCGAAGCCGGCCGCGCAGATCCCTGCGTAGACCATGCCGTCGGTGATCCCGTCGAACTCCCGCTTGAGGAACCACCAGACGATCAGGACGAGCAGCCCCTTGAAGCCCTCCTCGACGAGCGGGGCGACGACGACCGCGGTCGTCGTGAGCGCGGACCGCGGGTCGGTCGTCTGCCGGAAGGTCTCCAGGGCGGTCGTGTTGAAGACGAGGGCGAGGAGCGCGGCGACGAGCGCGCCCCAGAGGAAGGCGAACACGAGGTAGCGGGTCGGCTCGGCCTCGAACCGGTCGAGCCAGAGGAAGGTCGGGATGACGATGCCGAGCGGTACGGCGGCGACGAGGAAGGCGAGGATCGTCGTGACGACGCCGAGCTGGGCGCCGTAGTAGCCGGCGAGGACGAGCGCGCAGAGGCCCATGCCGAGGACGACGACGCCGGTGAGCAGCCAGGTGCGAATGCCGCGACGGCTCGTGGCCTTCTCCCAGCCCGGCTCCGGGCGATGGTCGGGCTGGTAGCTCGGCGCGGTCTGGACGCCGTACTGCCACGCGGTATGGACCCCCGATGACGGGGGCGCGTACGGGTTGGAACCGCCGGGTGCCGTCATGCAGGGCAGGTTAGTCGAATGCCGTGGGCAGGGCGCGGCATAGTCTGGCCGCATGCCGGAGTCCCCCTCGCCCACCCCGACCGACCGCGCCGTCAACGACCGGATCGTCTGGATCGACTGCGAGATGACCGGGCTCTCGCTGACCGACGACGCCCTCGTCGAGGTCGCGGCGCTCGTGACGGACTTCGAGCTCAACCAGCTCGGCGACGGCGTCGACGTCGTCATCCGCCCCCCCGAGGCGGCGCTGGAGCAGATGGGCGACTTCGTCCGCAACATGCACACGAGCTCCGGGCTCCTCGACGAGCTCGATGCGGGGGTGACCCTCGAGGAGGCGCAGCAGCGGGTCCTGGACTACGTCCGCGAGTGGGTCCCCGAGCCGCGCAAGGCGCCGCTCGGCGGCAACACCGTCGCGACCGACCGGGGCTTCCTCGCCCGGGACATGGTCGAGCTCGAGGAGTGGCTCCACTACCGGATCATCGACGTCTCCTCGATCAAGGAGCTGTCCCGGCGGTGGTACCCGCGCGCCTACTTCAGCGCGCCCTCGAAGTCCGGCGGCCACCGGGCGCTCGCCGACATCCGGGAGTCGATCGCCGAGCTGCGCTACTACCGGGAGGCGGTCTTCGTGCCGCAACCCGGCCCGGACTCGGCGACCCTGAAGTCGATCGCGCGCGTCCATGTCGTCGACCACGGTTCGGCCACGGCCGGGGCGGTCACGAGCACCTCCTGACAACAGGTACGATGGTCGCCGCTCCCCCACCGGGTTTCCGGCGGAGGAGCAAACCATGGTGGGCGTAGCTCAGCTGGTAGAGCATCGCGTTGTGGTCGCGAGGGCCGCGGGTTCAAGTCCCGTCGCTCACCCCATGGAGAAGGCGCCGGTCGATCGTGACCGGCGCCTTCCGCCTTCCGCATTCCGACAGCTTTCCCGCCCTGAGCGGGAATCCTCGCCCTGGGCCTGAACCGTACGCGACCATGCCGAGGGTTGCGGCCCAACGTCCGGAGGGCCTGGCCGACCCGGCTAGGACGACGCCCCCTCAACGCGCTCGCGGGCGGCGACGAAGGCGGCGGCGCAGGTGCGCACGTCATCCTCCGAATGCCCCGCGCTCAGCTGCACCCGGATCCGCGCCCTGCCGCGCGGGACGACGGGGAAGCTGAAGGCAATGACGTAGACGCCGTCCTCGAGCATCGCGTCGGCGACCTGGGCGGCGACGCGCGCGCCGTCCTCGCCGGGGAACATGACGGCGGTGATCGGGTGCGACCCCGGGAGCAGGTCGAAGCCGGCCTCGGTCATGAGCTCGCGGAAGAGCCCCGTGTTGCGGGCCAGGGCGGCGCGGCCCTCGTCGGAGCCACGCGCAAGGGCGAGCGCGGCGAGCGAGCCGGCGACGACCGAAGGGGCGACGGCATTGGAGAAGAGGTAGGGCCGGGACCGCTGCCGGAGCAGGTCGACGACCTCGGCCGGGCCGGCGACGTAGCCACCGGAGGCGCCACCGAGGGCCTTGCCGAGGGTCCCGGTCACGAGGTCGACCCGGTCGAGGACCCCGAAGAGCTCGGCCGTCCCGCGCCCGCCCGCCCCGACGAAGCCGACGGCGTGCGAGTCGTCGACGAGGACCATCGCCCCGAACTCCTCTGCGAGGCCGCAGATCTCGTCGAGCGGCGCATACGAGCCGTCCATCGAGAACACGCCGTCGGTCACGACGACGACCCGCCGGGCTCCCGCGTCCCGGGCCGCCTCGAGCTGGGCGCGCAGGTCGGCCATGTCGGCGTTCTTGTAGCGGTAGCGCTGCGCCTTGGTCAGCCGGATGCCGTCGATGAGGCTCGCGTGGTTGAGCTCGTCGCTGATGATCGCGTCGTCCGCGCCGAAGAGGACCTCGAAGACGCCGCCGTTGGCGTCGAAGCACGAGGAGTAGAGGATCGCCGCCTCGCAGCCGACGAACTCGGCGATCTCGGCCTCGAGCGCGGCGTGCTGCGTCTGTGTGCCGCAGATGAAGCGCACCGACGCCATGCCGAAGCCCCACTCCCCCAACGCATCCCGTGCGGCGTCGACGACGTCGGGGTGGTCCGCGAGGGCGAGGTAGTTGTTCGCGCAGAAGTTCAGCGCCTCCCGCTCCCCGGTCCGGATGTGCGGGCCCTGCGGCGAGCCGAGCTGTCGCTCGGACTTCCACAGCCCGGCCTCCCGGATCTCCTCCAGCGTCGCGGTGATCTCGTCGCGGATCGCAAACACCATCAGGGGGCCTCGCTTCGTCGGTTCGGTGGTTCGGGGTCGGTGGGGATGCGGGACCAGAGCGCGGCGTCGATCCGCCGCCCGGCCTTGAAGTGGTGGTTGCGCAGGACGCCTTCGCGGACGTAGCCGGCGCCGGCGGCCGCCCGCTCGGAGGCGGGGTTGGTGACGTCGATGAGCAGCTCGACGCGCTGCATTCCACGGTCCAGGAGGATGCGGGTCGCGGTGGTGATGAGGTCGGCGGCATAGCCGCGGCCGCGCATGGCCGGCGTCACGATGTAGCCGAGCTCAGCCTCGCCGGCGTCGGCGTCGATCCGTGGCACCCCGACGAAGCCGACGAACTCCTCACCGTCGAAGGCGACGAACCCGTCGCGTGTCCCGCCCCCGCGGCCCTCCTCCGTGAGCGCCGCCCACACCTGCGGGAAGTCGGCGGGCGGCGGGTCGGGCACGTATGTGTAGCGGAGGACGTCAGGGTCCTCGACGAGCTCCCGCAGGTGCCCGACGTGCGCCGAGGTGAGCGGGATGAGGGAGACGCGGCCCGGCATTCGCCGTCAGCTCCAGTCCATGACGACCTTGCCGCACTGCCCGGACCGGGCCGCGTCGAAGGCGTCCTGCCACTGCTCGGCCGGGAAGCGGTGGGTGATGACCGATCGGATGCGGTCGGTCAGGGTCGCGGACGTCTGGAGCATCGAGCCCATGCGGTACCAGGTGTCGTACATCTCGCGGCCGTAGATGCCCTTGATCGTCAGCATCCGCGTGATGATCCGGCTCCAGTCGACGGAGTACTCGTCGGCGGGGAGGCCGAGCATCGCGATCCGCCCGCCGTGGTTCATGTTGTCGATGAGGTCGCGGACGGCGGTCGGGTGGCCGCTCATCTCGAGCGCGATGTCGAAGCCCTCGCGCATCCCGAGCTCCTTCTGCGCCTGGGCGATCGTGCTCGTCGACACGTCGAGCACGTAGTCGGCGCCGGCCTTGCGGGCGAGGTCGAGCCGGTAGGGCGAGACGTCGGTGACGACGACGTGCCGGGCGCCGACGTGACGGGCGATCGCCGCGGCCATGACGCCGATCGGCCCGGCGCCGGTGATGAGGACGTCCTCGCCGACCATCGGGAACATGAGCGCGGTGTGCGTCGCGTTGCCGAACGGGTCGAAGATCGCGCCGAGGTCCGGGTCGAGGTCGCTCGGCTGGACCCAGAGGTTCGTCTCCGGCATGACGATGAAGTCGGCGAAGGCCCCGTCGCGGTTGACGCCGATGCCCTGAGTGCGAATGCAGAGCTGCCGGGACCCGGCGCGGCAGTTGCGGCAGCGCCCGCAGACGATGTGCCCCTCGCCCGAGACCCGCTGTCCCACAGCGACACTCGTGACGTCATCGCCGATCTCGACGACCTCGCCGTAGAACTCGTGACCGACGACGAGCGGCGGCTTGAGCGTCGTAGCGGCCCAGTCGTCCCAGCTCTCGATGTGCAGGTCGGTGCCGCACAGGCCGGCGCGCAGGACGCGGACCTTGACCTCACTCGGCCCGGGGTTCGGCTCCGGCACGTCGGTGAGGGTCAGGCCGGGTCCGGCCTCGGTCTTGACGAGGGCACGCACTCCTGCACGTCTCCTTCGGCGTCGGGATCGGGGCCGGGGTCTCCGGCGCGGACCCAGTCTGCCCCCTGGGTCGGCGGCTCAGGTTCATGGGTGAGGATGACGGGGTGTCGCGACCGAATGCCGTACGCCGCCCGACCGCCCGTCCTCGGTCCGCGGGCGCCTCCCGAGCGTTGGGTGCCGCGCTCCTCCTGCTCGCGCTCACGGCATTCGTCGCCTCGGCGCCGGCCGCGAGCGCCCACGCGAAGCTCGTCTCGATGAGCCCGGCGAACGGTGCGACCGTCGCCCTGCCACCGACCCAGGTCGTCCTCACCTTCAGCGAGGACCTGCTCGCGACGTCGGTCCGCATCGAGGTGCACGACGCCGAAGGCGTGCCCGTGGGCGACGGGAAGCCGGTCGTGTCGGGGGCGTCCGCCACGCTGCCCCTCGTCGCCGGACTCTCGGCCGGCGGCTACTCCGTCGCCTATCGCGTCGTGAGCGAGGACGGCCACCCGGTCTCGGGGACCTCGACGTTCACCGCGGCCAAGGCCGCCACGACGACAGCGACGCGGACGAGCACCACCGCCACGGGCACGCCTCCTCCGCCCACGCCGGCCGAGACGACGAGCGCGACGTCGACGGCCGCTCCTGCCACGAGCGTGACCACCGGCGGTGGCGATGCGCCTGAGTCCGGGTCGAACCTGCTCGTGAGGGGCGTCGGAGCGCTGCTCGTGCTCGCCGTCGCGGCGGGCATCGTCGTCGCCGTCAGGCGTGCTCGCGGCCACTGACCGCCGATTTCGCCGTTCGGCAGGGGTGTTGCTAATGTTTTCCCTCGCGCGCCATTAGCTCAATTGGCAGAGCAGCTGACTCTTAATCAGCGGGTTCGGGGTTCGAGTCCCTGATGGCGCACCATCACTGCAGGTCACAGGCTCGAGGGGCAGCATCCGTCCTCGCCGATGACTGATCTTCGGGCCGAATCCCCGACTTACTCCCCGACTTTGGGTCGTGACGGGTCGCGACGAGCACGAACGCGACGCGTCGGGTGGCGCGAAGGATGAGCACGCACGAGGGGCGTTGAGCACAGACGCGCAGCGGCGGGAACGGACGAGGGGTCGAACCCCTAACCCTGAAACTACGGGGTTCGAGCTCCGCGCCGACAACATCGCCGCTGGTCAACGCGTTATGCCAAGCGGCCAACGACCACGAACCGACATGTGCTCCCGGTTTACTCCCCGACTTTGGAGCGGGCGCGCCGCCCTACGTCGGCGGCGATTGCACCGGCGGCGCGCGCTCCCCGCCGGCAGGCCCCGTTACTGCATTCGGCGCGTCGGTCAGGGCTCACGGCGCTCCGAGTGCCGCGCAGAGCCGGTCAAGGGCATGGGTGTCACCGTTGAAGTAGTCCTCGACGTCGTGGCGCCCAGCGCTCTTCAGCTCCTCGCCGTCCGGCCCGTACTCCTGTCGGCCCTTCTCGATCAGGACGGCGCCCTGCCCGGGCACAGCCACCCGCAGCGATGTGTTGATGTCATCGGTGGCAACGCTGGTGTCGCCCGGGATCGGGAAGTCGATGCGTTCGATGTCGCGCTGGACATACTCGACGAAGACGCCGTCGGGGCCGCTAAGCCTGGCGTCCTGGAAGGTGACCACTCGTTTGCGCTGCACCATGTTGCCGTCGCGGTCGTACCAGCGCTCCTGGTCCAGGACGCGGACGGCTTGGTCGAGGACTTCGAAGGCCGAGCTACCGGTGCCGCAGAACATGCCTGTGGGATCTGGTCCGTACCGCTCGACGAGCTGGCCGGAGCAGTAGGTGCCCACGCCGTTCGTCCTGCACGAGTAGTACGTGGGGGGCTCCGGGTTGAGGGTTGGTGTGGGGCGGGCGACGGCGTGGGCGGAGCCAGAAGGGGCCAGCAGGGCTGTCGCCGCTACGGCGAGCGCCAACGCGGGAGCAGTCCGACGAACAGCTCGGTGACGGATCTGTGGGTTCATCAGTTCTCCTTGGGTGGGGGATCGGTCCGGTCAACTGTGCGCTGGCACGCTCGCGCATCGCATCGGCGTCAGCACGTGACCTCGGCTACGCGACATCGCGTATGCCGCGGGGTCGCGCCGGCCTGAGCGGATGCAGCGCGAGCCCGGCTACGTGGTCACACGGACAGACAGCCGTCCCCTCTCGCCGCACAATGGCCTCATGCCTCCAACGGCGTATGTGGTTGACGACCACCCCGGCTTCAGAGTCGCTGCTCGAGCCCTGCTCGAGAGCGTCGGCTTCCAAGTCGTCGGTGTCGGCGCGGACGGCCCGTCTGCGCTCGAAGACCTGACGGCGTTGCCGGTCGACCTCGCGCTCGTGGACCTCTACCTACCCGGCGAGGACGGAGTGGAGGTCACCGAGCGGATCGTCGCCGGCGCCTTGGCCGGGACGGTCGTCATCGTGTCCAGCCGTGAGGATGCCGGGAACGAGCCCCGCGTCGCGGCCTCCCCGGCCAGCTTCATCGCCAAGCGCGACCTGTCGGCGGGCCAGCTCCGCAACCTCCTGACATGACCCGGACAGGGCGCGCTCCCACGTTGAGCCGTATGCCCCCCGCGCTCGTCATGGTCGCCGTCGCCGTCGCGGACGTGGCCGTTCCGGCCCTTCGGTCCAACCTCGCGCCCCACCTGCCCGACCTGCTGACCGGACTGGCCCTCATGTGGTGCGGCGGGGACCTTCTCCTCGTCGCCTCGGCCCGCAGAACGGGGGGCCTGCTCTCCGCGGCGGGAATCGCGTGGTTCCTGCCCGACTTCGCTGTCACCGGGATCCCCGCCCTGGACCAGGCGTTGGCCGCCACGTCGTTGGCGCACGTCCCCTTGCTGGTCGGTGCCTTGCTCCATACTCCGTACGGCCGCATGAGGGGACGGGTGAGCCGCATTGCGGCTGGGGCCTCCGTCGTGGCCGCCTTCACCGCGGTGACCGGTGGGCACGAGGTGGCTCTCCCGGCCACCGGGCTCCTGATCGTTGTCGCGCTCGCCATGTCGTGGCACGGGTTGGGCCGCCCGAGATCGAAGAGCTGGGCCCTGTTCCTCGGCGCCGCCACCGCATACGGGCTAGCTCTTGCCACCGCGCCGTTGCTGCGGCTCATCGGCGGAGCCGAGTGGTGGCTGCCGACGGTGTACGACGTCGCCGTATGCGCGGCCGCCGCGGCTGTCGTCGGCGCTGGCAGCTGGCTGAAGCCCACGAGCGCCGTCGATGTAGGGCCGGGCGGCCTGGCCCAGGTCGAGGTGCTCCTCTCTCTGGCATCCGGTGTGTCCGGCGCCACGGTTGTCGTCAGGCTCCCTGAGGGAGGGTGGGTGGACCTGCAGGGACTCAGCATTTCGCCGCTCCACCTCCTGCCGATCAATGACACCACCGCCCTGTCGACGACCTCGCTGATCGACCCCTCAAACCGGGCTCGCCTCGACGCTTCGCTGCAAGACCCCCTGCTACGCGAGTGCGTCGCTCTCGCGGCGCGCAACGCCCGGCTAAGGGCGCAGTCGGCGGCCCGTGTCGAGGACTTGGCCCGCCTCCGGCAGCGGCTGGTGAAGGTCGAGGACGAGGAGCGAAGCGGCCTGGTCCAACGGCTGCGCGCGGGGCCGTTGGCCCGCCTCGACCGACTCTCTGCGGACCTGTCGAATGCCGGGGCGTCGCCAGACCTGCTCCTCAGCGTGGAACGCACCCAGGAAGACCTCCAGGGGCTCGTTCTCGATCTGGACCCGTTGGGGCGATTCGACTGCCTGACCGACGCCCTTCGGGAGCTCACCCGGGCGAGGGTCCGTACCACGCGGCTGAACGCCGAACCCGTCGTCGTCCCGCCCGCGTGCGCCCGCACGCTCTGGTACGCCTGCTCCGAGGCGCTCGCGAATGTGACCAAGCACGCGCCGAGCGCAACGGTCGTGGTCACCCTGGCGCAAGTCGCGGACCGGGTAGTGCTGACGGTGAGCGACGACGGGCCCGGTGGCGCCGATGTCGACGGTCTCGGCCTCCGCGGCGTCTGTGACCGGGTCACCTCGATGAGCGGGACTCTGCATGTCCGGTCCGACACCACCGGAACGACTCTGACCATCTCCGTTCCCGGGGAACCGCACACGCGAGAACACGTACTCGGGTCCCGTGATCTCCCCGACGCGCCCACCCGGGGGAGGCTCCTAGCGTCGTGCCGTCCGGGTCGAACGGAGACGCCATGAACAGTCACTCACGCAGACGGATCACGGCCCTGGCCGGCACTGTCCTCCTGGTCGGTGGCCTCGGAGCCGGATGCACCGGCCGGCCCCCGACCCGGTCGGGAGGGGCCGAGAAGCCGGTGACCCTGAAGATCACCTCCTTCACGTCGAACGCCAACGCGCCCGAGACGACCGACGACTTCCGCCGGCGCGCCGAGGCGGCGGCCAAGGGCAGCATCACCTTCGATCGGCTGCCGAATGTCGAGGTCGTTGAGACGCGGGTGCCCGACCCGTCAAGCGACCTCATCAGACAGGTTCGCTCCGGAACGGTCGACGTCGGCATCGTGGCATCGCGGTCCTTCGACCTTATCGGCGTCCACAGCCTCCAGGCCCTGAACGCCCCCCTCGTCGTCGACAATCCCGACCAGGCGGTGCGGCTGCTCGCAGACCCCGTGACGGACCGGATGCTCGCAGGACTGTCGAAGGTTGGCCTCGTCGGGCTCGTCGCGAGCTGGAGTCAGCTCAGGCAGCCCTTGGGCTACGGCAAGGCCATCCGCACTCCTACCGACCTCAGGGACGCCTTTGTGATCGGCCGCAACAGCCAGGCAACCAAGGACCTCTTCGCGTCGCTTGGGGCCAGGCTCCACCTCCAGAGCAACGCCGACGATGCGAAGTCCGTCAGCTCCGGGCAGGCGGACGCCGCGGAGATCTCGCTCGACCATCCCTTGGGCAACGTGTCCGGGCCCCAGGGTCGGCCCTCCTACGTCACGGCAAACGTCCAGCTCTCCATCCTCGCCAACGTCATCGTCATCAACGCCAAGACCTGGGCGGGGCTGTCGACGGCGCAGCAGCAGGCCCTGCGGAGGGCGGCCGTCGCCACCCGCGACTGGGCGGGGAGCGGGGCCACGACACTCACCGCGGCCCGGGACCACTTCTGCCAGACACGGCTCGGCAACGTGGCGATCGCGAGCCCCGCGGAGGTCCCATCGTGGCGTACCGCCCTCGCCCCCTTCATCCGCGCTCTGCGGGCGGCGGATCCCGCGACGGCGTCAGCACTGGACCGTGCCGCCGTCATCGTCGCCGAACACCCGGCTGCCGACGTGCCCGCGCCATGCACCATGGCAGCGCTACCCGACTCCGGACTGACGCCGAAGGGCGCCCAGAGCGTCGTGGCGGGCGTCTGGCGGATGACGGCCCACGCCGACCGGCTGGCCGCGAACGGGGCCACCGATGAGGAGGTCCGGCTCAACAGCGGCACCTGGACCTTCACCATCAAGGCCGACGGCGGATACAGCTACGTCGAACCTCGAGGACGCACCTGTTCGGGGCGCTTCGCCGTCAACGGGACCTCACTGGTCATGGTCGAGGAAGGCGGCTCCTGCGACGGCCACTGGCGCTTCACCTTCACCCGGACCGGCAACCATCTCGCACTGGTCCCCACTCCCGACTTCGCTGCCGAGTGGTCGGCGACCCTGGCGTTCTTCTCCGAGCCATGGTTAAGGCTGGGGGACGCACCGACCCAATGACCGCTCTCGCGTACGCCGTCGCGGCGTCCCTGGCTCTGGTGGCCAGCGCCGCGACGGCGTATGCAGCGGTCGCCCGGCCCCGTGCGGGGGCGGCGCTGGTCGCCGCCGCCGTGCTCGCCACGACTCGCCCAGTCGTGCCGTCCCTCGACCCGGCAACCACGGCTTACCTCCCTGACCTTGGGAGCGCCACCCTGGTGGCGCTGGCCGCGGTCATGGTTTCCGGCCGATTCGGCCCGGTCCTCGGGGTGGTCGCAGGCGCGGCGATGTCCGTCCTGGGCCCGACGTTGCTGACGGACCCGTTCCGCGACCCCACGTGTCGGGGCCAGTGTCCGGTCAACCCGTGGGCCGTTGCCGAGGCCCCGACCGCGGCCGCGTGGGTGCACGGACTGGGAGTCGCCATCGGGGTCGTCTCGCTCCTCGTGCTGGCCTACGGCCTTAAGCCCCGACTGGCGGCGGCCGCGAGCACGGGAATCGCGGTTGTGTGGACGGTGGGCAACATCGGGGGCGAGCCTTTATTCGTCTCTGTTGGAGCAGGCGTATGCGGCCTGATCGCGATCTCGGCTGAGCTCGTTCGTGCCGGACGGCAGCGCGGTCAGCTGCGGGTTGTCGTCGATCAGCTGGTGCACGCCGAGGATGCCGAGGCGGCACTCCGCGAGCGGGTGCCCGGACTGGAGATCCAGTACCGCCTCGACGGCACGAATGCCTGGGTCGACGGGCACGGACTCGACGCCCCTTCGCACGTCCCCGCTCCTGTCGTGGAGGTCCGCGGACCGGAGGGCGTCATCGCCCGCGTCCTCGACCCGGGCCCACCCGCCGCGGTCTCCACGTGGTCACGACAGCTGCGCGGGCCCGCTCGGCTGGCCCTGGACAACGCCCGACGTTCGGCGCAGTCCGCCTACGAGGCCCTCGAGATCACTCGGTCGAACCGCCGCCTCGTGGCCAGCGCCGACGACGAACGCCGACGCCTCGAACGAGACCTGCACGACGGTGCGCAACAGCATGTCCTCACCCTCGGACTCCTCCTCTCGCTGCAGCGCGACGCACTCAGCCCCGACGACCCCCGGAGGCCGGCCATCGAAACCAGCCAGTCGACGATCGCGCTGGTTCTGGATGACCTGCGAGATCTCTCGCACGGCATCCACGCCGCCGCGCTCGACGGCCGCGGCGGCCTCCGCCAAGCCCTCGGCCTTCTCGCCAACCGGAGCCCGGTTCCGGTCGAGATCGGGGACATCGCCGGCGACCTCGACAGCACGACCCGCAGCACGGCATACGCCCTGGTCGAAGAGGTGGCGACGGCAGCGACCGGACCTGTGCACGTCGAGACCGGTGCCGATGGCCCGTTTGTGATCCGCGTGACGGTCCAGGGCGGTGCGTCGGCTCCCCGTCTCCTGCGATCCCCCGACCGCTTCAGGGCGCTGGGCGGAAAGCTCACCATCGAGGAGAGCCACCAGGGACGCCACACCCTGACGGGGTCACTGCCAACCGCTCCCAATCCGCCGGCCTCCACTCCGGCCGGGACCTAACCTGCAGTCATGGGCAACCCGCGCGTGGTCGTCGCCGAGGACGAGGTCGTCACGCGGCTGGGGATCGTCGAGGTCCTGACGCGGGGCGGTCTCGACGTGGTCGCGCATGTGGGTGACCCGGCCGCCCTTCTGGACGCGGTGCAGGAGCATCGACCAGACGCGGTCGTGGCTGATGTCCGTATGCCTCCGACGGGCACGTCCGAAGGCATCGACGCCGCGCTGGTCATCCGGTCCCATCATCCGGCCACGGCTGTCCTCATGCTGTCCCACGCGATCGATCCCGAGCTGATCGTGCCGCTCATCGAGCAGGGCGCGCATGTGGGGTACCTCCTCAAGGAACGCGTCCTCGAGCCGCAGACCCTCGTCGATGCCGTCCTGCGCGTGGTCGCCGGCGAGTGCGTCGTCGACCCCGCAGTCGTCAAGGCCCTCATGGAGCGCCGCAGACGGTGCGACCCACTGGCCGGACTCACCGAACGCGAGCGAGAGGTCCTGGTCCTCGTGGCCGAAGGCCTCAGCAACACCGGCATCGCACGCCGCTTGGTCATCAGCCCGCGCACCGTAGAAGTCCACATCTCCCAACTCCTGGCGAGGCTTGGCCTCGTCGAAGAACAAGACACAAACCGCCGCGTCCTGGCCGTGCTCGCTCATCTCAACGCGCAGACCTGAAGTCCCGCCCGAAGATCGACCGAACGACTCCGAGGGCGCCCCGACTTACTCCCCGACTTTGGACGCGAAACGGTGCGAAACGACCCGCCGCGTGGAGAACCAAGGACGCAGCGTCACCGCAGGTCAACGCGCATTCGCGCACCCTGAGGAGGGTTGTCGCGCAATGTGTTTCGGGAATCAGCGGGTTCGGGGTTCGAGTCCCTGATGGCGCACCAAGAGGCCCCTGAGTTGCAGACGCAGCCAGGGGCCTTCCCGCGCCCAGCTGCTCCCCAGAGCCGTCAGCGCGACTGGAGTGCGTCCAGCGCCACGGCCATGGCTGCCGCGACGCGCCAGTCCAGCCGCCTGCCGTCGACCTCGGGGAGGGTCACGTCGTAGACGTCGCGCAGTGCGGGCCGCTTGACGTCGCTCATGACGACCGCTCCGCCGGGGGTGATGAAGTCGAAGTGGAACAGGAACGGCACGGGGACGTTCCCGACGACCGGGATGACGCCCCACACCCGACGAAGGATGGCGACGGTCTGGTTTCGCTCCCGACCGACGGCCGTGAGCCCCTGCGTCGTGGACAGGTGCCACGTCGAGCGCAGGAGCGACTTGCCGAAGTCCTTGCGGAACTGCCCGATCTGCCGTCCGACGGCGTCGGTGACGTCGTACGTCGCGCCGAGGTCGATGACGCGGCGCGCCTTGAACCCGAAGACAGGCTGTGTGCGCGCGGCGTCCGCGAAGAACCGCACCTCCTCGCGGAATGCCATCCGCTTCTGCTCCGCGAACGCGACGAGCTCCCCCTCGGCGCCGGATGCGTCGACCCGGTGGATCTCGTAGCGGTTGACCATCAGGGTGATGCGCTGGCGAACCTTGAAGGCATCCATCGCCTGCTGCTGCTCCATGGCCCCACCATCGCACCGGCGTCGGCTGGGCGCCACCCGTCGCGATCTGTCCGTGGCGGGGGTGGCTCGGTCCGGGTTCGGACACTGACCTCACAGCCATGCCGGACCCGCCCAGGAGCTCGATCACGAGGTAAGGCAGTCCCGCGATCCTCACGAGGGGCGCTCCGCGCCGACCCGGCGTCGGGCGTCCGGCTGCGCGCGAACGGAGACGAGCCGGGCGCCGAGGTCGCGCAGTGCGGCCAAGGTGCCGTACAGCTGGGACTGGTCGGCCAGCGGGCCCGTGAGCGCGGTGGTGCCGTCTGCGTCGTGGCGGATGGACAGCCCTGCGAGGTGCGCGGTCCAGAGCTCGTCGAGGTGTCCCTCGATGCGGATCTCGTAGGCCGTGCTCATCGGGAGCTCCCGATCGTCATCGCGGGGCGAGGGCGGGTGGGGTGTGCAAGGGTCGTGGGACGGCGCAGGGCCCACTCGGCGATGGCCAGGTTCAGGACCCACGCCGCTCCACGGGAGGCGTCCAGCACCCATGGGCCGTGACCGAACAGGGCAGCGCCGAAGCCCTCGGTGAAGACCTGCGTGCCGGCTCCGAGGGCGACGGCGTACGTCCGGGTCATCCAGGCACGGTGCACCGCGATGTCGCCCCGACGCGCGGCCCGGACACCGAGAGCGAGCCCGGTGACCAGGGCCGGCGCGAACACGAGCCGGAGGACGTGGAGCAGGGGGCCGGAGCCCGGCTGGGGAGGGAAGAACAGGGTGAGCCACAGCGCCGACCCGGCGACCGCGCCACCGGCCAGGGTGATCACTCGACCGGCCCGTCGGTGCCAGCCCGGGTGGCGACGGCGCAGCCCCGGCGCGAACTGCACCGCTCCCAGGAGGGCATAGACGGCCGCGCCGATGATGTGGACGACGAGGGGGAGCGGGAAGGCGGTGAACCGCTGGTCCGCCGGGAGGAGGTCCGCGCCTCCGCCGAGGTCGACGAGCCGGGCGCCGCCGGCCAGGAGCGGGATGGCCGACAGGGCGACGAGTGCGACCGGGATGCGCCAACCGGGCAGCGCGGCATTCATCGGGACGACATCGCCGGTCGCACGGGCATGGCGGCCAGAGTGTCGGCCGACGCGGCGTGCCGGAGCCCATGGGTGCGCCACAGGGAGACGCCCAGGCCGATGAGGGCCAGCCCGGTGGGGATCGCCAGCGGCCGGTTGAACGACTGGGGAAGGAAGGCCAGGGCCGCGGTCGAGACGTTGCCCACGGCGAGGAGGGCCGCCGCCCACCGGTTGAGGACTCCGGCGCGGTAGGTGGCGATGCCGAAGAGGAGGCCACCGAGGATGTACGCACCGCCGGTGGCGGCGAAGACCGCGCTGAGGGCCCCGATGTCACCAGCGGGGTGTCCCTTGAACGCCGCCTCGACGACATTGCCGGTCCAGGTGGGGTCCGTGTGGACGAGGGACGGCAGGGCGAATGCGGCGAGGAAGGTGGTGCCGAACATGAGGAAGTAGCCGGCGCTGAGGACGAGATAGCCGACCAGGCCCAGGAGGCCGGCCCTGGCCCGCTGGGTCAGGTAGATGCCGGTGATGCCGGCCAGCGCCAGGGCGGACATCGCGGTCTTGGCGCTGTTGCGCACGACCCAGTCGGTCGTGGCGACGGATTCGACGGTCATGGCGGGGTGGTTGACCTGGACGGCGACGAAGATGGCTCCGGCGACGCCGGTGGCGACGCCCGCGGCCTGGCCCAGACGGGCTGTGGAGACGGTCATGGCTGGTTCCTCTGCTCAGGTGTCCGGCGGTGCTCCGGCTGACCTGAACCTAGGAATGGCGGAGGTGCTGGCGCATCACCATCCCTGGTGATCGACGTGGTGACGCGCCCCTCAGACGAGAGCGCGTCGTCGCGCCTCGTCGACCGCGGCACGCCTGGTGGTGACGTGGAGCTTGGTGAAGATGTGCTTGGTGTGGGTGCGCAACGTGTTGAGGGAGACGAAGAGCTCACCGGCGATCTCGGGTCCGGTCAGGGTGGTGTCGAGCAGGCGCAGGACCTGGAGCTCGCGGTCGCTCAGCGCGTCGGCGTCGACGCGGTCGGGGTCATCGGGGCCTGGCCGGTAGGTGGCTTGGCGCACGCGGCTCGCGTGCTCGGCGGCCGTCGGGTGTCGCTCCGCGCGGGTCAGGATGGCCTCCAGCGGCGGGCCTTCGTCGAGGTAGAGGCGGATGAACCCGGCGGGCACGCCGAGCTCCAGGGCGAAGGCCAGCTCGTCCAGGGCCCGGGCCCGCTCACCGCGCGCGTCGGCGAGCAACGATCGCAGCACGTGGACGTCGAGCAGGGTGGCGCCTCGCTCGCCCTGGCGTGCACTGCCGGCGATGACGGTGAGGCGCTCGTCGGCGTCCTCCAGCTCAGTCGACTCCGCGCCGGCCCGGGGCTCGGCGAGGAGGAGCCGGACGTAGGTGAGCTGGTCGAACTCGCCGAGGAACGGCCCGGGCCGCTCGTGCTCGACGCCCCGGCGGGTCGCCCAGTCCCGAGCGTCGGCCAGTCGTCCCTGCGCGATGTGGATCCGGGCCCGGTGGGCCGGGATGGGACGCACGTCCGGGAAGAATCCCGGGGCGTACTGCCGGCTCGCCTCGTCGAGCAGGCGCAACGCACCGTCGAGGTCTCCCTGGGCGCGCCGGAGTCGCGATGCCGCGACCGCCCACCGGTGCCGGTTCTCCATGAGCGAGGTGGACTCACCGAGGTCGGAGGCCGCTGCGAGGTGCTCGCCGGCCAGAGCCAGGTGGCCCTGCTCGACGAGCACCTCGGCCAGCCCGACGTGCAGGTCCCCGAGCGTGGCGAGTGCGGCACCGGGATGCTCGGCCGCTCTGGCCAGAGCTCGGTCGAACAGCCGTCGCGCTTCGTCGGGGCGCCCTCGCGCGGTCCACATCGACCCGAGCACGACGGTGCCGCCCAGCTCGTCAGCCACGTCACCCGCGTCGCCCAGGGCGCGCGTCGCCTCCTCGAAGGTCGGGACTGCTTCGGCCAGGTCGCCGTCGGCCCACGCCGCCAGTCCGAGGAAGCCCGCGGCTCCCCCTCGAGCCATGTGGTCGCCCGGCCCGACGAGGTCGAGGGCTCGGCGCGCGTGGGCACGAGAGGCCACGGTGTCGCCCCGGGCCTGCGCGGCGGACGCCCGGAAGACGGCGATGGTCGCGGGCAGCGTTCGCAGCTCTTCGCGGGTCGCGGGTGAGTCGGTCGGCCTTGGGGTCGGGCGGCACGCGGCGTACGCGGACTCGGCCTGTCCCAGCCATGTGTCGACACCCTCGAGGTCGCCGTCCACCAGGCACGCCCAGGCCCGGTAGGCGCTCAACAGCGGTCGGGTCCTGACGGCGTCGTCGGTCAGCGTCGTCAACCACTGGTGGATGAGCCGGTCGTGGCGGCGCGCTCGGCGCAGGTCCGGCATCGCCCACGCGACGAGGTCGGCGGCGCGGTCCAGGTCGCCGGCGGCGAATGCGTGTCGGACGGCGTCCTGCGGCCGGTCCTGCGCGGCGAACCAGCGGCTGGCGGCGTCGTGCAGCCGAGGCACTGTGAGGGGGTCTCCCGCCGCGAGCCGTGCGCGCAGGGCTTCGCGGAACAGGTGGTGGTACCGGTACCAGGCTCCGTGGTCGTCGAGGGCGACGACGAACAGGTCAGCCCGGCTCAACGAGTCCAGCACCGCGTGACCGTCGTGCCGCCCCGTCAGGGCGTCGGTCAGCGGACCGTTCAGCTCGTCGAGGATCGACGTGTCGAGGAGGAAGTCGCGGATGTCGCCCGGTTGGTGCCGCAGCACCTCCTCGACGAGGTAGTCGAGGACGAACCGGTTGGTGCCCGCGAACTCCTCCACGAAGCCCCTGGTGTCCCGGACGTCCCGGAGGGACAGTCCGGCCAGCTGGAGTCCGGCGACCCACCCCTCCGTGCGGGCCGCAAGGGTGTGCACCTCCCAGGGAGGGAGTGGAACCCCCATGACGTCGCCGAGGAACGACGAGCTCTCGTCCTCGGTGAAGCGCAGGTCGGCGGCCCGCAGCTCGATCAGCTCACCCCGAGCCCTGAGGCGGGCCAGCGGCAGTGGCGGGTCCGCTCGGGTGGCCACTGCCAGGGTCAGGTGCGGCGGCGCATGGTCGACAAGGAAGGCCACCATCGTCTGCGCCTGCGGGGAGACGATCACGTGGTAGTCGTCCAACGCCAGCACGGTGGCATGCGGCTGAAGGTCGAGATCGTTGACCACACTCGTCAGCACGGCCTCCCACGGTGGGCTGCCGCCGTCGGCCATGAGTCGCACCGCTTCCGGCAGCTCGCGCACCGACGCCAAGGCAGCCACCACGTGCTCCAGCAGTCGGGCGGGGTCGTTGTCACCGTCGTCCAGTGACAACCAGGCAACCCCCCGGTCGGCGTTGCTCGATGCATTCAGCCACTGCATCAGCAGGGTCGTCTTCCCGAACCCGGCGGGCGCCGAGACGAGGACGACGCGGGGTGACGCCACGACGTCCAGCCGGTCGATCAGTCGCGCTCGCACGACCAGGTTCCGGCGCGGCGGAGGGAGGTGGAGCTTGGTACCCAGCACGACCACTCGCCGAGTGTAGGTCGCCACCCCGCGCGTGACCCGCCACTTCGTCCACCGCGCCGGAGGGCATCCCGGCGCTCAGGAGACCGGCCACACTCGCGCCCGTCAAGCGCCCTCTTGGCCTGCCGCGGGCTGCGTCCGGCGACGCACCAGCCAGTGGGTCAGGAGCAGCACGGCGACCCCGACGAGGCTGCCGACGACGGTCTCCACGCCCCCGGTCGAGGAGCAGCCCGTCGACGGGGACGCGGCGCGCGGCCTCGTCCTCAAGCTCGGCGCCTCCCCCGTCGATGCCGAATGCGAGGTGGCCGGGCTGTCCGCGTGGGCCGGGCGGGGCACCGCCGTCGAGCTCGTCCGGCACGACCTCGACCGCTCGGCACTGCTCCTGCAACGGCTCGACCCGACCCGCGACCTCGCCCGGCACCCGGACGCCGAGGAGGCGACGGCGATCGTCGCGGACCTGCTCGCACGGTCGCGGGTCGCGGCGCCACCGGGACTGCGGCGGTTCGCCGACGAGGCGGACCGGGTCGTCGAGGCGATCGAGGCCCAGCGGGTCGCGAAGGGAGACGTCGTGCCCGCATTCGCCGTCGACGCCGCCCTCGCGACGTGGCGCGGGCTGCGCACCCTGCCCGACCGGTGGCTGCTGCACTTCGACGCGCACTACCTCAACGTGCTGCACACCCTGGCGGAGGCCGAGGACCCTGGCTGGCGGCTCATCGACCCGTGGAGCCGGTCCGGACCGCTCGAGGTCGAGCCGACGGCGCTGCTCCGCAACCGGTTCGACGACGCCGCCGCAACCGGCAACCCGGATCGGGCCCTGCTGCGCCGGCTCGACCTGCTCGTCGAGCGTCTCGACCTCGACCGGTCCCTGGCCCGAGCGATCGCCCACGCCGTCGCCGTCGACAACCTCCTCTGGCTGCTGCCGGAGCAGTCCAGCCATGCATTCGTCGCGCCCTACCGGATCATCGCGGGGTGGATCGAGCGACCGGGCGCCCGGGGCGGATGATGGAGGGGACGACGCCCGCAACGAGGAGACGCACATGGCAACGACCCGCTTCACGGTCCACACGAGCCTGACGCCGAGCGAGGTCCTCTCGGTCCTCACCGACTTCGGCCCCGATCGCACGAAGTGGTGGCCCAACGTCGACGCGGAGCACTTCACCGTCCATGGCGAGGGGCCCGGCTGGGCGGAGGTCACCGAGGGGACGTCGATGGGGTGGGAACGTGAGCGCTACGAGTGGGACGCGGCCTCCGGGGTCGTGACGATCGACACCCTCGAGTCCAACCTCTGGGCCCCCGGCAGCCAGTGGCGCTACGAGCTCGCGGCCGCCGGCGGCGGCACGGACCTCCACGTGACGCTCAAGCGGGTGCCCGGCTCGCTCAAGGGTCGGCTCGTCAACGGGCTGATCCCCGTGCTCGGCTCGCGAATGCTGTCCGGCCAGTTCCAGGCCCTCCTGAGGCGCGCGGAGGCCGCTCAGATGTAGAGCCCGGTCCGCTCGTCGCCGGGGCCGTCCGCCGCGACCGCGTGGAGGTCGCGCTCGCGGAGCAGCACGTAGGTCGCCGTCGACACCTCCACCTCGGCCCGGTCCTCGGGGTCGAAGAGCACACGGTCGCCGAGGGACACCTGGCGGACGTGCGGGCCGGCGGCCACGACGGTCCCCCACGCGAGCCGCTTCCCGACGCTCGCCGTGGCCGGGATGACGATGCCCGAGCCGGACCGCCGCTCCCCCGGCTCCCCCTCGACGTCGACGAGGACGCGGTCCCCGAGCATCCGGATCGGCAGGGCACCATGCGTCCGCCGCGGGCCGCTCCGCGTGGACTTGTCGGCCACGGGTGTCGCCGTCAGCGGCCGGAGCGACGACCGCGGCGGCCGAGGAAGAACCACGCGCCGACGAGCGCGACGCCCGCGAGGACGATCGCCGCGATCCGCTCGGTGCGCAGGTCGCCCTCGGGCGTCGTCGTCGCGGCCGCGAACCGCGCGCGGGCCTGATCCTTCTGCTGCCGGAGGAGCGCCTGCGGCGTGACCCGCCCGGCGAGCTCGTCGACAGTGCGCGCCAGGCGCTCCCGGCGGGCGGCGATGTCGGCCTCGAGGGCGCTGATCGAGGAGTTGTCCTGGTCGCTCATGGTCGCTCCGTCTCAGCCGTCGAGCCCGAGGTCGCGGCGCAGCTTGGCCACGTGGCCGGTCGCCTTGACGTTGTACCAGGCATGGGTCACGGTGCCCTGCTCGTCGAGGACCACGGTGCTCCGGATGACGCCCTCGACGGTCTTGCCGTAGAGCTTCTTCTCGCCGAAGGCGCCCCACTCGCGCAGGACGTCCTTGCTCGGGTCGCCGAGGAGCTGGATCGTCAGCCCCTCCTTGTCGCGGAACTTCGCGAGCTTCTCCGGCTTGTCCGGCGAGATGCCGACCACGGCGTAGCCGTCCTTGGTCAGGGAGGCCAGTGAGTCGCTGAAGTCGCACGCCTGCGTCGTGCAGCCGGGCGTCATCGCGGCCGGGTAGAAGTAGACGATCGCCTTGCGTCCGCGCAGGTCCGCCAGCGAGACCTCCGCACCCGTGTCGTCCGCCAGGGTGAATGCGGGCGCGGTGTCCCCGGCCTCGAGTCGCGTCATGCGCCCCAACCTATCCCAGCGACACGACACCGCCGGGTCACCTATCCTGACCGTCGCGCGCGAGTGGCGGAACTGGTAGACGCTCCAGCCTTAGGAGCTGGCGCCTTCGGGTGTGGGGGTTCGACTCCCCCCTCGCGCACTCCACTCCGTGTCGTCAGCGAGGTTGGGCCCTCCCCCTCGCGCACTCCACTCCGTGTCGTCAGCGAGGTGCTCCCGCAGGATCGGGACCATCGCGCGGAAGGCGTTGCCGCGGTGGGAGATCGCGTTCTTCTCCTCGTCGGTGTACTCGGCGAGCGTCCGGGTCTGGCCGTCGGGCACGAAGATCGGGTCGTAGCCGAAGCCGTTGGTGCCGGCCGGCTCGAATGCCAGGTGGCCGGTGACCCTGCCCGTCGCGACGGCGGTCCGCCCGTCGGGCATGGCGAGGACCGCGGTGCAGACGAATGCAGCGGCCCGGTGCTCGGCGGACACCTCCGCCAGCTGGTCGAGCAGGAGCCGCAGGTTCGCCGCGTCCCGCTGCGCGCGTGGCGCCTCGGGGCCGCCGCCGAACGACCCGGACCATCCGGCGCTCCACACGCCCGGCGACCCACCGAGGACCTCGACGGCGAGGCCGGAGTCGTCGGCGACCGACGGCAGCCCGGTGGCCTCGGCGAGCGCCACCGCCTTGAGCCGCGCGTTGCCCTCGAAGGTCACCTCGGTCTCGGGGACCTCGGGACCGTCGACCTCGGCGGCGCTGACGATGTCGAGCCCCAGCTCGTCGACGAGGTCGCCGAGGATCTGGCGCAGCTCGTGGACCTTGTGCTCGTTGCGGGTGGCGAGGACGAGCCGGGTGCTCACTGCACGCGCTCGCGCGCCTCGCCGGCGAGCGCCTCGGCCTGGAGCTCGGTGAGCTGCGCGCAGCCGTGGGCGCCGAGGTCGAGCAGCCCGTCGAGCAGCGTGCGGTCGAAGGCCGCGCCCTCGGCCGTCCCCTGGACCTCGATGTAGCGGCCGTCGCCGGTCATGACGATGTTCATGTCCGTCTCGGCGTTCGAGTCCTCGGGGTAGTCGAGGTCGAGGACCGGTCGGCCGTCGATGATGCCGACGCTGACGGCCGCGAGGGAGCCGGTGAGCGGCTGCGCATTCGACCTGATGAGGCCCTGGGTGCGGGCGTTGGCGATCGCGTCGGCGAGGGCGACGTAGGCGCCGGTGATCGAGGCGGTGCGGGTGCCGCCGTCGGCCTGCAGGACGTCGCAGTCGACGACGACGGTGTTCTCGCCGAGGGCCTTGGTGTCGATGACGGCGCGGAGCGAACGGCCGATGAGGCGGCTGATCTCGTGGGTCCGGCCGCCGACGCGGCCCTTGCGCGACTCGCGGTCGGAGCGGGTGTTCGTCGAGCGCGGGAGCATCTCGTACTCGCTCGTGACCCAGCCGGTCCCCTTGCCCTTGAGCCAGCGCGGGACGCCCTCGGTGAACGACACGGCCACGAGGACCCGGGTCCGGCCGAACTCGACGAGGCAGCTGCCCTCGGCGTGGTCGAGCCAGTTGCGGGTGAAGCGGATGGTCCTGAGCTCGTCGGGAGCGCGGCCGTCGTGGCGGGGGGTGGCGGGGGTCTCGGTCACGCACCCACCGTAGGGGCGGCGCCGGTGGTCCGGCCCGTCGGGTAGCCCAGCCCGTGCCCGAGCTCGTACCGGCTGCCGTCGGCGTCGACGTAGACGTAGGGGCGGCCGTCCATGAGCGACTCCTTGACGTAGCCCGGCACGTCGTTGGGCGAGGCACACAGGCCCTGCTCGTCGACGGCGATCGCCGCGTCGTCGATGGGGAAGGTGAGGGGGAGGCGACCGGTCGGTGCGACGTCACCCGCGATGACGTCGAACACGGCCCCGGTGTGGGTGTCGAAGCCGAACACGAGCGCGTCGGCGAGGGGTTCGACGTTGCCGAGCAGCCACGGCAGGATGACGTTGACCGCGACGACGAGCTCGGGCACGGCCTCCCGGATCCGTCGGATCTTGGCGAGGTTGACGTTGGTCGCCTCGTGGATGTCGAGGTCGAGCAGCCCGGTGGCCTTGAAGTAGTCCCCGGTGAAGGGGTTGAGGAAGAGCACCGCGACGTCGGCGCCGCGGAAGTCGGTCGTGAAGGTGATCCCGGGGTGCTCGGCCTCGAGGTCGGCACGCAGGTCGTCGAGCTTTGCGACGCTCAGACCGGCCTCGAACAGCTCGACATACACCTTGCGACCGGCCAGCCGTCCCGCGTCCAGGGGCAGGGTCGCCGCGGAGTTCTTGAGCAGCACGACCGACTTGTGGTGGGCCCGACGGGCCGCCTCGCGGTGGTCGGCGTGCTGGACGACCGCGTCGGCCTGCTCCTCGTCGACGTACGGGTCGTCGAACAGGCCGAGGGCGAACATCTCCTCGGTCAGCAGGCGCGCCGCCTCGTCGAGGCGGTCGGCGCTGAACAGCCCCTGCAGGAAGGCGGTCCGGATGGAGCCCACGTCGTTGGTGTCGGCGATCATGTCGGTGCCGGCCGAGACCGCGCGGCCGACGCGCTCGGGCACGCTCAGCTCCTCCACCCCCCAGGCCATCTTGGAGAGAATGCCGCTGTCGGAGTTGACGTAGCCCTTGTGGCCCATCGAGCGCAGCAGGTCGAGGATGCCGCGGTTGAACGCGAAGCCGACCTGCTCGAAAGAATCCAGCGGAGCCTGCGGCATCGCCGACTTCTCGTCGGAGGGGATGGCGTAGTACGGCATGACGCTGGACGCCCCGGCGTCGATGGCCGCCTGGAACGGCGGCAGGTGGTAGGCGGCCAGCGACCCCGGCGTCGGGTAGACGTTGAGCTTGCCCTCGGCGTAGTGCGGGTCGAACCCGTTCTCCCTCGCGCCCCCGCCGGGAAAGTGCTTGACCGTCAGGGCGACCCCGTCGCGCTCGATCCCGCCCTCGCCCTGGAAGCCGCGGACGAGCGCACCGATCGCCCGGGCGTTGAAGGCAGGGTCCTCACCGAAGGTGCCGTTGCTGCGGAACCAGCGGGGGTCGGTCACCGTGTCCGCCATGTACATGTAGCCCTTGCGCAGCCCGGAGGCTGCCCACTCGGACCGCGACTTCTGCGCGAAGTCCTCGATCAACGACACGTCGCCGGTGGCGGCCAGCCCCAGGGTGCCCGGCCACAGGGTGAAGTCCCGGTCGTCCTCGGTGCCCCCCATCTTGAAGCCGCCGAGCTCGTTCTTGGAGTTGGCGGCGACGATGACCGGAATGCCGAGGCGCGTGCCCTCTGCGACCTCGTTCATCGCGTTGACCCAGGTGGCGATCGTCGACCCGGCCGGCGTCTCGCGCATGATGAAGTGACGCATGTGCAGCTCGGCGATCTGTTGCGTCGTCCCCTCGGACGCCAGGCCCGCGGAGTTGTGCGGGTCGTTCTTGAGGTCGTGGAACTGCTCGTCGAGGGCCCCGTCGTGGCTCGTCAGGGACCTGTCCGGCTGGGAGATCCCCATCGTGCGCGAGCAGATGACCATGAGGCCGATCTTCTCCTCCGGCGTCATCCGCGACACCAGGTCCCGCGCCCGCTCCTCGGGGCTGAGCCGCCAGTCCTCGTAGGGGTCGACGACGCCGTTGGCGTTGAGGTCGCGGAACTGCAGGCCGTCCACGTCGAGGACGGGCTTGACCCGACTGCTGATCCTGACCTGCTGGCTCATCGGGCCACCTTCCTCGCTGCACCACGACACCGCAGCCGCGGCCTCGTGTCCCATTCAGTCATCACCGCTCCGATCCGGCGAGCGCTTGCCACGTGTTGCCGCCGACGGAAGACCGCGTCGGTCAGCGCGGCATCTCCCGGAACCAGCGCTGCCGGTCCCGTGGGTCCACCCCGTGCCGGGGCCTCGTCGGCGGCCGCCCGTGACCCGGCGCGTAGGAGTCGAGCCGGTGGGTCAGCACGGCCTCACCCCCGGCGAGGTCGGGCAGGGCGCGGACGAGCTCGGGCAGCCGGGCCGACGGCACGAGCCCGACGAGCCGGACGAGGTCCTCCCGGACGGTCGACCCCTCGACGTGCCCGCCGAGCGGGCCGAGGCGCGCCACGACGGGACCGAGCACGTCGAGCGGCACCTCGAGGTCGAAGCGCTCGACCGGCTCGCACACCCGGGTGCCCGCCACGTCGAGCGCGGCCATCGCGACGACCTGCCCGAGCAGCCGGAAGTCGGCGGCGACGCTCGACATCGCCTTGCTGAAGCCGGCGTGCATCGCCGACTGCCGCGGGAAGTACCCGGAGCGGGTCATCGTCACGAGGCAGTCGGTGACGCCCCAGCCCGACAACCCCTGGCGGAATGCCGTCCGCACCCCCTCCTCCGTCGCGGCGACGAAGGCCGCGGGCAGGTTGCCCCGCTCGATGCCCGGCGAGAACTCCAGGCCGTGCCCGACCGGGCGCGCCTGCACCCGGAGGCCGATCGTCGCGAGGTAGGGGTTCTCGTCCACGCCGGAGACGTCGACGGCCGACCCCTCACCCAGCACCCGCTCGATGCACACGGTCGACAGGTCGCGGAAGCGGACGGGGACGGCGTAGGCCTCCTCGAGCAGGCTGGCGAGGACCTCCTGGTGCACCTCCCCGTGGAGGCTGACCGCGATCTCCTCGTCGTCCGGGCTGACCCGCAGCTCCAGGAGCGGGTCGGTGTCGGCGAGCTCGCTGAGCGCCGTGTAGAGGGCGCCGCGCCGGGCGGGGTCGACCGGCTCGACGAGCGCCTGCCGGGTCGGTGGCGGGAAGTGGTGGACGACGCGGTCCGGCACCGGGCCGAAGACATCGCCGACGCGCGCGGCGCCGAGGCCACCGAGGACGACGACCTCGCCGGCTCCGGCTCGGTCGGCTCGCGCGAGCGCCCCGTGCCGGCTGACCCGGAGGTCGGTCACGACCTCGCGCGCACCGCCGAGACGCACCCGGTCCCGGGGCCCGATCTCCCCCGACCAGAGCCGCACCCACGTGCGCCGCGTCCCGTCCTCCCGGTCGACCTTGAAGACCGACCCGGCCGCAACCGCCCCCTCGCCGCCCGCGGCACGGGGCGCGAGCTCGACGAGCGCCCGCTCGAGCTGCGCGGACCCCCGCACCGGTGATCGCCGACCCGGCGAGCACCGGTGTCAGCGTCTGTCGGTGAATGCCGCGCCGCAGAGCGGCGCCGATCGCACCGGGATCGGCGACGGCGTCCTCGACCCACGCGCCGAGGATCGAGTCATCCTGCGCCGCAACGCATTCGACGACCGATGGATCGGTCAGGGCGACGGCCTCGACGACGGCGTCGGCCCGCCCCTGCCGCCTGACCTGGCTGAGCGGCACGATCGCCGTCGTGAGCCGCCGCCGGACCTGGGCGATCGCCGCGTCGACGTCGGCCCCGCCGCGGTCGACCTTGTTGACGAACAGGAAGGTGGGCACCCCCACCTCGCGCAGCGCCCGCCAGATGACGACCGTCTGCGGCTGGACGCCCTCGACCGCGGACAGGACGAGGACCGCCGCGTCGAGGACGGTCAGGGACCGCTCGACCTCGGCGATGAAGTCGGGGTGGCCCGGAGTGTCGAGGACGTTGACGGTGAGATCGCCGAGGTCGAAGGAGGTCACGGCGGCCCGGATCGTGATGCCCCGCCGCCGCTCGAGGTCCATCGAGTCGGTGCGGGTCGTCCCGTCGTCGACGCTGCCGGGCGCGTCGAGCACGCCCGCGTCGGCGAGGAGGCGTTCGGTCAGGCTGGTCTTGCCCGCGTCAACATGCGCGAGGATCCCGAGGTTGAGGAAGGACATGCAGCAGCTCCACGGTGCGTCGGATGGGGGTCCGGAGCGGTGTGGCTGCTCGCATGCTGGTCTCCTCGGCTCGGGGTGCTGACCTCTCGAGAGTACGAACGACGCCCACGTGGGCGCCACCGGTTATCCGACCGGCCGGTCAGGCGAGGCGCTGGGTGATCTCCTGCCGGTCGCCGTCGAGGACGACGGTCGCGAGCGCACCGTTGACGAGCGACAGGTACGGCTGGACGTGCCCGAAGTCGACGTCGACGACGACCGGGCACGCGAGGTCGCCGAGGGCGTCGGCGACCGCACCGTCCTGCGTCCACGCCTCGGTGTCGGGGCCGGCGGGCCGCCCGAGGAGCACGCCCCGCGCGCCGTCGAACCACCCGGCGAGCCGGAGTCCGTGCAGGGCACGGCTGACGTCGAAGGGCTGCCACTCGCAGACCTCGAGGCAGATGATCGCGCCGTCCTCCCCCGCATTCGCGACGAATGCGGGCACGTCGGCGTAGGGCGTGCCCGCGAGCGGCGAGAGCACCTCGATGCAGCCGCCGATGAGGCGCCCCTCGATGCGCGCGCCCTCATCGCTCTCGCGGAGCCCGCGCCACCGGGTGGGCTCGGTCAGGGCCATCTCCGTGAGGCCCGGCGTGCCGCGGTAGTCGTCCCGGCCGGGCCCCCGGCGAAGGGTCGCCGCCGCCTGACGGAACTCCTCCCCCGCCGTCCCGGTCACGACATCGAGCCAGTGCAGGTGGCCCGGCGGCGGCGGCGAAGGGCGTGTCCATGAGGTTCCAGCCGTGCAGGGTCGCCCAGCCGGACCGGAGCGTGAGCGGGAGCATCGTCGTCGTCGTGTCGGAGAAGCCCACGTACCAGCACGGGTCGCAGTCGGCGAGCAGGTCGAAGTCGAGCAGCGGCAGCACGTCGATCGCCATCTCGCCGCCCCACGGCGGCACGACGGCCGCGATGTCCGGGTCGACGAGCATCGCCATGAGCTCGTCGGCGCGGGCCTCCCTGGAGCCGGACACGTGCGACGGCGTGCGAATGCATGCGCCGACGACGGGTTCGAGCCCGCGCGCCCGCAGCGCGTCGAGGGCGACCTCGAGCCGGGGCCACATGCCGTCGTCGACCCCCGCGGAGGGAGCGGTGACACCGACCCGGTCACCGGGGACGAGGAAGCGAGGGAAGCGCACGTCCATGCGCGCGACGCTACGCGAGCGGTCAGTCGTCGGCGAGCCGCGCCGGGAATCCACCCCGGGCGATCGGGCCCCACCGGTCGATCGTGACGCGGAGCAGGACCTTGCCCTGCTCGGTCATGGCCTGCCGGTACTCGTCCCAGTCCGGGTGCTCGCCCGAGATCGACCGGAAGTAGTCGACGAGCGGCTCGAGCGCCTCGGGGAGGTCGAGCACCTCGCACGTCCCGTCGACCTGCACCCACTCGCCACCGAAGTCGTCGGAGAGGACGACGACCGAGACCTCGGGCGCCCGGCGCGCGTTGTGGACCTTGGCCCGCTCGGGGTAGGACGAGATGACGATCCGCCCCTGTCCGTCGACGCCGGCGGTGACCGGCGACAGCTGGGGCCGGCCGTCTCGTCGGGTCGTGGCGAGGACCATCTCGTGCCGCGGCCGGACGAAGAGCAGGAGCTCGTCACGGTCGACGCGGAGGTTGCGGGCGGCGGTGCGGGCCATGGTCCCACCCTGCCACGCCGGCTCGACGCGGTCAGCCGACGAACAGGCAGAACGGGTGACCAGCAGGGTCCGCGAGGACGTAGAGCGGCTCCCCCTCGTCGTCGCTGCGGTCGAGCAGGACCGTCGCGCCGAGGGTCTCGGCGCGCACCCTGTGGTGCTCGAGGTCCTCGACGGTGGTCACCGTGTAGTCGAGGTGGATCTGCATCGGCACCTCGTGCCTCGGCCACGTCGTCCGGGGCAGCGTCTCGACCTGTTGGAGGGCGAGCACACGGGCGCCCCCGTGGTCGGTGAGGACGAGCCAGTCGGCCTCGTCCGCGGACCCGTCGGCCGGGGGCTCGTCACCGGGTCGGTAGCGAAGGCCGAGGAGCTCGCGGTAGAACTCCGCGAGCCCGCGCGCGTCGGTCGTGTCGAGGGCGGCCTGGTTGAGGACGGGGTGCGACCGCGGCGGCTCTCCGAGCGCGTAGGTCCTCCCGGCGCGAGCGAGCTCGACGTCCCCGGGCCACACGGCAGCGGCCTGCGCGCGGCATTGCTCCGGGTCGTTCCAGACGGGGATGTGGGTCAGCATGATCCGGCCGACGCCGCCGGCGTCGATGCACGCCTGGGCAGCGCGGGACCCGGTGAGGTGGATGCCGCGGGTCTCGTCGCGGCCGTCGACGAAGGCGCAGTCGAGCAGGGCGAGGTCGGCCCCGGTGAGCAGAGGCGTGAGGTTGGGGGTCGAGTCGGTGTCGCCGGTGAACGCGAGGACGGCGCCGTCGGCCTCGACCCGGAAGCCGTAGGCCTCGACAGGGTGGTTGACCCGGTAGGACGTGACCCGCATCGGGCCGACGTCGAAGGACGCACCATCGGCGAGGGTCGAGAAGGCGAACTGGCCTGCGAATGCGGGCTCCTCGATCCCCTCGTAGGAGCCCCGCAACCGGTCCGACGTCCCGGCCGGACCGTGGACCGGCAGCGGGCCGGGCGTCCGCGCGGCCGGGTCGTACTTGCGCGCGACGTAGAGACCCAGAAGGTCCGAGCAGTGGTCCGGGTGCAGGTGGGACAGGGCGACCGCGTCGAGGTCGGCCAGGTCGACCTGCCGCTGGAGGGCCCCGAGGGCGCCGTTGCCGAGGTCGAGGACGAGGGCCCACGTCCGCCCGGTCTCGTCGTCGGCGCGGAGGAGGTAGGAGGAGGCGGGGGACTCGGGTCCGGCGAAGGATCCCGAGCAGCCGATGACGGTCAGCCTCATACGGCGAGCTCCCGGTGGCCGTAGAGGTCGGCGACCTCGGGTCCGAGGAAGCGGCGGGCGAGCCGCCGGAACTGCTCCGGGTCGCCGGTGGTCGTGAACGAGTGACCCGGCGCCGGCAGGTCGTCCGGACGGAGCGCGTCTGCGTCGGCGAGGACGCGGTAGAGGTCCTTGGCCGTCTCCTCGGCCGAGCTGACGAGGGTCACCCCGTCGCCCATGACGTAGGAGATGACGCCGGTGAGCAGCGGGTAGTGCGTGCAGCCGAGGACGAGGGTGTCGACGTCCTTGTCGACGAGCGGGGACAGGTACTCGCGCGCGACGCCGAGCAGCTCGCTCCCGCTCGTCACCCCCGACTCGACGAACTCGACGAACCGCGGGCACGGCCGGCTCGTCACCTCGAGCTGCGGTGCGGCGGCGAAGGCGTCGAGGTAGGCGCGGGAACGGTGCGTCCCCTTGGTCGAGATGACGCCGACCCGGCCGTTGCGCGTCGCGGCGGCGGCCCGTCGCACGGCCGGGCGGATGACCTCGACGACGGGCACGTCGTAGCGCTCGCGCGCGTCGTGGAGGACGGCCGCGCTCGCGGTGTTGCAGGCGATGACGAGCGCCTTGACGCCGTGGTCGAGGAGCCGGTCGAGGCATTCGAGGGCGAACTCGCGGGTCTGCGCGATCGGTCGGGGGCCGTAGGGGGCACGGGCCGTGTCCCCGAGGTAGGCGATCGACTCGTGCGGCAGCTGGTCGAGGACGGCCCGGGCGACGGTCAGGCCCCCGAAGCCTGAGTCGAAGATCCCGATCGGTGCGTCCGCCACGCGGGCCAGCCTAGGAGCCGCCGCCCACGGGTCCACGGTGCCCTGTGACGGCCGCCACCCGGCGTGTCGGTCGGGACGGTCCGTCCAAACCGTTGACCGGACCCGGACGCGGGTGTGGGATGGCACGGAATGCCCGGGCTCGTTGGGAGCATCATCAGCCGGGCGTCTCGAGAGGGAGCCTTCTCATGCGTGTACGTCATCCCCTCGCCGTGGTCGGCACGGCGCTGGTCGCCACCGCCGCCCTGGCGGTCCCGAGCACGGCCACGACCCTCGCCCCGGTCGCGTCCGCTCGCTCCGGTGCCGTCCCGACGGCGGCCGCGGCCGCCCGGCCGGGACCGGTCGCGGAGACCCGTGAGCCCACGAAGCGGACGCTCACCCTGGACGGCCGGAAGGTCGCCACCCCGGACAGGTACGCACCGACGCCCGCTCGTCCCGGACCCGGGAGGGCGTCCGGTGTGACCCCACCGGTCGGCACGGTGCGGCAGTGGCTCGGGCTCGACGACTTCAACGGCCGGATCTACCGCAAGACCTACGTCCTGCGGGGCGTCGGTCAGCACATCGAGGTGTGGGTCGCCTCCGACACCTCCTTCCCGGCCGGCGACTGCCGGACCGCCGTCCCCGGCTCCACGACGGTGACGGACGCCCAGGTCGCGGACCTCGTCGACCAGTTCGACACGAACATGTACCCCAAGGAGTCGCAGGCGTTCAGCGTCGCGCCCGACCGGGACGGCAGCAACGCTCTCCTCGGCCCGGACGCGAGCGGCAACGGCGGCGTCTACACCGGTCAGGGCGACCGGACGGTCACCCTCGTCGACAACGTCCGCGACGACAACTACTACACCTTCCCCGCGGCTCCGACCTACATCGCGGGCTTCTTCTCGAGCCAGTTCAACGAGCTGTTCGACCGCAACGTCATGACGATCGACGCCTTCGACTGGGCGCACCGGACCGGAGCCAACCCGCCGAATGCGCCGACGGCCGACCTGTGCACCTCGCGCGCGGCGCGTCCCCGGCTCTACGAGGGCACGTTCGCCCACGAGTACCAGCACCTCCTCCAGTACTACACCGACCCGTTCGAGACGACCGCCGTCAACGAGGGGCTGTCGGACTTCGCGCAGACGCTCGTCGGCTACGTCGACGCGAGGAAGACGGTCGACCAGGCCGGCTTCGACTCGCACATCGCCTGCTTCCAGGGCTACGGGCCCGTCGCGACGCCGTACAACACCAACCCCCGTGACTGCGGCGGCCCGGAGAACTCGTTCAACCTGTGGAACGAGGGCGGCAACCCCAACGCCGTGCTCGCCGACTACGGCAATGCCTACTCGCTCATGCTCTTCCTCTACGACCGGTACGGCGTCGACTTCATCTCGGCACTGCACCGGGACGGCGAGCGCCAGGGGCTCGACTCGATCTCACACGAGCTCGACGGCGTCGGAGCCAAGCTCTCGACGGTCCTCGACGACTACCAGTCGATGGTCCTGCTCGACAAGCTCGTCGGCGACGCGCGCCGGGCCGACGTCAAGGGCATCTCGGCGCGCCGGGTGACGACCCCGAGCCTTCGGTCCTCGGTCAACCTGGCCAACCCGACGGCCTACGCCACGCCGGGAGCCGCCCCCAACGGCGCCGACTACGTCCCGCTCACCGCGCGCGGCAGGGCGCTCCAGGGACGCGACCTGAGGTCGCTCTCCTTCGAGGGCGCCAAGAGCCTGCCGACGACCCCCCTTCTGTGGACCGTGGTCTCGAACGACCCGGACCGCACGGGCAACCCCGTCCTCTGGTCCGGCAACGCCAACAGCCTGGACGCGTCGGCCGTCACCTCCGTGGCGGTGCCCGCGACCGGCCCGACGTTGACCTTCCTCGCCAAGTACGGCGCCGAGTTCGGCTTCGACTACGGCTACGTCGAGGTCTCCACGGACGGCGGCAGGACCTACACCGCGATCCCGGGCGACCAGACGGTCGACGGTCCGCTCGGGCCGGCCCTCAACGGCACGACGAACGGCTTCGAGCCGCGCAGCTACGACCTGTCGGCCTACGCCGGCCAGACCGTCCTGCTGGCGTTCCGCTACGTGTCCGACGGTGGCGTCAACGAGGGCGGTCTGCTCCTCGACGACATCAAGGTCGGCTCGACGCTCGTGAGCGACGGGTCGAGCCTGACGCCGTTCAGGTCCAAGACGCAGATCATGCCGACTGCCGTCGAGAACTGGACCGTCAAGCTCGTCGGCATCGTGGACGGCCGCAAGGTCAAGGTCCTCCAGCTCCAGTGGGACGGCCGGTCCTCGATCCAGCTCGGCCGCGCCCAGCTGGCCCGCTTCGCCCAGTACGACCGGGTCGTCGCCATCGTGGGCTACGACGAGTCGACCGAGCTCGTCCAGCAGTACGCGCCGTACACCCTGACCGTCAACGGCACCCTCCAGCCCGGAGGAGCGCCGGCGACGGCAGCGCGTCGGTCGTAGCGTCCGGTCCCCCGTTCGCCCGGGTCGTGGTCCGCCACTCGCGGACCCGACCGGGCGGTCGGCCTTCGTCGCGCGCTCAGGGCAGCAGGGCGTCGGCGAGGCCCTCCTGGAGCCAGGAGAGGAAGTCGTAGACGGCGCTCGCGTAGGCGACCGGGTCGTCGGGGTCGGCCTCCCCGGCGAGCCGCCGCAGGCGGTCGCTGTCGTCCTCGGTGTGGATGCCGATGCGCTCGGCGAGCACGAGCCGCACGTCGGTCAGGGCGACCATGAGCGCCGTCGCGTCCGGACGGGTCAGTCGGACGTGCTTGTCCGGGACCGAGCGGAGGGCCGAGATCGCCGTCCGGAGGTTGGCGAGCTTGCGGTCGCGGAGCCCGTCCTGCGTCAGGGCCCGGAACTGCGCGGC
The DNA here is from genome assembly GCA_963752365.1 of uncultured Actinomycetota bacterium. Lineage (GTDB taxonomy): Bacteria > Actinomycetota > Actinomycetes > Actinomycetales > Dermatophilaceae > CAVVXY01. Next base: position 248,263 of record CAVVXY010000007.1, read on the forward strand.
CGCCTCGTCGTCGTCGCGGTGGGCCGGGGGGAAGAGCCGGGCGAGCGCCGGGTCCTCCGAGGCGGACAGGTCGACCTGGTCCTCGGCGGCGACGGACACGCCCTGCCCGATGCCGCCGAGGCCCGAGACGATGGCGTCGAATGCCGCGTCGCCGGTCGCGCCCGGCGCTCGAGTCGCCGGGTCGGCACCCTCCTCGTACGCGTCGTCGAGGAGGTCGCGGACCTGCTCCAGGAGCCCGACGACGACCCCGCGCTCCGCCTCGTCGAGCGTCGCGTCGAAGTGCTCGCCCGAGCCGCGTCCCTTGCGGCGGAAGCCCTTGGCCACGGCGGCTACTCGTCCTTCTGGAAGGTCGCCCACAGGCCGTAGCCCTGCATCGCCTCGGTGTCGATCTCCATCCGCTCGCGCGGCCCGGTCGAGACGACGGCGCGGCCCTTGTGGTGGACGTCGAGCATGAGCGACTCGGCCTTGTCGCGGGAGTAGCCGAAGTGGGTCTGGAAGACGAAGGTCACGTAGGACATGAGGTTGACCGGGTCGTTCCAGACGAGCGTGATCCAGGGGACGTCGGGGGCCACGTCGGCGTCGGCGGACCTGACCTCCTCCTCCACGGGCGCGAGCGACACCCGGTCAGGATAGTCAGGCGCGCGAGTGCCGAACGCCCCCGCCGGGTCGGGCGGGGGATCATGCGGGAGTGGCCCGACCCCGACCCGCGCACCCGCCCCTTCCGGTTCGGCGTCGGCACCGCCGCCGGGACACCGCATGCGCGTCGGCACTGGACCGAGCACGTCCGCCGCATCGAGGACCTCGGCTTCGCGACGCTGCAGGTCGCCGACCACTACCTGAACCCGACGGTCTGCACGCCCCGGTTGACCTCGGTCTCGGCGCCGGCTGGGCCAAGGAGGAGTACGACGTCGCCGGCCTCCCGTTCGGGCCGACGCTACGAGGACGCCTTCGCGCCCGTCGTCGCGAGACTCTCCGGCACCTGACCGTCGGGTCCGGGACGGCCCATAGGCTGGCCCGTGTGACGTCGACCGCGCTGCTCACCGACCACTACGAGCTGACCATGCTCCAGGCGGCGCTCCGGTCCGGCACGGCCCAGCGGCGGTGCGTCTTCGAGGTCTTCGCGCGACGCCTTCCGGACGGCCGCCGCTACGGCGTCGTCGCGGGCACCGGCCGTGTCCTCGAAGCCGTCGAGGCGTTCCGTTTCGGAGGGGCCGAGCTCGACCGGCTCCGCGCGGCCAGGGTCGTCGACGAGGCGACCCTGGGGTTCCTCGCGGACTTCCGCTTCGAGGGGAGCATGAGCGGCTACGCGGAGGGCGAGTGCTACTTCCCCGGCTCGCCGATCCTCGTCGTCGAGGCCGACTTCGCGCACGGCGTGCTCCTCGAGACGGTCGTCCTGTCGATCCTCAACCACGACAGCGCCGTCGCCTCGGCAGCCTCACGGATGACGGGGGCCGCCGGGTCGCGGCCGTGCATCGAGATGGGCAGCCGCCGCACCCACGAGGAGGCAGCGGTCGCGAGCGCCCGCGCGGCCTACATCGCGGGCTTCGGGACGACGAGCAACCTCGAGGCCGGGCGGCGCCACGGCGTGCCGACGGCGGGGACCGCAGCCCATGCATTCACCCTCCTCCACGACGACGAGCGGGAGGCGTTCGCCGCCCAGGTCGCCGCGCTCGGGACGGGGACGACGCTCCTCGTCGACACCTACGACGTGCGGCGGGCCGTCGAGACGGCGATCGAGGTCGCGGGGCCGGGGCTCGGGGCCGTCCGGCTCGACAGCGGCGACCTCGTCGCCCAGGCCGTCGAGGTCCGCGCCCAGCTCGACGCCCTCGGCGCGACAGGCACCCGGATCGTCGTCACATCCGACCTCGACGAGCACGCGATCGCGGCGCTCGCGGCGGCGCCGGTCGACGTCTACGGCGTCGGGACCTCGCTCGTCACGGGCTCCGGCGCGCCGACCGCCGGCATGGTCTACAAGCTCGTCGCGCGCGCCGACGACTCCGGCGATCTCGTGCCGGTCGCCAAGGCGAGCAAGGACAAGCTGTCCGTCGGCGGCCGCAAGTGGGCCATGCGCCGACGCGACGCGCGGGGCGTGGCCGAGGCGGAGGTCATCGGGATCGGCGAGCGGCCGGTCGACGACGGCGACGACCGCGACCTCATGGTCGAGCTCATCGTCGACGGCGCCGTCGTCGGCGCGGAGCACTGCTCGACCGAGGCCGCGCGGGCCCGTCACGACCGCTCCGTCCAGGAGCTCCCCCGCTCGGCCCACCAGCTGTCCCGCGGCGAGCCCGCGATCCGCACGGAGTACGTCGAGGAGCACCGATGAACGAGCTCGAGTCCGCCGCACGGGCCCTGGATGCCGCCGACCCCCTGGCGGGGTGGGCCGAGCGGTTCGTCGATCCCGGCCCCGACACGCTCGTCGCCTACTTCGACGGCAACTCACTCGGACGGCCCCTCCGCTCCACCCTCGGGCGAATGCAGGACTTCGTCACCACCGAGTGGGGCGGCCGCCTCATCCGCGGCTGGGACGAACGCTGGATGGACCTGCCACTCACCCTCGGCGACCGGCTCGGGGCGACCGTCCTCGGAGCCGGCCCGGGGCAGACCTTCATCGGTGACTCGACGACGGTCCTGCTCTACAAGCTGTGCCGCGCCGCGGTCGACGCGCAGGTGCGGGCCGGACGCGACGAGATCGTCCTCGACACCGACAACTTCCCGACCGACCGCTACGTCCTCGAGGGCATCGCCGCCGAGACCGGAGCGCGGCTCGTCTGGGTCGAGACCGACCCGACCGAAGGGGTCGCACCCGAGCAGGTCGCCGCCGTCGTCGGACCGCGCACCGGGCTGGCGGTCTTCTCGCAGGTCGCCTACCGCTCCGGCTGGCTCGCGGACGTCCCGGCGATCACCGAGGTCGTCCACGGCGCGGGCGGGCTCGTGCTCTGGGACACCTGCCACTCCAGCGGCTCGGTGCCCGTGCGGCTCGACGACTGGGGGGTCGACCTCGCCGTCGGCTGCTCCTACAAGTACCTCAACGGCGGTCCCGGGGCGCCGGCCCACGGCTACGTCGCGACCGGCCACCACGCGACCCTGCGGCAGCCGGTCCAGGGCTGGATGGGGCGGAAGGACCCGTTCACGATGGGTCCCGGATACGTTGCGGCAGAGGGCATTCGGTCGTTCATCAGCGGCACTCCCCCGATCCTCGCCATGGTCCCGCTCGAGGACATGGTCGGGGTCCTCGAGGCCGTCGGGATCGACGCGGTCCGCGCCAAGTCGCTCGCGCTCACCGACTTCGCGCTCGAGTGCATCGACGCCCGCCTCGCACCCCTCGGCGTCGAGGTCACCTCCCCCCGCGAGCACGAGCGCCGTGGCGGCCACGTGACGCTCAAGCGGGCCGGCTTCCGACAGGTGACCGCCCGCCTGTGGGAGCAGGGCGTCATCCCGGACTACCGCGATCCCGACGCCATCCGGATCGGCCTCTCCCCCCTGTCGACGACGTTCGCCGAGGTCGCGACCGGCCTGTCGGCGCTTGCCGAGGAGATCCGGTGAGCGGCGCCGGGCGCGCCCTGATCGTCGTCGACCTCCAGAACGACTTCTGCGAGGGCGGCTCGCTGCCCGTGGCGGGCGGGGACGAGGTCGCCCGCCGCGTCGCGGAGTACGTCCCGGCGAATGCCGACCGCTATGCCGCCGTCGTCGCGACGGCCGACTGGCACGAGGATCCGGGTCCGCACTGGAGCCCCGAGCCGGACTACCGCGACACCTGGCCGGTCCACTGCCGCGCCGGGAGCGACGGGGCCCTCTTCCACCCGCGGGCCGAGCCGGCCTTCGAGCACGTGCAGCTCGTCTTCCGAAAGGGCCGGCACGAGGCGGCCTACTCGGGCTTCGAGGGCACCGCGGTCGACGGCGGGCGGCAGGTCGGGCTCGCGGAGTGGCTGCGCGACCAAGGGATCGGCGCGGTCGACGTCGTGGGCATCGCCACGGACCACTGCGTCCGCGCGACGGCCCTCGACGCGGCGCGCGAGGGGTTCGACACGACGGTCCTCCTCGACCTGACCGCGGGGGTGGCGCCCGAGACGACCGCCGACGCGCTGAATGCATTCCGCGACAACGGGATTCGCGCGACCGGTGCGCCCATCGCCTCCTGACGGACCGCGGAGTGGGCGGGACTTCTCACCACCACCCGCGCGGTCGTGTGAGGAGAGGGTTACTGAGGTTTAACGCGGCCCGAAGGGTGCGTTAACACGCGGTCGGCACCGTCGTCGGTAGCCCCGGACACCGGTCCGGGCCGACGAGGGAGCTCGCTGCGATGTCCGCACACACTCGTGAACCCCTTCCCGACAACGGCGTCGCGGTCGACATCCCCACCCACCTCACCACCACCCCCGCGACGGACTCGGCACGGTCCCGCACGCTGCTGCACTGGGAGCCGGAGGACCCCGACTTCTGGTCCTCGACGGGTCGGGCGATCGCCCAGCGCAACCTCGCCTGGTCGGTCCTCGCCGAGTTCCTCGGCTTCTGCGTCTGGGCGCTGTGGAGCGTCGTCGTCCCCGCGCTGCCCGGCGCGGGGTTCACGCTGACCCTGGACGAGCAGTTCTGGCTCATCGCCGTCCCGAGCCTGGTCGGTGCGACCCTGCGGATCCCCTACACCTTCGCCGTCCCACGGTTCGGTGGCCGCAACTGGACGGTCGTCTCGGCCCTGCTGCTGCTCATCCCGGCGATCGCGCTCGCCGCCGTCGTCACGCGCCCCGACACCTCCTTCGGCGTCCTGCTCATCGTCGCGGCCCTCGCCGGTCTCGGCGGCGGCAACTTCGCCTCCTCGATGACGAACATCTCCTTCTTCTTCCCGGAGGCCGAGAAGGGCAAGGCGCTCGGGCTCAACGCGGCCGGCGGCAACCTCGGCACCGGCATCGTCCAGATGGTCGTCCCGGCCGTCATCGCGGTCGGCGCCGGCGTCCACCTCGACCGCGCGGGGCTCCTGTTCGTGCCGCTCGTCCTCCTCGCGGCCTTCGGGGCCTGGCGCTGGATGGACAACATCGCGGGCGTCCGGGCCGACTACAAGGCCTACGCGGCCGCGACGCGCAGCCGGGACACGTGGGTCATCTCCTTCCTCTACATCGGGACCTTCGGCTCGTTCATCGGCTTCGCCGGCGCGTTCCCGACGCTGCTCAAGACGCAGTTCGCCGGGCACCCCACCTGGTACGCCTTCCTCGGCGCGCTCGTCGGCGCGCTGGCGCGGCCGCTCGGCGGCATCCTCGCCGACCGGATCGGCGGCGCCCGGCTCGTCATCGCCTCCTTCGGCCTGCTCCTCACCGGAGCGGTGCTCGCCGTGCAGGGTCTGGAGGCCGAGGACTTCGGGCTCTTCTTCGCGGCATTCATGGTGCTCTTCGTCGGCGCCGGCATCGGCAACGGCGCGACCTACCGGATGATCCCCGCGGCCTTCCGCGCCGCGGCCCGCAACTCGAGCGAGCTGCCCGGAATGCGCAAGGCCGCGGCGGGCTGCATCGGCATCGCCGGATCGGTCGGCGCCTTCGGCGGCTTCTTCATCCCGCGCGGCTTCGCGATGAGCAAGGCCGCCTACGGGTCGCTCGTCCCCGCCCTCTGGATGTTTGCCGCCACCTACGTCGTCATGGCGGTCCTGACCTACGTCGTCTACGTCCGACGGTCGTCGGTCGACATCTGAACCATGCCGACATCGACCCACTGTCCCTACTGCGCGCTCCAGTGCGCCCAGTCGCTGACGGTGGCCCCCGAGGGGGTCACCGTCGGTGGGCGGGGCTTCCCGACGAACCGCGGCGGACTGTGCCGCAAGGGCTGGACGAGCGCCGAGCTGCTCACGACCCCCGACCGCCTGACGGCTCCCCTCGTCCGCGACGCGGACGGCGTCCACCGTCCGGTGGGCTGGGACGAGGCGCTCGACCTCGTCGCCGAGCGGCTCTCCGGCATTCGCGCGGATCGTGGTGCGGACGCTGTCGCGGTCTTCGGAGGGGGCGGGCTGACCAACGAGAAGGCCTACCAGCTCGGCAAGTTCGCGCGGGTGGCGCTCGGCACGTCGAACATCGACTACAACGGCCGCTTCTGCATGAGCAGCGCCGCAGCCGCCGCGAACCGGTCGCTCGGGCTCGACCGCGGACTGCCCTTCCCGCTGACCGACCTCGGCGGGGCGGACGCCGTCCTCCTCCTCGGCAGCAACGTCGCCGAGACGATGCCGCCCTTCGTCGCCCACCTCGCGGGCGTCCGCGAGCGCCGTGGTCTCGTCGTCGTGGATCCGCGCCGGAGCGCGACCGCCGACCTGACCGACCGAGCCGGGTTCCACGTGCAGCCGGTGCCGGGCACCGACCTGGCCGTCCTCCTCGGCCTTCTCCACGTCGTCCTCGCCGAGCAGCTCCACGACGCCGCCTACCTCGAGGAGCGCACGAGCGGCCTCGACGAGCTCGTCCGGAGCGCGAATGCGTGGTGGCCGGAGCGCGTCGAGCAGGTCGCCGGCGTCCCGGCGGACACCGTCCGCGCCGTCGCCCGCCGGCTCGCCGCGGCGAGCCCGTCCCGCGGCGGGTGCGGGGCGTTCGTCCTGACCGGTCGTGGCGTCGAGCAGTCCGTCCAGGGCACCGCGACGGTCACCGCGGCGATCAACCTCGCCCTCGCCCTCGGCCTCGTCGGCCGGGTCGGCAGCGGCTACGGGGCCCTCACGGGGCAGGGCAACGGCCAAGGGGGCCGGGAGCACGGCCAGAAGTGCGACCAGCTCCCCGGCTACCGCTCGATCGAGGACGCCGCCGCGCGCGAGCACGTCGCCCGCGTCTGGGGGGTCCCCGCCGACTCGCTGCCGCGGACCGGGCGGCCGGCCGTCGAGCTGCTGGCCTCCCTCGGCTCTCCGGGCGGGCCGCGCGCCCTGCTCGTCCACGGCTCCAACCTCGTCGTCAGCGCGCCGAATGCGGGCGCCGTCGCCGACCGCCTCACCGCCCTCGACCTGCTCGTCGTCTGCGACGTCGTGCCCTCGGAGACCGCCCTGCTCGCCGACGTCGTCCTGCCGGTCACCCAGTGGGCTGAGGAGGAGGGCACGATGACCTCCCTCGAGGGGCGCGTCCTCCGCCGTCGCCGCGCGCTCAGTCCGCCGGACGGCGTCCGGGACGAGCTGTGGATCTGGAGCGAGCTCGCGCGCCGGCTCGGTGCGCCGTCCACCTGGAGCACCGAGGCGCGGGAGGTCTTCGACGAGCTGGCCCTCGCGAGCGCCGGTGGTCGCGCCGACTACAGCGGCCTGAGCCATGAGCGCCTGGACACCGGGGAGGCGCTGTACTGGCCGTGCCCGGCCATGTCCGAGGGCGGAGCGTCACACCCGGGCACGCCCCGAGTCTTCCTCGACGGCTTCCCGACACCCGACGGGCGAGCCCGCCTCGTCCCCGTCACGCACAGCGGCCCGGCCGAGGAGCCGCAGTCCCACGAGGTGCACCTCGTGACCGGCCGCGTGCTCGAGCACTACCAGTCCGGAGCCCAGACCCGCCGGGTGGCCGAGCTCGACGCGGCGGTGCCCGCGGCATTCGCCGAGGTCCACCCGATCCTCGCGAGCCGCCTCGGGATCGCGACCGGAGACCTCGTGCGCCTCAGGACCGCACGGGGCGAGGCGACCGTCCCGGCGGTCGTGACGACCGCGATCCGGCCGGACACGGTGTTCGTGCCGTTCCACTGGTCGGGGCCGGGGAGCATCAACCGTCTGACGAGCGACCGCACGGACCCGGTCTCAGGGATGCCCGAGTTCAAGCTGAGCGCCGCCGTCGTCGAGGCCGCCCAGGCGAGAGCCGACCGCGAGCCGGGCGCGGGACGGAGCGTCGCATGACCCGCCTCGTCGTCGTCGGCCACGGGATGGTCGGGTCCCGCCTCGTCGAGGAGGTCCTCGAGCGGGACACGGCCGGACGGTTCCGCGTCACGGTCCTGGGTGACGAGGCGGCCCGGCCCTACAACCGCGTCCTGCTGAGCGAGGTCGTGTCGGGGCACCGGTCGATCGGCTCGATCGACCTGCCGGCGCCGACCGACCCACGCCTCGACGTCCGGGCAGACCTCGCCGCCGTCGCGGTCGACCGGCAGGACCGCTCGGTCGTCGACGCGGACGGAGGCCGGCACCGCTACGACCGGCTCGTCCTCGCGACCGGGGCGGCCGCGCGGCTGCCCGACCTCCCCGGACTGCTCGACCCGGCCGGTCCGATCCGTGGCGTCCACGTCCTGCGCAGCATCGACGACGCCCGCGACCTCCTCGCGGCGACCCTCAACGCGCGGCGCGCCGTCGTCCTGGGCGCCGGAGTGCTCGGGCTCGAAGCCGCGACCGCGCTGGCCCACCGCGGCCTGGAGGTGACCGTCGTGCACCCGCACCCGGCCCTCATGGAGCGCCAGCTCGACCTCGGCGCCTCCGCGGTCCTGCTCGCGACGATGGAGCGCCTCGGGCTGCACCATCGCACCGAGGTCCGGACGACCGGGGTGCGCGCCGTCGACGGACGCTTCGTCGGGCTCCGCCTCGACGACGGCACGGTGGCCGACGCCGACCTCCTCGTCGTCTCGACGGGGACCGTCCCGCGGACGGGTCTCGCGGAGCGCGCCGGTCTGCCCGTCGACCGCGGTATCGCCGTCGACGCGGACCTCACCTCACCTGCGGACCGCCGGGTCCTCGCCGTCGGCGACTGCGCCGCGCCGCCGGAGGGCTCGAGCGGGCTCGTCGCGCAGGGCTGGGCCCAGGCGCGCCGCGCGGCGGCCGTCCTCACTGGGACCGGATCCGCGGAGGACGGCCGACCGGTCCCGGCCGCGGGGCCCGGCTCGGACGTCGTGCGGCTCAAGGCGCCCGGGCTCGACGTCGTCACGATGGGCGTCTGCGGGAGCCGCCGAGAGGACCACCCCGGCCGCCGACACCTCTGGCTCTCCGACCCGGAGGTGGGTCGGCACGTCGAGGTGGTCGTCGAGGACGATCGGCTCGTCGGCGCGACGTGCGTCGGCGCCGGGTCGATCGCGACCGAGCTCGTCACGACGTACACCCGCCGGTCCCCCGTCCCGTCGGACCCCGCATTCCTCCTCCTTCCGCTGCTCGCCGGTGCTCCGTCCGTCCGGCCCGCCGACGTGACGACACTGCCCGACGACGCGACGGTCTGCCGCTGCAACGGCGTCGCCAAGGCCTCGATCTGCTCGGCTGTCGCCGCCGGTGCCGACAGCGTCGACGCGGTCGCCGCCGCGACCCGCGCGACGACCGGCTGCGGCGGCTGCCGTGACGACGTGTGCGCCCTCCTCGCCGTCGCGCCCCGCCCGGCCGGAGCCGAACCACCTTTAACAACGACGAAACCTGACCTGATCACGACCGAAACCCGAGGTGTCTAGCGTCATGAACATGCCCCGAACCCCAGAGGAGCAGCAGCACGTCGTCATCGTCGGCGGTGGGATGGTCGCCCGCCGCCTCGTCGACGCGCTCCGCTCGCGGGACACGGAGAATGCCTTCCGCCTCACCCTGCTCTGCGAGGAGTCCCGGGCCCCCTACGACCGGGTGGCCCTGACGTCCTACTTCAGCGGACGCGACCCCGAGGACCTCGCCCTGGGCGATCCTGCGATCTGGGACGACCCGGCCGTGACGATCCGCCGCGGCCTCGCGGCGACGGCCGTCGACCGCGACGCCCGGACGGTGACCTGCGCCAACGGTGCGGTGCTCGACTACGACCACCTCGTCCTCGCGACCGGCTCGTATGCCGCCGTGCCACCGGTCGAGGGCAAGGACCTCCGCGGGTGCTTCGTCTACCGGACGATCGACGACGTCGCCGACCTCCGAACCTTCGTCGAGCAGCTGCGCCGGGTCCTCGACCGACCCGTGCGTGGCGCCGTCGTCGGTGGTGGCCTGCTCGGCCTCGAGGCGGCCGGTGCCCTGCGCGCTCTCGACGTCGACACGACCGTCGTCGAGTTCGCCTCGCGGCTCATGCCGATCCAGGTCGACGATGGCGGCGGCGAGTCGCTGCGCCGGCTCATCGAGGGCCTCGGCGTCCGGGTCCGCACGAGCACGGCCACGTCACGCGTCGTCGGCCGGACGGGCAAGGTCACCCGGATGGACTTCGCCGACGGCGGGCACCTGCCCGTCGACGTCGTCATCTTCGCCGTCGGCGTCCGGCCGCGCGACGAGCTCGCCCGGGACGCCGGCCTCCCCATCGGCGAGCGCGGTGGCGTCGTCGTCGACGAGGCCTGTACGACAACGGATCCGGCGATCAGCGCGATCGGCGAGGTGGCCTGCATCGGGGGCCGGTGCCTCGGTCTCGTCGCGCCCGGCTACGCGATGGCCGAGGTCGTCGCCGACCGGCTGCTCGGCGGTGCCGGGACGTTCCCCGGGGCGGACCTGTCGACCAAGCTCAAGCTCCTCGGGGTCGACGTCGCGAGCTTCGGCGACGCATTCGCCACGACCGCCGGCAGCCTCGAGGTCGTCGTCTCCGACCCCGTCGCGGGGGTCTACAAGAAGCTCGTGCTGAGCGACGACGCCCGCACCCTGCTCGGCGGCATCCTCGTCGGGGACGCGAGTGCCTACGCGTCCCTCCGCCCCATGGTCGGCCGGCCACTGCCCGGCGACCCGGTCGCCCACCTGTTGCCCGAGGGGATCGAGGCGGCGAGCACCGACCTCCCGGACGACGCCGCGGTCTGCTCGTGCAACAACGTGACGGCGGGCCGGATCCGCTGCTCGGTCACCGACGACGGATGCACCGACCTGACCGGCGTCAAGGCGTGCACGAAGGCGGGGACCAGCTGCGGCTCCTGCCTGCCGCTCGTCAAGAGGCTCATGGCGGCCGAGCTGGAGAAGGCGGGCGTCGAGGTCAGCCGGGCCCTCTGCGAGCACTTCGACGTCTCGCGGGCGGAGCTCTTCGACATCGTGCGCGTCCAGGAGCTGAGGACGTTCAGCGCGATCATCGACCGGCACGGCCGCGGCCGCGGCTGCGACATCTGCCGGCCGGTCGTCGCCTCGATCCTCGCCTCGCTCGGGGGCGGGCACATCCTCGCCGGGGAGCAGGCGGCCCTGCAGGACACGAACGACCACGTCCTCGCCAACCTCCAGCGCGACGGCTCCTACTCCGTCGTCCCGCGCATCCCGGGCGGGGAGGTCACCCCTGAGGGACTCATCGCGATCGGCTCGGTCGCCCGCGACTTCGGGCTGTACACGAAGATCACCGGAGGCCAGCGGATCGACCTGTTCGGCGCCCGGATCGAGCAGCTGCCGTCGATCTGGTCGCGGCTCATCGAGGCCGGCTTCGAGTCCGGCCACGCCTATGGCAAGGCGCTCCGGACGGTGAAGTCCTGCGTCGGCTCGACGTGGTGCCGCTACGGCGTCCAGGACTCCGTCGGGCTCGCGATCGCGCTCGAGCTCCGCTACCGCGGACTCCGCTCGCCGCACAAGCTCAAGCTCGGCGTCAGCGGCTGCGCCCGCGAGTGCGCGGAGGCCCGCGGCAAGGATGTCGGGGTCATCGCGACCGACCGGGGCTGGAACGTCTACGTCGGCGGCAACGGAGGGTTCACGCCCCGTCACGCCCGGCTGTTCGCCGAGGACCTCGACACCGAGACGCTCGTCCGGACGATCGACCGCTTCCTCATGTACTACGTCCGCACGGCCGACCGCCTCCAGCGGACCGCGCCCTGGGTCGACGAGCACGAGGGCGGACTCGAGGCGATCCGAGCGGTCGTGATCGAGGACTCCCTCGGCATCGCCGACGACCTCGACGCCGCGATGGCGGCGCACGTCGAGTCGTACGAGGACGAATGGGCCGCCGTGCTCGCCGACCCGGACAAGCTCCGCCGGTTCGGGGCATTCGTCAATGCGCCGGAGCAGCCCGACCCCTCGCTCGCCTATGTCGCCGAGCGCGGCCAGCCCCGTCCTGCCTCCGCCGAGGAGCGCGCCCGCGGAGTGCTCATCGCCGGGACGACCCTGGAGGTGCGTCGATGACCGCCGACGTCACACGACCGCTGACCGGGGAGACCCTCGTCTGGGTCGCCGTCTGCCGCCTCGGCGAGCTCGACCCGGAGCGCGGCGCCGCCGCTCTGGTCCACGGGAGCCAGATCGCCCTCTTCCGCCTGCTCGACGACTCGGTCGTCGCCGTGCAGCAGCGCGACCCCTACAGCGGCGCGCACGTCATGTCCCGAGGGCTCGTCGGCACGCGTGGCGATGACGTGTCGACGGTCGCCTCCCCGATGTACAAGCAGGTCTTCGACCTGCGCGACGGACGCTGCCTCGACCCCGTCGGGGAGGAGCCGATCGACCTGTGCACGTTCGACGTCCTCGTCCGGGACGAGGTCGTCCACGTCGCCGTCCCGGCAGGTGACCTCGCGCCATGACGACTCTGCTCGCGGTCGAGCTGACCGGCCGTGACGTCCTCGTCGCCGGCGGCGGTCCCGTCGCAGCCCTCAAGGCCGGGGCCCTCGTCCGGGACGGCGCGCGGGTCCGGGTCGTCGCGCCGCAGCTCTGCGAGGACCTCCACGATCTCCTCGGCTCCGGTCGGGTCGAGTGGTACGCCCGCGAGGTCGACTCGACGGACATCGGCGAGGCCTGGCTCGTCGTCGCCGCGACCGACGACTCGGTCGCCAACCGCTCGCTGTGCGCCGCGGCGACCGCGCAACGCGTGCTCAGCGTGTGCGCGGGAGACTCGCTCGAGGGGACCGCGCGCAACCCGGCGACGACGGACGTCGCGGGAATGCGGGTCGGTGTCGTCTCGATCGACGCGCCCGACCCCCGGCGCGTCACCCGGGTGCGGGATGCCATCGCCGGCCATCTCACCTCAGGATCGGTCGACCTCAGGGACGTGCGGCGCGCACCGGGCCGGGGACGCGTCGTGCTCGTCGGCGGTGGCCCGGGGGCCATGGACCTCATGACCCTCCGGGGGCGCGAGCTGCTCTCGCGCGCCGACGTCGTCGTCGCCGACCGCCTCGGTCCCGTCGGGGCGCTCGACGGCCTGCCCACCGATGTGGAGGTCATCGACGTCGGGAAGACACCCGGCCACCACCAGTGGACCCAGTCGGCGATCAACGACGTCCTCGTCGAGCAGGCGGGCCGCGGACGCCTCGTCGTGCGGCTCAAGGGCGGCGACCCCTACCTCTTCGGCCGCGGCGGTGAGGAGCTGGCCCACTGCCGGGCGCACGGCATTCCGGTCGAGGTCGTCCCGGGTGTCACGTCCGCGCTGAGCGCTCCCGCCGCCGCGGGCATCCCTCTGACCCACCGCGGCACCGTGGCCGCGACCCACATCGCCCACGGACACGGCCCGCTCGCCCCCGCGGCCCTTGCCTGCGTCGTCGAGGGCAGCGCGACCCTCGTGCTGCTCATGGCGGTGACGACGCTCGCCGACCACGTCGCCGCCCTCCTCGACGCCGGAGCCGCCCCGGCCACCCCCGTCGCCGTCGTCGAGGACGGCACCCTCCCCACCCAGCGGGTGACCCGCGCGCCGCTGACCGAGGTCGTCGCCGCCGCCGGGCGGGTCGGAGTCCGCGCGCCCGCCGTCATCGTCATCGGGGCGGTCGCCGGCCTCGAGCTGGGTCCCGAGGTTGCGCCTACGTGAGCTCCGACCTCGGGCAGGCCCTCAACGGCGTCGTCGCGCTCATCACCGCGGACCGCCGGGCCGGGGAGTTCGCGACGGCGCTGGCCCGCCGCGGCGCGACGGTCCGCCATGCCCCCGCGCTGACGATCGTCCCGAACGTCGACGACGCCCTCCTGCTTGCCCGGACCCGCGAGCTGATCGCCTCCCCGCCCGAGGTCGTCGTCGTGACGACGGGCATCGGCTTCCGAGGGTGGATCGAGGCCGCCGACGCCGCCGGTCTCGCCGAGGACCTGCACGGCGCCTTCTCGGCGGCCAGGATCATCGCGCGCGGGCCCAAGGCGCGTGGCGCGATCCTCGCCGCCGACCTCTCGGCCGACTGGGTGGCCGAGTCCGAGACGTCGGCCGAGATCCTCGAGCACCTGCTCACCGAGGAGCTCGGAGGCACCCGGATCGCGGTGCAGCACCACGGCGCGGGCGCGGACGGCATCGACGAGGAGCTCGCCGCCGCCGGAGCCGACGTCGTGAGCCTCGTCGTCTACCGGTGGGGACCGCCGACGGATCCGGAGTCGGTCCGCCGGTCGACACGGGACGCGGCGGCCGGGGAGATCGACGTCGTCGCCTTCACCTCCGCGCCCGGAGCGCACGCCTGGCTGACGGCGGCGCAGGGGGCCGACGCCCTCGACGGCATCCGCGCCCGGTGCGCGGCGGGCACGCTGCTCGCGGCAGCGGTCGGTCCGGTGACCGCCAAACCCTTGCAGAATGCGGGGATCGAGCCGCTCATGCCCGACCGCGGCCGCCTCGGCGCCCTCGTGCGCGCGATCGTCCGACACCACGAGGACCTCCAGACCGACTCGGTCGCCACGTCGGCCGGAGCCCTCCGCGTCCAGCGGACGGCGGCCCTCCTCGACGGCCACGTGCTGCCGTTGCGCCCGAGCGGCCTGGAGGTGCTCCGCCTGCTCGCCGAGCGCCCCGGCGAGGTCGTGACCCGCGACCAGGTGCTCGCCGTGCTGCCGGGCTGCTCGACGGACCCGCACGCGGCCGAGATGGCGGTCGCCCGGGTTCGCGAGGTCGTCGGGAGGGACCTCATCGCGACGGTCGTCAAGCGGGGCTACCGCCTCGCCGTCGCACCGGCGAGACATCCGGCCGGCTGACGAGGTGGCCGGGGGCGGCACCCTGCATTCGCCGGCCCCGGACCACCCGGCGCTCTACCTGCCGGAGCGGCTCAGCTGGACCGTGCCGCTCGCCTCGGCGATCGAGCAGTCGAAGGTGCCGCACGCGAACTCGACGGTGAAGCTCGCGGCCTTGCCGCCCGCGAAGCGCTCGCCGCCGTTGGTGAGCGCGATGGCCTCCCACCGGTGGACAGTCCCGTCGCAGTCGAGCGGGTAGACCTCGAAGGACCCGTCGATGTTGGCCCGGCCGACGCGCTGCGTGAGCTGACCGAAGATGTCGCTGTCGTAGCCGTCGGCATTCGTACACGAGTAGGTCCCGGAGATCTTGGCCGTCCCGTCCTTCAGGGCATAGCCCTTGGGATCGACCGTCAGGGTGGCCACGGGCGCCGGCGGCAACGCCGAGAACCTCGCCGACAGTGTGCCGCCGTTGGTCGCGGTGTCGGAGAACGCCACGATGTAGTAGGTCGTGCCCGCGGCACCGCGGACCCCGACCTGGCCGGGGCCGCAGGCGACGAGGTCGGCGTCGGCAGGGTTGCCCTCGGTGACGATGAAGCCGCCCGAGTAGTCGGAGCCGGTCATGTCGGCGAGGAAGCCCCCGCCCGTCGTGTCGGTGTAGGTGAACCACACGCTGGCGTTGGTGAACGGCGCGCCGCACTGGGCGTTGACGGTGGCGTCGAGGGCGTCGGTCGTCGCCTCGGTCGTGTTCTCGGTGACCGTCTGCCCGAGGGCCACCGGCCGCGCCCCGGCGGCCGTGTCGTTGTCCGGGGTCGCCGCGAGCGCCGAGGCCGCGGTGAGCGGGATGAGGATGAGTGCGGCTGCCGCGGCAGCCACGGGACGTGCGACCTGCATGGGAGGACCCCCTGATCGACGTGGAGTGGACCCCTGCGGCCCCTCGACAGGATGGACGTCGGGTGGTGGGTCGTTGGTTGCGTGCCGAAGGGTAAGGATTCGGTCAGGACCGCGGGCACGGCTCAGCGGGGCCGTTCGTCGATGATCCGCCTGGCCTTGCCGAGGGAGCGCTCGAGGGAGTGCGGCTTGACCACCTCGACGTGGATCGTCACGCCGATCGTGTGCTTGACGACCCGCGCGAGAGCGCGCGCGGCGGCGCTCGCGGTGACGGCGTCGACCTGGATCCCGCGCTCGACCCGTACGGTCAGCTCGTCGAGGCGGCCCGGGCGGGTGAGGACGCAGACGTAGTGAGGGCTCAGGCCGTCGATCCGGAGCAGCTGCTCCTCGATCTGGCTCGGGAAGACGTTGACGCCGCGGACGATCATCATGTCGTCGCTGCGCCCGGTGATCTTGGCCATCCGGCGGAATGCGGGGAATGCTGTCCCGGGCTCGAGCCGCGTGAGATCCCGCGTGCGATAACGGACGACGGGCAGCGCTTGCTTCGTGAGCGAGGTGAGCACGAGCTCGCCCTCCTCGCCGTCGGGCAACACGACTCCCGTGATCGGGTCGACGATCTCCGGGTAGAAGTGGTCCTCCCAGAGGTGCAGACCGTCCTGCGTCGAGCCCGCCTCCTGGGAGACGCCCGGGCCCATGACCTCGGACAGCCCGTAGATGTCGACGGCCCTGAGGTTGGACCGGGCCTGGACCTCGGCGCGCATCTGCTCGGTCCACGGCTCGGCACCGAAGATCCCGATCTCCAGGCTCGTCGACCGCGGGTCGACGCCCTGGCGCTCCATCTCGTCGAGGATCGCGAGGAAGTAGCTCGGCGTCACCATGATGACCCGCGGCTCGAAGTCGACGATGAGCTGCACCTGCCGCTCGGTCATCCCGCCGGACACCGGGACGACGGTGCAGCCGAGCCGCTCGGCGCCGTAGTGCGCTCCGAGCCCGCCGGTGAACAGGCCGTAGCCGTAGGCGACATGGACGACGTCGCCCGGTCTGCCGCCCGCGGCCTCGATGCTGCGCGCCATGAGATCCGACCAGGTCTCGATGTCGGCGCGGGTGTAGCCGACGACCGTCGGCTTGCCCGTCGTGCCGCTGCTCGCGTGAATGCGGTTGACCTCCTCGCGCGGGACGGCGAACAGCCCGAACGGGTAGTTGTCGCGGAGGTCGGCCTTGGTGGTGAACGGGAAGCGCGCGAGGTCGGCGAGCGTCTGCAGGTCGCCTCCCGTCACACCTGCTTCGTCGAATGCCTTGCGGTAGTGCGGAACTCGCTCGTAGACCCGGGTGAGCGTGTCCCGCATTCGCCCGAGCTGGAGAGCGCGCAGCTCGTCCAGCCCGATGGTCGGGAGGAAGGACGGGCGACCGGCCGCCGTGTTCATGACCCCACCTTGGCACCTCGGGGTGGCGGGGCGAAGCGTGTCGAGGAGCCATGACGCGCGCGGGGTGCCTCGGATCCCGCGCGAGTCGTGACCCCTCGACCCGGCCTGTGGACGACATCTGCGGCGACAAGCGCCGATGGCCCACGGTGAGGACATGCCCGAGCGCGTCCTCCCCGCCGCCGTCGACCGCGTCGGGGCACTGCTTGCCGGGGCGCCGCCGGAGGTCCTCCGTGTCGCCGATCACGCCCTCCATGGCCTGGCGCGACACGACCTCCGCGACCCGAGGTTGCACACGCCGACCCGCGGTGTGCGGACGCCGGTCGAGCCGGCCGCCCTCCGGGACCGGGCGCAGGCATTCGCTGCCGGACTGCCCGACGACGTCGCCTTCTCGCACGTCACCGCCGCGCTGTTGCACGGACTGCACCTCCCGCGGCGAGTCGAGGAGGACTCGCGGCTCCACGTCATTCGGCACAGCGGCCGGACACGCATCAGACGAGCCGGATGCGCCGGTCACCGGGGACTCGAATGCCGCATCGTCGGCTCGATCTGCGGACTCCGGGTCGTCAGCCCCGCCGACACCTGGGTCGACCTCGCCGAGCTCGTCAGGCCGGGGCTCACCCTCGACGACCTCGTCGTCGCGGGGGACGTGGTCGCGAACCGGCGGGGCGGCGTCGACGACCTCCGGGCGGCCCTCGCGCGGCGCGTGCGTCCTCGCGGCGCGGCCATGCTCGACGACGCGCTCGCGGAGATCCGGCCCGGCACCAGGTCGCCGATGGAGACCCGCGCGCGACTCATGTTCGTCCGGGCGGGCCTTCCCGAGCCCGAGATCAACGCGGCCGTCCACGACGTCGACGGCGAGTGGATCCTGGAGGCGGACCTTCTGTGGCGGCAGCAGAAGGTCATCGCCGAGTACCAGGGCGCCGTGCACGCCCCGATCGAGCAGCGATCCGTCGACAACCAGCGTCGTCAGCTCGCCGAGGACAACGGGCACGTCGTCATCGAGGTCTTCAAGGAGGACGTCTTCGGCGGGGTCCGGCGGGCGACCTGCATTCGACGGGTGCGGACCGCGCTGGGCCTCTGAGTCGAGGGGTCACGACGCGCGCGGATTTCGGCAGATCCCGCGCGCGTCGTGACCCCTCGACTTCCAGTTCAGCGGGTCCAGCTGCTCGAGTACACCCCGTCGTCGCTCGCCCGGCCGGCCTCGCCGAGGTCCAGCGGCTTGAAGGTGTCGACCATGACGGCCGTCTCGTCGAATGCCTGGACGCCGATGGACGCCTCCATCGCACCCGGCTGCGGGCCGTGCGGGTGGCCGCCGGGGTGGAGCGAGATCGAGCCGACGCCGATGCCCGAGCCCTTGCGCGCCTCGTAGTCGCCCGCGACGTAGAACATGACCTCGTCGCTGTCGACGTTGGAGTGGTAGTAGGGCACCGGGATCGACAGCGGGTGGTAGTCGACCTTGCGCGGGAGGAAGTTGCAGACGACGAAGTTCCACCCCTCGAAGACCTGGTGGACCGGCGGCGGCTGGTGGATCTTGCCGGTGATCGGCATGTAGTCGGCGATGTTGAGGACGTAGGGGTAGAGGCAGCCGTCCCAGCCGACGACGTCGAGCGGGTGGTGGGGCAGCGTGTGGATCGTGCCGGCGATGCCACCCGGGCCGGTCCCGCGGTGCTTGATGTGCACCTCGGTCTCCTCCCCCGCATTCGCGCCGACGTCCTCGGCCAGGAGCGGGCCGGTGGGGACGCGGAGGTCCCGCTCGCAGTAGGGGCTGTGCTCGAGCAGCTGGCCGTAGCGGGACAGGTAGCGCTTCGGGGGTCCGATGTGGCTGTTGGCCTCGATCGCGTAGAGCCGAAGCGGCTTCGTCCGGCTCCGCCTGGGCAGCCAGCGGTGCGTCGTCGCCCGCGGGATGATCGCGTAGTCGCCCTCGCCGACCTCGAACGACCCGAAGACCGTCTGGAGCGTGCCCGACCCGGCCTCGACGTAGACGCACTCGTCGCCGATCGCGTTGCGGTACCACGGGGAGTCGGCGCCGGTCACGACGTAGGAGATGCGGACGTCGCCGTTGCCGAGGACGAGGCGGCGCCCGGTCACGGCATCGGTGGTCGCGACGGTCCTGGTGTCGAAGAGCTCGTGGAGCCTGAGGTGGCGCGGCAGCAACGGCTGGTTGGGGGTCGTCGTCAGGTCGCCCGGCGTCCACTCGCGGGAGGCGCGGACCGCCGACGGGATGCCCCGGTGGTAGAGCAGCGAGGAGTCCGAGGAGAAGCCCTCCTCCCCCATGAGCTCCTCGTAGTAGAGCTCGCCCCGCCCGGCGCCCCGGGCGGCCTTGTCGCGCCGGTGCTGGGTGTGCCGGTGCCTCGGGATGCTGCCCATGGCCTGGTAGTGCGCCACTGCTCTGCCACCTCTTCGTGGGGGTTGCCCTGGTCGTCCTCAGGCTACCGAGTGCCTTCGGGGGGTCACGGAGGCGGAGCCCCCGTGTGACCCTAGTAGCCTGCTGGGAATGCGGGCACTGTGGTCTGGGATCGTCGACGACGCGGCCGTCTTCCCGCCGGGCAACGCCTCGCTCGACGTGGCGGTCCCCCGGCACGACGAGCACCGAGCGGCCGCGCACGCCGACCTCGTCGGCCCCATCCTCGTCCCGACGACCGCGGTCGACGACCTGGCCGCGCTGACGGCGGACCGGGCGGATCCCCTCGCGGTCGGTCTCGTCGCCCGCCCGGGAGTCGCCGCTGCCGAGATCGAGGCGGCGCTGGCGAATGCACTGCGCTGCACAACGGTTCGGGTCACCGGCGTAGAGCTGGGCTGGACCGACGGCTGGTGGCACCTCGACCTCGGTGACGTTCCGGTGGTTCTCGAGATCCCCCGAGGCGAGGATCACGACGTCGCCCTCGCCGACCTGCGCGCCCACCTCCGCGACGGCCAACCGGTCCGCGCGAAGCTGCGGACCGGCCCGACCCCGACCTGGGCGTGGCCGGACGAGGCCGAGCTCGCCGACTGGCTGCTCACGGCGGCTGCGCTGGAGGTGCCCTTCAAGCTGACCGGCGGACTGCACCATGCGGTGCGCGGGCGCTACACGCCGGTCGGTGCGAGCGAGGAGGAGAACCACGGCCTGCTCAACGTCCTGCTCGCCGTCCACGCCGCCGCCGACGGCTCGAGTGCGGACCACGTCCGGCGGCTCCTGGAGGTTCGCGACGCCCAGGATCTGGCCGACCTCGTCCGCGCGTGGGACGACGACGCCGTCCGCCTCACCCGCTCGCTGCTCACCGCATTCGGCTGCTGCGAGGTGGCCGACCCGGTCACCGAGCTCGCCGACCTCGACCTCCTCAGCAAGGACTGACCTGATGACCTGGCTCGACGTCCCCGCCGACCACCCTTTCGGGGTCCACAACCTCCCCTACGGCGTCTTCTCCCGGGCGGGCGAGGACCCCCGGGTCGGGGTGCGGATCGGCGACCTCGTCCTCGACGCGGCCGCCGTCGCCCAGGTCGGCGTCGACGCCGGGCAGGCCGGTGACGGGCCGAACCTCGCTGCGGCGTGGGCGAACCCGTCGCTCAACGCCTTCCTCGCGCTGGGCCGGGGGGCCTGGACGATCGCCCGCGAGTGGCTCACTGAGATCCTCACCGACGAGGTCCACCGCGACGGCGTGAGCCCCCACCTGATCCCCCTCGCCGACGTCACGATGCACCTGCCGATCGAGGTCGCGGACTACGTCGACTTCTACGCGAGCGAGCACCACGCGACCAACGTCGGCCGGATCTTCCGCCCCGACTCCGAGCCCCTCACACCCAACTGGAAGCACCTCCCGATCGGCTACCACGGTCGCTCCGGCACGGTCGTCGTCTCCGGCACGGAGATCATCCGGCCGTGCGGTCAGCGCAAGCCGCCGACCGCGGCCGCTCCGACCTTCGGGCCGAGCGCGCGGCTCGACATCGAGGCCGAGCTCGGCTTCGTCGTCGGCGGCGCGACCGAGCTCGGCGCGCCCGTCGCCCTCGCCGACGCCGCCGACCACCTCTTCGGCGTCGTCCTCCTCAACGACTGGAGCGCACGGGACCTGCAGGCGTGGGAGTACGTCCCGCTCGGCCCGTTCCTCGGCAAGTCCTTCGCGACGAGTATCTCCGCGTGGGTCGTCACCCTCGACGCGCTGGATGCCGCCCGCGTCCCCCTCCCCGGCCAGGACCCCGAGCCGCTCCCCTACCTCCGCGGGTCGACGACGGGGGCCGACAGCACGGCATTCGGCCTCGACGTGCACTACGAGGTCGACTGGAACGGCACCGTCGTCAGCCGCCCGGAGGCCCGCGACCTGTACTGGAGCCCGGCCCAGATGGTCGCGCACATGACGGTCAACGGCGCGACGCTGCGCGACGGCGACCTGTTCGGCTCGGGGACGATCTCGGGCGTGGACCGGGACACTCGCGGGAGCTTCCTCGAGCTGAGCTGGAGCGGTCAGGAGCCGGTCGCCCTCGACGACGGCACGACGCGGTCCTTCCTGGAGGACGGTGACACGGTCACGCTCCGGGCGAGCGCCCCCGGGGCCGACGGCGCCGTCATCAGCCTCGGCGAGGTGACCGGCACGATCCGTCCCGCCCGCTGTTGAGCAGCCTCAGCGAGGCGGCGTGACGACGACCTGCGTGCCGGCGATCCGGTCGTGGAGCGCCTGCCGCTTCGGGTCCCACAGCGGGAGCACGTGGTCGAGGAACCACAGCCCGAGCAGCAGGCTCGAGACGTAGGCGACGCCGCCGCACACCGCGTTGAGGAAGGGCAGGGCGTAGCGCTTCGCGGCGGTCGCGACATCGACGCGCCCGCCGTCGGCCCGGCGGACGTGCAGGCTCATCGCCCGCTTGCCGGGCGTCGCCTGCGCCGGCCGCGTGAGGAACCACACGCTGTAGGCGAGCCCCACGAGACCCTGGATGACGGCGTAGACGGTCATCCACCGGACGTCCGGGTGGACGTCGAAGGGCCCGATCGACGAGGGACGCCCGGCGCGCGCGTCGGCCATGAGCTGGTCGACGGCCGGCTTGATCGCCAGGTAGACGGCCCACCCGCCGAGGGCGAGGTTCACGACGAGCTTGATGAGCCCGTCGAGGAACCACGCGCCGACCCGCTGTCCGTAGCTCGCGAGGAGGTAGCCGTCGGCCGAGCGCGGTGTCTGCGTCCCGGCCTGGTCGTAGGCCGACGGACGGTGGCCGAATGCGTGGTCGACGGGGGCGGGGGTCGTGGCGACGGCAGGCGACGGCTGCGTCTGGGTCGCGGCGGCGACGACCGGCTCGACCCGTCGGGGGGCGGCCACCGGCGTCCGGTGCGAGGTCCAGAGGATCCCGTCGAAGTAGCGCAGGTGGTCGGCCGGCGCGTCCGGGTCGGGATACCACCCCGGCGTCGTCGGGGGGCTCGCCGCGTCACTCATACGGCAATCCTCACACGGGCGGCCCTCCGGGAGAGAACTGCCCGCATTCGCACCCCGGGACACACCGGCGTCCTCGGGAGAAACATCTCCCGAGGACGCCGGTTTCTCCCCCGGGCTGCGGGGGAAGGTGGGTCAGAGGTTGCCGCGCTTGTCCTGCTCGCGCTCGATCGCCTCGAAGAGCGCCTTGAAGTTGCCCTTGCCGAACCCGAGCGACCCGTGCCGCTCGATGATCTCGAAGAAGACGGTCGGCCGGTCGCCGAGCGGCTTGGTGAAGATCTGGAGCAGGTAGCCGTCCTCGTCGCGGTCGACGAGGATGCCGCGGGACTGGAGCTCCTCGACGGGGACGCGGACCATGCCGATCCGCTCACGGAGCTCGGCGTCCTCGTAGTAGCTGTCCGGGGTGTCGAGGAACTCGACGCCCTCGGCGCGGAGGAGGTCGACGGTCTGGAGGATGTCGTTCGTCGCGAGCGCGAGGTGCTGCGCGCCGGGACCGGCGTAGAAGTCGAGGTACTCGTCGATCTGGCTGCGCTTCTTGGCGATCGCCGGCTCGTTGAGCGGGAACTTGACCCGGTGGTTGCCATTGGCGACGACCTTGCTCATGAGCGCCGAGTAGTCGGTCGCGATGTCGTCGCCGACGAACTCGGCCATGTTGACGAAGCCCATGACCCGGTTGTAGAACCCGACCCACTCGTCCATCTTGCCGAGCTCGACGTTGCCGACGATGTGGTCGAGCGCCTGGAAGAGCCGCTTCGGAGCACCGTCGCGCTTGACGAAGGACGACGTCCGCGGGACGTAGCCGGGGACGTGCGGGCCGGCGTAGCGGGTGCCGTCGATGTCGCGCTGGACGAGGGTGTGCCGGGTGTGCCCGTAGGTGCGGATCGAGGCGAGCCGGACGGTCCCGAACTCGTCGCTGATCTCGTGCGGCTCCTCCAGGACGATCGCGCCCGCGCGCTTGGCCTGCGCGATGCACTTGTCGACGTCCGGCACCTCGAGGCCGATGTCGACGACGCCGTCGCCGTGCGCCGCGTGGTGGGAGATGAGATGGCTGTCGGGGCTCACCGCGCCCTTGACGACGAACTTGATCGAGCCGCTCTTGAGGACGAATGCCTTGTGGTCGCGGTTGCCGGTCTCCGGGCCGCTGTAGGCGACGAGCTCCATCCCCCACGCGGACTGGTAGTAGTGCGCGGTCTGGGTCGCGTTGCCGACGACGAAGACGATCGCGTCCCAGCCGGTGACCGGGAAGGGGTCCTTGGTCTCGTCGTACTCGACGAGCCCGACGAGGAGCTTGAGCTGCTCGAGGTCGAGTCCGGCGTCGACCTCCTGGTCGGTGAGCTCGATGTGCGGCTGCGGAGTCGTCGTCGTCATGTCCTCAAGGGTCGCGGACCGCCCCGAACTGTGCAATCGGCGCACCGGATCGTGGTCAACGTGCGCAGACTGTCGCATGTTGAGCCGAATCTGTTGCACAATG
The DNA here is from genome assembly GCA_963752365.1 of uncultured Actinomycetota bacterium. GTDB lineage: Bacteria > Actinomycetota > Actinomycetes > Actinomycetales > Dermatophilaceae > CAVVXY01. The sequence continues at coordinate 272,071 of CAVVXY010000007.1, forward strand.
TGTTCATGGCCGACCTGGACAACCTCGACCGGCGTCTCCTCGCCCTCTACGCGGCCGAGCCCGACGTCGGGGTCCTCGGGGCGAGCCGGCGCCTCGGCGTGGCGCGCGGCACGGTCCAGGCCCGGCTCGACCGTCTCGAGCGGGGCGGCGTCATCCGCAGCTGGGCGCCGCAGGTCGACCCCGTCGCGCTCGGCTACGCGGTCACGGCATTCTGCACGCTGGAGATCCGCCAGGGCGAGGGCCACGGCCCGGTGACAGCGCACCTCGCCGCGATCCCGGAAGTCCTCGAGGCCTACACGATCACCGGCAGTGGGGACCTGCAGGTCCGGGTCGTCGCGCGCGACAACGCCGACCTGCAACGGGTCCTCGACGCGATCATCGACGACGCCCACGTGACCCGCGCGCACACGGCCATCGCCCTCGCGGAGCGGGTCGCCTACCGGACCGGTCCCCTCGTCGCCGCTGTCGACTGACGAGCGTTCAGTCCTCGACGCGGAAGCCGATCTTGACGGTCACCTGCCAGTGCGCGATCGCGCCGTCCGCGAGCTGGCCGCGGATCTCCCGCACCTCGAACCAGTCGAGGTTGCGCAGGGACTTGCCCGCCTGCGCGACGGCATTCGCGACCGCCTCCTCGACGCCGTCCGGCGAGGTCCCGACGACCTCGGAGATGGAGTACACGTGGCCCGCCATGGTGCTGCTCCGTTCCCGGCGATCGGGCGCCGCCGACGGGAGTCCACGCTAGACCGGTCGGCGGTGCCGTGACGAGGCTCAGGGAGTGATCGTCAGCGGGGTCGTCCCGGCGACGAGTCGCCAGTCGACGGTGAAGAAGCTCGGCGGGTCGATCTCGCCCTCGGCCGTCACCCAGTCGATGAGCAGCTGGCGGATCTCGACCTGCCGGTTGTAGACGACCGGCGCCGTCGTCACGCCCGGGAAGTTGCCGCCGCCGGACTGCCGGTAGTTGTTGATCGCGATGACGAACTGCCGGCCGTCAGCGACCGGTGCGCCGTCGTAGGCGAGGTCGCGAATGCGGGACCCGGGCGCCGCGGCGATGTCGACGTCGTAGGTGAGCCGGGCGTCGAGCCCGCCGAGGATGTCGTAGTTGTAGTCCGGGGTGCCGTTGGGCGCGAGATCCGTCGGCGCATTCGTCACGTCGGCCGCGGCGTACGTGCCCGGACCCGGCACCCGCTTGAAGTAGGTGACCGACTTCTCGAGGTAGGCCCGGACCTGGGCGCCGGTGAAGACGATCCCGAGCAGGGTGTTGTCGAAGATGTAGAGGCCGGCGACGTCGCGCACGGTGACCGGGCCCGCGGGGATCGCGGCCGCCTTGTTGAAGGGCGCCGCGATCGACAGCATCGGCAGCCCGGCCTCCGGCGTCCCGACGAGGGCGCCCTTGACCGTCTGGGCCTGGACGAGGTTGATGAAGTCCATCGCGGCCGTGTCCTCGTAGCGGGAGGTGGCCGCGCTCATCGCCCGGGTGCTCGCGCCGATCACGGAGTTGACGTACGTGAGGACCTTGGCGTGCTGGGCCCGGACCAGCGCGGCGATCTCGGCGTCCTCGGGCACGGTGTTGGCGTTGAGCAGGGTGGCTGCGCGGGACGAGACCTGCCACCGGCCCCGGACCTTCGTCAGGCCGAGGTCCATGACGGTGACCCGCATCCCCCAGTTCTTCGGCTCGGAGAGCAGCACCTTCTTGCCGGTCGCAAGGTTCGTGACGAGGCGCTCCGGTATGTCGGAGTGCGCGTGCCCGACGAGAATCGCGTCGATGTCCGGGACCTGCTCCGCCACGAGGGTCGCGGCGTTCTCCGGGTAGGGCAGGGCGTCGCCGTAGGACGAGGAGGTGTCCATGCCCGAGTGGGCCGAGACGATGACGACGTCGGCGCCGGAGGCCTTCATCCGCGGCACCATGACCTTGGCCTGCTCCACGAGACCGACGAACCTGACCTTGCCCTCGACGTTGGCCTTGTCCCAGATCGCGACCCCCGGGGTCACGAGACCGAGGATGCCGACGGTCACCGGCTTCGACCCCGGCACCTTGACGCGCTTGAGGACGTAGGGCGTGAAGGCCGGGGCGCCGGTGTCCCAGTCGACGGCATTCGCCCCGAGGAGCGGGTGGTCGAGCTGGCTCTCGAAGGTCCGCAGGACGTCCAGGCCGTAGTTGAACTCATGGTTGCCGAGTGCAGCGGCGTCGTAGCCGACGGCGTTCATCGCGAGTGCCATCGGGTGGGTGGGTCCGCCGGTGATCGGGTCGATCTTGGCGTAGTAGTAGGCGAGCGGCGTCCCCTGGATCGTGTCGCCCGCGTCGAGCGTGATGCACGTGCCCGCCCCGCGCTCGGCGCGCATGGCCTTGATGAGGGTCGCCGCCTTGGCGACGCCGATGTCGTTGTGCGCCCCGTCGTCGTACTCGGCGTTCTTGAAGTAGTCCCAGTTGTAGACGTTGCCGTGCAGGTCGCTCGTCCCGAGGATCGTCAGGGTGAGGCTGTGGGCGTCGGCGGCCCGGGCCGGGTCGGCCGCGGCGGTCGTAAGGAGGCCGGCGCCGCCGACGACGGCCATGGAGAGGAGCTGGCGGCGGCTGGCGGAGGGCAGGCTGGAGGCGTCGAATGCAGGGGTCATGCCCCCGACGCTATGTCGCCGGGGCGGGTCGGCAGGGCCCAAGGCCCGACGGATCCTCGGTGAACGGTCAGCGACGCCCGACGAGCCAGAGCCGCAGCTTGGCGATGCGGGCCGCGACCTCCTCGCTCGTTGCCGTCGCGAGCTCGGGTCCGCCGCAGGCGCGACGCAGCTCGATGTGGACGACGGCGTGAGCCGCGCCGGTCTTGCGGGCGTGGGCGGCCACGAGCGCACCCAGCTCCTTGCGCTGCCGAGCGAGGGCGCGGTGGGCCGAGACCGGCGCCGGCGCGGCCTTCTTCGGCGCCCTCGCTGCGTGCTGGCTCTGCCGGTCGCGGAGCAGGGTGGCGACCTGGTCGGGCTCGAGGAGACCGGGGATGCCGAGGTAGTCCTCCTCCTCGGCGGACCCGGGCTCGGCGTGGAGGCCGAACTGCTGCCTGTCGAAGAGGACGTGGTCGAAGTGCGCGTCCGACTCCAGCGCCTCGAAGCCGCCGATCAGGTCGTCGGCGACCGTCTCGGCACGGTTGGCGGCGGCGAGAATCCCCTCCTCTTCGGCCCAGATCGACGCTTCGGCCTCAGGGTCGACCCGGCGGTCGAGGGCGTGGTCACGCTCGTCCTCGAGGCGGGCCGCGAGCTCGAGGACCGTCGGGACCGACGGGAGGAAGATCGAGGCCGTCTCCCCTCTCCGGCGGGCCCGCACGAAGCGGCCGACGGCCTGGGCGAAGTAGAGCGGCGTCTGGGTCGAGGTCGCATAGACGCCGACGCAGAGGCGGGGCACGTCGACTCCCTCGGAGACCATCCGCACGGCGACCATCCAGCGCGCCGTGCTCTGGGCATACTCCTCGATCCGGCCCGAGGCCCCGGCGTCGTCGGAGAGGACGACCGTCGGCTTCGAGCCGCAGATCGCCTCGAGCTGCCGGGCGTAGGCGCGCGCCGACGTCTGGTTGGACGCGATGACGAGGCCTCCCGCGTCCGGCACGTGCCGCCGGACCTCGGTCAGCCGCCGGTCGGCGGCCCGGAGCACCTGCGGGACCCACTCGCCCTTGGGGTCGAGCGCGGTCCGCCACGCCTGCGCCGTGAGGTCCTTGGTCATCGGCTCGCCGAGGCGCGCGGCCACCTCGTCACCGGCCTTGGTCCGCCATCGCATGGCACCGCCGTAGGCGAGGAAGAGGACGGGCCGGACGACGCTGTCGCGCAGCGCCTCCGCGTAGCCGTAGGTGTAGTCGGACGCCGAGCGGAGGATCCCCTGGTCGTCCATCTCGTAGCGGACGAACGGGATGGGGCTGGTGTCGGACCGGAACGGCGTCCCGGTCAGCGAGAGCCGACGGGTCGCTCCCTCGAAGGCGGTGCGAATGCCGTCGCCCCAGGTCTTCGCGTCGCCGCCGTGGTGGATCTCGTCGAGGATGACGAGGGTCGGCTCGGCGAGGGTCCGGCGCCGGTGCAGCTCGGGTCGGGAGGCGACCTGGGCGTAGGTGAGGGCGACCCCGTGGTAGTCGCTCGAGCTGTCACCGACGCTGTTGAGGAAGCGGGGGTCGAGGTCGATGCCGACCCGTGCGGCCGCGTCGGCCCACTGGGTCTTGAGGTGCTCGGTCGGTGCGACGACGGTGACGGCGCGGATGACGCCGCGACCGAGCAGCTCGGTCGCGACGCGGAGAGCGTAGGTCGTCTTGCCGGCCCCGGGGGTCGCGACGGCGAGGAAGTCCGTCGCCCCGCTGGCCAGGTAGGCCTCGAGGGCCTCGGCCTGCCAGGCGCGGAGCTTGCCCGCGGTCCCCCACGCCGCCCGCTCCGGGAAGGCCGGGGACAGGTGGTTGGCGGCGGACTGACTCATGGCCGAGCCACTCTAACCAGTCCGCGGGGGCGACGTGCGCAGGGCCCGGCTGGCGTGCCGGGCCCTGCGAACGTGCTATGGGACAACGGTTTTGGCTGGTGTCACTTGCCTTGGCGGTAGGTGACCCAGGCGCCCTGCGCGCGGGTGACCTGGCCCTTGGTGAAGTTGTTCATGCAGGCGTCGTCGGTGTAGTCCATGAAGTTCGTGATCGGGTCGACGCCGCTCGCGCGCGTGCAGGTGTCCCGACCAGCCGGGCAGCCGAACGCCGGGCTCGCCTCGGCGGCGGTGTCGGTGACGTAGTCGCCGCTGCCGTTACAGCCGCCCTGGAAGGTGTGGTAGAGCCCGAACCAGTGGCCCGCCTCGTGCGTCGCGGTGTCGCCGAGGTTGTACGGCGCCGCACTGCCACCCGGCAGCGACTGGTCGAGGACGACGACGCCGTCCATCTTGTCGGCCGTGTTGGTCGACGGGAACGTCGCCCAGCCGAGGAGCCCGCCGGAGAGGTTGGCCGTGTAGATGTTCAGGTCCGCGTAGCTCCCCTGGCGCAGCGCTGTCTTCATCGCGCGCTCGGCGCTGCTGCCCTGCGCGAGGTTGTACCACGACGCGTTGCTCGTCTTGTCGACCCCGGCCTTGGAGAAGGAGAAGTCGGTCCCGGAATAGGCGCGGTTGAGCACGCCGAGCTGGCCGTCGACGAGGCTGCTCACGTCGCCGGTCGTCCCGTTGGTGATGACGTGGAAGTAGACCTTGACGATCGTGGGGGTGAAGGTGCCGCCCCCGCCACCGCCCGGCTTCTTGGCGACGACCTGGCCCTTCGCATTCCGCGTCAGGCCCTTGGCCGTCATGACGCGCGCCATGTCGCGCTCCATCGCGGCGGCCTGGCTGGCGGTCAGCTCGTTGCCGTCCTGGCGGTTGCCGCCGGCGGCGGAGCGAGCGAGGTTCGTCGCGTCGGTGTGGGTCGCGCAGGCGGCGGCGGGTGCCTCGGCGCGCATGGCCGATGCGGGGCCGGCGACGGCCAGGCCGGCGACGGCGAGTCCGAGCGCGGCGAGCAGGGTTGAGGTACGACGGGCCATGGGCCACCTTCCGAATGCGGGCACAGGGGTGTGGCCCGTCTCCTCGAAACTATGTCGCACCGGGTCAGCGCTGGGTGAGGATTGCTCCAGCATTCGGTAAAGAAACGGTCGGTTCGGACGCTCCGGACCGCAGGATCATTCGTCTCCGTCGTCGCTGGGCGGGAACATCTCGTTCATGACCTCACGGCAGGTCGGGCAGACGGGGAACTTCTTGGGGTCGCGACCGGGCACCCATACCTTGCCGCAGAGCGCGACGACGGGCGCGCCGGACAGGGCCGACTCCATGATCTTGTTCTTGTCCGCGTAGTGCGAGAACCGCTCGTGGTCACCCGGCTCCTGGACCTCCGGCACGACGACCGTGTCCGGTCGCTCGAGCACCGACGTCGTCGTCGCCGGGGCGAGGGCGGGAGCGTGCGGGTCGTCGAGGGGGATCTGGCTCATCCCCCCATCGTAGGCGGGCGCTCAGTTGAGCTCGGGGTCCGACGGGTAGGCCGCGACCCACGCGAGCTGCCCGCCCTGCCGACGGAGCACCTGCGCCCACAGCGCGTCCGGTGCGTCGGTGAAGCCGTCGCGGCCCTCCGCCTCGACGACGAACCAGCCGCCGCGCCGTATCTCGTCCTCCAGCTGTCCTTCGACCCATCCCGCGTAGCCGGCGAAGATCCGCATTCCGGCGAAGCGCGACACGACCTCGACGGGCGGCGTGTCGAGGTCGACGACCCCGACCCCGTCGAAGAGCCGGCGGACGCCGACCGGCGGTGCGTGGTCGCCCGGCACCGACACGAGCCCGAGGGCCGAGTCGAGCTGGACGGGGCCACCGTGGAAGAGCCGGCCGGGCAGCGTCACGTACTGCTGCCACTCGGGCAGGACGGCTTCGACATCGGCGTCGAGCGGCTTGTTGAGGACGAGCCCCTGGGCGCCGGACTCGTCGTCGTGCTGGAGGAGGAGGACGACGCTGCGGTGGAAGACGCCGTCCTCGATCTGGGGCGTCGACACGAGCAGACGTCCCGCGAGGCTCTCCCCTCTCATGATCCCATCATGCCTCTGGCCGGACCCGGGTCTCCGGAGCCGAATGCGGTCAGTGATGGTGCCGGGGTGCCCCGAAGCGGGTCGGCCGGGAGCCGGACCGGCCACCGCCCTTGCCGTCCGAGCGCCAACCGTCCGAGACGTCCTCGCGGCGTCCGCCGCCGAAGCGGTCGCCGCCGCCCCGGCCGCCGTCGCGACGACCACGGTCGCCGCGCGGCCCCGGGGACCGCGACTGGCCGCGCTGCTTGCGGACCGGCTCGAGCATCGCCTTGAAGGCCTCCGGGTCGACCGGCTGACCGGGCGGCTCCTGGCCACCGGCCGCGCGGACCGGCTCGGCGCCGGGGATCGCCTTGACTCCCCTGGTGTCGACACCGGCCTCGCCGAGCAGGCGCTCCATCATCTTCTTCTGGTGCGGCAGGGCGAGGGTGACGACGGCGCCCTCCTCCCCGGCCCGGGCCGTGCGGCCGGAGCGGTGGAGGTAGTCCTTGTGGTCGGCCGGCGGGTCGATCTGGAGCACGAGGGACACGTCGTCGACGTGGATGCCGCGCGCCGCGACATCGGTCGCCACGAGGACGGGGAGGTCGCCGGTGCGGAAGGCGCCGAGGACCCGGTTGCGGGCCGACTGGGTCAGTCCGCCGTGCAGGGCGGCCGCCATGATGCCCGCCTCGCGCAGCTGCGAGGCGACCCGGTCGGCACCGAGCTTGGTCCGGGCGAAGACGATCGTGCGGCCGGGTCGAGCCGTGAGCTCGGCGGTGACGACCTTCTTGTGCTGCGGTTCGACGAGGAAGAGGTGGTGGGCCATCGTCGTGATCGTGGCCTGGGCCTCGTCGGTCGAATGCGTGACGGGGTCGGTCAGGTAGCGCTCGACGAGGGCGTCGATCCCGCGGTCGAGGGTCGCGGAGAAGAGGAGGCGCTGGCCGGGCGGGAGCGCGTCGAGGACCCCGGTGATCTCGGTCATGAAGCCCATCTCGGCCATGTGGTCGGCCTCGTCGAGGATCGTGACCTGGATGTCGTCGAGCTCCATCGCACCGCGCTCGATGAGGTCCGAGAGGCGGCCCGGCGTCGCGATGAGGACGTCGACACCGCGCGCGAGCGCCGAGATCTGCGGCTCGTACGACAGTCCGCCCGCGACGAGCTTGTGGCGCAGGCCCATGACGTGGACGAGCGGTTCGAGCGCGTCGCTCACCTGCATCGCGAGCTCACGGGTCGGCACGAGGACGAGCGACCGCGGCCGCTTGGGCCGGGCCTTGCCGCTCGCGGCGAGGCGGGCGATCGTCGGCAGGCCGAAGGCGAGGGTCTTGCCCGAGCCGGTGCGCCCGCGGCCGAGGACGTCCCGACCGGCGAGCGCGTCGGGGATCGTCGCGACCTGGATCGGGAACGGCTCGGTGATCGCGTCGCGGGCGAGCCGTTCGACGAGCCGCTCGGGGATCCCGAGGGCGGCGAAGCCGTTCTCGGAGGTCACCTCGGTCGGTCCGTCGACCTTGCGGGCCTCGTACTTGGTCCACGTGTCGGCCGCCTCCTGCTCGCGCAGGACCTCCTCGTAGCCCTCGTCCCGGCCCTGGCCGCCGCGGTCGTCACGCCCCTGGTAGCCGCCCCGCTGGTCACGACGCTGGAGGTCACCCCGGTCGTCGCGGCGCTGGTAGCCGCCCCGGTCGCCGCCACGGTCATCGCGACCCTGGTAGCCGCCCCGGTCGCCGCCACCCTGGTAGCCGCCCCGGTCCTCACGACGCTGGAACCCACCACGGTCGCCGCCACGGTCGTCACGCGGCTGGAAGCCGCCACGGTCGCCGCCACCCTGGTAGCCGCCACGGTCGCCGCGACCCTGGAAGCCGCCCCGGTCGTCACGCCGCTGGAACCCGCCACGGTCGTCGCGACCCTGGTAGCCGCCACGGTCGTCGCGACCCTGGTAGCCGCCCCGGTCCTCACGCCGCTGGAACCCACCACGGTCGCCGCCGCGGTCGTCGCGACCCTGGTAGCCGCCCCGGTCCTCACGACGCTGGAACCCACCACGGTCGCCGCCACGGTCGTCGCGGCCCTGGTAGCCGCCCCGGTCCTCACGACGCTGGAACCCACCACGGTCGCCGCCACGGTCGTCGCGACCCTGGTAGCCGCCCCGGTCGTCCCGGCGCTGGAACCCACCACGGTCGCCGCCACGGTCGTCGCGGCCCTGGTAGCCGCCCCGGTCGTCGCGACGACGACGATCGTCGGCGATGTACTTGCGGTGACCGACGACGTCGTCGACGCGGCGCGGACCCCGGTCGTCGCCGCGGCCGCGACCGGACGAGTCCTCACGGGCCGGACGTCGGTCCTCCCAGCGCGGGCTGCGCTCGTCACGGGGGCGCTTGCCCTCGGCGCCCTCGGGACGGCGAGCATCCCCGTCGCGGCGCGGCTTGCCCTTGTCCTTGGACTTGGCCTGCGACTTCTCGCTCGCGGTCCAGCGGGCCTTGCCGCCGGTCTTCTTCTTCGGGTCGTTCTTGGGCACTGCAGATCACCTGTCATGGGCGTCGTCGGAAGGGACGCGTCTCAGGCTGGCGCGCGGAGGGCGCGAGGCGGTGTCCGAACGCATCGGGGGTGGATCAGTCTATCAGCGGACGACGCGGGTCCACTCCTCCGCGACGGCGCCCCAGGGTGCGGACCGCCGCGACTGCCAGCAGCACCCCGACGAGGTCGGCGGCGGCGTCCCACGGGTCCCCGGAGCGTCCGGGGAGCAGGGACGCCTGGACGACCTCGCTGACCGGCGCGTGGAGGAGGAGGGCGGGCAGGACCAGGCGGGGTGCGACCGGCCCGAGGAGCGCGATCGTCGCGGGCACGCCGAACAGGAGGACGTGGATGACCTTGTCGGCGCCGGTGAACAGCGCCGGGCCCGGTACGTCGGGCGCATAGAGCGCCTCGACCTGGATGCCGACGGCGAGCGCGAGCAGCACCCAGGGCACGACGTTGCGCACGCGCTGGGCGATGGTCCCGGACACGCACGCATTCTCGCAAGGACCCGGGCCCGCGGGGCCGCGCGGACCTACAGTGCGCGCATGGATGCATTCATCGACGTCACCGGTACCGGCAGCGCCTCGGGGGCTCCCGACGTCGTCGTCCTCGACGTGCGGGTCAACGTCGACGGCGCCGACGTCGCCCCCACGCTGCGGGAGGCGAGCCGGCTCATGGCCGCCGTGCACGACGCCGTCCGCGCGGCCGGGATCGAGGAGCGGCATCTGCGGACGACCTCGGCCGGGGTCAACCAGCGCTGGGCGGGCGACGGCTCGGGGCCGATCGGGCAGACGGCGTGGCAGGCCGCGCAGCTCCGGGTACCGACGACGACCGACGTCGGGCCGGTCATCACCGCGTGCAACGAGGCAGCGGGGAATGCGTTCGCGCTCGACTCCCTGACGCTGACCGTCGACGACCCCGAGCCCCTGCTCCGCCGGGCGCGCGAGGCGGCATTCGCCGACGCCCGCGGCAAGGCCGAGCAGTTCGCGCGCCTCGCCGGGCGTGCGGTCGGCCGGGTCGTCGCGATCGCGGACGGCGGAGCGGGCGGCGGGATGCCGATCGCGCGGGACATGTCCAAGCGGTTCATGGCGGCCGAGGCCGCGGGGATGCCGGTCGCTCCCGGTGAGACGTCGGTCGCGGCCAGCGTCACCGTCCGCTTCGCGTGGGCCGACTGATGGGGTGGCTCGACGCGCTCGGCTGGGCCGGGTCGGCGCTGCTCGTCTACTCGCTCATGCAGGCGCGGGTGCTGCGCTTCCGCGTCCTCAACCTCGTGGCGTGCGTCGTCCTCGTCGTCTTCAACCTGCTCATCCCGGTCTGGCCGATGGTCGGGATGAACATCGTGCTGTCGGGCATCAACATCTGGTTCATCGCCAAGCTGCTGCGCACCCGGCACGACGAGGCCTCCTACGAGGTCCTCGAGGTCGAGGAGTCCGACGCCTACCTCCAGCACTTCCTCCGCGTCGAGGGCGACCGGATCCGGGCGACGAACCCGGCCTTCACCGGCGTCGAGCCGACCGAGGGCCGCCGGTCCTTCCTCGTCCAGAGGGGGATGGAGACCGTCGGCGTCGTCGTCGTCGCGGACCGCGGCGGCGGCACGGCGCAGGTCGAGCTCGACTACGTGACCGAGCGGTACCGCGACCTCACGCCCGGCGAGTTCGTCTACCGGCGCAGCGGGCTGTTCGCCGACCACGGCTGGCGGCGGATCCTCACGCCGCCGGGGATGGTGGCGCCCTACTACGAGCGCCTCGGCTTCAGCAGGTCCGGCGACGGCTGGGTGCTCGATCTCACTCCCGGGTCCGCGGACGGGGCGACGCCACGCTCCTAGTCTGGGGGGGTAGCGCCGGAGCGCCGGCGCACGGATGCGGAGGTCCGCGATGACCGAGTGGGTGCAGGACTTCACTGCCGGCGGCAAGGACGAGAAGGACCTGCTCGGGGGCAAGGGCGCGAACCTCGCCGAGATGACCCGGCTCGGCCTGCCGGTCCCGCCCGGCTTCACGATCACGACCGAGGCGTGCCGTGCCTACCTCGCCGAGGGCAGGCTGCCGGCGGAGCTCGAGGGTCAGGTGGCCGAGCACGTCGAGCGGCTCGAGGACCGCATGGGCAGGCGGCTCGGCGACCCCGAGGACCCTGTCCTCGTCTCGGTCCGGTCTGGGGCGAAGTTCTCGATGCCGGGGATGATGGAGACCGTCCTCAACGTGGGGCTCAACGACTCCTCCGTCGAGGGCCTGGCCCGCGTCGCCGACGCGCGCTTCGCGTGGGACTCCTACCGCCGGCTGCTCCAGATGTTCGGCAGGACGGTCCTCGGTCTCGACGGCGCGCCCTTCGAGGAGGTCCTCGACGAGGCCAAGAGGCGACGCACCACCCAGCTCGGGCACCCGGCGACGGACGTCGACCTCGACGCCGACGCGCTGCGCGAGGTCGCCGGGCGCTTCAAGGAGATCATCCGCGAGCAGACCGGCGCGGACTTCCCGCAGGACCCCCGCACCCAGCTCATGGCCGCGATCCGGGCCGTCTTCGAGTCGTGGGACTCCGACCGGGCCGTCCTCTACCGCCGACAGGAGCGGATCCCGGCGGACCTCGGCACGGCCGTCAACGTCCAGGTCATGGTGTTCGGCAACGTCGGGCCCGGCTCGGGCACCGGTGTCGCCTTCACCCGTGACCCGTCGACCGGCGCCCCGGGGGCCTATGGCGACTACCTCGAGCAGGCGCAGGGCGAGGACGTCGTCGCCGGCATTCGCAACACGCTCCCCCTCGTCGAGCTCCAGCGGATCGACGAGCGGTCCTACGACGAGCTGATGCGGATCATGGCGACGCTCGAGGAGCACTACCGGGACCTGTGCGACATCGAGTTCACGATCCAGCGCGGCCACCTCTGGATGCTCCAGACGCGGGTGGGCAAGCGGACCGCGGAGGCGGCCTTCCGGATCGCGACGGCCCTGGTCGACGAGGGCCGGATCAGCGAGAGCGAGGCGCTCCAGCGGGTGACGGGCGCGCAGCTCGCCCGGCTGATGTTCCCCAACTTCTCCGCCGACGGGGCGCGCGAGCGCATCGGCACGGGGATGGGCGCCTCACCGGGTGCCGCGGTGGGCCAGGCGGTCTTCGACAGCGCGACGGCCGTCGCCCGCGCGGCCGAGGGCGTCGACGTGATCCTCGTCCGCCGGGAGACCAACCCCGAGGACCTCCACGGGATGGTGGCCGCACGCGGCATCCTCACCAGCCGCGGTGGCAAGACCTCCCACGCGGCGGTCGTCGCGCGTGGCATGGGGCGGACCTGCGTGTGCGGCGCCGAGTCGCTCGACGTGGACACCCGGGCCCGGCAGCTCACGACCCACGACGGGACGGTCGTCCGGGAGGGTGAGGTCATCTCGATCGACGGCACGACCGGCGAGGTCTTCCTCGGCGAGGTCGCCGTCGCCGACTCCCAGGTCGTGCAGTACTTCGAGGGCCTGGTCGACCCGGACGGCGACGAGGTCCCGGACGTGGTCCGCTCGGTGCACCGGCTCATGACCTGGGCCGACGGCCAGCGCCGGCTGCGCGTCCGGGCGAATGCCGACAACGCCGAGGACGCGGCCCGCGCCCGCCGCTTCGGCGCGGAGGGCATCGGCCTGTGCCGGACCGAGCACATGTTCCTCGGCGAGCGCCGGGCGCTGGTCGAGCGGCTCATCCTCGCCGAGGAGGGCGAGGACCGGCAGGCTGCGCTCGACGCCCTCCTCCCGCTCCAGACCGAGGACTTCGTCGAGCTCTTCGAGGCGATGGACGGCCTGCCGGTCACCGTCCGGCTCCTCGACCCGCCGCTCCACGAGTTCCTCCCCGACCTGACCGAGCTCTCGGTCCGCGTCGCCGTCGCCGAGGCGACGGGACACCACGACTCCGACGACACCCGGCTGCTCGCGGCGGTCACCCGGCTCCACGAGCAGAACCCCATGCTCGGGCTGCGCGGCGTCCGGCTCGGCATCGCCGTCCCGGGACTGTTCCTCATGCAGGCCCAGGCGGTCCTCGAGGCGGCGGCCCGCTGCAAGGAGCGCGGCCTCGACCCGCGCCCCGAGATCATGGTCCCCCTCGTCGGCGACGTCCGGGAGCTGCTGAGCATCAAGGAGGAGATCGCGGAAGCCGCGCACGAGGTCCGCGTCGCCCACAGCGTGCATCTCGACCACCATGTCGGCACGATGATCGAGCTGCCGCGCGCGGCCCTCACCGCTGGCGCGATCGCCGAGGCGGCCGACTTCTTCTCGTTCGGGACCAACGACCTGACCCAGACGACGTGGGGCTTCTCCCGCGACGACGTCGAGTCGGCGTTCTTCAGCCGCTACCTCGACAAGGGGATCTTCGGGGTGTCGCCGTTCGAGTCGATCGACCGCGCCGGCGTCGGCCGGCTCGTCCAGCTCGCCACGTGGGAGGGACGGGTGACCCACCCCGGGCTCAAGATCGGGGTCTGCGGGGAGCACGGCGGCGACCCGGACTCGATCGGCTTCTTCGAGGACTCCGGTGTCGACTACGTCTCCTGCTCGCCGTTCCGGGTGCCGATCGCCCGGCTCGAGGCAGGGCGCGCGGTCGGGACCGGCGGCTCGGACAGCCGCTGAGCGGCTGCCCGAGACCGCGGTCAGAGGACGATGCCGAAGGTCGCGAGGGTGTTGCGGGTGTTCGAGCCGACGACGCCGTCCCGCAGGAGGCCGGTGCGCCGCTGGAACTCCTTGACGACCTTGTCGGTCGGCGCGTCGAAGACCCCGGTGATGACGAGCTGGGAGTAGAGCGGGAAGAAGCGGTTGAGCCCGATCTGCAGCGCCCGCACCCTGGGCCCCGTCGAGCCGACCTGGAGGACGCCGGCGTTGCCGAGGAGGTTCTGGGTGGTCACGCCCGCGAGGCGCGTGCGCCAGACGGCAGCGCGCCGGACGACGGACTTGCCGTAGTCGGGTGCGCCCGTGGGCGACCCCGAGTTGTAGCGCTGCCCGGCACGACTGATCGAGGTGTCGGTGTAGTTCGTCGCCAGGAAGCCGCTGATGACCCCGAACCCGAAGAGGAAGTTCTCCAGCGGCAGCCAGAGCCGCAGGTTCTGCTTGGCGGCCATCGGGAAGTAGCCGGGATAGGTGATCTGCATCGGGCCGACCCCGTTGCTCCGCCGGCCCTGCACGACGACCTTCTGGAAGAACTCGGCGAAGTTCTCCTTGGTGACCGGCAGGTTGACGCCTTGCGGCTTGGTGAAGACGCCGAACTTGTCGTGGCCGTAGATGTTCTGCCCGCCGGACTCCTGCTCGGCGAACGCGGCGGCGACGTGGATCGGGACGCCGACCTGGCCTGCGGCCGTGACGAGCGAGGTGACGTTGACGAGACCGCCCTGGGTGAGGACGTCGGTGGTTGTGGGCATGGCACTTCTCCTGACGGGTCCGCCGGCTCCGGCCGGCCGGGTGCCCGCGCCGTGTGCGTGGGCATTCGTCCGATGAGGGGCCGGTGGTGGGTCCGCGGATACACAGACAGCGCCTGGACATGACGAATGCCGCGCCCCTCCGGTCGGGAGGGTCGCGGCATTCGCATCGTGATGTGGACGACTGGTGGAGGTGGCGGGAATCGAACCCGCGTCCATTGACGGGAAACCAGGGCTTCTCCGGGTGCAGTGCGCTGAGGATTTTCTCGGCCCCGGGGCTCGCGCGCACACGTTCCCCGACAGGCCCAGTCGGATTGGAGTCCCGCGCCACCCCCCGACGAGGGTGACGCAGCGAGTTCCCTAGCTGGCGCCAGGCACTGAGTCGGGATCTAGCTCAGGCTGACGGACTTCGTGGCTCGCTCAGGCGGCGAGGGCGAAGTCGGTGCGCTTGGAATTGGCACCTATTGGTTTGCAAGGAGCGTTGACGAGATGACCTTGCATCCTCGACCCGCTTCCCCTGACCAGCCGACCAATGTCGAAACCGATCACCCCCATGACGGGGTCCACATCACGCTGTTCAGTTGTCGCCCCGTCGCGGCGGGGGTCGAACCAGTATGCCGGGTCCAACGGGCGGAACCCAACGCAGATTCCCGGGGTTGCGGAATATGAAACGACGTCGTACCGTTCAGATGGAACGAAACAGTTTCGTTCCATCGAGATCCGAGGTCGACCGAATGCCCGTCAGCACCACCGCCACCACCGCCCGCCCGCGGGTGACCGGCGAGCGCGAGGAGGAGATCTTCGACGGCACCGTCGAGATCCTGCTCGAGGTGGGCTACGACCGGCTGACCTTCGACGAGGTCGCAGCCCGCGTCCGCGCGAGCAAGGCGACCCTCTACCGGCGCTGGCCGAGCAAGGCGCTCCTCGTGAGCGACGCGGTCGAGCACCTCTTCCGCAAGGGCCTCGGCGACCACGCGCACTTCCCGGACACCGGGAGCCTGCTCGGTGACGTCGAGGCGACCTTCTGCCAGGACACACCGGTCTCCGGACAGACGAGCGCCGTGCTCGCGGTGGTCCTTCCCGGCATGCACCGCGACCCCGAGCTGCGCGACATCTTCGTCGAGCGGGTCTTCAAGCCCAAGGCCGCGGGCGTCCTCGACATGCTCGTCCGCGCCCAGCGGCGCGGCGAGGTCGGGCCCGGCGCCGACCTCGAGCTCCTCGCCGCGATCATCCCGGCGATGAGCTTCCACAAGGTCATCACCGAGGGCACCCTGCCCGACGCCTGCTTCGTCGAGCGCGTCGTCAAGGACGCCTTCCTGCCCGCGGTGGCCGCCACCCTCACCGGCTGAGCCGCCCCGCATTCACCCTCATCTCCCTCGGTAGCGATGGCGCCCGAGGTGGCACAGCGACGTGCCGATGCAGTCCCCACCCACCTCCCGAAAGGCACATCCATGTCTGCTGTCACCGAACGGGCGCCACACACGACGCCCGCCGAACCCAGGTCTCGCGGCCTGCTCCTCGCCCTGGTCGTCATCGCGAGCGCGCAGCTCATGATCGTGCTCGACGGCACGATCGTGAACATCGCGCTCCCGCACATCCAGTCCGACCTCGCCTTCTCCGACGCCGGCCGGCAGTGGGTCGTCACGGCCTACGCCCTCGCCTTCGGCAGCCTCCTGCTCCTCGGCGGGCGGCTCGGCGACCTCTTCGGACGGCGCCGGATGTTCACGATCGGCGTCCTCGTCTTCGCCGCCGCCTCCCTGCTCGGCGGCATCGCCCCGAACCAGGAGATCCTCCTGCTCGCCCGCATCCTCCAGGGCGCCGGCGCGGCGCTCGCCTCCCCCGCGGCCCTCGCGCTCATCAACACGACCTTCCCGGCCGGCAAGGAGCGCAACCGCGCGATGGCCGTCTACGCCGCGATGTCCGGTGCGGGGGCGGCCGTCGGCCTCATCCTCGGTGGTGTCCTGACCGAGGCGGACTGGCGCTGGACCTTCTTCATCAACGTCCCGATCGGCCTGCTCGTCGCCGCCCTCGCCCCGCGTGTCCTCGTCGAGTCCGAGGGCACCGACGCCCGGCTCGACCTCGCCGGCGCCGCCACCGGCACGGCCGGCCTGTTCGGCATCGTCTACGGGCTCTCGCACGCGGCGACCGCCGGCTCCACGTGGACCGACGCCCTGACCCTCGTGCCGCTCATCGGCGGCGTCCTCATGCTCGTCGTCTTCGTCCTCGTCGAGCGCCGGGCCGCTCACCCGCTGCTCCCGATGCGCATCCTCGCCGACCGCAACCGGGCGGTGTCGCTCTTCTCGATGCTGTTCGTCGGCGCCGGGATGTTCGCGATGTTCTTCTTCCTCGGGCTGTTCATCCAGCAGGTGCTCGGGTACTCCCCCGTCAAGTCCGGCCTCGCGTTCCTGCCGTTCAGCGCCGGCATCGTCGTCTCGGCCGGCATCGCCTCGACCCTCGTCGGCCGGGTCGACCCCCGCTGGCTCGCCGGGACCGGCGGCCTCCTCGCGGGGACCGGCATGTGGGGCTTCACCCACCTGACGACGACGAGCTCGTACGCCGGTGGCCTCCTGCCGTGGATCGTCGTCATGTCACTCGGCATGGGCCTGCTCTTCATCCCGCTCACCCTGACCGCGACCGCGCGGATCGACGCCGCCGACTCCGGTGCGGCCGCCTCAGCGCTCAACACGGTCCAGCAGATCGGCGGTGCCGTGGGCATCGCGGGGCTCACGACGGCCTTCACCCACTTCGCCACCCAGAAGGGCACCGAGCTCGGCACGGCCCTGCAGGTGCAGGCCGCGCAGGGCGGGGTGACCCCGACGGCCGACCAGCTCGCGGCGGCCCAGCACCAGGTCGCGCTCGCCGCGCAGACCTACGGCTCGACGCAGTCCTTCTGGTTCGCGGCGGGAATGCTGCTCGTCGGCGGCCTGGCCGCGGTGAGCATCCTCGACGTCAAGCACGAGGAGCTCGCGACGGACGGTCAGCAGGCCGTGCACGTCGGCTGACGTCCCGTCACCTCGGCGCCCCCTCGTCTCCCGGCCACGGCCGGGTCGGCGGGGGGCGTCGTCGGCTCCGCGGCCGCCCACGTCCGGCTTCGTGGTGCTCGCACGTCTCCCCGTCGCCGCCGGACCCTAGGCTGGGGAGCATGGGCATGATCTGGGTGGGCTACCGCCGGGACGGCGACGAGGCACGGGCGATCCTCGAGGACGACGAGCGGGTCGAGGACCTGCTCGAGTCCGATGACGGCGACACGTCCTACGACCTCGACAAGGCCTGGCACGGGATCCACTGGCTCCTCACCGGCAGCGCCGAGGCGACCGGCGGCCTGCTCTCGGACGCCCTGCTCGGCGGCGAGGAGGTCGGCGACGACCGCGGCTACGGGGCACCGCGGCTGCTGACGCCGGCGCAGGTCGTCGCGGTCGCCGATGCCCTGGCCGACCTGGACGCCGACCTGCTGCGGTCGCGCTTCGACCCCGAGGCGATGCGGGCGGCGCAGGTCTACCCCGACGTCTGGGATCCCGAGGACGACAGCCTCGAGGGCTGGCTCCTCGGGGAGCTCGACGGGCTCCGGGGCTTCTACCGAGCGGCGGCCACGGCGGGGCAGGCCGCCATCCAGACGATCTGCTGACCCGTCACGCGTGGTGGCGCTCCGCGGCCTCCTTGACGCCCCGGACCGCCTCGTCGACGCCCTGCTGCATTCGCTCGGAGTCGGCGTCCGCCCGGTCGGTCGTGATCGCGACCGTGAGTGTGCACGAGTCGTCGTCGACCGGGTCGAGGTCGAGCCGACCTTCGTAGTCGTTGGGACCGGGCGACCCCCAGACGAGGGTCGTGTCGGCCTGCTCGACGCGCAGCCACGCCTCACCGCGCTCCCCACGGGTGTCGCCCGAACCGTCGGGCACCGAGGCGGTGACCTCGATCTTGTCGTCGTCGGTGCGACGGGCGGAGGTGATGCGGGGGAAGTAGTCCGGCAGGTTGTCGACCTCCGAGAGGTACGCGAAGAGCCTCTTGGCGTCGACGTCCACGGTCTGGGTTGCGCTGTACTGCGGCATCCGGGTGCCTCCTCCGGGGACGGCGAACCGTCCCCAACGTCCGTCGGCCTCGTCGTCGGGGCCCGGACCGACTGTGGCGGCGGCACTTCCGCCGCACCACCTCCTCAAGGGTGGTCCGCGGCCAAGCGGGAGCGTTCCACATGACGGTCAGTGTGAGACGGGGGTCACCCCTCCCGCCCTAGGCTGAACCGGCAGGTCGCCCCTCGACCAGGAGGTCCCCCGTGTTCCGCAAGGTCCTCGTCGCCAACCGCGGCGAGATCGCCGTCCGCGCCTTTCGCGCCGCGACGGAGCTCGGCGCCAAGACCGTCGCCGTCTTCCCCCACGAGGACCGCAAGTCCGAGCACCGGCTCAAGGCGGACGAGGCCTACCAGATCGGCGAGCAGGGACACCCCGTCCGGGCCTACCTGTCCCCCGAGGAGATCGTCCGCGTCGCGACCGAGTCCGGGGCGGACGCGGTCTACCCCGGCTACGGCTTCCTGTCGGAGAACCCGGACCTCGCCGAGGCGTGCGCCCGGGCCGGCGTCACCTTCGTCGGACCACCGGCCGACGTCCTCCACCTGACCGGCAACAAGGCCCGCGCCATCGCGGCCGCCCGCAAGGCCGGCCTGCCGACGCTGCGCGGCGTCGACCCGGGCACCGACGTCGACCAGCTCGTGGCGGGGGCCGAGGAGATCGGCTACCCCGTCTTCGTCAAGGCCGTCGCCGGCGGCGGCGGACGCGGAATGCGTCGCGTCGAGCGGCGCGAGGACGTCCGCGACGCGCTCACGGCGGCCATGCGGGAGGCGGAGTCCGCATTCGGCGACGCGACCGTCTTCATCGAGGAGGCCGTTGTCGACCCGCGGCACATCGAGGTGCAGATCCTCGCCGACGCGACCGGCGAGGTCATCCACCTCTTCGAGCGCGACTGCTCGGTCCAGCGCCGCCACCAGAAGGTCGTCGAGATCGCGCCGGCCCCCAACCTCGACCCCGAGCTGCGCGCGCGGATGTGCGCGGACGCCGTCGCCTTCGCCAGACAGATCGGCTACGTCAACGCTGGGACCGTCGAGTTCCTCCTCGACCCGAGCGGCCGCTACGTGTTCATCGAGATGAACCCGCGCATCCAGGTCGAGCACACGGTGACCGAGGAGATCACCGACGTCGACCTCGTCCAGAGCCAGATGCGGATCGCGAGCGGGGAGACCCTCGCTGACCTCGGCCTGTCGCAGGACACCCTCCAGATCCGCGGCGCCGCCCTCCAGTGCCGGATCACGACCGAGGACCCGGCCAACGAGTTCCGCCCCGACACCGGGCAGATCACCGCCTACCGGTCTGCCGGCGGCGCCGGGGTCCGGCTCGACGGCGGCACGATCTTCGTCGGCGCCGAGGTGAGCGCCCACTTCGACTCGATGCTCGTCAAGCTGACCTGCCGAGGGCGCGACTTCCCGACCGCCGTCCGGCGGGCGCGGCGGGCCCTCGCCGAGTTCCGCGTCCGCGGCGTCTCGACGAACATCCCCTTCCTCCAGGCGCTCCTCGACCAAGCGGACTTCCAGGAGGGACGCGTCACGACGTCCTTCATCGAGCAGCACCCGGAGCTCCGCGTCGCGCGCACGTCCGCCGACCGCGGGACCAAGATCCTCGGCTACGTCGCCAACGTGACGGTCAACCAGCCCAACGGGCCCGCGCGGACCGAGGTCTCGCCGCGGACCAAGCTCCCCGTCGCCGACCTCGACGCCGCTCCGGCCGCGGGGTCGAGGCAACGACTCGACGAGCTCGGCGCCGAGGCATTCGCCCGAGCCCTGCGCGAGCAGCAGGGTGTCGCGGTGACCGACACGACCTTCCGCGACGCGCACCAGTCGCTCCTCGCGACGCGCGTGCGGACCCGCGACCTCCTCCAGGTCGCGCCCTACGTCTCGCGCCTCCTCCCCCAGCTGCTCTCCGTCGAGGCGTGGGGCGGCGCGACCTACGACGTCGCGCTCCGCTTCCTCGCCGAGGACCCGTGGGAGCGGCTCGCCCAGCTCTCCGAGGCGATGCCCAACCTGCCGGTCCAGATGCTCCTCCGCGGCCGCAACACGGTCGGCTACACGCCCTACCCGACGCGGGTCACCGACGTCTTCGTGCAGGAGGCGGCGCGGACGGGCGTCGGGATCTTCCGGATCTTCGACGCGCTCAACGACGTCTCGCAGATGCGTCCGGCGATCGAGGCGGTCCGGGGGACGAATGCCGTCGCGGAGGTCGCGCTCTGCTACACCGGCGACCTGACGTCGCCGTCCGAGCGGCTCTACACGCTCGACTACTACCTGCGTCTCGCCGACCAGATCGCCGAGGCCGGCGCGCACGTCATCGCGATCAAGGACATGGCCGGGCTCCTCCGGGCACCCGCCGCCCGGACCCTGGTGACCGCGCTCCGCGAGCGCTTCGACCAGCCGGTGCACCTCCACACCCACGACACGGCCGGTGGCCAGCTCGCGACGCTGCTCGCGGCGATCGACGCCGGCGTCGACGCCGTCGACACGGCCTCGGCGTCGATGTCGGGCACGACGAGCCAGCCGTCGATGTCGGCGCTCGTGGCCGCGACCGACGGCAGCGACCGCGAGACCGGTCTGGACCTCGCCGCCGTCAACGCGCTCGAGCCGTACTTCGGGGCGATGCGCGCCCTCTACGCGCCCTTCGAGTCGGGGCTCCCGTCGCCGACGGGCCGCGTCTACCGGCACGAGATCCCCGGCGGCCAGCTCTCCAACCTCCGCCAGCAGGCGATCGCCCTCGGCCTCGGCGAGCGCTTCGAGGCGATCGAGGACATGTACGCCGCGGCCAACGACATCCTCGGCAACATCGTCAAGGTGACGCCGAGCAGCAAGGTCGTCGGCGACCTCGCCCTCGCGCTCGTCGGGGCGAATGCCGACCCGGCCGACTTCGAGGCCAACCCCACCGCCTACGACATCCCGGACTCGGTCATCGGCTTCCTCAACGGCGAGCTCGGCGACCCGCCCGGCGGCTGGCCCGAGCCGTTCCGGACCAAGGCCCTCGAGGGGCGGACGGCCAAGCCGCTCCAGACCGAGCTGTCGGAGGGAGGACGAGGCGGCGCTCGAGGCCGACCCGCGCCCGACCCTCAACCGGCTCCTCTTCCCCGGACCGACCAAGGACTTCCTCGCCTCCCGCGAGCAGTGGAGCGACCTGTCCGTCCTCGGCACGCGCGAGTTCCTCCACGGCCTCGAGGCCGGCGCCGAGCACGTCGTCGAGCTCGAGCCCGGCAAGTCCCTCATCCTCGGGCTGGAGTCGATCAGCGAGCCGGACGAGCGCGGCATTCGCACCGTCATGTGCACGGTCAACGGCCAGCTCCGCCCCGTCCACGTCCGCGACACGTCGGTCACCGTCAACGTCAAGGCCGCCGAGAAGGCCGACCCGTCGGTCAGGGGTCAGGTCGCGGCGCCGTTCGCCGGCGTCGTCACCCTCCAGGTGGAGGAGGGCGCGGCGATCGAGGTCGGCGCGGTCGTCGCGACGATCGAGGCGATGAAGATGGAGGCGAGCATCACCGCCCCCGTCGCCGGGACCGTGCAGCGGCTCGCGATCGCGGGGACCCAGCAGGTCGACGGCGGCGACCTCCTCGCCGTCATCGCCGGCTGAGAGTCGCGCCGGTCAGTACAGACGAGTCGACCGAATACAGGGAAGACTTCTCGGTATTCCGTCGAGTTATCGGGTGACCCGATAACTCGACGGGAGCCCCTGGCGCTACCAGGAGCCGCCGGAGCTGCCGCCGCCGCCACCGCCCGAGAAGCCGCCGCCGCCGGAGAAGCCGCTGCTCCCCGAGGAGCCGGGCGTCGAGACGAAGGTCCCGGCCGCCGTCGTCGAGAAGTCGTCCATGCTGTTGGCGATCGAGCCGTAGCCGAAGGACGGGTCCCAGGGGCCGATGTACCAGAGCGGCTGGGCGAGCGAATGCCCGGCGGCCGCGGCCGCCGCGGCGACGTCGGCGAAGACCGTGGCCCACCGGTCGGCGAGGCCGAACACGATGGCGTACGGGAGGTAGCGGCTGAAGACCTGCTCGGCCTCCTCCCACGTGATCTGGTCGGCCTCGGCGGTCTTGAGGTACTCCTCGAAGCCCCGTGACTGGACGAGGACGGCCGTGCCCTCCGCGGTCCGGGCCGCCATCCGGCGGCCGAGGACGCGGACGACGAGCCCGGTGAGGAAGATCCCGATCGCGAGGCCGGCCGCGCCGCCACCGATCCCCTGCCCGAGGGCGCCGGAGAGGATGCCGCCGCCGAAGAAGAAGACGATCGGCCCGAGGACCATGAGGACGGTGCCGAGCGCGACCCAGCCGCTTCGCTGCGACTGCGGCGAGCGGCCGAACCACCCGCGGCGGACGACCTCGGCGTACATGTGGTCCTGCACGGACTTCAGCGTCGTCGCGAAGGTGTTCTTGAGCGCCGAGAGCCGGATGGCGTCGCCGGTCGCGAACACCTTGGACAGGAGGAGCTGCTCGTAGTCGGCGAGTGGGTGGCGCTCGACCCGGGGGGTCGTCCGGGTCAGCTCCCAGTCGTCCTTGCCGAAGAAGCCCTCCTTGTCCACCTTGGCGATGGTCAGGTGGCCGCGGACCGCGAGGTCGATGAGGGTCGCGGTGACGTCGACGACGTTCGCCGTCTCGTCGATGACGGTGCCGACCATGCCCGGCTGGACGCCCTCGGGCGGCGTGAACTGGACCGCAGCCATGGGCATTCGCGTCGTCGGCACGGACTCGGCGGTCTGCCCGAGGCCGGGGGACAGACCTGGGGTCAGCCCCGCGTACATCTCGTCGCGGCCGCGCTGCCAGACGAGCGCACCCATGCCGGCGAGTGCCGCGAGCGGTAGGAAGCCCCCGACGGCGTAGCCGATCTTGCGGACGAGGTCCTGCGCGGCCGGCGACAGGGAGGACTCGCTGTCGCTGCCGGCCGAGCCCTGCCGCAGGTCGACGGTCAGCGGGCCGAAGGCGTCCCGCGGGTAGGAGGCGAGGACGGAGACCCCGGTGCCGGGCTCGGCATTCGGCGCGTCGAACTGGGTCACGGCGCCGGCACTCGCCTCGCAGGCGTCCGTCGCTCCGCGCGCCCCGTAGAAGCAGCCGGCCTTCGTCGCTGCGGCCGGCGCCTGGAGGCTCGCCGTGACGTCGTCGTAGCGCTCGTAGTTGGAGGCGTCGATCGTGTTGAAGTAGAACTCGGCCGTCCCGTCGCCGATGTCGTTGACGTAGTGCGCGAGCGTGTACTTGACGACGTACTTCTGGACGCCGGAGACGGTCTCGCTCGCGCTGCCGACGCGGATCTGCTTGAACGCGCCGTTGTCGCTGATCGAGATGTCGCTCGGCGCCCCGGTCGGCGAGGTCACCGACACCTCGCTCATCGCGTAGTAGCGGTACTCGTCCTCGCGGTCCTGGTAGCCCGCGCGCACCTTGATGTTGCGGTAGATCCCGTGCCGCTCCTCACCGCTGGGGAACTGCCAGGTGAGGCTCTCGGTCACCTCGACGGACCCGTCGTCGAGGAGCACGTAGTCGACGTGGAACTCCTTGGCGTAGTCGTCGTCGGCCGCCGCGAAGCCGGCGAGGCTCGTGGCCACCGGGGCCGCGAAAGCCGTGGGCGCAGCCCCGAGCAACGCCAGGACCGCGAGGGCGAGGAGCGCGAGGAGACGCCGCATCACTGCCCCGACTGCTGGGCCTTGTAGCGGTGGGAGAGCGCGCGTTGGGTCTCGCGGGTGTCCTGCTGCTCGCGGAGCGCGTGGCGCTTGTCGTAGGACTTCTTGCCCTTGGCGAGCGCGATCTCCACCTTGGCCCGGCCGTCGACGAAGTAGAGCGACAGCGGGACGATCGTGTGCCCGGACTCGCGCGTCTTGGTCAGCAGCTTGTCGAGCTCGCTGCGGTGGAGGAGGAGCTTGCGGCGGCGGCGCGGCGTGTGGTTGGTCCACGTCCCCTGGACGTACTCGGGGATGTGGACGCCCTCGAGCCACAGCTCGTCGCCGTTGAAGGTCGCATAGCCGTCGACGAGGCTCGCGCGTCCCATCCGCAGCGACTTGACCTCGGTCCCCGTCAGCGAGATCCCCGCCTCGAAGGTGTCCTCGATGAGGTAGTCGTGCCGGGCCTTGCGGTTGCTCGCGACGACCTTGCGCCCTCCGTCCTTGCTCACGCGAACACCCTAGGCGATCGGGCGCTCCCGGCCGGAATGCATTGGACCCGTCACAACCACTTCCGGGTGGGCCCACGGAAATGGCTCAAGCGAGCCTGCGAGCTAGAGCCACTTCCGGGTGGGCCCACGGAAATGGCTCAAGCGAGCCTGCGAGCTAGAGCCACTTCCGGGGATTCACGAAGTTGCCGTTCTCGAGCGTCTCGAAGTGGAGGTGGCAGCCGGTCGACATGCCGGTCGTCCCCTCGTAGCCGATGAGCTGGCCGCGGTTGACGTGGCCGCCCCACTTCACGATGCGGGTCATGTGGTTGTACGTCGTCGCGAGGTCGACGCTGCCGACGATGCCGTGGTCGATGACGACGCGGTTGCCGTAGCCGCCCGCCCAGCCGGCCATGATGACGGTGCCCGGCCCGGCCGCGTAGATCGGCGTGCCGCAGGGGCCGCCGAAGTCGAGGCCGGTGTGCATCCGCCAGTAGTGCAGGATCGGGTGGAAGCGCATGCCGTACTCGCTCGTGATCGCCTGGTTGAGCTCGGCCGCCGAGAGGAAGCCGCCGCCGCCGCCCCCACCGACGGGCGGTGGGACGTAGGGCTTCTTGCGCTTCTTGGCGAGGAGGCGGGCGATGCGTTCGCGCTCCTTGCGCTCGCGCTCGGCCTTGATCCTGGCCTGTCGCGCGCGCTCGACGAGGATCGTGCGGAGCTTGGTCGACTCCGTCTGGAGTGCGGTCAGGCGGGCCCGCTCGGCGGCCACCTGGGACTGGAGGGACGCCGCCTGGCCCAGCTGCTGCGTGGCGAGCGACTCGATCTGCGCCTGGGCCGCGGCGGCGGCATTGCGGGCTGCGGTCGCCTGGGCGAGCGCATTCCGCGCCTCCGCCTCGGCGCCGACCTTGACGACACGGACCGCGGACAGGTGCGCCTCCTGGGCGACCTGCGTCGCCCGGGAGGTCGCGAGCCGCGAGATCTGCGCCTGCTGGAGGTCCAGGACGGTCCCGCTCATGGCGAGCCGGTCTGCGAAGTCGGATGGTGACTGGGCGTCGAGGGCGACGGTCATCTGGCCCATGCCCTGCTGCATGTACATCTGGGCGGCCACATCGGCCACGTCCCGCTCGCTCGTGACGAGGCGCGTCCTCGTCGTCGCCAGCTGGCCCTCGGCCTTGGTCTCGTCGGCGCGGGCGACGGCGAGGTCGGCCTGCGCCTGCTCGGAGCGACCCTCCGCGCCGGCCCGCTCCGCCTCGGCGGCCGCGGCTGCGGCCTGCGCGCCGGGCACCTTGGCCTTGGTCGCGTTGAGGGCGAGGTAGGCCCGCTGGAAGTCGGTCGACATCTCCTCGAGGTCGTGGCGGCTGTCCTGGATCTGGTGGTCGACCCGGTCCTTGCGCTGCTGGTCAGGGTCGGTGGCCGCACCCGCGGGCACGCCGCCGGTCAGTCCGAGGGAGCCGGCGCACGCGAGGGCCACACCGAACGCGGTGAGGCGACGGCGTGCGTGAAGGGCAGGGGTCGCACGTCCCATGGGCACCATTCGTAACACAAGTCCCGAGGTGAATGCAGCCAATGCGCTCAGACGCGCAGGTAGCGCCACAAGGTCGCCATCGAGGTGACGACCGCGAGGGCCCCCACCGTGACGACCATCCACGGCGCGACCCGGAGCAGGTCGCCGACGCCGATGAGAGCCTGGTCGTAGAAGATGTCGACGAGCTTGGCCCCCAGGACCCGGACGGTCGCATAGAGCAGCCCGATCGCCAGGCCCACCCCGAGGAGCGCCGAGAACAGCGTCTCGAGGATGAACGGCGTGCGGATCGTGAAGTTCGAGGCCCCGACGAGCCGCATGATGCCGATCTCCCGGCGTCTGGTGTAGGCGACCTGACGGATCGTCGTCACCATGAGCAGGGCCGCGCAGGCGACCATCGCGATCGCCAGGGCGAGGCTGATCGCCGTCATCCAGTTGAAGAAGGTGAACACCTTGCCGAGGATCTTCTCCTGGTCCTGAACCGCGGCGACCCCCGGGGCGCCCTCGAACTGGCTCGTGACGACGGGGAACTTCTTGGGGTCCTTGAGCTGGACCCGGTAGCTCGCAGGGATCGCCCCGACCTTGACGACGCTGCTCGCGACCGGGCTGTTGCGGAACTGCTCCTTGAACCGGTCGAAGGCCTCCTGCTCGGACTCGTAGAAGATCGCCTGGACCTCGGGCATCTGGTCGAGCTGGCTCTTGATCGCGGCCTGCTGGGCCTGGGTGACGCCCTTGCCCTCGCAGTTGGGCTGACCGGAGTTGTCTGGACACAGGTAGATCGAGACCTGGATCCGGTCGTACCAGTAGCCCTTGAGCGTGTCGACCTGCGTCTGGGCGAGCAGGCCGAGGCCGAAGAGGAACATCGAGACCATCGTGACCAGGACGATGGAGATCGCCATCGAGAGGTTGCGGCGCAGGCCGTTCCACACCTCACCGAGGATGAAGCCGGGCTTCATGAGCGGTCCCCCGGGTGGTAGGCGGCATCGACCTCGTCGCGGACGAGCTCGCCGTCCTTGAGCTCGACGACGCGGCGGCGGAGCTCGTTGACGACGCCGTCGTCGTGCGTCGCCATGACGACGGTCGTCCCCGTGCGGTTGATCCGCTCCAGGAGGTGGACGATGTCGAGGCTGATCGCGGGGTCGAGGTTGCCGGTCGGCTCGTCGGCGAGCAGGATCGGCGGCCGGTTGACGAAGGCCCGGGCGATCGCCACCCGCTGCTGCTCACCACCGGAGAGCTCGTGCGGCAGCCGCTTGGCCTTGCCGTCGAGGCCGACGAGCTCGAGGGTCTCGGGCACGACCTGGTTGATGTAGTGGCGCGACCGGCCGAGGACCTGGAGGGCGAAGGCGACGTTCTGGTGGACCGTCTTGTTGGGCAGGAGACGGAAGTCCTGGAACACCGTGCCGATCTCCCGGCGCAGTCGCGGGACCTTGCGCATCGGCATGCGTCCCAGGTCCTGGCCGGCGACGAGCACCTGGCCCGACGTCGCCCGCTCCTCGCGGAGCGCGAGGCGGAGCAGCGTCGACTTGCCCGAGCCGGACGGGCCGACGACGAAGACGAACTCGCCGCGCTCGATGTTGACGGAGACGTCCTCCAGGGCCGGCCGGTGGGACCGGCCGTAGCTCTTGGTGACGTGGTCGTAGCGGATCATGCGAGCAGGTGCGCCTCACGGCTCGGGGGCGGAGCGGGGGTGCCGGGTCGGACCGGCGCGGTCCACCATAGGTGCCGCGGCTGGGGATGACCGCAGGACAAGCCGAGCCGGCCCGGACCGGCTTCCCCGGCCGGGGGCGTCGGCCGTCGATGTCAGCCGCGCGCGGGCAGCTCCTGGAGGGACCAGAGGTTGCCGTCCGGGTCGGAGAAGTGGACGAAGCGGCCCCACGCGAGGGCCTCGACGTCGCTGCACTCGACGCCGCGGTCGCTCAGGTAGGCGTGGGCCTCGTCCGCGCTCGCGACGACGACCTGGAGGTGCTGGGTCTGCCCCTCGGCGAGCATGCCGAGCCCGGTGCCGAAACAGAACGAGCACGCCGACCCCGGTGGCGTCACCTGGACGAACCGCAGGCCCTCCATCGGCGTCTGGTCGTGGTCGACCGTCCAGCCGACCGTGTCGCCGTAGAAGTCCCGTGCGCGGTCGACGTCGGCGACGTTGATGGGCACGAGCTCGATCCTGAAGTCCATCCCGACATCCTCCCGCGCGCCACCGACAGGCGCTCCCTCAGCCCGATCCGCCTCAGAGGGCGCAGGTGTTGACGAGGTCGCCCGACGCGGGTCGGGCATACGTCGCGTCGGCCGGCGGAGCTGCATTCGCCTCGACCCACGCGGTCATCGCGGTGAAGGCGCTCCGAGCGCACGGGAGGAGCGGGCGGAGCCGGTCCGGGTAGAGCGGGAAGAAGCCGTCGGTGTGACCGCCGCCCTCGATCCGGTAGAAGCGGTGGAGCGCGCCACGCCCCGCAGCGTCGACGAGCGCGTCGTACGGGTCGCCGCTCGTGCGGATCGGCAGCAGCGTGTCGTGCGTGCCCTGGACGGTGACGAGCGGCTTGCCGATCCGGCCGGTGTTCTCGACGGCGCGGACCGCGTCCTTGACGGCCGCCGGGCGCCCCGCGTAGTCGTAGTCGGCGTCGCAGGTCGGCGTGCCGCTCCCGCAGAACGGCACGCCCGCGTCGAGGGCGCCGTCGAATGCGGGGTCGAACGCCTCCCGGTAGATCCGCTGGGTCAGGTCCCAGTAGTACTGGTAGTGGATCGGCCAGAGGTACTCGCTCCCCGGCTCGAAGCCGGCCGCGATCATCGCGTCGTGGGCGGACTGGTCGCCCATGGCTGCCGCCGGGTATCGCTTGAGGGCGGTCGGCAGGTAGGTGAGCAGGTTGGGGCCGTCCGCGCGGAGGAGCGTGCCCTCCCAGTCGAGACCGCCGTCGTAGAGGTCGGGCCGGTGCTCCAGCTGCCAGCGGGTCTGGTAGCCGCCGTTGGAGATGCCGAAGAGGTAGGTGCGCTGCGGCGTCTTGGCGTAGACGCGCTTGAGGGTGTCCTTCGCGGCGACGGTCAGCTCGGTGACGCGGCGGTTCCACTCGGCGACCGCGTCGCCCGGGCTCGCCTGCCCCGCGTAGAACTTCGTCCCGACGTTGCCCTTGTCCGTGCTCGCGAATGCGTAGCCCTGGGCCAGCACCCAGTCGCCGATGACGTAGTCGCTGGAGTACTGCGCCCGGTTGCCCGGCGGGGGCGCGACGACGAGCTTGCCGTTCCAGCGGTCGGGCAGCCGGAGGACGAACTGGCTGTCGTGCGCCCACCCGTTGTTCGTGTTCGTCGTGCTCGTGTCGGGGAAGTAGCCGTCGACCTGGATGCCGGGGACGTCGCTCGGGTTCTGCGTGCCGGGGGCGTGGAGCCCGGCCCAGTCCGCGGCATTCGTGTGGCCGCTCGCGACCGTGCCCGCCGTCGTCAGGTCATCGAGGCAGGCGGTCCTGATGGTCTCCGCGCCAGCGACGCGGACCTTGTCGACGCGGGCGCAGTGGCCACCCTGCGGCTTGTCCGCGGTGGCCGACGGGGCGCCGGCGATGAGGGTCGTGGTCGCTGCAGCGGCCGCCAGGAGGGCGAGCTTCGTCGATCGCATGGGCTGATCGTGGACCGGAGGGAGCCGGCAGCCCATGTGTCCGCGCACCAGCGTCCGAGCATCCGGGTGTGGCCGGCCCCTTGCGTCTGCCTCACGACGGCCACACCCGGCTCACCCGGTCAGCCCGGAGCGACCATGTGGTCGAGCCGCGGCTTGCCGTCCGCCGCCCACGTGAGGACGCCGAGGTAGAGCCACTTCGGCCCTCGACCCTCGCCCGACGGATCGCTGGGGGCGTGGCCGTTGAAGAAGATGAGCCACCTCCCGGTGTCGTCCTTCATGATGTGCGCGTTGCCCTGCCCGCGGGTGCCGGCCGGGAGCACGAGCCGGGTCGGCGCCTCAGCGAGCCAGTTCGCCTTCCACAGGCGGTCGGCCTGCCGGTAGCGGGTGGTGTAGGCCGTGTCGGCCGTCTGCCCGAAGTTGCCGAACGAGGTGAACAGCGTGAAGGTCCCGCCGTGCTCGACGAGGACGGGGTTCTCCTCGATCGTGCCGACGTGGTTGCTGATCTTCAGGCTCCGAGCCGTCTGGGTCGTGGTCCCGGGCTGCGGGTGGCCGATCGTGCGGCGCAGGTCCGTCGGGTCGAGCTTGAGCAGCCGTGTCGTGCAGTGCCAGGTGGCGCCGCCGTTCTTGGTGAACTGCGTCTTGTACGTGAGGACGTACTGGCCGGCGACGAACGACGGGGTCGCGTCGATGAGCGAGAAGTTGCCGGCCCGCCCGCCCTCGCGCTCGATGCTGTCGAATGCATTCGCCCCGGCTCCGTCGAAGCACGCGAGCGCCCGGTCGGCTGGGGCGAACGGGCCGAGCGGGTCGGCCCCGCGGGCGACGCCGATGCAGCGGGCGCCCTTGGCCACTGCGGGGTGCCCGGTCGCGTCGACGGGGGCGGCGTAGTAGACGTAGTACAGGCCGTCCGGTCCCTGGATCATCGACGGCGCCCAGACCTGGCCACCCGCCTGCCACGGCGCACGCGAGGAGAGCAGCGGTCGCTCGACCTTGCGGTACGGGCCGTTGGCGCCGGAGTCCGACACCTTGATCGTGTCGCCGGCGTCGCGCGCGCCGCCGGTGTGGAGCACGACCCAGTGCGCATGGCGCACACCGCTCGCGTCGGTCGTCCAGTACTTGAGGACGCCGGGGTTGGCGGCGTCCGTGTCGATCGGAGCCGGCGCGGCGGAGGCCGCCCCCACCCCTGCCGTCAGCGTGAGCAGCGCGCCGGCCGCAGCCACCGCCATCGCTCGTGCCGTTCGGGTGAATCTCATGGTGTCCCTCCCAGAGTGCTGGGCCGCCCGGATGGCGACCCTGCTCTCGACCCTCGCAGCCGGGGGCGGGACGGGACAACGAATGCCGATGGGGAGGGCTCCCCTCCCCGGTCGGGTCAGGCGCCGGCCTCGGCGGCCTTCTTCTGCGCGATCTGCCAGCGGATGCCCGCCTCGATGAAGTCGTCGATGTCCCCGTCGAAGACCTTGTCGGGGTTGCCCGTCTCCTGCTCGGTCCGCAGGTCCTTGACCATCTGGTAGGGGTTGAGGACGTAGGAGCGCATCTGGTCGCCCCAGCTCGCCTTGACGTCGCCGGCCATCTCCTTCTTGACCGCGGCCTCCTCGGCGCGCTTGAGGAGCAGGAGCCGCGACTGCATGACGCGCAGGGCGGCGGCGCGGTTCTGGATCTGCGACTTCTCGTTCTGCATCGAGACGACGGTCCCGGTGGGGAGGTGGGTCATCCGGACCGCGGAGTCGGTCGTGTTGACGCTCTGGCCGCCGGGGCCGGAGGACCGGAAGACGTCGATCTTGAGGTCGTTGTCGGGGATCTCGATGACGTCGGTGCCCTCGATGAGCGGGATGACCTCGACCGCGGCGAAGCTCGTCTGCCGCCGGCCCTGGTTGTCGAACGGGCTGATCCGGACGAGGCGGTGGGTGCCGCCCTCGACGGACAGGTTGCCGAACGCGTACGGCGAGCTGACCTCGAAGGTCGCCGACTTCAGGCCCGCCTCCTCGGCGTAGGAGGTGTCCATGACCTTGGTCGGGTAGCCGTGCCGCTCCGCCCAGCGCAGGTACATGCGCATGAGCATCTCGGCGAAGTCGGCGGCGTCGACGCCCCCGGCTCCGGCCCTGATCGTCACGACGGCCGCCCGCTCGTCGTACTCGCCGGAGAGCAGGGTCCGGACCTCGAGCTCACCGACGGCCTTGCGGACCGACGCGAGCTCCTTCTCCGCCTCGGCGAGCGTCTCCTCGTCCGACTCCTCCTCGCCGAGCTCGACGAGAGCCTCCAGGTCGTCGATCCGGGCGTCCATCCCGGTGACGCGGTCGTGCTCGGCATTCGCCCGGGACAGGTCGCTCGTCACCTGCTGCGCCTTGTCCTGGTCGTCCCAGAGGTCCGGGGCGGTCGCCTGCCGCTCGAGGTCGGCGATCTGGGTCTCCAGCGAGGACAGGTCGGTGACCTCGCGCACGGAGTTCATCGTCGCGCGGAGGTTCTTGATCTCTTCGGAGAAGTCGACAGCCACGAGGGTCAAGCCTAACGGCGTGGACGGGCGCCGCGGTCACCCTCCGCCGAGGGAGGCGAGGAACGGGTCGACGACGGCGTGGAATGCGGTCGGGTCGTCCCGGCGGACGCAGTGGCCCACGGCGGGGATCCGGGCGATGCGGACGAGCGGGTTGTCGATGGCGGCAGGTGACATCTCGCCCTCCTCGGGGACCACGAGGAGGGTCGGGACCGTGAGCCGCTCGTAGACCTCGGTCCAGTCGGCGCTGCCGAGGTGGAGGCCGTCCTCGATCATCCGCCGGTCGACGAGCGGCTTGCATTCGGCCCAGGCGTCGATCTCGTCCTCGCTCCACCGGGACTCACGCCGCATCCGCTCCCGCTCGGCGGCGGTCCCGGCCGCGAACCGGTCGAGGAAGGCGTCCTGCTCAGCGACGAAGTCGGGGTCGGGTCGCCAGTCGCCGGACGGCTGGGCCGGGTCCTCGAGGACGAGGCCGCGGACGAGCTCCGGGTGCTGGTCGGCCAACCGCACCGCGAAGAGGCCGCCGAGCGAGTGGCCGACGAGGACCGGCCGCGTCCGTAGCCCGCCCACGAGGGCGACGAGGTCGGCGAGCCAGACGTCGGGAGAGCTGCGCAGCTCGTCCTCGGTGAAGCGCGGGGAGCAGCCGTGGCCGCGCTGGTCCGGCGCGATGAGGTGCCAGGCCCCGGACCACCTCCGGACCGCGTCGGGCCAGGTCGTCCCGGCCTCCGTCAGTCCGTGCGCGAGGACCATCGGTGGGGCCGCTGGATCGCCGAACTCGTGGACGACGAGCGGTCGTTGACTGGCCATGTCCGCACCCTACGCGAACGACGAGAAATGTTGCGCTGCAATTGAATTGATCGCTCACTGCCGTTGCCTCGAGACTCGAACCTGTGTACGATGGAGGCCTGAGGGAAGGGGGTGCCATGGCCACCAGAGTCGACGTCACAACCGTCGCGACGGACGTCGTGGCGCGCCTGCATTCCCTCTCACGTTCCTTGGCCGACCGCGCTCCGGAGGTCCTCGCCGGACGGGCGGATCTGGACGACCTGGTCGGCGTCGTCGGCGACACCCAAGACCTGATGAACGTGCTCGCCGGGCTCCAGACGGTGGCCCTCGCGCACGTCGCGGCGACGAGCCACGAGGAGCGCGAGGACGGCACGGTCGAGGTCCGGCGGCACGGGCTCGGCCACGTCCGCGAGGACGGCGGCGACCTCGTCGCGGGCGACCTCGGCTGCACGGCGAATGCCGCGGAGCAGCGCGTCGAGGACGCCGTCGCCCTCGTCACCAAGGCGGTTCCGATCGTCCGCGCCCAGCTCGACGGACGGCTCGACGCGTGGAAGGCGAGGATCGCCGTGGTCGAGCTCGCCGACGCGGACGGCCCGGTCGCCCGCGAGGTGTCGCATCGCGTCCTCGCAGGGCTCGGCGCGGCGGTCCGGACGACCGGGGCCGGCGCTTTCCGCTCTCGCCTGCGGCGCACCCTGACCGTCGTCGACGCCGATGCCGTCGCGCGAAGGGCCCGACTGGCGCGGACCAACCGCTGCCTGCGGCGGTTCACCGGCGAGCCCGGCGTGACCGGCTGGGAGGCCGTGCTCCCGGCCGAGGAGGCGGCCTTGGCGTGGGCCGCGATCGACGAGGTCGCCCGCGGCTACCGGCAGCAGGGGCTCGTCGACACCCTGGATGCCGCACGCGCCGATGCCCTGATGGACCTCATCCTCGGCCGGACCGCGGCGACCGTACAGCTGACCATCGCCGTGCCGGCCGGGTCGATGACCGTCGACCCGCTGCGCGGCTACATGCCGGTCACCGGGCTACCCGGAGGACCGTCCGACCTGCCGGTCGCGTGGCTCGAGCGGCTCGCCGGCAGCGCCGACCGGGACACGTCCGCGCCCCGGCGCTCGCGCGCACCGCGGGTCGGCGAGGTCGCCGCCCGCGTCCGGGTCGTCGAGTGCGACCCAGCGACCGGCCTCCAGCTCACCGCGCCGACCGCACCCGGCGCCACGCGCGTCGAGCAGCCCCGCGAGAGCGCTGCCTACGCCGTCCCGGAGTCGCTCAAGGCATTCGTCGACGGCCGCGACGGGGGCTGTCGCTTCCCCGGGTGCGCGACCGGCAGCCGGCACTGCGACAAGGACCATCTCGTCCCCTGGCCAGTCGGTCCCACGGCGGCCGACAACCTGTCGGACGTCTGCCGCCACCACCATCGGGTCAAGCAGCAGGTGGGCTGGTCGGTCGCGAGAGCTCCGGATGGTTCCCTCACCTGGACCGACCCCCTCGGCCGGCGACGAAGCAGTCAGGGCACCGACCACCTCGGCGTCACCCTGGATCTGCCCGGCCCGCCGGGTGCCCGGCCCGCGGTGGACCCTCCCCCGCCCGATGGCCTCGAGGGCCCGATTCGCGCACGCACTCGCGCGTCGGCCCCCCAGCAGCCGGACGCCGACCATGCGCGCTGGCTGACGTCCGCGCCCGACAGTCCGCTGACCTCCGCGCTCGAAGGTGCCCTCATGGAGGGGCTGCGGCGCGACGTCCGCGAAGCCAACCGGGCGACGCCCGACCTGTCGGAGCAGCGTCGACGCCGAGGGCGGCGGGGCGCGGGACCATTCGGTGCGGGCCAGGTGACCGACCGCTTGGACCGGCGTCTGGATCGATCCGGCGGGTGCCACGTCGACACCGTGCTCCCTGAGCGCCAAGGCCGACGCATCCTCGTCGACCTCACGACCGAGCCGCCGTTCTGACAGAGTCGGGTCTCGTGCCTCGGCTCTCCCACCTCGACCTCGCGACGCGGAAGCTGTGGCGGGCCGTCGGCCGCTCGGTCGACACCGAGGGCGCCGACGGGTGGCTCGACGCACCGACCTCCGGCTCGCTCGTCGGGGACTCGTGGCTCGCGGCGACGGCGGAGTGCTGGGGCTGCCGGCTCGTCACCGAGTCGGACACCGGGCTGCTCCCGAACCTCGACCTGCTCGCCGGCCCCGGCTTCGACACGGGCGCGGTCGACGACCGCATCCGCGACTTCTACGAGCACACCGCCGCGTGGCGGATGGAGGCGTGGAACGAGTGGACCCCGGCCTTCCGCCCCGGCGGCGAGGTCATCGCCGCACTCTTCGGCCGCCGCGTCCAGCAGCTCGCGCTCCCGATGCGGGCCATGGACCTGTCGCGGGGCATGGACTCGACGGTGACGGCATTCGTCGACCCGTCCGGCGGCCAGGTCGCGGCCGCCTGGCTGCGCACCCTCCGATCGACCGGCGACTGGGTGTTCAGCGGGTGCTACCGGACGACGCTCCTGCCGGGGTGGCCGGACCCGGTCGTCCACGTGACCTTCCCGCTCGAGGCGGGCAACGTCCAGGTCTTCCTCGCGGCCTCCGTCGACCCGGACGGGTCCTTCTGGCTGCGATCCCCCGGCGGACGCTTCGGGGCGCCGGGGGCCTACGTGACGGTCGTCGACGGCGGCCGGACGTGGGCGGCGCAGGTCCCGCTCCACGAGACCTTCCATGTGTTCGCGGACGAGGACGGGGTGCTGCGCTGCGACCACGAGCTGTCGGTGTGGAATGCGCGGGCGATGCGGCTGCACTACCGGCTCGACCGCCGCTGAGCCCCCTCGACCGAGGTCTGTCTCGCGCGGAGGTTCAGGGGCCGGCGACGGCGCTGGCCCGCGACTCGACGGTGATGTCGACGCTACTGCCGAGCGACTCGAGGACCCCGCCCACGAACGGGAGCCGCACCGATCCGCGGATCCGGACGATGGCGCTCCGGCCGTCCGGGCTGCCCGTCCCGGGGAGGAGCGCCCACGACTCGACGCCCTGCGGTCGCTCGGCATGCACGAGGTAGGAGGACGCCGCGTCCAGTACGCCCTCGTCCGCGACGGGCACCGCGTCGTCGACGCCGGTCTCGTAGGCGGACAGGTCGAGGGTGTCTGCCGCGTCGAGAGCGGCCGCGTCGGAGATGGCGTAGAGCCGGACGCGCGCGATCTGCACGGAGGTCACGTCGACGGTCGCGATGATGAGCAGGACCGCGATGACGGTGAAGCCGAGGATGAGCAGCGAGACCTGTCCCTCCTCCTGTCGCCGGGGACCCGACCCGCCGCGTCATGGTGCGCTCCTGAACCGGTCGACCGCGACGGTGATCGTCGAGGAGACGGGGATCTGCAGCGGCACGACGGAGCGTAGGAAGGAGGGGACCAGCGGCATGGGCACGGTCAGGCCGGCCCGCACCGAGACCCGGGCCTCGGGCGTCAGGCACGGCGTCGCCGAGCAGCTGACCTCCACGCCGCCCTCGCCGCCGAAGCCCTGGTCCTCGAAGGCGATCGCCGCGGCGGCCTCGGCCCGGGCATTCGCCGAACCCTGCGCCTCGGAGGTGACGAACGCCCTCGCCGCCTCCCGCGCCGCCGCCGAGACGGCGTAGGAGCCGGCCTGGAGCTGCCCGAGGGTGAGTACGAGGTAGACGAGCGGGATGAGCAGGACGATGCTGAGGAAGACGAACTCCACGACGGCACTCCCCTGCTCGCGACGGCGCTCCGGAGCGACCACGGGGCGCCTCACTGGTCCTCGTCGAAGGCGCGGCCGACGGCGTCCATCGTCTCGCCGACGCCGAACGGCCCGATGACCGGCACGGGCGCCCGCACCGTGACGACGACCACCCGGACGCCCGCCGAGGTCGTCGTCGTGCTCGCGGTGACGTCGCCGGTGAAGCGGTCGGACAGGGCGGCCCGGATGAGCGCGCGGGTCCGGGCCACGCCGTCGGCCTCGCTCGCGCCCTGGCGCGCGGCGACCCGGGCCCCTTCGGCGGCGCACGACACGAGCGTGTTGCGCGTGTGCAGCGTGAAGCCGAGCTGGATGACCCCGACGAAGATGAAGGTGATGAGGCCCGAGACGAGCACGAAGTCGGCGACGGCGGCGCCGCGCTCGGACCGTGGCCGGCCCGGGCTCACGGCCCCTTGACGCTGCCCAGGGCCCGGTTGAACAAGTCCTTGAGCTGCTCGTCGGCGACCGCCCACAGAGCGGTCACGAGGCCGGCCGTCATGATCGTGATGAGGACCCAGCCGGGCACGTCGCCCCCCTCCCCCTCGAGCCGCTCGCGGAGGCGGTTGGTGAGCCGGAGCTGCATTCGGATGATGGTCTGCATGTCGTGTGTCCTTTCGTGACATGACGTGGGTGAGCCGGATGGCCGGTCAGATGTCGAACCTGAGGAAGCTGAAGCCCGGGAAGAGGGCGAAGACGACGGTGATCGGCAGGATGAGGAACACGACGGGCACCATCATCGCGATCTCCTTGCGGCCACCCGCCTCGACGAGCGCCCGCTTGCCGTCCTCGCGGACGTCCTGCGCCTGGGCCCGGAGCACCTCGGCGAGCGGGGTGCCGCGTTCCATCGCGACGACGATCCCGTCGACGAAGCGGGCGAGGCTCGGCAGGCCGGTCCGGTCGGCGAGACCCTGGAGCGCCGTCTGGAGATTGGCGCCGGCGCGGGCGTCGGCGAGGCAGCGGCTGAGCTCGTTGGACAGCTCGCCGCGGGACAGGCTGACGACGCGTTCGAGGGCCCCGACGGCGCCCTCCCCCGCGGAGACCGCGAGCGCGAGGAGCTCGGCGACGGCGGGGAACTCGGCGAGCATCAGCTGCTCGCGGGCATTCGCCTGCATCGAGAGGTGCTGGTCCTTGGCGATGCAGCCGGCCGCGACGGCGAGCAGGATCATCGCGACCGAGGGGGCGACCGAGACCGAGCCGGCGACGACGCGGAGGGCGACGACGGCACCGGCGACCACCCCGGCCGCGGCACCCCAGAGCAGCTGCTCGGCGCGGAACCGGTCGGTGTCCGGTGACAGACCGGCCCGCAGCAGCCTGCGGCGCACGGTCGTCCGCGACCCGAGGACGGTGTCGAGGGCGCTCGCCAGGCCCTGCGCGAGAGGCAGGACGAGGCGGAGGACACCGGGGCTCTGCGTGGCGCGGGCCAGGAGCCGCGACGGCGGTGGCGCGTCGCGAAGGTAGGGGTGCAGCCGCTCCGCGAGCCCGGCGCGACGGTGCCGCGGGAGCCCCCGCCAGACGAGGAGGAGACCGAGCCCCACGGTCAGGCCGAGGAGCGCGCCGGTCGGTGAGAGGGCGGCATTCATCGCAGCACTCGCTCCTCGGCCGGGAGCCGTCCGATCCGGACCATGAGCCGGTAGGCGACGACGGTCAGGACCGCGCCGGTGAGCAGGACGAGCCCGCCGACGCCCGTCGCATAGGCGCGGACCGACTCCGGGCGCAGCGAGAGGAAGGCGAGGACGACCCACGGCGCCGAAGCCGCGAGCCGCGCGGCGTTGACCGTCCACGACTGCCGCGCCTCGAGCTCGGCCCGGGTCCGCGCGTCCTCGCGGAGGAACGCCGAGAGGGTGCGCAGCAGGATGCCGAGGTCGGAGCCGCCGACCTCCCGTGCGATCCGGAGCGACTCCACGAGTCGGTCGCCGACGGGGTCGCCGAGCCGGTCCTTGAGCCGGTCGAGCGACACCGCGAAGCGTCCGCTCGTGCGGTAGTCGTGCGCGAAGGCGGCGAATGCCGGACGCAGCTCCTGCGGCCCGCGGACCGCGACCTGCCCGAGCGCCTCGGGCAGGGCGAGCCCGGCGCGGACGCCGGAGGTGACGTTGTCGACGACGTCCGGCCAGAGGTCGCGCAGGCGGGCCCGGCGGCGGTGCGCCTGCATCCGGACGAGGGCGAGCGGCGCGTAGGCGGACATCGCCGCGAAGCACAGCGCGATGGCCGCGACCCGGCTCACCGCGAGGACGACGACGAAGACGACGGTCGCCCCGATCGCACCGGCCGCGACGACGGTCGAGGGCCGCATGCCCTCGTGGCCGGCCTGGGCGAGGTCGTCGCGGAGCCGCCGGACGACCTTGGCCTCACGCCGCCCCGCGACCGCGTCGCCGTCCGGCACCCACGTCGACCAGAAGACGAGGAAGAGGCCGACGCCGAGCATGAGACCGAGGAGCAGGCCGGTCATCCCGGGCTCCCGAGGAGGGCGGCGAGGTCGACGCCGATCGCGGCGAAGCGGTCCTCGTGCGGCGGGAACCCGCCCGCCCGGACGAGCTCGCCCTGGTGCGAGACGAAGAGGTCGGCGATCTCGACGACGTCCCCCTCGACGCGGCCCGGGACCGCGGCGATCTCGCGGACCCGGCGGCGCCCGTCCCGCTCGAGGGCGGCGTGGATGACGATGTCGACCGACGAGGCGACGGTCGGCACGACGAACCGCGCGCTCACGTTCTCCCCCGCGAGGAGCGGCAGGGTGCACATCTTGGTCACTGCCTCGCGTGCGGAGTTGGCGTGGATCGTGCACATGCCGGGCAGTCCGCTGTTGAGCGCGATGAGCAGGTCGAGGCTCTCCGCCTGCCGGACCTCGCCGACGATGAGCCGGCTCGGGCGCATTCGCAGTGCCTCCTTGACGAGGCGGCGGAGCGGCACCTCCCCGGTGCCTTCGAGGCTCGGCTGGCGGCACTGGAGGGAGGCGACGTCCCTGAGGGGGATCTTGAGCTCGAAGACCTCTTCGCACGTCACGACCCGGTCGCGGGGTGGGATCGCGGCGGCCAGACAGTTGAGCAGGGTCGTCTTGCCGGACTGCGTCCCGCCGGCGACGAGGATGTTGAGTCCGGCGTGGACCGCCGCGTCGAGGAAGCGGGCGGCGGGGCGGGTCAGCGTCCCGAGGCGGACGAGGTCCTCGAGACTGTCCGCCTTGACGACGAACTTGCGGATGTTGACGTACCAGTCGCGCCGGGAGATGTCGGGAATGACGACGTGCAGCCGGGAGCCGTCCGGCAGGACCGCGTCGACGAAGGGGGACGACAGGTCGACCCGTCGGCCGGTCGACTTGAGCATCCGCTCGACGAGGTCACGGACGGCGTCCTTGGTGAGGATCGTCGTCGTCAGCTCGGCGATCCCGCCCCGGGCGACGAAGACCCGGCTCGGCTCGTTGATCCAGATCTCCTCGATGTCCGGGTCGTCGAAGTACTTCTGGAGGGGGCCGAAGCCGGCCACGGAGTCCCAGATCGCCTGCTCGGCCTCGACCGAGTCCCCGATCGCCGGCAGACCGCCGTGCAGGGACCGCGCGTCGTAGTCGGCGACGGCCTCTCGGACGAGCCGGCGCACGTCGTCGGGCTCGCGCGCAGGGTCGAGGCCGGAGCGACGGATCAGCTCCTTGACCTCACCCTCGATGGTCGCGACGGCGTCCACGCGTCCCCTCCCCGGGTAGCGGATTGTCGGCGCGACCCCCTCGGTGGCGCCGCGACGATCATCGCAGCCGGGTCCGGGCTTCGCATCTCGTCGTCCACAGGCCTGTGCACCACCAGCGGCTCGGGCCCCGGATCGGCCTCCCCAAGGTCCCCGGCCGGGAGTAGGTTCGGCGGGACGGGACTCGGACGACGAGCCCCGAGTCGCGAGCAGCAGGTGGTGACCGCACATGCCCGGAGGTCCGAACAGCCACGGGGCCGATCCGGCCCGGGTCCGCAACGTCGTCCTCGTCGGACCGCGGGCCTCGGGCAAGACGACGGTGGGCGAGGCGCTCCTCCACCACCTGGGCGCGGTCAGCCGACTCGGCTCCGTCGACGACGGGTCGACCGCCTCGGACCACACCGACGTCGAGCGACGGCTCGGGCACTCGGTCCACCTGTCCGTCGCGACCGTCGACGTCCCCGACGGGCCCGCGACGGGCGGCACCGGCGGGGTCGCGCTGACCCTGCTCGACTCCCCCGGCATGCCCGACTTCGTCGGCGAGCTCCGGGCCGGCCTCCGCGCCGCCGACGCCGCCCTCTTCGTCGTCTCCGCCGCCGACGGGATCGACGCGAGCACCCGCGGGCTGTGGCGCGAGTGCGCGGCCGTCGGGATGCCACGCGCCGTCGTCGTCACCCACCTCGACCAGCCCCGCGCCGGCTTCGAGGAGACCCTCGCCGAGTGCCGCGAGGCCTTCACCGACGGCGTCCACCCGCTCTACGTGCCGAGCGGAGACGGCATTCTCGCGCTCCTCTCCATGACCCACCGCAGCGGCGGCTCCGTCCGCGAGGCGACCGACGACGAGCGGTCGAATGCCGACGCGCAGCGCGGCGACCTCGTCGAGGCGATCATCACCGAGAGCGAGGACGAGTCCCTCCTCGACCGCTACCTCGGCGGCGACGAGGTCGGCTTCGACGCGATCGTCGAGGACCTCGTTCGCGCCGTGTCGCGCGGCGCCTTCCACCCGCTCGTGCCGGTGACGCCGACGGACGGGACCGGCGTCGCGGAGCTGCTCGAGCTCGTCTGCCGCGCGTTCCCGACCCCCGCCGACCACCCGCTGCCCTCGGCATTCGCACCCAACGGCGGCGCGACGGGCGACCTGAGCAGCGACCCCGACGGACCCCTCGTGGCCGAGGTCGTCAAGACCGTCAACGACCCCTACGTCGGCCGGCTCGCCGTCGTCCGCGTCTTCTCCGGCACGCTCCGCCCCGACGAGACGGTCCACGTGAGCGGTCACCTCGCGCAGTTCAGCGGGCGGGAGGAGGACGCCGCCTGGCACGCCGACCACGACGAGGACGAGCGCGTCGGGGCGATCTCGCGGATGCTCGGCGCGACCCTGAGCCCGGTCGGCATCGCCCGCGCCGGAGACGTCGTCGCCGTCGCCCACCTGTCCCGCGCCGAGACCGGCGACACGATCTCCGCCAAGGACCACCCCGTCGTCGTCGAGCCGTGGGACTTCCCGCACCCCCTCCTGCCGGTCGCGATCAGGGCGACGTCGAGCAAGGACGAGGACAAGCTCGTCAAGGCGATCGGGCGGCTCCAGGCAGAGAACCCGTCGGCGATGATCGTCACCGACCCGCACACCCACCAGCTCGTCCTGTGGACCATGGGCGACAAGCAGCTGGAGATCCTCCTCGACTCGCTCCGCGCCCGGGGCGGCGTCGAGGTCGAGACCGAGCCGGTCAAGGTCGCCCTCCACGAGACGGTGCGGGCGGTCGCCAAGGGCACCGGCCGGCACGTCAAGCAGTCCGGCGGGCACGGGCAGTTCGCGATCGCGCACGTCGTCATCGAGCCGCTGCCCGAGGGCGGGGGCTTCGAGTTCGTCGACGAGGTCGTCGGCGGCTCCGTGCCGCGGCAGTTCATCCCGAGCGTCGAGAAGGGCATTCGGACCCAGCTCGAGCGGGGGGTCGACGGGCACCCGATGGTCGACGTCCGCATTCGCCTCGTCGACGGCAAGGCGCACAGCGTCGACTCCTCCGACGCCGCCTTCCAGACCGCGGGCGCCATGGCGCTCAAGGACGCTGCGCAGGCCGCCGGCATCCAGCTCCTCGAACCCATCGACGACGTCGAGATCACGGTCGCCGACGAGCACGTCGGCGCGGTCCTCTCCGACCTCGCCTCCCGCCGCGGCCGCGTCCGCGGGACGGCCCCGGCGCAGCACGACGGGATGACGGTCGTCCACGCCGAGCTGCCGGCGCTCGAGCTCGTCCGCTACCCGACGGTGCTGCGCTCGATCGGGCACGGGTCGGGCAGCTTCACGCGGGCGCACTCGCGGCACGCGCCGGCCCCGTCCGCGGTGCAGGAGCGGCTGACCGAGACGGCCAACGCGTGAGCGAGCCTGTGGACAACGCACGACGCGGGTGGGGGCATTCGTCCTAGCGTCGAATGCATGGAGCTGCGCCTCACCCTCGTCGCCGACGACGCCTCGACGGCCGACGTCCTCGTCCGGGCGGCCGACGGGGACACGGTCGGGGACCTGCTGTCCGTCCTCGCCGGCGACGGTCGCGTCAGGATCGGGTCGGTGCTCGTCGTCGGCGAGCAGCCTCTGTTCGCAACGGATCTCGTCGGTCTGCCGCCGCTGCTCGACGGCGCGGTCCTCCGGGTCA
Organism: uncultured Actinomycetota bacterium; assembly: GCA_963752365.1. Classification (GTDB taxonomy): domain Bacteria; phylum Actinomycetota; class Actinomycetes; order Actinomycetales; family Dermatophilaceae; genus CAVVXY01. The sequence continues at coordinate 314,995 of CAVVXY010000007.1, forward strand.
CCTCGGCGCGGAGCGGTGGAGGGCGCCGGGCGGGACGGCCGGTCGCGACCAGCCCCATCCGGCTCGACGTCGTCGGCGGGCCGGACGCCGGCGGATCCCTGGCGCTGCGCCCCGGGCGGCACCGCATCGGTCGGGGTGCGGACCTCGAGCTCACGGTCGCAGACCCTCACCTGAGCCGGGTCCACGCCGAGGTGGAGGTGACGGCGAGCGGGATCACGGTCCGCGACGTCTCCTCGACCAACGGTCTCGCGAGAGTCGGGACGGAGGGCGGGGTCACGGCATTCGGCGAGGGACTCGTCAGCGTCGGCGACCACCTGCGGATCGGGCAGACGACCCTCGCCGTCCGCGCCGGGCTCGCCCGGCCGCTCGTCGGCCGACCCGTCGGCGACGGGACGGTCGCCATGACCCGGACGAGCGGGACGACCTCTCGGTGGGCGCCGGTCACGCTGACCGCGCCGGTGCCGCCGGGACCGACGTCGGCCGCGCGGTTCCCCTGGGTGCAGGTCCTCCTCCCGCTCCCCGTGTGCGCGGTCCTCGCCTGGCTCTGGGGTCCGCAGATGCTCGTCTTCGTGCTCCTCGGGCCGCTGCTCGCCGGCGGCACGGCGATCGGGGACCGGGTCGGGTCCCGGCGGGGTGCGCGCGCCGAGCAGGCCCGGCACGCGTCGGCCCTCGCCGCCCACGAGGCGGCCCGCCGGGACGCGACCGCGGCCGAGCGCGCCCATCTCGCCGCGATCCACCCCGACCCCTGCGCCGTCCTCGGCGCCGCTCGGACCCCGACGGGCCGGCTGTGGGAGCGGTCGGCCGACGCCGCCGACGGGCTCGTCGTGCGGCTCGGGTCGGCCACGGTGGCCGGGGCGACCCACGAGGCCTCCGCGTCGGGAGCCCGCGAGGCCGAGCGCCTTTCCCTCCCCGAGGCGCCGGTCACCGTCGACCTCTCAGCCGTCGGGTCCCTCGGGATCCGGGGCGCGGAGGAGCTCGGCGTGCGGACGTCGACGTCGCTCCTCCTCCAGCTCGCGACGCTCGTGACACCCGACTCCCTCTCGATCGACGCTCTCGGCGATGGCCCGGCGTGGCGCTGGGTGGGGCTCCTCCCGCACGGACACCCGGACGGGGTCGACGTCGTCGCGACGCTGCATTCGCGGCTCGAGCGGGCGCCGGGCGATGCGCGGGCGGCCGTCCTCCTCGTCCCGCACTCGGGCCTCGTCGCGACGACGCCCGGCCTCGACGACCTCGTCCGACGCGGGCCGGCCCACGGGGTCCACGTCATCGTCCTCGACACCGACGGCCACGGGCTCCCCGCGGACCTCGGAGCGACCCTCGACGTCCACCCCGACCCGGCCCTCGTCGCCCTGTCGACCAGTGCCGCGCTCGACGGCGCGCCGCTCCTCCTCGACGGTGTCGCCCCCCGTCGCGGGGAGTCCGTCGCGCGGAGCCTGGCGCCGCTCCGCGTCGCCGGCAGCGCGGTCGGCAGCGCGCTCCCCGACCGGCTCGCGCTGGCCGACCTTCATGGCGCCCCGACCGCCGAGTCCGTGCTCGCGCACTGGGCGCTGCGAGCCGGGCCCGTCGCCGTCGTCGGTGCCGACGCGTCCGGCGCCATGGCCCTGGACCTGCGCCGGGACGGCCCGCATGCCCTCGTCGGCGGGACGACCGGCGCGGGCAAGTCCGAGCTGCTCCGCACTCTCGTCGCCGGGCTCGCATTGGGGTCGGCACCGGAGGACCTCGCCTTCGTCCTCGTCGACTACAAGGGCGGCGCGGCCTTCGGCGACCTCGCCGGACTCCCCCACGTCGCCGCCCTCGTCACCGACCTCGACTCCGATCTCGTCGAGCGCGCGCTCGTCAGCCTGACCGCCGAGCTCCGCCGCCGCGAACGCATCCTCGCGACCACGGGCGCGCCCGACCTCGACGAGCATCTCCGCCGCGGCGGCGAGGGCCTGCCCCGGCTCGTCATCGTCGTCGACGAGCTGCGGGCCCTCGTCGACGAGCTGCCCGCATTCGTCCAGGGCCTCGTGCGCATCGCGAGCCTCGGCCGGTCGCTCGGCGTCCACCTCGTCCTCGCGACGCAGCGGCCCGCCGGGGTCGTCTCCGCGGACATCGCCGCCAACGTCAACCTTCGGATCGCGCTCCGGGTCCGGGACCGGGTCGACTCCGAGGCCATCGTCGGCACGCCGCACGCGGCCGTGCTGCCCGCGGGCTCCCCCGGACGGGCCATCGCCGCGGTCGCCGGCGGCGAGACGACGTTCCAGTCAGCCCTCGTCACCCCCGACGAGTGCCCCGAGCCCCCGCTCACCGTCGTCGGCGACGGGTGGGAGGCGTCGGGTCCAGCCCGCCCGCTCCCGCCGCCCAAGCAGGTCGGGGTCGCCGAGACCGTGCGCGCGGCCGCCCGCCTCGGCGGCCACGCGGCGGCCGTCGCACCCTGGCGGCCGCCGCTGCCCGAGCAGCTTGCCTGGGTCGAGGAACGCTCGTCGACGAGCGCGCTCGGCCTCGGCCTCGTCGACCGCCCGGATGAGCAGCGGACGGACGTGCTCCGCTGGTCGCCCGCCGACGACGGTCACCTCGCCGTCGTCGGCGGCGCGAGGTCCGGTCGGACGACGACCCTGGCGACCGTCGTCGGCGCGGTCCTCGCCGACGACGCGTCCTGGCAGGTCCACGTCCTCCAGGCGACGAATGCCCTGTCCGGCCTCTCTGCGGCCCGCCGGGTCGGGTCGGTCGTCCCGCTCCACGACCGCGAGCTGGTCGGCCGGTTCGTCGACCGGCTCGACGCCGAGGTGGCGCGTCGTCGTGGCGCGGGGACGGACGGTCCGCCGAGGCCGTCGATCCTCGTCGCGATCGACGGCTGGGACGTCCTCGCCGGCGCGGTGACCGACCTCTCCGGTCACGAGCTCCTCGAGCGGCTGCTCGGCGTCCTCCGCGACGGACCCGCCGTCGGCGTCCACGCCGTCGCGACCGGCGGGCGGGCCCTCGTCCAGGGCCGGACCGGGGAACGCTTCGCCCGGCGGCTCGCGCTCGGCAGCCTCGATCCGACCGAGGCGCTTCATCTCGGGCTCGTCGCGTCGCGATCGACCACTCCACGACCTCCCGGGCGCGGCATCGACGTCGGGACCGGCCACGCCTGCCATGTGGCGCGCCACGGCTCGGGGCCCGAGGCGGGGGACGACGTCTGCGCCGTCCTCGCCCTCGACCGGCGGCGGGCCCGGATCGATGCGGGTCCGCGGCCGTTCCGCATCGAGCCGCTGCCGACCGTCGTCTCCGCCGACGGGATCTTGGGTCAGCCCGGCGCGATCGGCGTCGACGCCGACGGCGGTCCCGTGGGGTTCGGCGCGGAGGACCTCCACGTCCTCGTCGCCGGCCCGCGGCGCAGCGGCCGGTCGACCGCCCTCCGCGCGCTCGCCCGGGCCTGGGCGGCCGACGGCCGCACCGCGCTCCTCGTCGCGACCACACCGACCGACGGCGTCGCCCACCTCTCACCCGACCGGGTCGAGGAGGTCGCCGCGCACCTCCGGTCCCACCCGGCCACGGCCCTGCTCGTCGACGATGTCGACCACTTCGGCGACGGCCCACTCGAGGCACTCGTCCTCGAAGCCGTGGCGACCGCCGCGCGGCGCGGGGCACCGGTCGCCGTGAGCGCCGAGAGCGGCGCGCTCGTCACGGCATTCCGCGGGGTCGCGATCCAGGTCGCCGGGCGACGGACCGGGCTGCTCCTGTCCCCACGCGGTGCAGCGGACGGTGACGTGCTCGGTGTCCGCGTGCGTGGGCCGCGTGAGGTCGTCCCCGGGCGTGGCCTGCTCGTCCGGGCCGGAGCCGCAGCGGTCGTGCAGGTGGTGACGGACGAGCAGGTCCTCATGTCCGCCTCGACCGGCGAGGTGTGTGCGGACCCGATCGTGCCTGCCGTGCAGGGAGCGACGTAGCAGAGCCGTCCCGCCGTCGCCGAATGCGTCCCGGTCAGTCCCGCTCCGGTGCCCGGTCCGCCGGTGCGGCGGCGATCGCGGCCACGACCGAGACGAGGGCCAGGACGGCGAGGGCGAGGCCGATCGCGCTCTTGCCACCCTGGTGCAGGCTCCACGCGACGGGCACGAGCAGGGCATTCCACACGATCGTCGGGGTGCGCGGCCAGGACCCTCCCGAGCGCCAGCCACGGGCGAGGAGGAGCAGCGCGACCCCGCCGACGAGGATGAGCAGCGTCGACATGACGGCGCGGGCGACGCTGTCGCTCGCCCCGACCGCGATCTCGTAGCCGTAGAAGCCGGCCAGACCCAGGAGGACGAGGCCCTCGAGCGCACTCAGGGCGGTGACCGCGAGCCGCGCGCTCGACTCACCGTCAGCCGGTCGGTCCTCTGGGTTCTGCACGACAACGGACTCTAGAGGGCGCCGGGGCTCCCGCCCGTCCGGAGGTCCCGAGCGCCTCCGAGCAGCCGTCGGCCGGCTGCCCCGGCTCCCTCCAAATTTCGAATGCGAAAGACCGACGGTGACGCAGCCCACGCCACGCAGCCCGGATCGGGGGCCGTTCATAGTGGCCTTCCCGGCCCGACTCAATTACCATCGTGTGTTGGTGCGCTTTTTTCGTGTGCGCCGCCACCCCCACCGCTTGTCACCGCTGACGTCACGGGACCTTCGGTTCCGTGCGAGCCGAACCCTGCCAAGGAGCACGATCCCATGGATTGGCGCGACCGCGCTGCCTGCCTCGAAGAGGACCCCGAGCTGTTCTTCCCGATCGGGAACACCGGCCCGGCGATCCTGCAGATCGAGGAGGCCAAGGCTGTGTGCCGCCGCTGCGAGGTCGTCGACTCGTGCCTGAAGTGGGCGATCGAGAGCGGCCAGGACGCCGGCGTCTGGGGAGGCATGTCCGAGGACGAGCGCCGCGCCCTCAAGCGCCGCAACGCGCGCGCCCGCCGGGCCGGCTGAGGCTCCTCAGGGCATTCGCCGGCCGGGTCCGAGCTTCACCCGACTTCCTCGAGGATCACCGACTGGGGAAGTCTGTCCTGCTCCGGAATATCGGGTCACCCGATAAAGCAGGGCAGGGTGAGGCGGAGGCGAGTCAGGGCTCCCCGTCGAGCGGGCGGAGCAGGGCGTGGAAGCGCACCTGCGTGCCGCCCCCCGGGGCCGCTCGCCAGGTGATCGAGCCGCGCAGGTCGGCCAGGAGGGTCTGGACGATGTTGGTCCCGAGCCCCGAGGTGCCCGGGCGGAAGCCCTCGGGCAGGCCGACGCCGTCGTCGGTGATCGTCACGTCGAGGTGGTCCTGCCCCGCCTTCGTCGTCCGTCGGGCGTCGATCGCGACGCGCCCGCCGTGGTCGGCGAGACCGTGCTCCGCGGCATTCTGGACGAGCTCGGAGATGACCATCGCGAGCGCGGTCGCGTCCTCGGGCCGCATCTGGCCGAAGCTGCCGGAGACCTTGGCGTCGATCGGGTGCTGGCTCGTCGCGACCTCGACGACGGCCCGGAGACCGCGGACGGCGATGTCGTCGAAGTTCACCTGCTCGTCGAAGCCCTGGCTCAGCGTCTCGTGGACGAGGGCGATGACGGCGACCCGCCGCCCCGCCTCCTCCAGCGCGGTCCGGCCCGCCTCCGCCGGGAGCCGTCGAGCCTGGAGGCGCAGCAGGGCCGCGACGGTCTGGAGGTTGTTCTTGACCCGGTGGTGGATCTCCCGGATCGTCGCCTCCTTGGTCACGAGCTCACGCTCGCGGCGCCGGAGCTCGGACACGTCGCGGGTCAGGAGCAGCGCCCCGCGCCGCTGACCGTCGCGGATGAGCGGAACGGCCCGCAGCGTGACGGCGACCCCGGCCGCCGTCATCTCCGACCGCCAAGGCGCGCGGCCGGTGATGACGAGCGCGAGCCCCTCGTCGACGGGCGCCTCGCTCCGCGTCGCGAGCTGGGTGACGAGCTGGGCGAAGCTGCCGCCGATGACCGACCCGTGGTGGCCGAGCCGGTGGAGCGCCGAGATCGCGTTGGGGCTCGCGTAGAGGACGGCGCCGTCGACGTCGAGCTCGATGACGCCGTCTCCGACCCGCGGCGCCCCCCGACGCACGCCGGTCGCCGAGGTCGCGCTCGGGAAGTCGCCGCTCGCGATCATCTCGGTGATCGCGTCGGCGAGCCGCTGGTAGGTGTCCTCGAGCAGGCTCGGCGAACGGCGCAGCGGACCGACCGCCGTGTGCCGGGTGACGACGGCGATCGGGTGGCCGCGGAAGCGCACCGGGATCGCGTCCTCGGTCACCTCCTGCCCCTCGCGCAGCACCGTACCCGGCGAGCGGAGGATGCGGCCGGACTCGAAGGCGCGCCGGATGTCGGGGAACTCGGCCCCCTCGAGCCGGCGCCCCACGACATCGGTGTAGAAGACCATCGCCCCGGTGTTGGGCCGCACGTGGGCCACGACGCGCCAGTCGTCGCGGCCGTCGGGCACGTGGAGCACGAGGTCGGCGAAGGACAGGTCGGAGACGAGCTGCCAGTCCCCGATGAGCTGGTGGATCCACTCGCGCGCGGGTGTCGCGACGTCGGGTCCGAGCAGCTCGTGGAGGAAGGGCACGAACCGCAGACTACGACCCGGTGGAGCCCCCCGAGCTGCCGGACCGCGCGACCGTGCGCAGGGTCCGGAGCGCGACGGAGATCGCGGCGAGGTTGGGCCGGTCGAGGCGGGCGATCCCGGACAGGGCCCGCTTGGCCCGGTGGACCGACTCGCTGTTGACGTGGGCCCACGCCTCGTAGCGCTCGGCGGGCTCGTCGGCACCGTCCGAGACCTCGATGACCGACCGGGTCAGGCTCTCCAGGACCGTGTAGAGGTCGTCGCGGACCGCGCCGCGCGCGAGCGCGTCCCACTGGTCGTCGCGCGGGAGCCGGGTGACCCGGGAGAGCATCGCGTCGATGCCGAAGCGCTCGGAGCAGAAGTAGTAGAGCGCCGCGACCCGGGCCGGGTCCTCCCCGGCCTCGCTCGCGAGGTCGACGATGTCGAGGACGGAGTACTCGTCGAGCAGGCCGGCGGCGCGGGACGCGACCTCCGGCGGCACGAGCTTGCCCTCGAAGTCCTCGACCCGACGCTGGAGCCGCTTGAGCTCGCTGCCGCGGAGCAGGTCGGGGACGTGCGCGCGCAGGTCTGCGGCCGGCACGGCGAAGCGTTCGATCTCCTCGGCGATGTCGAGCCGGCTCGTGCGCGCGGAGAGGAACCAGCGCACCGACCGGTCGAGCAGCCGCCGGAACTCGAGGTAGAGCTCGGTCTGGGTCACCGTCGTCACGACGTTGTCGAGCGCCTCGATCGTCCGGACGTAGTCGCCGAGGCCGAAGATCTCGCGGGCCGCGACGAATGCCCTCGCGACCTGCTCCGGGGTCGCGCCGCTCTCCTCGATCGACCGGAAGACGAAGGTGATCCCGCCGCGGTTGACGATCGAGTTCGCGACGGCGTTGACGACGATCTCGCGGCGCAGCGGGTGCGCGGCGAGCTGCTCGGCGTAGCGCTGCCGGATCGGCTCCGGGAAGTAGCCCGCGAGCGTCGTCGCGAACCACGGGTCGTCGGGCAGGTCGCCGGCGAGGAGCGCGGCCTTGAGGGAGAGCTTGGCGTAGGCGATGAGGACGGAGAACTCCGGCGACTTGAGGCCGCGGCCGGCGGCGTGCCGCTCCTCCAGGTCGCTGCGGCTCGGAAGGAACTCCAGGCCGCGGTCGAGGTCGGCGTGCTCCTCGAGCCAGTCGACGAGCCGCTCGTGCACGCTGACCATGGACGCCTCCTGGGCGCGCGCGTTGCCGAGGAGGACGTTCTGCTCGTAGTTGTCCCGGAGGACCTGCTCGGCGACCTCGTCGGTCATCGAGGCGAGGAATGCGTTGCGCTCCTCGATGTCGAGCCCCCCGGCGCGGACGACGTCGCCGAGGAGGATCTTGATGTTGACCTCGTGGTCGCTCGTGTCGACGCCGGCAGAGTTGTCGATCGCGTCGGTGTTGACCCGGACGCCGTGCTGGGCGGCCTCGATCCGGCCGAGCTGGGAGAGGCCGAGGTTGCCGCCCTCGCCGACGACCTTGACCCGCAGCTCTGCACCGTCCGCGCGGATGGCGTCGTTGGCGCGGTCGCCGACGTCGGCATTCGACTCCGAGCTCGCCTTGACGTAGGTGCCGATGCCGCCGTTCCACAGCAGGTCGACGGGCGCGCGCAGGATCGCGGCGAGCAGCTCGGTCGGCGTCAGTCGTCGCGTGCCCGGCCGGCAGGCCGAGCGCGGCGCGCATCTGGTCGGAGACCGGGACCGACTTGAGGTCGCGGGCCCAGACGCCGCCGCCCGCGCTGATGAGCGAGGTGTCGTAGTCGGCCCACGACGAGCGGGGCAGCTCGAAGAGCCGCCGGCGCTCCGCGAACGACGGTGCCGCAACAGGATCGGGGTCGATGAAGACGTGCCGGTGGTCGAAGGCCGCGACGAGGCGGATGTGCTCGGAGAGGAGCATGCCGTTGCCGAAGACGTCGCCGCTCATGTCACCGACGCCGACGACGGTGAACTCCGTACTCTGGGTGTCGACACCCATCTCGCGGAAGTGCCGCTTGACCGACTCCCAGGCGCCGCGGGCCGTGATGCCCATCGCCTTGTGGTCGTAGCCGGCCGACCCACCGGAGGCGAAGGCGTCGTCGAGCCAGAAGCCGTAGTCGCGGGCCACGCCGTTGGCGATGTCGGAGAAGGTCGCCGTGCCCTTGTCGGCGGCGACGACGAGGTAGGGGTCGTCGGTGTCGTGCCGGACGACGTCGCGCGGCGGGACGATCCCGCCCTCGACGCGGTTGTCGGTCAGGTCGAGGAGCCCGGAGATGAAGAGCTTGTACGCCGCGATCCCCTCCGCGAGCCAGGCGTCGCGGTCGGCCGCCGGGTCGGGCAGCTGCTTGGCGAAGAAGCCGCCCTTGGAGCCGGTCGGGACGATGACGGCGTTCTTGACCATCTGCGCCTTGACGAGCCCGAGGATCTCGGTCCGGAAGTCCTCCCGGCGGTCGCTCCAGCGGAGCCCGCCGCGCGCGACGGGGCCGAAGCGCAGGTGCACGCCCTCGACCCGCGGCCCGTAGACCCAGATCTCGAACTCCGGCCGCGGCGCCGGCAGCTCGGGCACGGCCTTGGGGTTGAGCTTGATCGAGACGTAGGGCTTGTGCGCGCCCACGGCCTCGCCGTCGACGCCCTGGTAGTAGTTGGTCCGCAGGGTCGCCTGGATGACCCCGAGGAAGGACCGGATGATCCGGTCGTGGTCGAGCGAGGCGACGCCGTCGAGGGCCGTCTCGATCTCGGCGACGATGTCGTCCTGCGCCTGGGTCCGGGCGCCGTCGCGGGACTCTCCGCCCGCCGGGTCGAAGCGCGCCTCGAAGAGGTGGACGAGGGCGCGGGCGATGGCGGGGTTGGCGACGAGCGCACCCTCGAGGTAGTCCGGGCTGAACGTCGGCCGGGTCTGGCGCAGGTAGCGGGCCACCATGCGCAGAATGACGACCTGCCGCCACGTGAGGTGCGCGCCGAGGACGAGCCGGTTGAGTCCGTCGGACTCCGCCTCCCCCGACCAGACGGCGAGCACGGCGCCCTCGAAGAGGTCGCGGAGCTCGTCGTTGGACACCGACGACCAGACCTCCGGCGACGGTGCGCGGAGGCCGAAGTCGTAGACGTGGAGCGGCTGCCCGTCCGATCGCGCGACCTCGTAGGGCCGCTCGTCGACGACCTCGACGCCCATGTGGGTGAAGATCGGCAGGACCGCGCTCAGCGAGAGCGAGTCGATCCGGAAGAGCTTGAAGCGGCGGATGTCGTCGTCGACGTCGGACGGCTTGTAGAGCGCGACGCTCGTGTGCTGCTCCGGACCGAGCCGGTCGAGGTGGCGCAGGTCCGCGACCCCCTGGCTGATCGAGAAGGTCTCCTCGTAGGCCGTGGAGAAGCCGCGGCCGAAGTCCCGGATGACGCGGTCGCCGTCGACCTCGCCGAGGCTGGAGCGGACGCTGTCGCCGAGTCGGTCGCTCCAGGTGCGGGAGAGCTCGACGAGCCGCTCCTCGAGCGAGAGCCGCTCGGCCTCGTCGAGGTGCCGGACCCGGTGGCCGGGCGCCATCCGCACGACGAACTGGAGGCGGGACAGCGCGGACTCGCTGACGCGGGCGGCGAACTCGACGCTCTCGCCGTCGAAGGCATTCCGCAGCAGGTCGGCCATCCGCGTCCGGACCGAGGTGTTGTAGCGGTCGCGGGGGATGTAGACCAGGCAGGAGACGAACCGGCCGAAGGCGTCCTCGCGGACGAAGAGCTTGGTCCGGCGGCGCTCCTGGAGCTGGGTCACCGACATCGCCGTCGTGTAGAGGTCCTCGGCGCTCGCCTGGAAGAGCTCGTCCCGGGGGAAGCTCTCGAGCACCTCGAGAAGGTCCTTGCCGGTGTGACTGTCCGCTGCGACGCCGGAGCGCTCGACGACGGCGCGGACCTTGTCGGAGACGAGCGGGATCCGGGTCACCGACTCGGTGTAGGCGGTCGAGGCGTAGAGCCCGAGGAAGCGCCATTCGCCGACGACCTCCCCCGCGGCGTCGAACTTCTTGACGCCGACGTAGTCGAGGTAGATGTTGCGGTGCACCGTGGCCCGCGAGTTGGCCTTGGTGAGGACGAGCGGGTCGCGCGCGTGAGCCTGTCCGCGCGCCTCCTGCGAGAGGACGACGGGCGCGTGCCCGGCCGTCATGTCGCTCCGGAGGATGCCGAGACCCGTGCCCGGGGTCGAGGTGATCGACTCGCCGCCCTCGACGGCCCCGAGCGCGTACTCGCGGTAGCCGAGGAAGGTGAAGTGGTTGTCCGCCATCCAGCGCAGGAAGTCCGCGGCCCGGCGCACCTCGCCGGCGTCGACGTCCGCCGGCGCGGAGCCCTCGAGCTCGGCCGCGACGACGAGGCACTTGCTCCGCATCCTGGTCCAGTCCTCGACGGCGACCCGCACGTCCTCGAGCACGGCGCGGATGCGCTCCTCGAGGGCGACCATCCGCTCGGGGTCGCTCTCCCGGTCGATCGACAGCAGCATCCACGACTCGGGGATGTCGCCGGGGCGCGTGCCCGCCTCCTCCTCGGGCACGAAGCCCTCGAAGCCGCCGGTCGCGTCGCGGTGAACGGTCAGCTGGGGGTGGATGACGAGGTGGATGTCGTAGCCCTCACTGACGAGGACGCCGGTCACGGAGTCGACGAGGAAGGGCATGTCGTCGGTCACGACCATGACCGTCGTCCGCGGGCTCGACCAGCCGTCAGCCTCGGTCGTCGGGTTGCAGACCCGGACGTTGGACGTGCCCGGCGGGCGCTGCTCGGCGAGCCGGCGCTGGCTGCGCGCCGCGCCGACGAGCGTCTCGAGCGGTCGCTCGCTCAGCTCCTCGACGGGGACGTGCCGGTAGTAGCGCCGGACGAAGTCCGGCTCGCTCACTCCGAGCTGTGCCAGCTGCTCCTCGACCGAGCCGATCAGCTCGTCGTGGGCGGGGACGGTGGTGCTCGACATCGACGCAGTCATCGCGCGAACGAACCTTTCGCAGATCACGAGTGGCGACACGACCCTGTGCCGCTCTCCCGAGGGTAGTCAGTCGACGACGCGGATCGTGCGCAGGGTGGGATCCGCGGCGTAGGCGATGCGAATGCCGCTCGCCCGGGCCGAGTCCAGTCCGTCGAGGACCGCGTCGGTCACGAGCTCGCCGGGCGCGACGACGGGCACGCCGGGCGGGTAGGGGGCGATGATCTCGCCGCTCACGCGACCCCGGGCGTCCGCGAAGGGGACCGCTGCGGTCGGCGCGAAGAAGGCCTCCCGCGGCGACATCGCGATCATCGGCTCGACGGCCCACGCGGAGCCCGTGGCGACCTCGCGCGGCTCCCCGCGACAGCGGCCCAGGGAGGGGACGAGCACCTCGAGCAGGGCCCCGAGGGTCGCGTCGTCGTCGGCGAGGGAGACCTGGGCGACGAGCGTGTCGCGGTCGGCCATCTCGACGGGGAGTCCGGCCGCGAGGAGGTCGCGCTCGACGGCATTCCCATCTGCGCCCGTCCCGGCGAGGAGGAGGGTCAGCTTGAGCGGGTCGACGCCGGGGCCGTCGAGGACGGCGAGCCCGGGGATCTCGCGCAGCCGGTCCCGGGCCGCGGCCACGGCCGCGACCGCCGCGCCGAGGAGCCCGGGGCCGTCCCGCTCCAGGAGGGCTCGGGCCGCGTCCGTGCTCGCGAGGATCGCGCCGGCCGGGCTCGTCGTGGCGGTCGCGTCGACGGCCACGTCGAGCGCGGGCCCGTCGAGGCCGAGCGGGCCGCCGGCGCGGGCGAGGACGAGGGCCGCCTGGCTCCACGCGGGGAGCGCCTTGTGCGCGCTGACGACGACGGCGTCCGCACCGAGCGCGAGCGCGTGCGGCGGAAGGGCGGGATGGAAGCCGAAGTGCGGCGCCCACGCGGCGTCGACGAGCAGGGAGACGCCCCGCTCGTGGGCGGCGGCGGCGAGACCGGAGACGTCGCCGACCGTGCCGACGTAGGACGGGTCGCCGACGAAGGCGGCCGCCGCATCGGGGTGCGCGGCCAGGGTCGCGGCAAGCCGTGCCGGGGCGACCCCGAGGGGGATGCCGAGCGTCGGGTCGACCTCTGGCCGGACCCAGACCGGGTCGAGGCCGGCGAGGACCAGCCCGAGGAACATCGAGCGGTGCAGGGTGCGGCTCACGACGACTGTCCGTCCCCTCCCGGAGCGGGCGACGGCGAGCGCCAGGGCCTGGTTGCCATGCGTCGACCCGCCGACCGAGAAGCGGCAGAGGTCGGCTCCCCAGAGACGCGCGGCTCGGGCCTCCGCCTCGCCGAGGAGTCCGCCCGACTGCTTCATCGTGTCGAGCCCGGCATGGAGCGGGACGTCGCCCACCACGACGTCCCCGACGAGGTCGGGTCGCTGCTTGTGGCCGGGGATCGTGAAGGGCGTCGGCGGCTCCTCGTGGAAGCGCAGCCACGCGTCGAGCAGGGGCGCCTCGCCGCGGAGCCCCCGAGGGTCAGTGGGCACGGGGACCGCCCGCGAGCGCACCGGGGAGGGCGGTGGCGAAGGCCCTGAGCTCGGCGACGTCGACCCACTCGTCGTCGGCGTGCAGGCCGCCGCCGCTCGGCCCGCAGACGAGGGTCGGGCAGACGGCCTCCCAGAGGGTCGCCTCCATCCAGTACGGCGCGTCGAAGTCGGCCCGCGTCCCGAGGGCAGACCCGAGCCGGTCGGCGAGGTCGCGGGCCGGGCCCCGCGGCTCGAGCGACCATGCCTCGCGGTGCGCGACGAGGCGGGCGGTCGCCTCGACGGACGGGTCGGCGCGCCGCAGCCCGGCGATGAGCTCCTCGACCTCGGCGAGCGCCGCTGCGGCCCGCTCCCCGGGGACGGTACGGCGTTCGACGGTGCACGAGGCCGACGCCGGCAGGACGAACGCCGAGGTCCCGGCCCGCGCAAGGGTCACCATGAGCGACCCGCCGCTGCGGGCGATCTCCGCACCCCTGCCTTCGACGGCGGCGAGGAAGCGGCCGAGGTGGGTCGCGGCATTCACCCCGAGCTCGGGTTGGCTGCTGTGCGCCGCGGACCCGGCGAAGGCGACCTCGACGACCGCGAACCCCCGCAGCGACGACGCGAGGGCGAGGTGGGTCGGCTCGGCGACGAGGCAGCATTCCGGGCGGATGCCGAGCCGCGGCAGCGCGTCGATGACCGCCTCGCTCCCGAGGCTGGCGTCCTCCTCGTCGGCGACGAGGGCGAGGACGGGCCGGACCGGCGCGTCGGCGGCGAGCAGCGCCTCGGCGGCGACGACGAGACCGGCGAGACCGGACTTCATGTCGGCGGACCCGCGGCCGAGGAGGCGTCCGTCGACGATGCGCGGGTCGAATGCGTCGGCCATCCCGCCTGCAGGGACGGTGTCGAGATGACCGTTGAGGATGACCGTCGGGCCGTCACAGCGACCGGCCGGGGGTCGGGCGAGCAGGCTCGGACGGTCCGGGACCGCGGCCTGGACGACCTCGCAGACGAACCCCGACCCCTCGAGCCGCCGTCGGAGGTGGTCGACGACCGCTCGCTCGCCCGGGGCCCCGGCTGCGAGGCCGGGGTTCGTGCTGTCGACCGCGACGAGCTCCCCCGCGAGGGAGAGGGCGGCGTCGCCGAGGTCGGGTGCGGTCACGCGGCCATTGTCGCGAGCCGCCGGCCTGTGCACGAGATCTGCGCCGTCCGCGCCGCGCTGCCTAGAGTGGGGTGATGCCCCTCCACCGGGTCGACCCCGAGGCCCTGGCCGCGACGGCCGGAGCCCTCGTCCGGCTCCGGGAGGACCTGCAGGACGCCGACGACGACCTGCTGACCGCGCACCTCGTCCTCGGTGACCGGGCCGCCGAGGAGACGGTCCTCGCCTGGCTCGACGGGATCGTCGACGCGACGCGGGCGATCGGCGAGTCGGCCCGCGACATCGGCTCTGCCCTCCGCCGGGTCGGCGCCGACCACGACCGCGCCGACGTCGAGGTGACCGGCATGGTGACCGAGCATGCCGAGTGAGCCCGACGGCGGGGCGGCCTCGGTCACCGGGGGTCTGCTCGGCCGGCTCGCGGACCGGCTGCGGCTCGACGGCCGGGACGTCGGGACGGCGTCCTCCGGGCTCGCGGACACGTGGACGGGACCGGCGTCGCTCGCCGCGCGGCGACGGCTCCGGACCCTGACCGAGGGCAGCAGCCGGCTCGCCGTCGAGCTCGAGCGGGCGAGCACCGCCTTCCAGACGCTGGCGACCGAGACCGCCGAGGTCGAGGCGGCCCTGCGGCGGGTCCGCTCACGGGCCAGCGTCGCCGGGCTGCTCGTCGACGACGTCGGGGTCCACCACAGGCCGGGCCTGCGCGCCGTCGCGGACCCGGCCGCCGAGCTCCGCCTCGAGACGACCCGGGAGGCCCTCGACGCCGAGCACGCGGCCCTCCGGACCCGGAGCGCGACCGCCGTCGCCGCGCTCCTCGCCGCCCTGGACCCGACGGTGGCCGAGGGTGTCGCCGCCGCGTGCCGCGGCTGACCGCATTCGACTCCGGGGACGCAATACGGTGGGTGCCATGAAGAAGATCAGCCGCCACACCGAGCTGCCCGCCTCGCCCGCCGAGGTCTTCGCGATCATCAGCGACGAGGCGTTCCAGGACGACAAGGCCCAGCAGGGCACCCTGCCCGGCTCCGATGCGAGCGTGACGACGGACGGCGACACCGCGCAGGTCCGGTCGACGCGGCTGCTGTCCGCCGACGGGCTCCCGAGCATCGCCCGCTCGGCCATCGGCGACACCCTCGCGATCGAGGAGGTCCACGACTGGGGGCCCGCTGCCGCCGACGGCTCGCGGAAGGGGCGGTTCACCATGGTCGTCCGGGGCGCGCCAGTGACGATGACGGGGACTCTCGGGCTCGTCCCCAGCGGCGGCGGCACCGTCCAGACGATCGACGGCGAGCTCGTCGCGAAGGTGCCCTTCCTCGGGGGCCGGATCGAGGACGCGGCCGCCCCTGCGCTCGAGGAGGCCATCACGGCCGAGCTCGACCTCATTCGCGCGCGCCTCTGAGAGGGCCCGGCTAGAGCCCCATGTGCGGGTAGGCGTGGTGCGTCGGCGGCACGAACGTCTCCTTGATCGACCGCGGCGAGGTCCAGCGCAGGAGGTTCTGCGCGGCGCCGGCCTTGTCGTTGGTCCCCGACGCGCGACCACCGCCGAACGGCTGCTGGCCGACGACGGCGCCGGTCGGCTTGTCGTTGACGTAGAAGTTGCCGGCCGCGAAGCGCAGGCGCTCGGTCGCGTCGGCGATGACCCGTCGGTCCTGGCTGATGATCGACCCCGTGAGCCCGAACGGCGCGAACGACTCCATCTGGTCGAGCACCTTGTCGTAGGACCGGTCCGGGTAGACGTGGACCGAGAGGATCGGCCCGAAGTACTCCGTCCGGAACGACTCGTCCGTCGGGTCGTCGATCTGCAGGACCGTCGGCCGGACGAACCAGCCCTCGCTCCCGTCGTAGGTGCCGCCGGCGACGACCTCCACGCCGGCGGTCGCGTGGGCCCGGTCGATCGCCGCGGAGTGCTTGGCGAATGCCCGGTCGTCGATGACCGCGCCCATGAAGTTGCCCAGGTCGGTGACGTCGCCCTGGGTCAGGCCCTCGGTGATCGAGGCGAGATCGGCCTTGATCTGCTTCCACAGCGAGCGCGGCACGTAGGCGCGTGAGGCGGCCGAGCACTTCTGGCCCTGGAACTCGAAGGCGCCGCGGATCATCGCGGTCCGCAGGACGTCGGGGTCCGCGCTCGGGTGCGCGAGGATGAAGTCCTTGCCGCCGGTCTCCCCGACGAGGCGTGGGTAGGTGCGGTAGCGCGGGAGGTTGGCCCCGACCTCCTGCCACAGGTGCTGGAAGGTCGGCGTCGAGCCGGTGAAGTGGATGCCGGCGAGGTCGGGGTCGGCGAGCGCCACCCGGCTCACGTCGAGGCCGTCACCGTGGACGAGGTTGATGACGCCGGGCGGCATGCCTGCGGCCTCGAGGAGCTCCATCGTCAGGGTCGCGGCGAGCGCCTGCGTCGGCGACGGCTTCCAGACCACGGTGTTGCCCATGAGGGCCGGAGCCGTCGGCAGGTTGCCGGCGATCGCGGTGAAGTTGAACGGCGTGATCGCGTAGACGAAGCCCTCGAGCGGGCGGTGGTCGGTGCGGTTCCACACGCCCGGGGAGTTGAGCGGCGGCTGCTCGGCGAGGATCTGCCGCGCGAAGTGGACGTTGAGCCGCCAGAAGTCGATGAGCTCGCAGGCCGCGTCGATCTCGGCCTGGTAGGCGGTCTTGGACTGGCCGAGCATCGTCGCGGCGTTCAGCGTCGCGCGCCACGGGCCGGCGAGCAGGTCGGCGGCCTTGAGCAGGATCGCGGCCCGGTCGTCGAAGGAGAGCGCGCGCCACATCGGGGCGGCCGCGGTGGCCGCGGCGACGGCGGCCTCGGCGTCCTTGACCGTCGCGTTGCGCAGGGTCCCGAGGACCTTGCGGTGCGCGTGCGGCTGGGTGACCTCGAATGCCTTCCCGCTGCCGACGACCTGGTGACCGCCGATCGTGTGGGGCAGCTCGCGGGCGGTCCCGCCGAGCTCGGCGAGCGCGACCTCGAGGCGGGCGCGCTCGGGGCTGCCGGGCGCGTAGTCGAGGACGGTCTCGTTGGTGGGGGTCGGTACCGAGGTCACGGCGTCCATGGACAGCGCACTCCTTGTGGGGTCGCGGGCAGGGGTCCGCCCATCGTGTCACGAGCGGCGGATGGCCGCCGCTCCCCTCAGGCGCGGCTCAGGCGCAGGACCTCGTCGACCTCGGTCGCGTCGTACCAGAGCAGGTCCGCGTCGTCGGCGGGCGCCTCGTCGACGTGGAAGGACGCGACCCGCCGCAGCGAGACCGGTCCGCGGACGTCGCGTCGCGCGGGGACGTCGCCGTCTCCGTCCTCCGGCTCGAGGACGAATGCCTCGTCGACGTCGGCGGCGGCGATGACGCGGTGCGTCTGCCCCGGGTCGCGCAGCGCACGGGCAGCGTCGCTCGCGTCGCTCAGCGCGGCGTACTCCAGCTCCTCCTCCCCAGCTCCCGGGAGGCCGTCGGCGAGGCCGGGCGTCACGGCATACGCCCGCAGCCGCTGCCCCGTCAGCTCCCCGGTCGTGCGCATCGTCTCGAGCGCGGAGGTGCCGAGCGGCAGGTAGACACGCACGACGGGCACGGTCACCGCCTGCCCGGCCGCTTGGCGGCGAGCAGCTCGGCGAGCGAGTCGACGATGCTCTGCCCGAGGACGTCGGCGTCGGGCATCGAGTCGCGGTCGCAGTTGAGGCCGTAGTAGACCCCGCCGTCGTAGGACGTGAGCCCGATCGCGAGCGCCTGACCGGCCCCGAGGGGCATGACCGGGTAGGTCGCGAGCAGGCGCGCGTCCAGGGCGTAGAGCGGGTACTGGGGGCCGGGCACGTTGGTGATGACGAGGTTGTAGAGCCGCCGCGAGACGACCTGCCCGAGCCGGGCGCCCACCGTGTGCAGGGTGGGCGGCGCGAAGCCGCCGAGCGAGCGGATCGCCTCGGCGCCGAGCGCCTGCCCGTTCTCCATCTCCTGGCGCATCGCGAAGGAGATCTGGTGCAGCCGCATGGAGGGGCCGGGCTCGCCGACGGGCAGGTTGACGAATGCCGCGCGCACCCCGCCGACCTGACCCTCGCGGTCGCTCTGGTCGACGACACTGATCGGGACCATGGCGCGCACCGTCGTCTCGCCCTTGACCGACTCGCCACGCGTGAGCAGCCAGGACCGGAAGGCGCCGGCCAGGGTCGCGAGGACGACGTCGTTGATCGTCACGTCTTCCGCGGCGCGGCCCTTCATGAGCCGCCCGCGGACGGTCCGGTAGTCCTCGAGGTCGGTGCCGACCATGACGAAACGCCTTGCCGCGCCGACCTCGGCGTTGAGCGGTGAGACCGGCGCCGGTCGGGTCGAGACCCGGGCCAGGGTGCCGAGCACCTCCATCGCGCCCGCGGCGACCCGCCGGGTCGTCGCCCGGACGTCGGCGATCCCGCTCCCGACGGTGTCGACGATCCGCGTCGGGCTCTTGACGATCTCCAGGAGGGCGTCGGTCACGAGGTCGCCGTCGGACGGCTCCCGGTCCGCGACCCAGCCGTCCGGGATGACGTGGTCGTCGGCGGGGGTCGGCTGGCCGTCGAGGATGACCTGCCCGAGGTCGAGGGCGGTCAGCCCGTCGACGAGGGCGTTGTGGGTCTTGGTGATGATCGCGAAGCGTCCCTGGGCGAGCCCCTCGACGAGATAGACCTCCCAGAGCGGGCGGCTGCGGTCGAGCGGTCGCGGCGCGATCCGGGCGACGAACTCCTCGAGCTGCTCGTCGGTCCCCGGCTTGGGCAGGGCCGACCGGCGGACGTGGTAGGTGATGTCGAATGCGGGGTCGTCGACCCAGACCGGCGCCGCGAGGTTGCCCGGGACGTGCCGGACCTTCTGCCGGAACCGCGGCACATAGGCGAGCCGCTGCTCGATGTGCCCGACGAGGGCGTCGTGGTCGAAGCCGGAGTCCGGGGCGTCGAAGACGAGCACGTTGCCGACGTGCATCGGCGTGTTGCCCTCCTCGAGGGAGAGGAAGGAGCTGTCGATCGGGGACAAGCGGTCGGCCACGGGCGTCATGGTCCCAGATGGACCGGGCCCACGGCGAGAGCGGTCAGCCGTTGATCTTGGCGATCGTCAGTCCGAGCATGACGCCCGCAGCCCCCTCGGCCGTCTTCTTGTCGCCGGCGGACGCCCAGACGTAGGTCAGCTCGTTGCCGTGGATCGCCGCGGCGTTGCACAGCTGGAAGCTCTGGGCGCCGGTCACGCTCTCGCACCACGCGAAGGCCGCCTCGGTGCCCTTGAGGGCCGCCAACGGCTCCAGCTGGAACTTGGCGTAGTCGAGACCCGCCTTGACGAACGGCTTGCAGGCGGCGAGGTCCTGCTTGGCCTCCGCGAGGCCGGTCCTGGCCGACGCCGCGTCGGTGTAGACGGCGATCGTGTGCTGGACCCGGGCTCCGCTCTCCGGCTCGTCCCACGTGCCGAAGCCGGTCTGTCGGATGCTCGGGTCGCTCGGCAGGAAGTTGGAGCAGTGCCACCACCACGTGCCGGTGTTGCCGAACTTCGGCTGGTCGACGACCTTGAGGCCGAGGGCCTTGACCTCGGCCGCGCCGAGGAGATGGGCCTTGGCGATGGCGGCGGCGCGGGTCTCGTCGATCCCGCCAGCCGTCGCCGTGTCCGACGCCGTGGTGGCCGTCGTCGTCGCGGACGCATTCGTCGTGCTCGTCGCCGAGGTCGTGGACGTCGCTCCCCCGCCACTCCCGGCACCGCACGCGGTGAGGGAGACGAGGGCGGCCAGGGCCCCGAGGGCGAGGGGACGTCGGGTCACGGTCGTCAATCTAGGGCGGCGACCCGCCTCCATGCGCCTGCACGTCCAAGGTCTTCCTGAGGCGACCCGGCTCAGGCGGGGAGGCCCACCGTCGCGGGTCGGTCCGCGAGGTGCGCCCGGAGCCGTGGTTCGAGCGCGCGCGCCAGCGCGGCCAGCGCGCCCGGCAACGGCGACTTGCCCCGCGGCTGGGTCGCCGGCTGCCCGGCGAGCAGGGCCGCATCGGTCGCCTGCGGGTCCCACGGGAGGAAGTGCAGGTCGTCCAGGCCGGAGAAGCGCGCGAGCGCGTCGGCGATCGTCCGCTCCGGTCGGGCGCCGACGGCCGTGTCGCGCACCTTGTTGACGACGACGACCGGCTCGGGGGCCGGTCGCGCGGCGATCTCCTGCACACCGCGGACGAGCCGCTGGAGGCCGACCGGGTCGGCGGCTCCGACGGCGAGGAGGACGTGGCACTCCTCCAGGGCGGTCAGGGTCACGCCGTTGCGCCGCGGGGCGCTCGTGTCGTAGCTCAGCTCCTCGTCGTCCTCGAGCGCGAAGCCCAGGTCGACGACGACGACGTCGGCGATCGTCCGCGCCACCCGCAGGACGTCGGAGAATGCGGCCGCCCGCACCTCCGGCCAGCGGTCGGCCCGCGGGAGCCCGGTGAGGACGCGGAAGCCGCTCGGCGCCCGCGGCGCGAGCCGCGCGAGGGTCGGCCGGTCGAGGGTGCCCTGCTCGGCCGCCCGGGCCGCCGCGACGAGGCCGGGCGCCTCGTCGACGACGGCGAGGGCCTGCGCGATGCTCGCGCCCCACGTGTCGGCGTCGACGAGGAGGACCTCGTGCTCGGCGGCGAGAAGGGCGGCGAGGGCCACGGCGACCGTCGTGCGGCCCGGTGACCCGATCGGTCCCCAGACGGCGAGGACGGCGCCGGCCCGGTCGGAGTCCTCGGTCGCGACAACCGCATTGGCCTCGTCGTCGTCCGGTGCGTCGGCCGGGTCGAGCGAGCCGGTGGCGTCGGCGATGGCGTCGCGCAGGACGGCCGCGTCGACGTCTGCGGGGACGACGAAGGCGACGCCGAGCTGGCGCAGGATGCGGTCGTCGGACTCGTCACGCGCCACGCCGACCACCGCGACGCCGTCGCGGCCGAGGGTCGCGAGCGCTTCGCGGTCGAGGAAGCGCTGACCCGCCGAGACGACGGCGACGTCGGCGAGTCCGGCGGCGGCGGCCGCGAGAAGGTCGGCGACGTCCGGGCAGCGCCGAACGACGATGACGTCGCGGTCGGACTCGAG
Source organism: uncultured Actinomycetota bacterium (assembly GCA_963752365.1). GTDB lineage: Bacteria > Actinomycetota > Actinomycetes > Actinomycetales > Dermatophilaceae > CAVVXY01. The sequence continues at coordinate 336,062 of CAVVXY010000007.1, forward strand.
CGCCTCGACGAGTCCGGCCTCGACGCGGTGGTCGAGCCCGGTGAGGATGCGGACCGTCACGACCCGCCCTTGACGTCCGACCCGGCGACCGGGACGACGGTCATCCGCGACCCGGCGTCGAGGTGGCCGATGACGACGGCGACCTGGCCGGTCGGCACGAGCGCCCGGACCGGCAGCGCGTCGGACCGCGCCCCGAAGCCCTCGCCCTCGTCCGGCGTCGCGGCGACGACGGCCCGCTGCAGCAGGAGCTTGGGTCCGACGTACTCGTCGGCGGAGCCGCCGGGCTTGTGCGCATTGGCGTAGACGTCGATGACCGAGCCCTTGACGAGGGGTCGGGCCGACGTCGCGTCGACGAGGAGGGTGACCGTCTGGACCTGGACGGCCGTCTCGGGGACGAGCGCCGACATCGGGACGAGCTCGCCCCGCCTGACCTCCCGGGCGAGGAAGCTCCCCGACGGCACGGCGCGGTCGGCGCGGAGGTAGGCGGGCATCGGGTCGTCGAGCTGCACCTCGCGCCGCTCGAGCCGGTCGGCGGACAGCCGGTCGCCGGGCAGGAGCGTGTCGGAGGCGACGTAGACCGGCACGCGGTCGTCGGCACGCGCCACGACGAGCGAGCCGAGCACGGTGGCGGCGAGCACGAGCAGGACGCCGGCGATGAGCCGGCTGTCCCGCCACGACGGCTTGCGCAGCCGCTGGACGGGTCGGTCGGGCAGGTCGGTCATCGTCGTGCTCCCCCTCGGTCTGACGCACTGACGGTGCCCATGATGGCGAATGCGGCGCGAATGCGCACGGTGAGCATCCACAGGCTGTGGATGCCTGCGCACGTCGACGGCGCGAGTACGGGAGAATGCTGCCGTCCCGCATTCGCCGACACCTGAGGAGACCCCGTGGCGGACAAGCGCTTCCTGCAGCTGTCCGACGTCGCCGAGATCCTCGACATCTCCGCGGCGCAGACCTATGCCCTCGTGCGCTCCGGCGACCTGCCGGCGATCCAGGTCGGGGGCCGCAAGCAGTGGCGCGTCGAGGCGATCGAGCTCGAGGCCTACATCCAGCGGATGTACGCGCGGACCCGCGAGCAGGTCGAGGCGCGCGACGTCTGAGGCGCGGGGCGGCTCAGCGGCGGATCGAGACGAGCGCCGCGAAGGGGATGCTCAGGACGGACCGGACGATGGCGCTGCGGCGAGGTTCGTCCGCGGGGTGCTCGGCGAGGTCGACGTGGTCGGCGCCGACCCGGTCGATCGTGCCCGTCGAGGTGCTTCCGGACCGGTCGAGGACCCGCACGACGGCCCGGTCGCGGGCCAGACCTCGGAGCACGTGACCGAGCCCGAAGCGGCGGGCGGACGTCGCGTCCCGGGGTCGCAGGGAGAGGCCGGACCAGGCGACCACCGCGTCGAGCGGCAGGACCGCCCCGCCGAGGAGGACCCAGCCATCGCCGACGTCGGCGAGCTCGCCCTCGAGGCGTGACCCGGTGACGAGGCGGCCCGCGAGCCGCTGCCCGACGTGCCCGACGAGGCGCGAATGCAGGTCGACGAGCGCCCGCTCGCGGCGGGTCCGGTCGGCGACCTCGGCGTCGTGCTCGAGTCGCTCCTGGGCGTCGAACTGTGCCTCGAGGTCGGCGAACAGCCCCTCCCAGGACGGGTCCATGCGGTGATCCTACGGCGGCCCGTCTTGCGGATCCGCGGACATCAAGTATCGTCGTCGTCATGCAAACAGCGCCAAACGACACCAAACGACTGAATGCCGTGCTCAGCACGACCCGCGTCGCCGGTGTCATCGGCGCGCTCCTCCTCCTGGGGGTGACCCTCGTCGCCGCGACCCGTGACCGTCTCGCGGCCGTCGCCGCGCCGGGCCCGGCGGCCCTCGCCGACGTGCTCGCGGCCCTGGCCGGGCTCTCCGCCCTCGCGCTCGTCGCCGGGCTCCTCGGCTCGACCGCCCTCGCCGTGCTGACCCGGCTCCCCGGGGTGCTCGGGTGGGCCGCCGGCTGGGCGGACGCTCAGCTGACCCCGCGCGCCCTCCGGCACGTGAGCGGGATCCTCCTCGGTGCCACGGTCGGGACGATGGCGCTCCCGTCGACCGGCCTGGCCGAGGTCCGGCCCCGGGCCGTCGCCGTGCAGCCGGTGGCCGGCGCGCTCCCCGCGGCGGACCCACTGACCGGCTCGGGCCGGACGACCGCCGAGGCACCGGCCCTCGCGGCCCCCGACCCGCTCTTCCGCGCCGCACGACCGGCCGTCCGTCCGCAGCTCGCCCCCGACCTGCTCACCGGATCCCGGGTCGCGGCACCGGCGGGCGTCGTCGTCCACCGCGGAGACACGCTCTGGGACATCGTCGGACGGGCGCTGGGCCCGGACGCGACCGACCTCGAGGTCGCGCGCGAGTGGCCCCGCTGGTACGCCGCGAACCGCGACGTCATCGGCGACGACCCCGACCTCATCCTCCCCGGCCAGGTGCTCTCCCGGCCGACGACCGCGACCGCCGCACCCGTCGGCCACCTGACGGCCCCCGACCCGACGGCACCCCACGAAGGACGCTGACATGGACCGCACCCTCACCCCGCCCCGGACGGAGGTCGCACCGCTCCGCGTCCGGCGCACCCCCGCGCCGCTGCAGCCGGAGACGCACGCGTCCTACGAGGAGCTCCTCGCGGCCACGGACGACCCCGCATTCGTCCAGGGGGCACTCGCCGTCGACTTCCGCCGCGACACCCGTGCCGCGGTCGCCGCGATCCACGAGACCTACGACGACTTCGCCTCGCGGGTGACGCCGACGAGCGAGCTGCCCGACCCGAGGGAGTGGGGCGGACGCATCGCCCAGGCGATCGCCGAGGTCGTCGCGGGCATCAGGTCCCCGGCGCAGGTCGTCCGCTGGACGACGCCCGAGGTCCACGCCCAGGTCACGCGGGTCGCCTCGCTCACGGCGGGACGCGACCGGCTGCGGCGCGGTCCGGCCCGGCGGACGGTGCTGCGGTCGGTCCGCTGCGACATTCCGCGCGACGGCGTCGCCGAGGTCGCCGCCGTGCTCGACGACGGCCGACGCGCCCGCGCCGTCGCCCTCCAGCTCACCGGCTTCGACGGACGCTGGCGCGTCACGGCGTGGCGAATGCTCTGAGCAGCCGCGGCGCGGCGGTGCGCCGCTCACCGGCGGGCGCCGGCGCGCCGACGTCCACGCCTGTGCGTGAGGTCGACGGAAACTTCCGTCGACCTCACGCACAGGCATGCAGGTGACCGATCCGGCCGGACGCGTCCGGGTCCCGACGCGGGCCGCGTCAGCGGCCGTGGCACATCTTGAACTTCTTGCCCGAGCCGCAGGGGCACGGCGCGTTGCGCGCGGTGCCGGCGAGGTCCTCGGCGCTCACCTCGCGGCCCCCGACGACGTCGCGCTCCTCGACGCCACCGTCGTCGCTCGGCGCGGTGTAGTGCAGCTGCGCGGGACGGCTCGGACGGTCGAGCCCGGGAGCCTTGATGTGCGGTCGGGCGCCGTCTCCCGCCGGACCCGCGGACGCGGCGCGGCCGCCGCAGGCGCAGGCGCGGCCGCCGCAGGCGCTGCGGCCACCGCGACCGGCTCGTGCTCGGCCTCGCCCGCGAGGGGCTCGGGGTCCGCGGCCACCTGCGCCGGGGCCTCCTCCCCCACGTGCGTCTCGGCCGCCTCGTCGGAGCCCGCGAGCCCGCCGAACATGTCGGAGACGTGGACCGGCTCGGGGGCCGGGGCGGCCTGCGGCTGGTCGACCTCGACGTCGACGTGGAAGACGAGGCCGACGGCCTCCTCCTTGACCGACTCGTTCATCGCCTCCCAGAGCTGGAAGCCCTCACGCTGGTACTCGACGAGCGGGTCGCGCTGGGCCATCGCCCGCAGGCCGATGCCCTCCTGGAGGTAGTCCATCTCGTAGAGGTGCTCGCGCCACTTGCGGTCGAGGACCGAGAGCAGGACGCGCCGCTCCACCTCGCGCATGACCTCCGAGCCGAGGGTCTCCTCGCGCTGGTCGTAGGCGTGGTGCGCGTCGGAGAGGAGCTCCTCGCGGAGCAGGTCGGCATTCAGCGCGTTGATGCCCCCGGCGGCCTTGACGACCTCGGCCTGGTCGAGGGACACCGGGTAGAGCGAGCCGAGGGCCGTCCAGAGGCGGTCGAGGTTCCACTCGTCGGAGAAGCCCGCCGCCGCCTCGGCGTCGACGTAGCCGCCGACGACGTCGTTGACGAAGTAGCGCATCTGCTCGTGGACGTCCTCGCCCTCGAGGACCCGCCGGCGGTTCTCGTAGATGACCTGCCGCTGCCGGTTGAGGACGTCGTCGTACTTGAGGACGTTCTTGCGGATCTCGAAGTTCTGCGCCTCGACCTGGGTCTGGGCGGACTGGATCGAGCGCGAGACGAGCTTGGACTCGATCGGCGCCTCGTCCATGCCCGCCGAGCCCATGACCCGGTCGATCATGCCGGCGTTGAACAGCCGCATGAGGTGGTCCTGCAGGGAGAGGTAGAAGCGGGACTCCCCCGGGTCGCCCTGGCGGCCGGAGCGGCCGCGGAGCTGGTTGTCGATCCGGCGGCTCTCGTGCCGCTCGGTGCCGAGGACGTAGAGACCGCCGAGGTCGACGACGCTCTCGTGCTCGGCGGCGACCGCCTCCTCGGCCTTGGCGAAGGCGTCGTCCCAGGCCGCCTCGTAGTCCTCCGGGGTGTCGTGCGGGTCCAGACCCCGGGACTTGAGCTCGGCGACGGCACGGAACTCGGGGTTGCCACCGAGCATGATGTCGGTGCCGCGGCCGGCCATGTTGGTCGCGACGGTGACGGCGCCCTTGCGGCCCGCCTCGGCGACGATGTAGGCCTCGCGCTCGTGCTGCTTGGCGTTGAGGACGTCGTGGGTGATGCCGCGCCGGCGGAGCTGGTCGGAGAGGTACTCGGACTTCTCGACCGAGACGGTGCCGACGAGGATCGGCTGGCCGCGGTCGTGCCGCTCGGCGATGTCGTCGACGACGGCGCGGTACTTGGCCTCCTCGGTCCGGTAGACGAGGTCGGACTGGTCCGCGCGGACCATCGGCCGGTTGGTCTTGATCGGGACGACACCGAGCTTGTAGATCGAATGCAGCTCCGCGGCCTCGGTCATCGCCGTACCGGTCATCCCGGAGAGCTTGTCGTACATGCGGAAGTAGTTCTGGAGGGTGATCGTGGCGAGGGTCTGGTTCTCGTTCTGGATCTCGACCCCCTCCTTGGCCTCGATCGCCTGGTGCATGCCCTCGTTGTAGCGGCGGCCCTTGAGGATGCGGCCGGTGTGCTCGTCGACGATGAGGATCTCGCCGTCCATGACGACGTAGTCCTTGTCGCGGTGGAAGAGCTCCTTGACCTTGATCGCGTTGTTCAGGTAGCCGATGAGGGGGGTGTTGGCCGACTCGTAGAGGTTGTCGATTCCGAGGAGGTCCTCGACCTTGGCGATGCCGTCCTCGAGGACGCCGACGGTCTTCTTCTTCTCGTCGACCTCGTAGTCGCCCCACGGCTCGATGCCGCGCATGTGGTCGCCGGCCTCGCCGCGCTTGAGGCGGGCCGCGATCTTGGCGAACTCGACGTACCACTTCGTCGGCTGGTCCGCCGGGCCGCTGATGATGAGCGGCGTGCGGGCCTCGTCGATGAGGATCGAGTCCACCTCGTCGACGATGCAGAAGTGGTGGCCGCGCTGGACGAGCTCGGCGGTGCTCCACGCCATGTTGTCGCGGAGGTAGTCGAAGCCGAACTCGTTGTTGGTGCCGTAGGTGATGTCCTTGGCGTACTCGACGCGCCGCTCGTCCGGGGTCTGGCCGGCGAGGATGCAGCCGGTCTCGAGCCCGAGCGCGCGGTGGATGCGGCCCATGAGCTCGGCCTGGTAGGACGCGAGGAAGTCGTTGACGGTGATGACGTGGACGCCCTTGCCGGACAACGCATTCAGGTAGGACGGCAGGGTCGCGACGAGGGTCTTGCCCTCACCGGTCTTCATCTCGGCGACGTTGCCCATGTGGAGCGCGGCCCCGCCCATGATCTGGACGTCGAAGTGCCGCTTGCCCAGTGTCCGCTTGCTCGCCTCGCGGACGGCGGCGAATGCCTCGGGCAGCAGGTCGTCGATCGTCTCGCCCTCCTCGAGGCGGGTCCGGAAGCGGGCGGTCTCGCCGCGGAGCTCCTCGTCGGAGAGCTTCTCGAAGTCCTCCTCGAGGGCACCGACCTGCGCGGCGATGGCCTCGAGCCTCTTGATGACGCGGCCTTCACCGGCGCGCAGCAGCCGCTCGACGATCTTGGGCACGATGGTGCACTCCTGGGAGTCTTGACGTGTGGTCGTGGCGTCCCGCGGGGGACCTGCCAAGGGTAGTCGAGGCCGGGAGGGTCGTCGGGGGGACGGGGGCGGAGCCCCGTGGGTGGCACGCTGACCCCATGGCCTCCTCGCACCCAACGGACCAGCCGTCGGCGCCGTTCCCGCGCTGCGTGCCCGTCCTCTCCGATGGTGTCGTCACGCTGCGGGCCCACCGCCGGTCCGACGTCGACGCGATCGTCGAGCAGACGAGCGACCCGGAGATGGTCCGCTGGACGTCGGTCCCCCGCCCCTACCGCAAGGCCGACGCGCTCCGCCGGCTCAAGGCGATCAAGGAGGGCTGGGAGTCGCCGACCGGCACGAGGCACTGGGCGATCGAGTGGACCCCCGAGGGTGAGAATGCACCGCGCTACGCCGGGACCGTCGACCTCCGGCCGCGTGCCGCCCGGGTCGCCGACATCGGCTTCGGCCTCCATCCAGACGCTCGCGGCGAGGGGCTCATGGCGCGGGCCGTGCGCCTCGCCTGCCAGCACGCATTCGTCGAAGGCCTCGGCGACGGGCCGATCGAACGGGTCCACTGGGGCGCCGTCGTCGGCAACTTCGCCTCCCGTCGGGTCGCCTGGGCGACCGGCTTCGTGCAGCACGGGACGATCCCGCGGATGGCGGGCCCGGCCTACCCGACGCCGGACGGGCGGCTCGAGGCGCGCGACCACTGGGTCGCCTCCCTCGCGCCGCGCGTGCCGATGGTCCCGCAGACGCGGTGGCTCGACGTGCCGGTCCTCGAGGGCGAGGGCATCCGGCTCCGGCCGTGGCGCGACGACGACGCCGACTGGTCCGAGCCGCTCGACGGCCCGACCCACCACATGCCCGCGGGGGCGGCGCCGGACGACCTGACCTTCGACCACTGGCTGCTCGTCCGCCGCGAGCGGTCGGCGGACGGGACGGGGATCGTGTGGTGCATCGCCGACGCCGCGACCGACCAACCGCTCGGCGCCTGCCTCGTCTTCGACAACCCCGGCCCGATGGGCGACTTCGGGGCCGAGCTCGGCTACTTCCTCTTCCCCTCGGCCCGGGGCCGCGGGGCGGCGACGATGGCCGGCGAGCTCGCCATCGAGCACGCGTTCGCGCCGCGGGCCGAGGGCGGGCTCGGTCTCACCCGGCTGACCGCCGTGACGGCCGGCGACAACCTCGCCTCCAATGCCGTGCTCGAGCGGCTCGGCTTCCTCCGCTGGGGCGTCGAGCACGAGACCGACCTGCTGCCCAACGGTGAGCACGCGCACGCCTTCCACTGGGAGCTGCTCCGCTCGACCCGCTGACCCCCGTCGAGAGGTCACGACCCGCCGCACGACGTGCGGCGGGTCGTGACCTCTCGACTCAGGTGTACGCCACTCCCCCGCCGAGGCCGAGCCAGCCGGCCATCCGGTCCAGCTCGTCGCCCAGCGCCGACCGCGCCCCCTCCGGCGCCCCCGGCTCCCACGTCACCTGCTGGACCCGGAGCACCCCGGACGCCCGGTCGGCCTTGAGGTCGCAGCGCGCGACGAGCTCCTCGCCCCAGAGGAACGGCAGCACGTAGTAGCCGTGGACCCGCTGCTCGGCGGGCGTGTAGATCTCGAGCCGGTAGTCGAACCCGAAGAGGGCGCGCGTCCGGTCGCGCTGCCAGATGAGGCTGTCGAACGGGCTGAGCAGGGCCGTCGCCTCGACGCGTCGCGGCCGCCGCGCGTCGCGATGGAGGAATGCAGGACGCCGCCAGCCCTCGATCGTCGCCGGGAGGAGCTCGCCCGCCGCGACGAGAGCGGTGATCGCCGGCCGCGCCTGCTCGGGGCTGAGACGGAAGTAGTCGCGCAGGCACTGCTCGGTGCCGACGCCGTGCGCGCGCGCCGAGATCCGCACGAGCTCGACGAATGCCGCGTCCGGGACCGGCCGTGACTCCTCTTGGACGAGAGGGTGCAGCGACCGCGGGAAGACCCGCTCGAGCGAGGCGTAGCGCCGCTCGAACTGGCTCGTCCGCCCGGCCGAGGTGATCCGGCCGGCCCAGAAGAGGTGCTCGAGCGCGTTCTTGACGAGTGACCAGTTCCAGCCCCACTGGTCGCGCTCGCGCGGCAGGTCGTGCTCCAGGGCCGCCTCGACCTCGCGCGAGGTGAGCGGACCGCGCCGGCGCACCTCGGCGAGGACGGCCTCGACGACATCCCCGTGGTCGCGGGCGACGCGCTGCATGCCACCCCAGCTGTCCGCATTCGCCCGCTGCATCCGGAAGTCGAGGAGCGGCCAGGTGCGGAGCGGGACGAGGCTCGCCTCGTGGGCCCAGTACTCGACGACGTGCCGCGGCCCGCGGTCGCGGAGACCGTCGAGCAGGCTCGTGTCGTAGGCGCCGAGGCGCGAGAAGAACGGGAGGTACTGGCTCCGGGTGACGACGTTGACGCTGTCGATCTGGACGATGCCGACGGTGTCGACGACCCGGCGGAGGTCGCGCGCGGTGACGGCGCCGGCGGGTGGGCGAGGTCGGCCGAACCCCTGTGCTGCCAGGGCGACTCGCCGCGCCTGAGGCTGGGTGAGCCGGACCGGCTCCGTCACGACCCCTCGACGAGCCGCTCGCGCATCGCGTAGAGGGCGGCCTCGGTGCGACTGTGCAGCTGGAGCTTGTCGAGGATGTTGCGGACGTGGTTCTTGACGGTGTTCTCGGAGATGACGAGGCGGCGCGCGATCTCCTTGTTGCTCTTGCCCTGCGCGAGGAGGCCGAGCACCTCGAGCTCACGGGAGGTGAGGTGCGGCAGGGCCGGGTTGTTGCTCTGGCGGGTCAGCGCGGCGAACTCGGCGAGCAGCCGCGGCGCGAGCGTCTGCGGGATGAGCGACTCGCCCGCGTGGACGGCGAGGATCGCCGCCGCGACCTCCTCCGCCGGGACGTCCTTGAGGACGTAGCCGTGGGCACCCGCGCCGATCGCGCCGAAGAGGTCGCGCTCCTCGTCGGACATCGTCAGCATGAGGATCCGCGCGTGGGGGACGCTCTCGCGGATCTCGACACACGCCTCGATGCCGGTCTGGCGGGGCATGAAGACGTCGAGGAGGACGACGTCGGGCTGGAGCTCGGCCGCGAGCCGGGCCGCCTCCATGCCGTCGCTGGCCTCGCCGACGATCTCGATGCGCGGCTCGAAGCCGAGCACCATCTGCAGTCCGCGCCGGTACAGGACGTGGTCATCCGCGACAAGGACGCGAATGCGGTCCTGCTCGGTCACGGGTTCACCCACGGGAGCCATCATTCCACCAGCGACCGACACACCAACAGGGCCCATTCCCGACCCGCGTCGTGGCGCCCGTCAAGGGGCCCGGCGACGCGGGCTGACGACTGCGCGCGGGTCAGGCGGACTCGGCGGACAGGTCCGCCTCACCCTCCTCGGAGCGGACGAGGTGGATGACGCCGTAGGACCAGCCGCGCCGTCGGTAGACGACACTCGGCCGGTCGGTGTCGGAGTCGTGGAAGAGGTAGAAGTCGTGCCCGACGAGCTCCATCTCCTGGAGCGCCTCCTCCAGGCTCATCGGACGGCTCGAGTGGACCTTCTCGCGCACCTGGATCGGCGAGTCGGCGAAGCCGTCGGCCGAGGCGTCCGGCTCCTGCGTCGCCTCGCCGGGCACCGGGCCGGTCAGGGGCTCGCTGCGGGCCGTCGCGTTGTGGACCGACTCCGGGGAGCGCCGGCCCCGGTGGACCCGGCGGCGGTCGCCGGCCCGGCGGAGCCGCTCCATGAGTTTTTCCAGCGCCATGTCGAGGGCGGCGTACTTGTCGTCCGAGCACGCCTCGGCGCGGATGACCGGGCCGCGCATGCGGCAGGTGATCTCGACGCGCTCGCTGGCCTTGGCCTGGCGTGGGTTGGGCTCATGGGTGAGGAGCACGTCCACCCGCTGGATGCGGGGTGCGAGCGAAGGCAGCTTGGTCAGCTTGTCCTCGATGTGGGCCCGGAATCGATCGGAGACGTTCACGTGTCGTCCGGTCACGGCGATGTCCAAGGGGTCCTCCTGCGCAGTGGTGGTGGTGTCCTGTCTCGGCTGGTCAGGCCGACGGGTCAGCTCGTCCCCGCACCACCCCCCTGGGAGGCAGGGCCCCACCGCCGCGCGAGTCGCGACGCAAGGGGCTCCATGACCTGACGGTAGACCACCCCGACGGGGGCGGCAAGGGAACGGCCCCGCCCTCCCGGGTGGGCCGACGCGTGCCTCTCCGGCGGGCCGCGACGACGGCGGCGACCACCGGCAGGCCGAGCGGCCCGAGGGCGTGGGCGGCCTCGGTGAGCGTCGCGCCGGACGTCACGACGTCGTCGAGGAGGACGATCCGGTCGGCGTCGACGGTCCTCCGGCGGAGCGACATGGTGCCCTCGAGGTTGCGCAGCCGGGCGGCTCGCCCGAGCCCCGCCTGGTCGTCCGGTGCCCTCCGGTGACCGAGCGCCTCGACGACCCCGGCGCGCGGTCCGAGGACGTCCGCGGCCGCCCTCGCGACCTCGACGGTCGGTCGACGGCCGCGCCGCCGGACCGCGGCTCGCGCGCTGGGGACGGGGACGAGCGCGACCGTGCCGGACGGGGCCGCGGCGACCACGGCGGCGGCGAGGATCGGTCCGAGGACGCGGGCCAGGTCCGCGCGCTCGCCGTCCTTGAAGGCCACGACGACCGCCGCGAGCAGGCCCTCGTGAATGCCGCTCGCGACCGTCCGCGGGAAGCCCTCGGGCGTCGGCACGGGACGGTGGTCGGCCGGTGGTCCGGAGACCGCGAGCTCGGCGAGCAGCCGTGACGCGCAGCCCCGGCAGAGCGGCGCCCGAGGCCGCCCGCACCCCGCGCACTCGGCCGGGAGGACGAGGTCGAGCAGGGCCGCGAGGACGGACGGCTCGGCGGTCGGCATTCTCCGATCCTGCTCGACGCACGAGGTTCGCGCGCGCCTCCACGGCTGCGCCTGTGGACAACGGCGGCCGGCGACCGCGAGCTCAGCCGCCCGCGACCGCCAGGTCGCTCGCCTTCGCGAAGCGGATCCACTGGTTCCCTGCGCGGATCCGCGCCTCGCCGGTCGAGGAGACGACGACGGCGTCGCGTTCGCCGCTCAGGGTCGTCATCGCGACGAGGTCGGGCGAGTCGCTCAGGGCGCGGAGCATGCCGTTGAGCGAGAGGACCCATGGCCGGGTCTCGCCGGCCTGACCGCCGAGGACCCCGAGGGTCACCGGGTCGAGCCAGGTGAGGTCGAGGACCCGGTCGAGCCGGGCGCCGAGACGGACGGGCGCGGTGAGCGACACGGGCGCGCCGGAGGGCTCGCGGACGACGCCGGCGAGGTGGACCTGCGGGTCGCCGCCCGCGGCATTCGTCGAGGCGACGGCGATCCGGTCGCCCTCGGGCGACAGCTTGGCGGTCACCACGACGCGGACGTCGAGCCACGACGCCTGGACGCGCTGGGCGCGCGGGGCGGTCTTGTCGGCGGGGTCGGCCGCCGTGTCGACCCACCAGAGCCGGGTCTGGTGGCCCCCGCTCGACCCGACGCCGCCGAACCAGAGGTAGCCGAGCGAGTCGTAGGCCGGTCGCCCGACCTGGGTCGCGGTCAGGGGGACGTCGTACTGGATGTTGTTCCTCCAGCGGGAGATCTGCACCGCGCCGACCTTGACGCCGGCGATCTCGGCACCGTCGCTGCTCAGCGCGAGACGGGTGAACGTGGGGACGATGGCCGGGTAGGTGCGGCGGACGATGCTCTCGGCGTGGACCCCGATGACGTCGAGGACGCGCTGCGCGTCGACCTGGACGACGCTCGTCCCGGACCGCAGCACCGGGAACGTCGTGAGCGCGATCGGGAGGACTGGCAGCCCGAGATCACCGGCCGCCAGACCACCGTCGGGTCGCCCGGAGAAGTCGATCGTCGTGCCCTCGTACTGGAGCAGGACACGGGAGACGTCGGGGAGCTGGGTCAGGGTCGTCGCGAACTGGGCCCACAGCTGACGGCGCGAGATCGTGTCCGACGTGAGGTCGGGGGCGGCGATGTCGACGACGGCCGTCCCGTCGAGGAGGGTGACGCCGGGGTTGCCGAGCCGCGCGCCGGACGGGGCGAGGGTCGTCGCGACGCCGGTCAGGTAGGGCGGGACGGGTTCGAGCTGCGCGGCGGCGATCCGCGTGGCGAGGTGGTCGCGCGGGAACCACCGCTCGTCCGGCACGAGGCTCGTCCGGCTGTGCGACAGGAAGTGCACCGACCGGGCGGTGAACAGCCGGGAGAAGTCGGTCGCCGACACCCAGCGGCCCATCGTGTCGGGCACCGAGGCGATCCGCCACTCCCCCGCGACCTTGGTCAGCCGCAGGTCGACCGACGTCGTCGCGCGCGGGGCGGCCGGCTCGGACCGACCGTCACCGTCGACGACCGCGGACACTCCGCTCGTCAGCCGCCACGTCGCCGTGGCGGTCTGCCGGACCTTGAGCGGCTCGCTGGCGTCGAGGACGGCGACCGCCCGGTCCGGCGACCACGTCTTGCCCGCCTCCGCGGTCAGGTAGCGGCGGGCCACCTCGTAGGTCCCGTCCGAGGCGGCCCCGGCCCGGATGAAGCCGAGGACGATCGACGACGGGTCGGCGCCCGCATTCGGCGCAGGAGGGACGTAGTCGATGGCCGGCGCCTCGCTCGCCTCGATCGCCATCCCCTCCTGGACGTCGCCGTCGGACGCGAGCCCCGCGCAGCCGGTCAGCCCGAGGAGCAGGGCGAGGAGGGGCGCGAGGCGGGCCGTCACGACTGGCCCTGCGGTCGGGCGAGCGGGAGCGGTGAGGTCGTGATCGACTCGCCCGCGTGCCGCGGCAGGGTGAGCCGGAAGCGGGACCCCGAGCCGGGCTCGCCCCACGCCTGCAGCCAGCCGTTGTGCAGCCGGGCGTCCTCCAGGGAGATCGCGAGGCCGAGGCCGGTGCCGCCGAGGGTGCGGGTCCGGGCAGGGTCGGCGCGCCAGAAGCGGGTGAAGACGAGCGCCGCCTCGCCGGGCTTGAGTCCGACGCCGCGGTCCTCGACGACGAGCGCGACGGCGGTGTCGTTGGCGTCGAGGTGGATCGTCACCGGGTGGCCCTCGCCGTGCTCGATCGCGTTGACGACGAGGTTGCGGAGAATGCGTTCGACCCTGCGGGCGTCGGCCTCGGCGGTCACCGGCTCCCGCGGCGCGCTGACCTGGATGACGCTGCCGGAGCGCTCGGCGACCGACCGGACGCCCTCGGCGACGCGGTGCGCGAGGGCGGTCAGGTCGACGGGGTCGGCCTCGAGCGCCGCCGCGCCGGCGTCGAAGCGGCTGATCTCGAGCAGGTCGGCGAGGAGCGCCTCGAAGCGGTCGAGCTCTCCCCAGAGGAGCTCGGCGGATCGGGAGAGGATGGGGTCGAGGCCCTCCCGGCTGTCGTGGATGAGGTCGGTGGCCATCCGGATCGTCGTCAGCGGCGTCCGCAGCTCGTGGGAGACGTCGGAGACGAAGCGCTGCTGGACGCGCGACAGGCTCTCGAGCTGGTGGATCTGGCTCTGGAGGCTGTCGGCCATGGCGTTGAAGGACGACCCGAGCAGGGCCATCTCGTCGGTCCCCCGGGCCGGCATCCGCTCACTCAGGTGCCCGCTCGAGAGCCGCTCGGAGACGGTGGCGGCCCGCCGGACCGGCCCGACGACCTGACGGGTCACGACCCAGGCGACGAGCGCGACGAGGAGGACGAGGATGAGCCCCCCGAGGACGAAGCTGCTCGCGATGTGCCTGAGCATCGTCTGCTCCCGGTCCATCGGGAAGACGAGGTAGACGTCATAGGTCCCGGCGTCGCGGGAGATCAGGATCTGCGATCCGACGACGACCGCCGCGACCTGCTCACCCGAGCCCGGATCGGTGATCTCGCGGACCTGGGTGTGCTGATGGGTCGGGTCCCGCGACACGGCGTCCCGGAGCGACCTGGTCACCGTGTCGGCGGACAGCCCGGAGGAGGTGATCGTGCCGATGCTGGCCGGCTGGGTGTTGTCGAGGCTCTTGATGAGCATCGCGTAGCGCGCGACCTCGGTCGACGGCGGGGCGAGGGTGCGCTCGACGAGGCTGCTGGCGGTGTTGTAGACGTCGTCCTGCGTCGCGAGGACGGCGCTCTCGAAGGTCGACTGCGCGGTGACGGTCAGCGCGCGCGCCTCCGCCTCCGCCGTCGCCCGGCGGTCGGCGACGAGCCCGTCGCCGACCGAGCGGAACAGGTAGGTCCCGAGCAGCCCGATGACGAGAATGCAGAGCAGCGCCGTCGTGACGAGGACGCGGAACTGGAGCGAGGATCGCCACTTGGCGGCCGTCGCCCGACCTCCGCTCGCCACCGCCCGGGCCGCACGCTGGACCGGCTCGGGTGCCCGGTGGGGGGTCGTGACCTCGGCGGTCACCACGGCGAGCGCCTCATGGCTGCGGGCTCACTGGGCCGCGCCGGCCTTGTAACCCACCCCTCGCACGGTCACGACGATCTCCGGGTGCTCGGGGTCCTTCTCGATCTTGGAGCGCAACCGCTGGACGTGGACGTTGACCAGCCGCGTGTCGCCGGCGTGCCGGTAGCCCCAGACCTGCTCGAGGAGGACCTCCCGGGTGAAGACCTGCCAGGGCTTGCGGGCGAGCGCGACGAGCAGGTCGAACTCGAGCGGGGTGAGCGAGAGCGGCGCGCCGCCCCGGGTGACGGTGTGGCCGGCGACGTCGATGACGAGGTCGCCGATCTCGAGGCGCTCGGGCTCCGGCTCGTCCCCGCGGCGCAGCCGGGCCTTGAGCCGGGCGATGAGCTCGGTCGGCTTGAACGGCTTGACGACGTAGTCGTCGGCCCCGGACTCCAGGCCCACGACGACGTCGAGGGTGTCGGTCCGCGCGGTCAGCATGACGATCGGGATCCCGGACTCGGCGCGGATCCGCCGACAGATCTCGATGCCGTCGACTCCCGGGAGCATGACGTCGAGGAGGACGAGGTCGGGCCGCGACTGGCGGAAGGTCTCGACGGCGAGGGAGCCGTCGGCGACGTGCACGACGTCCAGCCCTTCGTTGCGGAGCACGATCCCGAGCATCTCGGCGAGAGCAAGGTCGTCGTCGACGACGAGTACGCGGCCTTTCACAGAACTTCGGTCCCCTTGTGAGCGCGGTGGGCGGTAGGGGCATTTTCGCACACGCATTCGCCCATCGCGGTGAGCCAGTGTTGGCCAACGCACGCCATGGACTCCGTGCGTGGCCTACCCTCCGGTTGTGGGTGCCAAGCTGACGTGGTTGGACGCCACCGGGCGTGTCCGGCTCGGCATCGCGCTCGTCGGGCTGCTTATGGCCGCCATCCTCGGTCGATGGGTCGCCGCGCTGCCCTGGACCCTGCTCGTGCTCGGCCTCGACGTCCTCGCGACGCTCATCGTCCTCGGCTCGACGACGCGGGCCGCCCGGGGCGAGGCGCTGGGCATCCTCGTCGTGGCGGCGAGCCTGTCCGGGGTCGCCTTCGGGCTCACCGGAATGGGGAGCTTCTTCCTGCTCCCGCTCATCGCCTATCACTGCGCCCTCCTCATCGGGCGCCGCGCGATCATCTGGGTCGCCGGCGTCGCCGCGGTCGCGGAGACCCTTGTCGTCCTCCTCCAGTGGGGTGCGGCCGCAATGGGCCACAACGACGAGCTGTCCTGGCTCCTGACCGGCATCATCTTCGTGCTCCTCGGCGCCTGGTCGCTCACGCTGAGCGAGGCCAACGAGGAGCTTGACCGGGCGCGCGCCCGTGAGGCGGCGACCCTCCTGCGGCGCCTCGAGGAGGTCACCGGCTCGCTCGCGACCGGCCTCGACGCCCCCGCCCTCGGCGAGACGGTCCTGCGCGAGCTGCGGGCCGGCGTCACGTGCGACAGATGCTCGCTCCTTGCCGTCGACGACGGCTGGCCGGTGCCGATCGCCCTCACGGGAGCCACACGCTTCCCGTGGCGAGACCCTTCACGCGCTGACTCGGCGCTCCACCAGGCCTACGTGTCCGCCCGGAGCGACACGCCCCGGTACACCGACGGTCGCCGCACCTACGAGCTCGTCTGCGTGCCCCTCCTCGGCCGCGACGGCGACCCCGTCGGGCTGCTCGTCGCGGACCGCCAGGGCACCGCATTCGACGACCGGGACCGCAAGCTCGTCGAGGAGCTCGGCGACAAGTGGGGGCCGCTGCTCGAGGCGAGCCTGCTCTTCGCCCGCCTGCGCCGCGGCGCGGCCCTCGAGGAGCGCAACCGGCTCGCGCGCGAGATGCACGACGGCGTCGCGCAGGAGCTCGCCGCCCTCGCGTACCGCGCCGACGCGGTCTCCCTCCTCGTCTCGCGCGGCGACGCGGAGGCACGGAACGCCGCCGGGGGCCTCCGCGACGACATCCGCGGGGTCGTCAAGGGGGTCCGCAGCCACATCTCCGACCTGCGGATGCTCGAGCGGCCGGACCGCAGCCTGGGGGCGATCCTCGGCCTCGCCCTCCAGGACCTCGCCGCGACCACAGACCTGCGCACCGAGCTCGCCCTACAGGAGTCGGGGATGCGCTTCCCCGCCGACGTCGAGCTCCAGCTCCACCAGCTCGTCGAGCGCGTGCTCGCCGAGGCGCGGGTCGCGCGCGACGCAACCCGTGTCTCCCTCGACGTGACCCTGGAGGCACCGAACGCGTTGATCCTGGTGGAGCATGACGGGACGAGCCGCGTGACGGACGACAGCTTCGCCGAGCTGCCGGTGCCGCGTGGCATGGAGGTGCACGTGAGCAACCATGATGGACTCGCCGTCACGATCCGGAGTGCGGCGAGGAATGACGCGCCCCACACCACCGACCAGAAGGGGGGAGCACATGACCTCGGTCGTGCTCGTCGATGACCACCCGCTCCTCCGACAGGCCGTCGCGTCGATGATCGGCTCCCAGGACGACCTCGACGTCATGGCCGAGGCGGGGAGCATCGCGGAGGCGCGCGTCGCACTCAACCCGCTGCCCGACGTGCTCGTCGTCGACGTGTCACTTCCCGACGGAAGCGGCCTGGATCTCGTCCGGGAGGTGCGGGGCCGCACCCACCAGATCGGGATCGTCGTCCTCACGATGCACGACGACGACGATGTCGTGATCGCCGCGCTCGACGCGGGCGCCTCCGGCCTCGTCCTCAAGAGCGCGCCGTCCGCGGACATCGTCGCTGCCGTCCGGCGGGCCATCGACGCCCCACTCAACTTCCACGCTGAAGGGCTCGGCCGGGCGTTGCGTGCGAGCCGCAACAAACCGGCACGCCCGGTCCTCACCCCGCGCGAGAGCGAGGTCCTCCAGCTGCTCGCCGACGGCCTGTCCGTCGGAGCCATCGGGCGCCGGCTCTACCTCAGCGAGTCGACCGTCAAGACCCACATCACGAAGATCTACGACAAGCTCGGCGCCCGGAACCGCGCGAGCGCCGTCATGGCCGCGATCAAGGACGGGCTCGTCACCGCGGCGCGGTGACCTGCCGGGCGATAGCCGGGCACGGCCCGGGGCTGCGCAGTGGGGCGTCGGGCCGGCGGGCTGCTTCGGCGGCGGGGACGCGCTCTTCCTCTGCGCGGGCCCGGTCGCCTTCCTCGCGACCCCCGATGCCTGCGTGGCGGCTCCGCCGACCGGGCGCTCGAGCCTGACCCTGAGCTGCAGATAGCCGTTGTCGTCGGTGCGCTCCTCCACCTCCAGCGAAGGGAGCGCCCGGACGAGCTGGCTCAGCTTGGCGTGTCCGTGGTTGCGGGAGTCGAAGGTGGGGTCGTTGGTGACGAGGTAGCCGCCGACGGTGCTGAGCGGCGCGTACCCGTCGTCGCCGGCCGACGAGCGGACGGCGGCATGGATCGCCTTGAGGTCGGGTAGGCGGACGTGAGAGGCAGTGGAACCGTCGGCCGGTGAGACGCCGTCGGCGTCGGCGATGACCTGGAGGTCGGTGAACCGGTCGCACGCCATCCGGAACGCCTCGACCGTGTTGCGGTAGCCGAGGCCGTAGACCCGCTTGCCGGACTCGCGCAGGCGCATGGCGAGGCGCGTGTAGTCGCTGTCACTGGAGACGATGCAGAAGGCGTCGACGTTGCCGGAGTAGAGCAGGTCCATCGCGTCGATGATGAGAGCGGAGTCGGTTGCATTCTTGCCCGCGGCCTGCGAGAACTGCTGGACGGCCTGGATGCCGTGGCCGGCCAGTTGCTCTCGCCAGCCCTTGAGGTAGCTGCTCGTCCAGTCCCCGTAGGCGCGCTTGACGGTCAGAGCGCCGTGGACGGCGGACTCCGCCATGACCGTCTGCACGGTGCTGGCGCTGATGTTGTCACTGTCGATGAGGACCGCGACCCGCGACGAGGGTCGGGGCTCAGCCACCCCCGAACGTCCCGCCGCTGAAGAGCTGGATCATCCGGATCGCTCCGGGGCCGATGATGACGATGAAGAGCGCGGGGAAGATGCAGACGAGGAGCGGGAAGAGGATCTTGACGGTCACCTTCTGGGCCTTCTCCTCGGCATTCTGACGTCGCACGAGCCGCATGTTGTTGGCCTGTTCGCGGAGGACCGACCCGATGGGGAGGCCGAGCCGGTCCGCCTGGACGAGTGCGGAGACGAAGTTCTTGACCTCCGGGGAGGTGTTGCGCTCGCCGAGGGAGGTGAACGCCTCGCCGCGGGACTTGCCGATCTGGATCTCCGACAGGGCGCGGGCGAACTCGCCAGCGATGGGTCCCTTGGTCGACCGAGCGACCTGGAGGAGCGCGGCGTCGAAGCCGAGGCCGGCCTCGACGCAGACGGTCAGCATGTCGAGGGCGTCGGCGAGGCCCTTGCGCACCTCGTCCTGACGGCGCAGGGCGGCGTTGTAGATGAGCAGGTCGGGGAGGAAGAAGAGCACAGCTGCGGCGATGACGCCGTAGAGGAGCCCCTTGATCCCGAGGCCGCCGTAGAGGAGGCCCAGGATCGCGCCGAGGACGAGTCCGGCCCCCTTGGCGCCGAGCAGCCGCTCGACGGTCCACGAGCCGGGGTTGCCGGCGCGGTCGAGGGCGCGGCCCAGCTTTTCGGCGGTCCCGCTCGGGGAGAGCCGGCGGCCCAGCCCCTTCGTCGAGTCGAGGACCGGGGCGATGAGCCGGTCGTACGCCGACAGGTCGGAACGGGCGGCCTCGCGCAGGGTCGCCGTCCGGAGCTCGAGGAGCTGGAGGGAGCGCGCGACGCCGCGCGGCTCCCCCGAGCTCATGACGAGCACGACGAGCGCGGTGAGGAGGCCGACGAGCACGAAAGCCGCGCCGACGAACATCGGGTTGAGAGTCATTGGAGGCGCCTCACACTTCGATCTGCACGACTTTGCGCATCCAGAAGATGCCGATGACCATGGCGACGAACCCGGCGCCGATCATGAACAGGCCCAGCGGATGCGTCCAGAGGAGCGAGATGTAGTCGTAGTTGACGAAGTAGCTGTAGACGAAGACCCCGATCGGCAGGGCGATGAGGATGTAGGCCGAGAGCCGGCCCTCGGCGGACAGGGCCCGGACCTGACGGCGCAGCGACTCCCTCTCGCGGAGCGTCTTGGCGGTCGTGCGGAGGGTTTCAGCGAGGTTTCCGCCGACCTGCCGCTGGATCTTGATCGCCATGACGGCCCAGTTGAGGTTCTCGCTGTCCATGCGCGCTGCCATGCGCTCCATGGCGTCGGTCAGGTCGGCACCGATGCGGGTCTCGGCGAGGGCCCGGGAGAACTCCTTGGACGCCGGCTCGGCGCTGTCCCGCGCGACCGCGTCCAAGGCCTGCTGGAGGGAGAAGCCGCTGGAGAGCGACGTCGCGACGAGCATGAGGACGTCGGGGAGCAGCGCCTCGAACTTGCGCCCCCGCCGGTTGGCGAGGAAGCGCAGCGCGAGGGCCGGCAGGCCGAAGCCGACGAGCACACCGAGGAGGAGACCGATGAGCCCGAGCGGCCCGGCCGGGACCAGGAGGTAGCCGAGGGCAGCGCCGACGACGACGGCCACGCAGCGGAGGACGAACCACTCCCCCGCGCGCCAGGGGAGGTCGGCGCGGTCCATGAGCTGCATCGTGCGGCTCGTCGACTCGCGCCCGGCCATGACCCTGGTGCCGACGGCGATGAGCTGCTCGGCGACGGCGCTCGGCCGGGCCGCACGCGCATTGGCCTGGGCGGCCGCCATCCCGCGGGCGTAATGGTGGATCATCGACACCCGCTCCCTGCGACGAGAGCGGAAGACGGGCGCGACGACGGCGGCGACGAGGCCGAAGGCGCCGAGGAAGATCGCGAGGACGGCCAGGCCGAGTCCCCAGGACAGGCTCGTGCCCGGGACGAAGCCCTCGAGCCCCTGGCCCTGGTGGGGCTTGATCGTCGTCCCGGTCCCGGTCCCGGTGCCGGTGCCGGACCCGGTCGTCGGGCCCTGCGTCGGGGTCGGAGTGGTCGTCGGGATGCCCCGACCGAGGTCGACGGTCCCGGTGACGGAGAACGGTCGCCCGCTCGCGGTCCCCGTGATGACGACCGGCTGGCTCCCGACGAGGCCGGGGGCCGGCTGGAGGGTCACGGCCACCTGCGAGTCGAGGGCCTTGGCGGCGGCGGTGAATGCCGCGCGCACGGCAGTCGGGTCGCTCGCGGCGGCGACGGAGCCGCCACCCGCGGCCGCGAAGTTGCTCAGGACGGCGTCCTGGGTCTCCTCGGTCTTGAAGCCCACGATCTCGGCGCGGATCTCGCCGCGCGACAGGGCGTCGACCGCGGACTTCTGCGCTCCGTAGCTCTTGTTGACGGTCTCGCCGCCGTCGCTCAGGACGACGAGGCTGCGCTCGCCCTTGGTCCCGAGCATGCGCACGGCTGCGTTGACGCCGGCGTAGAGCGCCGTCTCCCCCTTGGACTGCAGGGCGTTGACGACCGTCTGGACGCGGGTGTGGTCCGTCGTCGGTGGGAGCGAGGCAATCGCCTTGTCGGCGAAGGCCACAACGCCGATCTTGACGTCCTTGGGGACGTTGGCGAGGAACGCCGCGACCGAGGAACGGACCGTCGACATACCGGCGGCACCCATGGAGCCGGAGGTGTCGATGAGGAGCACGGTCGAGCGGTCGGGGGTCGCCCCGCGGACGAACCTCGAGACGGCCGGCGGCCGTCCGCCGACGAGGGCCTGGACGCTGCTCGTGTCGACCGCGGCGCCGAGCGCGCCGCCTCGTACCGTGAGGACGCCGGTCACGCTGTTGCTGCCGTAGCCCAGCTCGCTCAGGGTCGCCGGCACCGGCGCGGGGGCAGCCGTCGACGACGTCGCGCCGAGGAAGGCGGCAACGAGGAGGACGAGCGCGGCGAGCGCGGTCCGGACCGACGACCGCATTATCGCGCGCCGAAGGTGAAGAGGTGCAGCGGCAGGTCGATGCCGACGTCGGCGAGGTCCTGGGTGAACTTCGGGCGAATGCCGGTGCTCACGAGGCTGCCGCGGAAGCGACCCTGCTCGTCGCGACCCGCCGAGTAGTCGAAGGTGAAGAGGTCCTGCATCGTGACGATGTCGCCCTCCATGCCGATGACCTCGGAGATCGCGGTGATCCGGCGGCTGCCGTCCTTGAGGCGGGCCTGCTGGATGACCAGGTCGATGGCGCTGCTGACCTGGTCGCGGATGGCCCGGACCGGCAGGTCGAGGCCGGCCATGAGGACCATCGTCTCGAGGCGGGCGAGCGCGTCGCGCGGGCTGTTGGCGTGGACGGTCGTGATCGAGCCGTCATGGCCGGTGTTCATCGCCTGGAGCATGTCGAGGGCGGCGCCGTCCCGGACCTCGCCGACGACGATCCGGTCGGGACGCATGCGGAGGCTGTTCTTGACGAGGTCGCGGATCGCGACCTCGCCCCTGCCCTCGATGTTGCTCGGGCGGGCCTCCATGCGCAGGACGTGCTCCTGCTGGAGGCGGAGCTCGGCGGCGTCCTCGATCGTCACGATCCGCTCGTCGCCCGGGATGAAGTGCGAGACGACGTTGAGAGTCGTCGTCTTGCCCGAGCCGGTGCCGCCGCTGATGATGATGTTGCGGCGGCCGCGGACGCACGCGTCGAGGAAGTCGCGGACGGGGACGCTCATCGTCCCGAAGGCGATGAGGTCGCGGTCGGTGAACGGGTCCTCGGAGAACTTGCGGATCGTGAGGATCGAGCCGTCGAGCGCGATGGGTGCGACGACCGCATTGACGCGGGAGCCATCGGGGAGGCGGGCGTCGACGAGGGGGCTCGACTCGTCGATGCGGCGGCCGACGCGGGCGACGATCTTGTCGATGACGCGACGCAGGTGGGCCTCGCCGTTGAACCGGGCGTCGACGGGATAGATCTTGCCGGCGCGCTCGATGAAGATGCTGTCCGGTCCGTTGACCATGACTTCGGTGATCTCGCTGTCGCGGAGGAGAGGCTCGATCGGGCCGTGGCCCAGGATCTCGTCGGAGACCTCCTGGGAGATCCGGGTGCGGTCGGCGTGGCTCAGCGGGGTCTGCTCGGTGGCGATGACCTCCTGGAGCGTCTGCCGGACCTGCGCGGCGAGGTCGGACTCCTTGAGGTGCGGGTCGTAGAGCCGCGGCCCCAGGTCGTCCATGAGGCCCTGGTGGACCCGCTCCTTGACGTGCGCGAAGGGGTCCTTGCGCACGGGGTGGGCACCAGCGGCGTCGAAGGTGTCGACGGACTGGGAGCGACGGACGCTGTCGAGGCGGTCGGCGAGGCTCATTTGCGACCTCCGAAGAGTCGGCGACGCGGCTCGACGCCGTTGAGGTGGACACCGAAGCGCTCGCGGACCTGGTGGTCACCGAGGGCGCGGATCGCGACGCTCACGGGGTGCTTCGGCTCGGAGAGGACGATGCTGACGCCGCGGTTGATCGAGGCGGGGACCGAGATGCTGTTGGGGATGCTCACGGCGATCGGCTGCTTGATCGCGCTCACGACGTCCTCCTCGCGGAGCCCGACCTTGGCGTCGGCCCGGTTGAGGACGACGACGCGCGTGTCCTTGGGGTTGCCGAGCATGTCAAGGGTGTCCATCGCGACCTTGAGGTTCTTGATCGCGGGGATGTCGAGCGTCGCGATGAGGATCATGAGGTTGCTGACGTCGCACGCCGCGAGGACGTGCTCGGTGAACGAGGGCGGCGTGTCGATGACGACGTACTCGTAGTGCGCGCGCGCCACCCGGATGAGCTCGGTGATGACGTTGGCAGGAATGCGGTCGGCGTCGCTCGGGTCGTTGGGGGCGGCGATGACGTCTAGACCGCTGTCCTCGTGGTGGGTCACGAGGGACTTCAGACCCTGCTCGTCGAGGTGACCGGACATGGCGACGGCGTCGATGACCGAGCTGACCGGGAGCAGCTGCAGGCTGATCGCCACGTCGCCGAAGGACAGGTCGAGGTCGATGAGGACGACCCTGTGGCCCTCGTTGGCGAGATGCGTCGACAGGTTCGTCGACAGGGTCGTCTTGCCGACTCCGCCCTTGGCGGAGAAGACCGTCACGACCTTGCCCTCCTGGGCGCCGTGGCCCGACGTGCCCTGTCCGACCATCCGGCCGGTCAGCTCGCGGCTGCGGCGGACCGCGTCGGCAAGAGCCGTCTGGTCGTCCGCGGGGACGACCTCACGGACGCCGGAGCGGATCGCCAGCCCCATCGCCGCCACGTCGAGCCGGTGCCGCAGCAGGATGACGCCGACGTGCGGTCGGTCGATCCTGCTCGACTCGGCCAGGTCGCAGGCGAGGTCGAGCTCGACGTCGGGTCCGATGACGACCTGGGTGACGTCGACGTTGTCGTGGAGGGCCCGGCCGACGAGCGCCGGCGAGGTCAGCTGCTGGGCGTCGCTTCCGAGGGCGAGCTCGTAGCGTTCGTTGGCATGGGGGTCGAGGTCCCAGAGGATGATCACTTCGACCCGCTGACCGGGGTACGGTCGTCGACGGCGAGGTTGGCCGGGACCTTCGTGCCCTGGCCGAGGAGGCCCGCGTACAGGGTGTAGGGCGCGTTGATCGCGTGGACGAGCCGGACCGAGTCCGCGGGTGAGACGGCGACGGTCACGAGGAAGTTCGCGCCTGCGCTCTGGACCTGCCCCGTCTGCGAGCCGTCGGTGGCCGCGGCCGGCTGGATCGGCGCGTTGTTCGTCGTGTTGCCCATGCCGATGACCTGGACGTCGTTGAGCAGGACCGACGTGCCCTTGATGGCGAGCTCGTTGAACTGCTTGCTCGCCTCGTCGGTGCCGAACTTCACGAGCTTGTAGGTCTGGTAGACGGTGATGTGGCTGCCCGGCGTCACGAAGTTGCCGACGCGCGCGGGGTCCTGGAGGCTGACCGCGACGGCGAGCTGGCCCGGGGGCACGGTGATCGCCTTGGTCCCGATCTTCTCGGCGCCGAAGGCCGCGGCGAGGACGTACTGGCCGGGCGAGACGTCGGCGAGGGCCACGTCGTCGTTGTTGACGCCGTCGACCTTGGTCAGCGCACCGACCGGGTATGCCTTGGCCGCGACCTGGGTGGACTCGAGGAGGCCGAGGTTGACGGCATCCTTGAGGCTGGTGCCGGCCGGGATGACGGCGGTGCTCACATAGACGGCCTTTGCCTCCTGCCCGGCGACCGCGCGGCTGTCGGCGTTGCGGGCGTAGACGAGGACCATGACCGCGCCGAGAAGCGCGAGGACGGTGGCGGCCGCGATGGCCAGGACACGGCGGTTCATTGTTTGTGCTTACCTCTCCCAGTAATGATGTGGTGCGGTGCAGGCCGAGCGATGGCTCAGCCTGCGGCCTGAACGCTGAGTAGCCCGTATGTCGGGGTGCCCGTCGGCGGCGGACTGATCGGCGCGCCGGAAACGACGTCGCGCAGAAAGAAGCCCGTGAGGCAGCGGTCGCCGCCAGGACACGGGCTCTGCCCGGTCTGGATGTCGGTCTGGGTGCCTGCGCTGAAGTGCCAACCCGTCAGGTAGAAGGCCGCGAACCCCGAGATGCGGTACTGGTTGTGGCTGCCGTTGCCGGACCTGCAGTCCGTTGTGCTCGTGACGACGACCACCGCGTCGGTCATGCAGTCGAAGACAGGGACGGACACGATCGTTCCGAGAAGTGCACGCAGTTGGGTGTTATCGCACGGGATCGAGTTGCCCGGCGTGCCCGCAGCCCAGAGCCGTCCGTCCGACCCGGTCGCCAGGGTCGTCTGGCAGCTCGCGGACGCATCGAGCGCGGCGAAGCCACCGGGTGCTGTGCCACCGGGGGAAGAGGTGTCACAGAACGTGTCGTTGCCCTTGGTGTAGACCCAGTCGTTGGCGGTCGGCCAGGGGCTCGCAGCCGTGCCGTAGCCGGAGTTGGAGGGCGACGCATAATAGCCCTGCGCCCCGGCGTTGTACTGGGGACCGGCGGGATAGACGGCGGACCCCGGCGTGCCGTTGAAGCCCGTCTGGGTCCTCCAGTCGCACTCGGACATCGTGATGTTGAGGACGCCCAGGGTCGACGGCGACGCCTGGCCCCATGCGGCCCGGGCGCAGGCGGAGGCACCCTTCTTCGACTGACCGAGGAACTGCGAGAGGGTCTGGGGCAGGACGCTGTCCCCGCCTGTGGTCCGTGTCTTGACGTTGACCTCCACGTAGGGGAGGTTCTGGGTCGTCACCCAGCTCGGCACCGGCGGGCACAGGGTGAGCGCAGACTCCCGGGCGGCCGCGGCGACGCTGCTCTCCCCGAGGGAGCTGCAGTTGGGCAGGGTCGCGACGCGGACCCCGCAGTAGCCTGCCGCCGTCGTGTCGGCGATGTCGGTGTTGAGCTGGCTCGTGCCGTCGGAGGAGTTGGCTCCGGCCATCGTCGTCAGGGCGGTCCGGGTCGCGACGGTGCCCGTCGTGCACGCCGGTGCTGTCTCGGCGCAGATGCCCGCGAGCACCTGGGAGGACGCGTCGGCGCCGTTCTGCAGCTGGCGGCGCTCCCACCACAGGGAGCCCATGTCCATCGCGAGCGCGGCGAAGCCGAAGAACACGACCACGAGGGTCGCGGCGACGACCGCGGATACCGCTCCGCGTTCGGACCGGCGACCCGCCCGTTGGGTCCCGCGCTTCGTCCTCATCACAGGCACCTCGCTACCGAGTTGGCTTTGACGCTCGTCGGGAGGGTGGATCCCGCTCCGATCATGCGCATGGCCGGCCCGAGCACCATCCAGGTGAACGGCATGCTGATGTTGACCGTGACATTGGTCCCCGAGCCGGCGCACGGGATGACCGTGACGTCGGTGGCCGTGATGAGCGACGTTCCGCCGGCCACGGTGCGGGCCTGGATCGTGGCGGTCGTCGTCCCGGTGATGACCCCGACGCGGGTGCCCTCGCGAGCGGCGTTGGTCAGGGTCTCGAGGGCGAAGTAGGCCCGTCCGAAGTCGATGGAGGCTCCGATGAGGAGGAAGAGGAGGGGGAAGATGATCGCCATCTCGACGGCGGCGGCCCCCCGCTCCCGGAGAGTCCGAGGGGCAGGCGCGGACGGCCTGCGACGCGCGTGGTTGGACACGCCACGCTCCCTTCTTGCAGCAGAGGACACCCGGGGCCATTCTTCAACGCGGCCGGGCCACACGTTGTCGCTTTGGTCAAAGTGACCACCCCTTCGGGCCGGCCGTTCAGGCGGCCGACCCGAAGGTCATGAGCACATCGTAGGACGTGCTCGACGAGGTTCAGACCGAGCTGGCAGCCGTGCTGAAGACGTTGCTCAGGTTCTGGCCCAGAGCGGCCACCGCGATGATGATGACGATCGCGATGAGGGCGACCATGAGGCCGTACTCGACCGCGGTGGCGCCGTCCTCGGAGCGGAGCCTGGCCTGGAGCTTGACGAGGGCCTGGGTCATGGCCACGTCCTTTCGGTTCGTGCGACATCCGGGAGCGCGTGTCCCGGATGGATGGTGCATGAGATCAGGAGCTGAGTGCTCCTTTGGAGGCGCGGCGGCAGGGTCGACGGAGGCCCGTCGACCCTGCTGCCCCCCTGCCCGTGCGGGGTCCTACGCAGACCCCGCCGGCCGGCTTGGCTCAGACCGAGTTCGCGGCGGTGCTGAAGAGGTTGCTGAGGTTCTGTGCCGAGCGCGGCGACGGCGATGATGATGACGATCGCGATGAGGGCGACCATGAGGCCGTACTCGACGGCGGTGGCGCCGTCCTCCTTGTGGAGGGTGCTGCGAACCTTCGTCTGGAGGGAGATGAGAGCCTTGGTCATGACCAGGTCCTTTCGAATTGAGTGATCCCGGAATTCCCGGCCATGGATGAGTCTGGGGTGCGGGCCGAGGTCGGGGGATCGGCTCATCAGGCGTGAGGTCGAGCGCCGAACGGCCGTGATACGCCTCCTCCGTTCGGGTGATGCCGAAGGCTCGCGAGCGGCTAGCGTTGGGCGCCGGCGAGGAGGGGGAACAGATGGGCAGCGCGGGTCGCCCAGCTCAGACGTCTCCCCCGGGGAGGGTGGCCGGGCTCGGCCTGACCCTCCTGATCGCCAGCCTCGTCCCTGTCCTCATCGCGCTCCACGGACGCCCCGACGTCGACCTCTGGCTGCACCTGCGGATCGGTGAGTTCCTCACTGCCGGAGGGCGGTTCGGCGCTCCTGATCCGTTCACGACACTCGCGGACACGGCCTACCGGCCGACGCAGTGGCTCGCAGAGGTGGCGGGGTCGTGGGTGTGGGGCTGGGCCGGAATGCCGGGGATCCAGATCCTGCGCCTCGTCGGTGTCCTCGCGATCGTGGCTGCGACCTGGGCGGCAGGCAGAGCCGTTGCAGGTCCGCTCGCGGCCGCCGGTGCGACGCTGCTGACCGTCTTCGCCTCGGCCGCCGGCTGGGGCGAGCGTCCGCAGCTCCTCGGCCTCGCCCTCCTCGCCCTCGCGACGTGGGTGTGGTGGCGCGCGCTCGCACGAGGTCGGGCGCCCTGGCTGCTCGTGCCCCTCACCTGGGTCTGGGCGGGGGTCCACGGGACGTGGGCGATCGGGATCGCCCTCGGCCTGGCGATGACTCTCGTGGCGGTCGTCGACGAGCACCGCGGCCAGGCCCTCGCGGCCCGCTTCCTCGCCGTGACGGTGGCAAGCCTCGCCGCGGCAGCCCTGACCCCCCTCGGTCCGCGCCTCCTCCTCGACCCCCTCACCGTCGGGGCGGCCGTGGCGGGCCGGGTCAACGAGTGGCAGCCTCCGGGCCTCACCAACCCGCTCCTGGTCGCCCTCCTGCTCGGCGTGCTCGCGACGCTCGGCGCCTGGGCCGGCCGGCGGCAGCTGCTCCCCGGGCGCATCGTCCTCCTCGCAGCGGCGACAGCGATGGCATTCTCCGCGGTCCGGTTGCTCGCGGTCGCCGCGATCCTCATCGCCCCCCTCCTCGCCGAGGCGCTCTCGGGTCGGTCTCCGCGACCCGAGGTCGACCGGAGCGAGCGCAGGCACTGGGCCATCGCCGCGACGGTCGCGATCGCGGGCGGGCTCTGGATCGCTCTCGCCCAGCCGCACCCGGAGCCCGTGGTCGGGCGGGTGGCGGCCGCCGTCCGAGCGCTGCCCGATGGTGCGGTCGTGGCGGTAGATCCGCGGGTCGTCGGCTGGGTCGAGTGGGCTGCCCCCGACGTCCGGGTCCTCCGCGACCTCCGGAGCGAGCTCTACGCCGCCCGCACGGCGGACGCCTACGAGGAGTTCCTCCACGGGGCGCCGGAGGCGGCCGACTACGCCCGCCGGCAGGGCGCGACGGTTGCGCTGCTCGCGCCGGGCTCGCCGCTGGTCACCCGTCTGGGTGCGGCCGGGTGGACCGAGGCCGAGCGGGACGCCGAGCACGTCCTCGTCGTGGCGCCCCGCTGAACGTCAGGGCGCCCGCTCCAGGACGACGTACCCCGGCACCGCCGACCGGGTCCAGCCCGGCTCGCCCTCGAGTGCCGTGGCGGTGGCCGACCCGTCCGGCGCGACGACGACCTGCACGTCCCGCATCGCCGCCTCGTCGAGCGTGCCGTCGTGGAGGAAGTCGAGGAGGGCGACCTGGGTCGCTCGGGGGAAGGCGTCGATCGGGTTGCCGGCCCAGACGCGGACACCACGCGCGGCGAGGGTCTCGGCGAGCGGCTCGGTCGCGAGGACGGTCCGGCCGGCCGCGAGGGTGCGGATCGCGCCGACGACGGAGTCGCCCGGCGCGTGAACCCGCTCCCCTCGAGGTACGAGGGCCACGACGCCGAGGACCGTGGCGACGAGCACCGTCGCCAGGGTGGCCCTGGGCCGGAGGCCCGACGCCTCTGCATTCGCCGTCGCGGAGCGGCCGATGGACGGTGCCGCCAGGAGGAGGAGCCAGATGCCGTTGCGCGCGGCCAGCGCCGTCCCGATCGCGAGACCGGCGAGCGCGAGGACCTCCCAGAGCGGCGGTCGCCGGCGCAGGGCGAGGACGAGGAGCACGAGCGCGGACGCGAGCAGGAGCACGTCGAGCGGATGGGTGAGGCTCGGCCGTGCCCACAGGTCGCTCCCCCGCCGCGCTGCCTCGTTGCCGAAGACGCCGATGTAGTAGGCCGGCGTCCGCCACAGGGCGGGCGTCGCGCACAGGGCGAGCGCCGCGCCGACCGCGAGCGCGGCGCTCTCGGCCGGGCGCCCCCGCAGTCGTGAACCGAGGACGTGCGCGCCGAGCAGGGCCGCCCCGAGCAGGACGCCGCCGTGCAGGTTGGCCCAGAAGGCGAGAAGGGCCACCGCCCACCAGATCGCTGCCGTCGGCCGCTCGTGCTGCCGGCGGAGCAGCGCGGCCAGGAGGACGAAGGGGACGAGCGACAGGCTCGGCAACCGGACGATGACGAATGCCGCGAGCCCCCCGACGACGAGCAGGCTCACCGCGAGCGCGGCCCGGGGGGCACTGGCCCCCCAGCGCACCGCCTCCCGGCCGGTCACGGCGAGGGCGACGGCGAGGAGGAGGACCTGGAGCGCGGCGAGACCGAAGGGTGCGACCCGGTCGGCGAGGGCGAGGACGACCTCGCCGAGGGCGAGCGGACTCGACCACCCGGGCTCGATCGACGCCACGAAGGGCACGGCCGGGTGCAGGTCGCCCGTCCGGAGGACCGCGTCGCCCATCGCCACCGCCCACAGCGTGTCCGCTCCGACGAGGACGAAGAGGCCGAGCACGAGGCACCAGCCGGCGACCGTGATCGGCAGCACGATGCGCCCCGCGGCCCCGCTCCCCTGCGTCACGAGTCTGCTCCGTTGTCGGCCAATCGGTGCCGAGGACGGCGCCGCACCGACATAATGCACCGTCGGAACCCACCGGGAGGGAATCCCTTGACGACGGCCAACCGCGCCCCAGCACCCGCGCTGGTGCGCTCCCGCTGGATCGCGCCCGTCCTCACGGTGCTGCTCTCCAGTCTCGCCGCCGCGCAGGCGCTCCAGGTCTGGCGGTGGCGCCCCGGCACGCCCCTCGGGCTGGGCGGCGACAGCACGCAGATCGCGATGGAGGTCCGCGACCTGCTCGAGCACGGGTGGTACTGGTCCAACCCGTCGCTCGGGTTCCCCTACGGGCAGGCGGGGTACCTGTTCCCCGACCCGAGCCTCGGGAACGGGCTCGCCGTCAAGGCGATCGCCCTGTTCAGCCACGACCCGTTCACCGTCGCGGCGATCTGGTTCCTCGTCGGCTTCCCGCTCGCC
This sequence comes from uncultured Actinomycetota bacterium, assembly GCA_963752365.1. GTDB lineage: Bacteria > Actinomycetota > Actinomycetes > Actinomycetales > Dermatophilaceae > CAVVXY01. Next base: position 366,769 of record CAVVXY010000007.1, read on the forward strand.
GGGCTCGCGATGCACCTGCTCATGCGATGGGCCGGTCTCGGCCGGGTGGCCGCGGTCGTCGGCGGCACGCTCTTCGCCGTCGCCCCAGGCCACCAGACGATGTCCCGGCACCTGTGGCTGTCGAGCTACTGGGTCCTGCCGATCGGGCTCTGGCTCGTCCTCGCCGTCGCGCGGGGCGACCGGCTCTGGTCCCGGGACCCGGTCGGGCCCGTCGTCCGCGGTCGACGCCTCCCGCTCTGGGCGGTGACGCTCGCCGCGCTCGTCGTCCTCGGGCTCGGGCACATCTACTACGTCGGCTTCAGCCTCATCCTCCTCGCCGTCGTGCTCCTCGTCCGGCTGCTCGGCAGCAAGCGGCTCGTCGACGTCGTCCCCGGCGCGGCGGCGGCGGCCCTCGTCGGCGTCGTCGCCGTCCTTCCGCTCCTCGCGACGAAGGTCGCCGCCCGCGGCATCACCGTGACCGGTGAGCTGCCCGCCGCCCGCACGCCCGGCCAGTCGGAGGTCTACGCGGGCAAGCTCATGGACCTCGTCCTCCCTTGGTACGGCCATCGGGTGCCGGGTCTCGGCTACCTCACGTGGGCCTACAACCTGAGCGCGAACCGGACCGTCGAGCGACCCGCCCTCGGGATCATCGCGCTCGTCGGCGTCGGCGCGCTCGTCGTCGTCACCCTCCGCGCCCTCCTCTCCGGCCGCCGCGAGGACCCGTGGCTGCTCCGGCTCGCCGGGCTCGCCGGGGTGACGGCGGCCTTCTACACCGTCGGCGGGCTCGCGAGCTTCGTCGCGCTCTTCTTCACCGCCCAGCTGCGCACGTGGTCGCGCCTGTGGATCGTCCTCTTCGCGCTCGGACTCCTCGCGGTCGGGCACTGGCTGACGGGTCGGGCGCGACGGAGCCGAGCCCTCGGGCTCGCGCTCGGCGTCCTCGTCCTCACGGTCGGCGTCCTCGACCAGACGAGTCCGGCCCAGGCGCCCGACTACGCCAAGCTCCGCAGCCAGCGGGCCGACATCGCGGCCTACGTCGACCAGCTGGCCGGAGGGACGAAGGCCGGCTGCCCGGTCTTCCAGCTCCCCGTCCTGCCCTTCCCCGAGGCCTCACCGCGTGGCGACATGCAGGGCTACGACCAGCAGCTCCCCTATGCCGTCGCCGGCTCCGTCCTCCGGTGGAGCGGCGGCGCGATGCACGGGACGCGCGAGGCCGACTGGCAGCGCGCCGTCGACTCGACCCGGCCCGACGAGATGGCCGCCGACCTCGCCGCGGTCGGCTTCTGCGCCGTCGAGGTCGACACCGACGGCTATCGGAATGCGGACGCCGCCGCGCCCCGGCTCGAGCCCGCCCTCGGCGCCCCGGTCGCGCAGACCTCAGACGGCCGGTTCGTCGCCTACCGCCTGCCCGCCGCGGCGGCGGACGCCACGCGACGAGCCGCGGTCCTCGCGCCGGTCCTCGTCGACCTGGGCGCCTACGTCCCGACGACCGACGCCCGCGGGGTCGTGTCCCAGTGGCTCGCACCACGCGGCTCGGTCACGCTCGTCAACCTCGGGACCGAGGCGGTGCAGGGCATTCGCATCTCGTTCGAGGTGACGAGCGCCCGGGGGGTGGGGCGGACCTTCGAGCTCCGAGACGGCGACCGTGTCCTCGCCAAGGGCGACCTCTCCGACCGGCCGCAGTCCGTCACGGTGACCGTCGACGCGCCGCCCGGGGTGACGACGCTGCCGTTCACCGTGAGCGGCGACCCCGACATCGACAGCGAGCCCGGCCAGGCCCGCTCGGCGTCGGCCACGGGCCTCGTCGCGACCGCCGGCGACCCGGACGTGCGGATCTCGACCGGCCAGGAGCAGGCCGCGCGATGAGCGCGGGACGCGTCGCCGGGCTCGACGGGCTCCGCGGGCTCGCGATCCTCCTCGTGCTCGTGTCGCACGGCGCCGGGCTCCTCACGGCCGGTCTCGTCGGGGTCCTCGTGTTCTTCGTCCTCTCCGGCTACCTCATCACCTCCCTGCTCATCGCCGAGCACGACCGCGCGGGCCACGTCGACCTGCGCGCCTTCTACCTCCGCCGTGGCCTTCGGCTGTTTCCCGCCCTCGTCGCGCTCCTCGTCCTCTTCGCCCTCACGCCGCTCTGGCGTGCACTCGACGTGAGCTGGGGCGACGTCGCGTTGGGCGTCCCGAGCGGCATGTTCTACCTGACCGACCTGACCCTCGGCCTCCAGCTCCCGAACCCCGCGCCGCTGGCACACCTCTGGTCGCTCGCCGTCGAGGAGCAGTTCTACCTCGTCTGGCCGGTCGCGCTCCTCGCGCTGCTCCGCCTGCCCCTGACCGCTCGACTCACCTGGCTGCCGCGGATCCTCGTCGCCGCGGCCCTCCTCCGGCTCGTCGTCATGGCCCTCTCAGGTCCGCTCGACCTGTTCTTCTACGCCCTGCCGACGACGTGGGCCGACTGCCTGCTCCTCGGCGCCGCGCTCGCGCTCGTCCGACGAGACAGTTCGACGCTCTGGGACCGGCTCGGCGCGTGGGTGGCGCGCCCCGCCCTCGTCCATGGCGCGGTCGGGGTCCTGCTCGTCACGGCCTGTGTCGCCCCGGCCTACTGGTCGCCGCTCACCTACGCCATCGGGCTGCCGATCCTCGCTGCCTCCACCGGGGTGCTCATCGTCGCAGTCGCCTCGCAGTCCCGCGTCCCCGCGCTGCGGCTGCTCCGGACCCGGCCCGCCCGCTGGCTCGGCGACCACAGCTACTCGCTCTACCTCTACAACTCGTTCAGCATCCTCCTGCTCCAGCGGGTCATCGGCGCCGGCCTCGGCCAACGGCTGCTCGGCCTCGCGCTCGCGGTCGTCCTCGCCGTCGCGTCGCGACGCCTCGTCGAGGAGCCGTTCCTCCGGCTCAAGGACCGCATCGGGCGGCCCCGCCCGCGCCCGGTGAGCGCGTGAGCGCACCCGCTCCGGTCCGCTCGACCGGCTCCCCGCCACCCGTCGCGCGGCTCGCCGTGCCCGCGGTCCTCCTCCTCGGGATGGTCGTCAAGACGCTCGCGCCGGTCCACGACCCCGACACGTGGTGGCACCTGCGCAGCGGTGCCGAGCTCGCGCGCACCTGGGTCTTCGACGGCCCGGACCCCTGGGGCACCTTCGCGACCCGGGAGTGGATCCGCCACCAGTGGCTCGCCGACCTGGCCTTCGGTGCGGCCGACCGCCTCGGCGGGCTCCCCGCCGTCGCCTGGCTGCTGCCCGCCATGACGGCATTCGTCGTCGTCGCGCTCTACAGCGTGTCCCGGCGTCGCGCGGGCCTCCTCGTCACCTGCCTCGTCGTCGTCGTCGCCTACCTCGCGATGTCGGGCAGCCTGTCCCTGCGCCCCCAGGTCCTCTCCTTCGGCTTCACTGCGGTGACGGCGGGCGCCTGGCTGGCGACGGTCGAGGACGGGCGAATGCGGTGGTGGCTCGTCCCGCTCACGTGGGTCTGGGCCTCGTGCCACGGGCTCTGGGTCGTCGGCCCCGCGATCGGCGCCGCCGTGGTCGCCGGGATGGCCCTCGCCCGGGACTCGCGCCGCTCCGCGGTCCGGACGCTCTGGATCCCGCTCGCCTCGGTTGCCGCGGCGGCGGTCACCCCCGTCGGCCCGCGGCTGCTGTGGGCGCCCTTCCAGGTGCGGGACGTCACGCCGTACCTCCAGGAGTGGCAGCGCTCCTCGCTCACTGACCCGCCGTTCATCGCGGGCGTGGCCCTGCTCCTCCTCGTCGGCGGCGGCTGGGGGCTCGCGCGCCGCCGGCCACATCCCGCGCACGCCCTCGTCCTCCTGCTCGCCGTCGTGCTCGTCCTCGTGAGCCGCCGCACGGTCGGGATCGGCTCGTGTGTCGCCGCCCCACTCACCGCTGCCGCGCTCCAGTCCCTCCTCCCCCTCGCGCGCGAGGTCTTCGGACGGCTCGAGGCGCGGGTGGCGGCGGTCGGGGCGCTCCTCGGGATGGTGGTGGCGGCATTCCTCGCCCCGGCGGTCGCCTCCCGGCCCGACGGGGTGCCAGAGGGACTGACCTTCCGGCTCGCCGGCCTGCCCGCGGGTACCGTCGTCTGCAACTCCTACGACGCCGGGTCGTGGCTGCTGTGGCGGCTGCCCGAGCTGCGGCCCGTCATCGACGGGCGCACCGAGCTCTACACGCCGGCACAGGTGGAGGCGCACCTCGCGTTCGTTGCCGGTGATCCTTCGTGGCGGGCCTACGTCGCCGCGCGCGACTGCACCGCCGCTCTCCTCCGCTCATCCGCGCCGGTCGTCCCGACCCTCGAGGTCGGCGGGTGGCGCCGGGCCGGGACGGACAGCGACTGGGTGCTCCTGGAGCCGCCGCCGTGAGCGGCCAGGAGGTCGTTGCGGGCAGCCGAGGGATCCGCACCTGGCTCCCGCTCGTCGTGCTCGCGCTCTTCCCGCTCGCGGCCCTCCGGGCCCGGTTCGGGCCGGTCGGCGACCCGGATGCGTTCTGGCACATCCTCGGCGGGCGGCACGTCCTCGGCGGCGGCGGCTTCGCCTCGCCGGACCCCTACGGCACCTTCACCCGCGGAGCCTGGGTGCTGCACGAGTGGCTGCCCGAGGTGGCGATGGCGTGGTTCGCGGCGCACCTCGGCCTCGGCGGCGTCGCGTGGCTCGGCTTCGCCGGGGTCCTCGCGATCCTCGTCGCCATCCACGCCACCTGCCGGACCCAGGCGGACCCCCTCGCCGCCGTCGTCGCGGCGGCGGTCGGCTGGGTCGGGACGAGCGGCTCGCTCGGCCCGCGGCCGCAGCTCGTGTCGTTCGTCCTCCTCGCGGTCACCGTCGGCGCCTGGCTGCGGACCGCCGCCGACGGACGGCCGCGATGGTGGCTCGTCCCGCTCACCTGGTTGTGGGCCTGCGCGCACGGGCTGTGGCTCGTCGGCCCGGTGGTCGGCGTCGTCGTCGTCGCGGGACTTGCCATCGACTCGGACACCCCACGGACGGTCCTCCGGCGACTCGCGTGGATCCCGCTCGCCTCGGTGGCCATCGGGGCCCTCACGCCCGTCGGACCCCGGCTGCTCCTCACCCCGGCGCACGTGAGCGGCTACGCGCGCTTCGTCACCGAGTGGAACCCGCCGAGCATCCGCGACCCCTTCGTCATCGCCGCCGTCGCGATGCTCGCGTCAGTCGCCGTCGGCTGGGCCCGACGACGCGAGCGTGTGCGGCCACACGTCCTCGGGCTCTGGCTCGTCGCGCTCGGCGCCACCCTCGTCTACGCCAGGACGGTCGCGATCGGCGCCATCATCGCCGCGCCGCTCTTCGCTGCCGCCTGCCAGCAGGTCATCGGCCCGCGAATGCAGCGGACCCGTCGCCTCGAGCGCGCCGCCCTCGCCCTCGGCGTCATCATCGCACTGACCGTCGCGGGTGTCGCCGCCCGAGGCTACGACGAGCCGGTCGGGGTGCCGACGGGGCTGTCGGCGCGTCTCGACGCCCTGCCGGAGGGGACCGTCGTCCTCGACGACTACGCGCTCGGCGGATGGCTGCTGTGGGCCCATCCGGAGCTCCGCCCCGTCGTCGACCCGCGAACCGACCTCTACCCCATCGACTACCTCGACCGTTATGCCGCCGCCCTGTCCGCGGGGCCCGGCTGGCAGGCATTCGTCGAGGAGACGAAGCCCGGCGCGGCGCTACTCGCGAGTCCTCGCCCCTCGCCGGGGCCCTCGTCGCCGTCCGCGGATGGCGCTCCCTCGGCACCGACGCGGGCTACGACCTGATCATCGCGCCCCGGAGGCGACATGAGCCGAATCGGCGGATGACCTCGGTCGCCGTCGCTGCCCTGAGCACATCAGCCGTTCGGCGGATGACCTCGGCGCGTCGCGCTGGAAGGCTCTCGCCCCATGTGGGGGCAAGTCACGGGTGAGAGAGCTGTGTCGCGGGCGGGATCGCTCGACGGCCTCCGGGGGCTGGCTGCCGTCGGGGTCGTCATGCATCTGTGCGCCGACTTGGCCGCTAGAAGCGCTGTACATCACGGGATGCGTAGCATCGTGGTGCTCCTCTTCTTCGTCCCGTCCGTCTGCCTGTCGCCTGGTACAGGGGTGGGACTCGTGTTGCGGTCCGTTGGCCGCGCTCCGGCACGTTCCGCGGCGGCAGCCGGGTCAGCGCCTTGCTGTCTGTGATTGCAGGTGTCACCCCCTCGGCGGTGGCCCTGGTCGTCGGGTTCGGCGGCCAGACGGTGCGGACGCTCTCCGGCTGCGGCGCGGCTGCGCTGGTGGCGCAACCTGTCCTTCCTACGTCGGCCGGCCTCCCTTCGCGGCCGGCACTGGTCGCCCACTGTGGATCCTCTCGGACGTCGTGGACGTTCTGCCAGCACTCTTCCTTCGTCGCGCTCGGGCACACCGCCGCGGCCTCCGGCCTCCGGACGGCGCGCACGTGGTTCTTGCTCCTGCTCTGCCTATGACCGGTTGGTGTTGGCACGAGGACGCCTACCGCTGCCCGCCGCCAACGTCGGCGTCATGTTCGCCGAGCGCGAGCCTGGGCTGATCCTCGCCCTCCTCTGACCGCCGTGGCAGCGATCCGGTCTGATCGCGACCGCGCATTCGTACTGTCTCTCTGCTCTTCGTCCGCCGCGCACCCGGACGGCTCGGCGTACCTGGGAACCGTCCTGCCCTCCACGGCACTGTCGACGATCTTCATCCTCGACGGCTGTCGACAGGCGGGTCGTGCCGTGGGGCGGTGGCTGACACTTGACCCCGGTAGGTCGAGCCTCCGGCCGCAGTAACAGCTATCCACCTCTTGCACCGTGGCCGCGTGTTGTGGGCGGTCGGACCGGCGGCGCGGACCGGGGGCCGCGGGCGTACCCCTTGCTCGTCCGCGACCGTCGGACTTCGCTTCCTGGCGTTCCCCGGCCGGACCGTGGCCCTCTCTTTATCGCTACGTCGGAGGTGGACGCGCTCGTCCGTTGGATCGCGGGGAGGAGTCCACCCCCGGCACGCGCCGGCCCGAGCGGTCGACGAGGACGCCGTACTCCGGAGGTCGCGGTGCCGGAGACGTCGTGAGTCCCCACGCGGCGCCTTGATGACGACCCGGCCCGACCGGCTGGCCGTTCGGAGGATGGAGCGACACACGCCGCCTGCCACATTGAGATCGTGACTTCCTCCGCGACAGCAGGCTCTGTCGCGCCCCGGGCCGGAGCGCTCGACGGCCTGCGTGGCCTGGCCGCCGTCGGGGTCGTCACCTGCCACGTCACCGCCCACCTCGCCGTGTGGCCGTACGCGACCGGTGGCAACGTCGGCGTCCTCGTCTTCTTCGTCCTGTCCGGCTACCTCATCGGCGGACAGTGCTGGGAGCGGGTCGTCGACCGGGCCTCGGTCGTGACCTTCCTCAGGCGTCGGATCGCACGCCTCGCCCCGGCCATCGCCGGGTTGGTCATCGTCGGCGGTGCACTCATGGTCGCGATCGGCGGGCAACGCGTCGGCGAGGCGGCCGGCTACGGCGCGCTCGCCCTGACGCAGACGATGGCCTTCGCGTGGGCTCTGGGCGTGCCGGAGGTGCCGGCCTGGTCACCGACGTGGAGCCTGACCGTCGAGTGGACCTTCTACCTGCTCCTCCCCCTCCTCGTCCTCGCCGCCCGCCGCCGGGGGATGCGGCTGCGGACGGCGCGGAATGCGGCATCCGCCCTCGCCGTCGTGCTCTACCTGGCGAGCTGGCTGCTCACACCCGTCGGGGCCTACCTGCTGCCTGTCGGCAACCTCGGGGTCATGTTCGCCGGTGCCGGACTGGCCCTGACCCACCGCCTCGGCCAGCGCCGCCACCTCGACCCCCTGTGGTCGTCGGTCGGGGCCTTCCTGCTGCTGCTGCTCTTCGTGCTCCCGGGGACGACCCTCGGCTGGTCCTACCGGGCGATGTGGCTGCCGACCGCGACGCTGGCGACCATCCTCGTCATCGACGGCTGCCGCCACGGAGCATCGGTCGCCCGGTGGCTGACGCGCGCCGGTCTGCCGGCCGCCGGGCTCCGGGCGTACAGCATCTACCTCTGGCACCTGCCGGTCATGTGGCTCCTGGCCCGCAACATGAGCGGGGCGTCGACGTGGGTCGTGCTCGCGGCATTCGCCGTCGCGCTGCCCGTCGTCGTGTCCCTCTCCTTCCGCCTGCTCGAGCGGCCCACTCTCGACCGGGGGCACATCCGACCCGCCGCGACGACGACGGCGGGTCGTCGGACCCGGAGCCGGGACGCGGCGCTCGGTCCGTCGTGAGCACCACCGCCCAGCAGCCCGTGTCGGTCGGAGTCTCCGCGCGGGGGGTCAACCCCGTGCTCGCCGCGTCCGTCATCGCCCTCGTCCCGGTCGCGATCGCGAGGATCAAGTTCTCGGCGCTGTCCGACCCGGACACCTTCTGGCACATCCTCGGCGGCCGGAACGCCCTCGACGCCCACTCGGTGGCCGGGCCCGACCCGATCGGTCACTTCGCGACGAACGACTGGGTCCAGACCGACTGGCTCACGCAGGTCGTCATGGCGGCCGTGGACCGCGGGTTCGGGACCGCCGGGGTGGCCTGGCTCTTCCTCGGGCTCTACGTCGCGGTGTTCTTCGGCATCTACGCCGAATGCCGCCAGCGCGCCGGGATCCTCGTGTCCGGTCTCGTCGGCGGGGTCGCGTGGCTCGGGACGACGGCCAGCCTGACCCCGCGTCCGCAGGTCGTCTCCTTCGTCCTGCTCACGATCACGGTCGTCGTCTGGCACCGGGCGCTCGGGTCAGCCGAGGGCGCCCGGTCCCGGGTGCCGTGGGTGCTCGTGCCGCTGACCTGGGTCTGGGCGTCGTGTCACGGCATGTGGTTCCTCGGTCCGGTCACCGGCCTCGCCCTGCTCGCCGGCACCGTCCTCGACAAGACCCTCGACCGGCGGGCCATCGTTCGCCTCGCGCTCGTCCCCCTCGCCAGCCTCGTCGCCGCCGCGGTCACCCCGATCGGGCCCAAGCTCCTCATCACGCCGCTGACGGTCAACGCCTACGCGGGCTTCGCTCAGGAGTGGTCGCCTGCCGACATCCACCAGCCGTTCGTCGCCGCCACCGTCGCCCTCCTCGCCCTGACGGCCATGTCCTGGGCCGTCGCGGGGCGACGAGCGACGTGGACGGACGTCGTCACCTGGCTCATGGCCCTGGGCTGGGTCCTGCTCTACTCGCGCACGGTGGCCGTCGGGGCGATCCTCGTGGCGCCGCTAGCCGCCCAGGCGATCCAGCCGCTGCTCCGCCGCGACAAGGACCCGGTGGGCCGCGCCGAACCGGTCCTCCTCGCCGCCGCCGCGTCCGTGACGCTGCTGCTCGCGGCCCTCGTCGGGCCGTCGACGCCTCTAGGTGACAAGACCCAGCCGACCGGCCTCTCCACGGCGCTGCGCGCCCTTCCAGCCGACACGGTCGTCCTCGACGACGACGCGTTCGGCGGCTGGCTCGAGCTCACCCAGCCGCAGCTGCGGGTCGTCCTCGACACAAGGACGACGATCTACTCGCCCGACTACCTGAAGCGCTACCTCGACGCCCGGGCGGCCGGTCCCGGCTGGCAGGACTTCGTCGAGTCGACGCACGCCGAGGCCGCACTGCTCCGGTCGACGTCACCACTGGCGGTCGCGCTGCAGGAGCGGCTCGGCTGGACCGTCGTCGCCACGTCCGACGGCGTGGTCCTCCTCCGGCCCGGCTCGCCGGTGTCGTGAGAACCGCGACCATGACGTCGACCCCATCGACCGTGGCCCGTTGGGCCGGGTCACGCGGAAGGATCCGCGGCCGCCCCGACATCCTCCTCGTCGCCCTCGCAGCGCTCCTGCCGCTGCTTCCGACGCTCCGGGTCCGGATCGAAGGGCCGGACGAGGGGATGCTGCTCCTCGACCCCGACCTCATGCGATCGGGACTGACCCCGAACGCCGACTTCTTCACCGTCTACGGACCGGTCGGCTACCGGCTGTTGCAAGGTGCCTACTCGGTGTTCGGACTCTCGATGCTCACCGAACGGGGCGTGGCCATCGGCTACCACGTCGCAATCGCGGTCGCCGTCACTCTCCTCGTCCGCCGCTACAGCACCGGCGCCGGGCTCGTGGCGGGGCTGCTGTCCGCAGCCGTCGGGTCCGGGGCGACTCCCGTGGCCTTCGCGTGGCTCGGCGCAATGGCCGCGCTCACGTGGGCGCAGGTGGCGCTCGACCGCGGCACGACCCGGGGCGCCCTGCTCGGCGGGAGTGTTGGCCGGTCTCGCGGTCGGCTTCCGCTACGAGTTCGTTGTCTTCCTCCCGGTCGCGCTGTTCATGGCCCGGCGACCCCAGCGCGGCGCCGCCGCTCTCGGTCTCGGCGCCGGCCTCGCCCCGACGGCCTGGCACGTCCTGACCCACTACGACGCCGTGTGGCGCGACGTCGGCGGTCGTCTCGGGATCAACGGTCGCCAGGAGGCCGACTGGCTCGACTGGTTCGCCGGAGGCACCGTGCTCGTCCCGAGCGCCGCCTTCGCCCTCATCGTCTCGGCGGTCCTCCTGCGCCGCCAGGGCCGGCCCGCTCGGATGGTCGCGACGTCCGCCGCCCTCGCCGTCCTCGGCCTGCCCGAGGCGATCCAGCGGATCGACTACTACCACTCGATGTTCATCGGGATCGTCACCGTCCCCCTGGCCGTGGCCGCCGTCCTGCTGTCCCGGCCGGCAGGCCCCCCGCTCGCCCCCGGATCGGCGGGCGCGCGCCGGCTCCGCCTCATCGTCGGCGCCCTCGTCGTCGGGCTCGCGGTCTCGTGCACCTTCCTCGCCGTCTCCGCGCCCGCCTACACGGTCGAGCGCGCCGGGCGGTCCCTCTACGTCACCGAGGTCCAGCAGGCCGAGATGCGCAGCGTCCTGCGGGCCGTCGAAGGCGCCGCACCCGCGGGGTCGCGACTCTTCGTCGGAGCAGACGACATGACCCTCCCCACCGCCAACGAGAACTACTACCACCTCCTCCTCCCCGACTACCCGCCCGCCGGGCGCTTCACCGAGCTCGCCCCGGGGCTGTCGGAAAAGCGGGGCTCCGGCCTCGAGGACGACGTCCGGAATGCCCACGTCGTCATCCTTACGCGCATGGACGCGGCCGCGGTCGCCCGCAACCTCCCGCATCTGCCGAGGGGCGACAACCCGGCGAACGAGATCATCCGCAGAGAGTTCACACGGGTCGCCTCCTTCTCCTACACCGAGGTCTGGCGGCGTCGCTGAGCCCTCGACGGGGACCGCTCCCCATCGACGCATTCGCCTGCCCCTCCTAGCGTTTCGCCCGCAGGGCTCGGCACCAGGCCGACCCAGGTCAGGGAGGGAACACCCATGAACCGACGGACTGCATTCGCGAGGACGACGGCCGCGGCGGCACTCGCCGCATCGGTCCTCGCCTCGGCGCCACGCGCGGAGGCCGCACTGCCGAGCGTGGACATGGCGCGCGTGCTCGCGGCCGCGCAGGTCGAGCCGCGCTGCGGCGACCGCTCCGGCCTCGCGGACAACGCCTCGACCAAGCTCGTCCAGAGTGCGCTCAAGGCCAAGGGGATCAGCTCGACGGTCGACGGCTGGTACGGCAACGGCACGACGAGCGGCTACACGACGTGGCAGCGGCGGCTCGGCTACGGCGGCATCGACGCCAACGGCCTGCCCGGCGTCACCTCGCTGACGAAGCTCGGGACCAACCGGTTCACCGTCGCCCACAAGGTCAACGTCGGCAGCCGCAACGACACCTACGGCGGCAAGCGCGTCAACACCCGGACGCGGCAGATGCTCCAGGCCGCCGACAACCTCCTCCCCCGCTGGAACTTCCGTCTCAACCAGGGCAGCTACAACCCCGGCGGGGTCTCGGCATCCGCGGGCACCCACGACGGCGGGGGCGTCGTCGACGTCTCGGTCGCCGGCCTGTCCTCGACGCAGATGTGGCAGGAGGTCAAGGCGCTGCGCACGGTCGGCTTCGCCGCATGGCTCCGTACGCCTTCGCAGGGCTTCAGCTACCACATCCACGCGGTCGCGATCGCCGACCCGGACGTCTGGCAGAAGGACGGCGGGCACGTCGCCCGCGACCAGGTCTGCGACTACTACATCGGCCGCAACGGGCTCGCGAGCCACTCGGCGGACAACACTCCGTCGTCCTACCGCGTCCCCTTCACGTGGTGGGAGCGCTACAGGGGCCTCTGAGGCCGGACATGGATCGTGCGCCGCGCTCCCTCTCGGGTAGCGCGGCGCACGACCGCCCCCACGGCTTCATTCTCGCCCGCGGGGAGGTCGTGCCGAACCGGCCGTTCGGTCGATACCCGACGTGCGTGACCGCCCGTAACGTTGCCCCGCGTGATTCGGGGGACGGAGCGCGACGCCGGGCGACTCGCCTCACTGGACGGACTTCGAGGAATCGCGGCACTCGTCGTCGTCGTGCACCACGCCCTGCTCAGCTCACCGCTCCTCGACCCGGACGCACCGCGCACGACGAATGCGCCGTGGGGCTACTGGGCGCTCACGGCGACGCCCCTGCAGCTCCTCTGGGCGGGCGACGAGGCCGTCGTCGTCTTCTTCGTCCTGAGCGGCTTCGTCCTCTCCCTCCCACCGGTGCCGTCGCAGCTCCGCGCGTGGGCGGCCTACTACCCCCGACGCCTCCTGCGGCTCTACGGTCCCCTGGTCCTCGCCACCCTGCTCAGCTGGGCCGTCGTCGTCGCGTGGCCCCGCACACCTACGCCGGGTGCGGGACCGTGGCTCGCCTTCCACGAGCGGCCTTACACCGCAGGGACGGTCGCGCACGACGCCTTCCTCCTGGCCGGAACCGGCAGCCTCAACTCGCCGCTCTGGTCCCTCCGCTGGGAGGTGGTGTTCTCCCTCCTCCTGCCGCTCTATCTCGCCCTCCTCCGACGCGGGCCGGTGATCGTCCGCTGGAGCATCGTGTGGGCCTGCCTGTTCGCGGCGCTCGTCGTCCCGCCGCGGGTTCATGCCCTCGGGCTGCCCGTCTCGGACGCCCTCCGCTTCCTCCCTCTCTTTGCGTTCGGTGTCCTGCTGGCGACGGACTCGGCTGTCCGTGACCGCCTGACGGAGGTGGCGGCGCGTGGCTGGGTGCTGCGGTCCCAAGTCCTGCTCTGGGCGGGGGGCTTCGCCCTACTCGGCCCCAAGCTCGGCGAGCGCTTCGACTGGGCTCCGGTCATCCGGCTCGTCCTCCACCTGGCCCAGCCGTCCGGCGCGGTATTCCTCGTCGTCTGGTGCCTCGCCGGCCCGGTGACCGGCGGCCTGTCCACGTCACGAACGATCCAGTGGCTCGGGAGCCGCTCATTCTCGCTCTATCTGACCCACGAGCCGATCGTCGTGACGATCGCCCACCTGCGCCCGCCGTCGGACGACCCCCTCCCCGTCCTCCTCCTCTCCCTGCCGCTCTGCCTGCTCGTCACGGAGATCTTTCACCGCCTCGGCGAGCGACCGGCCATCGAGCTGTCGCGTCGCGTCGGGCGACGGATCTCGGGGATACAGGCTCCTGGAAGACGCGTGACCCAGAGCGCGATGTGTACAGGCTCGGCGAGTGCCGTCTCACAGCCTGTGCGCTCAGTGGACGAGATCGACCGCTCGTTAGGCCACATCCTCGCCAGGGAACGACGGAGGTGGTCCAGGGGCTCCGCACCAGCCATAGCACCCGTTGAACCACAAGGCCACGTGGCCCGTCGTGGTGCCGCGCCGTGGGTCAGGGCAGGCAGCCGCGGACGGAGAGCCGCTCGCGGTTGAGCGCGGGGACCCCGTCGACGAGGACGAGGCGTCCGGACTGCTGGATCGCGAACGGAGACCCTGACTCCGAGTGCCCGAGCGCCGTGAACCGGCCGCTGAGGACGAGCCCGGCGGACGTGGTTCGCAACCTGTCCCGGCCCGACCAGCGCGTCGTGTAGACGTGGTCGGCGGACTCGACGACGAGGCTGCCGCCACCAACGTACTCGGCGCTCACGACGGACGGGTCGGGCCCGGCATCCCGCAGGCCGAGCACCTCCTCGTCGGTCAGACCCGGCTGGGTGGACTCGAGGCGGAACCGGAAGCTCCCGGCGTAGTGGGCCGTCTCGGTGAGCGCGCACAGGCCGGTGTCGCCGTCCTCGCCCGAGGCGACGTGCGTCTCGTCGATGGTCCCGGAGACGACGTAGGTGTAGGTCACCGTCGGATTCGCGGCAGCGACCGCTGGGACGGAGAGCACCGCGAGTGGCAGGACACCCGCGACGGCAATGGCGCGGAGAGCGGGGAATGCGGACGCGAAGGACGACATGACAACCTCCTGGGTTCGTGGCTGGGACACAACCCATCGTGGGATCGGCCCGCAGTGGTGTCATCGGTCCGCGGCACCCATCGGGACCCCCGCTGGGCGGAGGAGCATCCGCCCGGAGGCGGACCCGTCCGGCCCGCCACCGGTCTACTGTCGAGACCGTGCCTGCACCCCGCCCGTGGGCCGGCCGCAGTGTCCTCGGCCACACGTTCGCCGAGTGGCTGCCCGCCGGGCTCCTCGCAGCCTGGGGCCTCGTGGAGCCGTACTCGGGCCACGCCGTCCACGGGCCGCACGTCCTCGTCGCGGCCGCTTCGGCATTCGCCGCCTCCCTCCTCCTGTGGCGGCGCCGTCGGCCGTTGACCGTGCTGACGATCGGGGCCGTGGCCATGGTCCTGCCGGCCCTGGCCTGGGGTGCCTCCGAGCTCTCGTCGCAGGCGCTCACGGTCGCGGCCGCCACGTATGCCTGCGGGCGCTTCGGTCGGCGGCCGTTGGCCTACGCCGCTCCCGTGATCGGGGCGGCCGCGATCCTCGGTCAGCTCGCGCTCGATCCTCTCGCGGACCTCGGCTCGAGCTGGGCGTGGGGCCTCGACGCCCTGGGGATCTTCCTCTTCGGGGCATGGGTCCGACAGCAGGCCACGCTCGCCGACAGCGCGGCCGCGACGTCGGTCGCCCTCGCGGCGGCCGAGTCCGCCGAGCAGCGGCTCCGGCTGTCGCGTGAGGTCCACGACGTCCTCGCCCACAACCTCGCGATCATGATCGTCCAGGCCGACGCGGCCGACGAGCTGCTCGAGGCCGACCCGGCCAGGGCGCGCACGGCCCTCGAGCACGTCCACCGCACGGGGCGCGGCGCGATGGGCGACGTCCGTCGGCTCCTCGAGGCCCTCCGGGGGGAGACCGCCCCGGACGGGCTGCGGGATGGCGCCGAGGACGCGGGGATCCCCGACCTGGTCAGTGCGGTCCGCCAGACCGGTGTGCCGATCTCCCTGACCTTGACCGGCGACCTGGGCGCCGTCGCCCCCGAGGCTGCCGCGGCCGCCTACCGGGTCGTCCAGGAGTCCCTGACCAACGTCCTCCGGCACGCGGGAGGGACCAGGACGCAGGTCGAGGTCACCGTCGCCGGCGAGGAGGTCCGCATTCGTGTCGAGAATGCCGCGCCGGTCCGTGCGGAGGCTGCCGGAGCGCCGCCGGTGCCCGGCGGGCACGGTCTCGCGGGAATGCGCGAGCGCGTCACCGCGCACGGCGGCTCCTTCTCCGCGTCGCCGACTCCAGACGGCGGTTACGGGGTGTCCGCCCTCATCCCCAGCCATCCGGGGCGCGGGTCAGGATGATCCGCGTGATCGTCGCGGACGACCAGGCCCTCGTCAGGGAGGGCCTGGCGATGATCCTGTCGGCCCAGGACGACATCGAGGTGGTCGCCGAGGCGGGCGACGGCGTCGAGGCGGTCGCGCTGGCCCGCCGACTCATGCCCGACGTCCTGCTCATGGACGTGCGGATGCCGCGCCTCGACGGGATCGAGGCGACGCGAAGGCTGCTCGCGGTGATGCCGAGCTGTCGCGTTCTCGTCCTCACGACCTACGACGTCGACGAGGACGTCATCTCGGCGCTCCGCGCCGGGGCGAGCGGGTTCCTGCTCAAGGACACACCCCGCCGCTCTCTCGTCGCCGCCGTGCGCGCGGTCGCCGAGGGGGACGTCCTGCTCGACCCGGGCCTGACGAGGCGACTGGTCGAGGACCACGTCCGGCGGCCGGTCGGCCGTGAGGCATCCCGGCTGCTCGACCGGCTCACTCCTCGTGAGAGTGAGGTGTTCGGGCTCGTCGCCCGGGGGCTCACCAACGCCGAGATCGCGACGACGCTCGCCATCGGCGAGGCCACGGCGAAGTCCCACGTCTCCCGCCTCCTGGACAAGCTCGACGCCCGCGACCGGGTCCGGCTCGTCGTCCTCGCGCACGAGCTGGGGCTCGTGGGTCGATGAGTCAGAAGCGGCTGACCGCCCCGGTGAACGGCGTCGTGGCGACGGTGTTGCCGGACTGGTCGGCGATGGTGGCCGCCGGCGTGTAGACGGGGGTGCCGAGCGGCACGCCGGCTGCAACGGTGCCGCTGTCCTTGCCGAGGGTGATGATGAGCTTGCCGGTGCCGTCGAGGCTGATCGCGCTGGCATTTGGCCCGGAACCACCGAAGGTCCGTGTCGCCGTCACGTAGTCGCCGCCCAGGGCAATGCTTCCGATGTTCAGGGTGCATGTGCCGGTCGACACCGTGAGGAGGTCGTTGGTGCCGGTGTTGGCGATGGTCACCGTGACCGCGTTGTTGCCGCCCAGCGATCCGCTGGTGCCCGACCAGGTGGCGCACACCGACGCGGCATCGAGCGCACTCGAGAACTGGATCGTCACGGTGTCGTCCTTGGCGGCCGTGCCGTTCCCGGCGGCACCACTCGCGCCGCCGAGGCTGACCGAGGTGACCTTGGGACCGTCGATGGTGAACGAGCTGCTCGTCGCGGGCGCGAGACCCGTCGCGGCTGCCGTGAGGGTGAACGTGCCCGCCTTGTTGACCCGACAGGTAGCGAATGCCGCCACGCCGGAGACCGCCGGCTTGGGGTTGTTCGTGCAGTTGTTGAGGTTGACGCCCGCTGGTGACCCCGTGATCGTCAACGTCACCGGCGCGGCGGAGGACGTGACCGTGTTGCCGCCCGCGTCCTGGACCGTGACGGAGGGCTGGGTCGCGAAGGCCGTCTGGCTCGCGGTCGGCGTGCTCGGCTGGACCGTGAAGGCGAGCTTGGCGGCCGTCCCGACGGTGATGCTGAAGGAGCTGCTCGTCGCCGAGGTGATGCCGGAGCGGGTGGCAAGGAACGTGTAGCTGCCGACCTTGTCGACCGCGCAGCCCGAGAACGTCGCGATTCCCGTGACCGCATTGCGCGGGTTGGCCGTGCACGTGAGGGTCGCACTGCCCGGAGTGGTGAGCTCCAGGGTGACGGCTCCGGTGTCCGACGTGACGACGTTGCCGTAGGCGTCCTGGACGGTGACGCCCGGCTGGGTCGCGAGGGCGGAGCCGCCGGTCCCGTTGCCCGGCTGGGTCGTGAAGACGAGCTTGTTCGCGGCGCCGGGGCTGACCGTGACGGTCGCGCTCGTCGCGGCGGTCAGCGACCCGTCGGTCGCCCGGAGGGTGTACGTCCCGGCCTTGTCGATCGCGCAGCCGGCGAAGGTCGCGCTGCCGTTCGAGGCGGCCTTGGACGTCCCGCCGGTGCAGGCGAGCGTCGCGCCGCCCGGCGTCGTCAGGGCCAGCGTGACCGTGCTCGAGTCCCCGGTGACGGTCGCCCCGGTGCTGTCCTGCACCGTGACGACGGGCTGCCGGGCGAATGCGGTCTGGCTCGTGGCGCCGCCGCTCGGCTGGGTCGTGAAGGCGAGCCGGCTCGCGACGCCCACGTGGAGCGAGGCGCTCGATGCCGAGCGGGCCGTCCAGGACCGGTAGACGGCGGTCACGGCGTAGGTGTAGTCCCCGTCCGGGACGGAGGCGTCGGAGCACGACGTCGCCGTCTTGAGCGACGTCGGCGAGCTGCCGCAGGCTGCAGCCGTGGCGGAGGTCGCGGTGTCGGTCCGGACGACGTAGTAGCCCTGCGGAGCCGGTGTGCCGGCGGAGGCGGTCCACGAGACGCTGACCGTGGACGAGCCGCTGGGTGCCGACGCGGTGAGGGCCGTCGGCGCTGCGAGCGTGCCGGCCCTCGCCGAGCCGGAGCCCGCGCCCGGGGCCGTCCAGTAGGCGAAGGCGGCCGTCGCGATGGCGAGGAGCCCGAGCGTCAGCAGGACGACGAGGAACGGACGGTGACGGCGCAGGGCGCGGGTCGGGCGCGGAGCAGAGTGGCGGCCCATCAGTTGTTCGCCGTCCCGGTGTAGGTGAGCGCGAAGGACTTGCCCTTGCAGGCATCCTGGTTGACGAGGAGGTTTCTGAGCCGGACCTGAGGGCGGGTCACGCCCTGCGCCGGGAGGGTGACGCTCCCGTTCGCCGGGACGGCGAGGACGAGCGAGGGCGAGATGTTGGACTGCTGGAGCTCGAGGTTCGTCCCGCTCGCGCAGCCGGCCGGGTCGGCGGAGGTGTTGACCCCGACGGTCAGGGCCGTCACGAAGATCGTCACCGGGTTCGGGTTCGTCACCGTCACCGAGATCGGCGCCCACGTGCCGAGGGTGAGCCCGGTGACCGAGCCGCTGATCTGGAACGGCACGCCCGACATCGGCAGGCCCTTCTCGTACTTGAAGGCGTAGTAGGTCGCGGCCGAGGCGTTGCCGGCGGCGTCGATCCCCCGCACCCCGAACTGGTGCTGCCCGTAGTTGTCCGTGTCGATGACCCACGTGTAAGGCGTCGTGCACGCGAACCAGGACCCGTTCTCGAGAGCGCACTGGAAGGTCAGTCCGCCCTCGGCGGCCGTCCACGCGAACGTGTTCGTCGCATTCGACGTCGGGTTGGTCGGCTTGGTCGTCAAGGTCGGGGCGGTGGGAGCGACCGTGTCGACCGTCCAGGCGAATGTCGTTGCGCCACTGACGTTTCCGGCCGCGTCGACCGCGGTCAGGGCGAAGCTGTGCGCGCCCTGGGCGAGGCCGGAGAAGGCCTTGGGGCTCGTGCACGCTGCGAATGCCGCACCGTCGAGCGAGCAGCGGAAGGTCACGCCGGACTCGGTGTCGGTGAAGGCGAAGCTCGGGTTGGCGGTCGCGGACGGGTTGCTCGGCTTGGCGGTGAGGACCGGGGCGGGCGGCGCGGTCGTGTCGACGACCCACGTCCACGTGGTCACCGCGCTCTCGTCGCCCGCCTTGAGCGCCTTGACGGCGAAGGTGTGGCTGCCCTGCGCGAGGCCCGCGTAGGCCTTCGGACTCGCGCACGCGGCGAAGGCGGCGGCGTCGAGCCGGCACTGGAAGGTCGCGCCGCTCGGGCCGGTGAATGCGAGGTTCGCGGTGGTCGCGCTCGTCGCGGCGGCGGGCCCGGACGTGATCGTCGGGGCGGCGAGGACGGGCTTGGAGACCGCCGTGACCGCGAGGTAGCCGAAGGCGCCCAGACACGCGAGTAGCGCACCGAGGAAGGCCAGGACCCGTGTCCTCGTGTTCGTCGCTGCGCTCATGGTGTGGGCTCCTGGGCCTGCTGCTGGTCGGGGCGGATGACGTGCGGTGGTGGGGCAGCCCCCCTTGGCTGCCCCACCACCTGTCAGGGTCAGTTGCTCGTCAGGGTGAGGGTGATCGTCGCGCCCTTGCAGGCGTCCTGGTCGAGCGCGGTGTTGGCGAAGTTGATGCTGCCCGAGCCGAGGGCAACGCCGTTCGTCGCGGCGGGGACGATGGTGTTGGACGCGAAGTCCGCGACCGTGAAGTCGGCGGGCAGGCAGGCGGGGTTGCTCGTGGACACGACCGAGTGGATCGTGCCGACGTAGAGGTTCGACGATCCGGCGTTGTCACCGGTGAAGACGACGGCCTCGGACGCGCCCGGGGTGAGGCCGTCGGAGAAGGTGCCGTGCAGGACGACGGAGCCGTTGGAGGTCGCATTGGCGGCCGAGCCGGTGCCCGCGCCGTTCGTGGTCCAGTAGGCGTAGGCGGCGGCGCCGGTGCCGAGGGTGAGGACGGCCGCGACGGCGGCGGTCTTCTTCGTGAGGTGGAGCTTGCGCATGGTGAGGCCCTTCGGTGTTGTGTACATGGATCGGGTGGCGGGCCCCCGCGGCCAGTCGAAACCCCCGCTGAAAACTTCTGCCCTGCCCGCCCGGTGCGGCCGAGACCAAACACTTCCAGCGCAGCGCCTTCGACGAATCGGGCGATCAGCCACCGTCCCGCCTCGCACGGTTGATTGACGACTCAACCGTTCAGTGGAGTGTCAAAACCAGCCCTGGCTACCGCCGGTATGCTACGGAAACCGCTTGTCCGACAGCCGAATTCACCCTTTGTGGTGAACAGCAGCCCAGGTCGCTACGCTTCGGACGTGACCCGTCTCGTCCTCACCGTCATCGGCGACGACCGCGCCGGCCTCGTCCGGGCGCTCTCCGACGCCGTCGCCGCGCACGACGGCAACTGGGAGGCGAGCCAGGTCGCCGAGCTGGCCGGCAAGTTCGCCGGCGTCGTCGTCGTGTCCGTCCCGGAGGCGCGCGCCGAGGAGCTGTCCGCTGCCCTCGCCGGGCTCCGCGGGCTGCTCGACGTCGCGACGCACCCGGCGGCCGACGAGGCCGCGACCGAGGGGCGCGAGCTGTCGATCCACCTCATCGGCAACGACAGCCCCGGCATCGTCCGCGAGGTGGCGGCGACGCTCGAGGCGCACGGGCTCTCGATCTCGCGCATGGAGACCCTGACCCGCCCGGCGCCGATGGCCGGCGGCACGCTCTTCGAGGCGGGGCTGACCGTCGTCGTGCCCGACGGCGTCGACCCGTCGACCGCGCGTGAGGCGCTCGAGCAGGTCGCCGCGGAGATCCTCGTCGAGCTGACCGTCGACGACGAGCCGACGGCCTGACGCGGCCCGACGTCGCTCCGACTCGCCACGGCCGCGGACGCACGAATGCCGTGCGCCCGGAGGCGCACGGCATTCGTCGATGCTGCTGGGCTGGGCCCGATGACAGCGTGTCTCAGTAGCGGTAGTGCTCCGGCTTGTACGGCCCGGCGACGTCGAGGCCGAGGTACTCCGCCTGCTCCTTGGTCAGCTCGGTCAGCTCGATGCCGAGCGCCGCGAGGTGGGTGCGGGCGACCTTCTCGTCGAGGTGCTTCGGGAGCGTCGTGACGGTCGGGCGACCCTCGGTGTCGACGTAGTCCTCGGCATTCTTGAAGAGCTCGATCTGGGCGATCGTCTGGTTGCTGAACGAGTTGCTCATGACGAAGGACGGGTGACCGGTCGCGTTGCCGAGGTTCATGAGGCGACCCTCGGACAGGACGATGATCGAGCGCTTGTCCTTGCCCGCGAACGTCCACTCGTGGACCTGCGGCTTGATCTCGGTCTTCTTGATGCCCTTGACCCTGGCGAGGCCGGCCATGTCGATCTCGTTGTCGAAGTGACCGATGTTGGACACGATCGCCTTGTTCTTCATCCGCGACATGTGGTCGGCGGTGATGACGTCGTAGCAGCCGGTCGTCGTGACGAAGATGTCGCCGTACTCACAGGCGTCCTCCATGCGGGCGACCTGGAAGCCCTCCATCGCGGCCTGGAGCGCGCAGATCGGGTCGACCTCGGTGACGACGACGCGGGCACCCTGCCCGGCGAGAGCCGCGGCGCAGCCCTTGCCGACGTCGCCGTAGCCGGCGACGACCGCGGTCTTGCCGGCGATGAGGACGTCGGTCGCGCGGTTGAGGCCGTCGATGACGGAGTGGCGGCAGCCGTACTTGTTGTCGAACTTGGACTTCGTGACCGAGTCGTTGACGTTGATCGCCGGGAAGAGGAGGTCACCGGTCTTGGCGAGCTCGTAGAGCCGGTGGACACCGGTCGTCGTCTCCTCGGTGACGCCCTTGATCTCCTCGGAGACCCGGGTCCAGCGGGTCCCGTCCGCGGCGATCGTCCGGCGGACGAGGGCCTTGAAGACGCCGAACTCCTCGGTGTCCTGCTTGGTCGTCTTGGGGACCTGGCCGGCGGCCTCCCACTCGCGACCCTTGTGGACGAGCATCGTCGCGTCGCCGCCGTCGTCGAGGATCATGTTGGCGGGCTTGCCCGGCCAGGTGAGGATCTGCTCGGTGCAGTCCCAGTACTCCTCGAGGGTCTCGCCCTTCCAGGCGAAGACGGGGACGCCCTTGGGCGCCGAGACAGTGCCCCTGGGGCCGACGACGACGGCCGCGGCCGCCTCGTCCTGCGTCGAGTAGATGTTGCACGAGGCCCAGCGGACGTCGGCGCCGAGCGCGACGAGGGTCTCGATGAGGACCGCCGTCTGCACGGTCATGTGGAGAGAGCCGGCGATGCGGGCGCCCTTGAGAGGCTTGCTCTGGCCGAACTCCTCGCGGAGGGCCATGAGGCCGGGCATCTCGTGCTCGGCGAGACGGATCTGGTGACGGCCGGCCTCGGCGAGGCTCAGGTCGGCGACCTTGTAGTCGAAGGACATGCAGGAGACTCCTGTGTGTGGGGTGACTGAAAGTTCACGACCCGGCGCAGCCCTTCTGGGCGTCTCGATCGAGCGGGGCATCTCCCGCGCCAGCGAACCCATTCTACAAGTCCCGTCGGCCATGGTCACGCGTGCACGATGCACGCCGACGAGGGGCCGGCTGCCCCCCACGGCAACCGGCCCCTCGGGCGGACGACGAACCCTGCCGGTCGTCGTCACACCCCGGCGTGCTGTGCACAGTGAAGTGCACACCCGAGGATGCGCGCCACCCCCGCAAGGGTGGAATGCAGTCCGCCGGCCACCAGGGCCGGCCACCCGCGTGGCTGCAAGACTCGGCGCATGTCCGCCCGAGGCTCGCTCACCTGGTCCCCCGCACTCGAACGCCCCGACCTGCTCGCGCCGTCGGTGGCGGCCGCGCTCCCCGCATTCGGCACCGCGGACGTCGCGCCGATCGACCCCTCCCTCGCCGACACGGCCGAGTTCTGCGCGGCCTACGGCAGTGACCTCGCGCAGTCGGCGAACTGCGTCGTCGTCGCCGGGCGACGGGCCGGCGTCGAGACCTACGCGGCGGTCATGGTCCTCGCGACCGAGCGCGCCGACGTCAACAACACCGTCCGGAGACACCTCGACGTCCGCAAGATCTCCTTCGCGCCGATGGACGAGGCGGTCGCCCGGACGGGCATGGAGTACGGCGGGATCACCCCGATCGGGCTCCCGGCCGACTGGCCCGTGCTCGTCGACTCGGCCGTCGCGGCAGCCGGTGAGGTCGTCATCGGGTCCGGCGTCCGCGGCTCCAAGCTCGTCGTCGACGGCGTCGGCCCTGCTCGCCCTGCCGAACGCCGTCGAGCTGCCGCTCGTGCGGCGGGACTGAGCCGGGTCCTCAGCGCGTGTGGTCGCGCAGCCGCGTCACGTGCTGGGAGCCGGCCGGGTCGTGGCCGAGGCCGATCGCGAGGTACGTCGCCGTGTAGTCGACGAGGGTGAGCAGCTCGGCGAGGCGGACGATCGGCGGCCCGTCCTGGGCCGCGTGCTCCCACACCTTGACGCCCGACTCGCGGGCCGCCTCGACGACGGTCTGCGCGAGGTTGTGCCGCGCGACGTCGGGGTCGGGGATGGGTTCGTCGGGCAGGTGGTCCCGGAGCATGAGGAGGCCGAGGCGCGGTCCGGAGGGCGCGTCGAGGAAGGGGTCGGCGAAGAGGTCGTCGACGTCGGAGGTCCCGGACGACCGGGCGTACGGCCCGTCGAAGCAGGCGACGACCTGGCTCGCCGCGTCGGGCAGCTCGCCCCAAGTGACCGGGATCCGCGCGGTGCGGGCGAGCTGGGCCGCGGTGCGGGCCGCGACGACGCCGGTCAGCGCGCCGTCGCCGAGGACGACGGGGATCGTCTCCGAGAGCGACATCGCGAGGTCCTTGGCGGGGTTGACGAAGGCCTCGGAGTCCGGCCGGTAGGCGTCGGCCTGGGCGTCGAGCATCGTCGCGAGGGCGTCGAGGTGTGGGCTCACCGCCTCGATGACGCCGATCCGCTCGAGGCCGAGGAGGACCGGGATGAGCAGGGCCCACATCGACGTCCGGGTCGTGCGCCCGGCCGAGATCGGGTCGATGTGCACCCCACGGGCGCGCGCGCAGACGTCGGCGAGCGGGGAGTCGGCCGCGCCGACCGTGAGCAGGCCCGCACCCCGGCGCTGCGCCTCGGCCGCGAGCGCGACCGGACCCGGCGCGGTGCCCGACGCGGACACGGCGACGACGAGGTCGAGCGGGCCGACCCACCCGGGGAGGGGGACGTTGTTGCGCGTCTGGACCGCGATCGGCGACGCGGTCTCGGCGAGGTGGTCGACGACGTCGCCGACGACGCTCGCGCTGCCGACCGCCGCGACGAGCAGGCTCCGCGGCCGGTCGCCGCGGTTGACCCGGTCCAGACCGGCCTCCTCGCTGAGGACCGTCGTCCGGCGCACGTCCGCCCCGGCGCTCGCGAGCGCCCGGAGGACACCGCGGCGGTCGACGCGGTCGATCGCGTCCGGTCCGAGCCGGTCCTCCTCGATCACTACGCGTCCCGGACGGTCGCCTCGTCGACGAGGAGGACGGGAATGCCGCCCTCGACGCGATAGCTGCGCCAGCACTCTGCATTCGTGCAGTCGAGCCGGTCCGGACCGGTCTGCGCCTCGGGGGCGAACTCGCCCTTGCACGCGGGGCAGCGCAGGATCTCGCGCAGCCAGGGCTGGATGGTGGTGTCGCTCATCGGGTTCCTCTCACGATCTCCAGGACATCATCGCGGACGCGGGCCATCGTCGTCTCGTCGGCCGCCTCGACGTTGAGCCGGAGCAGCGGCTCGGTGTTGGAGGCGCGCAGGTTGAGCCACCAGCGCGGGTCGGTCGCGGACCCGTCGCCCGCGTGCGTCAGGGTCAGGCCGTCGAGCTCGTCGGTCGTCGTCCCCTGCCCCACGGCCCAGGCCCGGACCGCCTCGGTCGCGGCGGCCGCGTCGGGGACGGTCGAGTTGACCTCGCCGCTGCTCACCGGGCCGGCAAACCGCTCGAGGAGGGCGGACAGGGCCTCCGACTGCTCGCCGAGAGCGGCGAGGACGTGCATCGCCGCGAGCAGCCCCGTGTCGGCGAACCAGAAGTCCCGGAAGTAGTAGTGCGCGCTGTGCTCGCCGCCGAAGACCGCATTCGCCCGCGCCATCTCGGCCTTGATGAACGAGTGGCCGACCCGCGTGCGGACCGGCTGGGCGCCGAGGCGGGACACGAGCTCGGGGACCGACTCGGAGGTGATGACGTTGTGGACGACCCGGATGTCGCCGGGGTCGACGCCGGCCGCGACCTCGCGCGCGATCTCCCGCTCGGCGATGAGCGCGGTGACGACGCTCGGGGTGACCGGCTCGCCGCGCTCGTCGACGACGAAGCACCGGTCGGCGTCGCCGTCGAAGGCGAGGCCGAGGTCGGCCCCCTCGCGGACGACGGCGGCCTGCAGGTCGCGGAGGTTGTCCGGCTCGAGCGGGTTGGCCTCGTGGTTGGGGAAGGTGCCGTCGAGCTCGAAGTACAGCGGGACGATCTCCAGCGGCAGCGCCGGCAGTCCCTCGGCGGTGCCGAGGACCGCCGGGACGGTGAGCCCGCCCATGCCGTTGCCCGCGTCGACGACGACCTTGAGCGGGCGAATGCCGGACAGGTCGACGAGGCTGCGCAGGTAGCTCCCGTAGTCGGCGAGGACCTCGCGGTCGCCGACGACGCCGGGGACGATCCCCGACGCGACCTCGTGCTCGCCGTCGACGATCTCCTGCGCCCGGTCGCGGATCTGCGTGAGACCCGAGTCCTGACCGATGCCACGCGCCGCCGAGCGGCAGAACTTGATCCCGTTGTACCGCGCGGGGTTGTGGCTCGCGGTGAACATCGCGCCGGGCAGGCCGAGCGCGCCGCTCGCGTAGTAGAGCGCGTCGGTGCTCACGAGGCCGACGAGGACCGCGTCGACCCCGGCGCTCGTCGCGCCGTCGGCGAAGGCCATCGCGAGCTCGGGTGAGGAGGCGCGCATGTCGTGGCCGATGACGACGGCGGGCGCCCCGTCGGGGGCCGCGATCGTCTGGACGAATGCCGCCCCGAACGCCCGCGCGACCCCCGCGTCGAGCTGGTCGGGCACGGTCCCCCGGACGTCATAGGCCTTGACGAAGTCCGCGAGCCGCATGGCGTCGATCCTAGGGTGGTTCGTCGGCGCGGGTCCGGGCGGTGGGGTGGAAGTGCGGCTGGGCCGTTGGTACAGAGAACTCGACGGGATACAGAGAAGGCTTCCCTGTATTCGGTCGAGTCATCGGGTGACCCCGGGTCCTGCGCTCAGCGCGGGAGAGCTCGACACGCCGCGCGGAGCCGGGTCAGTCGGCGGAGGCGACGACACGCAGGTGCCCGCGGCGGGAGCGGCCGGGCGCGCCGGTCCCGTCCCCCGCCGTCGCGGCGGGTGTCCCGGATGCCGACGCCGTCGCCGGGAGCCCGCGGGGGGCGGCGAGCGGTGCGGGAGGCGGCTTGGGGCGGCCGGCCTCGCGCACCGCGTCGGCCAGGGCCAGGAGGTCGTCGTCCGAGGGCGGCGCGGGGACGTAGTCGCCGGAGAGCCGGACGACGTCCCAGCCGCGGGGCACCGTGAGGCGCTCGGCGTGCGTCGGGCACAGGTCGTAGGTGTGCGGCTCGGCGAAGGTCGCGAGCGGCCCGACGACGGCCGTCTGGTCCCGGTAGACGTAGGTGAGCGTCGCGACGGCGGGAACGCCGCAGCCGTTGCGGCTGCAGAGGCGGGCGAGACTCACGTCCCGGACTCTAGGCGAGCCTCCCGACACCGACCGTCTGCCACGCCGGGGCCGCATAGCATGGCCCGATGGCGGGGCGACGGGATCGGCACGGGCGCGGCATTCGCGGACCGCTCGCCTGGCCGCCGGTGCCGGCGATGTCGACGCGGCGCGAGCTGTTCGACGACCTCGTCCTCGACAGTGCCGACCGGATCCAGCCGGCCCTGCGCCGGGCCCGGGCGGAGATCGAGTTCGCCGTCGAGGAGGTGCCGCCCGGCGACCCCGCCCCGTGGGAGGACGACATCGCGCCGCTCGCGCGGGTCTTCCGGGGCACGGCGGTGCTCCCCCACCGGGTCGTCGTCTACCGCCGCGGCATCGAGTCGCGGACCGGCAACCCGCGCGAGCTCGCCGCCCTCATCCACGAGGTCGTCGTCGAGCAGGTCTCGGTGCTCCTCGACGTCCCGCCCGAGGAGATCGACCCGCTCGGCTGACCCGGCGACCGCGTGCGGGCGTCAGGGCAGCGGGACGATCCGCCGGGTCGGTGCGTCGACCGGCGCCGGGAGCAGGGCCGTCGAGGTGAGCAGCGGCCCGGAGGTCAGGGCCGCTGACTGACCACGTCGTGGCCCGGACGACACCGGGTCCCGTGACGGCCCGCACCCAGACGGCCTGCACCCCGCTGAGCGAGTAGCGCCCGAACGAGTCGGCCCTGAGGGCCACCCGGCTCGTCCGCGACGAGCCGTCGTCCCGGACGATGACGACGTCGACGGTGGCCGCACCGCCGCTCGACACGAGGCCGATGAGGCTCTGGAGGTCCTCGCGGTCCGGGAGGGTCACGCCGGACAGGCCGGTCACGGCCTCGGCGGCGGTGACCCACGCCTGGTCGCCGGTCGCTCCGGCCTTGCGGACGAGAGTGCGGGCGGCGGCGATGACCGGCACGTCCGCGGTCGCCTCGACGGCGACGTCCTGCCCGGCGAATGCCTTGAGGTCGAGGTCGGCGGTCGCGCCGGCTGCGACGTTGACGACGCCGCCGGGGAGCGGCCGGGGGCCGGCGGCGGTGAGCGCGCGGACCTGGACGACGGCCGACTGGTCGCCGGGGGCCGCGACGCGGAGCAGGGCGGTCCCCTCACCGGGCTTGGGGACCCGGACCATCGGCACGACCTGGGACCGGGCCGCCGGGGCGACCGGACCGCTCGACGCGCTGCCCGCACGGGTGGTCCCGTCGAGCCAGGTGTCGTTGAGGACGGCGGTGACCGCGCCGCCGGTCGCCCGGACGTGGACGACGGGTCGGGCCTCCCCCGGCGCGATCGCGTCGAGGAGGAACTCGGTCCGGCCCCGGCCGGGGACGACGACGCCGCGCCCGGTCTGGCTGTCGACGAGACCTCGGGCGCCGTGGACCTCGAGGTCGACGACGACCTCGTTGGCGCCGGGGTTGGCGAGGACGACGCGCTCCTGGCGGCCGGGCTCGGCCCCGCCGCCGACGAGCCAGACGTCGGACGCAGGGCGGCCGCACGCGACGCTCACGAGCCCGCGGAAGCTGTCGGTGTCGGCGACCCACGACTGCGCGGCGACGAGGCCCGGTGCGGCGGCCTCGGTCCCGGTCGCGCCGATCTGCGCGCTGCCGGCCAGGTCGGTCCGCAGGACGGTGCCGGCCTTGAGCGCGGGCAGCGAGTCCTTGCCGATGCCGACGGCGGCGCCGGTCGTCGGGTTGGGCCCGAGCGGCGGGGCGGCCGCGATGACCGAACCGATCGGCCGGACGTCGGGCGACCCGGCGAGGCCGACGAGCTCGGGGCCCGGGCAGACGAGGGACGCGGCCGTGACCGGAGTGCGCGTCAGCGGAATGCGGGCGCGGTGGTTGGGCGAGAGGTCGGCGGACCAGGTGAGGGCCGGGGCGCCGACGACGAGCGCGGCCGCGGCCGCTCCGAAGGCGACGACGCGCACCCCGGAGTGGATGCTGCGGCGGACGACGGGCTTCATCGGGCGCTCCTGCGTCGGCGACCGGTGGGGATCGCGAGGACGAGGAGGCAGAGCGCGAGCACCGCCTGGCCGAGGTGGACGAGCTGGGGCCCGCGGGCCGGGTGGATCGACAGCTCGACGTCACCCTCGGGCAGCTCGTAGGTCGGCAGGGCGAGGCCCGCCGTGCCGGTCGTCCGCCCGAGGACCCGGCCGTCGGCCGTCACGGTCATCGCCCGGTCCCACGCGAGGGGCGCCGCGACGACGAGCCGCTCACCGGCGCGGACCTGCACGGTCGTGTCGACCTGTCCGGCGGGGCCGTCGACCGGCACGACCGTGCGCGTCCCGTCACCGACGACGGCGACGCGCGGGACGCCCGTCGTCGTCGTGCCGTCGGCCGTCGGGGCCGACGTGAGCCGCCAGTAGGCCAGGCCCTCGCGGCTGCCCATCCGGGTCAGCCCCTCGGTCGCGTCGAGGAGGACCGGGAGGTCCGCGCCGAGGTCGGTCCGGAGGCCGACGAAGCCGATCCCGAGCTCGCGCAGTCCGGCGACCGAGCCGGTGCCGTCGGCGAGCAGCGCCTGCACGGCGGAGACGACGGCCGGGTCGGAGGTCGGGGTCGAGACGTCGCGCCCGAGGCTGCCGGACTCGAGCGAGACGACCTGCTGCCCGATGCCGTCCTCGACCGCGCCGAGGAGGAGCGTGCGGTTGGCCAGCGGGCCACCCGCCTGGTCGACGGCGATCGCGGGCCGCGGCTCACGCCACGGGGTCAGCGCGCTGCCGGCGCCGGTCCACGCGACGAGCCCGGCGAGACCGAGCGCGACGAGGGCGGACACGACGGCATAGGGCCAGCGGACGAACGCGACGCGCCCGGCGAGGCGACGCCGCAGGGACAGGTCGGCGAGTCCGACGAGGACGAGCCCGAGGAGGCCGAGGAGGGTGAGGAGCATCGCCGCGCCCCACCACGGGCGGATCGGCTGCCCGGCGAGGGCCATCGTGTCGGGGACGACGTCGAGCCGCACCCGGGCCGCCGCGAGCGTCGCGGCTCCCCCGGCGAGCGCGACGACGGCGAGCGCCCACTGGGCGCCGGGGCGCCGGTGGCGCAGGAGGGAGACGAAGGCGAGCACGGCGACGCCGCCGCCGACCCACCACAGGCCGCCGAGCCGCGCGTCGGGCGCGAGGGCGAGCAGGTGGGCCAGGTCCGGTGCCGGGGTGCCGAATGCGGTGAGCCCCGGTCCGTGGAGGAGGAGCGCCGGGCGGCTCACGAGCTCGGCCGTCCACGGCCCGAGCAGGAGCAGCGTGCCGACGATCGCGACGAAGGCGCGGCCGCGCCGGCCGTCGCCGCCGAGGACGAGGGCGGGGAGCAGCGCGAGGAGGGCCGGGACGAGGACGCCCGGCGCGAAGGCCGCGGTCCCGGCGAGGACGAGCGACGCGCCGCCGGCGGCCGCCATCGTGCCCTGCCCGTGGTGGACCCGGGCGATCGCGGCGGCGATGAGCGGCACACCGATGAGGAGCACCGCGGCCCCGAGCCGGCCGTCGCCGACGATCGCGAGGGAGACGGGGTTGACCGCCCAGAGGAGCGCGACGATCGCGCGCGGCCACGGCGAGCGGGTCACGGCGCGTCCGGCGAGGTGCGCGCTGACGGCGGCGGCGGGGAGGGCGAGGACGAGGAGCCAGGAGAGGGCGACGCCGCCGGGCGCGATGACGTCGGCGAAGGGCAGGTGCGCCGCGAGCCACGCCGGTCCGGCGAGGAGCGCCCCGGCCGGGGACGCGGTGACCGGCTCGCCGAGGCCCGGCCCGCCGAACCCGGTCCACCACGGCGCGAGCAGGGCGGCGACGTCGAGCCGTCCGCCCGGGAGCTCGCCGCCGACGAGGCCGCCGTGGACGAGCGAGCCCCAGAGCCCGTCGGTGCGGCGCAGGGCGACGACGGTCGCGACCGTCGCCGCGAGCGCGGCGAGGGTGCCGGGGCCCGTGAGCAGCCGCCCGAGCAGCGAACCCGCGTTGCGGATCGACTCCTCGCCGGCCTCGGTCGGACCCGTCTCGATCGCCCGCTCGTCGACGGCCGTGGTGTTGCGGTCCGGCGCGTAGGCCTCGTGGACGAGGTCGAAGGCCCGGCTCGAGACGTCCCGCGGCCCGGCGAAGAGCGCGCGCAGGTCGCGACGAGCGACGGTGTGGATGCGCCGCCCCCGCCACCGTGAGGCGAGGCTCGCCCACGGCGTGAGCAGGGCCCCGACGTCGCCCCACGCGTCGAGACCGGCGCGCGGGCGCTTGAGCAGGAGGAGGCCGAGGCCGGAGACGAGGCCGGAGAGCAGGACCCAGAGCGCGAGGAAGGGCGCCCCGAGCCACGAGCAGCGGGCGAGGGCGACCCGGCGGACGGCGCGGCGCTGGGTGCGGGTCGGTGTCGTCGCGCCGCCGAGCTGGGCGCCGGAGACGACCCGTGCGCTCGGGACGGCGCTCACGCGGTGGCCGGCGCGATGCATTCGCCACCCGAGGTCGAGGTCGGCCGCGACGTCGCCGAAGGCGGTCGGGAAGCCGCCGAGCGCCCGCCAGGCGCTCGTCTCGACGAGCTGGCCCGCGGCCGGGAGGGCGAGGACGTCGGAGCGTCCGTCGCACTGGCCCTGGTCGCGGTCGCCGGGGACGGGGTCGGCGAGGACGCGGCCCGAGCGGGTGGCGACGATCCCGACGCTGCGCAGCGCACCCGGCCCGCTCAGGACCTTGGGCCCGACGGCGGCGGTCGACCGGGAGCGACCCAGCGCGCCGGTCAGCTCGTCGAGGGCGCGGGCGTCGACGGTCGTCGTGTCGTCGAGGAACCACACGAGGTCGGCGGCGGCCGCGTCGGGACAGGTGTCGTGGCTCAGCAGGGTGTTGAAGGCCGCCCGCGCCGACAGGCCGGCACCGACCTCGACCCGCCGGACGTCGACGACCGCTCCGCCGTCGCGGTGCGGGACACCGTCGGCGACGACCCGGGTCGTCCGCTCGACGAGACCGGGGGCTCGGCCCGCGCCGCTCGCGACGCCGGCGCCGCTCGCGTCGAGGACGAGGACGCCGTCGGGGCGACGGGTGCCGCCGAGGATCGAGTGGAGGGTCGCCTCGAGCCGGCCGGTGTCACCGGTGGCGTGGACGAGGGCCCAGACGGTCGGCGAGTCAGACCGTCCGGAGGGAGGTGCGGTCAGTGGTGTGTCGGCCGTCAGCGTCATTCGGTCGGGCGCGGCGCGTCAGACGGCGCGCTTCTTGAGCTTGCGGCGCTCGCGCTCGGACAGCCCGCCCCAGATGCCGAAGCGCTCGTCCTTGGCCAGGGCGTACTCGAGGCACTCCGCGCGGACGTCGCAGCCGACGCAGACCTTCTTGGCCTCGCGCGTCGACCCGCCCTTCTCCGGGAAGAAGGCCTCGGGGTCGGTCTGGGCGCAGAGGGACCGCTCCTGCCAGGAGAGGACTCCCTCCTCCGGCTGGTCATCGCTCGTGATGAGCATGAGCTCCTGCATCGTCCCTCCACGGTCTCGACCCGACGTGTGCGTCGCCCCTCGAAGAAGGACAACAATGGAATTACACGCGTGTCATACGCGTTTAGTCAAGCCGGAATCTGCTAGCGGCCGTGTCCGGTGTCGCCCGGGCGTGTCGCGGAGGGGTCGAATGCGGGGCTGGCGCAGCGTCCCGGAGCGGCATTCGGTTGACTGTCCGCATGCGGATCACGACCTTGGCCGGCGGCGTCGGCGGCGCGCGCTTCATCGCCGGCCTGCGGCACCACCTCGACGCGACCGACCCGGACGCGCGGATCACCGTCATCGCCAACACCGGTGACGACATCACCCTCTGGGGCCTGCGGGTCTGCCCGGACGTCGACACCCTCCTCTACACCCTCGGTGGCGGCGGGAATGCCGAGCAGGGCTGGGGGCGCGCGGAGGAGTCGCACCGCATCCAGGGCGAGCTCGCCGCGTACGGGGTCGAGCCGCAGTGGTTCGGCCTCGGCGACCTCGACATCGGCACGCACATCGCGCGGAGCCAGTGGCTCGGACAGGGCGCGACCCTGAGCGAGGTGACCGCCCGCCTCGCGGCCCGCTGGGGTCTCCCCGACCGCGGCATCGACCTCGTCCCCATGACCGACGTCCCCGTCGAGACGCACGTCGTCGTCGAGCAGGACGGCGAGCAGCGCGCGATCCACTTCCAGGAGTGGTGGGTCCGCCACCAGGCATCGCTCCCCGCCTCGCGCTTCGTCGTCGCCGGGCTCGACCGGGCGACCGCCGCACCCGGGGTCCTCGAGGCGATCCGCGACGCCGACGTGGTCGTCCTCCCGCCGAGCAACCCCGTCGTCTCGATCGGGATCATCCTCGGCATCCCGGGGGTCCGCGACGCCCTCCGCGGCACCCGGGCGCCCGTGGTCGGGGTGTCGCCCCTCATCTCCGGAGCGCCCGTCCGCGGCCACGCCGACGCCTGCCTCGCCGCGATCGGCGTCGACTCGACGACCACGGCCGTCGCCGGCCTCTACGAGGACTTCCTCGGCGGCTGGGTCGTCGACCCGGCCGACGCGGACGCCCACGTTCGCGGCGTCGAGGTCCGCCCCCACGACGCGCCGCTGCTCATGACCGACGACGAGGCGACGGCGCGGATCGCCAGCACGGCGCTCGACCTCGCCGAGTCCCTCCGTGGCTGACCGGCCGGGCGAGGTCCGCGTCCTGCCGGTCCTCGGCATTCCCGAGGTGCGGGAGGGGGACGACGTCGCGGCTCTGGTCGTCGCGGCCTGCGCGGCAGCCGGGCTCGACGTCCTCGCCGGCGATGTCGTCGTCGTGTCGAGCAAGGTCGTCTCCAAGGCCCTCGGGCTGTGGGTCGGGTCGCGCGACGAGGCCGTGCGCTCCTCGACCCGGCGCGTCGTCGCCGAGCGCGCCACGAACGCCCACGTGACCAGGGTCGTCGAGGCCGTCGCCGGGCCGGTCATGGCCGCGGCCGGGGTCGACGCGAGCAACACCGGTGGCCGCGAGGAGGTCCTCGTCCTCCCCGAGCGCCCGGACGAGTCCGCGGCCGAGCTCCTCGACGCCCTCGCGAATGCCGTGGGCCTCCGCCCCGCCGACCTCGCCGTCGTCGTCACCGACACCGCGGGGCGGCCGTGGCGCGGCGGGCAGGTCGACTTCGCCCTCGGGTCCGCCGGGCTGCGGGTCCTCGACGACCTCCGCGGCTCGGTCGACGCCGACGGCCGTCCGCTGGGGGTCACCGCGCGAGCATTGGCCGACGAGGTCGCCGCGGCCGCGGACCTCGTCAAGGGCAAGCAGGAGCACGTGCCGGTCGCGATCGTGCGCGGTCTCGGGCGCTGGCTCGGCGGGGACGAGGGCGCCGCGCGGCTCGTGCGCACGGGCCCCGGTGACTGGTTCGCCCTCGGTCACGTCGAGGCCGTCCGCGCGGCCCTCGGCGTCGAGGCGGGGTCGGCGGACAGCGAGCGGGTCGGCATTCTCGCCCTCCATCGGGAGACCCTCCACGAGCGCGTCTCGCGGGCGGCGCGGCTCGCGGCCCACGGCGAGGACGTCGGTGCCACCGTCGCTCCCGACGCCGCGAGTGTCACCCTCGAGGCCGGGAACCCGCGCGCCGCAGGGCGGTTCGCGGCCCGGCTCGAGGTCGCGCTCTGGGCCGAGGACCTTCCGCCGGACTCGGTGACCGTCCGCCTCGCCCCCGGCACCCAAGCTCTGCTGGCAGACCTTCCGTGACTCAGCAGATGCTGCAGCCTCTGCTGAGTCAGGCATCCTCTGCCAGCAGAAGCCGGGTGGAGTCGGTCAGGGTCAGCGGACGCGCGGCAGGTGGGTCGGCAGCGTCATCCGCGGGCCGCGTCGCGGACGCATCCCCGCCGCGAACCCGATGTACGTCGCCGCGCGGTAGCGGTGCCCGGCATAGGGCTCGAGGAGCTCGCGGGCCCGGTCGTCGCCGCCGATGACGCCGTCGAGCGCCCAGGTGAGGTTCTTGGCGAAGTGGTAGTCACCGAAGCTCGGGCTGTCCGGGTCCCCGAGCGCCCGCTGCGCGACTTCGGCGGCGGTCCACTCCCCCACGCCCGGCATCGACCGGAGACGTGAATGCGCCTCTGCGAGTGGGAGGTCCGCGCACTCCTCGAGACGGCCGGCGCGCTCGGAGGCCCGCACCGCGGCAGCCGAGCGCGCCCGGTCGATCCCGGCACCGATCCACTCCCAGGACGGGATCCGCGCCCACTCGCGGGGCGCGGGAGGGGTCATGAGACCGAGGACCTCCCCCGGTCCGGGCGCCGGCGCGCCGAACCGCCGGACGAGCCGCGCGTGACCTGCGAACGCCTCCTTGCCGGTGACCCGCTGCTCGATGATCGCCGGCAGGAGCGACTGGACGACGAGGCGGGACTTGGCGACCCGCCAGCCGGGGTGCGCCTTGAAGCCGGCCGCGACGAGCGGGTCGTGGGCGACGAAGCCGCTGCGGTCGTCCTCGGCCCCGACGAGCGCGGGCAGCCGGTCGAGCGACCAGTCGGCGCCCTCGCCCCACGCCTCCGCCTCGACGGTGCCGTCGGCGAGCTGCCGCAGGTGGAGGGTCGACGGACCGGCCGGCGTCGACTCGCCGAGCCACCACTGCCCGTCGCGCACCCGGCAGGTCGGGTCGGCCCCGCCGTGCCGGAGGCAGGAGATCGTCGACCCGAGCGCGAGTGCGCCGTCGGGGCGGAGGCTGCGGGTCGGCATTCGGATCAGGAGAGGTGGCGGGGGGCGACGCGCAGCGCCGGCCCCCGCGGGACGCCGGGCTCCTTGAAGCACGCCCAGACGTAGGTCGGGACGAGCGGGACGGCCGCTGCGAGCACGGCCTCGGGTAGCCGGCCGACGACGGGCGGGACGACGTCGGTGCCGGCAAATGCCGCGGGCTCGGCGAGGACGGGGAGCGTGTAGTCCCACACGTCGTAGGCGGCGAAGAGGCGGCGGAGTCCGGAGCGCGAGTAGTAGTGCTCGTAGTACTCCTGCCCCTTGCCGGTCAGCCGCATGTAGCGGTCGGCCGCGCGCTGCGGCAGCCAGGAGAGGAAGGGCAGCCGGTAGTGCGGCTCGAGGACCTGGTGCCGGTGCCCGACGCCGGCGTAGAGCAGCCCGCCGGGCGCGAGGACGCGGTGGATGTCGGCGACGACGGCCTCCGGGTCGACGACGTGCTCGTAGATGTGGTTGAGGACGACGACGTCGACGGAGGCGTCGGGGACGGGCAGCGCCTCGCCGCGCCCGAGCCGGAAGTCGACCCGCTCGCCGAACCGCTCCCGGGCCTTGGCGAGGCCCGGCTCGTCGATGTCGACACCGATCGTCGAGGCGCCCGCGAGGGCGAGCTCGTCGGCGATGAAACCGGCCGAGCAGCCGACGTCGAGCGCGCGCAGCCCGGTCAGGTCGGCGCGACCGAGGGCGTGCTCGACGACGCGGATCAGCTTGTGCGCCTTGGTCCGTCGCTTGTCCTCGTCGAGCATCTTGCCCATGAGCTCGGAGTAGGCGAGCTGCTCCTCGCGCTCGGCGCGGCCCTCGCTCATGGCTGCGATCCTAGGAGCCGGTGCCGACGGGCCCACCACCAGCCGGCGCCCGCGCAGAGGACGTCGACGAGCACGGTCTGGAAGCGGCTGATGACGCTCACGGCGATCGCGACGGGAGCCGGGACGATGCCGGTCAGCAGGAGGACGAGGACGCCGTCGCGGACGCCGACGCCCGCCGGGCACGAGGAAGCTGACCATCCCGAGGATGCCGGCGAGGACGTAGCCGCTGACGCTGAGCAGCGCGAGCCGCCCAGCGTCGGTCCCCGGCGCGGCGAGCGAGCGGGCGACGACCCAGACGGCGAGGCCCATGGCGAGCCAGGCCGCGACGAACCACGCGATGACCTCGAGGACGGCCCGCACGGACAGGTCGTGCTCGAGCGGCGGCCGGCGGAGGAGCCGGAGCCCGAGGGCGATGACCCGGTTGAGGACGGGCGGGGCGATGACGACGAGGCCGACGACGACGGCGAGGACGACGAGCCACCAGGGGTAGGCATTCCCGCCCGCTCCGAGGAGGGCCGGGAGTGCCGGCAGCCCGACGAGCCCACCGGTCAGGACGGACATCCCGACGAGGAGCAGGCCCGCGACCGCGCCGCGCCGACGCGGGACCCCGAGCCGGGCGCCCATCTCGGCCTGGGCGAGGACCGACCACACCGAGCCGGGGAGGTACTTGCCGAGCTGCCCGACGAAGAAGATGCCGCCGGCCGGCGCGAGGTGGAGCGGCGAGCCCAGGTCCGCGAGCAGCCGGCGCCACCCGACCATCGTCAGGATCGGCGACAGGAGCGCGAGCAGGAGGCTGAGGACGGTCGTGGCGACGTCGAGCCGGCCGAGCTCGGAGCGGACGTCGGACCAGTTGCGCCACAGCGCGATCCCGACGGCGACGAGGACGAGGACGAGCAGCGCCCAGCGGACGAGGTCGACGGGTGAGAATGCCCGGCGCCCGGTGCCGTCGACCTCCTCGCCGACCCCGTCGCCGGGGACGCCGTCGTCGGCCACGCCGTCGGCGACCGCGTCGCCGGTCCCGCTCATCGGCGGCGGAAGGTCAGGCGGACGATGCCGAAGGCCGCGTCCGGTTCGACGTCGCGCGAGCGGGCGTCCCGGAGCCGGTCGGTCACGTCACCGTCGACGTCGCCGACGAGGTGGAGACCGCGGTCGTCGGCCCGCGCGATGATGCCGCGGACGTCGGCGGCCCCGACGGCGCCCGGCACCGTCGCCGCGCCGGTCGCGACGGTGAAGGAGAGCAGCCCGCCGTGGCGCAGCACCCAGCCGGCGAGGGTGAGCAGGGCGTCGACGTCCTCGGCCTCACAGTCGCTGGGGTGGAGCAGGGTGAGGACGTCGCAGCTGCCGGAGTCGATCTCGAGGGCGTCGAGCGGGGTCTCGCCGTCCGGCACCGACCACTCGGTCGGCGTATGACCGACCTGCCGGAGCCACTGCGCGATCGGCGAGCCCGGGCCGGAGCAGTCGACGACCTCGACATCGTGGCCGGGGCGCTCCTGGACCCGGACGATCGCCGCGAGGGACCCGAGGGCCGCCCACGACGCGAGCGGGTCGCGCGTCCGGGCGAGGCCGAGGGCGCGGGCGAGCTGGTGCGCCTCGTCGGCCTCGGTCTCGGTGGAGAGCAGGTCCGAGGGCCGCACCCAGACGGGGAAGTCGGAGCGCGCGAGCTGGAGGACCCCGGAGTCGCGGTGCAGCCGGCCGGCCGCCGCGCGGACGGCGCCGAGGGCCCGCGCGCCGCGGCCCTCCGCATTCGCCTCCGTCGGCTCGTCCTCGACGTCGATGTCCGCCGCCGGCGGGGCGGCGGCGAGCGCCTCGAGCGTGCCGATGTAGGTCGCCCACGGGCCGTGGAGGTCGGGCGGGCGGACGCCGGCGAGGAGGCGGGTCGTCGTCCCCGGGTCCGCGAGGCGGCGCAGGGCACCGACGAGCGCGGCGTGGTCACCCGGCGGGACGACGAGGCCGTCGACCTCGTCGCGGACCTGACCACCGAAGGTCCCGACGTCGGTCGCGAGGACGGCGAGGCCGTGGTGGTGGGCGAGGAGGACGTTCTGGCTCCCCGTCGCGTGCCGGTAGGCGAGGACGAGGACGTCGTGGTCGGCGAGGAGCCCGGCGAGCCGGTCCGCCGGGACGTAGCCGTCGCGGACGGTGACCCGGTCGGCGAGGTCGGGGGCGGCGGCGCGGCGGCGCACCGTCTCTCCCGCGTCGCCCCACATCTCCCCGGCGATGGTCAGCTCGACGTCGCGGACCGCGGCGAGGGCGTCGAGGACGAGGTCGAGGCCCTTGTAGTCGCGGACGATGCCGAGGGCGAGCAGCCGCGTGGGCCCCGGGCGACGCGAATGCCGGGACAGCGGCTCCCCGCCGGGCAGGTGGGCGGGCAGCGCCGCGACGGCCACGCGGCGGGCGCCGAGCTCGGCGGCGGCGATCGCCTGGCCCTGGGAGTGGACGAGGACCGCGTCGACGGCGGAGAGGAAGAGCCGCATGAGCGGCCCGTCGCCGGGTCGGGACTCGTGGGGCAGGACGTTGTGGACGAGCCCGACGAACCGCGGCCCTCCCCCACCCCGACCGCGCGCGGCGCGGAGGATCGCGAGGTGGGCGGGGACGACCTGGGGGATGACGTGGACGAGGACGACGAGGTCGAGGTCCCGGAGCCGGCGCCCGGTCCGGACCCAGGTCTCGGGGCGGTTCCAGTGGAGGACGGGCACCGTCCGCTCGAACGGCTCGACGTCGGGAGTGCCGTCCGGGACGTGCTGCTGGCCGGGGTAGAGGATCTTGGGGAACATCCGCTCCCACGACACGAGGATGACGTCGTGTCCCGCCTCGGTGAGCTCGTGCGCGAGCGTCGTCGTGTGCGCGGCGACGCCGCCCTTGGCGGGATGCGTCGGCCCGACGACCGCGATCCGGAGGGACGCCGCCGAGGCTTGGGTCACGCGCCGTCCCGGGACCGGACGACGAGGTCGGAGAGGAGCGCGAGGGAGCCGATCATGATGCCGCTCACGATGAGCAGGATCGTGTTGGCCGGGAAGTAGAGGCTCTTGTAGCGGACGACGTCGACGACGGCCTTGACGAAGCCGATGACGACGAGCCACAGCGCCGGCGGCATGAGGACCTTGAGCGGGTCGAAGTACATGACCATCCGCAGCACCTGGAGGATGTAGCGGTAGGCGTCGCGGACGAAGTGGAACTTGCTCGTCCCCGCGCGCTTGGCGTAGGACGTCTGGACGTAGCGGATGTCGTGCTGGTTGGACAGGAAGGCGATCGTCAGCGTCGTCACGCAGCTGAAGCCGGCGGGCAGGAGTCGCAGGTAGGGCAGGGCGACGGTCCGGCGGAATGCGCGCAGGCCGCTGTTGAGGTCGGGGATCCGCTGGTTGGTCAGCCGCTCGGCGACCTTGCGGATGAACCACTTCGCCGGCACCCGTGCCCACTTGTGCGTCCCCTCCTCGGTCGTCCGCGCGCCGACGACCTGGTCGTAGCTCGCGTCCTCGCGGAGGATCCGGACGAGCTCGGGGATCCGGTCGTTCTCGTAGGTCATGTCGGCGTCGGTCCACACGACGATCTCGCCGTAGGCCTGCTGGGTGCCGATCCGGCGGGCCGTCCCGGAGCCGCCGTTGCGGCGGAACGGCATGAGCCGCAGGTTCGCGTAGCGGGTCGCGGCCTCGCGGAGGACCTCGAGGGTGTCGTCGGTGCTCGCGTCGTCGATGCAGAGGAGCTCGTAGCTGAACTCGCTCGCATTCATCGCCGTCGTGATCCGGTCGATCTCCTGCAGGACGTGCTCGCCCTCGTTGTAGCAGGGCAGGACGACCGTCACGTCGAGCCTCGGGTGGGCCCGGTCGAGCGCGGGGCCGTCGACGGCGGGGTGGAGGCGGGCCGGGTCGTCGCCGCGCCCGGCGAGCTCTCCGGTGTGGACGGTCAGCTTGTCGATGTCACTCATCTCGGCCGCGAGCCTACCGGCGGCGGGCACCTAGGCTGACGCTCGTGGACACCGACGGCGTGCTCGATCTCATTCGCGAGGTCGCGGCGACGACGATCACCCCGCGGTTCCGGGCGCTCGCCGAGGGCGAGGTCAGCGAGAAGCAGCCCGGCGACCTCGTCACCATCGCCGACCACGAGGCCGAGGTGCTGCTCACGAGGGCGCTGCGCGCGGCATTCCCCGAATGCGTCGTGCTCGGCGAGGAGGCGACGGCCGCGGACCCGCGCGTGCGGGACGCGTACGCCGCGGCTGGGCACGCCTTCACGGTCGACCCGGTCGACGGGACGCGCAACTTCGTCGAGGGGTCGGCGGACCACGCCGTCATGGTGAGCGAGGTCCGCGAGGGCGTCGTCACGCGCGCCTGGATCCACCAGCCCCAGCACGGGGCGTCCTGGGTGGCCGAGCGTGGAGCCGGTGTGCGGCGGGACGGCGTGGCCGTCGAACGCCCGGCACGGTCGGGCGGTGCCCCGCGGGTCGTCACCTCGATCGACGTGCTCCGGGGGGCGCCGCTCGGGGACTGGCCGGCGCCCGGCATGTCGTGGCGGTGCTGCGGCGTCGACTACCCGCGCCTCGCGGAGGGCGTGTGCGACGCGATCCTCTACGCGCGCGGCGCCGCCTGGGACCACGCTCCCGGCTCGCTCGTCGTCGCCGAGCTCGGTGGTGTCGTCGGGTACGCCGACGGGACGCCCTACGACCCCCGCTCGGCGCGGGGCGGGCTCGTCGTCGCGTGCGACCCGGGGGCCTTCGAGGGCGTCGTCGCCCGGCTGCCGGAGAGGTTCCGCGCGCGGTCGGCCGCGTCGGTCTAGGGCGCGGCCGGCACCGGGGCGAGCCAGGCCCCGATCGTCAGGGCGTCGGTCGAGGTCGGGATCTCCTCGAGCAGCCGCTGGTCCTCGCGCACCTCACGGACCCCGGCGGCGACGCCGGTGACGCGGACCGCCTCGCCGAGGCTCTCCGCGTCGTCCGCCGCGAGCGCGACGAGCCGGCTCCCCGCGGGCAGGTCGGCGGCGACCGCGGCGAGCGTCGTGCGCAGCGCCGCCGGGTCCTTGCGGAGGGCGCCGGTCGTGACGAGGGCCGGGTGCCCGCATTCGCCGCGGACGACCTGGGGCCACTCGTTGACGGCCCGGGAGTCGACCGCGACGACGACGTCGCCGGGGCGCAGGGCCGCGCAGACCGCGGCGACGGTCGCCCCGCTGCCCTGCTCGATGCGCTCGGTCGCGTGCGGCCACGTGCCGCGGACGACGACGATCGTCATCGCGACGAGGACGAAGATCCCCGGGAGCGCCCCGACCGCGGGCGACCACCGGTGCGCCGCGCGGAGGAGCAGGTCGACCGAGGCGACGACGACGACGAGGCAGACCGCGGCCGTGCCGATGACGAGACGGCGGTCGGCCCACGGGTGGTCCGGCGTGATGCCGGGGCGGAGCAGGGTGAGGACGAGCGACCCGACGGCGACGAGGAGCGGGGCGGTCCACTCGGGGAGCGGCTCCCCCGCATTCCACGCGCGGGCGACGCGGCGGGACCACACCGCGCAGGCGAGCATCGTGACGCCGAGCGCCACCGGGCCGACCCACCAGACGAGCCAGGCGACCGACTGCTCGGCGTAGGTGCGGCCCCCGTCGACGGTGAGCCCCTGCGCGAGCTGGAGCCCGGCGACGACGCGCGCACCGGGGTCGGCCGGGTCCTGTCGGACGACCTGCCAGAACGGCCGCGCCCACAGGTAGGCGCCGAGGGCGAGCGGGGCGAGGTAGGCGACCGTCGGCAGGAGGACGCGAATGCCGCGGGGCAGCCGGGCGCCCCGACGCGCGAGCCGCACGACGACGGCCGCGGCGAGGCCGACGACGGCGGCGATGCCGACGAG
This sequence comes from uncultured Actinomycetota bacterium, assembly GCA_963752365.1. Classification (GTDB taxonomy): domain Bacteria; phylum Actinomycetota; class Actinomycetes; order Actinomycetales; family Dermatophilaceae; genus CAVVXY01. The sequence goes on from CAVVXY010000007.1 coordinate 408,464, forward strand.
CGGGAGGAGGGAGGCGGCGATGTCCCCGAGGTAGCGGGGGCTGAGCCAGAGCAGCGCGCCGAAGCCGAGGGCGGTCGAGGCCCACGCGCCCGCGAGGAACGGGCCGGCGACGGCGCGTCGGCCCTGGACGAGCAGGAGGGCGCAGGCGACCGTCGCGAGCACGACCTCGCGGAGGCCGTCGGCCCGAAGCAGCACGGTGCCGCCGACGAGCGCGCCGCCGACGAGGGCGGCCCGTCGCGTCACGGAGTCCGCGGCCCGGCCACCGGCCGCGCACGAGAGGAGGAGGATCCCGGCGGCCAGGGTCGCGAGGGCGAGGGGTTCGGAGTAGGTCGACCGGCTCACGTGGGCGACCGGGAAGGCGAACCCGGTCAGCGCGGCGACGGGTGCGGCGGCCCACGGCCCGGCCCAGCGGGCGGCGAGCAGTGCGAGGCTGAGCAGCGCGACCGCGAGGGCGAGGGGCGCGAGCCACTGGGCTCCGGCATTCCCCCCGGCCCACCAGCCGAGGGAGTAGACGGCTGCCGGGCCGACCGGGAACTGCGGCTGGATCGCCGGGTCCTTGCTGTCCCCGACCTGGTAGAACGCCGGGCTCCCGAGCCGAATGCCCTCTCGCTCCAAGGTTCTCGCCCCACCGATCGCCTCGGTGTCGACCGGGACGACCCGCCGGCCCTCCGTGCTGAGCGAGACGGCTGCCTGGAGGTTGCTGCCCGCGTCGCGTCGCGGGAGTGCCTGGTCGGCGTGCGTCGCGCCGAGCCAGGCGGTGACGGCGAGGACGACGAGGACGAGCGCGACGGCGGCCGGGACGGAGAGCCGGGGCGCGAGACCCGGGTCGAGCCGGCGCACGACGACGACGACACCCGCGAGGAGCAGCGCGACGAGCGGCCAGACGACGAGCGGGTGCCACCACCCGACCGCCCCGAGGAGCACCCCGAGCGTCGCCACCCCGAGCAGCACGAGCGCGCCGCCGACGGCGACCGCCTGCACGGCGCCCCCGACGTCTCGGCGCGAGACCGCCCGGTCCGCCCCCGCCTGCTCCCTGCTCATCGCGGATCACGGTAGCGGCCTAGCCTTGGGTCCGTGCCGACCCCCGCCGACATCCTCGCCGACCTCCGCCGCGCCGACGACGCCACGCCGCGGATCACGTGGTACGACCTCGGCGACGGACCGACCTCCGGCGAACGCGTCGAGCTGTCCGCGCGCGTCCTCGCCAACTGGGTCGCCAAGGCCGCCAACGCCCTCCGCGACGACTGGGACGTCCAGTCCGGGGACGTCGTCGTCCTCGACCTCCCTCCGCACTGGCGCAGCCTCTACTGGGCCCTGGCCGTGTGGTCGGTCGGTGGCGGGGTCGCGACGGGCGACCCGGCTCCTGCCGGCGACCCCGCGGGCATCGTGACGACCGACCCCGACCACGTCGACCGGGCCCCCGAGGCCGCCCTGGTCACCCTCGCCGCGCTGTCGCGGGGGGCCGCGGTGCCCGTCCCGCCCGGGGTCATGGACGAGGCCCGGGAGCTCGCGACGCACGGCGACGTGTTCGCGCCCGGTCCGCGCGCGGCGAAGGCCGACCCGTGGCTCGTCGAGGGCAGCCGGGTCCGGACCAACGCCGACCTCATCGGCGAGCTGAGCGCCTACCCGCCCGGCCGGCGGGTGCACACGGCGACCGAGGACCTCGGGGAGTTCCTCCGGACGGCCCTGTCCGCATTCGCAGCGGGCGGCTCGGTCGTGCTCACCCGGGGGGCGAATGCGGACGCGCTCGCCCGCGTGCTCGCGGACGAACGCGTCGGCTGAACCCGGCTTCGTGGCGGAGCGTCCCCCCTCAGCGCCCGTAGGCCTTCCTCTCGGCGGCTCGCCAGGTGAGGACGCCGACGAACCCGTTGGCGGACAGGCCGGCCCACCGCTGGACGTCGCGGACCTCGCCCTCGGTCATCGGGCCGAAGTCGCCGTCCGCGGGCAGCCGCAGGGCGCGCTGGAGGGCGACGACGGCGGGCCCGGTCGAGCCGCGCCGCAGGACCTTGCCCCAGTGGGCGAGGAGCGGGTGCGCGTGTGCCTCCATGTGGCTCCACATCGCGCGGTCGACCGTCGTCCCGGCCGGGAGCCCGTGGACGCGCCGGTAGCCCGCGACCGAGGCCGCGGTCTGCTGGCCGTAGCCGCCGTCGACGGCGATGCCGAGCCGGGACTGGACGACGCGGACGGCGGCGCCGGTCGCCCCGACGGTCAGGACGGTGCCCTTGTAGGCGGTGAACTCGGTGTCGTACGTCGCCTGTGCCGGCGGCGGGGGCGGCGGCGGGACGACGGGCCCGCCCATGAGGACCTGCCAGACGTCGGGGCGGACGACGCCGTCGACGGTCAGCCCCTTGGCGGCCTGGAAGCGACGGACCGCCGTGTCGGTGCCCCCGCCGAAGTCCCCGTCGGCGGTCAGCCCGCCGAGGGCGCGCTGGAGGGCGGCGACGGCGACCCCGCGCGACCCGAGCCGGATCGTCGTCGAGGCGTAGCGGGCCAGGTCGTAGTTGTCCTTGGCCTTGACGAGGCCGAGGGCGATGAGCCTGGTCCACGTCGCCTCGTCGACGGACCCGGTCGCCCGCACCCCGTGTCCCGACTGCCAGGTGATGACCGAGGCCCGGGTCCGCGCGCCGAAGTCGCCGTCGGGCGTCGCGCCGACGATCCGCTGGACCGTGATGACGTCGGCGCCGCGGGACCCGACCGACAGGACCGGGTAGCCGGTGCTCGTGACGCCGCCACCCGTCCCCGTGCCCGTGTCGCCGGGTCCGTCGGTGATCGTCGTCAGCGCCTTGCCCGTCCACCACGACGTGCGCTTCATCGCGCCGTCCCAGTGGAAGGTGAAGTGGATGTGGTCGGTGTGCGGGCTGACCCCGGTGTAGACGGCCCAGCCGCGCTCGGGCGCGTAGGAGCGCCACATGTGCCGGTTCCAGATGATGTAGTTGATGCCGAAGCGCCGGGCCATCGCGCCCGCGCGGCCCTGCCCGTCCGGCTTGACGAGCCACCCGACGATCGACTCGGCGAGGGCCTTCTCGTCGGGCTTGTAGGCGCTGATCATCCAGTCGAGCGCGCGGCCCTCGTAGTGCTCGGAGACGTCGCTCGCGCAGGCCCGTCCGATGCCGTAGTAGCGCGTCCCGTAGTGGGTGTTGAGCAGCTGGGCGAAGGCGACGACGCCGGGCTTGGCGGTCGGGTCGCAGATCGTCGGCTTCTGGTAGGGCGCGACGACGTCGAGCGCGGACGGCAGGGGCTTGCTCGGCGGCGGCGGGATGACCGCGGCCTGGCTGGGGGCGGCCGTGCCGACGAGAGCCAACGGGCTCGTGACGACGGCGGCGAATGCGGTCGCACGGAGGCTTCGCGCCACGGGTGACTCCTGGTGCAGGGGACAGGACCGGTGGCCGGGACGAGCCCCGCGGACGGGCATTCACACTCGTACCAAGAGCACCACCGAGAGTCATTTGTCGCAGGTGTCACAGGGGTCTCGCAAGTCCGAGGCCGCAACTACAGAGGTGTAATTCGGCAGCCCGTGCTGAATGACAAAGCTGTTGTTCGACAACGGGTTTCGCGCGCGACCGCCGGTGTCGGCCCCGGACATGTCCCGGGGGCACACGTCGAGCGCCCGGAGCGCGCCCTAGAGTGCCGGGCATGGACAAAGTCGTCACGTCGGCCGCCGAGGCCATCGAGGGGATCGGCGACGGAGCCTCGCTCGCCGTCGGTGGGTTCGGTCTCTGCGGCATCCCGAGCGTCCTCATCGCCGCCATCCACGAGGCGGGGACGACCGACCTGGAGGCGATCAGCAACAACTGCGGCGTCGACGGCTGGGGCCTCGGCCTGCTCCTCGCGGACAAGCGCATTCGCCGGATGGTCTCCTCCTACGTCGGGGAGAACAGGGAGTTCGCGCGGCAGTACCTCGAGGGCGAGCTCGAGGTCGAGCTGACCCCGCAGGGCACCCTCGCCGAGCGGCTCCGCGCCGGAGGCGCCGGCATCCCGGCGTTCTACACGATCACCGGCGCCGGCACCCAGATCGCCGAGGGCGGCCTGCCCTGGCGCTACGACGGCCAGGGCGACGTCGCCGTCGCCTCCCCGCGCAAGGAGACCAAGGCCTTCGACCTCGGCCACGGCGAGCGCGACTACGTCCTCGAGCACGCGATCGTCGCCGACTTCGGCCTCGTCCGCGCCTGGAAGGGCGACCGGCACGGCAACCTCGTGTTCCGGCAGAGCGCCCGCAACTTCAACCCGCTCTGCGCGATGTCCGGCCGGACGACGATCGCCGAGGTCGAGGAGCTCGTCGAGCCCGGTGAGCTCGACGCCGACGCGGTCCACCTGCCCGGCATCTACGTCCAGCGGGTCCTCCCGCTGACGCCCGAGCAGGCCGCCGACAAGCGGATCGAGCGCCGCACGACGCGACCGCGGACGACGACCGCGCCCGCGATGACGACCGGACTCGGAGGCTGACCGTGCCCCTCACCCGCGAAGAGATGGCCGCCCGCGCCGCCGCCGAGCTGTCCGACGGCTCCTACGTCAACCTCGGCATCGGTCTGCCGACCCTCGTCCCCAACTACGTCCCCGACGACGTCGAGATCGTCCTCCAGTCCGAGAACGGCATCCTCGGCATCGGCGCCTACCCGTTCGAGGGCGAGGAGGACGCCGACCTCATCAACGCCGGCAAGGAGACCGTCACCCTGCGCCGGGGGGCGAGCTTCTTCGACTCCGCGACGTCCTTCGGGATGATCCGCGGCGGCAAGGTCGACGCGGCCATCCTCGGCGCCATGCAGGTGTCCGCGACCGGGGACATCGCCAACTGGATGATCCCCGGCAAGATGGTCAAGGGCATGGGCGGCGCGATGGACCTCGTCCACGGCGCCAAGAAGGTCATCGTCCTCATGGAGCACGTCGCCAAGGACGGCACCCACAAGATCGTCTCCGAATGCACCCTCCCCCTGACCGGCCGGCGCGTCGTCCAGCGGATCATCACCGACCTCGCCGTCATGGACGTCACCGAGTCCGGTCTCGTCCTCCGCGAGCTCGCCGAGGGCGTCACCGAGGACGACGTCCGCGAGGCGACCGGGGCACCGTTCACGGTCGACCTCGCGTGAGCGGCGACCCCCGCGTCGTCGCGGTCGTCCTCGCCGGCGGTGTCGGCACCCGCATGGGCGGCGAGGTGGCCAAGCAGCTGCTCCCCCTGCGCGGTGAGCCGGTGCTCGCCCACGCGCTCCGCGCATTCGACGAATGCGGTGTGGTCGACGACGTCGTCGTCGTCACCCACCCCGACCTCGTCGCCGAGGTCCGGGCCGTCGCGGACGCCTTCGCCACGGTCCGCGCCGTCGTCGACGGCGGCCGCGAGCGCAGCGACTCGACGAGCGCCGGCCTCGCCGCCGTGCGGGAGGTGACCGACGACCCCGAGTCCAAGGTGCTCTTCCACGACGCGGCCCGCCCCCTCGTCGAGGCCAGGATCATCGCCGACGTCGTCGCCGCGCTCGACCGGGCCGACGCCGTGACGACGGCGGTCGGGTCCGCGGACACGGTCGTCGCGGTCGACGCGACCGGGCGGATGACGGCGACCCCCAACCGCTCCGGTCTCCGCCGCCTGCAGACGCCGCAGGGCTTCCGGCTCCGGACGATCACCCGGGCGTACGCGCTCGCCTTCGCCGACCCGCACTTCGGGGTGACGGACGACGCGACCGTCGTGCTGCGCTACCTGCCGGAGACGCCGGTCATGACCGTCCAGGGGTCCGAACGCAACCTCAAGGTCACCGTCCCGAGCGACCTCGCGATCCTCGAGGCCCTCCTCGCGGCCGACTCAGCCGGTCGCTGAGCGGGTCACCCGATCATCCGCGGGAGCGCCTCGGAGAGGGCGGCGTCCCAGTCGCGGATCGGCTCGATCCCCGCGTCGGCCCAGCGCTGCCGGCCGAGGACGCTGAACGCGGGCCGCGGCGCCGGCCGCGGGTAGGCCGCGCTCGTCGTCGGCGTGACCCGCTCCGGGTCGAGGCCGGCGAGCTCGAAGATCCGCCGGGTGAAGCCGAACCACGTGACCTCTCCCCCGCTCGTCCCGTGCCACACCCCGGGAGCCGCGTCCCCGTCGACGAGCCGCCGGATCGCCGCCGCGAGGTCGACGGTCCAGGTCGGCTGGCCGCGCTGGTCGTCGACGACGCTCAGCGTCTCGTGGCGCTCGGCCAGGCCCAGCATCGTCCGCACGAAGCTCGGCCCGTGAGCGCCGTAGAGCCAGGCGGTCCGGACGACGAGTGCGTCCGGTGCCTCGGCGCGGACGGCCCACTCCCCCGCTGCCTTCGACCGCCCGTAGGCGGAGCGCGGCCCGAGCGGCGCGTCCTCCGGGTAGGGCGTCGTCGCGTCCCCGGCGAAGACGTAGTCGGTGCTCACGTGGACGAGCCGGGCCCCCGCATTCGCCGTGGCGCGCGCGAGGTGGGCCGGGCCGACGGCGTTGAGGGCGAATGCCGCGCCCTCCTGCGTCTCGGCGTCGTCGACCGCGGTCCAGGCCGCGCAGTTGACGACGACGTCGTGGCCGGCGGCGCCCGCCGCGCAGGAGTCCGGGTCGAGGACGTCGACGCGGACGTCGAGCCCGTCGGACCGGCCGGCCGTCGTCACGTCGTGCCCGGCCGCGCGCAGGTCGGCGACCACGTCGGTCCCGAGCATCCCGCCCGCGCCGACGACGAGCCAGCGCGCCATCAGCGGCCGACGACCTGCTGGACCCGCGCGTACTTCGCCTCGGTGGCCTCCTTCATCGGCCGCCACCAGTCCTCGTGCTCGCGGTACCAGGCGATCGTCGCCTCGAGCCCGGACCGGAAGTCCTCGTAGCGCGGCGTCCAGCCGAGCTCGGTCCGCAGCCGCCCGGCCTCGATCGCGTACCGCAGGTCGTGGCCGGCGCGGTCGGTCACGTGGTCGTAGTCGCCCGGGTCCTTGCCCATGAGCTCGAGGATGAGCTCGATGACGTCCTTGTTGTTCATCTCGCCGTTGGCGCCGATCAGGTAGGTCTCGCCGAGCCGGCCCCGGTCGATGATCGTCCAGACGGCGGCGTTGTGGTCGTCGACGTGGATCCAGTCGCGGACGTTCTCGCCGGCGCCGTAGAGCCGTGGCCGGACCCCGTCCATGACATTGGTGATCTGCCGAGGGATGAACTTCTCGACGTGCTGGCGGGGGCCGTAGTTGTTCGAGCAGTTCGAGATCGTCGCACGGAGGCCGAAGGACCGGACCCACGCGCGGACGAGGAGGTCCGAGCCGGCCTTGGACGCCGAGTAGGGGCTGCTCGGGTTGTACGGCGTGTCCTCGGTGAACTTCTTCGGGTCGTCGAGCTCGAGGTCGCCGTAGACCTCGTCGGTCGAGATGTGGTGGTAGCGGACGTCGTGCCGGCGGCAGGCCTCGATGAGCGTGTAGGTGCCGATGAGGTTGGTCTCGATGAACGGGCTCGGGTCGGAGAGGGAGTTGTCGTTGTGCGACTCCGCGGCGAAGTGGACGACGACGTCGGCGTCGTCGACGAGCCGGTCGACGATCTCCGCATTCGCCACCGAGCCCTCGACGAGCTCGACCCGGTCCAGGACCCCCTCGAGCGAATGCCTCGTCCCCGCGTACGTGAGCGCGTCGAGGACGGCCACCTCCGCGCCCGGACGCTCGGCGAGGGTCTGGTGCACGAAGTTGCTGCCGATGAAGCCGGCGCCGCCGGTGACGAGGACACGCATGGGGCCCGAGGGTACCTGCCGACACCGCTAGGCTCGCCGCGATCCGTGAACGTCGCTACTCCAGGGGAGCCATGAAGGGCATCGTCCTCGCCGGGGGGTCCGGGACCCGCCTGCACCCGATCACCAAGGCGATCAGCAAGCAGCTCATGCCGGTCTACGACAAGCCGATGGTCTACTACCCGATCTCCACGCTCATGCTCGCCGGCATTCGCGAGGTCCTCGTCATCAGCACGCCGCACGACCTGCCCGCCTTCGAGCGGCTCCTCGGCGACGGCTCGGAGTGGGGCATGTCGTTCAGCTACGCGGAGCAGCCGCGGCCGGAGGGCCTGGCCCAGGCATTCATCATCGGGGCGGACTTCATCGGGGACGACTCGGTCGCCCTCGTCCTCGGAGACAACATCTTCTACGGCACCGGCCTGGGCACCTCGCTGCGCGGCAACGCCGACCTCGTCGGTGGGCGCGTGTTCGCCTACCACGTGACCGACCCGGCCTCCTACGGCGTCGTCGAGTTCGGCGAGGACGGGCAGGGTCCTGTCGATCGAGGAGAAGCCCGCCGAGCCGCGGAGCAGCTACGCGGTGCCGGGCCTCTACTTCTACGACAACCGGGTCGTCGAGATCGCCAAGGGCCTGGAGCCGAGCGAGCGCGGCGAGCTGGAGATCACCGCGGTCAACGCCGCCTATCTCGCCGACCGGGAGCTGTCGGTCACCGTCCTGCCCCGCGGGACGGCGTGGTTCGACACGGGGACCTTCGGCGGGCTGCTCGACGCGAGCGGCTTCGTCGCGGTCGTCGAGGCGCGGCAGGGGCTCAAGATCGGCGCGCCGGAGGAGATCGCCTGGCGGATGGGCTGGATCTCAGACGACGAGCTCCGAGCCCTCGCGGAGCCGCTCCGCAAGAGTGGCTACGGCGACTACCTGATCGACGTCCTCGACCAGGAGGTCACGCAGGGAGAGGGCGTCTGATGGATATCCGTCCGCTCCGCATTCCCGGCGCCTGGGAGGTGACGCCGCGGGTCTTCCCCGACGACCGCGGCGTCTTCCTCGAGTCCTTCCGGCAGGACCGGCTCGCCGAGGTGACCGGGCGCCCGTTCGTCGTCCGGCAGACCAACGTCTCGGTGTCCTCGCGCGGCACCGTCCGGGGCATCCACTTCGCCGACGTGCCGCCGGGCCAGGCCAAGTACGTGACGGCCCTGTCCGGCGCCTTCCTCGACTACATCGTCGACATCCGGGTCGGGAGCCCGACCTTCGGGCAGTGGGACAGCGTCCTGCTCGACACCGTCGACCGGCGCGCCGCCTACCTCGACGAAGGGCTCGGGCACGCGCTCGTCGCCCTCGAGGACGACTCGACGGCGATGTATCTCTGCTCGGAGGTCTACAGCCCGGGGCGCGAGCACGGCGTCACCCCCCTCGACCCCGACGTCGGCCTGACCTTCCCGGCCGGTCTCGAGCCGCTCCTGTCGCCCAAGGACTCGGCAGCGCCCACCCTCGCCGACGCCGCCGCGCAGGGCCTCCTCCCGACGTGGGAGTCCGCGCGCGCCTTCACCGCTCCGGCCACCGCGGCATCGCGAGACGTCTGAGTCGAGAGGTCACGACCCGCCGCACCCTTGCCCGGCGGGTCCTGACCTCTCGCCTCAGACCCAGCCGGTCGGCAGGTCCTTCGGCAGCACGGGGGCGGGGAGGAAGCCGTCGAGCAGGGCCCGTTGGTCGGCGCCGAGCCCGGCGTCCAGCGCTCGCAGCTCCGGCATCGTCACCCGGAGCGCCCGGGTCCCCCAGAGTGCGGCGACGTTGAGCAGGGCGGTCGAGTCGGCCCCGAGGACGACATCGGCCGAGAGGACGGCCCGGTCGAGCTCGGCGGGAATGCCGGACGCGAGCAGCTCCCGGCCCGCATAGCGGGCCGTGGGCTCGGCCGGGTGCGGGTGGACGAGCAGGGACAGCCCGCGGTGGCCGAGGACCTCTGCGATCTCGGCGACGTGCTGCAGGTAGCGCTCCTGCGTCACGAGGCGCATGTCGACCCACGGCTGGGTGAGCAGGACGGCCCGGCCGGGGGGCCCGGCATCCCCCGCGACCAGGGCGCGGATCGGCTCGGCGACCTCCTCGACGACCGTCCAGCGACCCCGGGCGTCCGGTGCGTAGAGCGCCCAGCGTTCGGTCGTGAGGAGCCGGTCGGCGCCCGCGACGACGGCCGAGCGGACGAGCGGCCACGGTCCGTGCGCGCCCTGCCGTCGGTAGGCCGCGAGCCGGGTCGCCCGGTCGCCGTAGCTGCCGATCCCCTCGTCGACGACGACGACTCTCGGTCGTTGGGCGGGATCGGACCGGAGCATTCGCGCGAGGGCCCGGGTCGCCGGGGCGCCGACGCAGAGCAGGACGCGCTCCTCCCCCGGCCGAGCCGCGAAGCGCGCCGGTCCGGTCGGCCGTTCGACCGGCAGCCGGCCGTGGAGGCCGAGGAGCCGGTCGGCCTCGGCCTCGGGCACGTTGTCGCGCCCGAGGAAGGCCCCCGAGCCGAGGTAGGACACGACCACGGGCAGCGTCGCGGTCGTCGCGAGATGGGAGAGGTAGGAGTGCGCGTGGACGAGGTGGCTGACATTGCGCACGCCCGAGACCGTGACGCGAATGCGTCGGCTCACCACAGCGGGGGTCGACCCGCCCTCGTCAGCCGGCCGACCGTGCGCCACGACATCGGTGCCCGCGGCCCCGGGTCGCCGCGCCACCCCTCCGCGAAGCCGGCGAACCACGTCCGCAGCGCGTCTCGGTCGCGCACCCGGGCGAGCGTCGCCGCCGTCCACACCCCGAGGTAGGCGGGCACGAGCGGCGCCGGGAGGTTGCGGCGGGCGACCCAGACCCGGTTGCGGGCATTCATCCGGTAGTAGACGGCGTGCCGGCTCGGCTGCGTCGCGGGATGGTGCACCTCGACGTCGGGCCGGTAGACGAGACGGAAGCCCGCGTCGACGAGCCGCCACGCGAGGTCGATGCCCTCGTGGCCGTACCAGAAGTGCCCCGGCCAGCCGCCGACCTGCTCGAAGGCCGTGCGGCGAATGCAGCACACCCCCTCCCAGAAGACGGCGACCTCTCCCGCGGCCCCGTCCGCCCCGGTCGCCCCGGTCCGCAGCCGTGGGGTCCAGCGTCGCGGCGCCGGGCGGCCCTGCGGGTCGGCTCCCCGCGGCTGGACGACGGCGACCGTCGGGTCGGCGAAGGAGGTCGCGAGGCGGGCGAGGACGTCGGTCGACGGGAGGAGCGCGTCGTCGTCGTAGAAGAAGAGGATCTCGCCGGTCCCGTGGGCGGCGCCGACGTTGCGGCCCTCGGGAATGCCGACGTTGTCCGGCTCGTGGACGACGCGGACACCGTCCGGGATCCCCTCCGGCGCCCAGCCGTTGCCGACGAGCACGACCTCGAGGTCCACGCCCTCCTGCGCGAGGAGGGTGTCGAGGGCGACGGCGAGCTCCGTCGGCCGGTTGCCCATGGACAGGACGACCGCCGTGACCGACGGCTCCCCGGCCTCGCGCGCCGACATCCGACTCTCCTTGCCCCGCGCCACGGCGCGTCGTCACCGTCTCCGTCGCCGCTACTCTAGACAGGCCCGAGTCCGGTCGCGCCCGCGGCTGCGACCCCTCGACGGCCGCGCCACCGCGCGCCCCCGACCGAAGGACGAGTGTGCAGGAGAAGCCCGTGGAAGAGCATCGTGAGTCGATCACCGGGGCCAGGGTCCTGACCGGCGAGCTCCTCGCCTCGTCGGACCTCTCGGGGACCGCCCCGGTCGACTCGGTGAAGCCCGTCCTCGAGGCCGTCCTCCGCGACGCTCGCCCCGAGCGGGTCCTGCTCGTCGGCCCGCGGACGGTCGCGCTCATCCCCGTCGTCCCCGAGGCGCTCCGCGTCGAGGTGCTCCTCCGGTCCGTCCCGGACATCCGGGTCGCGAGCGACGAGGCCGGCCTGCACGACTCGACCCGGCTCTGGGTCGGTGGCCTGGACGCCTTCTCGACCGAGACGCCCTTCGACCTCGTCGTCGCCCTCGGCGGCCCCGGCGTCCTCCTCGGCCCGGACTCCCGCGGCATGACGCACGCCGAGGTCCTCGCCGCGCTCGCCGCCCTCGTCGCGCCGGGCGGGACGCTCGTCACCGACGTGGCCAACGGCCTCGGCATCGCCGACCTCACCGCCTCCGACCGCCGGGACGCGGCGGACCGCGACAGCGACTGGTTCGTCGGTGCGGCCGGCTTCGACCGGCGCTCGCCCTACCTCCCCGAGCTCGCCGCGGCGCTCGGCGCTGCCGGGCTCACGGCGTCGACGACCTACGCTGCCTTCCCGACCCTGGAGGACCACAGCCTGCTCGTCGACGTCGACCGTGCGGCGGCCGGAGAGCTGCCGGGCACCCTGGCCCGCTCGCTGGCCACCCGGGCCGTCCGGCGCCACTTCGACCGCGCCCCGAGCCTGCGCGACGCCGGCGACGCGACCGAGCAGGCCTTCGACGCCGGGCTCCTCGCCCAGCTCGCGCCCGCCTGGCTCGTCGTCGCCCGGGCCGGCGACGCACGTGCGACCACCGACGCCGGCGCGACCGGCGCGACCCGCGCGTCCAGCCTCCCGGCGATCTCCGCCACCGAGTCCGGCGCCAACCCGCTCTTCAGCCGCTCGACGGTCGTCGACACCGACGGCACCCCCGTGACGACGTGGGCGACCGGCACGGCCGACGCCGAGGTCACCGACGGCGGCCTCGCCCGCAACCTCGAGTCCCCGACCGTCCTCGCCGGGCGCCTGCTCGACCTCGAGCTCTTCGAGGCGTGCGCCCTCCGGGACCACGCCCGCATTCGCCGCCTGCTCGTCGCCTACCGCCGCTACCTCGAGGACGAGGGCGGCTGGACCGGCGCCGCGGCGGGGCGCCGCTTCTTCGCCGTCCCCGCCAACCTCCTCCTCGGCGACGGCGACGCGCTGACCCTCTTCGACGCGTCGTGGTCCTACACGACCACGCTGAGCCCGCAGGACCACTTCGTCCACGGCGTCCGGCACTTCGCCGAGCGCCTCCTCGCCTCCGGCCGGCCGCACCCGTGGCGCGTCGGCACCACGCCGGACCGGCTGACGACGACCCTGAGCGCGATGGCCGGCCTCACCGTGACCGCCTCGCGCATCGCGGACCTCGCCGACGTGACGTCCGCCGTCGACGCGATCGTCCTCGGCCGGCCGGGCACCGAGGACGACCTCGCCGAGGAGTTCGTCGAGCGCGGCGCCTTCGCGCGGGACCTCCCGGCGGCGAATGCCGCGGGCTACCGCGAGCTCCTCGGCCACGAGCGCCGGATGGCGCGGCGGCACCGGGAGCACGAGGGCCAGGTCGCGTGGCTCGAGGGCACCCTCCGCCTCCGGGACCGGTACATCCGCGAGCTCGAGCGGATCATCGAGAGCTACGAGGAGACGCTGACCTTCCGCACCGTCCAGGCGATCCGGGCGCCGCGCCGGATCGCGACCGAGAAGGCCGTCGGCACGGCGAAGGCGACGGTCAAGGAGGCGCTCCCGCCGGACTTCCTCAACAAGGCGCGCAGCCTGGCCCGCAAGGCCCTCAACCAGCAGCAGGGCAAGGGCTGAGCCCGGCGACGACGACGAGGCCGTCGGCCGACCACCGCTGCCAGCGGACGTCGCCGGTGGCCCCGCATTCGGCGAGGTCGTCCGCGACCCGGTCGTAGCCGACCGAGAGTCGGACGACGGGGACGTCGCCCAGCTTGGCGAGGACCTCGAGGACGCACCAGTGCGGCCACACCCGGGCTGGGTCGGCGCTCCCCCACCGGCGGGCGAGGGCGGGCGGCACGGGCTGGTCGGCGACCTCCGCGTCGACCGCCCAGCGGTCGCCGTCGACGCCGAACGCATGCGGGTGCCAGCAGAGCACCCGTCCGTCGCCGGTCCGCGAGTGCGTCCCGGTCGCGCAGTGGTGCGGGCCGGCGTGCACCTCGGGTGACGCGGCCGCGACCGCGTGCGCGAGGCGCTCCGCCGGGTCAGATGCTGCCGCCACCGTCGATCGTCAGGACCTGGCCGTTGATGTTGGTGTCGTCGAAGAGCAGCATGCTCACGACCGGCGTGATGTTGTCCGGCTCGACGAGGCGGCCGGACGGGGTGCGTCGGGTGATCGTGTCGAGCTGCGTCTGACCGAGCACCGAGGACATCTCGGAGGCGAAGAAGCCGGGCGCGACACTGTTGACGAGCGCGCGGCCGTGCATCTCGCGGGCGAGGGTCCGCATCGCCGAGTCGAGACCGCCCTTGGTCGCCGAGTAGGCCACGAGGCCGGAGTAGCCGCGCTGCGCGCACACCGAGGTGACCATGACGATCCGGCCCCGCCCGCCCTTGGCCATGATCCGCCGCAGGACGGCGCGCGCGAGGACGAGCGGGGCCGTGAGGTTGGTGTCGATGATCCGGGCGATCTGCTCCGCCGACGTGTGGATGTGCAGGCTGTCCTGCCCCATCGCGGCGTTGTTGACGAGCGCGTCGATCGGACCGAGCGTCGCCTCGGCCTCCTTGAGGAATGCGTTGACCGCCTTGGCGTCGGTCGCGTCGACTCCCCCGGCGAGGACCCGGTCGGGGTGCGCGGCGGCGAGCGCCTCGAGCTCGGGGGTCACGGTCCGGGCGAACGCGGCGACCTTGGCGCCCCGGTCGAGGATGTCCTGGACGATCGAGAGGCCGAGGCCGCGGCTGCCGCCGGAGACGACGACGACGCTGGCGGGCGGGATGGAGGCGGTGGTCTGGTCAGACATCGCTCTTCAGGGTCTCCTTCATGGGAATGTCGTCGAGGAAGCGCAGGCGGCGCGGGACCGCGTAGTCGGGGAGGCGGTCGGCACACCAGGCGGTCAGCTCGGCCTCGGTGACCGGGGCGCGGGTCACGAGCTCGGCGGTGACGATCGTGCCGACGATCGGGGCCTTGCGGCCCTTGACGGCCGCCCAGGCGACGGCCGGGTGGTCGAGGAGGACGGATCGGACGGTGCCGGCCGACGCCTTGGCGCCGCCGACGTTGATCTCGTCGGAGCCGGCGCGGCCGGTGATGAGGACCCGGTCGCCCTGCACCTCGACGCGGTCGCCGGTCCGGAGCCGGGCGTCGATCCCCTCGCCGCGGTGCGGCGAGGACAGGACGAGCTCGTCGTCCTCGATGCTGACCGTCGCGCGGCCCTCGGCCTCGCGGTCGAGCCAGGCGACGGGGAAGCCGGCGCGGCCGTCGTGGACGGCGATCGTCGCGCCGGCCTCGCTGCTCGCGTAGATCCACGAGACGCGGGCCCGCGGGAACATCTCCGCGAGCCGGGTGAGGATCGCCTGGTCGACGGGCTCGCCGCCGAGGGTCACCTGCTCGAGCGGCAGGGCGGCGACGGAGTCGGGATCGCGGTAGAGCGCCTGCCGCCAGAAGGTCGGCGTGCCCGACGCGGCGGTCACGCCGGCGTCGAGGGCCGCGGCCGGCCAGTCGGCGAGCTCGCTCGGCTCGACGAAGACGACGTCCTGGTCGGGGTGGCTCACCCCGAGGGTCACGACCTGCCACCACGCGTACGCCCCGTGGGCGTAGGGGCACAGCCAGGTGCGCGGGGGCTGCCCGGCGCCGACGGTCGTCAGGGAGGTCAGGGTGTGGGCGACCTGCTTGGGCCGGCCGGTCGTCCCGCTCGTGAGCAGCCAGATCCGGCCCGGTGTCGCGTCGCGCTCGGTCGTCGGCGGGGCGACCTCCGAGCCGTCGACGATCGCGAGCCCGGCGGCCCGGAGGTCGTCGGAGAGCGCCGGCGTCATCCGGGTCCGCGAGACGACGAGCAGCTCGGTGCCGGCCGTGGCAGCCGTCCAGACGGCGCGCGCCGCACCGAGGTTGTCGTCGACGAGGACGGCGGCGGCGGGGGGCAGGTCGAGCGGCTCGAGGGCGGCCCACGTCGTCGTCGTGCCGCCGGCGACGATCCGGTTGGCGGCGCCGCCGGGGGGGCCGGCCCCGGTCACGCGTCCGCGGCGAGCTGCCCGAGGAAGTCGAGCACGTCGCCGACGGTGGCGATCTGCCGGAGCTCCGGGGCGTCGAAGTTCAGCTCCTCGCCGATCTCGTCCTCGACGCGGAGCGCGAGCTCGGAGAAGTCGAGGGAGCGGAAGCCGAGCTCCTCGAGGTTGGCCGAGTCGTCGGCGGGCAGCTCCTTGCCCTGGGCCTGCAGGACCTCGGCCATCATCGACCGGATCTGGTCACGACTCAGTTCGCTCATCATCTGCCTCGGGTGGGGGTCATCGGCCGTCCGATATCCTAGGGCACCGCTCACGAGCGACCGCCTGCTCGTCACCGGCACGTGCGGCACCCCCACCGAGGAGACCAGTGCTTCGTCCTGCGACCGACGCCGACCAACCCGACGTCCTGCGGTGGCGCAACCACCCCGACGTCCGCGCCGTCTCCCTGACCCAGCACGAGATCACCGAGGCCGAGCACGCCGCCTGGTGGGCCTCGACGAGGCAGCGGGACGACCGGCTCGTCCTCATGTACGTCAAGAGCGACCTCGCCGCCGGTGTCGTCACCTTCTTCGACCTCGACCGGGAGGCCGGCTCGTCATGGTGGGGCTACTACCTCGACAACGACGGGCTCGCCGCCCGCGGTGAGCTGCTCCCCGCCTGGATCCAGGTCCAGCGCGAGGCCAAGCGCTACGCATTCGACACCCTCGGGCTCCGCGTCCTCGAAGGTGAGGTCCTCGAGGCCAACGAGTCGGTCCGGCGGTTCAACCGCCGCAACGGCTTCGAGGAGGTGGCCTCCGACGTCCGTGACATCGGCGGCGTGCCGACGACGGTGTGGCGCGTCCGCGCCGTCAACGAGGCCGCCGCCCCGACCCCCACCCAGAGCTGAAGGAGCACCCCCATGGCCGCTGACTCCGTCGTCACGATCGCCGGACGCGAGATCGGGACCCACACCGAGCCGTACATCATCGCCGAGGTGTCGGGCAACCACGACGGCTCGCTCGACAAGGCGCTCGAGATCGTCCGCGCGTCCGCCGAGGCCGGCGCGCACGCCCTCAAGCTGCAGACCTACACGGCCGACACGATCACGATCGACGTCGACAAGCCCGAGTTCCGCCTCTCCAGCGGGCACGCGCTCTGGGCCGACCGGCGCCTCTACGACCTCTACGAAGAGGCGCACACGCCGTGGGAGTGGCACGAGCCGATCTTCGCGCTCGCGCGCGAGCTCGGCATGGCGGCCTTCTCCTCCCCCTTCGACCCGACGAGCGTCGACTTCCTCGAGGACCTCGACGTCCCCGCCTACAAGATCGCCTCCTCCGAGATCGTCGACCTGCCGCTCATCCGCTACGCCGCGAGCAAGGGCAAGCCGATGATCATCTCGACCGGGATGGCCTCGGTCGCCGAGATCGCCGCCGCCGTGCAGGCCGCCCGCGACGAGGGCACGGGGGAGATCGTCGTCCTCTCCTGCACCGCCAACTACCCGGCCGACCCGGAGGCGAGCAACCTCCGCGGCATTCCCGTCCTCCGCGACGCCTTCGGGACGCCGATCGGCTTGTCCGACCACACGATGGGGATCGGCGCGGCGATCGCCTCGATCGCCTTCGGTGCGGTCCTCGTCGAGAAGCACGTGACGATCTCGCGCGACGGTGGCGGCGTCGACTCGGCGTTCTCCCTCGAGCCGGCCGAGCTCAAGGCGCTCGTCACCGAGTCCCGGACCGCCTGGGCCTCGCTCGGCGCGCCGGTCATCGGCCCGCGCGCGTCCGAGGCCGAGGGGCTGCGCTTCCGCCGGTCGCTCTGGGTCGTCGAGGACGTCAAGGCCGGCGACCCCGTCACCCGGACCAACGTCCGGTCGATCCGTCCGGCCGGGGGCCTGCCCGCGGACACGATCGACCAGCTCGTCGGCCGGACCTTCGCCCAGGACGTCGAGCGCGGCACCCCGGTCACCTGGCACCTCGTCTGACCTGAGGGCCCGACCCCGGGCGACGAATGCGGTCAGCTCGGGGCGATCGTGCCCGTCTCGGTCGGAGTGTCGTCCTCGAGCGGAGCCGTCGGGTCGGCGTCGGCGGTCGCGGGGTCGGCGGCCTCGGCCGTGGACCGCTCCTCCGCGTGCTTGCGACCCTCGCGCGAGGACTCGGCCGGCTGGTCGCCGGTGTCGCCGTCGTCGTCGAAGAGGTCGCCGAGGACCGACTGGATCGGTCCGAGGCCGCCGAAGCGCTCCGCCGCGGCCGGGGCGAGGCGGCTGTTGTGGGCCGCGCGGCGCGCGCGGCGGCGACGCCAGAAGCTCTCCTCGTCCTCGAGCGGCGGCGCGGGCGGCGGCGCCTGCGGGCGGCCGCCGGGGACCTCGGACGTCCAGCCGAAGACGTCGAGGATCTCCTCCGGCGTGAGCATCTCCTCGATGCCGAGCTCGCTCGTCGCGACGCCCATGGCGTAGCCGTGCGGCACGGCGAACTGGTGCATCTCGGGCCACATCCGGCGCGGCTTGCCGACGCCGCCGAGGATCGCGTGGTCGAGCTCGAGGGCCATGGGGTCGCCGTAGACCCCGACCTCGTTGCCGGCGGTCGCGCCGTACATGATCGCGCTGCTCATCCGGTTGCTCACGACCCGCTTGTGGCGGCGCATCTCCTCGAGCTGGCGGTAGAGGAAGGCCGGCTCGGTGTCCTTCCACAGGTAGCCGCGGCGGCCGTGGGTGATGACGCGGACGCCCGCCTCCTCGTACTCGGCGCGGACCTTGGGGTTCTCGTACTCGTTCCAGTAGAGGCACATCGTGATCGGGACGTCGCCCTCGGCCTCGCGGATCTCGTCGATGAACCGCTGGTGGTCGCCGACGATCTGCTGGCCCTCCCACCCGTGGAACGGGTAGACGATCGTGCCCTCGCGCTGCTCGGCGGCGGGACTCGCGAGCCACTCGCGCTGCTTCTCCAGCTCGAGGAGGTAGAGCCACGGGGCCGCGACGACCTGGTAGTCCCGCAGGCCGGCCGCGTGCCCGCGGCGGACGCACGCCTGCGACCAGACGTACTTGGGGTAGCCCGCGGCGAAGACCGTGCCGACCGCGAAGCCGTCGTGCATGTTCCACCCGTGCTGGAGGTAGCCCCAGATCCGCGGCGGCTGGGCGAGCCCGACGTAGCGGGACATGATGTGGGCATGCCCGTAGAAGTGGTTGGCGTGGTGCATCTCAGCTCCGGACGGCGGTGAGGACGGCCTCGACGACCTGCTCGAGGCGGGCGTCGTCGAGGTCGGCGAACACGGGCAGCGAGATCTCCTGCTCGTAGTAGGCCTCGGCGACCGGGCACATGCCGCGGCGGTAGCCGAGGTCCTCGAAGTAGGGCTGCCAGTAGACGGGGATGTAGTTGACCTGGACGCCGATCCCGGCGGCCCGGAGCTTGTCGAAGACCTCGCGGCGCCGGCCGCCGAGGATCCGGATCGGGTAGAAGTGCCAGACCGGCGACACGCCCTCGCGTTGCACGGGGAGGGTCACGCCGTCGAGGTCGGCGAACGCCTCGTGGTAGCGGTCGAAGATCTCCTGGCGCCTCGTCTTGAAGGCGGGGAGCCGGGTGAGCTGGCTCGACCCGAGGGCGCAGAGCACGTCCGGCAGCCGGTAGTTGAGGCCGATCTCGGGCATCTCGTACCACCAGGCGCCCTCGTCGGCGCTCCGGAGCCGCTCCGGGTCCCGGACCATCCCGATGCCCTTGAAGCGGCGGGCCCGCTCCATGAGACCGGCGTCCAGACCGACGACGGCGCCGCCCTCGGCGGTCGTGAGGTTCTTGGTCGGGAAGAAGGAGAAGGTCGTGACGTCGGCGAGCGAGCCGACGGCCACGCCACCGGCCGAGCCGCCGACCGAGTGGGCCGCGTCCTCGAGGAGGATCGCGCCGGCCCCGTGGGTGACCTCGGAGAGCGCCGCGGCGTCCATCGGGTGACCGGCGTAGTCGACGCCGGCGACGACCTTGGTCCGGTCGGTGACCGCGCCGGCCACCGCCTCCGGGTCGAGGCAGCCGGTGTCCTCGCTCACGTCGGCGAACACGATCTTCGCGCCGAGCACGGCGGCGCAGGTCGCCGTCGCGAGGAAGGTCAGCGGGGTCGTCACGACCTCGTCACCCGCCCCGACGCCGGCGGCGGCGTAGGCGACGTGCAGGGCCGCCGTCCCCGACGTGACGGCGACGGCCGGCTCGGCGACGCCCGCGACGGCGGCGATGTCCTTCTCGAATGCCGCGACGTACGGTCCGGTCGTCAGCCAGTCACCACGGAGCACCTCCGCGACGGCGGCGATGTCCTCCTCGATGATCGACTGGCGACCGTAGGGGATCATCAGACCCCCGAGTCGAGGATCTCGCGGATGTCGTCGGCGTCGATCCAGATGTCGTTCTTGTCCGACGCGCAGTGGAAGCCCTCCGGCACCGGGACGCCGTCGGTCCGTGGGGTGTAGCCCCACGAGCTGAGCTCGGGCTCGAGGATGTAGTACTTGCCGTCCATGATCATGATCGCCCGGCGGCCCTCCTCCGGGGAGATCATCTCCTCGTGGAGCTTCTCGCCGGGGCGCAGGCCGATGTCGTGCATCTTGGCCCCGGGCGCGATCGCCTGCGCGAGGTCGGTCACGAGGTGGCTCGGGATGTGCGGGACGACGAGCTCGCCGCCCTGCATGAGATCGAAGGTGTCCAGGACCATCTGGACCGCGTCCGGCAGCGTGATGAGGAAGCGGGTGCAGCGCAGGTCGGTGATCGGCAGCGACTCACCGGCCTCGTGGAGGGCGCGGAACTTGGGGATGATCGAGCCGCGCGAGCCGGTCACGTTGCCGTAGCGGACGACGGCGAAGCGGGTCGGGTAGGCCGCGGCGTAGTGGTTGCCGAGGATGAAGAGCTTGTCGGCCGTCAGCTTGGTCGCGCCGTAGAGGTTGATCGGGCTGCTCGCCTTGTCCGTCGAGAGCGCGACGACCTTCTTGATGCCGTTGTCGATGCACGCCTCGATGACGTTCTGGCTGCCGAGGACGTTGGTCTTGACGAACTCGTAGGGGTTGTACTCCCCCGTGTCGACCTGCTTGAGCGCGGCGGCGTGGACGACGTAGTCGACGCCGTGCATCGCGCGGTTGAGGCGGGGCAGGTCGCGGATGTCGCCGATGAACCAGCGCAGGCGGGGGTCGTCGTTGAACTTCTGGCGGACCTCCCACTGCTTGAGCTCGTCGCGGCTGTAGATGACGATCCGCTGGGGGTTGTGGTTGGCCAGCACCTCGGTGATGAACGCCTTGCCGAACGATCCGGTCCCGCCGGTGACGAGGATCGAGGCTCCGTCGAACATGCTCACGTGATGGTCCTTCCGAGACAGGGGCGGGTCCCGGACGGGACCGTCGAACAGCGTCTGAGGGCACCGGCGAATGCCGGGCCGCGAGCAGCGATCAGGCTAGCATCGCGGCCGTGACCAGCCCCCATGCGACACCGGCGGCGGTGGGCCTGCGCTGTGACGCGACGCCCGGCTCCGGGGTCGGGCACGTCGTCCGGTGCGTCGCCCTCGCCGACGAGCTGCGGCGCCGGGGGCACCGCGTCGTCCTCGTCGGCCGGGTCGAGGTCGGCTGGGTCGCGGAGCTGCTCGCGGAGCGGGCGATCGCGACCGTCGCCGCACCCGACGACCCGGCAGCGCTCGCCGACCTCGCCGTCGGCTCGGGCCTCGGTGCCGTCGTCCTCGACGGCTACCTCCTCGACCCCGGCTGCGGGTCGGCCCTGCGGGCGCACGGCATTCGCGTCCTCTCGCTCGTCGACGGCGACTGGGGACGGGGACAGGACGCCGACGTCTACCTCGACCAGAACCTCGGCGCGGCGGGGCCGCTCGGCCCCTCCCCCGCCGCGGTGCACCTGGCCGGCCTCGACTACGCGCTGTTCCGCGACGACGTCGTCGCGCACCGCGACGATGCGCCGCTCCCGACCGGTGACCGGCCTCGGCTGCTCGCGATGTTCGGGGGCACCGACCCCTTCGGCGCCGCCGCGGTCGTCGTCCCGCTCGCCCTCGGGACGGGCGCTCCCGTCGAGGTCGTCGCCGTCGCCGCCAACCCCGGCATCGCCGCGGAGCTCGAGGCGCTGGCCACCGGACGGGGGCAGTCGGTGACGGTCCTGCACTCGGCTCCCTCCCTCGGGGCGGTCGCGGCGACGTGCGACGCCGCGGTGAGTGCCGCCGGCTCGACGACGTGGGAGCTGCTCTGCCTGGGCGTCCCGACGGCGCTCGTCGCGGTCGTCGACAACCAGGAGGTCGGCTACCTCGCGACCGTCGACCGGGGGGTCGTCGACCCCTGCGGCCGGCTCGCCGGGCTCCGCGCGGACCCGGCGGCGCGGGAGGCATGCGTCGCCGTCCTCCGACGGCTGCTCACCGACCCCGGCCACCGCGCCGAGCTGCGCGCACGGGGGCGGGCCCTCGTCGACGGTCGGGGGCGCGAGCGGGTCGCCGACGCCCTCCTGCCCCGCTGAGAGGGGCCCACTAGGTTGGGGCGCATGCGGATCCGCGTCGTCATGCAGTGCCGCCTCACGTCCTCGCGGCTGCCCGGCAAGGCGATGCTCACCCTCGCCGGACGCCCTCTCGTCGCGCTCGCCGCGGGCCGGGCCGCGAACACCGGCCACGACGTCGTCGTCGCGACGAGCACCGAGGCCGAGGACGACGTCATCGCGAACGGCTGTGCCGCGCAGGGCATTCGCACCTTCCGCGGCTCGCTCGACGACCCGCTCGACCGGTTCGCCGCCGCGACGACGGACCTCGACGACGGCGACCTCGTCGTCCGGCTCACCGGGGACAACTGCGTCATCGACGGCACCTTCGTCGCCGCGATGGCCGCCGCCCTCGTCGACGGCGGAGCCGCCTACTCCCGCGTCGCCGACGGCTACCCGCACGGACTCGGCTGCGAGGTCTTCACGGTCAGCGCGCTGCGCGATGCGGCGGCCCGGGCGACCGACGCCTACGACCGCGAGCACGTGACCCCGTGGCTGCGGCGGACGCACGGCGACACCGAGTTCGCCCCGTCGCTCGACGAGGAGCTCCGCGGGGTCCGCTGCACGATCGACACCCTCGAGGACTACGTGTACGCCGTCCGCGCGTGGGGACGCGTCGGCGGCGACCCCCTGGCGGCCCGCTGGCGCGACCTGCTCCGCGAGTGGTCGCGCGACCGTCCCGCCGCCCGCTCGCTCCCGGCCCGGGCGAATGCCATCGGCCAGGGGCCGTGGGTCCTCGGCACCGTCCAGCTCGGCGGGGACTACGGCGCCGCGAACACGACCGGCCAGCCGCCGCTCGGTGTCGCGCGCGAGATCCTCCGCGAGGCGGCCCGGCTCGGCGTGACCCACCTCGACACGGCGGCCGCCTACGGCACGAGCGAGGAGCGCGTCGGCACCGCGCTCGCCCAGGGCGCCGGCCCGGGGCTCGCGGTCGTCACCAAGGTCCGCCCCCTGGACGACGTCCCCCTCGACGCCGACCCCGCGGTCGCCTCGGGAGCTGTCGGCGAATGCGTCGAACGCTCCCTCCGCCGCCTCCGCGCCGGCTCCGTCGACGGGCTCCTCGTCCACCGCTGGGCCGACTGGCAGCGCGGCGGAGGCGAGGTCGCCCGCCGACTTGACGCGCTGCGCCAAGCGGGCACGGCCCGCGTCGTCGGCGCCTCGCTCTCGACCCCGGAGGAGCTGCTCGAGGCGCTCGCCGACGAGCGCGTCGGCTACGTCCAGCTCCCCTTCAACCTCCTCGACCGGCGGTGGACGACGTCCCAGGTCACCGAGGCGCTCGCCGCCCGGCCCGACGTCGTCGTCACGGTTCGAAGCGTCTTCCTCCAGGGCATCCTCGCCTCGGCGACGGCACGGTGGCCGGCCAACGACGGCACGGCGGCCACGGTGCGCGGGGCCCTCGACGACGTGGTCCGCGACCTCGGTCGCAGCGGCTCCGCGGACCTGGCCCTCGCCTACGTGCGGTCCTTCGACTGGGTGACGAGCGTCGTCCTCGGTGCGGAGACCCCCGACCAGGTCCGCGACCAGGGCGAGCTCCTCGGGGCCGCACCCCTCACGGCGCAGGAGCGGACCGTCGTCCACGACCGCCTCGCGCCGGGCAGCCCCGTCCTCGTCGACCCGAGCCAGTGGAAGGCCTGACATGAGCGAGCCGCACGACCTCTTCGACCTGACCGGCCGGGTCGTCGTCATCACCGGCGCCTCGGGATGGCTCGGTCGCGAGATGGCGACCGCCCTCGCGGAGGCCGGCGGCACGGTCGTCGCCGTCGCCCGCAACCGGGACAACCTCGCGGCGGTCGAGGGCGAGCACGGCGCCGGACGGGTCACGGCCGCCGCGTGCGACGTCCGCGACCGGGAGGCCTGGCCGGCGCTCATCCGCGACGTCGTCGCCGAGCACGGACGGCTCGACGTCCTCGTCAACAACGCCCACGTCGGACGCGGCGGCTCGCTGCGGACGGCGACCGAGGACGACTTCGACGAGGCCTGGGACCTCGCCGTCAAGGCGACCTGGCGGGGCATCGAGGCCGCGCGTCCGGGGCTGCTCGCCGCGGTGGCGGCCGGTGGCTCGCCGAGCATCATCAACGTGTCGAGCATGTACGGCCTCGTCGCGCCGGACCTGTCGGTCTACGCGACCGAGGAGGGCCGCAACCCGCCGTTCTACGGCGCGGCCAAGGCAGCGCTCGCCCAGCTGACCCGCTACGCCGCCGCCGAGCTCGGGCCGGACGGCATCCGGGTCAACTCGCTGACGCCGGGCCCGTTCCCGCAGAGCCCCGAGCGGATGGACCCCGCATTCCTCGGGCAGCTCGCCTCGCGGACCATGCTCGGCCGGGTCGGCGCGGCCGCCGACATCCGCACGGCCGTGCTCTTCCTCGCCTCGCCGCACTCGGCATTCGTCACCGGTTCCGACGTCGTCGTCGACGGCGGCTGGACCGCCCGCTGACGCGACTCGGGAGACCGCCCTACTGCTGCGCGAGGTCCTCGTTGTAGAGGTCGATCGTGTCGTCGAGGTCACCGTCGGCGATGAGCTCGCCGTTCTTGAGGAAGATCCCGCGCGTGCAGAAGCGCTTGAGGTCGGCCTCGGAGTGCGACACGAGGAAGAGCGTCCGGCCCTCGGCGAGGAGCGACTCCATCCGCCGGTAGCACTTCTCGCGGAATGCGGCGTCGCCGACCGCGAGCACCTCGTCGACGAGGACGGTCGGCTCCTCGAGGGTCGTCACGACGGCGAAGCCGAGGCGCACCTGCATGCCGCTGGAGAAGTGCCGGAAGGGGGCGTCGATGCCCGCCTTGACCTGCGGACCGGCGAAGTCGACGATCTCCTCGAAGCGGTCGTCGACCTCCTCCTTGGTCAGGCCGTGGAGGCCCGCCGTCAGGTAGACGTTCTCGCGCGCCGACAGCTCGCCGACGAAGCCGCCGGTCAGCTCGATGAGGGGCGCGACACCCCCCGCGACGGTCACCGAACCCTCGTCGGGGAGCAGCGTGCCGGCGATCATCTTGAGCAGCGTCGACTTGCCCGAGCCGTTGCCGCCCACGAGACCGACGGCCTCGCCGTGGCCGACCTGGAAGGTCACGTCGCGCAGCGCCCAGAAGGTGCTCTTGTCGTGCGTCGTCCTCCTGCGGTAGACGATCTCGCGCAGGGACAGCTTGGCCTTGCGACCGCGGAGGAACTCGATGCCGAGGTGGTCGACGTCGATGACGACGTCGGTGTCGGGCTGCGCGTCCAGGCTCATCAGATCTCCTTGAGGACGGCGCGCTCGAGACGGCGGAAGATCCACAGGCCGAGGAAGAGCCAGACGACCGCGAGGACGAAGGACATGGCGATCGCGCCCCAGGCCGGAGGCACGTCGGTCAGTCCGATCCGGTACATCTCGGCGATCCCGGTGATCGGGTTGAGCTGCAGCAGCGTGGACAGCGCGGGGAACCGGTCCTGTACGAGACCCACCTCGTAGACGATCGGCGAGAAGTAGAAGCCGACCCGCAGGGCGATCCGGACGATGCGGACGAAGTCGTCGACGAGCGCGGTCACCGGGGCCATGATGAGCCCGAGCCCGATGAGCAGGACGAACTCGACGAGCAGGGCCGGGAGGATCCAGACGAGCTCCCAGTTGGGGTGCACCTTGCCGGCGACGACGTAGATGACCGTGAAGCCGGCGAGGATCGGCAGCGACAGCAGGTGCTCGATGCCCTTGGCGATGACGACGCGGATGACCCAGAGCTCGCGCGGGATGTTCGTCGACCGGACGAGCTGCCGGTCGGCGTAGATCGCCCGGGCCGCCTCGTTGATCGTGTTGTTGAACCAGTTCCACGGGAGCAGCCCGCAGAGCATGAAGACGATGAACGGCAGCCCCATCGCCTCGTGGCGGTTGAAGAACACCGCGAAGACCATGTAGAAGACGAGCGCCATCGCGAGCGGGTCGATGAGCGTCCACAGGTAGCCGAGGACGCTGCGGGCGTAGCGGATCCGCAGGTCGCGTCGGACGAGCGTCGCGAGGATGTTCCGGTACTGCAGCGCCCGGCGGATCTGGGTGAGCGCGGTCATCGGGGCCTTTGCGGGTCGCAGGGGTGGTGGTGCGAGCGCCAACGATAGTCGGCCCGGGGGCCTGCCCACGGGATCCCCCGAACGGCCGTGAGCTCGCTGCGCTCGCCCTCCACCTGCGTTCCGGTGAAGCACGCTCCTGCGTCGCGGTTCACCGGGCCAGCCGCCGCGGGCTCGTGAGGAAGCCCCAGCCCCACGGGAGGTGCATCGCCGGGAGGATGAGGGGCAGGAGGGCGCGCTCCCGGAGCGGCAGCCCGCGGCCGATCGCGAGGCCACCGACCGTCGTCGCGGCGAGGTAGCCCCCGGGGACGACCCAGAGGGCGGGCCATGCGAGGCCGCCGACCGCCCCGACCGCGATCGCGACGACGGCGGCGGGGGGCGCGAGGTAGCGGAGGTTGAGGGTGCCGCTGTGCTGGCGGGCGACGACCCGGCGCCAGCGGCCGTAGTCGCGGTACTGGCGCGCGAGCGCCCGGAGCGTCGGCCGGGGCCGGTAGGCGACCCGGAGCTCCGGGGAGAACCACACGAGCCCGCCGGCCTCCCGGATCCGGTGGTTGAGCTCCCAGTCCTGGGCGCGGGTGAAGCGGGTCGAGTAGCCGCCGAGGCGGTCGAGCCACTCCTTGCGGAAGACGCCGAGGTAGACGGTGTCGGCCGCGCCGGCCGCGCCGCCGGTGTGGAAGGCGCTCGCACCGACCCCGAGGCGGCTCGTCATCGCGCACGCGACGGCGCGCTCGAAGGGGGTGATCCCCTCGGCGTCCATGAGCCCGCCGACGTTGGCCGCGCCGGTCTCCTCGAGCAGGCGCAGCGCCGTCGCGATGTAGCCGGGGTCGAGGACGCCGTGCCCGTCGACGCGGACGACGACATCGATGTCGTCGGAGAGGCCGCCGAGGGCCGCATTGAGGCCGTCGGGCGTCCGGCCGGTCGGGTTGGCGACGACGCGGACCCGCGGGTCGGAGGCGGCGAGGCGGGCGGCGACGTCGGCCGTGCGGTCCTTGCTCGGCGCGACGGCGAGGACCACCTCGGCGGCGGGCGGGTCGTCCTGCGCGAGGATCGCGCGGACCGCCTCCTCCAGGTGCCGCTGCTCGTCGAGGACGGGCATGATGCAGCCGACTCGAGGGGGCTGGGGCGTCGTCGACATGGTGGTGCCCAGTATGCCGACCGGCCGGCCGGGGCTCGGCCCGCCTGTCCGGTGGTGAGAGGTCGGGCTGGTAGACATGACTGCCGCCGACCGCGCCACCGCGCGGACCCCGTTCCCGAGAGACCCGCCATGTCCAGAGACGACGACGCGCGCGCGATCCCGCAGCGACGCCCCGACCGGCGACCGGACCGCGAGTCGGCCCCGACCGGATCCGACGACCTCGACGACGCCTACGTCGTCGACACCCGCGGCCGCTCCCGGCGGACGACCCCAGCGCGCCGCCCCGCTCCGCCGGCGTCGGCCGGTGGCGTCCCCCGACGTGGGGCCACCGACGACGAGGGCATGCCCCGGACCCGCGCCATGCCGGTCGCGACGTCGAGCGGTCGCCCGTCCGGTGACCGTGCGACAGGTGACCGCCCGACGGGGCGTCCAGCCCGCCGGCCGAGCGGCTCGGGCGGGCCACCGCGGCGACCGTCGGCGGCGGCGGGCCCTGGTCGCCGGCGCTTCGGCATTCGCCGCTGGCTCGCGGTCGTCGTCCTCCTGCTCGTCGCCTGGGCGGGGTTCACGGTCTATGCGCCGGTCAACGCGTGGGGCGGGGTCAGCCGCATCGACGACTCGCCCTCCGGCGACCGCCCCGCCGACGGCGACGGCCACGACTACCTCCTCGTCGGCTCGGACAGCCGGGAGGGCCTGACCGCGCAGGAGGTCAAGGATCTCGGCACGGGCGGCGTCAAGGGCAACGAGGGCAAGCGGACCGACTCGATCATCCTCGTCCACGTCCCGAGCGGCAGCGGCAAGAAGGTGCTCATCTCGATCCCGCGCGACTCCTACGTCCCGATCCCCGGGCACGGGTCCAACAAGATCAACGCCGCCTACTCGATCGGCGGGCCCAAGCTCCTCATCGAGACGATCGAGAAGGTGACCGACGTCCACATCGACGGCTACCTCGAGATCGGGTTCGGCGGCTTCGCCAAGCTCGTCGACGCGATGGGCGGGGTCGACATCTGCGTGCCGTTCGACATGAAGGACGACAAGGCGCACATCGACCTCAAGAAGGGCTGCCAGCAGCTCAACGGCAAGAACGCCCTCGGCTACGTCCGTGCCCGCTACTCCGACCCGCGGGGCGACATCGGGCGCGCGCAGCGGCAGCGGCAGTTCCTCGGCGCGATCATGAAGAAGATGGCGACCCCCTCGACCGTCCTCATCCCGACCCGCTGGTGGGCGACGAGCCACAACGCCGTCGCCGGCCTCACCGTCGGCGAGGGGACGAGCATGTGGGACGCCTACCGGATCGTCTCGGCCATGCGCGGCGTCAGCTCCGAGGAGACCCTGTCCCTCGTCGTCCCGATCGCCAACCCGGGATACCAGACGCCCGCCGGCGATGCCGTCAAGTGGGACACCGGCCTCGCCCGTGAGCTGTTCACGATGCTCGCCGAGGACACCCCGATCGACACCGCCCCCGCGGGGACGGACGGCAAGCCGACCGGCGGCTGAACGACGGGCGACGACACGTCGCGAGCGCAGGATCGCGCCGATCTCGACGATCAGACCGGATGCGCGGTAGCGGTTGTCGTGCAACCGCCGCCTGCCCACGTCGCTCGGCCCCTGCCGTTCGGCCTCAGGCAGGCCGTGGGCGCGGGGCCGGACCCCGCAGTCCGCCCCAGCCGACCGCTTCCTTCGACGCCGTCATGACCGTGAGCCTGACGGAGCCGCCGCCGAGCGCGTCGTCCGTCGTCCACAGGGCGCGGCCCAGGCTGCGGGCCAACCCCCGGCCGGTGGTCGGTTGCTCCCCACCGGTGGGGAGCAGCCGACCACGTCAGCCGCGGCGTCCCGGGAGGTGCCAGAGGTGGCCGTGCTCGCGCTGGTCGACGAGCTCGGGCATGACCTCGTTCTCGAAGAGCTGGATGCCCGTCGTGTCGTAGGCCGCCTCGGTGAAGTACGTGATCGCGTAGGTCATCCCGAGCCGCTCGAGGCCCTTGAGCGCCTCGACGATCTGCTCGGGCGTCCCGACGGCCGGGCCCTTGGCGAGCCCGTCGACCTGGGAGTCGACGACCCGCTCCGGGACGCCGGCCTTGAGGTAGTGGTCGCGCGTCCACGCGATGCGGTCGGCGACCTCCTTGGCGTTGCGGCCGATGACGACGTTGTAGTTGGCCGACCGGACGATCTCGGAGAAGTCCCGGCCGATCGCGTCGCAGTGCTCGCGGAGGATGGCGCTCTTGCGCTCGAACACCTCCGGCGTCCCGTCGACGTTGGTGTAGTCGGCGTACTCGGCGGCGATCCGGAGCGTCTTCTTCTCGCCGCCACCCGCGATCCACATGGGAATGCCGTTGGCGCGGGACCCGGCGCTCGACGTGCCCTGGAGGGGGCGCGGGAAGCAGAGCGCGCCGTCGGTCGTGTAGTGCTTGCCGGCGAACGTCGACTCACCGGTCGTCCACAGCTGGCGGAAGATCTCGACGCCCTCGCGGAGCTTGTCGAGCCGCTCCCCCGCAGACGGGAAGCCGTAGCCGTAGGCACGCCACTCGTGCTCGTACCAGCCGGCGCCG
The DNA here is from genome assembly GCA_963752365.1 of uncultured Actinomycetota bacterium. Taxonomy (GTDB): domain Bacteria; phylum Actinomycetota; class Actinomycetes; order Actinomycetales; family Dermatophilaceae; genus CAVVXY01. The sequence continues at coordinate 438,217 of CAVVXY010000007.1, forward strand.
ATGCCCATCTCGACCCGGCCCTCGGAGACGATGTCCACCGTCGCGGCGACCTTGGCCAGGTAGGCCGGGTCGCGGTAGGCCATGCACGTGCACATCTGGCCGAGCCGGACGCGGCCGGTGACACCGGCGAACGCCGCCATGAGCGTCCACGCCTCGTGGGTCGCCTCGTGGCTCGGGACGGGGACCGTGTGGAAGTGGTCGTAGACCCAGATCGAGGTCCAGTCGTCGTTGGCGTCGGCGCGGCGGGCCAGCCCGGCCATGACGCCCCAGTGCTGGTCGGGGTCGATGCCGACGAGGTCGTGACGCCAGCCCTGCGGGACGAAGATTCCGAACTTCATGCCGCCGACGCTACTCGGCGTCCCCCTCGGTAGCGTGGGCGGCATGACCTCCCGGGCGCGGATCGCCGTCGTCGGAACCTCCTACGTCGGTCTGTCCATGGCCGTGCTGCTCGCCCAGCGCAACGACGTCGTGTCCTACGACATCGACGAGAGCCGCATCGAGGCGCTCCGAGCGGGTCGCTCGCCGATCCACGACCCGGACATCGAGGAGCACCTCGCCGGGGGTGGCCTCTCGCTGACCTTCACGACCGACAAGCGCGAGGCCTACGCGGGGGCCGAGTTCGTCATCGTCGCGACGCCGACGAACTACGACGAGCAGACCAACTTCTTCGACACGAGCAGCGTCGAGCAGGTCATCGGCGACGTCCGCGACATCGAGCCGAATGCCGTGAGCGTCATCAAGTCGACGATCCCCGTCGGCTTCGTCCTCGGACTGCGCGGGCGGCTCGGCACCGACGCCATCCTCTTCTCCCCCGAGTTCCTCCGAGAGGGCCTGGCGCTCCACGACAACCTCCACCCGAGCCGGATCATCGTCGGGGAGGTCAGCGAGCGCGCCGAGCGCTTCGCGGCCCTGCTCCGGGAGGCCGCTCTCGACGAGGACGTGCCGGTCCTGCTCACCGGGCCGACCGAGGCCGAGGCGGTCAAGCTGTTCGCCAACACCTACCTCGCGATGCGGGTCGCCTACTTCAACGAGCTCGACACCTTCGCCTCGACGCACGGGCTCGACACCCGGCAGATCATCGACGGGGTCGGCCTGGACCCGCGGATCGGCACGCACTACAACAACCCCAGCTTCGGCTACGGCGGCTACTGCCTGCCCAAGGACACCAAGCAGCTGCTCGCCAACTACGACAGGGTCCCGCAGACGCTCATCACGGCGATCGTCGAGGCCAACGCGACCCGCAAGGACTACGTCGCGGCCGACATCGTGTCCCGCCACCCCAAGGTCGTCGGCATCCACCGGCTCATCATGAAGAGCGGCTCGGACAACTTCCGGAGCAGCTCGGTCCAGGGGATCATGAAGCGGGTCAAGGCCAAGGGCATCGAGGTCATCGTCCACGAGCCCGAGCTCCACGCGGACCACTTCTTCGGGTCCGAGGTCGTCGGCCTCGAGGAGCTCAAGGAGCGGGCCGACCTCATCGTCGCCAACCGCGTCGTGCCCGAGCTCGCCGACGTCGCCGACAAGGTCTACACGCGCGACCTGTTCGGCCACGACTCCTGAACGCATTCGCCGCCGCGGCAGGGACATGATGGGGACATGAACCTGGCCCACCAGAACGACCCCGACCTCATCCGCGAGCTCCTCGTCGACCCGGGGACGTGGGTCGTCGTCGGCCTCTCGAGCAACAGCGAGCGGCCGGCCTGGCGGATCGCGCGGTGGCTCAAGGTCGAGCAGCGCAAGGGCCTCATCGCCGTCCATCCCAAGGCGGAGGAGGTCCACGGTGCGCCCGGCTACGCCTCGCTCGCCGACATCCCCGACCAGGACATCAAGGTCGTCGACTGCTTCGTCAACTCTGAGCACGTCGGGGCCGTCGTCGACGAGGCGATCGCCCACAAGGACCGGCTCCAGATCGACGCCGTCTGGCTCCAGAAGGGCGTCATCGACGAGGCGGCCGCCGAGCGCGCCCGGGAGGCCGGGCTCGGCGTCGTGATGGACACCTGCCCCAAGATCGAGTACCCGCGGATGGCCCCGGGCGAGTAGCCCGCCGGCTCAGCGCAGCCGCTCGCGCAGGGCGGCCCCCTTGGCCTGGGCCTGCTCGCGCAACGACGCCTGGAAGGCCGTCATCGCCGCCCGGACCCGGCGCGACTCCTCGTCCGGACCGCAGCCGAGGATGCGGGCGGCGAGCAGCCCCGCATTCCGCGCGCCGCCGATCGACACGGTCGCGACGGGGACGCCCGCGGGCATCTGGACGATCGAGAGGAGCGAGTCCATCCCGTCGAGGTACCTGAGCGGCACCGGGACGCCGATGACCGGGAGCGGGGTCACGGCGGCGAGCATCCCGGGCAGGTGCGCCGCTCCCCCGGCGCCGGCGACGATGACGCGGAGCCCGCGGTCGGCGGCGGTCCGGCCGTAGTCGACCATCTCGGTCGGCATCCGGTGCGCCGAGACGACGTCGACCTCGTGCGGGACGCCGAACTCCTCCAGCGCCTGCGCGGCCGCCTCCATGACCGGCCAGTCGCTGTCGCTGCCCATGACGATGCCGACGAGTGGCGACGCGTTCATTGGGGGCCCCCGGGGCGTTGTGTGGAGGAGCGCAGCGGGGGAACAGAACGTCTTGGGGATCTCATTCCCTGATCACTCCCTGGAGGTAGTCGGCCGCGTGGCGCCCGCGCTCGCGGAGGTCCTCGAGGTCGGTGCCGGTGAGGTTGACGTGTCCGATCTTGCGACCGGGCCGAACGCCCTTGCCGTAGAGGTGGATCCGCAGCTCGGGGTCACGCGCCATGAGGTGCCGGTAGGTCGGGTAGAGCGACTCGTCGTCGCCGCCGAGGACGTTGGCCATGACCGTCCAGCACCCGCGGGGACGGGGCGACCCGAGCGGCAGGTCGAGGACGGCGCGGAGGTGCTGCTCGAACTGCCCGGTCACGGCCCCGTCCATCGACCAGTGGCCGCTGTTGTGGGGACGCATCGCGAGCTCGTTGACGACGAAGCCGCCCTCGGTCTCGAAGAGCTCGACGGCGAGGATGCCCGTGACCCCGAGGGACTCGGCGATCCGCAGGCCCGCCTCGGTCGCGCGGGCCGCGACGTCCGCGGAGAGGTCGGGGGCCGGAGCGAGGACCTCGGTGCAGATCCCGTCGGTCTGGACCGTCTCGACGACCTGGTAGGCCGCGGCCTGACCGGACGGGCTGCGGGCGAGGAGGACGGCGAGCTCGCGACGGAAGTCGACGCGCTCCTCGGCGAGCAACGGCTCCCCGTCGGCCCGCTCGAGCCAGTCGGCCGCCTCGGCCGCGGACGCCACGACCCGGACGCCCTTGCCGTCGTAGCCGCCGCGCGGCGTCTTGACGACGACCGGCCAACCGACGGACTCCCCGAATGCCGTGAGCTCGGCCTCGTCGTGCACGCGCGCCCAGGCGGGGCACGGGACCCCGATCGCGGTGAGCCGCTCCCGCATGGCCAGCTTGTCCTGCGCGTAGACGAGCGCGTCCGGCGACGGGTGGACGGCCACCCCGTCCGCGACGAGGGCGGCGAGGACGTCGGCGGGGACGTGCTCGTGGTCGAAGGTGACGACGTCGCACTCGCGGGCGAAGGCGCGGACGTCCTCGACGCTCGTGTGGTCCGCGACCGGCGCCCAGCGGACGACCTGGGCGGCCGCCGCGTCCTGGGACTCGGCGAGGACCCCGAGGGTCACGGCGAGCTCGGCGGCCGGCCCGGCGCACATCCGGGCGAGCTGGCCGCCGCCGATGATGCCGACGACGGGGAAGCCGCCGGGCGCACGCAGGGGGGAGCTCACGTCGGGTGAGCCTATCGACGGTGCGCGCGACGACGGCATTCCGCCCGGTCGGCGACTACGATCCTCTGGTGCACCTCCTCGACCGCCTCCGCGACACCGTGGGGGTGCTCTATCGGGAGATGATCAAGTTCGGCGTCGTCGGCGCGGTCGCCTTCGTCGTCGACATGGGGACCTTCAACCTCCTCCTGCACTCGGTGTGGGGCGGCGAGTCCAGGGTGGGACCGCTGAGCACGGCGGTCGCGGCGTCGGTCGTGTCGACGATCCTCAGCTCGCTCGTCGCGTGGATCGGCAACCGGAGCTGGACGTTCCGGCACCGGCGCAACCGTCCCGTCCACCACGAGGCGGCCCTCTTCTTCGCGACGAACGGCGTCGCCCTCGTCATCGGCGCCCTCTGCGTCGCGTTCAGCAACAAGGTCCTGGGGTTCGAGGGCAGCGTCGTGGCGGCCAACCTCGCCAAGCTCGTCGGCATCGGGCTCGGGACGCTCTTCCGCTTCTGGGCCTACCGTCGCTTCGTCTTCACGGCCGAGCCGCTCGACCGCGACCAGTCCCCCCTCGCGCACGACGAGACCCCCGCCTCGACCCGCGACTGAGACGCCCTCAGCGGACCGGCGTCCCGCTGAGGAAGAGGGCGAAGACGGCCGGCTTGGCGCTCAGCAGCTCGAGGCGCCCGCCCTGGGCCTCGGCGAGGTCGCGCGCCACGGCGAGCCCGAGCCCGCTGCCCGAGGAGGACACGGCGCGCTCGAAGACGTGTGGCGCGAGGACCGGTGGGATGCCGGGGCCCTCGTCGGTCACCTCGATGACGACGGACGGTCCGCTGCGTCGGGCCTCGATCCCGACCGTGCCGGCGCCGTGGGCCAGGGAGTTCTCCAGGAGCGTCGAGAGGATCTGCGACAGCGCCCCGCCGAGCGCCTGCACCGAGACGCCGTGCTCCCCGCTGACCCGGATGCTGCGTCGCGCCGCCTCGAACGCCGGTTGCCACTCGACCTGGAGCGCCGCGATCGTCGAGTCGACGGACACGCGCGCCGGCGCCTGCTGGTGCCGGGTGCGGGCCAGGAGGTCGTCGACGACCCCCGCGAGCCGCTCGACCTGCCCGATCGCCGTCCCCGCCTCGGACCGCGCCACCGCGAGGTCGTCGGTGTCGACGATCTCCTCGAGCCGCATGAGGAGCGCGGTGAGCGGGGTCCGCAGCTGGTGGGAGGCGTCGGCGGCGAAGTCGCGCTCGGTCGACAGGGTCGAGGCGAAGCGTCCCGTCGAGCGCGCCAGCCGCGTCGAGAGCTGGTCGATCTCGGCGATCCCGGTGCGGAGCGGGGCGATGCCCGCCTGCGCGTCCGGCTCCGCGAGGAGCTCGGCCTGCTGGGAGAGGGAGTCGATCGGGTCGGCGATCCGGGCTGCCTGCCGACGGGCGATCGCGCGCCCGGTCAGGGAGCCGACCGCGAGGAGGGCGACCGCGACGAGGAGCCCCGGAGCGACGTTCGACGTCCGTCCGACGCTGAGGACGTAGTCGGCCCGGGCCTGCGGCGACTTCGTCGCGAACCAGCCGAGGAAGCCGACGAGCGGCACTCCGACGACGGCCAGCGCGGCGCCGACCGCGACGAGCGTCGCCCGGGTCAGTGCCTGTCGCAGCCCCGTCATACGGCGGGCGCGTCGAACCGGAAGCCGAGGCCCCGGACCGTGCGGATCCAGGTCGGGTTGGAGGCGTCGTCGCCGATCTTGCGGCGGAGGACGGACACGTGCATGTCGAGGGTCTTGGTCGACCCGAACCACGGCGTGTCCCAGATCTCCTTCATGAGCTGCTCACGGGTCACGACCTTGCCCTGCTCGCGGACGAGCACGCGGAAGAGGTCGAACTCCTTGACCGTGAGGTGCAGCTCCTCCCCGCGGAACCACACGCGCCGGGCCTGGACGTCGATCCGGACCAGGGAGTCCAGCGGCGCCGCGTCGGTCCCGCGCCGGAGCAGCGCCCGAGCCCGGGCGAGCAGCTCGGCGAGCCGGAAGGGCTTGGTCACGTAGTCGTCGGCGCCCGCGTCGAGCCCGACGACGGTGTCGACCTCGTCGGCGCGTGCGGTCAGGATGAGCACGGGCACGACGCTCCCGGTCGCGCGCAGGCGACGGCACACCTCGAGTCCGTCGAGGACGGGCAGCCCGAGATCGAGGATGACGAGGTCGACGCCCTCCTGCGCCCCGGCGAGCGCGGCGGGGCCGTCCTCGGCCACCTCGACCTCGTAGCCCTCCCGCGTGAGGGACCGGGCGAGCGGCTCGGAGATCGCGGGATCATCCTCGGCCAGCAGCACCCGCGTCATGGGACGAAATGCTAACGGGCGGACGGCATCTCAGCGACCGGGCCAGACCGGAGGCCGCTTCTCGGCGAAGGCGCGGACCCCCTCGGCACGGTCGCCGCTGAAGGCCGTCGCCTGCCACGCCTCGTCCTCGGCGACGAGTCCGTCCTCGAGCGGGAGGTCGAAGCCCCGGCGCATGGCCGCCTTCGCGTTGCGGAGACCGACCGGGCTGTGGCCCGCGATCGTCGTCGCGAGCTCGATGGCCCGGTCGCGAGCCGTGCCCGAGGGGACGACCTCGTCGACGACCCCGAGGTCGAGGGCCTCCGCCGCCGCCAGCCGGCGCGCCGTGAAGATGAGCCGGGCGGCCCTCGACCAGCCGACCCGGCGCGGGAGGAGCTGGGTGCCCCCACCCCCGGGGATGACGCCGACGCTGACCTCGGGGAGGCCGACGACGGCACCGTCGCCGAGGACGATCATGTCGCAGGACAGGGCCAGCTCGAGGCCGCCGCCGAGCGCGTAGCCGTCGACCGCGGCCACCGCCGGCTGTGGCAGGCGGAGCACGCCCCCGTACGCGGCCCGCGCGATCGGCCGCTGGGCCCGGAGGTCGTCGTCGCTGAAGCCGTTGCGCTCCTTGAGGTCGGCACCGACGCAGAAGGCCTTGGGGTGGCTCGAGGAGAGCACGACGACGCGAATGCCGTCGTCCGCCGCGACCGTCGCGGTCGCCTCGGCGATCGCTTCCGCCATGGCCGTGGACACGGCATTCATCGCCTCGGGGCGGTCGAGGACGATCTCGGCGACGTGCCCGCCGTCGCCGTGGCGCTCGATCCGGACGAGCGCCCTCATTCGGCGTCCCCGTGGTGCTGTCGGAAGGAGCGGAGCGGAGGGAGGGAACGTCGCGGGGTACTCATGGGTTCTCCTGGGGTTCGGGGGTGAGGTCGCGGCGGCCGGAGCGCGCGCGGAGCAGCTGGTGGGGCTGGACCGAGCCGATCCCGCGGAGGTTGCGCCGGCGCTGGCCGACCATGTCGAAGCCGGAGGTCTCCGCGAGGGCGCGGGCGAAGGCGCCGTCGACGTAGGCGTTGCCGGGCGGGGTCACGGAGGTGAGCCGGCTCGCGAGGTTGACGGTCGTACCGAAGACGTCGCCGAGGCGGGCGAGGACGGGGCCGTAGGCCAGACCCACCCGGACCGGAGGCAGGACAGGGTCCTCGCGCATCGCCTCGACGAGGTCGAGGGCGATCGCGGCGGCGGGGGCGACCTCGTGGTGGACGAAGAGGATCTCGTCGCCGACGGTCTTGACGACCCGGCCGCCGTGGGCGATGACGACGTCGGAGGCGAGGGTCTCGAAGCGCTGGACGAGGGTCGCGAGCTGGCGTTCGCTCATCCGGCGGACGAGGGCGGTGAAGTTCACGAGGTCGGCGAAGCCGACGGCCCGGATCGCCGCCCCCTCGCGACGGGCGCCTTCCGGGTCCGCGTCGGCGATCATCCGGGTGATCGCGGCACCGAGGTGGCGCCGCCAGGCATAGACGAGGAGCGGCTCGATCTCGTCGGCGAGGTCGACGAGACGGGCGGCGGCCTGCTCGGCGACCGCGATGTCGGTGACGGCGCGGTCGTCCTTGAGCCCCGAGTCGAGGTCGGCCTCGGGGGTGATCGCCTCCGCGGTCAGCTGGGTCTGCCAGACCGAGAGCCGGTCCGCGGTCCGGGCGAGCGCGCGGGTCATCGCGAGAGCGAACTCCTCGTCGATGACACCGGCGCTGATGAGCCCGTCGACCCGGCGGAGCGCGATGAGGTCGGCCTCGGTGAAGATCGCCTCGTCGTCGTCGACGACGGGGAAGCCGAGGGCGTGCCAGAAGCGCCGGACGCGGTGGATCGGGACGTCCGCGGCGTCGGAGATCTGCTGGCCCCCGAGGTGGCCGGGGCGGCCGAGGAGGCGGGACTCGAGCGAGTCGGGTGCGTCGGGGTCGGCGGCGTCGTGCACCTGACGGTGCCGACCACCCGACTGCTCCATGCTCACTCCCGCGCTCGCACGTGGACGACGTCCCCGGCCGCGACGACGACGCGGTCCCCCCTCAGGGTCTCGGACCCGACCAGTCTGCCCGACGCGTCGACCCCGTGGACATCCATCTCCACCCGGCTCGCCCCCGTCCGTTCGACGACGACGCGCCGTCCGATCGTCGAGCACGCGGCGGCGTACTCGGCCCGCTGCGAGCCGGGGCGGAGCGCCTGGCCGTGGACGGCGTGCATCCGCTCGAGGAATGCGGTGAGCAGGCGCTGGCGGTCGAGGTCCCGTCCCCCGGCGAGGGCGAGCGAGGTGGCCGTGTCGACGGGGAGCTGGTCGCGGGTCTGGCTGACGTTGATGCCGGTCCCGACGAGGACGCCCTCGGGCAGCAGCTCGCAGAGGATCCCGCACACCTTGCGGTCGCCGTCGGCGGGGACGAGGACGTCATTGGGCCACTTGAGGGTCGTCTCGACCCGGGCCACGTCGGCGACCGCCCGCCGCACGGCGAGGCCCGTCAGCAGCGGGACCCACGCCGGGTCGGGCACCGGCGGCAGGAGGACGGAGACGGCGAGGGCGACCCCCGGCGGCGTCGACCAGGTCCGGTCGAGACGCCCGCGGCCGGTCCGCTGCTCGTCGGCGACGACGACGCGCCACGGGAGCGGGCGGCGGCGCAGCTCGGCATTCGTCGAGCCGACGGAGTCGAGGATCTCGAGGTCGGAGTACGGGAGTCCGGCGCCCGAAAGTGTGGCGAGGACCGCTCTGGCATCGAGGTCGGCGGGCATGAGCCCAAGGCTAGGCTCACGAGCCATGACCGCCGAAGCAGTCCCCGCCGACCAGCCGCTGCCCGAGCAGCCGGCCCAGGCGTCGGGACCCGACCTCCACACGACGGCCGGCAAGCTCGCCGACCTCAAGCGCCGGGTCGCCGAGGTCGCCCACGCCGGGTCGGAGCGGGCCGTGGACAAGCAGCACGCGCGCGGCAAGAAGACCGCCCGCGAGCGCCTCGAGCTCCTCCTCGACGAGGGGTCGTTCGTCGAGATGGACAAGTACGCGAGGCACCGGTCGAATGCATTCGGCCAGGACCGGCACCGGCCCTACGGCGACGGGGTCGTCACCGGCTACGGCACCGTCGACGGGCGGACGGTCGCGGTCTTCGCGCAGGACTTCACCGTCTTCGGCGGGTCGCTCGGCGAGGTGTTCGGGGAGAAGATCGTCAAGGTCATGGACTTCGCCATGAAGGTCGGCTGCCCGGTCGTCGGGCTCAACGACTCCGGCGGCGCGCGGATCCAGGAGGGCGTCGTCTCGCTCGGCCTCTACGGGGAGATCTTCCGGCGCAACGTGCACGCCTCGGGCGTCATTCCGCAGATCTCGCTCATCATGGGGCCCTGCGCGGGAGGCGCCGTCTACTCCCCCGCGATCACCGACTTCACCGTCATGGTCGACCAGACCTCGCACATGTTCATCACCGGACCGGACGTCATCAAGACGGTGACCGGCGAGGACGTCGGCATGGAGGAGCTCGGTGGCGCCCGGGCGCACAACACGCGCTCGGGGGTGGCCCACTACATGGGGTCCGACGAGGACGACGCCATCGAGTACGTCAAGGCGCTCCTGTCGTTCCTCCCGAGCAACAACATGGAGGACGCGCCCGCATTCGACGTCGAGAGCGACCTCGCGGTCACGGAGGAGGACCGCGCCCTCGACACGATCATCCCGGACAGCCCCAACGTCCCCTACGACATGCTCTCGGTCATCGCGGCCGTCGTCGACGACGGGGACTTCCTCGAGGTGCAGCCGCTCTTCGCGCCCAACCTCGTCATCGGCTTCGCGAGGATCGAGGGTCGCTCGGTCGGGGTCGTCGCCAACCAGCCGATGCAGCTCGCGGGGACGCTCGACATCGACGCCTCCGAGAAGGCCGCGCGCTTCGTCCGCACCTGCGACTGCTTCAACGTCCCCGTCCTCACGTTCGTCGACGTGCCCGGCTTCCTCCCGGGGACGGCGCAGGAGTGGGACGGGATCATCCGCCGCGGCGCCAAGCTCATCTACGCGTACGCCGAGGCGACCGTCCCCAAGGTCACCGTCATCACCCGCAAGGCCTACGGGGGCGCCTACGACGTCATGGGCTCCAAGCACCTCGGCGCCGACATCAACCTGTCGTGGCCGACCGGTCAGATCGCCGTCATGGGCGCCCAGGGGGCCGTCAACATCCTCCACCGCAAGACGCTCAAGGAGGCGGCCGAGGCCGGCGAGGACGTCGAGGCGCTCCGCAAGGGGCTCATCGAGGACTACGAGACCCAGCTCGCCAACCCCTACATCGCGGCCGAGCGCGGTTACATCGACACCGTGATCAGCCCCTCGAACACCCGGATGAACGTCACCAAGGCGCTGCGGGCCCTGCGCAACAAGCGCGAGACCCTCCCGCCCAAGAAGCACGGGAACATCCCGTTGTGACCGGCGCCGACACAACCCCCGCCGAGCCGGCTCCCCCCGCGCTGCGCATCGTCCGCGGCGACGCCACCCCCGAGGAGATCGCCGCTCTCGTGGCCGTGCTCGCGGTCTCCGGCGGGGGCGACGAGGCCGCGCCTACCGCGCGGACCCGATCCCGGTGGAGCGACCCTGCCGTCCGCCTCGGCACCTCCCGCGCCTGGGGCGGCCGCCCCGGCTGACCTCCCGCTCGGGTGGAGGTTCGTTCCCGCGCCATCGCGCTGGTTCGAACCTCCACCGGGAATGCCGTGCGATCGTCCGACTCGTCCACAGGGCCGTGCTCTCCGTCCGATCGCTCCACAGCGCCGTCTCGAGCGACAACCTTCGGGACCACGCCGTCACACTCGAGGGCAACCTCGCGCTCCGCATCGACCTGCTCGGAGTGCGTATCTTCGGCGATGCCTTCCTCGACCAGGTGGCCGCGGCCCTCGGATGCTGATGCGCGTGAAGGTGTGTGCCAGCGTCGTGGCGCGGGATCGCACCTCCACCCGGTGATGCGAGCGACGACACCCGGGCATGGGACAGCCCGCGGGCCTGGTCCGGGTGGACCGGTGCGACGGGGACGACCGTCACGACCCGCGGGCTGCGGTGGCTCGGTGGGATTGCGGGTCCGCACCTGGGTGCGGACTAGCGCCCGGCCACCTCACGCGTCCAATGGGAAATCACTTCCTGGACCACCTCCCTTCCGGTGTGACACAGACGCTACGTCGACACCGGCCGGGTGGACAAGACCTTTAGTCGGAGCGCGCGGCCGTGCGCTCGAGCTGCGCCCGGTCCGGACCCTCGTAGAGCCCGGCGGCGAGGACCCGGCGGGCGGCCTCGACGTCGCCGAGGAAGGCGCGGAGCGTCGTCGGCACGTCGATCCCGTGGTCCGCACGGGCCACGATGCGAAGGTCGTCCCCGGACCGGATCGTCCCCGGCACGACGACGGACAGGTAGGCGCCAGAGCGTCCGTGCTCGGCGAACCGGCGCACCCAGTGCGGCTCCTGCATTCGCGCGGCGAAGGTCCTGCACGGGACCCGCGGCCCGGTCACCTCGAGGACGACGTCGTCCCCGACCTGCCAGCGGTCCCCGACGAGCGAGGCGTCGACGTCGAGGCCGAGGGTCGTGAGGTTCTCGCCGAACATGCCGTCGGGCAGCTCGCGCCCGAGCTCCACACCCCACGCGTCGAGCTCCTCCCGGGCGAATGCGTACACCGCCTGGCCGCTGCCCCCGTGGTGCCCGACATCGCCGAGGAAGTCGCCGACGACGCCGCTCCCGAGCCCGCCGCGCTTCGGACCCGGGTCGCGGACCTCGATCGACGCGACCGGGGCCTTCAAGATCCCGGTCGGCCTGCCCTTGCCGCCGGAGATGGCCTGCGCCGCACCGACGTTGACCGAGCGCACCTGTGACATGTCGGAAGCGTAGGTTGCTCGGATGACCGACGCGACGACCACCCGCCAGCGCACCGCCATCGACGAGGTGGCCGACAGCTACTTCGACGCCGTCGTCGACCTCTCCCCCATGGAGGCGACCTACCTCGGCGTCCCCGGGCGCGACGACGAGCTCGACGACCTCTCCGCCGAGGGACTCGCAGCCGCCTCCGACCTCCGGCGCGAGACCCTCGCGCGTCTCGACGGCCTCGAGCCCGCCGACGACGTCGACCGGGTCACCGTCTCGACGATGCGCGAGCGGCTCGGGCTCGCCGAGGAGGTCCACGCGGCGGGCCTCGACGCGATGGACCTCAACGTCCTCGCGAGCCCGCTCCAGGGTGTCCGCGACATCTTCGACCTCATGGCGACCGACACGGCCGAGGACTGGGCGACGATCGCCCGCCGCCTGACCAGGGTGCCCGCCGCCCTCGACCAGTACCTCGGCCTCCTCGCCGACTCCGCGCAGGACGGGCGGGTCGCCGCCCGCCGCCAGGTCGTCGAGTGCGCCGCCCAGTGCGAGGCGCTCGTCGCCGACGACGGCTTCTTCGGCACCCTCCTCGAGCGCGCCCGCCCCGGCGACGAGGACCTGCCGGCCGCCGTCCACGGCGACCTCGCCGCCGCGATCGAGCAGGCCGCCACCGCCTATGCGAATGCGGGGCAGCGCCTCACGACCGAGCTCCTCCCCCACGCCCCCGAGGCCGACGCCGTCGGCCGCGAGCGCTACCAGCTCGCCTCCCGCTTCTTCCTCGGCTCGACCGTCGACCTCGAGGAGACCTACGCCTGGGGGCAGGAGGAGCTCGCCCGGATCACGGCGGAGATGGAGGCGGTCGCGGACCGCATTCGCCCGGGCTCGGGCGTCAAGGAGGCGATCTCGGCGCTCGACGCCGACCCCGCCTACGTCCTCAACGGCAACGACGAGCTCCGCGCGTGGATGCAGGCCAAGGCCGACGAGGCGATCGCCGAGCTCGACGGGGCCCACTTCGACATCCCCGGCCCGGTCCGGACGATCGAGGCGTGCATCGCCCCGACCAACACCGGCGGCATCTACTACACCGGCCCGAGCGAGGACTTCGCCCGACCCGGCCGGATGTGGTGGTCGGTGCCCAAGGGCGTGACGACGCACGGGACGTGGCGTGAGCTGACGACCGTCTACCACGAGGGCGTCCCGGGCCATCACCTCCAGGTCGCGCAGACCGTCCATCGCCGCGAGCTGCTCAACAAGTTCCGCCGGATGATGGTCTGGTGCTCCGGTCACGGCGAGGGCTGGGCCCTCTACGCCGAGCGGCTCATGGGCGACCTCGGCCACCTCGACGACCCGGGAATGCGGATGGGCCTGCTCGACGGGCAGTCGCTGCGGGCCGCGCGGGTCGTCATCGACATCGGGGTCCACTGCGGGTTCGAGGCGCCGGCCGAGGTCGGCGGTGGGGACTGGAACTACGACAAGGCGTGGCAGTTCCTCGACACCCACGCCAACCAGGGCGAGGAGTCGCTCCGCTTCGAGCTGAGCCGCTACCTCGGCTGGCCGGGGCAGGCGCCGAGCTACAAGATCGGCGAGCGGATCTGGCTCGGCCTGCGCGACGAGGTCGCCCGCCGCGAGGGCGACGCCTTCGACGCCAAGGCGTTCCACCGGCGCGCCCTCGACCTCGGCTCGACCGGTCTGGACACGCTCCGCGCGGCGGTGCTCGGCGAGCTCTGAGGTTGCGGCCGCCGCTCAGAGGGCGGCGGCGAGCTCGTCGAGGACGTCGCCCATCCGGGCCACGGCGATCGAGAAGTGGCCTTCGCCGGGCTCGAGGTGCGCCCGCGCATTCGGCAGATGGGCCGCGAGCCACTCGCCGTGGTGGAAGGGCACCATGAGGTCGGCGCTGCCCTGCCACACCGAGACCGGGACGCGGATCTCCTCGAGCGCGAAGCCCCAGTCGCGGGTGAAGGCGAGGTCGTCGTCGATCCATGCGTCGACGACCTGCACGCCGCCGCGGAGCGCTTCGACGAGGTCGACACCGACAGTCGGGTCGACGAGGACCTCGCGGTCGACGACGGGCAGGATCGACTCGAGCTGGCCGACCATCTCTCCGGCGTCGGCCGCGCGCATCGCGGCGGCCTCGCGCTCGATCCAGGGCCGGAGCGCGTGCTCGCCCTCGACGGCGAGGCCGAACTCCTCGATGTTGCTCTCGCCCATGCCCTCGAGGAAGCCGGCCGGCCCGGACGGCATGACCCCGGCGACGCTCGCGACGCCGACGACCCGGTCGGGCAGACCGGCCGCGGTGGCGAGCGCGTGCGGGCCGCCACCCGACTTGCCGATGACGAGCGCCCGCGGGGCGCCGACGTGGTCGAGCAGCTCGGCCATGTCGGGGACGACGTCGGCCACGGACCGGCCCGGGTTGCGGGTCGAGCCCTCCGCGCCCGCCCGGGTATAGGTGAGCAGCCGGAGCCCCCGCTCCGCGCAGGCCCGCTGCATGGCCCGGGACTGGAGCAGGCAGCCGGGCGTGCCGTGGTGGTAGAGGACGGGCACGCCGGCCGCCGGGCCGGTGACGGCGTAGGCGAGGCTGCGGCCGTCGGCGAGGGTGAGGGTCGAATGCGTGGGGGTGCCGGTCACGGCCGCCAAGCGTACGAGGCGAGCGGTGTGCGTTCGGTGCACGGGTGCGCATTCGAACGCCCACCCGTGCAGCGAACGCACAGCCCACGTGACTGCGCCACCGAAGGACGCCCGCATGCCGGATGCCGCGCCGCCCCCGCGCGCGTGAAGAATGGTGACGTGGACCCCCTCTCCGTCGCCCTCCTCCTCATGGCCGTCGTGGGCGCCGTCATCGTCGTGGCGCGGCTCGCCGAACCGACCGGCCTGCCGATCCCGCTCGTCCTCCTCGCGGTCGGCGTCCTCGCCTCGTTCCTGCCCTTCGTCCCCGACGTCGGGATGTCGCCCGACCTCGTCCTGTTCGGCCTGCTGCCACCGCTGCTCTACGCCGCCGCGATCTCGACCTCGCTCATCGACATTCGCCGCAACACGATCCCCATCCTGTCCCTGTCCGTCGGCCTCGTCCTCTTCACCGCCCTCGGTGTGGCCCTCGTGACCCGGTGGCTCGTGCCGGACATCCCGTTCGCGATCGCCTTCGCCCTCGGCGCGGTCGTCGCGCCACCGGACGCCGTGGCCGCCACGGCCGTCGCGCGCCGGATCGGCCTGCCGCGCCGGACGACGACGATCCTCGAGGGCGAGTCGCTCCTCAACGACGCGACGGCGCTCGTCAGCCTGCGAACCGCGCTCGCCGCCGGCGGCCTCGCCATCCACGGCGCCGAGATCCAGGACGTGACGACGTCGACGGTGCTCGGGGACTTCGCCTGGGCCGTCGTCGGCGGGCTCGGGATCGGCTTCGCGGCATTCCTGCTCATCGGTCTGGTCCGCAAGAACCTCAGCTCCGCCGCGGCCGACACCGCCCTGTCGTGGATCGCGCCCTTCGTCGCCTTCGTCCCCGCGGAGAAGGTCCACGCCTCCGGTGTGCTCTCCGTCGTCACCGCGGGCCTGCTCCTGGCGCACAAGGCCCCCCTCCTCCAGAGCGCCGCCTCACGGCTGTCCGAGCGGACCAACTGGGCGAGCCTGACCTTCGTCCTGGAGAACACCGTCTTCCTCCTCATCGGGCTCCAGATGCACGGGATCGTCAGGGACGTCAACGCCGGCCAGCTGACGATGGGGCGGACGCTCGTGCTCGCCGGCGTCGTCCTGCTCACCTGCCTGGTGCTCCGGCCCCTCTGGCTCGTGCCGTTCACCTGGCTGGCCGCGCGCCGCGACGAGGACCCGAGCGCCCGCCTCAAGACCGGCCTCGTCAGCTCATGGGCCGGAATGCGGGGCGTCGTCACCCTCGCCGCCGCGCTCACCCTGCCCGAGGGCACGAGCCACCGCGAGTCCCTCGTCATGGTGGCCCTCGTCGTGACCGTCGGCACCCTCGCGCTCCAGTCGCTCACCCTGCCCGCCCTCGCCCGCGCGCTCGACGTCCGCGGCCCGGACCCACGCGAGGACGCCCTCGTCGAGGCGACCGTCGTCGGCGCGTCGATCGGCGCCGGGCTCCGGGCCATCGAGGACCACCCGCACGCCGACGACGACACCGTCGCCGAGATCCGGACGCAGGCCACCCGCCGCGTCAACCGGATCTGGGAGCGGCTCGGTGCCTACGGCGAGAGCGAGGTCGAGACGCCGTCGCAGGCCTACCGCCGGGTCCGGTTGCGGATGATCGAGGCCGAGCGCGCCGAGATCCTGCAGATGCGGGACAGCTCCGACGTCGACCAGCACGTCCTCGCCGGCATCCTCAACGCGATGGACGCCGAGGAGGCCGCGCTCACCTACGGCATCGAGAAGGAGGGCCAGGTCGTCGGCTCCCGCCCGCTCCGCCCGCCGACGGCGGCGACGCAGGCCTGCGAGCACCTGACGGACGAGCCGGACTGCCAGGTGCCCAAGACGCCCGAGGGCTGCGAGGAATGCCTCGAGATCGGGTCGTCGTGGGTCCACCTGCGGCTGTGCACGCAGTGCGGGCACGTCGGCTGCTGCGACTCCTCCCCCCACCGGCACGCCGACGCGCACTTCCACGAGACGGACCATCCCGTCATGAGGTCCCTCGAGCCCGGCGAGGCGTGGCGCTGGTGCTTCGTCGACGAGGTGCTCGGCTGACCTTGCGCACGTACTCGGACCTGCTGTCCCTCGGGGAGTTCCGCGCGCTGTTCGTGAGCCGCTGCTTCGTCATCGCCAGCGTCAGCCTGTCCTCCCTCGCCCTCGGGACCGTCGTCTACGACGAGACCGGGTCGACGATCCTCTCGGCCCTCGCGATGTTCGGCGGGCCGCTCATCACCCTCGTCGGGTCGGCGACGCTGCTGTCCCTGTCGGACCGCCTCGACGGACGGGACGCCAATGTCATCGCGATCACGGCCGCGGGCCTCGCCGCGGCCGCGCAGGCGGTCCCCGGGCTGCCGTGGCCGGTGCGCTTCGTCGTCCTGGCCCTGCCCTTCCTCGTCATGTCGGCGACGGCGGGCTCGGTCAACCGGATGCTCCGCGCCATCGTCCCTCCTGAGGCATTCGTCCTCGGTCGGTCGACGCTCAACGTCGCGGTCGGGCTCATGCAGGTCGTCGGCTACGCGACGGGCGGACTCCTGCTCCAGTGGCTCCCCGTCTCGGCCGTCTTCGGGGTCGCCGCGCTGTGCGCCGTGCTCGCGGGACTCGCCGTCGCCCTCGGCGTGCGCCGCCGCCCCGTCGAGAGGTCCGGCGGCAGCCTCGTGCGGACGACGCACGAGGTCAACCGCCGGCTCCTCGGGAGCCGTACGATCCGTCCGATCCTCCTCGCCTCGTGGGTGCCGAACGGGCTGATCGTGGGCTGCGAGGCGCTCTTCGTGCCCTACGGCGGGACCGCGCTCGCGGGCTACCTCTTCGCCGTCACGGCCGCCGGAATGCTGCTCGGCGACGTCCTCGTCGGACGCGTCCTCCCCGCACCGGGCCGGGAGCGACTGCTCCACCCGCTCCGACTCCTCCTCGCCGTGCCCTACCTCGGGTTCTTCCTCGATCCCCCGATCCCCGTCGCACTCGCCCTCGGCTTCTGCGCGAGCATCGGCTACTCGGCCTCGCTCGTCCTCCAGGAGCGTCTCGCGGCCGCGGCCGACCCCGCGACGGAGGGGCAGGCATTCGGCCTCCAGGGCAACGGGATGATGATCGGCCAGTCGGCCGGGGCGCTGCTCGGCGGTCTCGTCGCGACGTGGCTCGACACCGGGCACTCGATGGGCTGGCTGGCCGCGGCGTCGGTCGTCGTCACCGTCGCGCTCGTCCCCGGCCTGCGCCGCTCGGCGCCGACGAGGGCGTGACCGACCGGCCATCGCACAACCTTGGACAAAGCCTCGACAGCAGGAGAGGTCGAGACCACGATCGGGGCATCACCAACCCGGCAGCGGCGCCGATCATGGCGTCGCGGCCACTGCCCACAGGAGCCACCCATGCAGCTCAGGACCACCGCCCTCGTCCTCGCCTCGACCGCCGCCCTCGTCACCAGCGTCGGGCTCTCCAGCGCCAGCGCCGCGGGCAAGCCCGACACCGCCTGCCAGCGGGCCGGGATGGACACGCTCCGCTCGCTCGGCCTGCTCGACGACGTGGCCCGCGGCGGACTGCCGATCGCGACCGCCGTCTCCGTCGGCGTCACGCCCCGCGCCGGGACCGACGTCGCCTCACTGCCCGACCCGCTGCCGCTGTCGGTCATCCTCGCCGACCACCGCGCCGGCGCCAACAGCCTCTTCGTCTACCCGTGGTGCGGCTGACCCCATCCCGCACCCGACGTGGGCCGTCCGTGACAGCGGGCGGCCCTCGGTCGCGTCCGGAGGGCGCTGTGACAGCCTGACGCGCGTGACCGTCCACCTCGTCCTCGCCTCCGCCTCCCCCTCGCGACTCGCCCTGCTCAAGGCCGCAGGCGTCGCGCCGACGGTCCACGTGAGCTCGGTCGACGAGCCGGCGGTCACCGCGGCGGCCCGGGCCCACGGACCCCTGGCGCCCGCCGACATCGCCCTGCTCCTCGCCCGCGCCAAGGCCGAGGACGTCGCGACTGCGCTCGCCGGCTCGGCGCACCACGACCTCGTCGTCGGCTGCGACTCGGTGCTCGAGCTCGACGGCACGGCCCTCGGCAAGCCCGCTGACGCGGCCGAGGCCGTCCGGCGATGGGTCGACATGCGCGGCCGGACCGCTGACCTGCACACCGGCCACTGGGTCGTCGACCTGCGGCCGGTCGATCGCGGTGGCAGCGGCGGGTCCATCGGCGCCCTCGCGACGACGACGGTGCACTTCGGGCAGGTCGACGACGACGAGATCGCCTCCTACGTCGCGACCGGCGAACCCCTCGGCGTCGCGGGCGCCTTCACCCTCGAAGGGCGGTCGGCTGCCTACGTCGACGCGATCGAGGGTGACCCGAGCAACGTGACGGGGCTGTCGCTGCCGACCCTGCGGCGGATGCTCCTCGACCTCGGCATCCCGTGGCGGGCGTTGCGCCACGACTGAGGTCGGCTGAGGAGATCGCGTCAGGCGAGGTCGACGCCGTGGAGGCGACGCGCGGCGGCGACGGCCGCCTCCCACTGCGGCCGGAGCGCGGGGATCTCGCGGACCCCGCGCTTGACGAACGGGAAGCCCTGCTCGAGGAGCGCGGCGCTGCCCCACACGAAGGGGTTGGCCGTCGGCGGGAGGCCGAGCGCGGCATTCGGCCACTCGACGTGGGTACGGAGCCCTTCGGCGGCGACCGTCCGGCTCAGCCCGACCTCGTAGGCGCTCACGACGTCGTCCTTGGCGTCGAGCGCCTCGACCCGCGCGAAGAAGTCGCGGAGCGCGGGGCGGGCGAGAGCGCCCCCGCGGAAGGCGAGCAGGTAGCTCTGCAGGTGGCGACCGCGGGCGTCGGACGCGGTCGCTGCCCACACATCCGCGTCCGAGCTCTCGATGCGGGCCGTCAGGTCGGCGAGCGGTGAGAACGGGCCGATGAGCGAGTCGTTGGTCAGCAGGACGAGGTCGACGTCGGCGAGGCCCTCGACGAGGCCGAATGCGTCGCGCCACGAACCGAAGTCATAGCCGATGTTGGGTCGCGCGACGACGACGACCTCCTTCGGCAGGTCCCGCGGAATGCCGATCGGCCGCACCCAGGCGTCCCTCGCCGCGACGAGGACGACGGTCCACCCACAGTCGGCCCACGCGCGCGCCGACGAGACGGCCTCCGGGCGCAGCGAGGAGTCGGCGGCGTACTCGGCGAGGACGACGACGCGGGCGGCGTCGCACACCCGGCCCGCGTCACCGTGGACGACGCGGGCGGACCCGCCCCACGCGGCATTCGCCCGGTTGCGGACCCGCCAGGCGCGCTGCGACTGGAGGTCTCGCTGCCGGCGGGCCGCGTGGCGCAGGCCGCGGAGCCGCTCCTCGACCGTCGGGCCGTCGACCTGCCCGCGGAGGTGCGTCCCCCGGAGCCGGGCACCTCGCGCCCCGACGAACTTCGTCAGCTCGCCCGGGTGGGCGACCCACAGCCGACCGAGTCGACGGGCCTGCGCGAGCCGAGCGGAGCGCAGCTCGGGAGCCGACAGCGCCGCGGCTCCGGGCAGGGTGACGCGGAAGCGCTCGTCGAGGACGGCCGGGTCGGTCCGGGTTCCGTTGACGATGTTGGAGACGTTGGAGCCATGGACGACCTGCGCCCACATGACCGGCGCCCGCACCTCGAGGACCGGCGCGTGCTCGCGGGCCCGGGCGTGCTTGGCGACGTAGACCGTCTCGGGCAGGCGGTCGGGCACCCGCCGCTCGATGTAGGAGAGGAACGGGCTCGACGTCGTGTCCGCGAGGTGGACCCCGCCGTCGCGGTCGAGCTGCACGCCGCGCGTGAAGTTGACGAAGAGCCTGTCCTGGGAGTCGAACTCACGCTGCACGGACGCCATGAAGTCGACCGCGATCGCGTCGTCGGAGTCGATCCGCGTCGTCATGAGGTGCGGTGCGGCGGAGCCGTCGAGGAGGTCCAGGACGGGGCCGGCGAAGGAGTCCCGGACGAAGGGCTCGTGCGTCCAGATCGGGGTGAAGGTGTCCTCGGCGAGCTCCTCCACATTCTCCCGGAAGTCGTCCTCACACCGGTCGTCGAGCATCACGAGCCAGCGGAAGTCGCGGGTCGTCTGTGAGCGGACCGAGGGCCAGGTGACGTCGTAGAAGAACTGGAGTCGGTACCAGAGCCACTCCGGGGTGGGTGGGGGCGCGTCGGGGACGAGGACGGCGCTGAACCGCGTGAGGAGGACATGGTCGAATGCCGCCGGCATGGGCGCCAGCCTAGGGTCCGGCCGGGCGCAGGAGGGCCGCTCCCGCAGCCGCGGGCTCAGTCCACGCGCAACGACCCGTACGTCTCCCGCGCCCTGCGCAGCGCCGTCACGTAGCCGGAGCGCTCGTAGGCCGTGAGCTCGACGTCCGGCCCGACCGCGAGCAGACCGCGAGCCTCCGAGACCGAGCCGAAACCCTTGCGGGACAACCATTCCTCCAGCTCCTTGCGCAGTTTGGCGGCGTAGGGCCGGCCGTGCCGGAGGAGCGCCGAGGCGGTCATGACGACGTCGGCGCCGGCGAGGAGGTACTTCGCGACGTCCTCGCCGGTCTCGACCCCGGTCGTCCCGGCGAGGGACCCGCGGACCCGACCGTGGAGCATCGCGATCCACGTCCGCGGCAGCCGCGACTCGGCGGCGCCGGAGAGGCTCACCGCCGGCTCGACGACGAGCCGCTCGACGTCGATGTCCGGCTGGAGGAAGCGGTTGAAGAGGACCAGCCCGTCGGCGCCGGCGCGGTCCAGCTCCAAGCAGGTGGCGCCGGTCGAGGACAGCCAGGGGCTCAGCTTGACCGCCACGGGGACCGTCACGACCTCCTTGACCGCGTGGAGGATGTCGACGTGCCGCTGCTCGACGGCGGCGCCGGACACGCGCAGGTCCGGGACGGCGTAGACGTTGAGCTCGATCGCGGCGGCGCCGGCCGACTCCAGCGACCGGGCGATCCCGGTCCAGCCGCCGCGGGAGCTTCCGTTGAGGCTCGCGATGACGGGCACACTGCTCGCGGCGACGGCGCGCTCGAGATGGGTCAGGTACGGCGCGGCGCCGCCGTAGCCGACGGAAGGGGCGTCCGGGAAGTAGGACCGGGCCTCGCTGAAGGACTCCTCGTGGAGCTCCCCCATCCGGACGTCCTGGACCTCCTCACGTCGAATCTGCTCCTCGAACAGCGAGTGCAGGACGATCGCGCCGACCCCGGCGTCGTCGAGCTCCCTGACCCCGATGAGGGTCTGGGCGAGCGGCGACGCCGAGGCGACGAGCGGGCTGCGGAGGGTCAGGCCGAGGTAGGTCGTCGTCAGGTCCATGAGGTAGCCCTCTTCCGTGCGTCGGGGGTGAACCGGCTCGCCGGTCGGGTCGCCATCTCCTCGTAGGTCGCCCACCGTCGCTCGACCTCCTGCTGGGCCAGGGTGAGGAGACGTTCGGCCTCGGCGGGCGAGGCGTTGCGGAGCATCCGGTAGCGCAGCTCGCGGTAGACGTAGTCGCGCAGTGGGAGCTCCGGGCGGGGGCTGTCGAGGAAGAAGGGGTTGCCGCCCCGGTCGCGGACCGTCGGGTCGTACCGGACGAGCGGCCAGTGCCCGGACCGCACGGCACGCTGCTGCTGGTCCAGGCCCTTGCTCATCTCGATGCCGTGGGCGATGCAGTGGCTGTAGGCGATGATCAGGGACGGCCCGTCGTACGCCTCGGCCTCGCGGAAGGCCCGCAGCGTCTGCTGCGGGTCGGCCCCCATCGCGACCCGGGCGACATAGACGCTGCCGTAGGCGATCGCCTGGAGAGCGAGGTCCTTCTTGGGGACCCCCTTGCCTGCGGCGGCGAACTTCGCGACCGCCCCGAGCGGGGTCGCCTTGGACGACTGCCCGCCAGTGTTGGAGTACACCTCGGTGTCGAGGACGAGGACGTTGACGTTGCGGCCGCTCGCGAGGACGTGGTCGAGTCCGCCGGCGCCGATGTCGTAGGCCCAGCCGTCCCCGCCGACGAGCCAGACGCTGCGCCGCAGGAGGTGGTCGGCGACGCTGCGGAGGTCCGCGACGACGGCCGCCTCAGGGCCGGCCGGCGGAATGCCGTCGAGCCGCTCGAGCAGCATTCGCACACGCTCGTGCTGCGCGCCGAGCTCGGACTCGCGCACCTGGCGGGCGTCGAGGATCGCGTCGGCGAGCTCGGCGCCGACGGTGTCGCGGAGCTCGCGCAGGCGGTCCCGCGCCAGCCCGGTGTGCAGCTCGGCCGCGAGCGCGAGGCCGAGGCCGAACTCCGCGTTGTCCTCGAAGAGGCTGTTGGACCACGCCGGCCCGCGGCCGGCGGCATTCGTCCCCCAGGGTGTCGTCGGCAGGTTGCCGCCGTAGATCGAGGAGCAGCCCGTCGCGTTCGCCACCGTGAGGCGGTCACCGAAGAGCTGGGTGAGGAGCTTGAGGTAGGGCGTCTCCCCACAGCCGGCGCAGGCGCCGGAGAAGGCGAAGAGCGGCTCGAGGAACTGCGTCCCGCGCACCGTCCCGAAGTCGACTCGGGCCCGGTCGTTGACCGGCAGCGTCTCGAAGAAGGCGACGTCGGCCCGGCCCCAGTCCGGCAGCCCGGCGGCGTCCTCGAGGTTGATCGCCCGCCGGCTCGTGCCGGGGTCCGGGCTGACAGGGCACGCCTCGACGCAGAGGCTGCAGCCGGTGCAGTCCTCGGCATAGACCTGCAGCGTGTAGCGGCTGCCCGGCAGGCCGACCGCGTTGAGCGGCGCGCTCGCGAAGGTGGGCGGGGCGCCGTCCAGGGCGTCGGCGTCGTAGAGCTTGGCCCGGATGACGCTGTGCGGGCAGACGAAGGCGCAGTTGCCGCACTGGATGCAGGCGTCGGGGTCCCAGACGGCGACCCGGTCGGAGATGCGGCGCTTCTCGTAGGCGGTGGTGCCGCTCGGCCAGGTCCCGTCGACGGGCAGCGCGCTGACGGGGAGGGCGTCGCCGCGGCCGGCCATCATCTCGGCGGTGACGGTCCGGACGAATGCCGGTGCGTCTGTCGGGACCAGCGGCCGGGGCTGACGTTCGCTCGTCGCGGTCCCGGGAACGGGCACCTCGTGGAGCTCGGCGAGCGTCGCGTCGACGGCGGCCTCGTTGCGGCGGACGACCTCGCCGCCGCGCTTGCCGTAGGTCTTGCGGATCGCGTCCTTGACGGCGGCGACCGCCTCGTCGCGGGGCAGGACGCCGGAGATGGCGAAGAAGCAGGTCTGCAGGACCGTGTTCGTGCGGCCCTCCAGCCCGGCGTGTCGCGCGACCCGGTCGGCGTCGATCGCCCAGAGAGCCAGCCGCTTGGCGAGGACCTGCTCCTGCACCGGGCGCGGGAGGGCGTCCCACACCTCCTCTGCGGGCATCGGCGCGTTGAGCAGCAGGACGGCTCCCTCGCGGGCGACCCCGAGGACGTCGATCCGCTCGAGCAGGCCGAGGTCGTGGCAGCCGACGAAGCCGGCCCGGGTGACGAGCCAGGGCGCGCGGATCGGGTGGGGTCCGAAGCGGAGGTGGGAGACGGTGGTGCCGCCGGACTTCTTGCTGTCGTAGACGAAGTAGGCCTGGGCGTACGTGCCCGGGTCGGACCCGAGGATCTTGATCGTGTTCTTGTTCGCGCCGACGGTGCCGTCCGAGCCGAGGCCGAAGAAGACGGCCCGCAGGGTCTGCGCGTCCTCGATGTCGAGGTCCTCCTCGGCGGGTAGCGACAGACCCGTCACGTCGTCGGTGATGCCGACGGTGAACCGGCGGGGCGGGTCGTCCCCGGCCAGCGCGGCCAGGACGCCGGCGACCATGCCGGGGGTGAGCTCCTTGGAGGAGAGTCCGTAGCGGCCGCCGGCGACGAACGGCATTCGCTCCCACCGCCCGTCGGCGACGGCCTCGCTGAGGGCGGAGACGACGTCGAGGTGGAGGGGCTCGGCCTGTGCGCCGGGCTCCTTGGTCCGGTCGAGGACGGCCACACGCGTCACGCTCGGCGGGAGCGCGGCGAGAAGCGCCTCGGCGGGGAACGGACGGAAGAGTCGCACCCGGGCGACGCCGACCCGCTCGCCACGGGCCACGAGGTGGGCGACGGTCTCCTCGGCCGTCTCCCCCGCCGAGCCCATGACGACGAGGGCGCGGTCGGCCTCGGGGTGGCCGGCCCACTCGACGAGCTGGTAGGCGCGGCCGGTGTGCGCGGCGAGCTCGTCCATGACGCCCTGCACGACGGCCGGCGTCCGCGCGTAGAACGGGTTGACCGTCTCGCGCGCCTGGAAGTAGACGTCCGGGTTCTGCGCCGTCCCGCGGACGAAGGGCCGCTCCGGCGACATGGCCCGGCGGCGGTGCGCTCGGACGAGCTCCTCGGGGACGAGGGCACGGAGAATGCCGTCGTCGAGCAGCTCGATCGTGTTGAGCTCGTGGGAGGTCCGGAAGCCGTCGAAGAAGTGGACGAACGGGACCCGCGCCCGCAGCGTCGCCGCGTGGGCGACGAGGGCGAGGTCGTGCGCCTCCTGGACGGACCCGGAGGACAGCAGGGCGAAGCCGGTCTGCCGGACGGCCATGACGTCCTGGTGGTCGCCGAAGATCGACAGTCCCTGCGCCGCGATCGAGCGCGCGGCCACGTGGATGACCGCCGAGGTCAGCTCGCCGGCGATCTTGTACATGTTGGGGATCATGAGGAGCAGCCCCTGCGACGCGGTGAAGGTCGTCGCCAGCGCCCCGCCCTGCAACGCCCCGTGGAGGGCGCCGGCCGCGCCGCCCTCGCTCTGCATCTCGACGACGCCGGGGACGGTCCCCCACACGTTCGTCCGCCCGTGGCTCGACCACTCGTCGGCGAGCTCGGCCATCGTCGAGCTCGGCGTGATCGGGTAGATCGCGCACAGCTCGGAGAGCCGGTGGGCGACGTGCACGGCGGCCTCGTTGCCGTCGATGGTCACCCGGGTCGGGCTCGTGCTCACCTCACGCCTCCGGGACCATGTCGATGGCGTGGACCGGGCACTGGTCGAAGCAGGCCGCGCAGCCCGTGCACCGGTCGTCGTCGAAGCGGTAGCCGTGCCCCACGCCGAGCTTGACGACCGCGTCCTCGGGGCACGCGCCGAGGCAGCCGTCGCACTCGAAGCAGTTGCCGCAGGAGAGGCACCGACCGGCCTCGAACCTCGCCTCCTTCGCGCTCAGACCGCTGACGACCTCGTCGAATGCGGCCACCCGGCTCTCCGGGTCCAGGTGCGCCTCCTCGCGTCGGGTGTGGTCGCCGAAGTACCAGAGGTGCAGCTCGTCGACGTGGGCGGTGCGGTGCTTGTCGGCGGGCGGCTCCACGGCATTCCGGAGCCAGGCGTCGATGGACCGCGCGGCCTTCTTGCCGTGGCCGACCCCGACGGTGACGGTCCGCTGGCTCGGGACCGCGTCCCCGCCGGCGAAGACGCCCGGCGCGCCGGTCATCAGGGTGACCGGGTCGACCTTGACGACGTCCCCGTCGAGCTCGACGCCCTCGACGCTCGCGAGGAACCGGGTGTCGCTCTCCTGCCCGAGGGCGAGGATGACCGTGTCGGCGGCGAGGGTCTCGAACCGCCCGGTGCCGTGCGGCTTGCCGTGCGTGTCGAGCTCCTGGACCTCGACGGTCAGGTCGTCCTCGCCCATGGACGCGATCGTCCGCAGCCAGTTGATCCGGATCCCCTCGGCCTCTGCGTCGGCAGCCTCCTCGTCGTGGGCCGGCATCTGGGTCCGCGTCCGCCGGTAGACGATGACGGTGTCCTCGGCGCCGACGCGTCGGGCGACGCGGGCGGCGTCCATCGCGGTGTTGCCGCCGCCGTAGACGGCGACGGTCCCTTCGAGGTGCGGTGCCGCACCGGAGGCGACGTCGCGGAGGAAGGTCACGGCGTCGAGGACGCGGCTCGCGTCCTGGTTGGGGATGTCGACCCGCTTGGACAGGTGCGCGCCTACGGCGACGAAGGCCGCGTCGAAGCCGCCCTCCGCCATCTCCGCGCGAAGGTCCGTGACGACGTGCTCCTGCTCGAAGCGCACGCCGAGCTGCTCGAGCCGGGCGATCTCGGCGTCGAGGACGTCCCGGGGCAGCCGGTAGCTGGGAATGCCGTAGCGCATCATCCCGCCCGGCCGCTCACCGCTGTCCCGGACGACGACCTCGTGACCGAGTCGGGCCAGGTGGTAGGCCGCGGAGAGCCCGCTCGGCCCGCTACCGACGACGAGGACGCGTCGCCCAGTGCTGGCGGGCGGCGGGTCGAAGGACCAGCCCCGCTCGATCGCGAGGTCGCCGAGGAAGCGCTCGACGGCGTGCACCGACACGGCCTCGTCGAGGTGCGCCCGGTTGCAGACCGTCTCGCACGGGTGGTAGCAGACCCGCCCGTGGATCGCCGCGAACGGGTTGTCCCGGGTCAGCCGGCGCCAGGCGCCCTCGTGGTCACCGATGCGGACGAGCGACAACCAGCCTTGGATGTCCTCGCCGGCCGGGCACCCGGCGTTGCACGGCGGGAGCAGGTCGACGTAGATCGGCCGACGGGTGCGCTGCGGACCCGAGTAGGAGCGACCCGAGCCCAGCGCGGAGAGGGGGGTGATGTCTCTGCGTTCGTCGACCACGGTGACCTCCGGAAGCACTGTCTACGACACATCGTAGTAGTGCCTTTCGGCCGCCGGGAGCCATTCGGGAGTCGCTCCGGTCACACGCAGCATTCCCGCCCAGGGCGGGAAACCTCCGGATGGGCCGGAAGGGTTCGCGACCATCCAAAGGGTTTCGGCCCATCGCCGAACGCCCTCGCCGCGGGGGGCCCGACCGGCCTCAGACCGGCGGCACGTCCCGTCGTTTGGTCGCGAAGTGCCGCTCGCGGTGCGCGGCGTAGCGGAGCCGCTTGAGGAGCTCGGCCCTGAGGGCGTCGGCCTCGATGACGAGGTCGAGGACGAGGTCGGCGGCGAGCCGCTCGAGGTCGACGTCGATCTCGTACTCGCGACGCTTCTCGGCGACGAACGCGTCCCTCGCCTCGGCACCGCCCGCGGCCTCGACCTCGGCGATCTTGTTGGCGTAGACCGCATTCACAGCGGCCTCGGGGCCCATGACCGCGATCCGCGCGGTCGGGAGGGCGATCGTCGCGTCGGGTGCGAAGCCGGGGCCGCCCATCGCGTAGAGCCCGGCGCCGTAGGCCTTGCGGACGATGACGCAGAACTGCGGGACGGTCGCGCTCGACACCGCCGACACCATCTTGGCGCCGTGCCGGATGATGCCGCCGCGCTCGACCTCGCTGCCGATCATGAAGCCGGGGACGTCGGCGAGGTAGACGAGCGGGATCGAGAAGGCGTCGCACAGCCAGATGAAGCGGCTCGCCTTGTCGGCCGAGTCGGTGAAGAGCACCCCGCCCTTGACGGCCGAGTTGTTGGCGACGATGCCGACGCTCTCCCCCGACATCCGGCCGAAGCCGACGACGAGCTCGGCCGCGAAGAGGGTCTTGATCTCGAAGAACGAGTCGTCGTCGATGAGCCCGTCGATGACCTCGTGGATGTCGAACGGCTGGCTCTCCCGCTCGGGGACCGTGTGCCGGGTCAGCGGCGCCGACGGCTCCTCGGGGTGGTAGGTCGGGAGGGGCGAATGCCAGTTCTGCGGGACGTAGGAGAAGTAGAGCCGGGCGAGCTCGATCGCCTCGGTGTCGTCGCTCGCGAGGAGGTCACCGACGCCGGAGACGGTGCAGTGCATCCGCGCGCCGCCCATCTCCTCGAGCGAGACCTTCTCCCCGACGACCATCTCGGCCATCCGCGGGCTGCCGAGGTACATCGAGGCGTTGCCCTCGACCATGATGACGATGTCGCAGAAGGACGGGATGTAGGCGCCGCCGGCAGCCGACGGCCCGAAGAGGCAGCAGATCTGCGGGACCTTGCCCGAGAGCGCGACCTGGTTGTGGAAGATCCGCCCGGCACCACGGCGCCCGGGGAACATCTCGACCTGGTCGGTGATCCGCGCGCCCGCGCTGTCGATGAACCAGAAGACGGGCAGCTCCTCGCGGAGCGCCATCTCGGTCGCGCGGACGATCTTCTCCACGGTCCGCGCGCCCCACGACCCCGCCTTGACCGTCGGGTCGTTGGCGATGACGATGACCGGCCGGTCCTCGACGGTCCCCCGCCCGGTGACGACTCCGTCGGCGGGGAGACCCGAGGCCATCGCATTCGCAAACCGGCCGTCCTCGACGAAGCTGCCCTCGTCGAGCAGGAGCGCGATGCGGTCGCGGACGTAGAGCTTGCCCTGGCTCGCGAGCTTGGCCGCG
Source organism: uncultured Actinomycetota bacterium (assembly GCA_963752365.1). Classification (GTDB taxonomy): domain Bacteria; phylum Actinomycetota; class Actinomycetes; order Actinomycetales; family Dermatophilaceae; genus CAVVXY01. The sequence goes on from CAVVXY010000007.1 coordinate 466,925, forward strand.
GCCTTGTCCGGCGCGGTCTCCGAGGCGAGGAATGCCGCGGCGAGCCGCTCGCGGACGTCGGTCACCTTGGGGTCGGTGCCGGCGTCGTCACCGGTCGCGAAGGGGGCGGCGGGGGTCGGCATGGGGCCCACTCTCTCAGGCCTGCGGGAGACCGAGGTGGCGGCCGATGACCATCCGCTGGACCTCGCTCGTGCCCTCGCCGATCTCGAGGATCTTGGCGTCGCGGAAGAAGCGGGCGACGGGGTACTCCTCCATGAAGCCGTTGCCGCCGAAGACCTGGGTCGCGATCCGTGTCGCCGTGTTGGCGGCCTCGGTCGAGTAGAGCTTGCAGAGCGCGGCGGCCTGCTTGACCTCGCCGACGCTGCGGCGCCCGGCGTCGTGCTCGTCCTTGAGCCACGCGGCCTTGTAGGTGAGCCCGCGGGCGGCCTCGACCATGACGGCGATGTCGGCGATCGGGAAGGCGACGCCCTGGTTGACGCCGATCGGGCGGCCGAATGCCGTGCGCGACTTCGCGTAGGCGGTCGTCTCCTCGAGCATCCTCTGGAGGAGCCCGACGGCGAGCGCGGAGATCGCGATGCGGCCGTCGTCGAGGGTCTTGAGGAACTGCTTGAAGCCCTCCCCCTCGGCGCCGAGGAGGTTGCCGACCGGGACGCGGCAGTCCTCGAACGTCAGGCCGTGGGTGTCACTGATGTGCCAGCCGAGCTTGTCGTACGCGGGCTGCACGACGAAGCCGGGCGTCCCGGCCGGGACCATGATCGCGCTGACGACGGCCTTGCCGTCCTCGCGGGTGCCGGTGCGCGCGGTCACGGTGACGACCGAGGTGATGTCGGTGCCGCTGTTGGTGATGAAGGCCTTGGCGCCGTTGACGACCCACTCGTCGCCGTCGCGGACGGCCTTGGTGCGCGTCGCGCCCGCGTCCGAGCCGGCGTCCGGCTCGGTCAGGCCGAAGCCGGCGAGCGCGCGGCCCTCGACGAGGTCGGGCAGGAAGCGCTGCTTCTGCTCCTCGGTGCCGAAGGTGAGGATCGGGTTGATCCCGAGCCCGACGCCCGCGGACAGGGTGATGCCGACCGACTGGTCGACCCGGCCGAGCTCCTCGATCGCGACGCAGAGGCTCGTGAAGTCGCCGCCGGCGCCGCCGTACTCCTCCGGGACGACGAGGCCGAAGAGCCCGAGGTCGCCCATCTTGGGGACGAGGTCGGTCGGGAAGTGGTGCTCCCGGTCCCACTGCGCGACGTGCGGCTCGATCTCCGCGGTCGCGAACTCGCGGACGACCTTGCGGAAGTCCTCGTGGTCCTTGCTCAGCTCGAACATGTTTGCTTCGCCTTCGTCGACTCGGCCGGACGGGTTCCGGGGTCTGGGGCGGAGCCCCAGCGGGGGGACACGGGGGCCGAGCCCCCGTGTGGTTGACGTTGACGTCAACGTAAAGCAATACTCATGGGTATGCCAACTCCCGCGAGCACCTGGACGATCGCGCAGGTCGCCGACGAGTTCGGCGTGACCCACCGGACGGTCCGGCACTACGAGGAGCTCGGCCTGATCTCCCCCGAGCGCCGCGGCACCCAGCGGGTCTACCACCGGCGCGACCGGACCCGGCTCGGCCTCATCCTCCGGGGCAAGCGGCTCGGCTTCCCGCTGGAGGAGATCCGCACGATCATCGACCTCTACGACGCCCCCCGGGGCCGCCGCAGCCAGCTCGAGTACGTCCTGGAGCAGATCGACGAGCGCCGCGCCGACCTCGAGCAGCGTCGGGCCGACCTCGACGCCGCCCTCGCCGAGCTGACGACCTTCGAGGAGCGCTGCCGCGCGGGCCTGTCCACACCGGCCTGAGCCCTCATAGGCTCGGGTCATGAGCAGCGTCCTCGTCCTCGGCGGCACCGGCACGATCAGCGCGGCGTGCGTCGCCACCGCCCTCGAGCGGGGCCACGACGTGACGATCGTGACGCGCGGGGCGAGCGACCGGCACGAGCCGGCGGTCGGCATTCGCACCTTGACTGCCGACGTTCGTGACGTCGATGCCCTGCGGAATGCATTGCAGGACAAGGAGTTCGACGTGGTCGCCGACTTCCTGTCGTTCCACCCCGACAACGTGCGCGACGTCCTCTCCGTCGTCGAGGGACGGACCGGGCAGTACGTCTTCATCTCCAGCGCCTCGGCCTACCAGACTCCCCCGGCCCGGCTGCCGGTCACCGAGCAGACGCCGCTCGACAACCCGCTGTGGGAGTACTCGCGGCACAAGATCGCCTGCGAGGAGCTCCTCGTCGCCGCCCACGCGGACCGCGACCTCCCGATGACGGTCGTCCGCCCGAGCCACACCTACGACCGGTCGAGGCCGCCGGTCCAGAGCGGCTGGACCGTCGTCGAGCGGATGCGCCGCGGGGCTCCCGTCGTCGTCCTCGGCGACGGCACCTCGCTGTGGACGCTCACCCACGCCGACGACTTCGCGCGCGCCTTCGAGCCGCTCCTCGGCCACCCGGGAGCCATCGGCGAGGCATTCCACATCACGAGCGACGAGGCCCCGACGTGGAACCAGATCCACGAGCACCTGGCCGCCGCCGCCGGCGTCGAGGCCGACATCGTCCACGTGACCTCCGACGAGATCTGCGCGGCCGAGCCGTCGCTCACCGGCAGCCTGCTCGGCGACAAGTCCAACTCGATGGTGTTCGACAACGCCAAGGTCAAGGCTCTGGCGACCGGTTGGGAGGCGCGGGTCCCGTTCGCCGAGGGGGCGCGGGAGATCGTGGCGTGGCACGACGCGGACCCGGCGCGCCGCCAGGTCGACGGCACTCTCGACGCACTGTGGGACCGGCTCGTGGCTACCCGACGCGGCTGATCCGCCCTACGGTGGGGTGACTCGACCGCACGTGCAGGAGGAGGGTCCCATGACCGACCGGAGCGACGAGCCGTCCGGGTTCGCCCGAGTGTTCGGGCCGCTGGTGGGCCTCCTCGCGGTCGCGGGCCTGGTTGCCGCGATCAAGCGACGACCCAAGGAGCGCGTCGTCGCCGAGCAGGACGAGACACCGGACGGCCACCCGAGCTGATGGCGACCCCCGGCGAGCTCGACCGCATCGCGCGCGCCCTCCCCGGGGTGACCGTCGGGAAGTACTGGGACGACGAGCACGCCTACCTCTTCACGGGGCGAGGGGGCCGCGGGCTCGCCCAGCGCCGCAGCCCTCGTCGCGACGAGGGGACGGTCGACCCGGCGACCGACGAGCCCTACACCGACCTCCTCGTCGTCCACACGGCGACGCCCGAGGCGCGTGCGGAGGCGCTCGCGGCATTCCCCGCGGGCGTCGTCTTCACGATCCCCCATTTCGCCCGGTCGAATGCCGTGCTCGCCCACCTCGACGCGATCGGCGCGGAGGACCTCGAGGACCTCCTCGACCTCGCCCACCGGAGCAAGCAGTGAGGCGGGCCGGCGCGACACGCCCGTTCCGAGACGCGGAACGATTCTTGCAAAACGTCAGGTAAGCCTTACCTTATATCTCGTGATCGTGTGCCACTGCCGTGTCGTCAACGACGACGCGGTCGCGCGGGCCGTCGGGCAGGGAGCCCAGACGGTCGCCCAGGTGTGCCGCCTCACCGGTGCCGGTCAGGACTGCGGCGCCTGCGTCTTCTCGCTCAAGCGTCTCGTCTGCAACCATGTGGAGTCCGCGGAGGATTCCTACCTGGAGGTGGAGAGTGCAGCCGGTTGACCCACGTGTCGTCGAGCTCCTCAACGAGGCCCTGACCTTCGAGCTCACGGTGACCAACACCTACTTCCTCAACGCCCGGATGCTCGACAACTGGGGCCTCCCGACGCTCGGCAAGGTCTTCTACGACCTGTCGATCGCGGAGATGAAGGACGCCGACTCCCTCATCCAGCGGATCCTGCTCTTCGAGGGCCACCCCAACGTGCAGAAGCTCGGGTCCATCTCGATCGGCGAGTCGCCCGAGGAGGTCCTCCGCCTCTCCCTGGAGTCCGAGAAGGTCGCGGTCGCGCAGTTCAACGCCGCCGCGGCCGAATGCCACCGCCTCGGCGACCACGGGACGGCGAGCCTCTTCGAGGAGGGCGTCCTCGACGAGGAGCGGCACGCGGACTGGTTCGAGAGCCAGCTCGAGGCGATCGAGCGGGTCGGGATCCAGGGCTACCTCGCCCAGCACGTCGCCGCCGGCGCCGGTCCCGCCTGAGCCCTGACGGGAGGGTCAGCCGCGGTCGGCGAGGAATGCGTCGATCTCGGCCGCCGTGGGCGCCGTCGCCGGGCCCTTGCGGGTCACCTTGATCGCCCCGGCCGCGTTGCCGCGCCGGGCTGCGTCGACCCAGTCGCGACCCTGTGCGCGGCAGGCGACGAGGACGCCGGTGTGGCAGTCTCCAGCGCCGTTGGTGTCGACCGGAGTCTGCGGGTAGCCGGTCAGCTCGGTCGTCTCCCCCGCGACCCGGACGACGCACCCGCGCGCCCCGTCGCGGATGACGACGACGCGCCCCTCCCCCAGCCGGTCGGCCACGGCGCGCGAGGTGTCCGCGATCCCGGACCAGCCGGTCAGCGCGGTCGCCTCCTCGGCATTCGACGTCCAGACCGTCGTCAGCCGGAGCACCCGGTCCCGAATCGCCGCGGGCAGGCCGGCGAAGATCGCACCGGGGTCGAGGACCACGTCGACCGACTCCGGCAGGCCTTCGAGGAAGACGAGCAAGGGATCGCGGGTCGTCCCGACGAGGCTGTAGCCGCTGACGCAGACGATGTCCCCGCCGGCGGGCGCGCTCGTCGCGAGGCTCTCGACGGTGATCTGCCGCTCCGCCCCGAGAGTCGTGACGAAGGTCCGCTCCGCGGACGGCTCGACCATGACGAAGCACACGCCCGTGTCGGTGCCCGCCACGGGCGGGCTCGAGACGTCGACCCCCTCGGCGGCGAGGACGGAGCGGACGAGGTCGGCGTTCGGGCCGGTCCCCACGGCACCCGCGTGAGTGCATTCGGCACCCGAACGTGCCGCTGCGACAAGGATGTTCACGGCCGAGGCGGCGTATCGTGTCACGGCCGTCGCCATGACGTTCTGGCCGCGGGCCGGGAGGGCGGGCACCTCCGCGACCTCGTCGACGAGGGCCTGCGCGGTGTGGATGACGCGTGGCATGGGTCCGAGGCTAGCGACGTGGAATGCTGGCGGGCATGGCTGCGACGAAGAAGGCGACCGCTGCGAAGCGCCCCACGACGGCGAAGCGCCCGATCCGCCGGAAGGCCCCCGTCACCCTGCTCGTCCTCGGTGCCGGCGGCGACCTGACCCACCGGCTGCTGCTCCCCGGACTCGCGACGCTCCTCATGGCCGAGCGGGACCGCGACGTCCGAGTCGTCGGCGCCGACCGGGCCGAGCTGACCGCCGCGGAGTGGAAGGCGCGCGTCAAGGACGCCTTCGGCTCGGTCAAGGCCCCCGCGGCCGTGTCCGCCCCGGTCCTCAAGGACACCGCCTACGTCAAGGCGGACATCCTCGACCCGGTCTCGCTCCAGGGGCTCATCGCGCAGCTCGGCGACGGCCCGCTCGTCATCTTCTTCGCCCTCCCGCCGTCGGTGACGATGAAGTGCTGCGAGCTGCTCCGCCGGATCGACCTGCCCGACGTGACCCGCCTCGCCCTCGAGAAGCCGTTCGGCACCGACCTCGCGAGCGCCCGGACCTTCAACGCCCTGCTCCACAAGGTCGCCCAGGAGTCCGACATCTACCGGATCGACCACTTCCTCGGCGTCGCGACGGTCCTCAACCTCGTCGGCCTCCGCTTCGCCAACCGGATCCTCCAGCCGGTCTGGAGCAGCGAGCACATCGAGCGCGTCGAGATCGTCTACGACGAGGACCTCGCGCTCGAGGGGCGGGCCGGCTACTACGACGGGGCCGGCGCGCTCAAGGACATGATCCAGAGCCACCTCCTGCAGGTCCTCGCCCTCTTTGCCATGGAGTCGATCGCGAGCCTGACGCCCGAGGAGCTGCAGGACCAGAAGTCCCAGGCCTTCCGCGCGATGCGCCTCTGGGGAGCACCCGCGGAGTCGGCCCGCCGGGCGCGCTACACCAAGGGCACGATCGGCCGGCGCCGGATCATCGACTACATCAAGGAGGACGGCGTCGACCCCAAGCGGATGACCGAGACGCTCGCGCAGGTCACCGTCGCCATCGACAACAACCGCTGGTCCGGTGTCCCCTTCATCCTCCGCAGCGGCAAGGGGATGGGCGCCCCCCGCAAGGAGATCGTCGTGACCTTCCGCGACGTCCCGCACCTGCCCAAGGGCTTCGCCGGCCCGTCCGCGACGGACACCCTCGTCATCGGGCTCAAGCCGGGCTCGGTGGCCCTGACGATGACGATGAATGCCGAGGGCGACCCTCTCGACCTCGAGCAGAAGACGCTGACCGCCACCCTCGCGCCGGCCCGGATGACCGCCTACGGCGAGGTCCTCGCGCAGATCCTCGACGGCTCCCAGCTGCTCACCGTCCGCGGCGACTCGGCCGAGGACTGCTGGCGGGTCGTCGAGCCGGTCCTCAAGGCATTCGCCGACAACGAGGTGAGGATGGAGAGCTACCCGGCCGGTTCGACCGGCCCCAAGGGCTGGCTGCCGTCCTGACTCACTCTGCGAGGAATGCGGAGACCACCGGCGCCAATGCCACCGCCTTGACCATGTGCGTCTGTCCGGGCACCACCTCGCAGCGACCGTGGGGCAGCGCTGCGGCGAGCGACGCCTGCGCGTTGCGCATGTACTCGGGGCTCCTGCCGCCCGCGAGGACGAGGACCGGCCGGGTCGCGCCCGACCAGCTCGCCGGCCGGTCGGGAGTGCCCTGGCTGCGCGGGACGACGAGGGAGAGGTCCCACGGGAGGGTGTGCGCGACCGCGGTCAGCTTGCGCCAGACGGGCATGAGCCGCAGGAGAGCGACCATCGGCGCCGGCGCTCCGACGAGCCGCATGAACGCCTTGACGGCGCCGCTCCGGTCGCCGCCGTCGACGAGCCCGCGCACCCGTTCGCCGAATGCGGGATCCGTCGCCGGGTGCGTCGCGTCGACGATGCCCGGGGCCTCGTAGACGACGACGCGGTCGAGCTCGACCCCGCCGTTGGCGGCGGCCAGGGCGAGCAGGCCGCCGCTGGAGCAGCCGAGGGCGTGGGCATGGCCGCCGGCCGCCTCGACGACGGCGGCGAGGTCCTCGACCTCGCGGTCGAGGGACCACGGTGTCACCCCGGCACCGCTGTCGCCGCGTCCGCGCCGGTCGTAGGTCCAGACGGTGAACCGGTCGGCGAGGGCCTTGGCCAGCCCCTCCCCCGGCCCCGTCGCGCGAGAGCAGAGCGCTCCGTCGACGAGGACGAGAGCGGGTCCCGACCCGGTGCTCGAGACGCCGATCGTCGTTCCGTCGGCCGAGGTCACCTGCGTGGCGGTCGTCGTGGTCATGGTGCCCATCCTGTCCTCCGGGTCGATGCTGTCGGACGGACGACGGACGGCGGCGGGCGATTTCGACATCGCGGGCGCCAGCGGGTCTCAGGAGACCCGCGAGCGGACGGCGTAGAGCTCGGGGAAGAAGGTGAGGTCGAGCGCGCGGCGGAGGAAGTCGACGCCTGAGCTGCCGCCCGTCCCCGGCTGCCGCCCGATCGTCCGGGTCACGACCTGGAGGTGCCGGAAGCGCCACTCCTGGAAGTTGTCCTCGATGTCGACGAGCTCCTCGCACGTCTCGTAGACGCCCCAGTGCTCCGCCGGGGCGGCGTAGACCCCGGCGAAGACGTCGACGAGCCCCTCGTCGAGGACGTAGGGCCGGGTCACGTCGCGCTCGAGCACGCGGGCCGGAATGCCGTAGCCCCGGCGGGCGAGGAGCCGGAGGTACTCGTCGTAGAGGCTCGGCTCGTGGAGGAGGGTGTCGAGCTCGGCCCGGGCTGCGGGGTCGTGCTCGAAGACCCGGACCATGTCTGCGTTCTTGTTGCCGAGGAGGAACTCGACGGCGCGGTACTGGTGGCTCTGGAAGCCGCTGCTCGTCGCGAGGAAGGGCCGGATCTGGGCGTACTCGCTCGGGGTGAGGGTCGCGAGGACGGCCCACTGGTCGGTCAGCGTGTGCTGGATGTGCTTGACCCGGGCCAGCCGCTTGAGGGCCGGCGAGAGCTCGTCCTGCCCGAGCAGGCTTCTCGCAGAACGCAGCTCGTGGATGAGCAGCTTGAGCCAGAGCTCGCTCGTCTGGTGCTGGACGATGAAGAGGAGCTCGTCGTGCTGCGGCGGGTCGGCGAGCGGGTGCTGGGCGGAGAGCAGGGTGTCGAGGTGCAGGTAGGCGCCGTAGGAGAGGTTCTGCGAGAAGTCCCGCTCGATGCCGTCCTCGAGCGTCCGCATCGACCGCCGTTCATCCGTCGCCATGGGTGAGACTGTATGCCGCCGGTCCCGGCCGGCTTGACGTTTGCTACCGCAAATGGCAGGGTTTGCGGTAGCAAACATCCATGGGCACTGGGAGGGACCATGAACCACAGCCAACGCCGTCGCACGCCTCGCCTGCGGACCGCATTCGTCGCCTCGGTCCTCGCGCTCCTCGCCGTCGGTCCCGGACCGTCGGCGGGTGCCGCCACCGCGGACGACGCGCCGGGCCGGCTGCTGCTCATGCTCGACGCCTCCGGGTCGATGAACGGCAGAGACCCCGGCGGCACCACCAAGATCGTCGCCGCCCAACGCGCCCTCACCGCCGTCATCGGCTCCCTCCCGGCGAACGCCCAGGTCGGACTCCGCGTCTACGGCGCCACCCAGCCCGGTGGCAGGCCCACTCCCGCCGCCTGCGCCGACACCCAGCTCGTCCACCCCATCACCGCCCTGGACAAGCCCGGGCTCACCACGGCCGTCAACGCGTTCACGGCCAAGGGCGAGACCCCCATCGCCGCGTCCCTCACCCAGGCGCTCGGCGACCTCGGCGCCACCGGCAAGCGCAACATCGTCCTCGTCTCCGACGGCGAGGAGTCCTGCGTCGCCGACCCCTGCCCCGTCATCCGGCAGCTCGTCGGCGCCGGCATCGACCTCCAGATCGACACCGTCGGCTTCGGCGTCGGCGCCAAGGCCCGGACCCAGCTCCAGTGCATCGCCGACGCCGGCCACGGCACCTACTACGACGCCCGCGACGCCGCCGCCCTCACCACCAGCCTCAACAAGCTGTCCCAGCGTGCCCTGCGCCCCTTCACCGTCACCGGGACCCCGGTCCAGGGCACCCGCACCCAGGCGGGCGCGCCGTTGCTCGCCCCCGGGCAGTACACCGACCAGGCCGGCAGCGCCAAGGTCAGCTCGACGTTCTACCGGGTCGAGCGGACCATGCCCGACTCGACGCTCCGGGTCACCGTCGACGGACGCCCTTCCGCGAGCGCGTACATGTCCTCCGAACAGCTCCGCGTCTCGCTGACCACCCCGGACGACCGGCAGTGCGGCAGCGAGGCCGGCTCCTCGTTCGAGACGATCGGGCAACGCAAGATCCTGGCGGCCAGGGTCGTGCTCGTCGGGCGGGACCCGCTGAGCTCGGAGACGCCGGACCGGTGCGAGGCGGCCGACGACCTCGTCGTCGAGGTCGAGCACCGGACCAGCACCGCCACCCGCATCCCCTTCGAGATCCGGGTCGTCGAGGAGCCGCCGGTCACCGACCAGGCCGGGCTGCCCGACGCGACGAGCGCGGCCTTCGACAAGCTGCCGCCGAGCCCCGCCCAGGGGCCCGGGCGAGCGGTCGTCGGCGGGTCGTCCTTCAACGACGCGGTCGACATCGCTCCCGGCACCTACGTCGAGTCGGTCGTCCCCGGTGAGCTGATCTTCTACAAGGTTCGGGTCGACTGGGGTCAGCGGGCCGTCTTCTCCGTCGACGGGCCGACCCCGGCCTTCGTCTTCCCCGACAGCCGAGCACCCCTCTACCTCTCCGGCGACGTGTTCTCCCCCGACCGGCAGCCCGTCGACACCCAGGACTTCTGGAAGGCAGAGGGCTTCTACCAGAAGGGATCTCGCGCACGCGTCGACCGCCAGGTCAACGTCGTCCCGACGGTCGCCTACCGCAACCGCTTCGCCAACGACGTCGACGACTTCAGCCTCGCCGGCGACTACTACGTCGCGATCGGGATCGGGGCCAGTGGCCTCGGCAAGGACCTCGCCGGCGTGCCGATCCCGGTCCGCTTCTCCCTGGCCGTCACGGGCACGGTGGCGGGTGCGCCTGTCTACGACACCCCGGTCGTCGCCCCCTCACTGGCCACGTCGTCGACGACCACCCCCGACACCACCGGCAGCACGGCCGGATCCGCAGCCAACACGACCGACGGCTCCGCCGGCTCGGCCCTGCCGCTCGTCGGGGGCGCCCTCGTCGCACTCGCCCTCCTCGGAAGTCTGGCCTGGGCCCTCGTGCGACGACGCGCGAATGCTGGTCACCGCGCGTCGTAGCGCGCCCGCCCGACCGCGCGGGTGCGGCTACGTGTTCGACTCCCAGGCGTAGGTCCCGTCCGAGCGACGGGTGCAGATGACGGGGACACCCCCGGTCGTCGCGTCGCGCAGGCCGACCTCGGAGAACTCGCAGGGCTGCCCGACCCGCGACACGACCGTGCCCACATGCACGGTTCCCTGCGTCGACGACGTCGAGACCGCATTCGTCGGGGTCGTCGGGGTCGTCGGCGGTGTGCCCGTCGTGGCCGTGCCGGCCGTCGTGGTGCTCGACACCCCGGTGTCGGCGGGCGGACCCGTGTCCCACGGGGACCAGATGAGCAGGACGCCGGTGAGCCCGACGGCCACCAGCAGGCCCGCGAGGAGTCGGGGGACCAGGGGTGCCCCGGCGGCGGCCGCCGGTGGGGCCGACAGCGCTCCGGTCGTCGGCGGTGTGTCCGGTCCGGCCGGCGGCGCCACGATCGTGGACGGCTCGTGCAGCTCGGAGGTCGGGACGTGCTCGAAGACCTCGACCTCGCCGATCGCCGCGGCGGTCCAGGCGAGCTCCGGCGCCTCGAGAGCCGAGAGCGCGGCCCCGGCATCAGGGGGGCGGTCGGCGGGCTCCGGCGCGACGAGCTCACCGACGAGCCGCCACAGCGTCTCGGGCACCGCGTCCGGGCGGCCGAGGGCCTCCGTCCGGTGCGCGGGCCTGGTCCCGAGCAGCATGGTGAGCGCGACCTGCCCGGCCGCGTAGAGGTCGACGGCCGGCGACACCGTGCCGGAGCGCTCCATCTCGGGCGCGAGGTAGCCGGGCGTGCCGGAGACGACGCCGGTCTCGGTCCAGCGCGGTGCATCCAGGTCGACGGAGATCCCGAAGTCGGTCAGGTAGAGGTGCGGTCGGGCATTCCCCGTCGCGTCGAGGAGCAGGTTGGCCGGCTTGACGTCGCGGTGGACGATCCCCGCGGCGTGCACGGCGCTCAGGCCGGCGAGCAGCTGCCGCAGCAGCTCGGCGACGAGCAGGGGCGGCAACGCGCCGAAGTCCTGGACGAGGGTCGCGACCGACCCGCCGCGGACGACCGGCATCGTGAAGAGGACACGCTCGTCCTCCCCCGCCCACCCGAGCGGGACGACGACGTGCGGATGGTGGATGCGGACCGACTGCTCCCGCACGAAGCGCAGCAGCGTCGCGGCGTCGGACTGGCGCAGCACCTTGGCCGCGACCATCCGCCCGGTGCGGGCGTCCCAGACCCGCCAGATCGTCCCCATGCCGCCCTCCCCGATGAGGTCGACGAGCTCGTAGCGGCCGGCGAAGACCTCACCCACCCGGCGCCTCCGCGGCCGTCCGGAGCAGCTCGGCGAGGGCCGGAGCGTCGGTGAGACCGGCGAGCCGGAGCAGCTCCGCGCTGGGCGCCGCCTGCCGGAGCGTGGTCGCTGTGGCGGTGGGGTCCGTGCGACGTCCGCTGATCGTCACGTGCTCGCCGCGAATGCCGGCGATCCGGGCGGCCACCTCCTCGAGCGAGACCTCCGTGGCCCGGTCCGCGAGGTCGGACAGCTCCTGCAGCCGGTGGAGGACGGCCGGGTTGCCGATCTTGACGCGCTGACCGCTCATGAGCTGGGAGAGCATGGGCGCGGACAGGCCGAGCCCCTCTGCCAGGCGGCCCTGGGTCAGCCCGAGCCGCTCCATGATCCGGTGCGCGATGACGCCGAGCGGCTCACCGTAGATCTCGCGCTGCTGCACGATGCTGTCGGCGTCCCTCACGGCCTTCCCCTCTCCCTTGTTGCTCCTGCAAATCTATCGTGGATCGTCGTTTCGACACGGACGCGCCCGGTCCGTGCTGCACTGGGAGCCGGCGAGAGGAGGCACCATGGCGCTGCCCGACGACGGTGGGGTCGGACACAGCTTCGGGCTCGAGCTGGACGGGGTCGGGGTCGCGACGTTCAACGAGGTGTCCGGTCTCGCGATCGAGCACGACGTCATCGAGCTCAAGCAGAATGCGCCCGACGGCACGACCGTCTTCCGCCGTTTGCCGGGTCGCCGCAAGGCGAGTGAGATCACCCTGACCCGTGGACTCACGACGCACGGCGCGATCGACGACTGGGTCCGGTCGGTCGCCGAGGGCACCGAGCCCGCCCGGCGCCAAGCGTCGGTCGTCCTCTTCGACGAGACCGGCGAGGTGGTCAAGCGCTTCCGGCTCCTGGGCGCGTGGCCGAGCAAGCTCGAGGTGGCCTCGCACGTCGAGGACGGCAGCCCTGTGCTCACCGAACAGCTCGTCCTGACCGTCGACGAGATCGTGGTCGAGTAGCGGAGTCCACTGGCTGGGGGGCACGTCGGACCCCGGCTGTTCGTGCCGATCTCGATCCACCGTTCGGCCCTTTTCGCCCAGCCCTGAGCACGAGGCGGACCCAGGTGTGGTCGCCGCGCCCTTAACCTCGTTGAGGCGCGCCACGGGGCACGAGGCGTGCGCCAACCCGACCTATTCCGGGGCATTCCGCATGCCGCCGTGCCCGAGGGGAACCATGTCCACGACAGTCCTGACCACAGCGCGCTCTCGAGCCGCCCGCACGTCGATCCTCGCGTTCGTCCTCGCGCTCATCGGCGCTCTCGTCTCCGTCGCACCGGCGCAGGCCGCGGGCTCCGGGACGCGGACCGACCCGTACTGGACGGGGACGGCATTCCGGGTCGGGGACTGGGCCGTCAACATGGGCCGCACGGACACCGACGTCTGGGACGTCATCGCGGCGGAGAACATGTTCAACGAGCCGCCGGCGGCCGGCTGGCGGTACGTCATGGCGCCGGTCACGGTCCGCTACCTCGGGGCCGGGCACGACACCCCGTGGCTGTCGCTCGACGTCGAGCTGCTCGGCGGCGACGGACGGGTCTACACACCGTGGGGCAACGACTGCGGGGTCGTCCCGCAGTCCGACTACGACATCGACGACCTCTACTACGGCGCATCCGCCTGGTACAACAACTGCGTCGCCGTCCCGGCCTCCGCGATCTCCGGAGCGCGCTGGCGCGTGTCGCAGTCCTTCGGGTCGACGGAGAAGTTCGTCCGCCTCGTCAACCCGGCTCCCCCGGCGGTCACCCGCAACCCGGTGTCCGTCACGGCCTACGGCGGCTTCACCGCCGGCTTCAGCGCCGCCGGCTCGGGGGCGAGCGCCCTGCAGTGGCAGACCTACTACGGGGGCGCGTGGCACGACGTCGCCGGAGCCACCGGCTGGGGCCTCGCGGTGCGGGCGTACCCGTCCTACTCGGGCCGGCTCTACCGCCTGCGCCTGGCGAACTCGGTGGGAGCCGTCTACACGAGCTACGCGCGGCTGACGGTCCGGACCGTCCCCACCTTCACCCGTCTCCCGCAGCCGGTGAGCTCCTACGTCGGACAGACGGCCGTGTTCTCGGCCCAGACGGCCGGAGCCACGTCCTGGCAGTGGCAGAAGTACGCGGCCGGCACGTGGGCGAACATCGCCGGTGCGACGACGGGGGCGCTGCGTGTGCCGGTGTCGGCATCGACGAACAACACGCTCTACCGGATCATCGCGCGCGGGCCCTACGGCTCGGCGATCTCGCCGTACGTCGCGCTCAAGGTCCTCGGCGCACCGGTCATCACGGCGCAGAACCGCTCGGTCGCGACCGACTCCTCCGGCTGGTTCCGGATCGGTGTCGTCGCCGAGCGCGCCGTCTCCTACCACTGGCAGGTCCAGGACGCGACGGGGACGTGGTCCTGGCTGCCGGTGACCTCGGCCGCGCTCGAGGACTTCGCATCTGCGCCGACGAGCTACCGGGTCGTCGTGAGCAACCCGGCCGGGAGCGCCATCTCGCTCCCGATCCTCGTCACCCCGATGTACTGAGCCGCATCCCCTGCGGACGCGAGGCGGCCCTGAGGCAGGATGACGTCGTGTCCACCGATGTCCCTGCTCAGGGCGCCTCGCCCCGGTTCGCCTCGGTCGACGACGTGCTCGCGCGGCTGTCCGACGTCGGCTACCTCCCGAGCGAGGCGATCGCGACGGCGACGTTCCTCGGGGACCGGCTCGGCAAGCCGCTGCTCGTGGAGGGTCCCGCGGGCGTCGGCAAGACCGAGCTCGCCAAGGCCGTCGCGGCCGCGACGGGCGCCCGACTCGTGCGCCTCCAGTGCTACGAAGGCGTCGACGAGGCCCGCGCGCTGTACGAGTGGAACCACGCCAAGCAGCTGCTCCGGATCACCGCCGAGCGCGACGCCGGCGCGACATGGGACGCACTGCGGCACGACATCTTCACCGACGAGTTCCTCCTCGCGCGGCCGTTGCTCACGGCCATCCGCTCCCCCGAGCCCGTCGTCCTGCTCATCGACGAGCTCGACAAGGCCGACGTCGAGATCGAGGGCCTGCTGCTCGAGATCCTCTCCGACTTCCAGGTGACGGTCCCGGAGCTCGGCACCCTGAGCGCCGTCCACCGGCCGTTCGTCGTCGTGACCTCGAATGCGACGCGCGAGCTCTCCGAGGCGCTGCGCCGACGCTGCCTCTTCCTTCACATCGACTACCCGGACCCCGAGCTCGAGGCCCGGATCGTCGGGCTGCGTGCGCCCGGGATCGACGAGGCCCTCGCCCGGTCCGTCGTCCGGCTCGTCCAGCGCCTCCGTGAGCTGCGCCTGCGCAAGGCCCCGAGCGTCGCCGAGACCGTCGACTGGGCCCACACCCTCATCGCGCTCGGCGCCGAGGATCTGTCCGACGCCGTCGTCCGGGACAACCTCGGGGTCCTGCTCAAGCACCAGGACGACATCGACCGGGCCGTCGTCGCCCTCGACCTCGCGTAGCCCGTTTCGCCCAGCAGCGCGGGCGGTTATCGCCGCTGCGCCGCTGCGCGGCGTACCCACTGGCCGGGACGCCGGTCAGCCCCACCCGTTGCAGCTCGGGAGGCAGGTTCCCGGTGAGCGCCAACGGCACCACGGTCACCTCGCGTCCGCGCAGGATGCGTTGGGCGACGTGCGCGGTGCTCGACACACTGACCAGTACCAACGTCGCCTCCTCGAGTGGTCGGACGTCGGCCAGGTGAAGGGCTGCATGTCCTCGTCAGGCAGATCAGGGCCGTAGATCATCGGAAGCCGGGCGAACTCGTGGACCCCCACCGCGCGCCTGAACGCCGGCGGATGCGTGGCGCCGACCAGCCCGACACGATGCAGAGCGGAACCGCCCGGCGGAGTACAGGCCAACGGCGCCCGGCCCAAGCCGCTGAACTCACGTCCGCACGTGCCGCTGTCGGCGCGGCGCCGGGTGCCTTCGGCGGTCGGGCACATGCCACGACGGCGCGAGCACCGTCTGGCGCCGTGTCCTTGTCGCAGTTTGTCGGGGACACTGGAGGGACGATCGTCGTTTCGACAAGGAGTCAGCCGTGACCGAGGGAACCGTCCGCTGGTTCGATGCCGACCGGGGGTTCGGCTTCATCGCCCTCGGGCAGGAGGCAGAGGACCTGTACGTGCATGCGTCCGAGATCGTCAGCGACGACGCGGTGAGGCTGCTCAGGGAGGGGCAGGTGGTCGAGTTCGAGATCGGCGAGGGGGACCGCGGCCCGCAGGCACGCCGCGTCCGGGTCACGGCCGACCGGGCCGCCGACTCCCCGCTGGGCGTGCTCGGCACGGTCGCCTGGTACGAGCCTGCCAAGGGGTACGGCTTCATCCTGCCCGACGGCGATGGTGCCGAGATCTTCGTGCACAGTTCGGCCGTCGTGGGGGGCGGCGTGGTCTCGGAGGGGCAGCGGGTGGCATTCCTCGTCGTCGACGGGGAGAAGGGGCCGCAGGCTGACCATCTGCTCCCCTTGGGAGCCGAGGCCGCTCAGCAGGCCGGGGCATCCGACGGGGCGGACGGCACCGTGTCCTGGTACGACGCGGACAAGGGCTTCGGGTTCATCACCCCCGACTCCGGCGGCCCCGATGTCTTCGCCCACGTCCGGGAGCTGGCCGACGGGCTCCCCGAGCTGGTCGAGGGGGACCGGGTGACGTACGACGTCGTCGTGAGCGAGAAGGGTCCGCAGGCTCGCGACGTGCGCCTCGCGCGCAGCTCGACGCCGCGGGGCGCATCCGCGACGTCGACGAGCCGGGCTCGGTCGCGACACCAGGACACATCCAACGGTCCGGTGCGCGGCGGCGAGGGAGTGGTCGAGCGCTACGACGCGGAGCGGGGGTTCGGCTTCATCGCTCCGGACGCGGGTGGCCCGGACCTGTTCGTGCACGTGTCGGTCATCCGGGGCGCCGAGGCGCTGCGCCAGGGCGATCGGGTCCGCTATCAGGTGCGACTGAGCGATCGAGGACCACAGGCCGACCGCGTCGAGCGAGTGTGAGCGGAGCTCGGGCGCCAAAGTGCCCCACCCCGCCGAATGCCGACCCCCGTGAGGGCGGCTGGCGTTGGCCGAGCCGGCTACAGCTTGGTCATCTTACGGAAGGGGGTCGCGATGCGAACCGTGTTACGGGTGAAGTCGACCGTTGCCCCATGTGCGTCGACCCCGATGACTCGACCCAGCCCGTATGAGTCATGTGAGACACGGTCGTCGACCAGGTACTGCTCGATCACCGGCTCTGGGGTCGGCTGGAAGGGGCTGCTGGCCGGACGCGGGTTTGCGGACTTGGTTGCCATCACTGCCAGTATGCGCCCCCGATGCGAGTGGCGTCGCCCGCCACTCGCCATCCTGGTCCGATGGAGCGTGGGTCACACAGCCGCGGAGCGCCCAGCGGCGGGCCGGCTGGGTCGAGCCGGGTCATCTGCCCTGCCCTCCTCAGCCGACGAGCGTGACCGTGCCCCAGGCGTTGCGGAAGGGCGCGGCATTCGTCCGTCGTCCGGGGTTGTTGGTCTGCATCGTCTTGAGCTTGCCCTTCTTGTCGCCGGAGGCGAGGGCGTCGCTCACGACGAGGTTCGTCGCGAGGACGGTGCCCTCCTCGATCGAGTCGAAGTGCACCGCCGACCACGGCAGCGCGATCTCCAGGACGTAGCCACCGGGGACGAAGCGGACCGCCGCGCTGCCCGCGGTCAGGTCCTCGCCGGCCTCGAACGTCCCCTCCCGAGCGAGGTTCATCGCCCGGAGCACCGAGCCGGTCTGGGTCGGGCCGAACAGCACGTGCACGTCGCCCGGAGGCAGCGCCGCACCGGCCGCGGGCCGGAGCTCGGTGCCGAGCTCGAAGCTGACGCCGTCGCCGTTGAAGAGCTGCGACAGCTTCGCGGCATTCGTCTGGGTGATGACCGGGTCACGCACCTCCGCGAGGACGTAGTAGTTGTCCGCGTCCCAGCCGAGCCGCCAGGCCGACGTCACCGTGGGCTTGGCCCCCTTGGTCTGCGGCACGATGACCGACGGCGTCGTGTAGACGGGCCGACCGACCCACTCGGCCGCCTCCCCGTCGATCGTCGGCGGGGTCGCGAAGTGGCCCGCCTCGAGGGCCGGACCGGTCAGCGTCGGGCCGGGCTCGGGCCGGAGCTGCTGGACGAGGAGGAATGCCGCCACGATGGCGAGGGCGATGCCGGCGGCGAGAGCGGCGAGCAGACCGCGACGCTCACGGAGGGGTCGGGTCGTCACGACCGGACCCGGGTCCGGCGTGCGTTCCGGATCGACCGGGTCGACCGGGTCGGGCTCGGCGTGGGTCGGCACCGGCTCGGTCACGACCGGCGGCACATCGACGACGGTCGGCTCCGCGACCGGAGGCTCGGCGACGACCGGAGGCTCGGCGACGACCGACGCGGAGGCTCGGTCACGACCGGAGGCTCGGCGACGACGGGCACGACAGCCGCGTCCGGGGTCACGAGGGAGGTCGGGTCGAAGACGACGCCGTCGGAGGAGCGGAGGAAGAGCACCGGAGTCGCCCACTCGGACCCGAACTCGGCGAGCAGGGCCTTGCGCGCATTCGTCACGGCCTGGTCGACGGGGAAGCCATCCGCCGTCGCACCGTAGAACTCGCGGGAGAAGGTCGAGGCGGCGCCGTCCGAGATCGGGAACTGCATGGCGACGACGGCGCCCACGTCATGGCGCACGAGCCCCTGCGCGAGGCCGCCGACGCCGTCGGTGTCGCCGGTCGCCGCCGTCCGGCAGGCGTTGAGGACGACGAGTCGCAGCGGGTCGTGGTCCTGCGCATAGGGACCGAGGACGTCGGCGCTCACGGGCACGGACGTGCCCTTGTCGTCGCAGAAGTAGACGATGCCCGCGCCCTGCGCCGGCAGGTAGTCGCCGTGGCCGATGAAGTGCAGGACGTTGACCTCGTGGGTCCGCAGCCAGGCGGCGAGGCTGCTGATCGTCGGTGACGGCAGGCGCTGGATCCGGATCTGCCCGGCGCCCTCGGCGAGCAGGAGGCTCTCCTTGAGGTTCTCCCACTCGGTCTCGACCTCGAGCTTGGGGAGGTCACGTGGGGAGGAGATGACGACGAGCATGTCGAGCGGCCCGTGCACGGCGAGCGGCTGGAGCGGCGAGGCGAGCTGGAGGTAGCGGACGATCGGAGTCCGCTCGCTCTGCGCGACGAACTGGCGGCCGTCGTCGTCGTAGAGCAGCTCCCAGGGGAGGGCCGCGAGCTCGGGAGCCTCGTCGAGGAGCAGCCGCAGCCGCAGCCCGCGGCCGGCGTCGCGCGCATGGACGCGGCTCGCGTCCCACGCCTCGCGGACGTCGTCGGTGAAGACGGAGTCCCAGAGCCCACCCCCCAGGAGCCGGGTCGGGTCGTCGGTCTCGGCGACCGGGCCCCGCATTCCGCTGCGGCCCGGGTCGATCCGGAGCATGAGGTTCTGTCGCGTGACCGTGTCGAAGGGTGCGTCGACGTCCACGCCCCTGGTCTCGCCGGCCGGGCTCCGCGTGACCCGCGCCCGGAAGCGCCCGCCGGGGATCTGCTCGACCAGCAGGTCGAAGTTCTCGTACTTACGGACGGACATGACCTACCCCTCTCCGTGCCGGACAGTGACGTCCCGTTGTGCACATGGAGGCAACTCCTGGGTCTCGTGATACCAGATGTGCCGAGTGTTCCTCAGCCGAATGCGGGAAGTCCAGGGCGCCGAACCTCCGCAACGGCCTGCGCCACCGGACCGGCCGCTCCTATCGTGAGGGCAGACGAAGGTCCGGGCGCGGCGGCGCCGGGCGCCGCGTATCACCGGCCGGTGCCCGTCCTCCTCGCGAGCAGGGAGGTGTGCCGAATGGGCGTGGCCGCGTGGCTGCAGTTCGCCGAAGCCGTCGAGGCGAGCGGCGGAATGCCCGCGCGCGCCGCGATGATCGAGGAGGTCGCCCGGCTCGGGCTCACCGCCCAGGAACGCCGCGACCTCAGCGCCCTCGTCGCGGGTCGCGGCGACCCCGTCGCCGTCATCGTCGAGCAGATCATGGCGAGCGCCACGGACCGAGCCGGCGGCTCGAACCGCGTCGAGTCGCGGGTGCGCGAGCTGACCGCCCGGCTGCGGCAGGTCGGCGTCGACGGCCCGCCGCCTCCCCCTCCGCCGCAACTCCCTCCCCCGCCGCTCCCGCCCGCGCCGCCTCCCTCGTTCGGGGAGCCCCCGATCACGCACGCCGAACCGCCGCCGGACCTGGGCGTCGAGCCGCCCCCGGCCACCGGGGCCGAGCCGCCCCCGGCCACCGGGGCCGAGCCGCCGGAGGGCGAGGCCGAGCCCGGCGGCGAGCCTCCGCCCGTCTTCCGCGGTGGCGAGGGCGAGACCGACGCACCGACCTCCTACCCGCGGATCGACCTCGCGTCGGGGACCGGACGACCCGAGGTCGTCGTCGTCGACCGTCCGTTCACCGTGACCCTCGGGCTCGGACCGCGGCCGGCGCACGGCATTCTCTCGACGGGGGGCATGAGCGTCCCTGCGGACTCCGACCTCGACATCGTCGCGCTCTACGACCCCACCTCGCTGCGTGCCGGCGGTGCGACGACGGCCACCCTGGCGGTCACCGCCGCCGCGCCCTACCCGACGGTCGAGCTGACCTTCACCGCGCTCTTCATCGAGGACCCCCCGCCGACCCGACGGATCGGCGTCCAGTACCTGCGCGCCGGCCAGGTCGTCGGGATGGCGTGGCGCAGCTTCGTCGCGGTCGACGAGGAGGCGCAGGTGGAGGAGGCGGTCATTCCCAGGCCGCGCGAGTCCGGACTCCTCGACCTCCGTCCCCTCGCGGCGCAGGACTCACCGGACCTCGTGCTCGCCGTGTGCGCGACGGACGCCGACCGGCACGCGTGGGTGTGGACGGCCTACGCCCCGGACCCGGCCGTCCCGATCCCCGACCGCCCCAACGTCGCCCCGCTCGACGACGACACCGCGACCTTCGCCCTCGAGACCCGGCGGATGATCCAGTTCTCGACGGACCGCTACGCCGACTACCTCGCGATCGCGGGGCGGGCCAAGCGGATCGGCCGGGCGGTGCCGAGCGGGATCGCCGACGCCATCCGGTCGGTCGCGACGGCGCCGGGCCGGACGAGCGCACCGACCGTCCTGCTGCTCACCGAGGAGGTGTTCGTCCCCTGGGAGCTCGCGACGATCGCCGACCTGGACACGCCGTGGGGCGGCTCGTCGCCGTTCCTCGGCGCGCACGTCGCGATCAGCCGCTGGCCGCTCAGCGAGACGAAGCCGAGACCGACGCCCAGCGCACGAGTCACGGTGTCCGGTGGGGCCGTCGTCGTCGCCGACTACACGGGCGTCTCGGGCTTCGGCGTGCTCGCGTCGGCGCTCGCCGAGGCAGACCGGGTCGGCGCCCTCCTCGACCCCCCGATGGCCCGGGTCGCGGCGACCCTGCCGACGGTCATCGACCTCATGCGCGGCAACCCACCGGCCTCGCTCATCCACGTCGCGCTCCACGGCGTCTTCGACCTCTCCGGCAACAACGAGGGGATCGTCCTCGTCGACGACGACGGCGCGGGCCACCGGACCAAGGTGTTCCTCACGCCGACCCAGCTGTCCGTCGCCGACCTCGAGAGCGGGCCGTTCGTCTTCCTCAACTGCTGCCAGGTCGGCGCGGACAAGCAGGTGCTCGGCAGCTACGGCGGCTTCGCGTCGACGCTGCTCGAGATCGGGGCCGTCGGCGTCGTCGCCCCCCTGTGGAATGTCGACGACGACGTCGCCGCGACCGTCGCCGAGACCTTCTACGCGGCGACGTGGGGCACCGCGACGCCCGAGGAGCGCGTGACCCCCGCCGAGGCCGTGCGCCGCATTCGCGCGACGTACACCGAGGCCGCCGTCCGCGCCGAGACCCCCGGCATCACCGCGACGCTCGTCGCCTTCCAGGTCTTCGGACACCCACGACTGACCTTCGGGTCGCCCACCGCGGGCGCCCCGGACCCGACCCACTGAGGAGCACGTCATGGCCGCACTGTCCCCCGAGGGCACCCCCGTCGTCGTCGGCGACGTCGTCGTCACGACACCCGGACTGTCCGGCGAGGTCGAGGTCCACCTCGCTGCGAGCGACGGAATGCGGGGGGCTGAGGAGACGACGCAGGCGCTCCTCGACGCGCTCGAGCGCGCCGACGTCGGCGAGCAGCTGACCGTCGAGATCACCGGCGGCACCGAGCTCGACGGCTCCGGCGGGACCCGCGGCGGAGGCGGCGGCGAGGACATCGTCGTGCAGGTGCCGGCCCCGGGCAGCGGCAACGGCCAGGTCATGCTCTACGCGGCCGAGGACGGCTCGCTGTCGTGGCACCTGCCGGAGATCCCGCCCGACGAGGTACCCAGCCGCGGCGGGGAGTCCCGGACGTACCGCATTCCGCGCGAGGTCGTCATCCCGGACGCCGACGGAGGCGGCCAGCGTGGCCTCCTCGGCGCGCTCGGCAAGAAGCTGCTCAAGGTCCTCGTGTTCCCGCTCGTCGACCCGGTGCTCGGCGAGATCGGCAACCACTTCGCCGCGAAGTACGAGGAGAAGCACGCGCGGGCCGCGCTCCGGCCGTTCGGCGTCGAGGACTACCGCATCCGTGACGTCCCGGACCTCGCGCCGGAGCGCTGGCCCGACATGGCGGCCGGCGTGTCCCTGCTCATGGTCCACGGGACCTTCTCGACCGCGCAGTCGGCGTTCTCCCTGCTGACCCCGGAGACCGTCCAGACCCTCCACGACCGTTACGGCGGAAGGGTGTTCGCGCTCGACCACCACACGATCTCGGTCTCGCCGAGCGACAACATCGCCTGGCTCGCCGCGCACCTGCCGGCGACCGGCGACCCGGTCACGGTCGACGTCATCACGCACTCGCGCGGCGGGCTCGTCGGGCGCGCGCTCGCCGAGCGCGCCGGCGACCTCGGCATCGGCGACCGGATCAAGGTCCGCAACCTCGTCATGGTCGCCCCGCCCAACGCGGGCACGGCCCTCGCCGACAAGGAGCACATCAGCGCGCTCCTCGACCGGCTGACCAATATCGCCCAGCTGCTGCCCGACAACGGCTTCCTCGACGCGCTCGACCTCATCGTCGCCGTCGTCAAGCAGGTCGCCGTCGGCGCCTTCGGCGGGATGGACGGCCTCATGTCGATGAACCCCTCCGGCCCGACCCTGACCGCGTTCAACGACTCCCCCGGCAGCGGCGCGACCTACCGGGTCATGGCCTCGAACTTCGAGCCGCCGCCCGGGTCCCCCCTGGCGCGGATCGCCCGCGACGCGGCCACCGACTACGTCTTCGGGTCGACGACCAACGACCTCGTCGTCCCGACCGACGGCGCGTGGTCGCTGCCGCACACGTCGGGCTTCCCCGTGGCCGAACCCTTCGTCCTCGGCAAGGAGCTCGGCGTCGACCACTCGTCGTACTTCGGTCGCGCCGACGTCGAGGCCCAGCTGCTCGAGTGGCTCCCGGGCGGGTGAGGCCGCGGCCCGCCTAGTCTGCGGAGGTGCCCGACACCCTGACCACGCGCCTCGTCGGCTTCGCCGGCGCGCTGCGCGAGCACGGGGTCGTCACGGGCACGAGCGAGGTGGCCGACGCGGGACTCGTCCTCACGACGCTCGGGCTCGAGGACCGGGCCCGGCTCCGGGAGGGGCTCGCGAGCGCGCTCATGCGGCGAGCCGGGCAGCGCGAGGTGTTCGACGACGTCTTCGACGTGTGGTTCCCGGCGGCGGTCGGCGAGCGCGCCGACTCCTCTGTGTCGCAACGCATTCCGACCAATGACGCGGAGCGACGCGAGGTGGCCGCAGCGCTCCGGCGCGAGCTCGAGGTCGCCTTGGCCGGGGCGGACCGCGCCGCCCTCGATCAGCTGGCGGCGCGGGTCGTCGCCGAGCTCGGCCGCCTCGCGAACGAGGCGTCGAGCGGCGGCTGGTCGGCCCAGCAGGCCCTCGACGCGCTCGCCCCGCAGACGGCGATCGCCGGCGCCCTCGCCCGAATGCAGGACGCCGCCCTCGACCTCCCCGGCGGCTCCGGCGACGGGTCCGGAGGCAGCGGCGGAGCGGGTGTCGCGGACCGGGGGACCACCGGGCGGGGCGGCCTTCGCCGACCGGTTCACCCGCGACGAGCTGCGCTCGGAGGTCGCGGCGTTCCGCCGCCGGGTCGAGGGCGAGACTCGGCGCCGCAACGCCGAGGCCCGCGGTCGGGAGCGGATCAGCCGCTACGCGATCCGGCGACCCGCCGACCAGGTGCCCTTCCTCCTCTCCGGACGCGCCGACGTCGAGGAGCTGCGGCGGACGATCGCGCCGCTCGCCAAGCTGCTCGCGACCCGCATGGCGGCGCGCCAGCGTCGGGCCTCCCGGGGCGGGATCGACCTGCGGCGGACGCTGCGGCGCTCGCTCGCGACCGGCGGGGTGCCGATCGACCCGGCCTATGCGCGCCGGCACATCGGTCGCCCCGACCTCGTCGTCCTCGCCGACCTGTCCTCGTCCGTCGCCGGGTTCTCCCGGTTCACGATCCTGCTCGTCCAGGCGCTCGCGGCGCAGTTCCGGCGCATTCGCATCCTCGGCTTCGTCAACATCGTCGACGACCTGACCCAGGACGTCCTCGAGGCACCGCCGGGCGCCGACCTGACCACGGTCTTCGACGACACGGCCCGGCTGACCCGCTACCACCGGAGCAGCGACTACGGCGCCGTGCTCCACGACGTCGTCAGCCGTCACCTCGACCTCATCGGCCACCGGACGACGGTCCTCATCCTCGGCGACGCCCGGACCAACGGCACCGACCCGCGCTTGGCCGACCTCCGCGAGATCGTCGAGCGGGCCGCGCACGTCATCTGGCTCAACCCCGAACCTGCCCGGTCGTGGGGCTCCGGCGACTCGGTCGCCCACCGGTACGCCGAGATCGTCGACATGCACGAATGCCGCGACATCGCCCAGCTGCGTGCCTTCGTCTCGCGCGCGCTGCCGGTCCGCTGAGGGCCTCGTCCGGCCTCAGCCGTTGAAGGTGTCCGGGTCGGGACCGGTCCGGAAGCCGCGGTCGAGAGCGGCGATCGCCGTGAGGTCGTCCTCCTCGAGCCGCACGTCGAGGGACGCCAGGTTCTCCTCGATCCGCGACGGCGTCACCGACTTCGGCAGGACGACCAGCCCTCTCGCGAGATGCCAGGCGATGACGACCTGCGCGGGAGTCGCTCCGAGGCGGGTGGCGATGTCGCCGATCACCGGGTCGTCGAGCACCTTCTTGCCGGACGCGAGCGGGCTCCACGACTCCGTCACGATGCCCCGCTCGGCGGCGAAGTCGACGAGCTCGCGCTGCTGGAGGTAGGGGTGCAGCTCGACCTGGTTGATCGCCGGCCACTCCCCCGTCTCGTCGTACAGGCGCTGGAGGTGGTCGCTGTGGAAGTTGCACACTCCGATGGCGCGCACCCGGCCCGCTTCCCGCAGGTCGCGCAGCGCCTGCCACGCCTCGACGTAACGGTCCTGGGCCGGGAACGGCCAGTGCAGGAGGAGCAGGTCGAGCCGGTCGAGTCCGAGCCGGTGCATCGAGCCCTCGAAGGACTCGACCGTCTGGCGCGCCCCGAACTCGCTCGGCCACACCTTGGTCGTGACGAAGACGTCCTCGCGAGCGACGTCGGTGGCCGCGAGGGCCCTCCCGACGCCGGCCTCGTTGTCGTAGAGCTTGGCGGTGTCGACGTGCCGGTAGCCGCTCGCGAGAGCGTGCAGCACGGCCGCCTCGACCTCGTCGTCCGGCACCTGCCAGACACCGAAGCCGACCTGGGGGATGCCGACCGGCCCGCTGGGGCCGAGGAGGGTGACGTCAGGGACCGTGATGTCGCTCATGCATTCACCGTAGGCGACCCCGATGTGACGAGGCCGACCAGCCACCGGCCCGGCAGGCCGCCACATCCCGTCGATAGCATCCCCAGCATGTCCATCTCCAAGGTCCTCATCGCCAACCGCGGCGAGATCGCCGTCCGGATCGCCCGTGCCTGCAAGGACGCGGGCATCGGCTCGGTCGCCGTCTACGCCGACCCCGACCGCGACGCGCTGCACGTCAAGGTCGCCGACGAGGCCTACGCGCTCGGGGGCACGACGCCCTCGGACTCCTACCTGCTCCAGGACAAGCTCATCGAGGTCGCCCACCAGTCCGGGGCCGACGCGGTCCACCCCGGCTACGGCTTCCTCGCGGAGAACGGCCCCTTCGCCCAGAAGGTCATCGACGCCGGCCTCACGTGGATCGGCCCCGGCCCGGCCGCGATCGACGCCCTCGGCGACAAGGTCAAGGCGCGGCACATCGCGGTCAAGGCGAACGCCCCCCTCGTGCCCGGCACGAAGGACCCCGTGGCCGGACCCGACGAGGTCGTCGCCTTCGCCGAGGAGCACGGGCTCCCCGTCGCGATCAAGGCGGCGTACGGCGGCGGCGGTCGCGGCCTCAAGGTCGCCCGGACCATCGAGGAGATCCCCGAGCTCTACGACTCGGCGGTCCGGGAGGCCGTGAGCGCATTCGGACGGGGCGAATGCTTCGTCGAGAAGTTCCTCGACCGCCCGCGCCACGTCGAGACCCAGTGCCTCGCCGACGAGCACGGCAACGTCGTCGTCGTCTCGACCCGCGACTGCTCGCTCCAGCGCCGCAACCAGAAGCTCGTCGAGGAGGCGCCCGCACCCTTCGTCAGCGAGCACCAGCACGCGGAGCTGGTCCGGGCGAGCAAGGCGATCCTCCGCGAGGCCGGCTACGTCGGCGCCGGCACGTGCGAGTTCCTCATCGGTCCCGACGGCGACATCTCCTTCCTCGAGGTCAACACCCGGCTCCAGGTCGAGCACTGCGTCTCCGAGGAGGTGACCGGCATCGACCTCGTCCGCGAGCAGTTCCGGATCGCGAACGGCGAGCTGCTCGGCTTCGACGACCCGGAGCCGCACGCACACTCGATCGAGTTCCGGATCAACGGCGAGGACGCCGGCCGGGGCTTCCTGCCCGCGCCGGGCACCGTGACCCGGATGGTCGTCCCCGAGGGCCCGGGCGTCCGCTGGGACGCAGGGATCGTCGAGGGCGACACGGTCGCCGGCGCCTTCGACTCGATGATCGCCAAGCTCATCGTCACCGGCCGGACCCGCACCGAGGCGATCGCGCGCTCGCGCCGCGTCCTCGACGAGATCGTCGTCGAGGGGATGGCGACGGTCATCCCGTTCCACCGCGCGGTCGTGAGCGACCCCGCATTCGCCCCGGAGGACCCGGACGAGGCCTTCACGATCCACACCCGCTGGATCGAGACCGAGTGGGACAACCAGGTCGAGCCGTTCACCGGCACCCCGGGCGAGGCGCCCGAGGAGACCGAGCGCCGGCGGATCACCGTCGAGGTCGGCGGCAAGCGCCTCGAGGTCGTCGTCCCCGGCGGTCTGTCCTTCGGCGGTGGTGGTGGCGGTGGAGCCGCGGCGGCGAGGAAGAAGGCGCCGCGTCGATCCGGTGGCGGCGGTGGGGCCGTGGCCGCGAGCGGCGACAGCCTGACCGCGCCGATGCAGGGCACGATCGTCAAGATCGCCGTCGAGGAGGGTCAGTCGGTGGCGCAGGGCGACCTCGTCGTCGTCCTCGAGGCGATGAAGATGGAGCAGCCGCTCACCGCCCACAAGGCCGGCAGGATCACCGGGCTCAGCGCAGAGGTCGGCCAGACCGTCAACAACGGCGCCGTCATCGCCGAGATCAAGGACTGAATGCCGCTCGCCCTCGCGTCCTGACCGCGGCCATCGACGCCGGCCCTCACCCGTCGAACGTGCACGAACCGCCGTGGCGATCTTTTCGCCACGGCGGTTCGTGCACGTTCGACTGGAGGGTTCGTCGTTCCGCGATCAGCGGCTCGGGGGCGTCCACTCAGTGTCGGAGCCGAGGATCCCGCCGTCCTGGGCGGGACCGGTGTCCCCGGTGCCCGTCGTCGGGTCGGCGTCGCCGCCCGGAGCCGGCTGCGTCGTCGGGGGCTGGCCGCCGCCCGTCGGGTCCGCCGGCGCCGGCTCACCCGGGACGGGTGCGGGCTCGGACGGCGCGTCCGGAGCGCCCGGTTCGGGGCTCGTCGGGTCGGGGCTCGGCTGGGTGGGCTCGGTCGGCGCGGGCGGCGCCGGCTCTGCCGGTGTCGTCGGCGCGGGCGGCGCCGGCTCTGCGGGTGTCGTCGGCTCAGCCGGAGGTACGGGCTCGGCGGGCGTCGTCGGCTCGGCGGGCGTCGTCGGCTCGGCGGGCGTCGTCGGCTCGGCGGGCGTCGTCGGCTCGGCCGGCGGCGTCGGCTCGGCCGGCGGAGTCGCCTCCTCCTTGGGGATCCCGAGCTTGTCCTCGAGGAAGTCGCCGCCCTTGTCGACGAGGTCCTTGAACTTGCCTCCGGTCCGCTCGTCGATGAGGTCCTCGACCTTGTCGATCGACGAGCGCGCCTGGTCGGGGTGCTCGCGGGCGTAGTCCTCCGCCTTGCCGACGGCCTCGCCCATGTCCGGCCTGGTGAAGCTGCCCGGGGTGTTGTCCGACATTCGTTGCCTCCCGTGGTGTGAGTGCTCGGCCGACGTCGGGCGCCGGCCCATCCACTCAACCTAGGTTCGCCGGGAGCCGTCCGGGGGCTTGCGGGCCGGGCGAGTTACTCCGGGTCGGTGGTCGATGGCTCCCCACCGCTGGGGAGCATCCGACCACCCCGCCCGGTCAACCGCGCACGTGCAGCTGGCGCGCCGCCTCGGCGATCGACCCGGTGAGCGAGGGGTAGACGGTGAACGTGCTCGCCAGCTGGTCGACGTTGAGCCGGTGGGTCACGGCGAGGGTGATCGGGAAGACGAGCTCGGACGCATTCGGCGCGACGACGACCCCTCCCATGACGGTCCCGGACCCGTTGTGCGCGAACAGCTTGACGAAGCCGTCGGTGATGCCCATCATCTTGGCGCGCGGGTTGCCGGCGAGCGGGAGCATGACGCACTGGGCGTCGACGGTCCCGGCGTCGATGTCGGCCTGGGTGACGCCGACGGTCGCGATCTCGGGGTCGGTGAAGATGTTGGACGACACCTCGGGCAGCTGCAGCGGCGCGACCGCGTCGCCCAGCGCGTGCCACATCGCGATCCGTCCCTGCATGGCGGCGACGGAGGCGAGCATGAGGACGCCGGTGCAGTCCCCCGCCGCGTAGACCCCGCGCGCGGTCGTCCGCGAGACCCGGTCGACGACGACGTGGCCGCTGTCGGAGACCTCGACCCCGGCACTCTCCAGACCGATGTCGAAGGTGCGCGGGACGGCTCCGACGGCGATGAGCGCATGCGACCCCTCGACGGTCCGGCCGTCCTCGAGCTCGACGACGACCCCGTCGCCCTCGCGGCGGACGGCCTGCATCCGCGAGCGCGAGAGCACCTGCATCCCCCGCCGCTTGAACACGTCCTCGATGACCTGCGCCGCGTCGGTGTCGTGGCCCGGCAGCACCTGGTCGCGCGAGGAGACGAGGGTGACCTGAGCACCGAGCCCGAGGTAGGCCTGGGCGAGCTCGGCGCCGGTGACGCCCGAGCCGATGACGACGAGGTGCTCGGGCAGCTCGGCGAGGTCGTAGATCTGCTGCCAGGTGAGAATGCGTTCGCCGTCCGGCTGCGCGGACGCCACGACGCGCGGGGTCGCCCCCGTCGAGACGAGGATGATGTCGGCGGGGACCTCCTCCTCGCCCTCCTCGGTCGTCGCGACGACGAGCGAAGAGGAGGTGAGGCGTCCGGTGCCGCGGATGACGCGCACGGACTTGTCGGTCATCCGCTGGCCGATGTCCCGGCTCTGCTGACCGGCGAGGGCCTTGATCCGGCGGTTGATCGCGGAGAGCTCGGCGACCGACTCGGTGACCTCGTCGCCCTCCTCGTCCTCGAGATGGACCCCGAGGTCCCCGGCGGACTCGAACTCGGACATGAAGTCGGCGACCGCGATGAGGGCCTTGCTCGGGACGCAGTCGGTGAGCACCGCCGCCCCGCCGAGCCCGTCGCTGTCGACGACGGTGACGTGGGCGCCGAGCTGGGCCGCGACGAGAGCGGCCTCGTAGCCGCCGGGGCCGCCGCCGAGGATGACGACCGACTGGGAACGCGCATTCACGGCCCCAATCCAACCATCGCCACCCACGGTTGGCGCATTCTCCTCAGGGCCGGACCGAGCGGCCGGATCACTCGCTAGGCTCGCGCCGTGACCGAGAGCAGCGCTGCCCTGGACCTCACCGACCCCGCGACGGACCCCTTCGAGGTCGCGCGTCAGGCCGCCGCGGTCATCGCCGAACGGACCGGCGCCGCGACGCACGACGTCGCCCTCGTCCTCGGCTCCGGGTGGGGCCAGACGGGCGACCTCATCGGCGAGACACTGGCGACGGTCGACAACACCGACGTGCCCGGCTTCGGCAGGGCGGCCGTCGAGGGGCACGTCGGGCAGATGCGCTCGGTCGCGATCGGCGACACCGGTCGTCGCGCGCTCGTCTACGGGACGCGCACCCACTTCTACGAGGGCAGGGGCGTCCGCGCCGTCGTCCACGGTGTCCGCACGGCCGCCGCGGCGGGCTGCCGGACGATCGTCATCACCAACGGCTGCGGCGGGCTCCGCGAGGAGTGGACGCCCGGCACGCCCGTCCTCATCCGCGACCACATCAACCTCACCGCGCACAGCCCGATCGAGGGCGCGAACTTCGTCGACCTCACCGACCTCTACTCGGCGCGGCTGCGCGAGGTCGCCCGGTCGGTGGACCCGGATCTCGACGAGGGCGTCTACGTCCAGTTCCGCGGGCCCCACTACGAGACGCCGGCGGAGGTGCGGATGGCCGGCATCCTCGGCGGCGACCTCGTCGGCATGTCCACCTCGCTCGAGGCGATCGCCGCCCGCCAGTCCGGCCTGGAGATCCTCGGGATCTCCCTCGTGACCAACCCCGCCGCCGGCATCAGCAAGACCCCCCTCTCCCATGAGGAGGTCCTCGAGGCGGGCCAGGCCGCCGCCGAACGCTGCGGCCGGCTCCTCGCCGCCGTCGTCGCCGCGATCTGAGAGGAATGCCGTGAGCGCAGCCACCGACACCGACCTCCTCGAGCGGGCCCTCGCCTGGGCTGCCGACGACCCGGACCCGAGGACGCGCGCCGAGGTCGAGGCCGTCGTCGCCGCGGTCGAGAGTGGCGACGCGAGCGCCCGTGAGGACCTCGCCGACCGCTTCGCGGGAATGCTCGAGTTCGGGACGGCCGGCCTGCGGGGCGCCCTCGGCGGCGGCCCCAACCGGATGAACCGGTCGGTCGTCATCCGGGCCGCCGCCGGACTCGTCGCCCACCTGAAGTCGGAGATCGCGGAGCCGACGGTCGTCATCGGCTACGACGCCCGGTTCAACTCCGACGTGTTCGCCCACGACACGGCGGCCGTCGTCACGGCCGCCGGTGGCCACGCGATGGTGCTGCCCCGGCCGCTGCCGACACCGGTCCTCGCGTACTGCATTCGCCACCTCGGTGCGGACGCCGGCGTCATGGTGACAGCGAGCCACAACCCGCCGCAGGACAACGGCTACAAGGTCTTCGTCGGCCCGTCGCAGATCGTCTCGCCCGTCGACGCGCAGATCGCTGCCGAGATCACCAAGATCGTTGCCACACACGACGTCCCGCTCGCCGACGACGGCTGGGTGACGCTCGACGAGGAGCCGCTGCTCGCCTACCTGCGCGATGCGGCGTCGATCGTCCGGCCCGACGCGCCGCGCGCGCTGACCGTCGTCCACACCGCACTCCACGGCGTCGGCTCCGAGACGGTCGCCCGGGCCTTCGAGGCGGCGGGCTTCGACAAGCCGATCCCGGTCGAGAGCCAGGCCCAGCCGGACCCGCTCTTCCCGACCGTGTCCTTCCCCAACCCGGAGGAGCCGGGCGCCATGGACGCCGCCCTCGAGCTCGCCGAGCAGACGAACCCCGACGTCGTCATCGCCAACGACCCCGACGCCGACCGCTGCGCCGTCGCGATCCCCGGTCCCGGCGGCTGGCGGATGCTCCGCGGCGACGAGGTCGGTGCCCTCCTCGGGTCCCACGTCCTGTCCCGCGGGGTCCCCGAGGGCGGCGTCTTCGCCAACTCGATCGTCTCCTCGCGCCTCCTCGCCGCGATGGCGAATGCCGCGGGCGTGCCTCACGAGGAGACGCTCACCGGGTTCAAGTGGATCGGCCGTGTGCCCAGGCTGTCCTTCGGCTACGAGGAGGCGCTCGGCTACTGCGTCGATGCGCCGCACGTCGCCGACAAGGACGGCGTGAGCGCGGCGCTCCTCGTCGCCGAGCTCGCGGCGGGCCTCCGCGCCGAGGGCAAGGGACTCTCCGACCGGCTTGACGACCTGGCCCGCGAGCACGGGGTCCATGCGACCGACTCCTTCTCGGTCCGGGTCGCCGACCTCTCCCTCATCGACACGGTCATGGGACGGCTCCGCTCGGACCCGCCGAGCGAGGTGGCCGGCGTCGCTGTCGAGCGACTGGACGACCTCGCCCGCGGTGACGGCGGGCTGCCGCCGACCGAGGGGCTGCGGTGGTTCCTCACCGACGGCTCGCGGATCATCGCTAGGCCGAGCGGGACTGAGCCCAAGCTCAAGGTCTACCTCGAGGTCGTCGAGCCGGTCACCGGCGACGACCTGCGTGGGGCGCGGGCCCGGGCGTCCGAGCGGCTCGGCGGCCTTCGCGCGGCATTCGAGGCGCTGACCTCGGTCTGACACCGGACGCCTTGCGTCCGCGTGAAACGCCGCTGTAGGGGCGTTTCACGCGGACGCACGGGGTTCACAGGGGCGGCACAGCGGGCGCAGGGCGGCCGGAGAGGCGCCGGGCATGGGATGAGGCCATCGACCTCATCCGACGAACCCAGGTGATCCCCATGCTCCGCACCCGCTCCTCCCTCGCCAAGGTCGGCGCCGCGACGACCGGCGCCGCGCTCGCCCTCGCGCTCGGCCTCGGGACGACGCTCGGCTCCTCGACCGACACCTCGACGGCGGCGAGCAGCGCGGCAGGCGGGACGAGCTCGTCCTCGTCGTCCTCCACGACCCGCGACTGGGGCGGCCGGGCCTTCCAGCCCTGGGGCGGCACCGGCACCCTCGACCCCGGGTCCTCGACCTCGGGAGGGAGCTTCGAACCGAGCGGCCTCGGGACGAGCGCGGGCACCGGCACATCGGTCCAGGCCGCCGGCGAGGCGACCGCGGCGCAGGTTGCGGGGGTCGTCGACATCCTGACGACGGTCGACTACGAGCAGGGCGAGGCGGCCGGCACCGGCATCGTCCTCACGAGCTCGGGCCGCATCCTGACCAACAACCACGTCATCGAGGGCGCGACGAAGATCGAGGTGACCGTCCTCTCGACCGGCGCGACGTACGCCGCGACCGTCGTCGGGACGAGCCCGACGAACGACGTCGCGGTCCTCCAGCTGACCGGGGCGAGCGGCCTCACGACGGCCCGTCTCGGCGACTCGAGCACCGTCGGCGTCGGTGACGACGTCGTCGGCGTCGGGAATGCGGGCAACGACGCGGGCACCTCGGCCGCCGCCGGGACGGTCACCGCCCTCGACCAGCAGATCACCGCCTCGGACGGCACCGGTTCGGAGGCAGAGACGCTGACCGGGCTCATCGAGATCGCCGCCGACATCCGGTCCGGCGACTCCGGCGGACCGCTCTACGACGCCTCCGGCCACGTCGTCGGCATCGACACGGCCGCCCAGACGACGGCCCGGGGCGGCGCGACCGTCGCCGGCTATGCCATCCCGATCGACCACGCCCTCGACATCGCCCGGCAGATCGTCGCCGGAGTCGACGACGCGACGATCCACCAGGGGGTGCCGGCTTTCCTCGGCATCCGGCTCGCGCCCTACGGCACGGGCACGACGATCGCCGGCACCGTCACCGGCAGCGCCGCGGAGGCCGCGGGCCTCGGCTCCGGAGACGTGATCACCTCGATCGGCGGGGTCTCCGTCGCGAGCCCGGACGCGATCTCGACCGCGGTCGCGAGCCACGACCCCGGCGACCGCGTCAAGGTGACGTGGACCGACGCCGGCGGCGTCGGGCATTCGACGACCGTCACGCTCGGGTCGGGTCCGGCCGACTGACGCCCGCGGCGCGCGCCCTCAGCGACCGACCCGGATGACGGCATCGGTTCGGGCGAGCTCCACGAAGGTCTGGCCGGGCGCCATGACGAGCGGCGTGCCGCCGGCGAGGGTGAAGGAGAAGGGCCCGTCGACCTCGCCCTTGGTCCACGCCCCCGTCACGACCCGACCCTGGTTGGCGTAGAAGAAGGTGCCCCGGGCCTTCACGATGTCGTGGATCGGCTCGACGTGGCCGCCGCCGCGGTAGATCTTGGCGTAGCGCTGACGGGCCCGGATGACGAGCACGTTGTCGGTGCTGACCCGTCGTCCCCCCGCGAGGACGTGCGGCCCCCAGGGCATGCTCCGCAGGTAGCGCCGGGAGGCGGGGTCGTACTCGTAGGACATGGCATAGGTCTGCCCGGCCTTCCACGGGACCCGGATCGTGCGGGCAGGAGCACCGCCCCCGACCGTGCTCGGCCGGGCCGGGCCCGTCGCGAACGGGAAGTAGGGGTGCGCCGGGCCGGTCGCGAACCGCCTGGTCTGCCGGGCGAGCACCTTGGGGTGGCAGACGACGGCCTGGTCGTAGTACCGGACGCCGCCGATGGAGCGGACCCTCGCGCGGTTGATCGAGTACGAGCCGCTGCCCTCGGTGTTGACGAAGGACAGCATGCTCTCCAGGTGGGCCGAGTTCGCCGTGGCGTAGCCCAGGACCCAGCCGGCGCCGCCGGTGTTGCCGATGACCGCGTCCATCGGGCTGAGCAGCGGAATGTCGACGGGACGGATCGAGCGCACCGGCGCCACGTCCTCGGGCATCCGCGAGTGGAAGACCGGGACGAGCCGGGTCGAGCTGTAGCCCGAGGAGTCCCGATAGCCGTCGAGCTCCACGAAGACGATGTCGGCGAGGTCGATGCCGACCTGCGGGTGCTCGTACTCGTTGTCCGGGACCTTGACGGCGATCGCCGCGTGCCGGCCGGACTGCGCGCCCGGGAGGAGCCGACCGGTCAAGGGCCAGCGCGGTCTCCGGTCCACCGGCGGCGCGACCGCTGCGACCGGGGCCGGCCGCGCCGTCGCTGTCGTCGTGGACGAGGCCGACGTCGCCCGACGGTCCGAGGCCGACACGACCGGGGCCCGGGGCGAGCAGCCGGCGAGGGCCGCGCCCATCGCGCCCAGCGAACCGGCGACCAGCGCGCGGCGGTCGGGATCGTCCATGAGGGGCCTCGTCGTCGTCGTCCGGGAGCGGGCAGGGGTCGCACCGTTGGCCTGTCTAGCAGGCCGGCCCCTGCCCCGACGTCCCCCGCGCCGATAGACTCCGGCCGTGCCCCAGTCAAGCGACATCGCCGTCGACGCCACCGCCCGGGCCAGGGACTTCCTCGGCGTCCAGCGGCTGACCAACCAGGCCCTGACGACGTGGCTCCACGGCCTCCCGGGGGTCGACCAGGTCGGCTGCGAGGCGCGGGCGGCGAGCCTCGGCACCCGGAGCATCAAGGCCGACAGCAAGCGATGGGCGATCGACCTGGCCATCTCGATGATCGACCTGACGACCCTGGAGGGAGCCGACACCCACGGCAAGGTCCGCGGCCTCGCGACCCGGGCGCTGACGCCCGACCCGGCCGACCTGACGACCCCCAGCCCCGCGGCCGTCTGCGTCTACGGCGACATGGTCGCCACGGCCAAGGAGGTCCTCGGGGAGTCCGGCGTCAAGGTCGCCGCCGTCGCGACGGCATTCCCGAGCGGGCGCGCGAGCATGGCGATCAAGCTCGAGGACACCCGTGACGCCGTCGCCGCCGGCGCGGACGAGATCGACATGGTCATCGACCGCGGGGCGTTCCTCTCCGGCGACTACCTGACCGTCTTCCACCAGATCGCCGACGTCAAGGCGGCGTGCGGCGACGCGCGGCTCAAGGTCATCATGGAGACCGGCGAGCTCGTCACCTACGACAACGTCCGCCGCGCCTCCTGGCTGTCGATGCTCGCCGGCGGCGACTTCATCAAGACGAGCACCGGCAAGATCTCCCCCGCGGCGACCCTCCCCGTCACCCTGATCATGCTCGAGGCGGTCCGCGACTGGCGCGAGGAGACCGGCGAGATGGTCGGCGTCAAGCCGGCCGGCGGCATTCGCACGAGCAAGGACGCGATCAAGTTCCTCGTCTCGGTCAGCGAGGTGGCCGGCGAGGAGTGGCTGACCAACGAGTGGTTCCGCTTCGGCGCGAGCAGCCTGCTCAACGACCTGATCCTCCAGCGCCAGCGGATGTCGCTCGGCTACTACTCCGGGTCCGACTACGTCCCCGACGACGCGCCCAGCGCCTACTAGGAGCCCATGATGAGTCCCTTCGAGTACGCACCGGCGCCGGAGTCCCGCGCCGTCGTCGACATCGCCCCGTCCTACGGGCTGTTCATCAACGGCGAGTTCACCGACGCCTCCGGGGCCTCCTTCAAGACGGTCAACCCGGCGACCGAGGAGGTCCTCTCCGAGGTCGGCGAGGCCGACGAGGCGGATGTCGACCGGGCCGTCAAGGCCGCGCGGAATGCCTACACCCGGGTCTGGTCGCGGATGTCCGGCGCCGACCGGGGCAAGTACCTGTTCCGGATCGCGCGCATCCTCCAGGAGCGGGCCCGCGAGTTCGCCGTCCTGGAGAGCCTCGACAACGGCAAGCCGATCAAGGAGAGCCGCGACGTCGACATCCCGCTCGCGGCCGCGCACTTCTTCTACAACGCCGGCTGGGCCGACAAGCTCGACCACGCGGCCCTCGGCCCCAACCCGCGACCGATCGGCGTCGTCGGGCAGGTCATCCCGTGGAACTTCCCGATGCTCATGCTCTCGTGGAAGATCGCCCCGGCCCTCGCCTGCGGCAACACCGTCGTCCTCAAGCCGGCCGAGACGACCCCGCTGACCGCGCTCCTCTTCGCCGAGGTCTGCCAGCAGGCCGAGCTGCCGCCCGGCGTCGTCAACATCGTCACCGGTGCCGGAGTCACCGGGCAGGCGATCGTCGACCACCCGGGCATCGACAAGCTGGCCTTCACCGGCAGC
Source organism: uncultured Actinomycetota bacterium (assembly GCA_963752365.1). Classification (GTDB taxonomy): domain Bacteria; phylum Actinomycetota; class Actinomycetes; order Actinomycetales; family Dermatophilaceae; genus CAVVXY01. The sequence goes on from CAVVXY010000007.1 coordinate 503,579, forward strand.
ACCGGCGTCGGCAAGATGATCGCCCGCTCGATCGCCGGCACCCGCAAGCGCGCGACCCTCGAGCTCGGCGGCAAGGCCGCCAACATCGTGTTCGACGACGCCCCCCTCGACCAGGCCGTCGAGGGCATCGTCAACGGCATCTTCTTCAACCAGGGCCACGTCTGCTGCGCCGGCTCGCGGCTCCTCGTCCAGGAGTCGATCGCCGACGAGCTCGAGATGCGGCTCAAGCGCCGCCTCGGCACCCTGCGCGTCGGCGACCCGCTCGACAAGAACACCGACGTCGGCGCGATCAACAGCCGCAAGCAGCTCGACCGCATTCTCGAGATGGCCGACGCGGGCGTCGCCGAGGGCGCGACCCGCTGGGACAACGAGTGCGCGTTGCCCGCCAAGGGGTTCTGGTTCCGTCCGACCGTCTTCACCGGCGTCAGCCAGAGCCACCGGATCGCCCAGGAGGAGATCTTCGGGCCGGTCCTGTCCGTGCTCACCTTCCGGACGCCGGGCGAGGCGGTCGCCAAGGCGAACAACACGCCCTACGGCCTGTCCGCCGGCATCTGGACCGACAAGGGCAGCCGGATCCTCTGGATGGCCGACCAGCTCCGGGCCGGCGTCGTCTGGGCCAACACCTTCAACAAGTTCGACCCGACCTCGCCGTTCGGCGGCTACAAGGAGAGCGGCTACGGCCGCGAGGGCGGGCGGCACGGCCTCGAGGCCTATGTCACGACGGGATGGGACGCCTGATGGCCGCTCGGGTCGACGTCAAGAAGACGTACAAGCTCTACATCGGCGGGGCCTTCCCCCGGTCGGAGTCGGGTCGCTCCTATGCCGTGACGGACACCAAGGGCCGGTTCATCGCGAATGCCGCGCAGGGCTCGCGCAAGGACGGCCGCGACGCGGTGGTCAAGGCGCGCGGGGCCTTCGCCGGCTGGGCCGGGGCGACCGCCTACAACCGCGGGCAGGTGCTCTACCGGGTCGCCGAGGTCATGGAGAGCCGGCGGGCGCAGTTCGTCGAGGAGGTGCGGGCGGCCGAGGGGCTGACCGCGGCCCGGGCCGACGCCACCGTGTCGGCGGCGATCGACCGCTGGGTCTGGTACGCCGGGTGGACGGACAAGGTCGCCCAGGTCCTCGGCGGGATCAACCCCGTCGCCGGGCCCTACTTCAACATCTCCGCCCCCGAGCCGACCGGGGTCGTCGCCGTCCTCGCCCCGCAGGAGTCATCCCTGCTCGGCCTCGTCAGCGTCGTCGCCCCGGTCATCGCGACCGGCAACACGGCCGTCGTCGTCACCTCCTACGCCCGACCGACACCGGCGATCGCGCTCGCCGAGGCATTCGCGACCTCCGACGTCCCCGGTGGGGTCGTCAACCTCATCACCGGCTCGGCCGCCGAGATCTCCCCGTGGCTCGCGAGCCACCGCGACGTCAACGGCATCGACCTGACCGGCGTCGCCGGCACGGACGTCGACTGGGGCGAGCTCGAGCTCGCCGCCGCCGAGAACCTCAAGCGGGTCCGCCGGCCGGCGGGGACCGGGACCGACGCGGTCGAGGAGGACTGGACGGCGACCCCGGACATGATGCGGATGACCGCATTCCTCGAGACCAAGACCGTCTGGCACCCCAAGGGCCGCTGAACGTGCCCGTCGCCTCGCGCGCACGGGTCGTCCTCCTCTCGGGCCCGAGCGGTGCCGGCAAGTCCCGGCTCGCCGCCCGCCTCCACGCAGGGCACGGGTGGCCGATCGTCCGCCTCGACGACTTCTACCGCGACGAGGACGACCCGGCGATGCCGCGGAGTGCCGAGCTCGGGATCGTCGACTGGGACGACCCGGCGAGCTGGAATGCGGACGCCGCGGTCGCCGCGCTCGACGCGCTGGTCCGGGACGGGGTCACGACCGTCCCGACCTACGACCTGTCGACGAGCCGGGCGACGGGGTCGACGCAGGTGGTCTGCGACGCCGCCGACCTCGTCCTCGCCGAGGGGATCTTCGCCGCCGAGCTCGTCGGCCCGCTCCGCGAGCGCGGCCTGCTCCACGCCGCCTACGTCGTGTGTCGCGACCGCCGGCTCACCTTCCTGCTCCGGCTCGTGCGCGACCTCCGCGAGCGACGCAAGCCGCCGGTCGTCCTCGTCCGCCGTGGCATCGGCCTCATGCGCGAGGAGCCACAGGTCGTCGCGCGCGCCGTCCGGCTCGGCGGGACGGTCGCCTCGCCAGAGGAGGTCCTCGCCCACCTCGGTGGCGCCGGGGCGCCCCGCACCGACTAGATTTGCCCGACACCGAGCCGCCGCCAGCGAGGGGGACCAGATGAGCGACGACCGACCGGTGCCACCGTCCGGCGCCGACCCGACCCAGCCCGTGCCGCAGGCCGGGCAGACCCGGCCGATCCCGCCCGGTGGCTGGTCGCAGTCGCCACCTCCCCCGGCGCCCGGCCCCGTCCCGCCGGGTGGCCAGGGGTCGGGCGGCTACCAGCAGCCGGGTGGCCACCAGCAGCCCGGACCGCCGCAGGACTGGCGCAACCCGACCTACTCCGACTACCGGCCCGGGACCATCCCGCTCCGACCGCTCACGATGAGCGACATCTTCGGCGGCGTCGTCGCGACGATCCGCGGCAACCTCGCCGCGACCCTCGGACTCGGCCTGCTCGTCACCGCGATCGCCGTCATCCCGGCCACCGCGATCGGGATCTGGTGGGCCCGGTCGGGATCCTTCGACCTCGAGGGGCTGGACCCGGGCCAGAGCGACGAGCTCGCGACCGCGCTCGGGTCGGCGCTGCCCAACCTCGCGCAGGGTCTCGTCGTCCTCGTGACCGCGGCCTTCATGGTGTGGGTCATCGGGCAGGGCGCGATCGGCCGGCGGGTCGGTCCGGCGCAGGTCTGGGCCGGGACCAGGCGCCGCCTCCTGCCCCTGCTCGGCACCGTCGTCCTCACGGTGCTCCTCTTCCTCGCCCCGTTCATCGTCTTCCTCATCGTCTTCATCGCCCTGGTCGCCTCGAGCGACAGCGGCGCCGTCGTGGGCCTCTTCGGCTTCTTCGGCTTCTTCGCCATCTTCGTGTGGTTCGTCCTCGCCTGGGTCAGGACGGCCTTCGCGACGAGCGCCACCGTCCTGGAGGAGGCGGGCCCGCTCACGGCCATCAAGCGGAGCTGGGCCCTGACCCGCGGGCAGTTCTGGCGGATCTTCGGCATCCGGTTCCTCACCGCCATCGTCATCGGCATCGTGTCGACGGTCATCTCGCTGCCCATCACCAGGATCGCCGACCAGGTCCTGACGAGCGCCGGGGCGACCTCGGGCGACCTCATCACGTGGGGGGTCTTCGCGTCCGCATTCGCCACCGTCCTCGCCGGCATCCTCACGACGCCCTTCTCCGCAGGGGTCGACGCGCTGCTCTACGTCGACCAGCGGATGCGCAAGGAGGGCCTGGACGTCGCGCTCATGCGGGCCGCGCAGGGTCAGGACGGCTGACCGGGCGTGCTGACCGCCGACGGCCCGCCGCTCGACCCGACCGCCGACGAGGCGCGCGCGTGGCTGCGCGAGGAGCTCGCCCAGAGCGCCTACTCCGACCGGCCGGGCTGGTTCCAACGAGCGCTCCGCTGGGTCGTCGACCGGATCGCCGACCTCTTCGACGGCAGTGGCGGGCTCGGGGCGACCGGCTCCATCCTGCGCTTCCTCGTCTTCCTGGTCGTCGTCGCGCTCATCGCCGTCGTCGTCCTCGGCCTGCTCCGGGGCTTCCGACCCGAGGGCCGCGTCCGCGGTCGGCGTGGGGCGCGAACCGGCGTGCTCGACGGCGACGAACGGTCGGCCGCCGAGCACCGGGCGGACGCCGCGTCCGCGCTCGCGGAGAGCCGGTGGAATGCCGCCGTCGTCGCCGGCTTCCGGGCGATCGCGCGTGCGGCGATCGAGCGCACCGTCCTCGACGACCTCCCGGGCCGGACCGCGCACGAGGTCGCGGCCCTGCTCGGACCGGCGTTCCCGACCCACCGGGCCGCGCTCGACCGGTCGTCGCGGACCTTCGACGACGTCTTCTACGGCGACCTCTCCGCCGACGAGGCCGCGGCCCGCCAGGTGGTCGCCACCGACGCCGCCGTGGCCGGGACTCGGCCGGACTTCGGCGCCGTCGCGCCCGCGCCGGCCACCGCAGCGCCCGCCGGACGGGGGGCCGGCCGGTGAGCCGCCCTCTGAGCGCCGCTCCGACCGTCGAGCCGGGCCACGCCGAGGAGGAGGCGCTCGCCACCGGGTCCGGCGGCCGCATCCGACGCTGGCGCGCTCCGGCGCTCTGGGGTGCTCTGCTCCTCACGACGATCGTCATCCTCGGGCTCCTCACCCTCGGGACGCCTCCGGCGGCGACCGCATTCGACCCCGACGCGGCGACGCCGACGGGAGCCCGCGCGGTCGCTCGCGTCCTCGCCGACCACGGCGTCGAGGTCGACGTCGTCCGACGGATCGGCGACCTCGAGGACGCCGGCGCCGACGCGACGACGACGGTCGTCGTCACCGCCCCCAACAACCTCGGCGACGAAGCCCTCGAGCGACTGGACGAGGCGACCTCGCAGGCGGCTCGGATCGTCGTCGTCCTCCCGCGCCAGCAGGTCCTCGACGGGCTCGGCATCGCCGCGACCAGCCGGCCGCGGAGCGTCACCGGGACGGCGGGTGCCTGCCCGCTGCCGGTGATCCGCGCCGGCGAGGGGCTGTCACCGTCGACCGCGTCGTACGAGTTCGAGGACGGCAGCTGGACCGGCTGCTTCACCAACGGCGAGGCCTACGGGATCGCAGCGCGCGACCTCCTCAGCGGGCACGAGACGTGGATCGTCGGGTTCGGGGCGATGCTCCAGAACGAATCCATCATCCGCGAGGCGAATGCCGCCGCTGCGCTCCGGCTGCTCGGCTCCACCCAGAGGCTCGTCTGGTACCACCCGGGTGCCTCCGACCTCGCGGATGCCGGGACCGGTCCGCCGCAGGGACTCCAGCTGCCCGGGTGGTTCGGGCCGCTCGTCACCCTCCTCGCCTTCGGCGTCGGACTGCTCGCCCTCATCCAGGGTCGCCGCCTCGGCCGCGTCGTCACCGAGCCGCTCCCCGTCGTCGTGCGCGCCTCCGAGACGACAGAAGGGCGGGGGCGTCTCTACCGGCGGGCCGCCGACCGGGGCAGGTCCGTCCAGATCCTCCGCGCCGGGACGACCCGGCGCCTCACCCGCCAGCTCGGCCTGGGCCGGTCCGGCGTCGACGCGGACGCGCTCGTCGACGCCGTGGCCCGCGCCAGCGGGCTTGCGCCAGAACGCATTCGCGCGATCCTCCTCGACCCCGTCGAGGACTCCGACGCGGCCCTCATCCGATGCGCCCAGCAGCTGACCGACCTCGAGGACAAGGTGACCCGCCCATGACCGAGCAGACCCAGGACCCAGCCGTGCACGACGAGCCGACGTCGAGCGCGGACCGGGCTCGAGAGGCGCTCAGCGCGCTCCGCGCCGAGGTCGGCAAGGCGGTCGTCGGGCAGGACGCGGCGGTGACCGGCATTCTCATCGCCCTGCTCGCCCGGGGCCACGTCCTCCTCGAGGGCGTGCCGGGCGTCGCCAAGACGCTCCTCGTCCGGACGCTCTCCGCAGCCCTGGCCGTCGAGACCAAGCGGGTGCAGTTCACGCCCGACCTCATGCCGGGCGACCTGACCGGTTCGCTCGTCTTCGACAACCGGACGAGCGACTTCTCCTTCCGGCGGGGGCCGGTCTTCACCAACCTCCTGCTCGCCGACGAGATCAACCGGACGCCCCCCAAGACCCAGTCCGCCCTCCTCGAGGCGATGGAGGAGCGGCAGGTGAGCGTCGACGGCGAGCCGCGTCCACTGCCCGACCCGTTCCTCGTCGCGGCCACGCAGAATCCCGTGGAGTACGAAGGGACCTACCCGCTGCCCGAGGCGCAGCTCGACCGGTTCCTCCTCAAGGTGACGCTGCCCCTCCCGCCGCGCGAGGACGAGGTCGAGATCCTCCGCCGGCACGCGACCGGCTTCGACCCCCGCGACCTCGCCGCCGCGGGCGTGCGGCCGGTCGCGAGCGCCGCCGACCTCGCCGCCGGGACGGCCGCCGTCCGGCAGGTCGACATCTCCCCCGACGTCGCCGGCTACGTCGTCGACATCGCCCGGGCGACCCGGCAGTCCCCGTCGCTCTCGCTCGGCGTGAGCCCCCGCGGCGCGACCGCGCTCATGACGACGAGCCGCGCGTGGGCGTGGCTCAACGGCCGCACCTACGTGACTCCGGACGACGTCAAGCAGCTCGCCCAGGTGACCCTCGCCCACCGCCTCGCCCTCCGCCCCGAGGCCGAGCTCGAGGGCGTCGGCGTCGCCGCCATCCTCGACTCCGCGCTCGCCTCCGTGCCCGTCCCCCGCTGACCCGCATGGCCGTGCGTCCCCGGGCCCTGTGGCTGATCGCCGTCGGCCTCGCCGCCCTCCTCGCGTGGCCGGCGCCGTCGACGGTCTGGTGGTGGGCGTTCGTGGTCGTCGTCCTGCTCGTCCTCGACGCGTGGCTCGCGCCGCGGCCCGAACGCCTCCACCTGAGCCGCCAGCCGGTCGGGCAGGTGCGGGTCGGCGAGTCGTCGTCGACGACCCTGCTCGTCCAGAACCCCACCTCCCGACGGGCCCGCGGCATCCTCCGCGACGCCTGGCAGCCGTCGGCGGGCACCGGCGACAACCGGCACCCGCTGGACGTCGCCGGCGGCGAACGCATCGCGGTCCGGACCCCGTTGACGCCGACCCGGCGTGGCGACCGCCTCGCCGACCTCGTCACGGTCCGCCTCGACGGGCCCCTGGGGATCGCGGCCCGGCAGCGTTCCCTCGACGTCGGCGGCCGCATTCGCGCCCTCCACCCGTTCGCGGCGCGACGGCACCTCCCGAGCAGGCTCAACCGTCTCCGCCAGCTCGACGGGCGATCGGCGGTGCGGACCCGGGGGCAGGGCACCGAGTTCGACTCGCTGCGCGACTACGTCGACGGCGACGACGTCCGGAGCATCGACTGGCGGGCGACGGCCCGACGGCGCGACCTCGTCGTGCGCACGTGGCAGCCCGAGCAGTACCGCCGGGTCGTCCTCGTCCTCGACACCTCGCGGACGAGCGCCGGCCGGATCGACGACGAGCCGCGACTCGACGCCGCGATGGACGCCGCGCTCCTCCTCGGCGCCCTCGCGTCCCGGGCCCGGGACCGGGTCGAGCTCGTCGCGGGCGACCGGGTCGTCCGCGCGCGCGTCAGCGGGCACGACCGGGCCGAGCTGCTCCACGAGATGATCAACGCGCTGTCGACGATCGAGCCCGCGCTCGTCGAGTGCGACTGGCCGATGCTCGCGAGCGAGGTGACCCGGCGCGGCAACCGGCGCGGTCTCGTCGTCCTGCTCACCCCGCTCGAGCCGGCCGCCGTCGAGGAGAGCCTCCTCCCGGTCATCCCCGCGCTGACCGCCCACCACCGCGTCGTCATCGCCTCGGTCGCCGACCCCGAGCTCGACCGCATGCGCCGAGCCCGGTCGAGCGTCGCCGAGGTGCACGACGCGGCCGCGGCGGAGCGGACGACCCGCCTGCGAGGGCGGACCAGCGACGCCCTCGGCCGCCTCGGCGTCACCGTCCTCGACGCCTCTCCCGACGACCTCCCGGTCAAGCTCGCCGACCACTACCTCGCCCTCAAGGCCCAGGGCCTGCTGTGAGGGGTCGGGCTGGTCGGCTGGGGGGCGTCGACGAGCTCGCCACCTGTGCGTGAGGTCGACACATACTTCCGTCGAACTTGGACACAGGCGCGTAGCTTGCGACGCGCGCGCTTGCCGCGAGTCGCGCCCGCTGCTCACCGGGCGGACTGTCCGAGTCCCCCTCAGGCGGCGACGGGGGCGAGGTCGCCGAGGTCGCGGCGGCCGAGGTCGCCGGTGACGCCGGCGCGGGTGGCCCGGCGGCCGAGGGTGAAGACGTAGGCGAAGAAGGCGGCCTCGGCGAGGGCACCGATCGACAGCTTGACCCACGGCGGCAGGCCGGACGGCGTGACGAAGCCCTCGATGAGGCCACAGACGAGGAGCACTCCGGCGAGCCCGATCGCGACCGCGATGGCCTGCCGACCCGCCCGCGCGAAGCTCTGCATCCGCGTCATCGGCCCCGGCGCGATCCACGACCAGAAGAGCCGCAGCCCGGTGCCGCCCGCGACGAAGACACAGGTCAGCTCGAGGAGCCCGTGCGGGAGGATGAGCCCGAGGAAGAGCGGGAGCCGGTCGTGCTCGGCCATGAGCGCGCCGATGACCCCGACGTTGAGGACGTTGGACCAGAGCAGCGAGATCACCGGGAAGCCGAGGATCCCGAAGAAGATGCACTGCGCCGACACCCACGCGTTGTTGACCCAGACCGACGCCGCGAACTCGTGGTGGGCGTACTCGTTGTAGTAGCCCTCGACGTCGGTGTAGACGAGCTGGTCGATCTGGTCCCTGGTCAGCACCTGCGCGTAGGTCTCGGGGTGCCGGGCGACGTAGGCCCCGATGGCGAATGCGACGACGACGTTGACGAGCAACGTCGCGATCCACCAGCGCCGGGTCCGGTAGAGCAGCGCGGGGAAGGTCTCGACGAAGAAACGTGCGACCTCGGCGACCGAGGAGGTCCGGGTCGACCCGGTGACGACCCGGGCGCGGGTGAGCAGGCCGGACAGGGACTGGACGAGCGAGGGGTCGGGGCTCTCGGTGCGGACGACGGACAGGTCGGTCGAGGTGCGCTGGTAGAGGTCGAGCACCTCGTCGGCCTCGGCGACGCTGAGCCGCCGCCGGCGGAGCAGCTCGTCGAGCCGCACCCAGCGGGGCCGGTTGGCGGCGACGAATGCGTCGAGGTCCACGCCGCCACTCTAGGTGCGCCCCGCGCGGGGGCCGCCCGTAGGCTGGCCGCATGACGCAGGCGACGGGGGGCTACCGGGCCGGCTACGCCCGCGAGGAGCAGGTGACCGGCGAGGGCGTCGCCGTCGAGCTGCCGGTCGCCGGGGTCGTCTTCCGGGTCGGTGCGCGCCTCATCGACACGCTGGCGACGGTCGTGGCCGGTGTCCTGCTCTGGCTCGTCGCGACGTGGCTCGGCGTCGAGAACACCTCTGGCGCCGTCCAGCGGATCGTCGTCCTGCTCATCCTCGTCCTCCTGACCGTCGCGATCCCGACCGCGGTGGAGACGGCGACCCGCGGCAAGTCCCTCGGCAAGCTCGCGCTCGGCCTCCGCACGGTCCGCGACGACGGCGGCCCGATCACCGGTCGCCAGTCCCTCGGCCGCGCCCTGACCGCCTGGGTCGAGATCTGGGTGTCCCTCGGCGGCCCGGCGCTCATCTGCGCGATCCTCACCCCCCGCGGGCAGCGGATCGGCGACCTCATGACCGGGACCTACGTCATCGCCGAGCGCTTTGCGGTGCGGATGTCGTCCCCGCCGTTCGGCCCCCCGGCGCTCATGGCGTGGGCGCGTCAGGCCGACATCGCCGCGCTCCCGAGCGGGCTCTCCCTGGCGATCCGGCAGTTCCTCGACCGGGCGGCCCAGATGCACCCCGCGGCGCGGGACCAGCTCGGCGCGCAGCTGCTCGGCGACGCCCTGCGCCGGGTCGCGCCGATGCCGCCGCCCGGCTGGCACCGCGAGTACGTCCTCGCCGCGATCCTCGACGAGCGCCGGCGGCGCGACGCGCTCCGGCTCGGCCGCGAGCAGTCCCTGCGCGACCGCTACGTCGGGCGCGGCGAGGACTGAGGAGCGGATCGGTCAGGGAGCGCCGAGCGCGGCGTACCCCGGCTTGATGACGTCCTCGATGAGCGCGAGCCGCTCGTCGAAGGGCAGGAACGCCGACTTCATCGCGTTGACCGTCACCCAGCGCATGTCGTCGAGCGTCCAGCCGGCGTCCTCGACGAGCAGCCGCATCTCCTTGCTCATCGTCGTGTCGGACATGAGCCGGTTGTCGGTGTTGAGCGTCACCCGGAAGCGCAGGTCCTTGAGGACGGTGATCGGGTGCTCGGCGATCGAGGCGGCCGCGCCGGTCTGGACATTGGACGACGGGCACATCTCGAGCGGGATCCGGGTGTCGCGCACATAGGCGGCGAGGAGCCCGAGGACGACGTCCGAGGGGTCCGCGGCGATCGCGGCCGCGACGTCGTCGGTGACGGTCCGTCCGTGGACCGTGATGTCGTCGACGAGCCTGACGCCGTGTCCGAGCCGGTCGGCGCCGCACCACTGGATCGCCTCCCAGATCGACGGGAGGCCGAATGCCTCGCCGGCGTGGATCGTGAAGTGCGCGTTCTCCCGGCTCAGGTACTCGAAGGCGTCGAGGTGCCGGGTCGGTGGGTAGCCCGCCTCCGCGCCGGCGATGTCGAAGCCGGCGACCCCGCGGTCGCGGTAGCGGACGGCGAGCTGGGCGATCTCGGTCGACTTGGCGGCGTGCCGCATCGCGGTGAGCAGCTGGCGGACGACGATCGGATGACCGGCCGCGGCAGCCTCCTCCGCGCCCTCGCGGAAGCCCTCGGTCACGGCCTCGACGACCTGCTCGAGGGTCAGCCCGCGCTGGAGGTGCTGCTCGGGGGCGTAGCGGCTCTCGGCGTAGACGACGCCGTCGGCGGCGAGGTCGATCGCGCACTCGCGCGCGACGCGGCGCAGGCCGTCGGGCGTCTGCATGACGGCGACCGTGTGGTCGAAGGTCTCGAGGTAGCGCACGAGCGAGCCGCTGTCCGCGCTCTCCCGGAACCACTGGGCGAGGCCGTCCGCGCCGTCGGCGGGCAGGGCGTCGTAGCCGATCTCGTCGGCGATCTCGAGCACCGTCTGGGGCCGGACGCCGCCGTCGAGGTGGTCGTGGAGGAGCACCTTGGGGGCGCGGGCGATGTCGTCGTCCAGGTCGCCGCTCATGCCTCCCCCTCGCGGTGCACCGTCTCGGGGGCGAATGCGGGGAGGCAGACGGCGACGTACTCCGCGCCGTCGTCGCCGCACGAGTAGCGGATCCGCTCCCCAGCCCGGGTCAGGACGGTCTGGCCGGCGTCGACCTCGAAGCGGCCGCCGTCGTGGTCGACGATGACCGAGCCACGAAGGACGAGGGTCCACTCGTCGAACGCGGGCGACTGGAAGGGCTCGCTCCAGTTGGCCGGCGCCGTCATGTGGGCGATCGAGATCTGCTCGTCGCCGGTGTTGACCCGGCCGACGTGCTCGGCGATGACCTTGCCGCCGGGCACCGGGATGCGGGTCGGCGAGGTGTAGAGCTCAGGCATGGCCACACTCTAGGGTGCGCCGCCGGGCCCTCCGGATCGGTCGTGACCGGTCCGGGCCGAGGGTCACTCCTCGTTGGCCTCGACGAAGCCCTCGGGGCTCTTGTCGACCGGCGTGGTCCCGGTCGCCCAGTGCTCGGCCTCGTGGCGGAGCAGCCGGATCGCGAGGGCGTGCCGGAGCTGGAGCGAGGCCTGCTCGCGGAAGTCGGTGAGGTCCTGCCGCTCCTCCTCGGCCATGTGGTCGCTGTTCGCGACATTGGCAGCCGTCACGGCCTCCCACCACTTGTCGCTCCCGGCCCTGCACCGGTGGACCGAGCGGATCGCCTCGCGGATCTCGTTGTGGTCCTTGATCGCGTCGACGACCTCCTCCTCGACCGAGTCCGCGTCCCCACCGCCGTGCCCGAGCCGGACGAGCTCGGGATAGAAGTGCAGCTCCTCGGCCTCGGCGTGGACCTCGAGGAGGATCTCCAGCCGCTTCCAGAGCGCGGCGAGCCCGTCGGCGTCGTCGCGCGGCCACTCCTCGAGCATCGCGAACATGCGGCGCTGCTCTCCGTGCTGGTGCAGGATCACCTCGGTCACGTCCATGCTGATCCACCCTCTCGTCGTCGTCGCCGGCCGGCTCCCGACGCTATCCCCCGCGGGCAGCCCGAGGCACCCGGAGCCACCGCACATTCTGACGGGTCGCGTCATCGCGTCGTAAGGACCGCGTCACCGCGGTGACATGGACCTGGGCGGGCGTTGCGACTTCACTGGTGGAGACCGGTCAGGGCGACCGGCGAGAGAGTGAGGAAGCATGTCGCACAGTCGAGTTCGAGTCTTGGGCGCAGCATTCGGAGCGTGCGCCGCCGCCGTGGCGTTCGCCGGTGGAGCCGCCGCGGCCGGAGTGACCGACCAGGGAGTCATCTACGTCGACCACGTCCTCTACCGGACGGTCGCGACCCCGACCGACCTGTCCGGCACGGGCGCCCCCGACCACGCGTGGGACACGATCTACAACTTCTTCGGGCCCCAGCGGAGCGTCGCGACGGCAGCGCCCGGGGACCGCGGCTTCAACGGCGGCCGGTGGCAGGTGCACAAGGTGTCGACCCCGAGCGGCTACCCGGCCGCCCTCGCGTCGGGCGACCTCGACCACGACGGCGTCCTGGACTCCGCGACGGAGGTCCGCGCGGCGATGGCCGCGGGCACCCTCGTCGACGACGGGATCGTCAAGTACTTCGTGTGCACCCTCAACAAGGTGCCGCCGAGCCGCTGACGACCGCGGGCCCCCGGGGCACGCGCCGCAGCGGTGCACGGGCCCTCACTCGCAGATGACGAGGGGGATCTCCCGCTCGGTCCGGGTCTGGTACTGGCGGTAGCCGTCGTACGCCGCCTCGACCCGCGGCCAGAGCGCGGCGCGTTCGTCGGCATTCGCCGTGCGGACCGTGATCTCGCGGCGACGGCCGGCGCCGGTCAGGACGATGCGCGGGTCGGCGAGAATGTTCTGGTACCAGAGCGGATGGGTCGGGTGACCGCCGTAGGACGCGACGAGGACGACGCGGTCGCCGTCGACGAGCGGCGCCGTGAGCATCGTGTCGCGCGGGAGCCCCGACCGGCGCCCGCGCGTCGTCACCTTGTAGACCGGCATTCCGACCATCCGCCCGAGCAGCCGACCGCGGGTCAGGTCGAAGACGCCCCGGTGGAGCGCCGTGACGGCCTTGAGCTGCCAGACCCGCATCAGGCGATGCGGTCGACGATCAGCGGGAGCAGGTCGGGGCGCGACCCCTCGGGTGCGATCGTGTACCCACCCTCGAGGGCCGCGAGGGCGCGTTCGAAGCGGTCCGGCGTGTCCGTGTGCAGGGTCATGAGCCGCTCGCCGGCGCGAACCGTCGCCCCGGGCTTGGCGTGGATCTCGATGCCCGCGCCCGCCTGGACCGGGTCCTCCTTGCGCGCGCGACCGGCGCCGAGGCGCCACGCGGCGACCCCGACGGCGTAGGCGTCGAGCTGGGTGAGGACACCGTCGGCCGGGGCGAGCACCTCGTGCGAGTCGCCGGCCGTCGGCAGCTCGGCGTCCGGGTCGCCGCCCTGGGCGCGGATCATCCGCTTCCAGGCGTCCATCGCGCGGCCGTCGGAGAGCGCCGCCGCGACGTCCTCGCCGTCGCGGCCGGCGCAGGCGAGCATCTCCTGCGCGAGCGCGACGGTCAGCTCGACGACGTCCTGCGGGCCACCTCCGGCGAGCACCTCGACGGACTCGCGCACCTCGAGGGCGTTGCCCGCGGTCAGGCCGAGCGGCGTCTGCATGTTGGTCAGGAGGGCGACGGTCTTGACGCCCGCGTCGGTGCCGAGGTCGACCATCGTCCGCGCGAGCTCGCGGGCGTCGGCCTCGTTCTTCATGAAGGCGCCGGACCCGACCTTGACGTCGAGGACGAGCGCCCCGGTCCCCTCGGCGATCTTCTTGCTCATGATCGAGGAGGCGATGAGCGGGATCGCCTCGACCGTGCCGGTCACGTCGCGGAGGGCGTAGAGCTTCTTGTCGGCCGGGGCCAGGCCGGAGCCCGCCGCGCAGATGACGGCGCCGACGTCGTCGAGCTGGGCGAGCATCGCCTCGTTGGACAGGGCCGCCTGCCAGCCGGGGATCGACTCGAGCTTGTCGAGGGTGCCACCGGTGTGTCCGAGCCCGCGGCCGGACAGCTGCGGGACGGCGACGCCGAAGACCGCGACGAGGGGCGCGAGCGGCAGGGTGATCTTGTCGCCGACGCCGCCCGTCGAGTGCTTGTCGGCCGTCGGCCGCGAGAGCGAGGAGAAGTCCATCCGCTCCCCGCTGCGGATCATCGCATTGGTCCAGCGGGAGATCTCGCGACGGTTCATCCCGTTGAGCAGGATCGCCATGTTCAGGGCGCTCATCTGCTCCTCGGCGACGACCCCGCGGGTGTACGCGTCGATGACCCAGTCGATCTGGTCGTCGGAGAGCTCGTGGCGGTCCCGCTTGGCGATGATGACGTCGACGGCGTCGAAGGATTCGGTCACGCGGCCATCATGGCAGTGCCGGAGCGGCGGCGGCTCACGGTTGGTGGAGCGACAGGTCCTCCGGGCCGAATGCCTGGGGCAGCACCTCGCGCAGGGTGAGCGGGCCCTCGGGGGTCGCGAGGACGCATTCGGCGCCACCGTGCTCCCAGAGGAGCTGCCGGCAGCGGCCGCACGGCATGAGCGGCTCCCCGTCGGCGCCGACGCAGAAGACGGCGACGAGGCGTCCGCCGCCGGTCCGGTGGAGCTCGGAGACGAGCCCGCACTCGGCGCAGAGCCCCAGGCCGTAGGAGGCGTTCTCGACGTTGCAGCCCGTGACGACACGGCCGTCGTCGACGAGGGCGGCGACACCGACCTTGAAACGGGAGTAGGGCGCATACGCCTGCGACATCGCCTCCTTGGCGGCATCGCGCAGCAGCTCCCAGTCGACGGCGATGGCAGCGGGCACGGGCCCAGCATGTCACGCGCCGAATGCCGCTCCGACTGCTTCGGGTCAGGTCGCCTGGGGCTTGATGACGTGCGCGACGACGGCCGCGAGGAGACGCGCGCCGCCGGCGACGGCCCGCTCGTCGACGACGAGGTCACCCTGGTGCAGGTCGTACGTGCGGCCGCCCGGGGACCGCGTCCCGAGCCGGGCCATCGCGCCGGACGTCGCGCTCAGGTACCACGCGAAGTCCTCGCCGCCGAGCGACTGCTGCGTCGTGACCGGCGCGGTCCCGACGCCCATCGCCGCCAGGCCGAGGGCGGTGACGGCGTCCTTGTGGTTGACGACCGGCGGCACGCCCCGGATCCGCTCGACGACGGCGCTCACGCCGTAGGGCGCGACGACCTTGGCGACGATGTCGTCGAGGATCGGACCGACGGTCTGCCAGGTGTTGACGTCGAGCATCCGCAGGGTGCCTTGGACCATCCCGCTCGAGGGGATGACGTTGGCGGCCCGGCCCGCCTCGATGACACCCCAGACGAGGGCCGCGCCGGCGCGGGGGTCGAGGCGCCGCGACAGGGCCGCCGGCACCTCCGTCACGACCTTGCCGAGCGCGAAGACGAGGTCCTCGGTCAGGTGCGGCCGCGAGGTGTGGCCACCGCGGCCGGAGAGGCGGACGGTGACCGAGTCGCAGGCCGCGGTGATCGGCCCCTCGCGGAGACCGACCTTGCCGACGTCGAGGCTCGGGTCGCAGTGGATGGCGTAGCAGGCGTCGACGTCCTCGAGGGCCCCCGCCGCGATCGCCGACTGCGCGCCGCCGGGGATGACCTCCTCCGCGGCCTGGAAGACGAGCCGGACGCCGACGCCGAGCTCGCGGAGGACGTGCTCCCGGCTCTTGAGGGCCAGACCGGCGCCGAGGACCGCCGTCGTGTGGACGTCGTGCCCGCAGGCGTGGCAGGTCTCCGGCACCGTCGAGGACCACGGCAGCCCGGTGCGCTCGCGCACGGGGAGGGCGTCGAGGTCGGCCCGGAGAGCGACCCGGAAGCTCGCCTGCTCGGCCCCGAGGTCGGCGACGAGCCCGGTGCCGGGCAGCGCCCGCGTCCGGATGCCGGCCGCCTCGAGCCGGTCGGTGACGCGGGCGGTCGTCCGGATCTCGCCGTGGGACAGCTCCGGGTGCGCGTGCAGGTCGCGCCGGAAGTCGATGAGCTCGGTCTCGAGGGCACCGACGGCTTCGGAGAGGTCCCCGACGAGGGTCGCGAGGGTCGGGGTCGTCGTCATGTCGAACCGAATTCTACCGGTCATATCGGAGTGGCTCGTCCGCCGCCGAGGAGTGGCACGGGCTACCGTGACGACGTGTCGTCGCCCCCTTCGCCGAATGCCGCGTGGCTGGGTCAGCTCGTCCGCTTCGGGATCGTCGGCGCCCTCGGCTTCCTCACCGACGTGGGCGGCTTCAATCTGCTCCGCTACGCCGGCGGCGAAGGCCCGCTCCATGCCTACCCGCTGACCGCAAAGGTCGTCTCCGGCGCCGCGGCGACGCTCGTGGCGTGGCTCGGCAACCGCTACTGGACCTTCCGCCACACGCGCCGCAGCCGAGCGGGCCGCGAGCTGCTCCTCTTCGCGGTCGTCGCGGCGGTCGGGACGCTCATCGCCCTGCTCTGCCTGTGGGTCAGCCACTACGGGCTCGGCCTGCGGAGCCCGCTCGCCGACAACGTCTCGGCCAACGTCGTGGGCTTCGGCCTCGCGACGCTCTTCCGCTTCTGGGCCTACCGCAACCACGTCTTCAACGAGGAGTCCGACGGCAGCGGCCTCTCCGAGGTCGTCGAGCACTCCCTGCACCACGACCACCCCGAGCGGCGGGGGTCAGCGCCCGACGCGCCCGCCTCGTAGGCGGCCCGAGCGCAGCCGCATTCGCACGACGAGCCGGATCATCTCCAGGCCGAGGCTCACCGTCTTGCCGAGGTCCCCGGTGACCGAGGAGACGCCGACGCGGGGGTGGTAGTTGACCGGGACCTGGACCATCCGCGCGCGCCGGATGACGCTGAGCAGGAGCATCTCGAGGCCGAAGGCCGAGCCGTCGAGCCTGGAGCGGTCGAGGATGTGCCGCGCCTCGGCGGCCGTCATGACCCGGAAGGTGCAGCCGACGTCGGACAGGTAGCTCGTGTTGTAGAGCACCTCGATGAGCTTGGCGACGGCCCAGTTGCCCCACTGGAGGAACCAGCCCATGTTGGCGCCGTCCCAGATGAAGTTCTGGACGGTCCGCGAACCGATGACGACGTCGCACTCGGTCATGTAGGCGAGCAGCTTGGTCAGGTCCTCCGGCGCGAACGTGCCGTCGGGCTCGCAGACGGCGACGAGGTCGGTCCCGGCCTCGCTCAGCCCGCGCTTGATCGCGGCGCCGTAGCCCTGCCTCGTCTCGACGACCTCGATCGCGCCGGTCGTCGCGACCTCCTCGGAGGTGCCGGCGGCGGCGTTGTTGTTGACGACGATGACCTTGTCGACCTCGGGCAGCGCCTCGAAGCGGCGGCAGCACTCGGCGATGCTGTCCTTCTCGTTGTACGTCGGGAGGACGACGGCAAGCGTCCGGTCGCGCCACATGCGGCCTCAGCCCTTCCTCGGGTTGGCGACGACGAGCATCTGCCCGGCGAGCGGCTTGATCGGGGAGCGCAGGTAGTGCGGGACGAGGAAGGTGAGCCGCGAGCCCTGGGACTTCAGGGTGAGCGGCATGAACCGCGGGTAGGCCCGCTCGATCGTGAAGCCGCTCGCGACGAGGTAGTCCTGCAGCGAGGCGTCGGTGAAGACCGAGACGTGGGTGAAGTCGTCGAAGTAGCGGCCTGGGTTGAGCCGGAAGTTCGGCTGCATGAGGATGAGCCGCCCGCCGGGACGGAGAATGCGGCGCGCCCCGGCGAGGAGGGAGTCGGACTGCTCGCGGTGCAGGTGCTCGACGAGGTTGCTCGCGAAGACGACGTCGAAGGAGTCGTCCGCGAAGCGGTCGAGCCGGGTCGAGTCGCCGACGACGGCCTCGACGTGGGCGGCGGCCGCCTTCTCGACGGTCGCGTCGAGGTCCATGGCGACGACCCGGCCCGCCTGCACGTGGTTGGCGAAGTCGCACCAGCCGGCCCCGAGCTCGAGGACGTCGGCATTCGCCGGGACGTAGCGCGCGAACCACGCGCAGAGGTGCTCCCAGACCTTCTCGCGGTTGGGGTCCTGGGCCAGGCGCGTGTCGAAGTAGCCCTCGGTGTAGGTGCCCGACGGCTCGTCGACGCCTTCAGATGACATGAGGTGGGAGGAAGCCTCTCCGATCGGCTCGACGGCGCTCTCGCGACGTCCGGGCGACCCGCATCCTACGCGTCGGCGCGGGCTCGACGGCTCATCGCTCCGTCTCGGCGAGCAGACGTGTCGAGGAGTCCGCCTTGGCGGTGCCGCCGACGCCGTAGACGAGGGTGATCCGGTTGCGCTCGGCGGACGCCGCCTCGTCGGCGGGCAGCGCCGACAGGTCGCCCCGGTCGCCGCCGTTGCAGAACTCGAGCTCGGCGTCCGGGTAGTCGGCCCGGACGACGTCGAGGGTCCGCGCGATCGAGGGGCCGTCGTCGACGGCGAGATAGGCGGCGTCGACGCAGCGCAGTGCCCGCACGATGCGGAGCCGGTTGTCCTCGCCCTGGATGGCGCGGCCCTTCTTCAGCGCCTGCTGGCCGTCGTTGTTGACGATGACGACGAGGTGGCCGTTGCGGTCGCGGGCGGCCTCCATCATGTCGAGGTGGCCGTGGTGGAGCGGCCCGAAGTAGCCACTGACGATCGACACCCGCGTCGGATTGCTCACCCGGGTGAGGGTACCGGCCGGGGTCGGCGGCCCCAAAGGCTCACCTGCCCGTCACCCGGCGCCCATGTCGACGTCGCCGTCCCGACCGCTTCGCCACGGGACCGTGGAGACGTGCGGGTCATGATCACGACCGAGTCCTTCCTCCCGACGCTCAACGGGGTGACGACGAGCGTCTGCCGGGTCGCCGAGAGCCTGCGCGACCAGGGCCACGAATGCCTCATCGTCGCCCCGGGGCCTGCTCCGCCCAGGTACGCCGGAGCCCGGGTCCATCCCCTCCCCCGCGTCCGGGTCCGCGAGTTCCCCGTCGGCGTCCCGACGACCGCGATCGCCCGCGAGATCCACGACTTCCGGCCCGACGTCGTCCACGCCGCCTCCCCGTTCGTCGTCTCGGCCCACGCCCTCGGCGCCGCCCATGCGCGCCGCGTCCCGAGCGTCGCGATCTACCAGACGGACATGCCGGGCTATCTCGCGCAACAGACCGGGGTCCTCGGCGAGCGCACCTCCCGGGTCGCGTGGCGGTGGGTGCGGCGAATGCATTCGCGCGCCTCCCTCACCCTCGCCCCCTCGCAGCCGACGGTCGAGGACCTGCGGGCGCACGGCATTCCGCGCGTCGACCTCTGGCGCCGCGGCGTCGACACGGCCCTCTTCCGGCCGAGCCTGCGCGACGACCCCCGGACCCTCGCCCTGCGGCAGACGATCGCGCCGCACGGAGAGGTCCTCCTCGGCTACGTCGGCCGGCTCGCGCCGGAGAAGGAGGTCGAGCGGCTCGCCGCGCTCGCGCACCTGCCCGGGACGCGGCTCGTCCTCGTCGGGGACGGGCCGAGCCGGAGCGACGTCGGTGAGGCGCTGACCCGGGCGGTCGCGGCGAGCCCGACCCGCCCCAACCTGCCGCCGGTCTTCCTCGGCTACCGGACCGGGGAGGACCTCGCCGTCGCCTATGCGGCGCTCGACGTGTTCGTCCACACGGGGACGCGGGAGACCTTCGGGCAGACCCTCCAGGAGGCCGCGGCCACGGGCCTGCCGGTCGTCGCGCCGGCGGCCGGCGGCCCGCTCGACCTCGTCCGCGACGGTTTGACCGGGCACCTCTTCGAGCCGGACGACCCCGCGGACCTGACCCGCCTCGTCGCGCCCCTCGTCCGCGACCCCGCGGCCCGCCACCGCCTCGGCCGGGCCGGGCTCGCCGAGGTCGCCGACCGGTCGTGGCCCAGGCTGACCGAGGAGCTCGTCGGGCACTACGAGCGGGCCATCCACCGCGAGGCCGCCGCGCTGTCGTAGCGTGGGGCCAGCCCGTGCCCCCTGCCCCGCGGAGTCCCCGTGCGACGACGTCGTCACCCCGGGCGGCTGCTCGCCGCCGCCGTGGTCCTCGGCTGCGCGGTGCTCGGTGCCGGTGCGCCGGCGAGTGCCGCCACGTCGCCGCCGACCCCCACCCTCCCCGTGCCCGCCTCGACGGTCCGACCGGAGCTGAGCGTCGGCGGCCCGCGGCTCGCGTCGATGGGCGTCGTCACGGACCTCCCGGCCGGCGTGCCCGCCCCGCCGGTCATGCGCGACGTCGCCTGGGTCGTCGCCGACGCGGACACCGGCGACGTCATCGCGGCCAAGGCGGCGCACGCGCGGCTCGGCCCGGCGAGCACGCTCAAGACGCTGACCGCCCTCGTCCTCCTCCCCCGCGTGTCCGCGGCCCGCTCCTACGTCGCCGAGGACGCGGACGCCCAGGCCGGCGGCACCCGGATCGGCCTGGTGCCCGGTCTCACCTACTCCGGGAGGCAGCTCTTCCAGGCCCTGCTCATGGGGTCGGCCAACGACGCCGCCTATTTCCTCTCCCGGCTCAACGGTGGCATCGAGCAGACCGTCGTCGACATGAACGCCGAGGCGCGCCGGCTCGGGGCCCTCGACACGGTCGCGGGCAACCCGGCCGGGCTCGACACCCCCGGTCAGGTGAGCAGCGCCTACGACCTCGCGCTGTTCGGGCGGGCGGCGCTGCGGGACAAGGCATTCCGGACCTACTCCACGACGCTCCAGGCGCCCTTCCCCGGGCTGCCCGTGCCCACGGCGACCCCGACGCCGACGACCGGCACGACGACCAGGGCACGGCCCACGACCCCGGCGACGACGAAGCCGACGACGCCCGCGCCACGACTCCGCGATGCCGCCGGCGTCCTCCGCGACACCTACGTGCTCTCCAACCACAACACCCTGCTCTGGAACTACGACGGGACGATCGGGGTCAAGAACGGCTGGACCGACCAGGCGCTGCGGACCTACGTCGGCGCGGTCCGTCGGGGCGGGCGCACCTACATCGTCACCGAGATGCACGGGCTCGAGAGCGGCTCGAGCTGGCGGCCCACCGCGGCGCTCTTCGACTGGGCCTTCGCGCACGGCCGCTCGGCGCGCCCGGTCGGGCACCTCGTCGTCCCCGGTGAGCCGCTGCCGACGGCGACGCCGACGCCCACCCCCACGACGACGACGGCGCTCCAGGTCGCGACGCCCGTCGGGTCGGTCGCTCCCGGGGCCGCCGCCGCCGTCGCGACCCGCCCGACGCTCGCCGGCGCGGACCTCGCCGTGCTCGGCGGGACCGCCGGGCTCGTCCTGCTCGCCGCGGTCGTCGCGGCGGCCTGGCTCAGCCGCCGGAGCCGCCACCCGGGCCGCCACCACACTGGTTGAATGCCGAGATGACCGCCTCGCCCGCCGCGCCCCACTGGCTCCCCGCGCCCGAGCGCGCGGCGACAGCGGGGGCGCTCGCCAAGGCGTTCGCCGCCCGGTACGGAGCCGAGCCGGACGGGGTCTGGTCCGCACCGGGCCGGGTCAACCTCATCGGCGAGCACACCGACTACAACGCCGGGCTCTGCCTGCCGATCGCGCTGCCGCACCGGACGTTCGCGGCGGCGCGCCGGCGCGACGACGGGCAGTTCCGGGTCGCCGGGCTCCAGACCGACCGGACGTGGCACGGGACCCTCGACGAGGTCGGCCCGGGGCGACCGCGCGGCTGGGTCGGCTACCCGCTCGGTGTCCTCTGGGCGCTGCGGCGCGACGGCCAGCACCACAGCGGCCTCGACCTCCTCGTCGACGGACGGGTCCCGCTCGGCTCCGGCCTCTCCTCGTCGGCCGCGCTCGAGTGCGCGGTCGCCGTCGCCGCGGCGGACCTCGGCACGGGCGACCCGCCCACCACCGAGGAGCTCATCGCCGCGGCCGTCACGGCCGAGAACGTCGTCGTCGGCGCCTCGACGGGCGGGCTCGACCAGACGGCGTCGCTGCGCTGCACCGACGGCCACGCCCTCCTGCTCGACTGCCGCGACTCCGCGACGACGCAGATCCCGTGGCGGATCGCCGACGACGGCTGGCAGGTGCTCGTCGTCGACACCCGCGCGCCGCACGCGCTCGCGGACGGCCAGTACGCGGCCCGGCGAGCCGACTGCGAGCAGGCCGTCGCCCTGCTCGGCATCGCCTCCCTGCGCGAGGTGGCCCCGGACGGGCTGCAGGACGCCCTCGACCGGCTCCCCGACGACCGGCTCCGCCGCCGGGTCCGCCACGTCGTCACCGAGATCGCCCGGACCGAGACGGCGGCCGCCGCCCTCGCGGACGGCGACATCGCTGCATTCGGCGGGGCGTGGTGGGCCTCGCACGCCTCCCTCCGCGACGACTACGAGGTGAGCGCGCCGGGGCTCGACACGGTCGTCGAGGTGGCCCGCGCCCACGGCGCGGCGGGGGCCCGGATGACCGGTGGGGGCTTCGGCGGCTCGGCGATCGCCCTCGTCCGCGCGGGAGAGCAGGACGCGCTCGCGGGGGCCGTGGTCGCGGCATTCGCCGACCGGGGGTGGCGCGCCCCGCAGTTCCTCCTCGCGACGCCGAGCGCCCCCGCCGGCCGCGACGCCTGAGCGGGGCGCGGCAACAGGGGCGGGGAGGTCAGCGCCCCCGGGCGAGGCGCCAGGCGCCCCGGACCGCGCTGCCGACGGCGGCCGAGCCCACGGCGCCGAGGACCGCGCCCGCGGCGAGGGTGGTCCGGTCGCTCTGGCGGACGCCGAGCGTCGGGAGACCCTGGGCGGCTCGGGCGCCGGCGGTCGCGAGCATCGCGGCATGGGGGTCGCCGGGCCGCGGGCCGGTGACCCCCGGCGACGGCGCGGGACCCTCACGCAGCTTGTGCTCGGCGCCGGTCGACAAGAGGTCGGGGTCGAGGGCCCGCTGGTCCTCCAGGTCGGCCGCGGACAGGGCTGCCGAGAGCAGGATGATCCGCGCGATGAAGTTGAGCCACACGAGCAGACCGACGACCAGCGCGATCGAGCCGTAGACGGGGTTGCCCATCGTGCCGGCGATGAGACGGGTCCCGAGGACCTTGATGAGGGTGAGCCCGATCCCGCCGACGAGCGCCCCGATCCGCAGCCCCCGCCACGGCAGGTCGACGCCGGAGAGGATCCGCAGGAGCAGGGCCACGAGCGCACCGTCGAGCACGGCGCCGACGACGACGCCGATCGCGGTGAGCAGCCAGCCCTGGCCGCCGATGCCGATCGCGTCGGCGACGAGGCGGGCGACGGCGTTGGCGACGACCGTGACGACGGCCGAGGCGAGGATCCCGACGCCGAAGACGACCATGACACCGAGGTCGCGCAGCTTGGCCGTCACGGCGTTGCCCGGGCTGCCCTCGGCGTGGAAGATCGCCCGGATGCCGTCGCGCATCGCCGACAGCCATCCGAGGCCCGACCAGAGCAGCCCCCCGACGGCGATGGCGCCGGTGATGCTCAGCGTCTGCGCCGACGGCACGGTCAGGGGGATCAGGCCCTTGCCGGAGTCGTCCTGGATGAAGCCCGGCAGCGCGTCGTCGAGGTAGCGCTTGATGTCGCCGAGGACCTGCGGCTGGTCCTGGAGGACGATGCCGAAGATCGTGAACGCGAGGGCGAGCGCCGGGAAGATCGACAGGAAGGAGAAGTAGGTGACGCCGCCGGCGAGGAGGTTGCCGCGCGCGTCGCCGTAGCGGGTCCAGCCGCGCCACGCCGTCGAGTCCTTGAGTCGTGCCACGGTGTCCTGGGGGCCTGCCATCACTGTCCTCCCGACCGGTCCGCCCCTCCGAGGTCGAAGGTGCGGACGCTGCGCCACATGTCGTCGGAGAAGTGGTGGTAGAGGTCGAAGCCGACGACGTCGAAGTCCACACGGTAGTCGGCGAGACTGTCGAAGGCGGCGTCCAGCGCCTCGTCATCGAGGTGGTGGGCGACCGTCACGTGCGGGTGGTAGGGGAAGTCCAGGTCGCGGACGACGGGGCCGGTGCGGACCGCCCGCTCGATGAGCTCGCACTCGGGAATGCCGCGGGCCACCTGGACGAAGACGACCGGGGACACGGGGCGGAAGGTCCCCGTGCCGCGCAGGCTGATCCGGAAGGGACCCGCATTCGCGGCGACCCGGCTCAGGTGGTCGACGAGCTCGTCCTGCGCCTCGTCGGGGACCTCGGTCGGCGGCAGGAGGGTGACGTGGGGCGGGATCTTGCTCGCGAGCGGGTCGCCGAACCGCTGCCGGGCGGCCTGGAGGTCGGCGGCGTGGGGCTCGGGGATCGCGACGGCGACGCCGATGACCGGCACGGCGCTCAGCCGGCCCGGGCCGGGAGCCCGACGAGCTCGCGCACCCGGCGCATCGTCCGGCCCGCGACCTCGCGCGCGCGGTCGGCACCGGCGGCGAGGATGCGGTCCAGCTCGGCGGGGTCGGACATCAGCTCGGTCATCCGCTCGCGGAAGGGCGCGACGGTCGCGACGACGACGTCGGCGACCTCCTTCTTGAGGTCGCCGTAGCCGCGGCCGGAGAAGGTCCGCTCGAGCTCCTCGATCCGCGAGCCGGACAGGGACGAGTGGATGACGAGCAGGTTGGAGACGCCGGGCTTGGTCTCGGGGTCGTAGCGGACCTCGCCGTCGGCGTCGGTCACGGCCGACATGACCTTCTTGCGCAGCCGCGCGTCCTCGTCGGAGAGCAGGAGCAGGCCCTTGTCGGGGCTGTTGGTGCCGGACATCTTGGACGTCGGATCGGTCAGGTCCATGATCCGCGCCGACTCCTTGAGGATGTATGGGTCCGGGACGACGAGCCCGTCCTCCCCGAACCGCTGGTTGAAGCGGATCGCGACGTCGCGGGTGATCTCGAGGTGCTGGCGCTGGTCCTCGCCGACCGGGACGTAGGCCGCGTCGTAGAGCAGGATGTCCGCGGCCATGAGCATCGGGTAGGCGAACAGCCCCACGTTGGCGTTCTGCCCCTTGGCGACCTTGTCCTTGAACTGCGTCATCCGGCTGGCCTCGCCGAAGGAGGTCAGGCAGTTGCAGATCCAGCCGAGCTCGGGGTGCTCGGCGACGTCGCTCTGGAGGAAGAGCGTCGAGCGGGCCGGGTCGACCCCCCCGGCGATGTACTGGGCGGCGGTGAGCCGGGTCCGGTGTCGCAGGACCGCGGGGTCGGTCGGCACGGTGAGCGCGTGGAGGTTGGCGACGAAGTAGAAGGCGTCGAACGCCTCGTCCTGCAGCTTGACCCAGTTGACGAGCGCCCCGATGTGGTTGCCGAGGTGGAGCGAGTCGCTCGTCGGCTGCATCCCCGAGAGGATCCGGGGCAGCGTCGAGCCGGTCGTCGTCGTGGGCATGGCCGTCATTCTGTCAGCCGGGCGAATGCGGCCCGGCCGCGGGCGTCAGTAGGCGCCGCTGCCGCCGAAGACCGCCTTGGCCGTCCGGAGGAGGATCTGGATGTCGGCGAACATCGACCAGTTGTCGACGTAGTAGAGGTCGAGCCGGACCGTGTCCTCCCAGGACAGGTCCGACCGGCCGGAGACCTGCCAGAGGCCGGTCAGACCGGGCTTGACGCGCAGCCGGCGGTTGACGTCGGAGTCGTAGGCCTCGACCTCGCTCGGGAGCGCCGGCCGCGGGCCGACGAGGCTCATGTCGCCCCGGACGACGTTGAGCAGCTGGGGCACCTCGTCGAGGGAGTAACGGCGCAGGATCGCGCCGACGCGGGTGATCCGCGGGTCCTGGCGCGACTTGTAGAGCTGGGTCGCACCGTCGTTGAGGTGGCGGTAGTCGGCGAGCCGGGCCTCGGCGTCGACCCACATCGTCCGGAGCTTGAAGCACCGGAACTGGGTCCCGTTGTGGCCGACCCGGCGCTGGTCGAAGAAGAGCGGGCCGCGGTCGTCGAGCTTGATGGCGAGCATCGCGACGAGCATCGGAAGGGCGAAGACGAGCAGGGCCGCGACGCTGCCGACGATGTCGAAGACCCGCTTGGCCAGGCGCATGGCGCGCTCGGTCCGCGGCCGCTCGACGTAGATGAGGGGCAGGCCGGCGACGGGGCGCACCGCGACGCGGGTCCCGGAGACGCCGCTCAGCGCGGGGACGACGATCATCTGGATCGAGAGTCCCTCGAGGAGCCAGGCCGTGCGGCGCATCTCGGCGCCGGAGCCGAAGGACCCCTCAGCAAAGACGACGCAGTCGATGTCCGCCTCGGAGAGCACCTGGACGAGGTCGTCCTTGCTCCCGAGGACGGGGACGAGGGCTCCCTCGTCTCCCGCGGTCGCCCCGTCGCTCGTCAGGGCGCCGACGGCGTGCAGGCCGAGCCAGCGCTCGCGCTGGAGCACGGTCAGGGCGTCGGTCAGGTGGTCCCCGCCGCCGACGAGCAGCACCCGCTTGCCGACGCGGCCGGACACGTGGAGCCGGTGCTCGAAGAGCCGCATGACCCGGCGACCGCAGAGGATCGCGGGCACGCCGATGGAGAAGAGGAGAAGGTAGTAGCTCCGAGAGAGCTGGGCACCGGCGAGGTAGAGGAACACCCCCAGGCCACCGGCCGTGAGGCCGCTCGCGAGCAGGACCCGCTGGTACTCGTCGATACCGACGGAGAGCGCGCGGTCCTGGTAGGCGCCGGAGATGACGAGGAGCGCGAGCCACGCGGCCGCGACCCACGGCGTGTAGGTGAGCGCGCGGTCGGCGAGCGCCGCGTCCGGCTCGGCGGCGGGGATGAGGCCGCGACCCACGAGGGCCAACGCCGCGGCGGCGAGGATGAAGAAGACGTCGAGCAGCGCCGTCGAGGACCTGCGCCAGCCCGGAGACAGGCGCGCCCGTCTCGCATTCCTGCTCATTCGCTCGGCGATAGCCGCCGGCGTCAAGTCGATGATCGTCATGTCCCCACTGCTCCCACTTCCCACCGCCGGTGTGGGCTCCCCCGAGCACACGTGGCACCTGGGCTAGAGAGTAACCGCACGTCAGGACAGGGCGCAGCCGAATCTCGAAGTCATCTATGGGGCGACGTCGTCCTCAGGACCGGACGTCGTGCAGGGCCGCGGCCTCGGCGAGCACGACCTGGCGCAACCGCTCGACGAAGACGTCCTCCGAGAACCGCTCCGCGTGCGCCGTGATCGTCGACGCGGAGAATGCCGTGCAGGCCAGCCGGTCGAGGGCGGCACCGATCGCCGCGGGCGTCGGCTCGTCGAAGAAGACGCCGACCTCGGGCTCGACGACGCTGTCGAGGTAGCCGCCGGCCCGGAGCGCGACGACCGGGCGCCCGAAGGACATGGCCTCGACGGGCGTCAGGCCGAAGTCCTCGAAGCTCGCCGCGACGAGCGCCCGGCACGACGCGTAGAGCCAGCTGAGCTCGGCGTCGGCGATCCCGTGGAGCAGACGGACGTTGGGCGGCAAGGAGGCGAGCAGCCGCTCGAGGAGGGGACCGCCCCCGACGAGGACGAGCCGGTCGGTGCGCCCCCGGTAGGTCTCGACGACGGCCTCGACGTTCTTGTAGGGCAGCAGGCGGGACACGCAGAGGTCGAAGCTGCCCGGCTCCCAGCCGCTGATCGGCGGCCGCATGTCGTGGTCGTGCTCGGCGTGGAGGCCGGCGGGCGGGTGCACCACCTCGGCGTCGATGCCGTAGACCCGGTGGATGCGGTCGCGGATGAGCGTCGAGTTGGCGAGGTAGGTGTGCGCCTCGAATGCCTTGCGCCGGTCCCACCAGCGCAGCGCACCGAAGAGCGGCGCGGAGACGAGCCCGCGCGGCGACCGCCAGAGGGCGCTGCCGAGGTACTCGTCGGTCAGGTAGAGCCAGCGGGCCGGTGTGTGGCAGTAGACCACCTTCGCCCCGTGGGTGCGCACCCCGTGCGCCCAGCCGCTCGAGGAGCAGAGGACGACGTCGGCCTCGACGCGCATCGCCTCGGTCGCGGGGACGAGGAAGGGCAGGGCCAGGCGGTGGTGACGCCGGAAGGAGCCGACCCGGTTGAGCGGCGAGACGCGGACGTCGAGGTCGGCGAACTCGGGGTAGGTCTGCTCCGGCGCGTAGAGGGTCGTGTGGATCGGGGCCCCCGGGAAGGCCTTGGCCATCGAGAGGACGACACGCTCCGCCCCACCCCGCTGGGTGAGGTAGTCGTGCACGATCGCGACGCGCGGCCGGGCGGGGGGCATGTCCGGCAGCCTATGCCGCGGACGCTGAGTGGACGGTGTGAGGCGACCGCTACAGTTTGTCTTGACGTCAAGGTAACTGACCGCCCACGCGAAGGAGCGTCGACGCCCTCATGGCCAAGATCATCTACACGCTGACCGATGAGGCGCCGCTGCTCGCGACGTACTCCCTCCTTCCCGTCATCGAGGCCTACGCGTCGGCGGCCGGGGTCGAGGTCGAGACGCGCGACATCTCCCTGGCCGGGCGGATCGTCGCGGCCTTCGCCGACCTGCTGCCGGAGGACCAGCGCGAGGGCGACGCCCTCGCCGAGCTCGGCGAGCTCGCGACGACACCCGAGGCCAACATCATCAAGCTCCCCAACGTCTCGGCGTCGGTGCCGCAGCTCAAGGCGGCCGTCAAGGAGCTGCAGGCCCAGGGCGTCGACCTCCCGGACTACCCCGACGACCTCCGGACCGACGCCGACAAGGATGCCCGCGCCCGCTACGACAAGGTCAAGGGCTCCGCCGTCAACCCCGTCCTCCGCGAGGGCAACTCCGACCGCCGCGCCCCCGCCGCCGTCAAGAACTACGCGCGCAGCCACCCGCACTCGATGGGTGCCTGGTCGACCGACTCCAGGACGAACGTCGCGACGATGGGGCACGACGACTTCCGCGCCAACGAGCAGTCCGTCGTCCTCCCCGCCGACGACGTCCTGACGATCCGGCACACCGCCGCCGACGGCACGCAGACCGTGCTCAAGGACGGGCTCGAGGTCCTCGAGGGCGAGGTCGTCGACGCGACCTTCATGAGCGTCGCGGCCCTCGACGCCTTCCTCGCCGAGCAGGTCGCCCGCGCCCAGGCCGAGGACGTGCTCCTCTCGGTCCACCTCAAGGCGACGATGATGAAGGTCTCGGACCCCATCGTCTTCGGCCACGTCGTCCGGACCTTCTTCACCGACGTCTACGCCGAGTACGGCGAGGAGCTGCTCGCCGCCGGCCTCGACGGGACCAACGGCCTCGGCGCGATCCTCGACGGTCTCGGCGCGCTCGAGCACGGCGAGGAGATCCGCGCCGCATTCGACCAGGGCCTCGCCGACGGTCCGCGCCTGGCGATGGTCAACTCCGACAAGGGCATCACCAACCTCCACGTCCCGAGCGACGTCATCGTCGACGCGTCGATGCCGGCGATGATCCGCACGTCCGGCCACATGTGGGGCCCGGACGGCAACGAGGCCGACACCCTGGCCGTCATCCCGGACAGCTCCTACGCCGGCGTCTACCAGGCCGTCCTCGACGACTGCCGGGCGCACGGCGCCTACGACCCGACGACGATGGGCTCGGTCCCCAACGTCGGCCTCATGGCGCAGAAGGCCGAGGAGTACGGCTCGCACGACAAGACCTTCGAGATCGCCGGGGACGGCACCGTCGAGGTCGTCGACGCCGCGGGTGACGTTCTCCTCTCGCACACCGTCGCGGCCGGCGACATCTGGCGCGCCTGCCAGACCAAGGACGCGCCGATCCGCGACTGGGTCAAGCTCGCCGTGACCCGCGCCCGCGCCTCGCAGACCCCCGCGGTGTTCTGGCTCGACGAGAGCCGGGCCCACGACCGCGCCCTCATCGCCAAGGTCGAGACCTACCTCGCCGACCACGACACCGACGGGCTCGACATCTCGATCATGGCCCCGGCGGACGCCGCCCGGCACTCGGTCGAGCGCATTCGCCGCGGCGAGGACACGATCTCGGTGACCGGCAACGTCCTGCGCGACTACAACACCGACCTCTTCCCGATCCTCGAGCTCGGGACGAGCGCCAAGATGCTCTCCGTCGTGCCGCTCATGAACGGCGGTGGTCTCTTCGAGACCGGTGCCGGCGGGTCGGCCCCCAAGCACGTCCAGCAGCTCGTCCAGGAGAACTACCTGCGCTGGGACAGCCTGGGTGAGTTCCTCGCGCTCGGCGAGTCCTTCCGCCACGAGGCGGAGGCCGGCAACGCCCGGGCCGGCATCCTCGCCGACACCCTCGACCGCGCGACCGAGACCCTCCTCAACGAGAACAGGTCGCCCGCCCGCAAGGTCGGCCAGATCGACAACCGGGGCAGCCACTTCTACCTCGCGCTGTACTGGGCGCAGGAGCTCGCGCAGCAGACCGACGACGTCGCCCTCGCCGAGCTGTTCGCCGACGTCGCGGACACCCTCGCCGCCCAGCAGGACAAGATCGCCGAGGAGCTCCTCCTCGTCCAGGGACACCCGGCCGACATCGGCGGCTACTACCGCCCGGATCCGACGAAGACGTCCGCGGTCATGCGGCCGTCCGCGACCTTCAACGCCGCGATCGACTCGCTCCGGGCCTGACCTGCAGTCGAGAGGGTCACGACCCGCCGCGGCGGGTCGTGACCTCTCGACGTGGGCGGGCGCGCGTCAGGGGGTCGTGACCATCCCCGCCCCGACCGTGACACCGGTCGCCTCGTCGATGAGGATGAACGACCCGGTCGTCCGGTTGCGGTCGTAGGAGTCGACCATGAGCGGCTGGGTGACCCGCAGGTGGACCCGGCCGATCTCGTTGAGGCCGAGCTCGCCCGCGGCCTCGTCGCGGTGCAGGGTGTTGACGTCGAGCCGGTAGGCGATGTCCGTGACCATCGCCCGGGCCGTCCGCGTCGTGTGCTTGATCGCGAGCTTCGCGCGCGGCCGCAGCGGGGCATTCGTCATCCAGCAGACCGTCGCGTCGATCTCCTGGGTGACCGTCGGCTGGTTGTCGACCCGGGCGATGAGGTCGCCCCGGCTCACGTCGACGTCGCCGGCGAGACGGACCGTGACCGACATCGGCGGGAAGGCCTCCGGCACCTCCTCGTCGAAGAGGTCGATCGCCAGGACGGTCGTCGTCATCCCGCTCGGCAGGACGACGACCTCGTCGCCGGGCTTGAGGACGCCCCCGGCGACCTGCCCGGCGTAGCCGCGGTAGTCGTGGTACTCCTCGGACTTGGGCCGGATGACGTACTGGACGGGGAAGCGCACGTCGCGCAGGTCGCGGTCGAGGGCCACGTGGACGTGCTCGAGATGGTGGAGCAGGGAGGGCCCCTCGTACCACGGCATCCGCTCGGAGCGGTGGACGACGTTGTCGCCACGCAGCGCCGAGATCGGGATGGACTGGAGGTCCGGGACCGACAGCTTGGACGCGAATGCGGTGAACTCCTCGTCGATCCGGTCGAAGACCGCCTCGTCGTGGTCGACGAGGTCCATCTTGTTGACCGCGAGGACGAGGTGCGGCACCCGGAGGAGGGAGAGGAGCACGGCGTGGCGACGCGACTGCTCGGACAGGCCCTGCCGGGCGTCGACGAGGACGAGGCCGAGGTCGGCCGTCGAGGCGCCGGTCACCATGTTGCGGGTGTACTGGATGTGCCCGGGGGTGTCGGCGATGATGAACTTGCGCCGCGGGGTCGCGAAGTAGCGGTAGGCGACGTCGATCGTGATGCCCTGCTCGCGCTCCGAGCGGAGGCCGTCGGTGAGCAGCGCGAGGTCGGTGTAGTCGAAGCCCTTGTCCCGCGAGGTCCGCTCGACCGACTCGAGCTGGTCCTCGAAGATCGCCTTGGAGTCCAGGAGCAGCCGCCCGATGAGCGTCGACTTGCCATCGTCGACGGACCCGGCCGTCGCGAAGCGGAGGAGGTCCATGGGCCGGGGCTGCACGGCATTCGCGTCCGTCATCAGAAGTAGCCCTCCTTCTTGCGGTCCTCCATGGCGGCCTCGGAGAAGCGGTCGTCGCCGCGGGTCGCGCCGCGCTCGGTGATCCGCGAGGCCGCGACCTCCTCGATGATCGCCTCGATCGTGTCGGCCCCGGACTCCAGACAGCCGGTGAGCGTCAGGTCGCCGACCGTGCGGAAGCGGACCGTGCGCTCGCTGACCGTCTCGCCGGCGCGGAGTGGGTTGTGCCCGCTCTCGCTGTAGAGCAGGCCGCCGCGCTCGAAGACCCGGCGCCGGTGGGCGAAGTAGATCGTCGGGATCTCGATGCCCTCGCGGCCGAGGTAGTGCCAGATGTCGAGCTCGGTCCAGTTGGAGAGGGGGAAGACCCGCATGTGCTCGCCCTCGTGGAGCCGGCCGTTGTAGAGGCTCCACAGCTCGGGGCGCTGGTTCTTGGGGTCCCACTGGCCGAAGTCGTCGCGGTGGGAGTAGACGCGCTCCTTGGCGCGGGCCTTCTCCTCGTCGCGCCGGCCCCCGCCGAAGGCGGCCGTGAAGCGGTTCGTCTCGATCGCATGGAGCAGGGTGCCGATCTGGAGCCGGTTGCGGGAGGTCCGGCCGTCGTCGACGAC
Source organism: uncultured Actinomycetota bacterium (assembly GCA_963752365.1). Lineage (GTDB taxonomy): Bacteria > Actinomycetota > Actinomycetes > Actinomycetales > Dermatophilaceae > CAVVXY01. The sequence continues at coordinate 535,662 of CAVVXY010000007.1, forward strand.
GACCCCGTCCGCGATCGCCTGCTCGACGCTCGCGACGTGGAGCGTCAGCCCGAGTCGGTCGACCCAGGAGTCGCGCGTCGCGAGCACCTCGGGGAAGTCGAAGCCGGTGTCGACCTGGAGGACGGGGAAGGGGATCCGCGCCGGGTGGAAGGCCTTCTGGGCCAGCCGGAGCATGACGATCGAGTCCTTGCCGCCGGAGAAGAGCAGGACCGGGCGCTCGAAGTCCGCCGCCGCCTCGCGGAAGACGTGGATCGACTCGGCCTCGAGCTGGTCGAGCTGGGTCAGTCGGTAGTCGGCGTGGGTCAGCACGGGGGGACCTCCGGATGGTCGAGAACGGGCAAACCCTAGGCGGCTCTGCTCCTTGCACGCCGACGCCTCCAATAACTGGACGTTACGTCGATCCCAAGCAGGAGTTTGCGTGCGCCGCCGGTGCGCGGCATCCCCCGCCCGCGGGCTCGTCTCGGGCAGAATGCCGAGCATGACTCCCCCGATCGGACGGCGCATGGGCGCCGAGTTCCTCGGCACCTTCTGGCTCGTCCTCGGCGGCTGCGGCAGCGCGGTCTTCGCGGCGAGGTTCCTCGCGGGGAACGTCGTCGGAGGGCAGAGCGTGCAGCTCGGGATCGGCTTCCTCGGCGTCGCTCTCGCCTTCGGGCTCACGGTCGTGACCATGGCCTACGCGGTCGGCCACGTCTCCGGCGCCCACTTCAACCCGGCCGTGACGATCGGGGCGGCGACGGCCGGCCGGTTCGACTGGAGGGACGTGCCGGCCTACGTCGCCGCGCAGGTCGTCGGCGGTCTCGCCGCCGGCGCCGCCGTCTGGGGGATCGCGCGCGGGCGGTCCGGCTTCGACGCGACGGGCAACCTGGCCGCCAACGGCTACGGCGACCACTCCCCCGGCGGCTACGGACTCGTGGCGGTGCTCGTCGCCGAGGCGGTCCTCACGGCATTCCTCGTCTACGTCGTGCTCGGGGTCACCGACTCCCGCTCGCCGTCGGGCTTCGAGCCCCTCGGTGTCGGGTTCGCCGTCAGCCTGATCTACCTCGTGTCCATCCCGATCAGCGGCGGCTCGGCCAACCCCGCCCGCTCGACCGGAGTGGCCTTCTTCAACGGCGACGGGGCACCGGGGCAGCTGTGGGCCTTCTGGCTCGCGCCGATCGTCGGCGCGGCGATCGCGGGCGCGACCTTCCACCTCGTGACCGGCATCGACCGCCGCGACCGCGACATCGAGGGCTCGATCAGTGTCCGCGACCAGGTCGTCGCGGACGGCGTCGACCCGGACGCCCCGCGCCCCTGACGGAGTCGGGTCAGCCCCCGCTCCAGGATCGGAGGTCGCCACTCGAGCGCAGCGTGCTCGAGCCGACCGAGAGCCAGACCGAGGAGCCGCCGGCGTCGAGCGCGATCGGGGCCGCCTGCTTGCCGGTCGGGACGCAGCCGGGCGCCTGGACGGACGTCGTCGTCGGTCCGATCGACCAGACCCGCGTGCCCTGACAGTCCGGGTCGGTGCCGGCGAGCACGATCCGCAGGTCGGTGCCCTTGTCGGCGGCCACGGCCCTGGCGCCGGGGACCGTCGCGGTGGTCGTCCACGTCTGGCCGCGGTCGCCCGTCCGGCGCAGGACGCCGGTCGAGCAGAGGACGTAGGCGTCGGCGTCGGTGACCCGGGCGAGCTGCGTGACCGAGCCGGCGGGACAGGGCGTCCGGGGGGTGCCACCGACCGAGTTGACCTTCGTCGTGCTCGACGGCAGCGCGGACCAGTAGTCCGACGCCGGGCCCGGGTCGGTCCAGTCGGTGCCTCCGGTCGAGGTCCGCCACACCCTGAGCTCGCACCCCGAGGTCGTCCCGACGACGTAGCCCTCCGTCGCGCTCGTGAACTCGATCCGGACGACTGAGCGGGGACCCTCGATCGTCACCGGCCTCCAGGTCCGCCCGCCGTCGGTCGACCTCTCCAGCCCCGGCGAGGTGACCGAGCACCCGGCCGCGGCGGCCCGGTAGGCGACCTTCTCGTCGACGACGGCCATCGCCCGGACGCCCGCAACGGCACGGGCAGCGGTCGTCGTCGGCGAGGTCGTCGGAGTCGTCGTCGGAGAGGACGCGCTCGTCGAGGGCGTCCTGGGACCTGCGGCGGGAACCTCGTTGGTCGAGCGCGTGATGGCGACGACGAGCGCGACGTCGGCCAGGGCAAGGGCCACGAGTCCGCCGAGCTGGACGGCCCGGGGTACCTGCATGGCCGACACTGTAGCGAGCGGCGGACCTGCGTCCGCAGGGTTCTCGGGAGACGACCTCCGGGTCACCGGGCCCCGGCGCGGCGGCTGCTAGCGTCGAAGGCATGTCGAGCGGGGACCGGCGGCCCCACGGGCCCGCGAGGGGTGCGACCGTCGGGATCCTCGGCCACGCCGCCGAGCTCGGCGGCGCCGAGATCAGCCTGCTGCGCACCCTGGGCGAGCTGCCCGCGGGTCACCGGCCGGTCCGCGTCCTGTGGCTCTCCGAGGGACCCCCCGTGGATGCGTTGCGCGCCCTCGGCCTGCCCGTCGACGTCATCCCCCTCGGCCGGCAGGCCCTCGCGACGGACCGGTTCGCCGCCGGCGCTGCGGCGGTGTTGCCGCAGGCGCTCTCGGCGTCGCGGACGGCATTCGCCGTCGCCCGGTGGCTCCGGGAGGGCGACGTGGGGCTCCTCATGACGAACTCGCTCAAGTCGCTCGTCGTCGGGACGACGGCCGCCCGGCTCGCTGGCGTCCCCGTGGCCTGGTGGGTCCACGACCGGGTCGCGCCCGACTACCTGCCGGCGCGGATCGTCCGCGCCCTCCGCGCCAGCGCCCGCCGCGTCCCACGGGCCGTCATGGCCAACTCCCGGGCCACCGCCTCGACGCTCCCAGGCGCCCGCGGGCTCGTCGTGGCCTATCCCGGCTACGCGCCCGAGCAGGCGCGGGCCACCCCCCGCCCCCGGCCCGGGGGTCCCCCGGTCGTCGGGCTCGTCGGGCGGATCAGCCCGACCAAGGGCCAGATCGAGCTCGTCCGCGCGGCGGCCGAGGTGCTCCGGACCCACCCGGGCACCCGCTTCCGCATCGTCGGGTCGCCGATGTTCGGCGCGGAGGCGTATGCAGACGCCGTCGCGGCCGAGATCGAGCGGCTCGGGGTCGGCGAGCACGTCGAGCTGGTCGGCTGGGTCGACGACGTGCCGGCGGAGCTCGACGCGATGACCGTCTGCGTGCACGCCTCGCCGGTGCCCGAGCCGTTCGGCAATGTCATCCTCGAGGCGATGCTGCGCGGCGTACCGGTCGTCGCGACCGACGCCGGAGGGGTGCCGGAGATCCTCGCGCCCGACGGCGAGGAGCCGCTCGGGCTCCTCGTGCCGCCCGGCGACGCCGCGGCCCTCGCGGCGGCCGTCGTCGCCCTCCTCGACGACCCCGTCGGGGCGGAGGCCCGAGCCGCGCGGGCCCACGCATCGGCGGCGGCGCGCTTCTCGGCCGGTCGCACGCTCGACGTCGTGTCCCGGGTCTGGGACGACGTCCTGGGGCCGCACCGGGCGGGCCCCGTCACCCGTCCGACCTGGCCGCGCGAGCCCGCCTACCGGCCCGGGCGTGAGGTGGCGTGGCTCGACGGCGACCCGTCCGGGGACGACCCCGCACCGGTCCGCGTCGCCCGGCTGCCGGACGGGCCGATCCAGGTCCTCGAGGGCTCGGCCGCCCTCATCTGGCGCGCCGCGACGACGGCGCCGGCGACGCGATGGCTCGCCACGGTGGCGTCCGACCTCGACGGTCCGGTCGAGGAGGTCACGCCGCAGGTCGAGGACTTCGTCCTGACCCTCGTCGAGGACGGACTGCTCGAGGCCAACGAGCCTCGCGAGGACGGCTGAGTCAGCGCGCGCGGGCCCGTCGGGACCGACGGCTGGGCGCCTCGTCGGCCGCCGCCGCTTCGGTGTTCTCGCGGTAGTAGCCGTAGCGCGAGGGGTTCGCGGCCTTGCTCACCATGTTGAGCGCGACGCCCGACACCGCCGCGCCCGAGCTGGACAGCGCCCGGAAGGCCGCGGTGAGATCGCGCTTCGTCGTGCGGTCCGCCGCGACGATGAGCAGGAGGTTGCCCGCGAGCTTCTCGAGGATGACCGCGTCGACGACGGGGACGAGGGGCGGGCTGTCGATGACGACGAAGTCGTAGCGGGACTTCAGCTCGTGGAACAGCATCTCCATCGGCACCGACCCGAGCAGCTCGCTCGGGTTGGGCGGGATCTGGCCCGCGGGCAGCACGTCGAGCGTCGAGTCGCCCCACCGTTGGACAGCGTCCTCGAGCAAGACCCGGCCGAGGAGCACACTCGTCAGGCCGACCGACCCGTCGAGGGACATGACCGGGGCGATCGAGGGCTTGCGGAGGTCGGCGTCGATGAGCAGGACCCGCTGGCCGGCCGCGGCCATCGCGATCGAGAGGTTGACGGCGGTCGAGGTCTTGCCCTCGCTCGGCATCGGGGAGGTGACGACGACGCTGTGCTGGGCCGTCGTCACGTCGACGAAGAGCAGGTTGGTGCGCAGCCGTCGCGTCGCCTCGGCGAGCCGGCCGTGCGGGTCGGACTGCATGGCCGGGGTCCCGCTCGCCACGCCCCGGGCGATCGGCAGGTGGGCGAGGATCGGTGCGGTCGTCACGGCGCGGACGTCGTCGTCGACCCGCACCCGCGTGTCGCCGAGGTGGCGGATGAAGGCGAGACCGATGCCGAGGAGGAGCCCGGTGAAGGCGCCGAGCACGAGGTTGCGCCGGAGGTTCGGGCTACTGGGGGCGCTGGGCGCAGCCGCAGGACGCACCGTGTTGGAGACGATCCCCGTGCCGTTCTGCTGGAAGAGCGGCGAGAACCGGGGCGCGACCTCGGCCAGCTGCGGGCCGACGGCATTCGCCGCCCGTTCCGCGAGGTCGGCCGAGCTCGCCTGCGCGCTCAGGGTGAGCAGGAGCGTGCCCTCGTCCGCCTGTCCGGACACCGAGACCCACTCCCCCGGACGGGGCAGCCCGAGGGTCTTGTGGAGCGGGTCGATGACATAGGGGCTCTGGCCGTTGAGGACGGCGAGGTAGTTGAGCAGGTCGTTGGAGCCGACGATGACCTGCGGACCGACGGCCTTGGTCGTCGTCGGGTCGGCGGACAGGAAGACCTGCGCGCTCGCGCTGTAGACCTTCGGCGTCAGCATCGTGATGACGCCGGCACCGCCGATCGCGAGCAGGACGACGAGCGCCACGCTGACCCAACGTCGGCGCAGCACACCGAGAAACTCCCGGATCGTCACGTCGTGCCCCTCACCTCGGATGGACCCGCGCCGCCCGAACGGGCACAGGATATCCCGCGCAACCACCTATTCTGGTCCGGTCCAGTCAGGAAGGGGGTGCCTCACCGGTGCGTGTCCTCCGCATCTTCCACAGCGGACCCGTCGACGCGTGGCGGGAGCGTGAGCGTGCCCTCCGCGAGCGCGGGCACGAGGTGCGCCTGCTGTCCGCCCGCCGCTGGAACGAGGGCGGCAGCGACGTCGAGCTCTCCCCCCGTCCCGGCGAGGACGTCGTCGGCGTCCGGACGCTGGGCCACCACCCTGCCCTGTTCGTCTACGACCCGCGCCCGTTGTGGAAGGCGCTCGGCGAGCACTGGGACGTCGTCGACGTCCACGAGGAGCCCTTCTCCCTCGCCGTCGCCGAGGTCCGCCTCCTGCGGCGAATGCGGGGTCGCCGCGGCGCCCTGACGCTCTACTCCGCGCAGAACATCGCCAAGCGCTACCCCTTCCCGTTCGGAACCCTCGAGCGGTCGGCCCTGCGTGCGGCGGACGGGGTCAGCGTGTGCAACGCCGAGGCCGGCCGGATCGTCGAGGCCAAGGGGCTGCGCGGCCGGGCGAGCCTCATCCCCCTCGGGATCGACCCCGCGGCATTCAGCCCGCTCGGCGAGCCGGCCCCGCGACGCGGGGTCGTCGGCTACGTCGGCCGCCTCGAGCCGCACAAGGGCGTCGCGACCCTCGTCGAGGCCGTCGCCGGCCACCCCGACCTCGTCCTCGAGGTCGCCGGTGCCGGGCCCGACGAGGCCGACCTCCGCGAGCGGGCGGCCGCCGCGGGGCAGCGGATCCGGTTCGTGGGACCGCTCGACCAGGCCGACCTGCCGGCGTTCTACCGGTCCCTCGACGTCCTCGCCGTCCCCTCGCTCGACACCCCGTCGTGGCGGGAGCAGTTCGGCCGGGTCGTCGTCGAGGCCCTCGCGTGCGGGGCGCCGGTCGTCGCGAGCGACGGAGGCGCCCTGCCGGGCGTCGTCGGCGACGCCGGCCTCATCGTGGCCCAGGGCGACCCCGCGGCCCTCCGGGCGGCGCTCGACCGCGTCGTGGGCGACCGAGAGCTCCGCGCCGCGCTGTCCGCCGCCGGCCCGGCCGTCGCCGAGTCGTGCGGGTGGGACCGCGTCGCCGCCGACCTCGAGGCGATGTACGTCCGGGCCGTCGGCGACACCACCGCGCGTCCCGTCCCCGCCGAGCGGTCCGTCGAGGTCGTCGTCGTCGCCTACGGCCGTCCCGACCTCCTCGCCTCGGCCCTCGAGCCGCTCCGCACCCTGCCCGTCACCGTCGTCGACAACTCCTCCGACGACCTCGTGCGCGAGGTGAGCGATCGGGCCGGCGCGCGCTACCTCGACCCGGGACGCAACCTCGGCTTCGGGGCCGGGGTCAACGTCGCGCTCCGCGCACCCCTCGTGCCGGGCAGCGACGTCCTGCTCGTCAACCCCGACGCGGTCGTCGCGGCGGACGTCGTCGAGGGCCTGCACAAGCGGCTCTGCGCCGACCCGCGGCTCGCGGCGGTCGCCCCCGCCCAGGTCGACGGCGCCGGCCGGCTGTCGCGCGTCCACTGGCCGTTCCCGACGCCGGCGCGCGTCTGGCGGGAGGCCGTCGGGCTCGGCGGCGGACCCGGTGAGTACGTCATCGGCTCGGTCCTGCTCCTCTCCCGGGCGGCCCTCGACGACGTCGGCGGCTTCGACGAGGACTTCTTCCTCTACGCCGAGGAGACGGACTGGGAGCGCCGCGCGGACGCCCGCGGCTGGCGCCTCGGCTACGTCCCCGAGCTCGTCGCCGAGCACCTCGGGTCGGGGACGAGCACCGACCCCGTCCGTCGCGAGCTCCTCTTCCACGCCGCCCAGGAGCGCTACCACCGCAAGCACCACGGCCGGCTCGGCTGGCAGTCGGCGCGAGCGGCGCGCGTCGCCGGCGAGCTCGCACGGTCCGTCCTCGCGCGCGGCGACCGCTCCGCGGAGGCCCGGCGCCGGGTCGGCACCTACGCGGTCGGGCCGCAGCGCGCCCTGCGGCGGTTCGAGGAGCGCGCCCGATGACGGCCTTCACGCGCCGCAGCGGTGACTCGCGCGTCCGGCACACGGCATTCGTCGTCGCCTGGGGCCTGGCCACCGTCGCCCTCGCCCTCGCTCTCGGCGCGCTTGCGGTCCGGCAGCCGGTCGTCGCCATCATGCTCGCGGCCGCCGTCCTCGCCATCGGCCTGACGATGGCCGAGCCCGCGCTCATCCCCCTCCTCGCGGTGCCCGCGATCCTCGCCGTCCCTCGAGTCGGGACGGCCAACCTGGACCTGTCGCTCTCCGACGCTGCGCTCTTCGTCGCGACGTGGCCGGCGGTGCTCCTCGGGGCGCGGCCCTACTCCCGGACGATGCGCAACCTGCTGTGGGCCGTCGCGGCCTACGAGGCGCTCACCTTCCTGTCGATCCTCGTCAACCCCTTCCGCGCCAACCTCATCGAGTGGGGCCACCAGCTCTTCCTCCTCGCCGGCGCCCTCATCGTCGGGTGGGCCATCGGCCGGCGCGGCCTCGCTCGCATCGCACTCACCCTCCTCGTGCTCACCGGCGCCGTCCTCACGACCTCGGCGATCGTCCAGGCCGTCCAGACCTACGGCCAGGGGACCCTGTCCCCGATCTACCTCCAGTGGCCGTGGGAGATGCACAAGAACGCCCTCGGCACGACCCTCGCGATCATCGCCATCGGGCTCTACGCGCGCCCCGAGTGGCTCACCTGGCCGCGCCGGCTGACGACCGCCGCGACGCTCTACCTCCTCCTCGGCGTCCTCCTCTCGCAGTCGCGCCAGGCGATCATCGGGTTCGCGGTGCTCGCGGTCGTCGTCGCCTTCAAGGACGGGCGACGGCGGTCGACCGGCTGGCTCGTTCTCCTCGCGGCGGCGTCGGTCAGCACGGTCAGCGTGCTCGTGCGCGGCCAGTTCGAGTCCGGCAACGAGCACAACTCGGCGTTCCAGCGGATCGAGTGGTACACCGCCTCGATCGACCTGTGGCGGGAGAGCCCATGGCTCGGCCTCGGCAACCGGTGGTGGTACGTCGCGACGGGGCCGTTCCGCTTCCAGCCGCCCCAGGTCTTCGTCGAGGTGCTGACGACGACCGGGATCGTCGGGCTCCTCGCCTTCATCGGCCTCATGGGGACCCTGCTCGTCCAGCTGTGGCGCCTCCCCCCGCGCTACGGCCTCATCGGCTTCGCCGCCGTCGGCTCGCGGCTCGTCCAGGGCCAGTTCGACATCTTCTGGCTCGCGGTCCAGTCGAGCCTGCCGTTCCTCATCGCCGGTCTCGCCCTGGGCGCCCACGAGTTCCACGCCGTCGAACGCGGCGGGTCGGACGTCGAACCCGCGGACGAGCCGGTCCCCGTCGGGGCCACCACGTGACCCTGAGCGTCGTCCACGTCGTCTGCTCGGACCGCTTCGCCGGCACCGAACGCCACGTCGCCACCCTCGCCGAGGCGCAGGCCGCTGCCGGCGACCGGGTCCACGTCGTCGGCGGCGAGGAGACGATGAGCCGGCTCGCCCTCGGCGTCGGCCACCTGCCGGCCGCGTCCGTCCTCGACGCGCTCGCCGCGCTGCGCCGCCTGCCCGCCGCGGACGTCCTTCACGCGCACATGACCGACGCGGAGGTCGCCGTCGCCCTCCACCCCGGCCATCGCGACGCGGCCCGGGTCTCGACCCGGCACTTCGCGCGACGCCGCGGCTCGGGCCCGGTCCGCCGCGTGGCGACGACCGTGACGGCCCGCCGGCTCGACGGGCAGATCGCGGTCTCGCGCTACGTCGCCGACCACGTCGAGGACCCCTCGACCGTCATCCACCCGGGCGTCCCGACGGTCGAGGTCGTCGACGCGCCCCGCTCCCCCGTCGTCCTCGTCGTCCAGCGGCTCGAGGCGGAGAAGGCCACGGACGTCGCACTCACGGCATTCGCCCGGTCCGGCCTCGCACCGGCCTGGCGAATGCAGGTCGCCGGCTCCGGCGCGCAGGCCGAGCCGCTGCGGCGGCTCGCCGAGGACCTCGGGATCGCCGGCGACGTGGACTTCCTCGGCGCCCGCTCCGACGTCCCGGCCCTCATGGCCGCCGCGTCGATCCTCTGCGCGCCGTGCCCGGTCGAGGGGCTCGGGCTCGCCGTCATCGAGGCGATGGCGCTCGCCCTGCCGGTCGTCGCGTCCGCGGCCGGTGGGCACCTGGAGTCGGCCGGTGCGGTCGACGCCTCGTGGCTCTTCGCCCCCGGGGACGCCGAGGCCGCGGGAGGGGCCCTGCGCCGGCTCGCGGCCGACGACGCGACCCGCCGGGACTACGGCGCCGCCCTGCAAGCCCGGCAGCGCAGCGACTTCTCGGTCGAGCGCTGGCAGGTCGAGACCGACGCCTTCTACCGGGGCCTGCGATGAGCGGCCTCGTCGTCGTCTCGCTCGAGGCGTGGGACGAGGTCTGGCGACGCAACCAGTACCTCGTCTCCGGCCTCCTCCGCAGCGACCCCGACCTGCGGGTCGTCTTCGTCGAGCCGGCGGTCGACACCCCCCACGCCCTGCTCAGCGGCGGCCGGCTCCGTCGCGGGCGCGGCCTGCGACCCGGGCCGGACGTCCCCGGTATCGGACCCGGCCGGCTGCACCTCCACGAGCCGACGAAGTGGTGGCCCCGCCGGGTCGACCCCGGGCACGAGGCGCGCTGGGCGAGCGGCCTCCTCCACGCGGTGCGCGAGACCGGCCTGCGGGAGCCGGTCCTCTGGGTCAACGACACGATGGGTGCCGAGCTGCTCGACCGGTGCCCGTGGCCCGTCCTCTACGACATCACCGACGACTGGCTCGCGGCCGACCGGCCGCCGGCCGAGCACGCCCGGCTCGTCCGGCAGGAGGCGCTGCTCCTCGAGCGGTCCACGACCGTCGTCGCCTGCTCACCGCGCCTCGTCGAGACCAAGGGCACCGGGCGCCGGGTCGAGCTCGTCCCCAACGGCGTCGACCTCGCCGCCTACGCCGGACCGACCCCGCGGCCGCCCGACCTGCCCGACGGCCCGGTCGCCGTCTACGCCGGCACCGTCCACCGCGACCGCGTCGACGTCGAGCTCCTGGCCCGGACCGCGGAGGCACTGCGGGGCACCGGGCAGCTCGTCCTCGTCGGGCCCGCGCTCCTCGGCCCCGACGACACGCGGCGGCTCGACCGCGCCGGCGTCACGTCCCTCGGGCCGCGCCCGGCCGAGGCGGTCCCCGCCTACCTCGTCCACGCGGACCTGCTCCTCGTCCCGCACGTCGTCACGGCATTCACCGGGAGCCTCGACCCGATCAAGCGCTACGAGTATGCCGCCGCCCGGCGCCCGGTCGTGTCGACGGCGGTCCCGGGTTTCACCCACGGCAACGCTGTCGTCGCCGACCGGCAGAGCTTCCCCGACGCGGTCCTCTGGGCCCTGCGCGAGCCGCCGCCACCACCGACGATCGAGGACGCCGTCGACTGGAGCGACCGCGTCGCCGACATGACCCGCCTGCTGACCCTGACCCGTGAGCACCGAGGGAGCACCCCGTGAGCCGGACCGACCAGCGCCGCTGGCTGAGCGCCCCGCTGCGGGTCCGCAACTACCGCGCCCTCGCCGGGAGCCTCCTGACCTACGCCTCGCCCGTCGACGGCCTGCGACGCTACGTCCGCGGCTCCGGCGACTACCCCTGGTCGGCCCGCCTGCGCACCCCGCTCGGGCCGGTCGTCCTCACCGTCCCCCACCCCCACGACGTCCGCACCGTCAACGAGGTGTTCTGCCGCCACGACTACGGCGCCTGGTCCCGCGCAGACGCGCCGCGCGTCGTCGTCGACGTCGGCGCCAACATCGGCGTCTCCGCCGTCTACTTCCTGACCCGCCGCCCCGACGCCGTCGTCCACTGCTGGGAGCCGGTCGAGCACAACCTCGAGGTGCTCCGCGCCAACACCGCCGCCTTCGCGGACCGCTGCCACATCCACGAGGCGGCCCTCGCGCCGACGGCCGGCACGGCCGACTTCCTCGTCGAGCCGGTCGGTCGCTACAGCGGGCTCGCCGACCACCTGACCGCGAGCCCCGTCCACCGGACCGTGCGGGTCCGGTGCGACGCGGTCGCCGACGCCCTGCGCGCCGTCGTCCGGGAGGAGGGCCGGATCGACCTGCTCAAGATCGACACCGAGGGCAGCGAGGAGAGCCTCGTCGCGGCGATCCCCGCCGACCTGCGCGAGCACATCGGGATCGTCGTCCACGAGCGGCCCGGCGGCGTCGACCGGGTCCGCGGGACCGACCTGTGCGGGGGCGAGCGACCGAGGTGAGCCCTCGCTCGCGGTCCGCGGCGACCGCACTCGCCGCGGCCTGCCTCTTCGGCCTCACCTACCTCGTCCTCTGCCGGACCCGTCTCGGCCAGGAGCTCGACAGCCGCGTCTTCACCCTCGTCCTCGAGGCGACGCCGAGTGCCCTCGCCCGGCTCCTCGCGACCCTTGCCCGGCCGAGCCTGCTCGTCGGGATGGGGACCGCGCTCGGCTTGCTCGTCCTCCGCTCGCTGCTCTCCGCGCCGCGGAGGGTCGGGATCGCCGTCGCCGGCCTGCTCGCCGTGCCGCTCGGCCTCTGGGTGCGGCAGTCGTGGCGACGGCCGGACCTCGGGGTCGGCGGCTACCTCGACAACACCTTCCCCTCGACCCACGCGACCGCGGGCATCGCGCTGCTCCTCGGGCTGCTCGTCCTCTGGCCGCGGCCGCTCGGCCGGCCCGAGGCGTGGGGGGCCGGAGCGGTGGCCGCGGTCGTGCTCCTCGGCAACCTCTCCGAGCACGACCACCGACCGGCCGACGTCCTCGGGAGCGCGCTGCTCGCCCTCGCCGTCGCGGCGGCGGCCGCGGCCCTCCTCGGGGAGCCGCTCGCGCGTCTGGCCCGGGGACGTGGGAGACTCGCCAGCCGCGGGACGACCAGGGCGAGGAGCACCGATGACGGCTGAGCCGACGGGTCGTCCCCTGCGGATCGCCATGGTGTCCAACTACCTCCCGAGCGGGAGCAAGATCGGCGTCGGCTACCAGGCCGACGCCCTCGCCCGGGCGCTCGTCGAGCGCGGTCACGCCGTCGAGGTCTGGTCGCCGAGCCCGCCGGTCGAGGGCGCGCCCTACGTCCAGCACGAGGTGCCCGTCGGCGACCGGCTGCGCACCTTCCGGCTCGCCCTCGCGCTGCGCCGGGTCGACTTCGGGGACGTCGACGTCCTCCACGCCCACGGCGACGACTACTGGCTGTGGCGCCGCCGCGCCCCTGTCCACGTCCGCACGATGCACGGGTCGTGCTTCGAGGAGGCCCGGACGATCCCGGGCGCCCGAGAGAAGCTCCGGATGGTCGCCCTCGGCGTCACCGAGCTCGTCGCGACCCTCGTCGCGGACCGGACCGTCGTCGTCTCCCCGCAGACGCGCCGGTGGGTGCCGTGGGTCCGGACCGTCGTCCCCAACGGCGTCGACCGGCGCCGCTTCGCGCCCGGGGCGGCCGCGCGCGCCGCCCATCCCGTCGTCCTCTTCGTCGGCACGTGGGAGCGGCGCAAGCGCGGTCGGCTGCTCGCGGAGGCCTTTGCCGAGCACGTCCGCCCGCACGTGCCCGACGCCGAGCTGCGGATGGTGACGCAGGACGCGCCCGCCGAGCTCCCGCCGGGCGTCGTCGCGCTCGGCCGGCTCTCCGACGACGAGCTCGCGGCCGAGTACGCGCGGGCCTGGGTCTTCTCGCTGCCCTCGACCTACGAGGGGTTCGGGATCCCCTACGCCGAGGCCATGTCCTCGGGCCTTCCGGTCGTCGCGACCCCCAACCCGGGAGCCCGCTACGTGACCGACGAGGGCCGCTTCGGCCTCCTCGCCGCGGACGACGAGCTCGGCCCGACCCTGCGCCGGCTCCTCACCGACGAGACCGAACGAGCCGCGTGGGCGGCGCGCAGCGCCGAGCGGGCGAATGCATTCGCCCTCGACCGCGTCGCTGCCGACTACGAGCGGATCTACCGCGAGGGCGCAGCGTGCCCGGCGAAGCGGCGCTCCTTGAGGCGGAGGAAGGGCAGCTCGACCCAGCGGTAGGACGCGGCCGTCACCGCGACGGTCAGGGCGATGCCGACGAGGACCCGGAGCCAGAGCGGGCCGACGGTCACCTGGTGGCGCAGGAGGCTGAGGACCGGGAAGTGGTAGAGGTACAGGCCGTACGAGCGCCGGCCGAACCACACGAGCCACCGGCTCGACCACGCGCCCCCCCGCCCGTCCGGGCCGGTGACGATGGCCGTGACGACGACGACCGACAGGACCCCGGAGAGCCCGGCCGGACCGCTGACGAGCCCACTGCGGCGGCGCGACGGGCAGGGCGAGGAGGACGACGAGGGCGACGGAGGCCGCGACGAGCCAGCGCGAGCGGTCGCGGACCCACGACGGGCGGGGGGCCGTGCCGCGGAGGGCGACCGCGAGCGCGGCACCCCAGACGATCGGCACCCCACGCGTGTAGGACGCACGTACGGGGTCGAGGCCTGCGGGCCAGCGGACGACGAGGAGAGCGAGACCGAGGCCGATGAACACCCTGGCCAGCCGGCGGAGCCCCGGGCGGGCGGAGAGCAGCAGGGCGAGCGCGGGCGGCCACAGGAGGTAGAAGTGCTCCTCGATGGCGAGCGTCCACGTGTGCTCGAGCAGCGGGGCGGGATGGCCGAGGTAGATCCACCAGTTCGACACGTAGGCGAGCGCGGCGAGGCCGGCCGGCCCGACCTCGCCGAGCCGCCCGGAGACGAGCCCGAGCGCGATGACACCGAGGCACGCGGCGACGAGCGCCGGGTAGAGACGCAGGACCCGGCGCACGTAGAACCTCGGCAGCGAGACGCTCCCCGTGCGCTCGTGCTCGCGCAGGACGAGGGAGGTGATGAGGAAGCCGCTGAGGACGAAGAAGACGTCCACGCCCGCGAAGCCGTTGGCGAACGGGCCGAAGGCCGCGTGGAAGAGCACGACGGCGATCGCCGCGGCACCCCTCAGGCCGTCGAGCCCGCTCCAGTGACTGCGACCCGGGGGCTCGCTCACCTGGCCGCCGCGTAGAGGTCGAGGTAGCGCTCGGTGATCCGCGACCAGGAGAGCGACTCGGCGTGCGCCCGGGCCACCTCGGGCGGGACGGGGTCGCGAGAGGCCGCGAGCATCGCCGCGGCGAGCGCGGGCACGTCGGTCGGGTCGACGCCGTGGCCGAGCCCGCCGGTCGCGTCGGCGAGGCCGCCGTTCGTGCTCCAGACGACACCGCGGCCGGCTGCCATCGCCTCGACCGCGACGATGCCGAAGGGCTCGAGGCGGCTCGGCACGACCGCGACGCGTGCGCCCGCGAGGAGGTCCTGCACCCCGGCCCGGTCCAGGGGTCCGACGAGCTCGACGCCGGGACCGGCCAGCGACCGGAGCTCGGCGCTCTGCTCACCGTCGCCACCGAGGCGGAGCACGGCATCCGGCTCCTCCTCGCGCACGAGGGCGAACGCGCCCAGGAGCAGGTCGAAGCCCTTCTGCGGCACATGCCGTCCCCACGCGGCGAACACGGGGGCCTCGGGGAGCGGAGTCACCCGCCACTGTGCCAGGTCGACGCCGTTGGGCACGACGACGCAGCCGGCGAATGCGCCGGCGACGGTGGCGGCGTCGTCGGCCGCACGGCGCGAGCAGGCCGTGAGCCGGGCCGCGGCGCGGCTGCCCACGCGCAACGCGAGCCGCATCTGCGCGCTCCGTTCGTAGATGCGGCCTGCGTCCATCGTCACCTCCCCCTGCGTCGTGAGGACGAGGGGCACCCGGTGCCGGCGCGCGTACGCGGTGACCGCGGGGACCTGGTTGGCCGGGCACTGGACGTGGACGACGTCCGGCGGTGGTCCGAGCGCCCCGAGGGCACGGACCTGTCGGCGCAGGTCGAGTGGATAGGCGGCGAGGCGACGCGGGGACCGTCCGGGGAGGTCGAACCGGAGCCGCACGACGGGAATGCCGTCGACGACCTCGCGCTCGGGGAGGTCGGCCGGGTGGCGGTGGACGACGACGGTCGGCTCGTGCCCCGTCCGCGCCAGCTCCCGCGCGATCTGAAGGGTGAGCTCCTCGACGCCACCGCGCGCGGGGTGGAAGGCGCTCGGTGCCAGCCAGATGCGCATGGCCCCACTCAACCGCATTCGACGTCGTGTGCCGGAGGCCCCACACCGTCGGAAGAAGTTGTGGAATCGTGTATGACCTCCTTGCTACCGGTGGTACGGTTCGCGTGGTTGGAGGTGGGGTTGCCTCTCCGTGGGATCAGTGCGCTGAGGACGTGTGGGGAAAGAAACATGAGCAACGACGACAAGACCAAGGGCATCAAGCGACGGACACTCGTCGCGGGGACGGCCTGGGCCGTGCCCGCCGTGACGATCGCCGCGCCCGCGATGGCCTACCAGCTGTCCGGCAACCTCATCACGGCGACCGGGGAGGCCTCCAAGCTGCAGGGCAACTCCTGCTGCGCGAGCATTCCGTCCTGCCCCTACTACGTGCAGGGCTACCGCTACTACTTCAACGTCGCCAACCCCCCCGGCAAGGACGCGTGCATCGTCATCAAGGCGGTCACCGTCGGCGGCGTCAACGTGCCGACCTTCGAGGTGTGGCGCTCCGACAACACGCTCGCGACGGGCTGCTGCGGCCAGACCCCCGTGACGCACTCCTTCCTGGTGCCGGCGAGCACGAACACCACGATCGCGATCGACCTCGACTTCGACAACAGCGCGAACTCGACCGTGCAGGTCACCTATGACGTGCGCAACGCCGCCGGCTGCGCCGTCGACTTCGCCAACCAGCAGACCTCGGTCGCCGTCGGCACGCCGCCCACCCAGGGCAACTGCGCACCGTTCTGACCGGTCCGGACCTGAGCGCGGCCGTCCCCCCGTGGGACGTGCCGCGCTTCGGTCATTCCCACCTCGAGTTCCTCGCCCGGGCATCCGGACTGGACGTCCTGCACGTCAAGGGCCCGGCGATGGACGAGCGGCTACTCGGCGCGCCCCGGTCGAGCACGGACGCGGACGTCCTCGTCCGACCGGCGCAGGTCCGCGGGCTCACCACGGCCCTGCGTGAGCACGGGTGGCAGGCGCGTGACAGCTTCACGACGAGCTCGGCCTTCAGCCATTCACAGACCTTCGTCCACGCCACGTGGGGAGCCGCGGACGTCCATCGCCTCTACCCCGGCCTCCACGTCGACCCGGCTCTCGCCTTCGACGTCCTCTGGGGGGATCGCGACCGGCTGCCGGTGGCCGGCATCGACTGCACCGTCCCCTCGCTGCCGGCCCAGCTGCTCGTCCTCCTCCTCCACGCGGCGCGCGACCGCGTCGGTCGCGGCACCTCGGACATCGCGACGGCATGGTCCCGGGCAGACGACAACCTGCGTGGGGAGGTTCGCGACCTCGCGACGAGACTCCGGGCCGAGGTCGGTCTCGCCGTGGCCCTCGGCGAGGACCTGTCGCCCTTCGCGGGCCGACGAGAGCTCGCCCTGTGGCGCTCGCTCGACCACCCGACGACGCGCGCCGAGGAGTGGCGCGCCCGGATCGCGGCCCAGCCGACGGCCAGGGCCCGGGTCGCCACGGCCGCCCGGGTCCTCGCCCCCAACCGGACCGCCCTGACCCATCGGCTCGGCCGTCCGCCGACCCGGGCCGAGCTGGCCGTCGAGCCGCTCCGGCGGGTGGCCCGGGGCATTCGCGAGCTCGGCGGTCGCCGCGGCTGACCGGGGTGGGTGGCCCTGCGGCGCGCTGCTAGCGTCAGCGGCAAGCAGCAGGCCGCACCCAGCGAAGGAGCCCACGTGAGCACCACCCCCGTCAAGGTCGCCGTCACCGGCGCAGCCGGCCAGATCGGCTACTCCCTCCTCTTCCGGATCGCGAGCGGGGCCCTGCTCGGACCGGACACCCCGGTCCAGCTGCGGCTGCTCGAGGTCACTCCGGCGCTCAAGGCGCTCGAGGGCGTCGTCATGGAGCTCGACGACTGCGCCTTCCCGACCCTCGCCGGCGTCGAGATCGGCGACGACGCCGAGCAGATCTTCGACGGAGTCAACGCCGCGATGCTCGTCGGCGCGATGCCCCGCAAGGAGGGCATGGACCGGGCCGACCTGCTCGCCGCCAACGGCAGGATCTTCACCGGGCAGGGCGCCGCCCTGGGCAAGGTCGCCGCCGACGACGTCAAGATCCTCGTCACCGGCAACCCCGCCAACACCAACGCCCTCATCGCCATGAACAACGCGCCCGACCTCCCCCGCGAGCGGTTCAACGCGCTGACCCGCCTCGACCACAACCGCGCCCTCGCCCAGCTCGCGAGCAAGCTCGGCGTCGGCGTCGACGAGGTGACCAACCTCGCGATCTGGGGCAACCACGACGACTCGATGTACCCCGACCTGTTCCACGCCAAGGTCGGCGACAAGACCGCTGCCGACCTCGTCGACGAGGCCTGGATCACCGGCGAGTACATCCCGACCGTCGCGACCCGTGGCGGCGCGATCATCAAGGCGCGCGGCTCGTCCTCGGCGGCCTCCGCGGCCAACGCGACGATCGACCACATGCGCGACTGGCTGCTCGGCACCGACGGCCGCTGGGTCTCGATGTCGGTCCCGTCCGACGGCTCCTACGACGTCGAGGAGGGCCTCGTCTCCTCCTTCCCGTGCACGGTCGCGGACGGTCGCTACGAGATCGTCCAGGGCATCGAGCACAGCGACTTCTCCAAGGAGCGGATCGCCGCCTCCGTGGCCCGCCTCGCCGCCGAGCGCGACCAGGTCCGGGAGCTCGGCCTCATCTCCTGAGGGAGCGGGCGGCGCCGGGTGACCGAGCGCCGCTTGCACGAGGCCCGGGCCCACTGAGCGCCGCTTCTTCAAGCCCCGGGCCCACTGAGCGCCGCTTCCAGGCGGATCCGAGGCCTACCGGACCCAGATCCTCATGGAAGCGGCGCTCAGTCACGTCCGCAGCGTCCGCCGGCGGCTAGGCAGGGACTGACTGGGTGGGCACGGTCGGGCGTGCCGGGCACGGTCGGCCGTGCCGGGTCCGGTCGGTCGCCCAGCCCGGTCGGTGGGCCCGTGCCGGGTCGGTAGGCCCGTCCGCATCGTCCGGTTCGTCCACAGAAGCGCCAATGCGCATTCGCACTGCTCGCCTGCCCCGCATCGTGGTGGCATGGACCCTCGGATGCTCCCTCATGTCGTCTCTCGCGAGCAGGCGGCGGCCCTCGGCTGGAGCGACTGGCACCTGGCCCGCGCCGTCCGCGACGGCGGGCTGCAGCGCAGCGGACGAGGCCGGTACGCCCGGGTCGCCGATCCGGGTTTCGAGGGCCGGCGCGCTGCATATCTCGCGCTGGCCGAGGCAGCCCTGGTCGCCCATCCCGGCGGTTACGTGCTCAGCCATCTGACCGCGGCGATGGCCCACGGTCTGCCTCTCCCGCTGCGGCCCCTGACGACGGTCCATCTCACGGTCGACACCGCCCTCCACCGCTCGCGCCGGAGGGCGGGCGTCGTCATCCACCACGGCGACTCGGTGACGATGGAGCCCGACCTCGTCCGCGGGCTCCCGGTCACACCCGTCGCGCGCACGGTCGCCGACTGCCTGCGGGTGCACGAGGCGGGCATCGGCATCCCGCTCGCCGACGCGGCGGCGTCAGCCGGCCTCTGCGAGGTCGACGACGTGGAGGCGGTGCTCGCGACGCAGGTCCGTTGGCGGGGCCGGCCGCAGGCGCTCCGCCGGCTCCGGCTGGTCGACGGTCGCCGCGAGTCGTGGCTGGAGTCCTTCGCCGCGGTGACCCTGGCCGGGCTCGCCATCCCCCTGCCGACGCCCCAGGTGGTCGTCTCCACCCCCGCCGGTCGCCTCGTGGCCAGGGTCGACGGGATCTGGGAGGAGGACAACACCGTCCTGGAGGTGGACGGCAAGGAGAAGTACCGGATGGCGAGGGTCGCCGACGAGGAGGGCGACCCGCAGGCCGCATTCGACGCCCAGCGCCGACGGCACGACGAGCTGACCAACCTCGGGCTCGAGGTCGTCCGCGCGGACCTGGCCCGGCTGCTCGGACCCGCGGAGGAGCTGCGCACCACGATCGACGACCGACGGGCCGCGGGTCGTCTGCGCACGTTCACCGGGCGGTTGAGCAACATCGATCGGACGGGCGCGCGCCGAGCCGGCTGAGCCCCGCACCGAGCGCCGCTTCTCCGAGGATCCGGGGCATGCACACCCAGATCCCCCCGAAAGCGGCGCTCGGTCGGGGCGGCGCCGGTGCTCAGCGCGCGAACCACGTGCTCCCGTCGAAGGCGAGGGCACGCTCGAGGCGCGGGCGAGAGGACGGCTGCAGGGTCGGCAGCTCGGCCACCGGCAGCCAGGCCACCTCGAGGTTCTCGTCGTCGCCGAGGTGCAGGTGCCCGCCATCGAGCCGGCAGAGGAAGGTCAGGTCGAGGTAGATCGACCGGTCGCCGTTGCCGTAGGTGACGACGTCGGTCGTCGAGACGCTGCTCAGGTGCTCGGCGACGACGACGAGGCCGGTCTCCTCGTGGACCTCGCGCTCGACCGCGGCGGCAGGCTCCTCCCCCGGCTCGACGATGCCGCTCGGGAGGGCCCAGCGGCCCGTGTCCGCTCGGCGCCCGAGGAGCAGCGCGCCCGAGGCGTCGCGGACGACCGCGGTCACGCCGACGAGCGGCAGCAGCCCGTGGCCGACGTGACGACGGAGGTCGAGGACGAAGTCCGGGGTCGGCATTCGACCGGCGACCGGATCAGAGCGCGCGCACGCGGTTGCCCCGCGCGTTGTGCTCGAGCTCGACGAGTCCGAGCTCCTCGAGCAGGGGCGGGAGGTACATCCCGACGCGCCCGCGGTAGCCCTTGCGCAGGCCGTACCAGCCGCCTACGGGGTTGACCTCGGACCGGGCCCACGCCTCGAGGGTGCCCTCCTTGGCCGGCTTCTGCTCGTCGGCCGAGCCCAGGTCGACCCAGTCGCCGCGCTCCTTGAGCATGGCGACGGCGTCGTCGACCAGTCGGGCGTCGTAGAGGAGCTTCGTCGTGCCGACCTGGCAGACGATCTGGGCGGGATCCCCCGCGTCGTCGCGGTGCATCGTGTAGTCGGACGTGCGCGGCGGGGTCTTCAGGACCCAGGGGTCGTCCGTGGTGCCGGTTCCGGACATTCGCCTCTCCTGTCGGTCAGATGTGCGGGTTGAGGTTCATCGAGCGGCCGACGATGCCGACGGCGAGCCCGAGGACGAGCAGGATGCTCGCGTCGATCCAGCGGCGCCGGACGACGAGGGCACCGAGAATGCGCATCGGCAGCAGCGCGCGCAGGACGCTCGCGCCGACGCACGTCGTCGCGAAGGCGACGGTCGCGCGGAGCGGATGCCCGGTCGCGGCGAGGACGACCCCGACGACCAGACCCGCGGCCACGAGCCACCAGAGGCCGAGGCGGTCGGCCGGGAGGACGGGGGGCTCGGGGGCGGCCACGGTCAGGCCGCCGCGGCCTCGGCGGCGAGGACGATGTTGGTCAGAAGCATGGCGCGGGTCATCGGGCCGACGCCCCCGGGGTTGGGCGAGAGGAATCCGGCGACCTCGGCGACCGCGGGGTCCACGTCGCCGGCGACCTTGCCGCGGCCGTCCTCGGTCTGGATCCGGGAGACGCCGACGTCGAGGACGGCGGCGCCCGGCTTGACCATGTCGGGGGTGATGAGGCCGGGCACGCCGGCCGCCGCGACGACGATGTCCGCGCTGCGGACCTCGGCTGCGAGATCCTTGGTGCCCGTGTGGCATTCGATGACCGTGGCGTTCTCGCTGCGCCGGGTGAGGATCAGGGACAGCGGACGTCCGACGGTGATCCCGCGGCCGACGAGCGCGACGCGGGCCCCGGCGAGCGGGACGTCGTAGCGGCGGAGCAGCTCGATGCAGCCCATCGGGGTGCAGGGCAGCGGCGCCTCCTTGCCGAGGACGAGCCAGCCGAGGTTGGTCGGGTGGAGCCCGTCGACGTCCTTGCCCGGGTCGACGGCCGAGAGCAGCGCGTGCTCGTCGAGCCCGGTCGGCTGCTGGACGAGGAAGCCCGTGCAGGCCGGGTCGTCGTTGAGCTCGTGGACGACGGCGAGAACCTCCTCGAGCGTCGCCGTCGCGGGCAGGTCGCGGCGCAGGCTCGCGATGCCGATCTCCGCGCAGTCCTTGTGCTTCGCGCCGACGTACCACCGGCTGCCCGGGTCGTCGCCGACGAGGACGGTGCCGAGCCCCGGCACGACGCCTCGCTCGGCGAGGGCGGCGACGCGCTCGGTCAGCTCGGTCTTGATCTGCGCGAGGATCGCCTGGCCGTCGAGAATGGTCGCCGTCACGGTGACTCATCCTGCCACGAGCACCGCTGTGCGACAGTGGCGCCATGGCGGCGTCGCGGGTCCTCGGGCTCCTCCTCGCCGCGGGGGCCGGTCGGCGCGCCGGGGGTCCCAAGGCGCTGCGTCGCGACGACGCCGGGGTGCCGTGGGTCGTCCGGTCGGCGCAGGTGCTCCTCGACGGCGGCTGCGACCACGTCCTCGTCGTCCTCGGTGCGGCCGCCCTCGACGTCGAGCCGCTCCTGCGCGACCGCGACGACGTCACGACGACGTGGTGCCCCGACTGGGCCCAGGGCATGGGCGCCTCGCTCCGCGCCGGCCTGCACTGGGCGGAGGACGCCCTCGGCGACGAGGACGGCCCGGACGTCGAGGCGGCGCTCGTCCACCTCGTCGACCTGCCCGACGTCGACGCCCGTGTCGTCGAGCGCGTCCTCACCCATGCCGGATCGGGCTCGGCCCTCGCCCGCGCAGGGTACGACGGCCGGCCCGGCCACCCGGTCCTCCTCGGCGCCGACCACTGGGCCGACGTCCTCACCTCGGCGGGCGGCGACCGGGGCGCCCGCGACCTGCTCGCCGACCGCGACGTCATCCTCGTCGAATGCGGTGACCTCGCCTCGGGCGAGGACGCGGACGGACCGCCGCCGGACGGGCCGCCGCCGGACCTCAGCCCCTGACGGCCGCCGCGAGCGCCGACAGGGCCTGGGTGAAGCACTGCTCCGGCGGGTTGACGAGGCCGGCGCCGACCTGGCCGACTCCGGCGACGCGGCCGGCCATGCCCGTGTTGATCTGCGGGAGGATCCCGGTCCGGACGACCTTGGTCACGTCGATGCCGGTCGGCGTCCCGCGGAAGTCGAGGATCGGCACCTGGTAGGTCGAGTGCTCGCCCTCGGTGATCGCGTACATCTTCTGCGTCGTCTGGAGCGCGAAGGGCACGTCGCCGCCGACGAACTTGACGATCGCCGGAGCGGCCGCCATCGCCACGCCCCCGATGCCGGCGGTCTCGGTGATCGCCGAGTCACCGATGTCGGGGTTCGCATCCTCCGGGCCGTAGTCGCCGAGGAAGAGCCCCTCGGGGGTGTTCGCCGGGCCGGTGAACCACTCGTCCCCGGTCCCCGACACGCGGATGCCGAAGTCGGTGCCGTTGCGGGCCATCGTCGTGACGATCGTGCTGCCGGGAATGCCGTGGGCGGCCAGTGTCGCGAGCTTGCACGCCGGCATTCCGAGGTTGAGGAAGAAGTGCTCGTTGGCGCCGGAGAAGCGCACCGCCTCGGCGATGTCGCGGCTGTTGCCCTGCGCCGTGATGAGGTGCGGCGTCAGCTCGCGCAGGAGCATGAGCGAGCCGGCGCGGTTGCGGTTGTGGCCCTCGTCGCCCATCTGGAGCATCTGCGCGACGATCGCCTTGACGTCGATCCCGCCGGCCCGCCGGGCGGCCTGCTGGAGCAGCGGGCCGAGGACGGAGTTCATCCAGCGCAGCCGGTCGATGACCTCCGGGCCGTAGGCGCCGTAGCGGAGCACCTTGCCGAGGCCTTCGTTGAGGGAGCACCAGCTCGTGTTGTCGTGGACGTCGTCGCGCAGCTCGTACATCCACATCGACGGGCTGACGACGCCGGCCATCGGCCCGACGGCGTCGCGGTGGTGGCACGGCTCGAGGCGAATGCCGTCGCCGGACGCGAGCATCCGCTCCGCCTCCTCGGGCGAATGGGCCATCCCCTCGAAGAGCATCGCGCCGATGAGCGCACCCCTCATCGGGCCGCTCGCCCGCTCCCACTCCAGCGGCGGGCCGGCGTGCAGGAAGGTGCCGCGCTCGAGGCCGAGGGCCTCGTGGGCCGGACGGACGTCGACGAGGACGGCCTCGGCGGCGAGCATCCGGCGCAGCGCCTCCGCATTCGCCTCCGCGCGTCGGGCGTCGGTGAGCACGGACCGCAGCGCGGCCGTGTCGGTGCCCGCGAGCGGCGGCTGCCACTCCGCCTCGGTGACCCGCACGGCCTGGTCGCGGAGCGCGTCGGCGAAGAGCGACACCCCGGCCGTCGCGACGGCGGGGTCGGCGGGGAGCTGTGCTTTATCGGGTGACCCGATAAAGCCGAGGGGCACAGAGTTGGGAAGTCCGTCAACCTTGCCCTGGTCGGGTGAAGCCGCCTCCGCCGCGGGCGCGGCGACCTCGACCCCGAGGGCGCGGAGCGCGGCCCGGGTGGCCGCGGCATTCGAGAGGTGGACGTCGGCGCCGGCCGAGGCGAGGGTCGACGCGCACGCCTCGAGCCCCTGCGGGTCGCCCTGCGTCCCCACGAGCGACACGACGACCTGCAGCTCGCGTCCGTCGGCGCCGGCGCGGACCCGCGCGTAGCGGATCGCCTCGGCGAGCTCGTGCGCCGGCTCCGGGTGGGCGCCGTGGCCGAGGACGAGGTCGAGAAGGAGGACGCCGCACGTCGGGTCGGCGGCCTCGGCGTGGATCCGGTCGAGCCGGAGCGTCGGGTCGATCATCGGGTGGGCGCGGCCCTGCGTCAGGCCGTCGTCGCCGAAGTCGATGACGACGTGCCCGGGGTGGCGCAGGTCGTCGTCGAGCCCGAGGCCGGGCTGCAGCGGGATGTTGGAATGCACCGGCCCGAGCGAGTCGGTCGCGATGAGCATCGCCTCGTCGGCGAGCGTCCCACCGCAGAAGAGGCCGCGGAGCGCGAGATCCGGGTGCTCGGCGCCGGGCTGGTCGACGACGTGCTCCATCGGGTCCGGCGCCGGGGCCCAGTGCGGCCAGACGGGCTGCTCGCGGCCGGTCGCAGCGAGGAAGGCGTCGACGGACGCGGTCAGGTCGGGCCGGCCCGCGCCGAGGGTCGCCCAGTGGACCGGCGTGGCGAGCGTCGCGGCATACGCCTGCACCTCCGCGAGCACCTCGTCGGCCGGGGGCTTGGAGACGATGACGATCGCCTCGGTCGCCTCGTCGGCGTCGAGGAGCGCGAGGGCCTGCCTGGTCGAGCGGCCGCGGACGACGGCGCCGAGGTCCCGTCCGCCGACGCCGAGGACGTGGCTGACGCCGACCCCGGCCGCATCGAGGAGGCACATGACCTGCTGGGCGCCGGTGCCGGACGCGGCGACGAGACCGACGGACCCGGGGCGCACGACATTCGCGAAGCCGAGGGCAACCCCGCTCACGACCGCCGTCCCGCAGTCCGGGCCCATGACGAGGACCCCCCGGGAGGCGGCCGCGTCCTTGAGGGCGACCTCGTCCTCGACGGCGACGTTGTCGCTGAAGAGCATGACGCTCACGCCCGCCTCGACGGCGTCCATCGCCTCCGCGGTCGCGTGCTCGCCGGGCACCGAGATGAGCGCGAGGTCGGCCTCGCCGGCCGCGATCGCGCCGCCGAGCGTGACCGGCGCGGGTGCCGCGCCGAAGCCGGCGCTCGGCCTGGACCGGCTCAGGGCGGCGAGCGCCTCGTCGACGGCGGTCCGGCCGCGCTCGACGCCCTCGTCGTCGGACGCCCGGACGGCGACGACGACGTCGTTGACGCCGATCCCGTCGGGGAGCGCGAAGCCCATGCCGCGCAGCACCTCGAGGTTGAGCTCGGTGCCCATCGCGACCTGGGCCGAGGTGACGCCCGGCGTCGCGGCGACCCCCCGCGACACCTGCATGAGGGTGACCGAGTCGTAGTAGGCACCACGGCGGATGTCGACGAGTTCAGGCACGGAGGAGCTCTCCTTCGGTGAGGGCCGCGAACGCCTCCTCGACGCCGCGGACGAGGGCGGGACCGGAGCTGTGCCCGATCGCGAGGACGGCGGGCCGGAGGCGGCCGGCCAGGTCGGCGTCGTCGGCGACGACCGCGTCGACGAATGCCGTGAGCTCCGGCACCGCGAGCCCGTCGCCGGCGCAGCGGAGCAGCGCGGCGGAAAGGTCCGTGGTGCGGGCGACCAGGGGCGCCACCGAGTGCCAGAGGGTGCGGTCGCCGAGCGCATGGGCGATGAGCAGCGCTCCGCACACCTCGTCGTCGCCCTCGGGGGTCAGGCCCGGGCCGTGGCCGATCCGTGCGACGAGGTGGTCGCGGTCCAGGCGCAGGGTCTGTGGGCGGGCTCGCGCGACGGCCCGGGGGGCCCAGGCGCGCACGGGGCGGAGGATGATCCCGCCCTCATGGGTTCGGGGATGGTTCCCGGGACGAACGGCGTCGTTCGTCCGCGCAACCATCCGGGGACCCATGGCGAGCACGCCGACACACACCGAACCGTCGACACGCACCTCGACAGGGTCGCCGAGTGCCACCCCCCAGAGGACGTCGGCGGCGGGGAGGGCCAACCGCCAGGCATTCGGCAGGAGCAGCCCGTCGCTCGCGACGACCGGGAGGACCGACCGACCGGGTCCACCGAGGTAGACCGCGGTCGGGAAGGCGCCGAGGACGCGCCACGTCTCGCCGGGGACAGGCCGGGCCGCCGAGGTGGAGGCGGCGACCGGAATCATGCACTGGACGCTAGCGAGCGTGGCTAGCATGCGCTCATGGAGAAAGTTGCCAACGATGGTCCCGCGACCCACGCGGACTTGCCAGCGGCGGCGTCCCTCTCCCCCGCGTCCACGATCCCCGACGACGTGCCCGACGACCTGTCCGTCGACGAGCTCCGCGCCCTGGCCCGCGACCTGCTCGGTGCGCTCCGCCGCGAGGACGCCGTCCACCGCTCGCTCATCGCCTCCGTCGTCGCCGGCGGCACCCTCGGCGACCTCTGCTCGGGGCTCGTCGACGTGCTCGACGCGACGATCGTCGTCACGACGACGGACGGCCGGGTCATCGCCGACGCGGGAACCTCGCCCGCGCTCGCGGAGGTCTACGCGTCGGAGGCCTTCGACCGGACGGGGCGGCTCGTCGTCGAGAGCGAGCCGGTCGGCATTCGCGACGGGGACGAGGCGTGGACCCGGCGGGCGATCGTCCGGATCGTCGGCGGCACGTCCGACGAGGGGCGGTTGGCCGCCTTCCGCGCCGACCGGCCGCTGCGCGCCGACGACATCCACGTCCTCGAACGCGCCTCCACCGTCGCCGCCCTCGCGATGGCCCGCGAGCAGGCCGTGTCGGCCGTCGAGAGCAAGTACCGCGCCGAGTTCCTCCGCGACGCCCTCGCCGGGCGCGCGGGCACGGGTGCGGACGCGATCGTCCACGCCGACTCCCTCGGCTGGTCCCTGACCGACCGGATGGTCGTCGTCGTCGCCGAGACCGACGAGGACGACCGGACGACGCGGCGCGCGCCGGACGAGGTCCGCTCCCTCCAGCAGCGGTTCGCCCGCGCGTGGACCCGGGCCGTCGGCGGGCGCGACCGGCGGGCCCCCGTCATGGGCTTCAGCCAGGAGGTCGTCGCGCTCCTCACCGTCCCCGAGGGCGCGGGGACCGCGGACATCATGACGACCGTGCAGGACCTCGTCCGCGTCGTGAGCGGCGACGGCGGCGGCGGGCGCCGGACCTTCGCGACGGGCGTCTCCCGGCCGATCGCCTGGGTCGAGGACCTGCCCGAGGCCTACGCCGAGGCGCTCAAGGCCGTCGCGATCGGCCGGCAGATGCAGGGCCCGTCGGCGGTCATGCACTTCGACCAGCTCGGGATCTACCGGCTCCTCGCCGTCGTGCCCGACACCGAGGAGCTGCGCCGGTTCGTCAGCGACACCCTCGGTGAGCTCGCGACCGATGAGAATGCCGAGAACGCCGGCCTCCGCGAGACCCTCACCGTCCTGCTCGACACCAACCTCAACGTCGCCGAGGCCGCGCGGATCCTCTTCTTCCACTACAACACGCTCCGCTACCGGATCGCCAAGCTCGAGCGGATGCTCGGGCCCTTCACGACCGACCCGGAGCTGCGCCTCACCCTGGCCCTCGCGCTCAAGGTGCTCCAGATGCGCGGCCTCGGCTACGACGTCCGCCGGGCCGTCGGCGGACGGGCCCCGGCACCCGAGACGACGATGCCCCCAGCCTCCTCCTGAACCCGTCCCCGGCCTCCGGGCCACGCGGGGAACCCTTGCCAACACGCCGGGGCGCCGATGTCACCAATTGCCCAATGCGCCGGGCCGGGCCGCCACTAGGTTTCCCCCAACCCTGATGTGGGTGTGGTCCGCGTCGTCGACGCCCTGTGATGTTGGAGGCCCCGGATGGCTGCAGTCGGTTGGAAGCTCCACGGGGACGGCAACCTTGCCGGGCCCGACGATGTCGTCGCCCCCGACGAACGGCTCAGCTGGGGCAAGACGGTGGGCCTCGGCGCCCAGCACGTCGTCGCCATGTTCGGCGCGACCTTCGTCTTCCCGCTGCTCATGGGCCTCAACCCCCAGCTCGCGATCATGATGAGCGGCGTCGCGACGATCCTCTTCTTCCTCATCACCCAGGGCAAGGTCCCGAGCTACCTCGGCACGTCCGCGTCCTTCCTCGGCGGGGTCATCGCGATCCGCGCGCAGGAGGGCACGACGGCGCAGGTCACCGGCGCGATCATGGTCGCCGGCATCGTCCTGGCCCTCGTCGGCGTCGCCGTCCACTTCGTCGGGTCCGGCCTGCTCCACCGGTTGCTGCCTCCGGCCGTCACCGGCGCCGTCGTCATGCTCATCGGCTTCAACCTCGCCCCGGTGGTCGCCAACACCTACTTCCCGCAGGACCAGTGGGTCGCGCTGCTCGTCATGATCTTCACGATCGCCTGCGCGGTCGCCTTCAAGGGCTTCATCGGGCGCATCGCGGTCTTCCTCGCCCTCATCTTCGGCTTCGTCCTCTCCTGGCTCCTGGACAGGACGGCCGGCCAGATCACCTCCTTCGTCCCCGCCCTCGGCAAGGAGGTGCCGCACTTCCGGGTCGACTTCTCCGGCGTCGAGAGCGCGAGCTGGCTCGGCCTCCCGGCCAAGACGATGATCGGCGCGGACGGCAAGGAGGTCGCCGGGTGGCACATGCCGAGCCTGTCGATGACCGCGATCCTGCTCGTCCTCCCGGCCGTCATCGCCCTCATCGCCGAGAACACCGGTCACGTCAAGGCGGTCGCCGAGATGACCGGTGCCGACCTCGACCCGATGATGGGCCGCGCGATCGCCGCGGACGGTGTGGGCACCGCGATCGCCGCCTCCGTCGGCGGCTCGCCGACGACGACCTACGCCGAGAACATCGGGGTCATGGCGGCGACGCGCGTCTACTCGACCGCCGCCTACATGGTCGCCGCCCTCGTCGCCATCGTCTTCGGCTTCTCGCCGAAGTTCGGTCAGCTCGTCTTCGCGATCCCGGGCGGGGTGCTCGGCGGCATCACGGTCGTCCTCTACGGGATGATCGGCCTGCTCGGCGCCAAGATCTGGAAGGAGAACGGCGTCGACTTCGGCAACCCGGTCAACCTCGTGCCGCTCGCCGCCGGCATCATCATGGGCATCGGCAACGTCAAGCTCAAGATCACCGACGACTTCACCCTCGAGGGCATCTCGCTCGGCACGATCGTCGCGGTCGGCGCCTACCACCTCGCCAGGGCCCTGGCTCCGGCCGGTGTGCGCGACGGCGCGGGGGGCACGTCGATCTCCGTCGGCGACCACACCTACGGCGACAGCGACGGCATCGACGACCTGCGCCAGGCCGACAACCCCGAGGACTTCTACGGTCACCGGCCCAAGAAGTAGCCACGCGCGTCGGTCGGGCCGGAATGCACTGCATTCCGGCCCGACCCGTTTGGTCCGTTCCCGCCTCACCTCGCGACCGGACGGACGAGACTGCCCAGGACGTCGTCACGGGGGCGACGCGCACAGAAGGGTGGGGCGAATGCGTCGACGTCTGGCCGCGATCATCGGGTCGCTGATCTTCGGCATGGCCATCTGGGTGGCCGTGCCCGCACAGGCACTGCCTTCGGGCAACCACACGAGCCGGCTCATGGTCGACACCGACACACCGGTGTACGCGGGCTACGACTCGACCCTCAAGGCCTACCACTTCGTCGTCAACGGTCGGTGGCGCGCGGTCTGCGGCACCTCGCGGTTCTGCTGGCCGGGTGTCGCGGGCCAGACCGGGCAGATCGGCGGCAAGGACGCCGTCGGGATCCACTTCGCCGGTCCGATGCAGATCAAGAAGCAACGGATCCGCTCCTGGGGCTACTGCAGCTCGACGGCCAAGCAGGACAACACCTCGACGCACGTGAGCGGCGGCTTCTTCGACTACCACGCCGGCGTGAGCGACACGATCTACGAGGCCGGTCGCAAGTGGGGCGGGATCGCCGGGAGCGGCTCCAACGGCTCGTGCTTCTCCAGCGTCCTCCCGCAGGCGACGAGCCAGGGCGGCGGCGCCTGGGTGACGCAGTGGTTCGACCTGCGGGCCCAGCGCTACACCTACGACGTCTGGGTCAACCCGACCCCGACATCGGGCAGCTGCTTCACGAGCATGACCGTCAAGGGCGCCTACACGCACACCTGGGCGACGCAGTCTCCCGCCTTCAGCCTCGGCTACCCGTGGGGCGTCGGGATCGGGGTCGCCGAGGGGTCGGGTGACTTCACCGCCTACCAGGACGGTGACGGCTACAGCGACGCGGACCTGCGGGTCGGCCAGATGTGCCGGCACTGACGAGCGCGACCACGGGGCCCCGGACCACCCGGTCCGGGGCCTCCTCGCGCTCGTGCCCGCCGTCGGCGGTCGCGGGGCAGTTCCTCGGCACAACCTGACAAGACTGGGCGCCCTCTCGCGGCCATCGTTTCGTGGACGCCGGGGTCGGGAGCAGGCAGGATCGATCCGTGAAGCCCGCCCCCTTCGTCCATCACGGACCGCGCTCCGTCGAGGAGGCCGTCGCGGCGCTCGCCGAGGTCGGCCACGAGGGCAAGGTGATCGCCGGCGGCCAGTCGCTCATCCCGATGCTCTCGATGCGGCTCGCCTCCCCCGCGCACCTCGTCGACATCAACGGCGTCGCCGGGCTCGACACGGTCGAGGTCCGGGACGGCTCGGTGCGGGTCGGGGCGACCGTCCGGCACGCCGCGCTCGAGCGGTCGGAGGAGGCGAATGCAGCGAACCCGCTGCTCCGGCAGGCGCTCCGCAACGTCGCCCACCCCGCGATCCGCAACCGAGGGACGACCGTCGGGTCGATCGCGCACGCCGACGCCGCCGGCGAGATGCCCTCGGTCGCGGTGCTCACCGACGCCGTCGTCGAGGTCGTCTCCGCCCGCGGCGCCCGCGAGATCGCGGCGGCCGACTTCTTCGCCGGACCGCTCGAGACGACCCTCACGGACGACGAGCTCGTCCTCGCGGTCCGCTTCGGGCTCTTCCCGCCCGGGACGGTCACCGGCTTCGTCGAGTCGGCGCGCCGCTCCGGGGACTACGCCCTCGCCGGCGTCGGGATCGCGATCACGGTGGCCGACGGGTCGATCACCTCGGCCCGAGCGGCCTTCGTCTCGGTGACCGACGTCCCGGACGTCCTCGACCTCTCCGCCGTCCTCGGCGGTCCCGCCGACGCGTTCGACGACGACGCGCTCGTCACCGCGGTTCGCGAGCACGTCCAGCCCGAGGCAGACATCCACGCGAGCGCCGACTACCGGCGGATGCTCGCTGGCGAGCTGACCCGGCGGCTCGTGCACTCGACCCTCGCCGACGCCCGACAGGAGGTCTTCGCGTGAGCAGCGACGCCGCATTCGACCTCCACGAGGTGAGTGTGTCGGTCAACGGCGTGACGCGCACCGCCGCCGTCCCCGCGCGCCGGCTCCTGTCCGACTTCCTCCGCCACGACCTGCGCCTCACCGGGACGCACGTCGGCTGCGAGCACGGCGTGTGCGGCGCCTGCACCGTCCTGCTCGACGGCGACCCCGTCCGCGCGTGCCTCATGTTCGCCGTCCAGGCGGAGGGCCACGCGATCACGACGGTCGAGGGCTGCGGGACGATCGAGGCGATGGGCCCGGTGCAGCAGGCCTTCGCCGAATGCCACGGGCTCCAGTGCGGCTTCTGCACGCCGGGGTTCATCACGACGATCACCGCCTACCTTCGCGACCATCCCGACCCGGACGCCGAGGAGGCGCGCGAGGCGATCAGCGGCAACCTCTGCCGCTGCACCGGGTACCAGAACATCGTCAAGTCCGTCCTGCGGGCCGCGGAGCTCCAGCGCGAGGGAGGCGGGGCTCGATGACGACCCAGATGTTCGGTGCGCCGGTCAAGCGCAAGGAGGACCCGCGCCTGGTGACCGGCGGCGGGCGCTACCTCGACGACCTCGGCCACGACGCGTGGGAGGCGGCCTTCGTCCGCTCGCCCCACGCCCACGCCCGGATCGTCGACATCGACGTGACCGGCGCGCTCGAGACCCCCGGCCTGGTCGGGATCTGGACGGCCGAGGACCTCGTCGGCCCGGTCGGCGAGCACCTGCCCGTCCTCATCCCCCACCCGGCCCTGACCCACCCGGTGACCGGCCACGCGCTCGCCAAGGACGAGGTCAACCACGTCGGCGAGGCGATCGTCCTCGTCATCGCGCACGACCGCTACGCGGCCGAGGACGCGGCGGCTCGCGTCCGTGTCGACTACGAGTTCCTGGCGCCCGTCGTCGGGCTCGAGAATGCCCGCACCGCAACCCATCTCGTGCATGAGCAGGCGCCGGGCAATGTCGCGGCCAACCTCCGGCAGGAGGTCGGCGACGTCGACACCGCGATGGCCGCGGCGCCCAACCGACTCAGCCTCGACCTGACGATCGAGCGCAGCGCGTGCATGCCGATGGAGGGCAAGGGCGTCTATGCCCGGTGGGACACCGACGCCGAGCACCTGACCCTCTGGTCCTCGACCCAGACCTCGACCGGGGTCCGTGCGGCCGTCGCGGCCCGGCTCGGGCTCCCCCTGGCCAAGGTCGACTGCATCGCGCCGGACGTCGGGGGCGGCTTCGGCGTCAAGATCATGCACCCGTGGCCCGAGGAGGTGCTGGTCCCGTGGGCGGCCCGGCTGCTCGGACACGACGTCAAGTGGACCGAGGACCGGCGCGAGCACTTCATCTCCAGCGCCCACGAGCGCGGGCAGCTCCAGGAGGTCGAGGTCGGCTTCGACGACGACGGTCGGGTCCTCGCCCTCGACGTCCGCTTCTGGCACGACAACGGCGCCTACACGCCCTACGGCATCATCGTCCCGATCATCACGGCGACCCAGCTGCTCGGGCCGTACAAGCCCGGGACGTACCGCGTCGAGTTCTGGTCGATGTACACCAACACCGTGCTCGTCACCCCCTACCGGGGTGCCGGGCGGCCGCAGGGGTGCTTCGCGATGGAGCGGACGATGGACGCGATCGCGGCCCACCTCGGGCTCGACCGGACCGAGGTCCGGAGCCGCAACTTCATCCTCCCCGAGGAGATGCCCTACGACCACGGGCTCATGTTCCAGGACGGGCGTCCGCTCAAGTACGACAGCGGCGACTTCCCCGCGAGCCTGGCCAAGCTCAAGGCGCTCGTCGGCTGGGACGACTTCGCCGCCTACCGCGCCGAGGCCGAGGCGCAGGGCCGCCGGGTCGGGCTCGGGATCGGCTGCTACGTCGAGGGCACCGGCGTCGGCCCCTACGAGGGCGGACACGTCGTCATCGAGACGTCCGGCCGGGTCAACGTCGCGACGGGGCTCACGACGCAGGGTCAGGGGCACCAGACGGCATTCGCCCAGATCGTCGCCGACGAGCTCGGCGTGCCGATGGACGACGTGCACGTGACGACCGGGGACACGCGCCGAATGCCCTATGCCGTGGGGACTTTCGCCTCCCGCGCCGCGGTGATGAGCGGCAATGCCGTCGCTCTCGCGGCCCGCCAGGTCAGGGCCAAGGCGCTGCGGATCGCGGCCGACGCGCTCGAGGTGAGCGAGGCCGACCTCGAGATCGTCGACGGCGTCGTCCGCGTCAAGGGCGCGCCGGACACGTCGATGGCGCTCGGGACCGTCGCGGTCCTCTCCAACCCGCTGCGCTACGCATTCGACGACGCGGCCAAGGCGGCGACGCAGTTCGCCGGGACCTTCGACCCGGACAAGCCGCCCGTCGCCGACGACGAGGAGCCCGGGCTCGAGGGACGCGACTTCTACTCGCCGACCCAGGCGACCTTCGCCAACGGGATGCACGCCGCGATCGTCGAGACCGACCCGGTGACCGCCGAGATCAAGATCCTGCGCTACTGCGTCATCCACGACTGCGGGACGATGATCAACCCGATGATCGTCGAGGGGCAGGTCCACGGCGGCGTCGCGCAGGGTGTCGGCGGCGCGCTCTACGAGCGGATGGCCTACGACGAGTCCGGGCAGCTGCTCAACGCGAGCTTCATGGACTTCCTCATGCCGTACTCGTCCGAGGTGCCGCACATCGAGACCGACCACCTCGAGACGCCGTCGCCCCTCAACCCGCTCGGGATCAAGGGCGCCGGCGAGGCCGGCTGCATCCCCGTCTCCGCCGTCATCGCCTCCGCGATCGAGGACGCCGAGGGCTTCCCCATCCGGTCGATGCCGATCAGTCCCGTCGAGCTCTGGGAGCTCCGTCGCCAGCACCGCCAGGCTCAGAGCAAGGAGCAGTCATGAAGATCTCTGGCACCGCCACCCTCCAGGCGCCCGTCGACCAGGTGTGGAATGCGTTCATGGACCCGGCCGTCCTCGCCCGCACCCTCCCCGGGTGCGAGTCGCTGACCGAGACCGGGCCGGACGCCTACGCGATGCGGGTCACCGCGGGGGTGGCCGCCGTCAAGGGCACCTACGACGGCACGGTGGCGATCGCGGACAAGCAGGAGCCGGGGTCCTTCACGATGAAGGCCCAGGGCGCCGGCGGGCCGGGGACGATCGCCGCCGACGTCGCCGTGCGGCTCGCCCCGTCGGCGGGGGGCGGCACCGAGCTCGCCTACGACGCCGACGCCGTCGTCGGCGGCGTCATCGGCGGTGTCGGGCAGCGGATGCTCACCGGCGTGACGAAGAAGATGGCGGGCGAGTTCTTCAAGGCCGTCGACGAGGACATCGCCTCGGGCGGCGCCTCGCCGACCACGGCCGCACCCGCGGGCGTCGGGGCCGGTGCGGCGGGCGGCCAGCTGGCCGAGGCGGCCCCCGGCTCGCCCAGGGTCTACGCCGGGAGCGCGGCCGCCGGTCGTGGCGGCTCCTCCCCCTTCGGCGACCAGGGCTTCGCCCTCGGCGTCGCGGTCGGAGGACTCGTGGCACTCGCCGGCGTCGCATTGGGCGCCGCGATCCGGGGGCTGAGCCGATGAGGGCATTCACCGCAGCCGCCGTCCAGATCGCCCCGCTCCCTGGGCCGCTCACGGCTGGATCCATCGCCGCCAACGTCGCCAAGTGCGTTGCATTCACCCGCGACTGCGTCGCCGCGACCGGCGCCGAGCTCGTCGTGCTGCCCGAGTCGGCGACGACCGGCTTCACCCCGGGCATTCCGACCGAGGCACTGTGGGAGCTCATGACGACGCTCCCGGCGACGGGCGGAGCCGACGGCACCGTGCTCGAGCCGATCGCGGCCGTGGCCCGCGAGCTCGGCGTCCACCTCTGCGTCGGCACCTACGAGCGCGGCCCCTCCCCCGCCGTCGTGTACAACTCGAGCGCCCTCCTCGGCCCGGACGGCGCGATCCTCGGCGTCTACCGCAAGACCCACCCCTTCTGCTCCGAGATCGTCACGGGTGGGGGTTGGGTCACGCCGGGCGACACGGTCACGGTCTGCGACACCGCCCTGGGCAGGATCGGCATGATCATCTGCTTCGACGGCGACTACCCCGAGCTGTCGCGCATCCAAGCGGTCCAGGGCGCCGAGGTCATCTGCCGCCCGTCGGCGCTCCTGCGCTCCGCCGACATCTGGGAGCTGACGAGCCGGGCGCGTGCCTACGACAACCACGTCTACGTCGTCGGTGCGAATGCCGTGGGCATCGACCCCGCGGGAGTCCTCTACTTCGGCAACAGCCACATCGTGACCCCCATCGCGCACATCGTCGCCAAGGCCGCGACACACGAGTGCTGGGTCAGCGCCCGGCTCGACCCCGACGAGGCCATGGCCTCGCTGACACCGGGGAGCAGCATCGGGCAGGCCTTCGACCACCTGCGCGACCGCAACCTCGACCTGATCCGCAACCACCAGGACGAACTCGTGCGGCCGGCGCGGACGTCCTTCGCGCACAAGCACCACGCATTCGACGAGCCGACGGAGGAGTAGTCGAGCGCAGATTCCCGCGAACGGCCCCGTGCCGCAGCGGTCCTCCAGGAAGATGGCGACCGGGAGGTACCCATTCCTCGGGAGGACACCTTGAGCAACACCGAAGCCAGCCCGACCCGCCGCCTGATGCTCGGCGGGTCGATCGCGACCCTGGGGGGAGCGTCCGCGCTCGCCTCCGCGGGAGGGGCGGCCGCCGCCGCCGGCCCGCACCAGTCGTCGACGGGCACCCCGGCCGCCGCGAGCAGGCCACCGCTGCCGACCCTGCCCGTCCTCGGCGCGAACGAACAGTCGATCTACTTCGGTCCGCTCGGCTGGGCGGCCTACGACTTCGCGACGGGTTCGACGGTCGTCATCAGCGGCGGCTCCGGTTCCCGAGCGACGAGCGGCTGGCTGGGACGTTCGGTCGACCTCGTCCCGGGGTCGCGGATCACCGGTCTGGACTTCACCCTCCGGGGCCCGGGGGCGGTCTCCGGGTCGTGCTTCCTCCAGCGGCTGACGCCCGACACCTCGGGTTCCTGGAGCACGGCCGGCACCGTCAGCGGCTCGGTCGTCGGCACCTTCTCCACGAACATCTCGCAGCTGGTGACCCCCGAGACGAGCTACAGCGTCGAGATCTTCACGGCGGACGCGTCCTACGTCAGCGGCGTGCGCGTCCGCTACGAGCCGCCGGCGCCGAGCGGGCTCAACCTCGTCGCGATCACCCCGGCCCGCGTCTACGACAGCCGCAAGGACATGTTCCCGGACGCCGACGGCCCGATGTCGGCGGGCACGAACCGCACGATCAGCGTCGCGAACGGGCGCGACCCCGGCACCGGTGTCGTCAACCTCGCCGATGTCGTGCCGGCGACGGCCAAGGCGATCGCGTACACGTTGACCGTCACAGGCACGACCGCGGGCGGCTACCTCGCGGTCAACCCGGGCGGGGACACCGTCGTCCACGCGTCGACGATCAACTGGGCCGCGGACCAGACGCTCGCGAACTCCGGCGTCATCGGCATCTCGGCGGGTCGCACCGTCACGGTCGTCTGCGGCAGCGGCACGACGCAGTTCATCGTCGACGTCATCGGCTACTACGTGAGCTGACCGGTCAGCCGACAGACCCGCGCACGACGCGGGCGCGGGCGCTGAGGGTCGGGGCTGCGTCGCCGAAGCGGCGGCGCAGCTCCTCCCGCACCCGGCCGACGACGTCCGGGGAGGAGTCGCGTACGTAGTCGCCGGCCGGCCCGATACCGCCCTCGAAGGGCTCCCAGTAGTCGTCGAAGGACGCGAATGCCGTCGGCACGGCCACCGTGTCCTCGGCGACGTCCATGAGCCCCGCCTCCCGCCAGAGCCGCTGGAGCGCGCCCTCCCCCGCGAGGTGCATGGTCGCCTCGTCCCGGCCCCGCACCCCGTCCGGGTCGACCGCGAGCGCCGCGTCCCAGAAGGTGCGGAGCATCTGCATCCCGTCGCCGTAGTCCCAGACCGCGGCGGCGACGACCCCACCCGCCCGCGTGACGCGGCGCATCTCGGCGACCCCGCGAGCGGCGTCGGGGACGAAGTTGAGGACGAGCATGGCGACCGCCGCGTCGGCCCAGCCGGACTCGGCCGGCAGGTCCGTCGCATTCCCCGCCTCGAAGCGGACCGACCCGCCCCCGACGACCCGGCCCGAGGCGTGATCCACGAAGCCCGGTGACGGGTCGACGCCGACCACCTCGCAGTCCGGCCACCGCTCGGCGACCGCGAGCGCGAGGTTGCCGGTGCCCGAGCCGACGTCGAGGAACCGCCCCGGCGCGTCGACCCCCGCCCAGTCGAGCAGCACCGGACCGAGGGGCCGGCTCCATCTCCCCATGAACCGCTCGTAGGCCGCGGCGTCGGTGAACATCCGTCGACGGTACGCCGCGGCCCGACCCGCCGCTCCTACTTCGGCAACGTGACGTTGCAGCCCTTGGCCGCCGTGGCGACGTCGGTGCGGAGCTGCCTGCGCTCCTGGTCGGAGAGGGGTCCGAGCGGCCGGGTCAGGTTCGCGCCCTTGAGGCAGGCCTGCTGCTCGGTCGACAGGGCCTTCCACCACGCCTCGACCTTGGCGCGCCGCTCGCCGGTCGGGACCTTGATGCCGCACCCCTGCGCCGCGGCCCGCAGGTCGGCCTGCACCTGGGTGCGCTCGGCGTCGGTCGGCGGGCCGAGCGGGCGGGTGACCCTCACCTTGTCCAGGCAGGCCTTCTGCTCGGGCGTGAGCCGTGAGAACCAGCGCCAGCCGAGGGCCGGCGGGGTCGCGTCCGCGGTCTCGCTCACCGCGGCGACCGTCTCGGCCGCCCCGGCACTCGCCGAGGTCAGGGTCAGTCCGCCGACGAGAGCGGCGCCGCCGACCGTCGCCGCCGCGATCGCGGTCGTGAGAATGCGCATGTCCGGGTCTCCCTCGTCTCGCGGCCCCGGGTGGGCCGACGCCGACCACTCTGCGCGCGGAGCCTCGGGTCCACTCCGGGGCCACCTCGTGACTTCCTCGGGATGCGGGGCCGGACGAGGCGCGTCGCGTCTTCAGGAGATCTCCAGCCGGTCCCGAGGTGCACGCGCACCTCGCGTGCGACGCTGGGCGCCATGCCGGATCCCGCGACGCCCTCCCGGGTGCTCGTCGTCGACGACGAGGAGAACATCGCCTACCTCGTCGCCTCGGCGCTCCGCCTCGCCGGTCACGAGGTCGTGAGCGAGGCGGCGGGTGAGCCGGCGGTCCGGCGGGCGGCGGCATTCGGCCCCGACGTCGTCGTCCTCGACGTCATGCTCCCGGACATCGACGGCTTCGAGGTCATGCGCCGAATGCGGGCCGCCGGCTCGACCGCCGCGATCCTCTTCCTCTCCGCCCGCTCGGACACGGCTGACCGCGTGCGCGGGCTGACGACGGGCGGCGAGGACTACATCGTCAAGCCGTTCGCCGTCGAGGAGCTCGTCGCCCGCGTCGCGCTCGCCTTGCGCCGGGCCGGGGTCACGGCGCCGGCGAAGGCGCGCTTCCAGGTCGGCGACCTCGTCCTCGACGAGGACGCGCACCGGGTCTGGCGGGGCGAGGAGGAGGCGAACCTCACGGCGACCGAGTTCACCCTGCTCCGCTGCCTCATGGCGTCGGCCGGTCGGGTCGTGACCCGCGCCCAGATCCTCGACCACGTGTGGCAGTACGACTTCTCCGGGGAGAGCGCGATCGTCGAGTCGTTCGTCTCGACGCTGCGCAAGAAGGTCGACCCGGGGACGTCCGACGGTCCGCCGCGGCTCATCCACACGGTTCGGGGCGTCGGCTACACGATCCGCGAGCCGGGTCGGCCGTGACCCTCCAGCGCCGGCTCGCCGTCGCGACGGTCCTGCTCGCGGTGACGATCCTCGCCGCCGGCCTCGCGATCCTCGGGGTCCAGCGGCGGGGCGGGATCGACGCCCTCGACCGCCAGCTGAGCGACCTCGCGGCCAACCCGCGCGCCGTCCTCACGATCGCCGCCCGGACGGACCGGCCGGCCTCGGTGAGCGACGCCCTCGGTGAGCTCTACGTCGGCAGGCTCACCGCGGGCGGCCGTCTCGTCACGATCCTCGCCCCCTCGGGCGACCCCGACCTCGTCCCCCGGGTCCGGCCCGGCGACACCATGACGACACCGGTCGGGCGCGGCACGACGTCCGGGTCGGCGGCTCGCGTGCGGGTCGTCGCGATCCCCCTGAGCGGCGGGGCGCGAGCGGTCATCGCCGTGCCGACGACAGCGGCGGACGCGGCGACCGCGCGACTCGCCCGCACCCTCCTCCTCGCCGCCCTCGCGATCGGGTCCGTCCTCGGCCTCGCCCTCTGGTGGGTCGCCAGGCTCGGGCTCCGGCCGATCCGCGAGATGACCGACGCGGCGGACGCGATCGCGGCCGGCGACACGGCTCGCCGGGTGCCCCCGGGACCGCCCGGCACGGAGGCGGCGCACCTCGGGGTCGCCCTCAACGCGATGCTCGACACGACCCGGGCCGGCGAGGACCGGATGCGACGGTTCGTCGCCGACGCCAGCCACGAGCTGCGGACCCCGCTCACGACGCTGCGCGGCTACTCGGGGCTGCACGCGAACGACCCGGAGGTCGGCGACGCGATGCGGCGGATCGACGCGGAGTCGACGCGGATGAGCGGCCTCGTCGACGACCTCCTGACGCTCACCTCGCTCGACGCGCCCCGGCTCCGTCTCGGCCCGGTCGACGTCGTCGCGGTCCTCGGCGACGTCGCCGCGGACCTCCAGGTCTCCGCGCCCGAGCGGGTCGTCACCGTCGAAGCACCGGACCGGCTCGTCGTCGAGGGGGACGCAGACCGGCTGCACCAGGCGGTCCTCGCCCTCGCGACGAATGCCGTGCGGCACACCCCACCACCCGCTCGGGTGCACCTCCGTGCCGTACCGCACGGCCCGGACCGGGTCCGCATCGAGGTGGCCGACGACGGCCCGGGCATCGCGGCCGAGCACCTGCCGCACCTCTTCGACCGCTTCTACCGCGCGGACCCGGCCCGAGGCGCCGGCGGCGGCGGCCTCGGCCTCGCCGTCGTCGCGGCGATCGCCGACGCCCACGGGGGCACGTGCGGGGTGCGCTCGGCGCCGGGTGAGGGCGCGGCATTCGCCCTCGACCTTCCGGTGCGGCGACCGGGCCTCGGGGTCGGCGCCTGACCCGACCTCGTCCGGCAACCGCGCCTACCCCAGGAGTACGCCTTCGGAATGCCCTGTCGTCCCAGGGGACGACGCGAGGTTCACTCCGGGGGCTGACGACGCCGACGCTCCGGCCGCCGACTCTGGTGATTGGGCCTCAGGGAGGGGCCCTTCTGCTCGGCAGAGAACGTCGATTGGGGTACCACAGATGTCCATCATCACCTCCGGAGCCGGCACCGGTCGCCGCCTCCGACTGCTCGGTCTCGCCGTCGCCTCGGCGGCGAGCCTCGCCTCCGGCGTGAGCGCAGCGCCTGCGTCGGCCACACCCGTCAACCTGTGCTCGCTGCGTCAGGTCACCGTCCCGGAGTGGTCGAGCGGCATCACGACGACGACCTACCTCACTCCCGGGCGCAGCCTCACCGTGACCGCCACGGGCTCGATCTGGGCCGGTGTGTGGCTCACCGGGACCAACGGCCCGGACGGCTGGACCAACCTCGCACCGGCGGGCTTCCCCCAGCCGAACGCGCGCGCCTTCAGCCTGCTGGCCAAGGTCAACGGGCCGTGGACCTACGTCGGCCAGGGGGCGATCATCCGCAACACCGGCACGACGACGCAGCCCGTCCAGTTCCGCATCAACGACGACGCTCCCCGGCAACGGCACCGGTGCGTTCACGGCGCGCTACACGACCTGTGACATGTCCGACGTGCCGGCGACCCCGGCGGCGTCCGCGCCCGGCACGACGGGGAAGGTCATCGGCATCATCTCGGCCATGTAGCCGCGACGGACCTTCCAGTCGAACGGGTTGACGCTGCTCGTGCGGACCGCGACGCGCACCTGGCCCGGCCCGGCGTGCGGTTCGGGCACCTCTCCGACGGACAGCGTCTCCGGGTCTCCGTAGGCGTCGTATCGGGCGGCGAGCATGGCGACTCCTCGAGTCACGGGACGGGACGTCTGACGCTAGCGCCGCGCCCGCGGCGGCACCAGAGCCGTCTCGGCGCTCGTGGTGCGCCGAATGCTGTGATCAGGCGTCGGCGAGGTCGTCGCGGACGTCGATCGGGTCGGCGACGGGGCGGTCGGTCGCGACCGTCACCGCAACCCGGGCGCGGGTGTCGACCGACAGGTGGAAGACGTCCGGCCGGTTGTCGTGACCGGACGGGGTCGAAGAAGCGGCGCGCGGCGCGCACGGTCGCGAGGTCGATGTCGGCGGTCAGGATGGTCTCCTCCTCGCGGGCTGCGCCGGCGAGGATGTCTCCGCCCGGTCCGACGATGACGGTGTTGCCGGCCTCGACCCAGCCGCCGTCGCCGTCCTCGACGGTCCAGACCTGCTCGCGGCGCGGGAAGTACATCCGTTCGACACAATCCAAGGAACTCAACAGCGAATCTCATTGCCTGACAACGCTATTGGGCTCATCCCTGCCTATCGGACACCACCGACAGACCTCCGCGAACGAGCAGAAGGCCGTCCGCTCACGACGCGGTCATGGCCAACCCAGGCGAGCAGCCTCAGAACCCGGACCCAGCCGAGTGACCACCCGGCGACGCCCCGCCGGCGTTGTCGTGGCCCTGCGAGCGACGGGCCGCACCCTCCGTGTCTCCCGACCCCTGCCCGCCGCGGCCGGCCCGGCGACGGTCGACCGACCAGCCCCAAGCGGCCACGGCGACGACGACGACGAGAACGATGATCCAGAACTTCATGGGTCCTCCTCAGACGTCCCCAGTGTCCAGCGCCGTGCCCTCGGACACAATGCCTCGGGAGTCGGACGTCCCCGGTGCTACCGCGAGGACGCGAGTCTCGCCAGGCGGCCCTGCTCCCCGCTGGCCCAGCAGCCGGTCGGGGTGCACTCGACCGCATCGAACGACCCGGTGTCGAATGCGGTCCAGCTACGCCCGCCGTCGCGGCTGACGTCGGAGCCCGTCGGTCCGACGGCGACGACACCGTCGTGAGCGCGGGGCAGCCACGACGAGCCGGAGCGGTAGCCGCCGAGGCCCGTGCCGGCCTGCCAGGTGCGTCCCCCGTCGCGCGTCCATGCGGCATTCGCCGTCGCCGCGTCGGGCAGCGCGAAGTCGCCTCCGACGGCGACACCACCACGGCCGTGGCCGAAGGACAGCGAGAAGATCCCGCTCGACGGCCCGGCCGCAACGGGCGAGTCCTGCACCCTCCACGTCCGGCCGCGGTCGGTGCTCTTGAACACCCGCGCCGGGTCGACGCCGCCGGTGCCGATGAAGAGATCGCCGCGGTCGTTGCTCTGGATGCACGTCCCGCTCGCGGCGAACGCGAACTCACCGGTGCGCGCGGCCGGCATGCCCGCACTCGGCATGAGCTTCCAGCTGTGGCCGCCGTCGGTCGTCCGGAGGACCTGGAACTTCCCGTCGACGGGATCGCCGAGGAGGTAGCCGGTCCGGTCGTCGGTGAAGGTCAGGCAGTCGTAGAAGGCGTTGGGGTCGGTGTTCTGGAGGGACTGGGTCCACGTCCGGCCGCCGTCGTCGGTCACGTAGGCGCGGAAGGCGTCGGGGGTGTCGCCGATCGACACCGCGACCGCGTCGTCCGCGCTGCTCGCGTGGAGGCTGCGGAACTGCAGCGCCCCGGTCCCGGCCGGGCCGACCGAGGCGACGGTCCGGCCGCCGTCGACCGTCCGCAGGACCGTGCCCTCGCTGCCGCTCGCCCACGCGACGCGGCCCGACACCGGCGACAGGCCGCGCAGCCGTGCGGACGACGTCGGGGTGTCGACGAGCTGCCAGGACAGCTCGGGCTCGTGGGCCTCCCGGGCATCGGCGGACGGGGCGGCGGCGAATGCGGTGAGCGCGGCGGCCGCTGCGGCTGCCGTCGCGAGGGCTCGGGTCAGGGGTCGTGACGTCGGTGTCATGCGTTCGACAGTTCCATCGACCCCGGGAGGTCGCAACCGGTGGACGGTCCCGGGTCACGCCAGAGCAACGTCGCCCCGGTTGTGTCCGGATGCGTCCGCGCCGGTTGGGCATGATGGGCCAGGACCCGATATGATGTGAGCAGTTGTTGATTTTCCGTTGTGAAGTAGTCGCAGACCG
This sequence comes from uncultured Actinomycetota bacterium, assembly GCA_963752365.1. Lineage (GTDB taxonomy): Bacteria > Actinomycetota > Actinomycetes > Actinomycetales > Dermatophilaceae > CAVVXY01. Next base: position 578,899 of record CAVVXY010000007.1, read on the forward strand.
TCCCGCCGGGGCAGAGCACTTTCTGAGCAGAGGTAGTAACACATCACCAACGCGGAGCCTCCCGACAGGCGGGAAGCGCTCCACATTCAGAAAGCAGGCCTCCCATGGCTACTGGCACCGTGAAGTGGTTCAACTCCGAGAAGGGCTTCGGCTTCATCGCCCCCGACGACGGCTCCGCCGACGTCTTCGCGCACTTCTCCGCGATCAACTCGAACGGCTACCGCTCGCTCGACGAGAACGCCAAGGTCGAGTACGAGACCCAGCAGGGTCCGAAGGGCCTCCAGGCCGCGAACATCACCGTCATCGGCTGACCTTCGCGAGTCGCCCTCGGGCAACCCACACGACCGCCGCCCGGCTTCCGGGCGGCGGTTCGTCTGTGTCAGGGGTCGTTGGCGGCTTCGGTCAGCGACCGCCGCAGTCGTTGGCAGGTTGTGCCAAGGCGACCGGGCTCCCGCGCCGGTTGAATCGTCGTCGTGACGCAGACCGAGGACACTGACCAGGCGCACCGACGCATTCGGATCGGCATCGACACCGGCGGGACCTTCACCGACGTCGTCGCCCTCGACGAGGTGAGCGGCGAGCTCGTGACGACCAAGACGCCGAGCACCCCGAGCAACCCGGCCGACGGGTTCATCAACGGCGTCACCAAGGTCCTCGACCTCATGGGCGCGACCGGCGACGACATCACCGCGGTCAGCCATGGCACGACCGTCGCGACGAACAAGCTCCTCGAGGGCAAGGTCGAGGCGCTCGGCTTCATCACGACCGAGGGCTACGAGTTCATGCTCGAGATCGCCCGCCAGGCCGTGCCCGACGGCTACGGCAACTCCTACTTCTGGGTCAAGCCGCCGCGGATCGTGCCCGCGGACGCCGTCAAGACGGTCGGCGGCCGGCTCGACTTCCGCGGCACCGAGATCCGCCCCTTCGACGAGGAGAGCGCCCGCCGGGCCGCCCGCTGGTTCAAGGAGGCCGGGATCGCCACGCTCGGGGTCTGCTTCCTCCACGCCTACGCCAACGACGCGCACGAGCTGCGGATGCGGGAGATCCTCACCGAGGAGCACCCGGACGCGGTCGTCTCGATCTCCTCGGAGGTCCTGCGCGAGTACCGCGAGTACGAGCGCTCGATGACGACCCTCGTCGACGCCGCCGTCAAGCCCAACGTGTCCCGGTACGTCAGCAACATCCACGAGAGGCTGGACCAGTTCACCGGCGGGACGCAGATCCCGTTCTACGTGATGAAGTCCAACGGCGGCGTCCTCTCCGCCGACGAGGTCGTCCACCAGCCGATCACGACCGTCCTCTCCGGCCCGGCCGCCGGCGCGCTCGGCGCCGCGCTCATCGCGCAGAAGGCCGGCTTCGGCAAGATCCTCACCTGCGACGGGGGCGGCACCTCGACCGACGTCTCCGTCGTCCTCGACGGAGAGCCCACCCTGACGACCGAGGGCAGCGTCGGCGCCTACCCGTCCAAGATCCCGATGATCGACGTCGTCACCGTCGGCGCGGGCGGCGGCTCGATCGCCTGGGTCTCCCCCGAGGGCATGCTCAAGGTCGGCCCGCACTCGGCGGGTGCTGACCCCGGCCCGCTCTGCTACGCGAAGGGCGGCGACAAGCCGACGATCACCGACGCGCACGTGACCCTCGGCCGCATCCCGCCGCATCTCCTCGGCGGCGAGATCCCGCTCGACGTCGAGTCCGCGCGCACCGGCATCCAGGCCCTCGCCGACAGCCTCGGTCTCGACTACGAGCGTTGTGCGACAGGCATTCTCGAGATCAGCGCGTGGAACCAGGCCAATGCCCTGCGCCAGGTCTCCGTCAAGCGCGGCCTCGACGTCCGCGACTTCATGCTCACGACGTTCGGCGGCTCCGGCTCGCTCCTCGCCTGCCGACTCGTCGACATCCTCGACCTCGCCGGGGTCGTCGTCCCGCCCAACCCGGGCAACGTCAGCGCCTTCGGCCTGCTCACCGTCGACGTCAAGAACGACTACGTCCAGACCTCGGTCATGAAGCAGAACGCCTTGGACCACCAGGGGATCCAGGCCACCTTCGCGTCCCTGACCGGCCGCGCCGCCGAGGCACTCGACAAGGAGGGCTTCGCCCGCGAGGACCACGAGTACACGCGGACCGTCGACCTGCGCTACTTCGGCCAGGCCTACGAGGTCCGCGTCACCGCCCCCGACGGCACGGTCGACGACGACTACACGAATGCCGTCGCTGCCGCCTTCCACGACGAGCACCAGGCGCTCTACGGCTACGACTTCCGCGACGACCCGCGCCAGCAGGTCGAGTGGGTCAACCTGCGAGTGACCGGCGTGGGCCCGATCACCCGCCCCCAGATCCGCGAGATCGCCTCTGCCGCAGACGAGTCGGCATCCTTGGAGGAGCGGGCCCGCACGTCGACGCGGCCGGTCTGCTTCGACGCCGAGGAGGGCTACGTCGACACCGCCGTCTACTGGCGCCCCGACCTCCGGGCCGGCGACGAGTTCTCCGGACCGGCCATCGTCGAGGAGTTCGGCTCGACCGTCCCGATCCACCCCGGCTTCACCGTCCGGGTCGACCAGTTCGCCAACCTCGTCGTCACCCGCGGAAGCGCGACGCAGGAGCCGGATTCCGCGGAACGACCAGACCGCGCGAGCAGCGCGAGCTCCGAGCAGTCAGTGAGGTCCTGAGCATGTGCATGTCCTGCGCCCCGACGATGGGCCGTCGCTCGTCCGCCCCGACCGTCCACGCATTGGCGCCGGAGGCGACGAGCGGCAGCGAGCCCAACCCCGCCGGTCTCCCGACGTCGTACGAGCACGGCGGCCGCTTGACGCCCGAGGGCAGCAGCGTCGACCCGATCATCGTCGAGATCGTCGAGGGCACCCTCGCCTCGGTCGAGATGGAGGTCGAGACGGCCATCTCGCGCACCTCGCGCTCGCCGATGATCCGCGACGCGCACGACTTCCGCGCGGGCATCCACGACCGCCAGCTCCGCAAGCTGACGGGCCGCTCCTACTCCGCGCTCGTCCACCCGATCGCCCGCGACTTCCCCCTCGCGGAGATGCGGGAGGGCGACGTCTTCTTCCACAACGACGTCTACGAGTCCGAGGGTGGCATCGGACACCTGCCCGACCTCTGCGTCACCGTGCCCGTCTTCAGCGGTGGCGAGGTCGTCGCGTTCGTCCAGGCATTCGGCCACCACGACGACATCGGCGGCGCCGTCCCCGGCTCCATGCCGAGCGGCGCCCAGACCGTCTTCGAGGAGGGCCTGTCCGTCCCGCCGATCAAGCTGTGGGACGCGGGCGTCCCCAACCTGGCGGCGCTGCGGATCATGACCCGCAACAGCCGGATGCCCGACTCGCTCGCCGCCGACCTGGACGCCGAGTGCAGCGCCTGCCTCATGGGCGCGCGGCGGCTGTCCGAGCTCTTCGAGCGCTACGGCCGGGAGACCGTCGAGACCGCATTCGACGCGATCCTCGACAAGACGACCGAGACCTACCGCCGCGAGATCCTCTCCAAGATCCCGACCGGCACCTATGTCTGGGAGGACTACGCGGAGCACGACGGCGTCGACGAGCCGATGCTCCACACCCAGCGGATCACCCTGATCAAGGAGGAGACCGGCGGACCCGGCAACGGCCCGCGGCTCGTCATCGACTTCACCGGCACCGCCCCCCAGGCCAAGGGCCCGATCAACCACTGCGGCGACTACGTCGGCGGCAACTTCCTCAAGAAGTGGCTCGCCCCGATCCTGCGCAACCTCGCCGACACCCCCGAGCGGATGGCCGAGCTCGACGTCAACGAGGGCATCGTGCCCCTCATCGAGATGCGCTTCCCGCCCAAGGGCACGCTGCTCACGCCGATCTACCCCGCGCCGACGAATGCCCGGACCTTCGTCATCCTGCGGCTCCTCGGCGTCCTCGCGGGCGTCGTCGCCAAGGCCGTCGACGGCAACATGCCGGCCGACCAGGAGACGATCCGCTACACCGGGGTCTACGGCAAGGACCTCGACGGCAACGACTACCTCATGCGCGAGGTGCTCGGCGGCGGCGCGGGCGGCCGCTACTACGCCGACGGCGAGGACACGATCCACGTCGTCCCGGACAGCCGCAACCTCCCGAGCGAGTTCACCGAGAGCCGGTTCCCGTTCCTCGTCGAGCGGCTCGGCCTCGCCGTCGACTCCGGCGGCGCCGGCCGCTACCGCGGCGGCCTCGGCTACGAGAAGCACATCCGGATGCTCAAGGACGCGAACTTCATGTCGATCGCGGACCGCTCGATCCTCGCCTGCTGGGGCGTCAAGGGCGGCAAGGCCGGCCGGCCCTTCGAGGTGACGGTCGACGTCGGCGGCCCCGGCGAGCGGGTCGTCGACGCCCTCGCCGACGCCGAGCTCGTCAGGGCCGGCCAGGTCATCCGCATTCGCACGACCGGCGGCGGCGGCTGGGGCGACCCCCTCGAGCGGCCCTACGCGGAGGTCGAGCGGGACCTGCGCTGGGGCAAGGTGTCCTTCGACGCGGCGCGCGACTCCTACGGCGTCGTCGCGTCCGGCGACAAGGAGCACCCGGTCGTCGACACCGCCGCGAGCGACGACCTGCGCGACTCGATGCGGGCGGCGCGGACCGGTGACGAGGCCTTCTTCGACCGCGGTCCCGGCTACGCCCGCCTCGCCGGCGGCGCCGTCGCGAACGAGTACGACTACCTGTGATCCTCGTCCTCGGTGCGGCCGGCAAGACCGGCCGCGCCGTGACGAATGCCTGTCTGCGGCTTGGCATCCCGGTCCGGGCCGCCATCCGGCCGCGTTCGTCGGGACGCCCTGTCGACGAGCCGCTCGTCACCCCGGTGGTCGTCGACCTCGAGTCCGGATCGGGTCTGCGCGCCGCGATGGCCGGGGTGGACGCGGTCTACCACCTCGCGCCCAACCTCCATGCCGACGAGGTCGGCATGGCCCGCCGGGTCGCCCAAGCGGCCGCAGACGCCGGGGTCGGGCGGCTCGCATTCCACTCCGTCCTCCACCCTGACGACGCGACGATGCCGCACCACCTGCGCAAGGCGCGAGGCCGAACGGGTGCTCCGGCGGGCCCTGCCCGGCACGACGGTCCTGCGTCCCGCGGCCTATCACCAGAACCTGCTCGCCGCCGCGCACGCCGGTCGGATCGAGGTCGAGTACGCCCTGACCGCGCCGTTCAGCAACGTCGACCTCGACGACGTCGCCGAGGTGGCAGCCCGGGTCCTGACCGGCGCCGGCCACGACGGCGCGACCTACGAGCTCGCCGGTCCCGAGCGGCTCACGGTGGCCGAGATGGCTGAGATCGCCACGCGAGTCCTCGGCGTCGAGGTGTCGGCCGTCCGGGTCCCCACCGCCGACCGGGTCGGCCCATCGGACCTCGACGCGATGTTCGCCGCCTACGACCGGTCGGGCTTCGTCGGCAGCGGCGCGACGCTGCGCCGCCTGCTGGGTCGCGAGCCCACGACCTGGGGCCAGGCGCTGGCCGCGGTCGCCGCGACGGGCTGCGCGGACCCCCGGTGAGTACCTCCTTCGGGGTGTGGCGGGTCGGCGTGGCGGACAGGAGATTGGGGCAGCCCGCTCTCGACCCAAGGAGCCCGATGTCCACCGACGCCCTCACCCTGCTCAAGGCCGACCACACCAAGGTCAAGAAGCTCTTCACGGAGTTCGAGAAGTCGTCGACGACGACCGCGCGCAAGGCCGAGATCGTCCGGACGTGCATCACCGAGCTGACCGTGCACACCCACATCGAGGACGTCATCCTCTACCCCGAGGTCCGCACGCTCGTCCCCGACGTCGAGGACGACATCCTCGAGTCCTACGAGGAGCACCACGTCGTCGACGTCCTCATGATCGAGCTCGCCGGACTCGACGCGGAGGACGAGGCATTCGAGCCGAAGTTCACCGTCCTCATGGAGAACGTGCGGCACCACATCGAGGAGGAGGAGGGCGAGTGGTTCCCACAGGTGCGCAAGGCCCTCGGGCGGACCCAGCTCCAGGAGATCGGCGCCCGCATGGAGGCCGAGCGGGCGAATGCCCCGCAGCAGCCGCGCGAGCCCAAGGGCCTGCGCGCGGCGCTCCAGGCCATCGACCCCCTCGGCTGAGCCTCGTCCTGCTCGCCGCGGCCGGCGCGCTGACGCTGCTGTCGGGCTGCGCGGGCGCCGCGGCCGAGGATGCGCGGGAGGCCGCGACCCGCTTCGAGCAGGCCCGGGCCGGCTCGCCCGCCGCGGCCTGCGAGCTGCTCGCCCCGGCGACGAGGGACACGCTCGAGCAGCAGGAGGGCCGGCCCTGTGCCGCCGCCCTCGGCGAGGCCGGCCTCCACGCGGCGGGCACCGTCTCGGGCGCAGAGGTCGCCGGCCACTCGGCCCAGGTGACCCTCGAGCGCGACACCGTCTTCCTCGCGCTCTTCGACGACGGGTGGCGGGTCACGGCGGCGGGCTGCTCGTCGCGCGGGAGCGACCCTCAGGAGCCCTACGACTGCGCCGTCGAGGGGAGGTAGGCCCATGCGACGCGCCTTCTGGGCCTATGCGGCATTCATCGCCGTCGGCCTGGTCTTCTGCTTCGCCATCGGGCTGGCGTCTCGATGAGCGCGCCCCGGCCGCGGACGTGGGTCAGGGACAGCGGGCTCTCCCTCGCCTTCGGCGTGCTCCTCCTGCTCACCCTCGCCGGGCAGTCGCTCTTCGGCGTCGCCGGCTACAACGACGAGGCGAGGACCGCCGGGCTCCAGCAGGTCTCGTGGGCGCGCTACGTCACGTCCTCCTCCTTCGCCGTGGACATCGCGGAGAACTGGCAGTCGGAGTACCTCCAGTTCACGCTCTTCATCCTGCTCACCGTCTGGCTCGTCCAGCGAGGGTCCTCGGAGTCCAAGAAGCCGGGCGAGGAGGGCCGCGAGAGCGACGAGAAGCAGCTCATCGGGCGCTACGCCCGGCCCGACTCCCCGGCCTGGGCGCGGGTCGGGGGCTGGCGCACCTCCCTGTACTCCCACTCGCTCGTCGTCGTCATGACCGTGATCTTCGTGCTCTCGTGGTCCGCCCAGGCGGTCGCCGGCCGGGTCGCCCTCAACGAGGAGCGGATGCGTGACCTCCTCGACCCCCTGAGCCTGCCGGCCTACCTCGGCTCGCCCGACTTCTGGGGGCGGACGCTGCAGAACTGGCAGTCCGAGCTGCTCGCCGTCGGCAGCATGACCGTCTTCGCGATCTACCTCCGCGAGCGCGGCTCCCCGGAGTCCAAGCCCGTGGGGACGCCCCACGAGGAGACGACCTCCGACTGAGCGCGGACGGGCGCGCTCGCCGGGCGGATACTGGGGCATCCGGCCGCGGGAGGACCGCATGGACGTCAACCAGTTCTACGGCTTCTTCTCCACGACCTGCCTCGCCCTCGTCGGCCTCTGGTGGGGCGTCGTCGACCGGCGCCGCGACCTGCTCGCCGACCCCGCCCGGCGACGCGAGGTCGGTGCGGTCTACCTGACCTTCCTCCTGCCGGGGCTCATGGGGCTGCTCGCGCAGGTCGGCGGAACGGCGAACCCCGTGGTCTGGCGGGTCTCCTTCGTCGTCGTCGCGGTGATCGGCGCGGCGACGACGGTGCTGGTCCTCGACGTCGCCGCCCGGGAGGGCGGCGGGCTCGTCCCGCGGCTGCGCTGGGTGATCGCCGGGCTCTACGGGGTCGTCGCGGGCCTCGGCGCGGCCCCACAGGTCGCCGAGTCGCTCGGGCTCACGGCGCTCCAGGCCGAGGCCCTGCTCCTCGTGCTCCTCGTCGCGGTCGGCCACGGCCTCGTCTGGTCGTTCCTCTCGCGCCCCCCCGGGACGCGGACCCCGGGCCCCGCTGACGCCGGACCGCCTCAGGCGTCGTCCTGCCAGATGACGGCCGTGATCCGCCAGCGTCCGTCCCGGCGGACGAGATGGATGCCCTTGGTGCCGCGGCCGCCGGCGTGCGCGCCCCGCATTCGCCCGGACTTCGCGTAGCCGCCCCACCACGCGGCGATCTCGCCATGGACGTCGACCCGTCCTCCCTCGGGCCACTCGCGGAAGTCGGCGAGGTCGCCGCTCGCGAGCAGCTCCTCGCGCGGCGCGACGAACTCCTCGACACCCCAGGTGCCCACGCCGTCGGGCCCGGACGCGGACGATGACCGCGCGCTGGTCGAGCAGCTCGCGGAGCCCGGTCATCCGGCCCGCCACGCCCGGTCCGGAGGCGAATGATCCGAGGAAGGCCCCGACGGCCGCCTCCACCTCCGCCGCGGCGGACGCGTCCGCGCCCTCGCCCGCCGTCACGGCCGGGACCGCCGCTGCTTCGAGCAGGCGCGGCCGGTCCGCGCCGGTCGGGGAGGTCGGGTCGACCGGTGAGCCCTGCACCATCGCCCCCCGGCCCGGGGCCGCCGGCCGCGGATCGTCGGCCGGCGGCGACCGACGGACGACCGAGGCGGCGTCGGCGGCGCTGCACGCGCTCGACCTCCCGCTCGTCGACCACCGCGCCGGCCAGGACGCCCCCGCAGAACACCGCGACGATCGCGACGACCCACGAGGTGAGGACGAACACCGCGCCGTCGGGCCGAGGGTCGGCTCTGCTCGACGATCTGGCCGGGGACGACGACATTGGACACGGTCTGGGCGATCGCGATGCCGACCCCGATGAAGGCCGAGCCCGGGAGGAGGCGCCGCCACTCGACCCGCCCGCCGAGCAGCAGGTGCTGGGTCCACCAGGAGAAGAGCATCGACGCGAGGCCGAGCGCGAGCGCCATGACGACGCGGTCGGGCCGTCGGCGAAGGGCGCGAGCCGGGTGAGGTGCCCGGCGTACATCGCCGCCCCGAGGACCGGGAGCACCGAGGCGATCCACGCGACCTGCCGCCAGTAGGCGGTGAGCGGGAGCCGCTCCAGGTCCCACATCGCTCGAGCATCCGCTGGATCGTCGAGGCGACCGACAGGCCGAAGAAGACCGCCGCACCGAGGCTGAGGAGCAGCGTCTGCGTCGAGGGGTGGGTCGTCGCGCGCATCAGCCCGGCAGCGCGCGGGTGCTCTCCGGGGTGAGGAGCAGCAGGTTCCAGCAGGTCGATGGCGTCGCCGAGGTCGTAGCGACGCAGACGGCGGAGGCCGCGACGAGCAGGGGCCCCGTGCAGAGCACCTGCTGCGCCGACAGCGCCAGCGTGTGCGCGGCCCGGTGCCGGGTCAGGCCCCGGCGGAGACTGGGCGGCCCAGTGCTCCTGCATCCGCCGGGCCCGGGCGAGCAGCCGCTGTCGCGGCCCGAGCTCGACGACCCGCTCAGGTCGCGAGCCAGTGGGCATAGGCATCGAAGGTGTAGGGCCGGCCGAGGAAGTCGGCGACGAGGTCGGCGGCGTCCCGCGACCCACCGGGGGCCAGCACCTTGTCGCGGTAGGCGGCGGCGACGTCGGGCGCGAAGAGGTCAGCCGGGTCGAAGGCGCTGAAGAGGTCCTTGGCGATGACAAGGCTCCACATGTAGGTGTAGTAGCCGGAGCCGTAGCCGTCGAGGTGCCCGAAGGAGCACTGGAAGTGCGTGCCGGGCAGGTAGGGGAACACCGAGTAGGCGGCCTGGAGCCGCACGACCTCGGCCGTCAGGTCGGGCACCTCACGCGCGTGCAGACCGTAGGACACGGCGGCGTAGAACATCTGGGTCCGCGCGTCGAAGCCCTTGCCGAAGTCCTCGGCGACCCGCATCCGCGTGACGAGATCGGCCGGAATGCCCTGTCCCGCCTCGTCCTTGGCGAACGTCGAAAGGACCGAGTGGTCCCAGGCCCACTCCTCGAGCATCTGGCTCGGCGCCTCGACGAAGTCCCACTCGGTCGCGACCCCGCTGAACCGCGCCCACCGCTGGCGGCCCGCGACGACGTGGTGGACGAGGTGGCCGAACTCGTGGAAGAGGGTGACGACGTCGTCGTGCTCCATGAGGCCGCGGCTGAAGTTGCAGACGAGGACGCCCTCGGGCAGCTGGACGCCGTCGACCCCCTCGACGAGGGTGAACTGCGCCGCGTGCTTGAACTTCCCCTCCCGCGGGTGGAGGTCGAGGTGGATGCGGCCGAGCCGCCTGCCGTCGAGGTCGACGTCGTAGCTGGCGACGTCCTCGTGCCAGGTGCCGGCGTCGGCATTCGGCACCGGAGTCCAGGACAGTCCGAAGAGGCGACCCGTCACGTCGAGGAGGCCCGTGCGGACGAGGTCGAAGGCGAAGTAGCGGCGGACCTGCTGGGCGTCGACGTCGTGCTGCTCCTTGCGGACGAGCTCGCGCAGGTAGCTGACGTCGGGTCGTCCGACGTCCGTCGCCGACGGCTCCTCCTGCTGCTTGCGAACGAGGAGCACGGCCTTGTCGCGCTCCGCGCTCTCCGTCGACAGGTCGCGGATGCGGTCGACGAACTCCTCGATCGCCGACCCCTTGCCGATCATCTTGACCTCGGCGTCGTAGTCCGGCCACGACGCGTAGCCGAGGAGCGCGGCCTGCTCCCGGCGGTTGGCGAGAATGCCCTGCAGGACGCCGTCGTTGGTCGGCCAGGCCATGTTCTGGAACTCGAACATGAGCGCCTCGCGCGCGGCTCCGTCGTGGGCGAAGTTGAGGAAGGGGACGAGGTCGGGGTAGTCGGTCGTCACGGCGACGAGGCCGTCGTCGCCCGCCCGGTGCGCGTCGACCCAGTCGGCGGGCATGCCCTCGAGCTGCTCGGGACGGACCCGGATCGACCGGACGTCCTCGCGGATGTGCCGGCTGAACTCAAGGCCGAGGTCGACGGCCTCGGCCTGGAGGGTGCGGAGTCGCTCGCGGGCCACCTCGTCGCGGTCGACCCCCGAGCGGCGGAAGTCGCGCAGGGTCCGGTCGAGGACGCGCGCCGAGTCGGCGTCGAGGTCGTCCGCAGACAGGCCGGCGAACACGGCGTAGAGGTCGGGGTCGAGCCCGAGGTCCGTGCTCAGCTGCTGGGCCGCCTGCACGACGTGCTCGGCCCGCTCCCGCACCGGGACGGCCGGGTGGACCTCGCTGAGCAGCGAGCCGACGGCGGCGGCGTTGCCGAGGGCGACCTGGACGGCATTCCACGCCTCGAGGACCGCGAGGGTTCCTGTGGGCGGCGCGGCCTTGAGGGCGTCGACGAGCTCGCGCGCCCGGGCCAGCTCGCCGTCACCGCGCGAGCCGAGCCACTCCTCCCAGGAGTCGGCACCAGGCAGGGACAGCGGCTTCAGCGCATCGGTCACGCCGCGACTCTATGCGGAGTGGATGGCAGATCGTGACAGTCCTCCACGCTCGGTGGCATGGGCGAATGCCAACGGCCGGGCCGTCGCCCGCGGCTACGTTGGCCACCATGAGCGGACCCCTGGACGGCATTCTCGTCATCGACCTGTCGCGCGCCCTCGCCGGACCCCAGGCGGGGATGATGCTCGGCGACCTCGGTGCCCGTGTCGTCAAGGTCGAGGCCGCGGGCGGCGACGACACCCGGGGCTGGGGGCCGCCGTTCGTCGGACCGGACCACGACATCTCGACCTACTACCTCGCGGCCAACCGCAACAAGGAGTCGATCGTCCTCGACCTCAAGAGCGACGACGGCCGCGACGTGCTGACCCGGCTCGCCGAGCGCGCGGACGTCCTCATCGAGAACTTCCGGCCCGGGGTCCTCGACCGGCTCGGCTTCTCCGCGGAGCGCCTGCACGAGCTCAACGAACGGCTCGTCCTGCTGTCGATCAGCGGCTTCGGGCACGACGGTCCCGAGGGCGGGCGCGCCGGCTACGACCAGATCGCCCAGGGCGAGGCCGGGCTCATGTCGGTCACCGGCTCCGGACCGGACGACCCGCAGCGGGTCGGCGTCCCGATCGGCGACCTGCTCTCGGGGATGAACGGGGCCTTCGGCGTCGTCGCCGCCCTCTACGAACGCGAGCGGACCGGCCGCGGCCGCGTCGTCCGCACCTCCCTTCTCGCCTCCGTCATCGGCGCCCACGCGATGCACGGCACCAACTACCTCGTCGGCGGCGCCGTCGGCCGCGCGCAGGGCAACCACCACCCGTCGATCGCGCCCTACGGACTCTTCCGCGCCTCCGACGGCCCGGTCCAGATCTCGTGCGCGTCGGAGAGCCTGTGGGTCAGGTTCGCCGAGGCGTTCGGGCTCGACCCGCAGGCCGAGGGAATGCAGACGAACCGCCAGCGCGTCGAGAACCGGCCCGCCGTCGTCGCAGCCGTCGACGCCGCGCTCGCGACGCACACCGCGGAGGAGGCGCTCGCGCGGCTCGCCGAGCTCGGCATTCCTGCGGGCAAGGTCCGGACGGTGGACGAGGTCTACGGGTGGGACCAGGTCGAGAGCCAGTACCTGCTGCAGAAGGTCGACCACCCGGTCCTCGGCGAGATCACCCTCCCGGGCTCGCCGCTCCGCTTCGACGACAACGCCTACGCCGGGGGCCGTGAGGTGCACCTGCCGCCGCCCGGCCTCGGCGAGCACTCCGAGGCGATCCGCGCCTGGCTGGGCGAGGACAGCTCGGTGGAGACGCACGCCGATGGCTGACTGGCCCCGCCGCCTCGGGGCCCTCGCACTCTTCGAGGCCGTCCTCGACGAGGGCAGCTGGACCTCCTGGGACGGCGCGCCGCTCGAGGTCGCCCCCGAGGGCTCCGACTACGCCGCCGAGCTCGCCGCCGCGGGGGCCAGGGCCGGCACGGACGAGTCGGTCATCACCGGCGAGGGCCGGATCGGCGGGCGGCGGGTCGCGCTCATCGCGGGCGAGTTCCGCTTCCTCGCCGGGTCGATCGGGCGGACGAGCGCCGAGCGCGTCGTCCTCGCCTTCGAGCGCGCGACGCGAGAGGGCCTCCCGCTCTTCGCCGCCCCCTCCTCCGGTGGGACGCGAATGCAGGAGGGCACTCCCGCATTCGTCACCATGGTCAAGATCTCGGCCGCCGTCGCGGCGTTCAAGGCGGCCAAGCTGCCCTACATCACCTACCTGCGGCACCCGACGACCGGCGGCGTCTTCGCGTCGTGGGGCTCGCTCGGGCACGTGACGGTCGGCGAGCCCGGGCGCGACGATCGGCTTCCTCGGCGCCCGCGTCTACGAGGCGCTCTACGGCCAGCCGTTCCCCGAAGGCGTCCAGACCGCCGAGAACCTCTACGAGCACGGCCTGCTCGACGCGGTCCTGCCCGTCGAGGGTCTGGCGATCGTCGCGGGCCGCTTCCTCGACCTCGTCCTCGCGCCGCGCATCGCGAGCGAGGTGCCGGAGGTGTCCAAGGAGCCACTGGCCGACATCCCGGCCTGGGAGTCGATCGAGCGGTCCCGCCGTCCGGAGCGCCCGGGCGTCCGCGAGCTGCTCAAGCTCGGCGCCTCCGACGTCCTGCCGCTCTTCGGCACGGGGGCCGGGGAGACCGACCGCTCGCTCTTCCTCGCGCTGGCGCGCTTCGAGGGGATGCCGTGCGTCGTCCTCGGGCAGGACCGGCGCCGCGAGACGCCCGAAAAACCTTTGTCCCCCAGCGGACTTCGCGTCGCACGCCGAGGCATGAAGCTCGCCAACGAGCTCGACCTGCCGCTCGTGTCGATCATCGACACCTCCGGGGCCGCCCTGTCCAAGGAGGCCGAGGAGGGCGGGCTGGCCGGCGAGATCGCCCGCTGCCTCGCCGAGCTCGTCGCGCACGCGGAGCCGACGCTCTGCATTCTCCTCGGGCAGGGGACGGGCGGTGGCGCCCTCGCCCTCATGCCCGCCGACCGCGTCATCGCCGCCCAGCACTCGTGGCTCTCGCCGCTCCCGCCGGAGGGAGCGAGCGCGATCCTCCACCGGACGACCGAGCGGGCGCCCGAGCTCGCCGCCCAGCAGCGGGTCCGCTCCCTCGACCTGCTCGCCGACGGCATCGTCGACCGGATCGTCGCCGAGCACCCCGACGCCGCCGACGAGCCGGAGGACTTCTGCCGCCGGATGTCCCTCGTCATCGCCGGCGAGCTGTCCCGGCTCACGAGGACCAACCCGACCTCCCGGCTCGCCGCGCGCCACGACCGCTACCGCCGGCTCGGTCGCTGAGCTGTCCTCGCCGAGGGTCGGACCTCCACAACGTCCGTGCGGCACGGGTCCGCCGGTGCCAGACTTGCCGGACGGTGGCCGGGCCCCGATGTATCCACGGACCCCAGTCGGGCCACTTCCCTTGCATCGGATGACTTCCTGCGAAGGAGTGAGGGCCATGGCCGACGATTCCCCGCTGTGGTACGACCCCCGCGGCGTGCCGTGGGACGGCCCGCTGCCCACGTCGGCGACGACCGGCCAGACGCTGGCGGTCGTGAAGGTGCCCCGGTCCGTCAAGGACCCGCACGGCGTACCGTCGGGCCTGGACCTGCTGCTCGGGACGGAGGCCGTCAAGGACCCGCACGCCGTCAAGGACCCGCACGCCGTCAAGGACCCCCACGCCGTCAAGGACCCCCACGCCGTCAAGGACCCCCACGGGAGCTTCGGTCGGGTCGCCGCCCGCTTCCTCCACGACGTCGACACGGTGGGTCGTCCGGCCGTGCCGGCCGGCGGCCGACGGCCCTGCGTGGCCCTGCTCGACGGAGCCGTCGCGGCGCACCGGTGGTTCGAGGAGGGTTCGGACCCCTTCGTCGTCGATGCGGCAGACCTCGGCTGGCAGGTCCATGCGGTGCCCTCGGAGGAGTTCGGAGACCCTGAGGACGACGACTCCCGGGACCCGCAGGGACACGGCACCTTCGACGCCGGGATCGTGCGCCAGACGGCGCCCGGCGCGCGAGTCCTGTCCTACGGCGTCATGAACGACCGCGGCTCGGCCGAGCACGACGCCGTCCTCTCGGCGCTCGACCACGTCATCGAGGGCCTCACCTCCGGGACGCCGGGCCGTGAGGTCGACGTCCTGCTCGCTCCCTGGGGCTACTACGAGCGCGAGCCCGAGGCCAGCACGCGCACGACCGAGCTCCGCGACCGCCTCGGCCGGCTGGGGGTGCTCGGCGTGATCGTCGTCGCCGCGGTGGGCAACGAGGAGACGGCCGCGCCGACCTGGCCGGCCGCATTCGGCTCGTGCACGCCACAACCCGCCGTGCCCCTCATCGGGGTCAGCGCGCTGGACCTCGAGGGCAACCCGGCGCTGTACAGCGACCACGGCGACTGGGTGACCACCGCGGACGCGGGCACCCACCTGCTCAGCACGGTCCCCAAGGCGCTGTCCCCCACCGGCTTCGCCGTGTGGAGCGGCGCGTCGTTCGCCGCGGCCCACGTCGCCGGCCGGCTCGCCGCAGCCCTGGCCCCACCCGTCGCCGACACGCCCGAGGCGCGCGTGGCACGCGCAACGGCGGCGCGCGACGAGGTGCTCCGGTCACTGTCATGAGCGAGCCGAACGCTGCCCGCGCAGCCTCCGAGGAGCGGTCCGAGCGCCTCGCCGCTGCCCTCGCGCGGGCCCGGGAGGGCGACGTCAGCGGCATGGACGAGATCGTCCGCAGCCTCAACCCGCTCCTCTGGCACGTCGCCCGGTCGCAGGGTGCCAGCCGCGACGACGTCCCGGACGTCGTGCAGCTCGCCTGGCTCGAGCTGACCCGCCACCTCCACACGATCGACAACCCGCTCGCGCTGACCGCCTGGCTCGTGACGACGACCCGCCGCGCGGCGTGGCGCTCGGCCCGGCGTGGACGGGCCGAGGAGCTCGTCCCCGAGACCCCCGAGGTCACCGACACCGGCCCCACCGCCGTCGACCGCATCCTGACCGACGAGCGGGACCAGATCCTCTGGCGGGCCTTCGAGCGGCTCACCGAGCGCTGCCGCCGCCTGCTGCGCCTCGTCGCCCTCCAGGAGCGACCCGACTACCGCAGTGCCGGCGAGGTCCTCGGAATGCCGCACGGCAGCCTCGGTCCGACCCGCGCCCGGTGCCTCGCCAAGCTCCGCGACCTGCTCGTGGCCGACCCCGAGTGGGTGGAGGCATGAGCGCGCAGCCGCCCTCGGACCGCGAGCTGCTCGCGTGGATCGACGCGATCCACGATCAGGTCGACCCGCCGCCGGACGACTTCGACGACCGCGTGCTCTTCGGGCTCTCCGGCGCCTGGCTCGAGGCCGAGCTCGCCACCCTCCTCGACAAGGAGGTCGTCGGAGCCCGGAGTGGTGAGCAGGCGCAGACGCTGACCTTCGAGGCGCGCAGCGCGACCCTCATGCTCCGCGTCCAGTCCGAGTCGACGGGACTGCTGCGGCTCGACGGCTGGCTCGCCCCGGCGCAGGCCGCGACGCTCGCACTCAGGTGGTCCGACGGGCATTCGGTCGAGGTCGAGGTCGAGGTCGACGGCCGGGCCGTCGCCACGGGCCTGCGCACCGGCCTGGTCCAGATCGTCGTCCGCGGGCCCGGCGCAGCGGATGCCCCGGCACTGCTCGTGACCCCGGCCTTCGACCTGTGACGCGGTCGGCCGGGACGCCGACCCGCACCACCGCTGCGTCCGCGGCCACCGACCTCCTCCACCAGGCCAGGCGGGCCAACACTGCACTCCGCCCCCGCACGGCCGAGCGCGCCCTGCGCCGTGCGCTCCGCACGCTCGACTCGGTCGAGCACGAGCCGGCCGACGCGTCCGGCGAGGACCTCCGCCAGCTGCGGGGACGCATTCACGTCACCCTCGCCTACGCCGTGTCCGAGCAGGGTCGCGTCGTCGAGGCGCACGAGCACCTCGACACGGCCGGCGGCCTGCTCGGGCCGTCCGGCGCCCTCGTCGTCCACGGCCAGCGCGCGATCATCCTGCGCCGGACCGGTCGCGACGACCTCGCGCTCGCCGAGTACGACGCCGCCCTGACCGCGGTCGGCCCCGCGTCGGACAGCGTCGACGTCGCCCGGGTGCTGCTCAACCGGGCCGTGCTCCACCTCGCCGCGGCCCGGCCGAGCCAGGCGCGGGCCGACCTGGCCCGCTCGGCGCGACTCGCCGGAGCCGCGGGCGGGACGGTCATCGGGGCCAAGGCGCGCCACGACCTCGCCCTCGTGGACCTGCTCCGGGGCGACGTCCCTGCCGCCCTGCGCGCTTTCGCCGACACCGAGCGGGCCTACGCGACCGCCGCGCCGGGCCTGCTCCCGACCCTGTCCCTCGACCGGGCGCGAGCCCTCCTGGGCGTCGGCCTCCTCGCCGAGGCCGAGCGCGACCTGGCGGTCGCCGTCGCCGGACTGCGCGCGCAGCGCGTCACCCAGGACCTCGCCGAAGCACTGCTCACCTCCGCCGAGTGCCGCGCCGCCCTCGGCGACCCCGCCGGTGCGCGACGCGCCGCACGGCAGGCGCGGGCGGTGCTCGCCGGCCGGGACAACCCGCGGTGGCTCGCCCGGGTCGACCTGCTCCTGGCTCGCCTGCGCTCCAGGAGCGGCAGCCCCCAGACCAGGGCGAATGCCCTGCGCTCCCTCGCCGACCGGCTCACCGTCCTCGGGCTCGGGGAGGAGTCGCGGCTCGCCGACTACGAGGCGGCACGGGTCGACCCGGCCGGCAGCCAGACCCTCCCCGCCCCGCGGCGGACCGACCACCTGGAGACGCGGCTGGCCTGGCGGCAGGCCCGTGCCGAGCGGGACCTGGCGGCGGGGCGGCGCGCCACCGGGCTCGCAGAGCTGCGGTCCGGGCTGCACACCCTGGACTCGGCCCGGGCCCGGCTCGCCTCGCCGGACCTGCGTGCCGGGACCGCGGCGCTGGGCCGGGGGCTCGCCGAGCGGGGACTCCGGGAGGCAGTGCGCACCGGCCGACCGGCCGAGGTCTTCGCCTGGGCGGAGCGGAGCCGGGCCCAGGCACTCCGGCACCCGCCGGTCGTCCCGCCCGAGGACCCGGACCGCGCCGCGCTGCTCGCCGAGCTGCGCAGCATCCGGGCCGCGCTCCTGAGCGCGGGCGCGGGCGGCGTGGCGTCGGACCTGCGCCGACGGGCACGGGAGCTGGAGGCGGGCCTGTCGCGCTGGCACTGGGAGGCGGACGGGGTCGACGGCACCGGCCGGCAGGTCCCGCTCGGCGAGGTCCGCTCACGGCTCGGCGACCGGCAGGTCCTGGTCGTCCAGCTCGAGGTCGAGGGCCAGAGCCTCGCGCTCGCGGTGACCTCTCGGGCAGCGACCGTCGTCCGCCTCGGTGACGCGCCGGCCGAGCTGACCCGGCGGTTGCGCTCGACGCTCGACGTCCTCGCCGGTCGCGAGCTGCCCGACCGGCTGCGCCGCACGCTCGAGGACTCCCTCGCCCGCGAGGCGGCCACGCTCGATGCCGCCCTGCTCAAGCCGCTCCGCTCGGTCGTCGGCGACCGCGACCTCGTCGTCGTGCCGACCGGCGAGCTCGCCATGGTCCCGTGGTCGGTCCTGCCCGCCACCCGCGGGCGGCCGGTCACCGTCACCCCGTCCGCCACGTTGTGGGCGACGGGGGTCCCCGGTCGGTCCGGTGCGGTCGCAGCCCATGCGGGCAGCACTCTGCTCGTCCAGGGACCGGGCCTGCTCCGCGCGGACGCCGAGATCGACGCGCTGGCCGCCCTCCATCCGCACGCCACGATCCTGCGCGGCGACGCCGCCACCCCGGCGTCGGTCCTGGCCGCGCTGCCCCAGGTCGCGACCGCGCACATCGCCGCGCACGGGACGCACAATGCCGAGCACCCCGCATTCAGCGGGATCGAGCTGTCCGGCGGACCGCTCATGGGGCACGACCTCGCCCACCTCTCGGCGCTCCCGGACCTCGTCGTCCTCTCGGCGTGTGACCTCGGCCGGCACGAGCCCCGGCCCGGTGGGGAGTCCCTCGGGATGACGACGAGCCTCCTGGCGGCCGGGGCACGGACCGTCGTCGCCGGGGTGTGCCGCGCCGGCGACGACGACTCGGCGACGGTCATGACGGCATTCCACCGAGCTCTCGCGGTCGGCGCCGGGCCGGCCGCGGCGCTCGCCGAGGCGACGACGGCATCGGGGCGAGCCCACCCGTTCGTCTGCTTCGGGCACGGCGGCTGACCGGCCGACTCCAGCCCAGGACCGCTCCACCGAATGCACGCGGGCGGACCCTGACAACGACCCCGGCGGGTCATGGGCAGGTGCTGCCAACGCCGCCCGCCACCCCGCATTCCTAGGCTCGGCGTCGTGAGGATCCTCGTCGCGCTCGGCGGCAACGCCATGACCGGGCCGGACGGCAGTGCCGACCCCAAGGCCCAGCGGCATGCCATCGCGCGCGCCATGGAGCACGTCGCGGAGGTCGTCGCGCGCGGCCACGAGGTCGTCCTCACCCACGGCAACGGCCCCCAGGTCGGCAACCTGCTCGTCAAGAACGAGCTCGCCGCGAGCGTCGTCCCGCCCGTCCCGCTCGACTGGTGCGGGGCGCAGACCCAGGGGACGATCGGCTTCACGATCCTCGACTGCCTCGAGTCGGCGTTCCGGGCGCGGGGTCTCGCGACCCCGTCGGCGGCGCTCATCACCCGCACCCTCGTCGACGCGGCCGACCCAGGCTTCACCCACCCGACCAAGCCCGTCGGGCGGTTCCTCCCCGAAGCCGAGGCACGGGTGCTCGTCGACCACGGCCAGACGTGGGAGGACCGGGGCGACCATGGCTGGCGTCGCGTCGTCGCGTCCCCCGAGCCGCTCGAGGTCCTCGAGACGCACACGATCCAGACCCTCATCGCGGCCGGCTACCTCGTCGTCGCGGCCGGGGGTGGCGGCATTCCCGTCATCCGGACCGACGAGGGCGACGTCCACGGCGTCGAGGCGGTCATCGACAAGGACCTGACCGCCGCGATCCTCGCCCGCTCGCTCGGGGCCGACGTCCTCGTCATCGCGACCGACGTCGAGAATGCCGCGGTCGGCTGGGGCACCCCGGAGCAGCGCTCCCTCGCCGCCCTGACCGCCAGCGAGCTGCGCGCCCACGCGGACGCCGGCGAGTTCGCGAGCGGGTCGATGGGGCCCAAGGTCGAGGCGGCGCTCCGCTTCGTCGAGGGCGGCGGCCGGCGCAGCGTCATCACCTCGCTCGACCGGATCGCCGACGCGGTCGAGTCCACGGCCGCCGCACCCGTCGGCACCGTCGTCGAAGACCACTGAAGAACAACCACATTCACCACCGAGAAAGGCTCACCGCCGTGCCCGAACCCATCGAGGTCCGCAAGGTTCCGATCAAGACCGTGTCCGACGCCTCCGGGCTCGACGAGCTCATCACCTCCGGTGTGATGGCGGCCGACCGGGTCATCGCGATCATCGGCAAGACCGAGGGCAACGGCGGCGTCAACGACTACACGCGGATCATCGCCGACGTCGCGTTCCGCGACGTCCTGCGCAAGCACGGCGTCACCGAGGAGCAGGTCAAGGGCGTCCCGATCGTCTGGTCCGGTGGCACCGACGGCGTCATCAGCCCGCACGCGACGATCTTCGCGACCGTGCCTGCCGACTCGGTCGAGCCGAGCGACGAGCCGCGCCTCACGGCCGGGTTCGCGATGAGCGACCACCTCCTCCCCGAGGAGATCGGCTACACGCCGATGATCGAGAAGGTCGCCGCCGCCGTCAAGGTCGCGATGGAGCGCGCCGGCATCACCGACCCCGCCGACGTCCACTACGTGCAGACCAAGACCCCGCTGCTCACGATCCACACGATCCGCGACGCGAAGTCCCGCGGCAAGACGGTGTGGACCGAGCACACCCACGAGTCGATGGACCTGTCCAACGGCGTGACCGGCCTCGGCATCGCCGTCGCCCTCGGCGAGATCGAGATGCCGACCGACGCCGACGTCATGCACAACCGCGAGCTCTACTCCTCGGTCGCCTCCTGCTCCTCGGGCGTCGAGCTCGACCAGGCGCAGGTCGTCGTCGTCGGCAATGCCCGCGGCATCGGCGGCCGCTACCGGATCGGCCACTCGGTCATGACGGACGCGCTCGACCAGGACGGCATCTGGGCGGCGATCAAGGACGCCGGGCTCGACCTGCCCGAGCGCCCGCATTCGTCCGACATCCAGGGCCGGCTCGTCAACGTCTTCCTCAAGTGCGAGGCCAGCCAGGACGGCACCGTCCACGGCCGGCGGAATGCCATGCTCGACGACTCCGACGTCCACTGGCACCGTCAGATCAAGAGCGCCGTCGGCGGCGTCACCGCGTCCGTCACGGGCGATCCGGCGGTGTTCGTGTCGGTCTCCGCGGCCCACCAGGGTCCCGAGGGCGGCGGCCCCGTCGCGGCGATCGTCGACCTGGGCGAGGGTGAGCCGAGCGGCTACCGCTGGTCCGCCGGCGCCTGACCTGCTCGCTCCACCCCTGATGCCCGCGGGGTCGGCGGCTCACCGCCGGCTCCGCGGGCGTCGTCCTGTCCCCACCCGTGGGTAGGTTGGACGGATGAGTGACACGACCGCCCTCCCGCCCGTCGTCGACGAGGAGACCTGGCAGCGCGAGCTCGACGAGCTCCGCATTCGCGAGAAGGCCGCGACGCGCGAGCTCGACGCGATCGCGGCGCAGCGCCGACGACTGCCCATGGTGCGAATGCCGGACTACACGCTCGAGGGCGAGACCGGGCCCGTGTCCCTCGCCGACGTCTTCGACGGCAAGCGGCAGCTCATCGTCTACAACCACATGTGGTTCGAGGGCGAGGACTGGCAGTGCCCGGGGTGCACGGGGTTCACCTCCCAGTTCACCCGGCTCTCCGCGCTCGAGGAGATCTACGACGCCCGCTTCGTCATCGTCACGCAGGGGCCGATCGACGAGGCCCTCGCCTACCGTCGCCGAGTCGGCAACAGGATGACCTGGTACTCGACGGCGGACAGCCCCTTCGGCACCGACGTCGGGGCTCCTCCCAAGGGCGGCTTCGCCGTCAACGTCTTCCTCCGCGACGGGGACGACGTCTACCGCACGTGGCACACCAACGGGCGCGGCACCGAGCAGCTCGGCTTCCTCCCCGGGCTCGTCGACCTGCTCCCGTATGGACGCCAGGAGGAGTGGCAGGACGTCCCCGAGGGCTGGCCCCAGCACCCCACGTACAGCACGGGGTTCGGCTCCAAGCAGGTGGCCGCGGCCTACGGCGACCCGACCTGACCTGACCTGACCTGACCTGAGCGTCGCCCCTGCGCCCGCACCGTGCGCACCACCACACTCAGTGCGCACCACCACACTCAGTGCGCACCACCACACTCAGTGCGCACCACCACACTCAGTGCGCGAAGTGCCGGGTGCCGGTGAAGTAGAGCGTCACGCCGGCGGACTCCGCGGCCGCGACGACCTCGCCGTCGCGGATCGAGCCCCCGGGCGCGACGACGGCGTCCACGCCCGCGTCGAGGAGGATCTCGAGCCCGTCGGCGAAGGGGAAGAACGCGTCGGAGGCGGCCACGGAGCCGCGGGCTCGCTCCTCGCCGGCGCGCGCGACCGCGAGCCGGCACGAGTCGACGCGGTTGACCTGGCCCATCCCGATTCCGACGGAGGCGCCGTCCCTGGCGAGGAGGATGGCGTTGGACCTGACCGCGCGGACCGCCCGCCAGGCGAACTGCAGGTCGGCGAGGGTCGCGTCGTCGGACGGCGGCCCGGCGACGAGTCGCCAGCGGGACGCGTCGTCGCCCCCGTCCTCGACCTCGGCCCGGACGGTGTCGGTCACCTGCATGAGCAGCCCGCCGGTGATCGGCCGCACCTCGACGCCACCGCGCACCGGCGCGGCGCACTCGAGGAGACGGATGTTCTTCTTGGCGGTGAGGATCTTCAGCGCGTCCGGCTCGAACGCCGGCGCGACGACGACCTCGGTGAAGATGTCCTTGACCCGCTCGGCCATCTCCGCCGTCACCGCCCGGTTCGTCGCGATGACCCCTCCGAATGCCGACATCGCGTCGCACTCGTGCGCCCGGCGGTGGGCCTCGGCGATCCCCTGGTCCTCCGTCGCGACGGCGATGCCGCACGGGTTGGCATGCTTGACGACGGCGCACGTCGGCTGGTCGCCGTGGTCGTACGCGGCCCGCAACGCCGCGTCCGCGTCGACGTAGTTGTTGTAGGACATCGGCTTGCCGTGGAGGACCGTGGCCTGCGCCAGGCCCGGGCGCGGCTGGAAACCGTTGGTGTACAACGCCGCTGGCTGGTGCGGGTTCTCGCCGTAGCGGAGCACGGAGGCCCGCTCCCACGTCGCACCCATCCACGCGGGGAAGCCGGTGCCGTCGGAGGAGTCCGTGTAGGCATTCGCCATCCAGCTCGCGACGTGCGTGTCGTAGGTCGCCGTGTGGACGAAGGCCCGCGCGGCGAGCACCTTGCGCTGCTCGAAGGTGAACCCCTCCCCTCGAGCCGCCTCGAGGACCACGTCGTACGTCCCGGGGTCGACGACGACGGCGACGCTCGGGTGGTTCTTGGCCGCGGCTCGGACCATCGACGGGCCGCCGATGTCGATGTTCTCGACGACCTGGTCCTCGCTCGCGCCCGAGACGACGGTCTGCGTGAACGGGTAGAGGTTGACGACGACGAGGTCGAACGGCTCGACGCCGAGCTCCGCGAGCTGCGCGACGTGGTCCGGCTTGCGGGTGTCGGCGAGGAGGCCCGCGTGGACCATCGGGTGGAGCGTCTTGACGCGGCCCTCGAGGCACTCCGGGAAGCCGGTCAGGTCGGCGACCTCGACGACGGGGATGCCGAGGCCTCCGATGAGCGCGGCCGAGCCCCCGGTCGAGACGATCGAGACACCCGCCTCGTGGAGGCCGCGGGCGAGCTCCTCCAGGCCGGTCTTGTCGAAGACCGAGATCAGGGCGCGGCGGATCGGGCGCAGGTCCTGGGTCGGGCCGGGAGGGGTCACGTCGACGGACAAGGGGTCTCCTCGTGGGCGGTGCGCACCCAGGCGGGCGATGCGCACGTGCGTGACTCCCCGGTGGTTGCCCACCCGCGCCAGTCGTCGGTGGTCCAAGGGTATCGGTCGACGTGTGACCCCGGCGAATGGGCCGGAACGCTCCAGATGGTCGCGAACCCTTCGGGCCCATCCCGAGGACTCCCGCCCAGGGCGGGAAAGCTGGGCGGAGGCCGAACCGGGTCAGTCGGCCGAGCGCGGCGCCCCGGACTGGTGCTCCGCGACCTGCCCGCGGAGCACCTCGACGAGGTCGATGAGGCGCGACATGACGTCGTCGGCCACCGTCCGGACAGCGGCCTCGTCGTCCTCTCCCCCGGCGGCGGCGACGAGCTCGGTCACCGTGATCGGCTCGCCGACGAGGATCCGGACTTCCGGCGGCAGGGCGAGGTTGCGCATCGTCCGGAGGAAGTGGGCCCGGTCGCCGATGACCTCGTGGGCGCCGTCCATCGCGACCGGGACGATCGGCGCCCCGCTGCGCAGGGCCAGCCGCACGGCACCGGTCTTGGCCCGCTCCGGCCACTTGCCGACGTCGCGGGTGATGCGCCCCTCGGGGAAGAGCCCGATCGCCTCACCTGCCGCGAGTGCCTCCGCGGCCGCGTCGAGCGAGGTGGCCGCCGCCGAGCTCCCGCGCGCGACCGGGATGAAGCCGAGGGTCCGCACGACCGTCCCGAGCACCGGCGCCCGGAAGACCCCCGCGGTCGCGAGCAGCCGGACGTTGCGGCCGCGCTCGCGGCAGGCGAGGGCAAGGAGGATGCCGTCGGCGTAGCTCGTGTGGTTCGAGATGACGATGATCGGGCCGTCGGGCAGGTCTCGAGCCGCTCCACGGCGCGCCGACCGCCGGGCCGACTCGAGCCGGGCGACCGCGGCGACCGCCCCGCTCGCGGCCGTCGCGAGGACTCCGTAGAGCAGCGCGCCGCGCACCCCGGGCCGGCTCCAGCTCACGATGCCGCCTCCGCCCCGACGAATGCCCGGCGTCCCACGACCCGGATCCCGCCCGCCGCGACCGACCGGACGACCTCGAGGAGGAGGCTGCGCTCCTCCACCTTGATCCGCTCGTGGAGGGTCTCGACGGTGTCGCCCGGCTCGACCCGCACGGCGCGCTGGTCGATGATCGGGCCGGTGTCGACGCCGGCGTCGACGACGTGGCAGGTCGTGCCGGTGACGGCGACCCCGTGCTCGAGCGCGTCCCGGACGCCGTGCGCCCCGGGGAAGCTCGGCAGCAGTGCCGGGTGGGTGTTGATGACGAGGTGGTCGGCCAGGACGGCCGGCCCGAGGATCCGCATGAACCCCGCGGACACGACGACGTGCCCGCTGAGCCCGTCGAGCTCGCCCGCGAGCGCGCGGTCCCACTCGTCTCGGGTCGCGAAGTCGGCCGGGTCGACGACGAGGGACGGGATGCCCGCGGCGTCCGCGCGGGTCAGTCCGGCGATGCCCGGCCGGTCCGAGACGACGCCGACGATGCCGAATGCCTCGTCGTCCTGCATTCCGTCGATGAGCGCCTGGAGGAGGGTGCCCGAGCCGGAGACGAGGACGGTGACGGCCAGCGCACCGCCGCGACGGCCGAGCCGGGCGGCCCCTCGGGCGACGATCTCACTCACGGGACACGAGGCTACCGACGCATTCGACCGAACGAGCAGCGGTCAGCGGGTGTGCAGCCGCCACGTGTCCCAGAGGACCGCGAGGAGCGCGCCGAGGACGAGCTCGACGGCGAGGGCGACGGCGAGCCAGTGGGCCGGCGCCCCGATGTCGGAGAGCCGGAACCCGCCGAGCGAGCCGCCGGCGACGGCGTCGAGGGCCCCGACCGTCGCGGCACTGACGAGCCCGGCGCCGGCGGCGACGCCGAGCTTGGTCCGGGTCCGGGCCAGGCGTGGGAGCGCCGTCAGCGACCACAGGCCGATGCGGGTACCGAGGGCCACGGGGATGAGGACGACGAGCACCGAGAGCCCCGGGAAGCCCCCGGGCTGCGGGCTCGCGGCATAGACCGGGATGAGCGGGAGGACGCTGCCGCTCGCACCCCCGAGCGTCACGGTGGAGCCCTCGGCGAGGGTGTAGCCGGGGCCGGCGAGGAGGGACAGCCCCCAGATGCCGAGGTCGGGCAGGACGGCGGCCTGACCGAGCCAGAGGAGGACGACGCCGAGGCCGCCGGCCCCGACCTCGGAGCTCACGTGCGCGACGCGGCCGACGTGGACCAGGAGACCGATGACGACCAGTGCGGTCCCTGCGGCGATCGCGAGCCCGGCGCCGCGCAGCCCGGCGGGCACCGCTCGACGCAGCCAGAGGGGGACGCCGAGGCCCGCCCACCACGAGGCGTCGTCCGCCTCGTCGACGTGGCGGGAGAGGGCGAGGACCGCGCCGAGGACCGGGATGCCGAGCAGCGCCGGCCCGGTCGAGGTCCACGTCGGCCGGACGGGGACGAGGAAGGTCAGGGCGAATGCGAGGACGCCGACGGCCGCGTGGCCGGCGAGGAAGAGCCCGAGGGCGCGGGCCCGAGCGACTTCGAGGATGCCCCGCCAGAGGGGCCCGTCGTCCTCGACGGACCGGAGCACGGACAGCGCGCCACGACGCGCGGCCCAGAGCAGGACCGCCGTCAGCGCGAGCGGGGCGAGCGCCAGCTGACCCGACCCCGTGTCGAGCCGGGCGCCCTGGACGAACAGCCACAGGTCGGCCCCGAAGCCCACCGCCGACCCGACGCCGGTCCCCCGGGGCGTCGCCGTCGCCCAGCCGAGCAGGGCCAGGACGAGGGACCCGAGCAGTCCGGCCGCCGCGACGGCCGCGCCGACGAGCCACGGCGCACGCGCGGGTGACGGCGACTCGGGGCCGGCACTGGACGGGCGGAGGGCGTCGAGGAGCGTCATGGTGCTGCCAGTGTCACAGCGGGGCGGGGACGGCCCGGGGAGGCAACGCCGACGGCGACCCGTGCAATTGGGCACGGCCGCGCGGCGGCACCCGGAGCCCGGACGGCTTGCGCGAGAGTGGCTGCAACCCGGACGGGGGCACAGGCGTCTGGCCGGACGTGACGACATTGACAGCGAGGAGGGCCGCGCCGATGGCGGACACGAGCACGCAGTCGTTCGACGACTTCTACCGAGCCACCGTGGACCGCGTGGTCCACCTCGTCTATGCGACGACGGGCGACCGCACCCTCGCGGAGGACTGCACCCAGGAGGCCTACGCCAAGGCGTGGCGCGACTGGGACCGCATTCGCCGTCATGACGACCCACTCAGCTGGGTCCGCACGGTCGCCCGTCGCGACGCGATCTCGCAGTGGCGCAAGGACACCAACCGCGCCAAGGCGCTCGTCCGGCACGGCGCCCCGACGCACGAGGCGGGCCCCAACGAGGACCGCGTCGCCGTGCGGAATGCGCTGTCGCAGCTCCCCGAGCAGCTCCGGGAGACCGTCGCGCTCTTCTACGTCGCCGACCTGTCGATCGAGCAGATCGCCCACGAGACCGGTTCGCCGGTCGGCACCATCAAGGCCCGTCTGCATCGGGGCCGCGCCCAGCTCGCCCAGCTGATCCGCGCCCACGACCCGGCCGCCACGCCCGAGAGGACCGCCCCCGATGCCTGACCAGACGCACCTGGACCCCGTCGACGACTTCGACGACTGGACCGTGGCCGACGACGCCTTCCTCCGCGCGGGGCTCGCCTCCCTTCGTGAGGACCTCGACCCGCACGCGATGCCCGAGCCGGCCCTCGTCCGGGCCCGCGCGACCCGCAGCCCCGGTCGGACGACGACCGGACGACGCCGTGGCGCCTGGACGATCGCCGCGGTCGCCGCGGCGGCGGCCGTCGCCGTGGCCGTCGTCTGGAACCCCCTCGCCGGTAAGGGCGGCACCGACGCCGTGCCCGGCACGACGGCCCCGACCGCGTCCACGTCGCTGCCGTCGACGGCGGCGGCGCCCGGGCCGATGCCCGGCGCCCAGGCCTGGCGGACGGCCCTCGCGGTGCCAGGCCTCCCGATCGTCGACAGCCAGCTCGGCGCGGAGGACAGCACGGTCGGCGCGCTCTGCTCCGGCTTCCCGGACCTCGGCCGGGTCGCCGACAGTGAGCGGGTCTACACCCGGGCCGGCCAACCGGACGACTCCCTCATCGGCACGCAGGCCCGTTTCCCCGTGACCAACCCCGAGCAGGGCCTCGGTCGCATCGCCGACGCCTTTGCGAGCTGCAGCCCGACCACCATGGCCTCGGTGCCCAACCCCGATCCGGGAGCCGGCGAGACGGACCCCATGGTGTGGTCGTACACGGCCGACGGCAAGCAGGGCTTCGTGGCGGCGGCCCAGGGTCGCGGCGGCGTCACCCTCATTGAGATCCCCGACGTCACGGCGACGGGCATGAACGCGACGGCGGACGGCGTGCGCGCCCTGGCCGTGGTCGCGCAGACGCGGCTCGACGCCACGGCGGCCGGCTCGACGAGCGCCTGCGGCGCCGTGTCCGGGGTCACCGCCGGCCTCGACACGACCGGCGTGAATGCCGCGCAGCGCGCCAAGGCGACCAAGCTCGCCGATGCCGTCGCGGCCTGTGACACGGCCTCCCTCACGTCGATCCTGACGACCGACCAGAGCGTCGTCTCCCGCGGAGTTCTGACCGTTGACCAGGTCCTGGCCCTGCCGGCGAACCAGGACCGTTACGAGGCGCTCGCGACGGTCCTGACGATGAAGCCGGGCACCCAGTTCGGGCTTGCGACCTGGCCCACGGAGCCGACGACCGACGCCGACTGGGCGGCCTTCGTGGGCAGCGGTCTCTACACGCAGGGCGAGGTCGACCAGATGCGGCCCAACGGGTACACCGGGTGGAAGCTCGTCATCGACGCCACCGGCAAGGTCACGGCATTCGTCGCCGGCGACTGAGCAACCGGGAGCGGGACGTCTCGACCCGCCGGTCGCATCTACAGACAACTCGACGGGATACAGAGAAGACTTCCCTGTATCCCGTCGAGTTATCGGGTGACCCGATAACTGAACAGCGTCAGCCGGGCGACAGCGTCAGGCGAGGCCCTGCATGATCACGCGCATGAGGTCGGCGGTCTCGGAGGGCGTCTTGCCGACCTGGACGCCGGCGGCCTCGAGGGCCTCCTTCTTGGCCTGGGCGGTGCCGGAGGAGCCGGAGACGATGGCGCCGGCGTGGCCCATCGTCTTGCCCTCGGGTGCCGTGAAGCCGGCCACGTAACCGACGACCGGCTTGGTCACGTGGTCCTTGACGTAGGCCGCGGCCCGCTCCTCGGCGTCGCCGCCGATCTCGCCGATCATGACGATCGCGTCGGTGTCCGGGTCGTCCTGGAAGGCCTCGAGGCAGTCGATGTGCGTCGTCCCGATGACCGGGTCGCCGCCGATGCCGATGGCCGTGGAGAACCCGAAGTCCCGCAGCTCGTACATCATCTGGTAGGTCAGCGTGCCCGACTTGGAGACCAGGCCGATGCGACCCGCGCCCGCGATGTCACCGGGGATGATGCCGACGTTGGACTTGCCGGGGCTGATCAGGCCGGGGCAGTTCGGCCCGATGATCCGGGTCGCCTTGCCGAGGCTGTAGTTGAAGAACTCGGCGGAGTCCTTGACCGGCACACCCTCGGTGATGACCACGACGAGCGGGATGTCGGCGTCGATGGCCTCGACCACCGCGGACTTGGTGAAGGCCGGCGGCACGAAGACGACCGAGACGTTGGCTCCGGTGGCTCCGACGGCGTCGGCGACCGAGCCGAAGACCGGGACGTCGGTGCCGTCGACGTCGACGGACGTGCCGGCCTTGCGGGGGTTGACGCCACCGACGACCGCCGTGCCGTCAGCGAGCATCAGCTTGGTGTGCTTCATGCCGACGGCGCCGGTCATGCCCTGCACGATGACCTTGCTGTCTGCGTTCAAGAAGATTGCCATGGTGAGTGTTCCTCGTCCTTCGTCAGTTGGCCGGGGTCCGGGCGGCGAGCTCGGCGGCCTTGGCCGCGGCGCCGTCCATCGTCGCTTCGATGGTCACGAGAGGGTGGTTGCGCTCCGCGAGGATCGCGCGGCCCTCCTCGACGTTGTTGCCGTCGAGGCGGACGACGAGCGGCTTGGTCGCGGCGTCGCCGAGTGCGTCGAGGGCACCGACGATGCCCCGGGCCACCTCGTCACACGCGGTGATGCCACCGAAGACGTTGACGAACACGGCCTTGACCTGCTCGTCCCCGAGAATGATTCCCAGGCCGTCGGCCATCACCTCGGCCGAGGCGCCGCCGCCGATGTCGAGGAAGTTCGCCGGCCTGGAGCCGACCGGCTCGCCGGCGTAGGCGACGACGTCGAGGGTCGACATGACCAGCCCGGCGCCGTTGCCGATGATGCCGACGTTGCCGTCGAGCTTGACGTAGTTGAGGCCCTTGTCCTTGGCCGCCGCCTCGATCGGGTCGGCCGCGGCCGCGTCCTCGAGCGCCGCGTGGCCCGGCTGGCGGAACTCGGCGTTGGCGTCGAGGGTCACCTTGCCGTCGAGGGCGACGATGTCGCCGTCCTCGGTCTTGACGAGCGGGTTGACCTCGACGAGCGTCGCGTCCTCGCCGGCGTAGACGTCCCACAGCTTCTGCAGGACGGGCACGATCTTGGCGCCGGTCTCCGCGTCGAAGCCCGCCTCGTCGACGATCTCGCGGGCCTTCGCCTCGTCGATGCCGACGTTGGGGTCGACCTCGACGCGGGCGAGGGCCTCGGGGCGCTCGACGGCGAGCTGCTCGATGTCCATGCCGCCCTCCTTGGAGCACATGGCGAGGTAGCTGCGGTTGGCCCGGTCGAGCAGGACGGAGAAGTAGTACTCCTCGGCGATCCGCGCGCCCTGGGCGATCATGACCTTGCCGACGGTGTGGCCCTTGATGTCCATCCCGAGGATCTGGCCGGCGAGCTGCTCGGCCTCCTCCGCGGACTTGGCGACCTTGACCCCGCCCGCCTTGCCCCGGCCGCCGGTCTTGACCTGGGCCTTGACGACCGTGACGCCCCCGCTCCTCGGGCCGATCTCCTCGGCCGCCGCGCGAGCCTCCTCCGGGGTCGTGGCGACGGCCCCGGCGAGGACCGGCACGCCATGCGCCTCGAACACGTCTCGGGCTTGGTACTCGTACAGATCCACGGGGTCCATCCTTCGTCGGCGGATCGGGCTTTGTCCGCAGCCGACACTAGTGGCGCGAGGGTGGTCGCGGCACGCCGGGTCCGGGGCGGTGCCGGATCCCCCGCCGGGCGGCGAGGGCTCCGCGCCGAGTGGTCCGACCGCGGGTTCAGCGGTCGAGCGCCGCCTGCTGCCAGTGCTCGCCGTGGTCGCCGCTCCACCAGTAGGCACCGTCCGGATCGGTCGCGACGGCGTAGACGACGCCCCCGCCGGGCGACCCGACCCAGGACCAGCCGCGGTCGGGCAGCGGCGGGGCCGCGGCCGGCGCGTGCCACGTGCCGCCGCCGTCGGACGAGACCTTCATGGAGCCGTGGAGGTCGGGGGTCCCGCCGGAGACGGCGACGAGGTGCCGGGCGTCGGTCGCCGCGAGGGCGACCTGCCCCGCATTCGCGAGGAGGAGCGGCTGGGGGCCGGTCGTCCGGACCTTCCACGTCGCGCCGCCATCGGTGCTCGCGAGGACCTCGAAGCCCAGCTGGCCGGCGGCACCGCCCTGGGCGCCGAGGCTGAAGAGGGTGCCGTCGCCCGCCGAGGAGGCGAACTCGACGGGCGTCCGGTCCCGCGGGATCGGCAGCGAGGTCAGGGCCGACGGGTCGACGCGGAGGGCGCCGTCGCCGCCCGCCTGGCTCTCCGGCATGACGTAGGCGGTGTGCGCGTTCCACGAGACGCTCGCGTCGCTGAAGGCCGAGGACGCCAAGGGCCTGCCGACGGCGGACGCCGATGTGTCACTGACCGCTGCGCGGGAGACGGTGAGCTGTCGCGACCCGTCGGCGGTCGCCGAGTCGCCGGCGGCGAGGACGACGTCGCGACCGTCGGTCTCGAGGGAGAAGACGTGCTTGCCGGGGTGGGCGTAGGGCGTCCAGGAGCGGCCGCCGTCGGTCGTCCGACGGACGTCCGTCCCGACGAGCCAGCCGACGTTGTCGTTCGCGAAGCGGAGAATGCGGTTGCCCGACGCTCCCGCCACCTCGCCCGGCTGGGAGGAGACGACGGTCCAGTGGGCGCCGTCGTCGACCGAGGTGATGACGGCAGTGCACGGCGCGCCACTGCACGATGCGCGGCCGAGGGCGGCCCGGTGCCCGTTGCCGCTGTTGGTGACCGAGACGACGTCGAAGACCGCGAGGACCGGACCACTCGCGGTGCTGGAGGTGGCGCCCGTCGCGGGGATCGTGATGGTCGTCGGGGTGCCCTCGACCGTCTCGGTCACCGTGACGACGCTCGGCGTCGGGGTCGAGGGGAGGCTCGTCGTCGACGACGTGCTCGTCGACGAGTCCGCCGGGAGCGCGTCCTCGTCGGTGCCGGGGCGAAGGGCGAGGCCGAGGGCCCCGACGGCGACGACGGCTGCCGCCGCGCCGGCGACGTAGCGCCACCTCGGCGCCCGTCCCGCGCGCCGGTGCTCGTGGACGATCGAGTCCCAGTGCTCGGAGCTCGTCGGCTGCTGCTCGATCGAGGCGCGTTCGCGGTCGAAGAACTCGTCGAATGCGTCGTTGGGGCTCATCGGGCGTCCTTCAGGAGGGCAGCGAGGCGGCCGCGGGCGTCCCACAGGTCACGCTTGATCGTCCCCTCGGACTTGCCGAGGTGGGTGGCGACCTGCGCGATGGTCAGGTCGCCGAAGTAGTGGAGCATGACGGGGAGCCGCAGCCGGTCGGGGAGGGTGAGGACGGCGGTCCGCACCGTCATCCGGGTGGCGACGTCCGTGGACTGCGAGATGTCGTCGACCCCGCCGAAGCGCTCGTAGGCCGCGTGCTCACGACCGCGCTTGCGCCAGTGGTCCTTGATGAGGTTGCCGGTCGCGGTGTAGAGCCAGGCCCGGGGCTCACTCACCTCGCTCCAGTGGCCGAGGAGCTTGAGGAAGGCCTCGGTCGCGAAGTCGTGCCCCAGGTCCGGGTCGCCGACGAGCCGGGACGCCCACCCCGCGAGCCGGCCGAACTGCGCGTCGTAGACCTGCCGGACCGCGACCTCCTCGGCGCGGAGGCTCGTGGCGGAGCTCGGCATGGCAGCCCCCCTCACGATGCTCCACTCGGCGGTCGACGCAGTCATGACCCTGTGACGCCGCACGACCCGATGCGGTTGTTGGTCATTCTGGCGAATGCCGCGCGCCCCCGCGACCCCGCTCCCCCACCTCAGCCGGTCGTGCAGGGCGACCCCGGCGCCGGAGGATGCTGGACGGCCCCGAGGAGCGCGCCGGCGGCGACGGTCACCGGGTCCTGGCCGCTCGCCTCGCCGAGCGAGACCTGCCGGCCGCCTCCCGCGAGGGTCACCTCGATGCGGTCGCTGCCGGCCCGGGTCGCGGCGTCCTTCCGATCGAGGGCGGCGGCGAGGGCCTCGGCGACGTCCCGCTCCGTCGTGCAGTCGACCGCGCCACCCTTGGTCGTGCCCGTGACGTGCCCGTCCGCGGCGATCGTCAGGCGGTCGGCGAAGCCGACGAGGCCGCCCGAGCGGGTGAGCGTGAGCGGGAATGCCGAGTCCGACGCCGCCCCGGACGTGCCGGCCCCTCCGGGCGTCCCCGAGGCACCGCACGCGGCGAGGGCGACGGCGCAGACGAGGGCACCGAGGGCGAGGACGGGGGCCGGGGTGGTGCGTCGGGGGCGGTGGGGCGGGGGCGAACGGTGGGCGGTGGGCATTCGTCCATCCTGCGGGAGGGGCGCCGGTGGCGCAGGTCGGGAGGGCGGGACGGGCGTCGGGCCCGGGATCGCTGCTCCCGGGCCCGACGGCCGTCGGTCGTCAGCCGACGTTGAGCGCGGTGTCGTCCACGACGAAGCTCGTCTGGAGCGAGGAGTCCTCGCTCATCGCGAACTTCACCGTGACTGCCTTTCCCTTGTAGGCCAGCAGGTTGAACGACTTCTGGACGTAGCTGCCGGTCGCGTTGGCATTGGAGTACGTCGCGAGCGTCGTCGTCGCGCCACCGACGACGACCTGCGGCTTCAGCGTGTCGTAGACGGTGCTCCCGGACTCCGAGGTGTCGATCCGGACCCAGAAGGACAGGCTCGCCGAGGTGGCGGTCGCCGGGATCGTCACGGTCTGCTGCTCGGTCTCGGTCGAGGTCGAGCCGTTGCCGCCGAGCCACATCTTCCAGCTGCCCGTGCGCGCGGGGCGACCGGTGTTGTTCGTGATCGGGCCGGCCGTGCCGGACCAGATCGTCGCGCCGGACTCGAAGCCGGCGTTCTGGAGGATGTTGCCACCGGTCGGCGGGGGCGTCGTGCCGCCGCAGGTCGCGCTCCCGGCCGGGACCGCGATCGCCGAGAAGGCCGCCTCGACCGAGAGGCACGCCTGGCTCGTCGCGCCGTAGAGCTCGACCGCCGACTGGACGGCGCCGTTGCGGGCGGCGGTGTAGGTGCTGCCGCTCGTCAGCTTGGTCGCGAGGGTGCGGTACCAGACCTTCTCGACCGCGTCACGGCCGGCGCCGGTCACCGTCGCCCCGTTGCACGTCGGGCTGTTGTAGGCGACGCCGTTGACGGTCTTGGCGCCGCTGCCCTCGGAGGCGAGGTAGAACCAGTGGTTGAGCGGGCCCGAGCTGTAGTGCGGGTCGAGGCTGCCCAGGGTGCTGCTCCAGCAGTCCTTGGAGGCACCGTCCTTGCTCGGCTTGTCCATGTAGCGCAGCGGGGTCCCGTTGCCGTTGATGTCGATCTTCTCGCCGATGAGGTAGTCGCCGACGTCGGCGCTGTTGCTCGCGTAGAACTCGACCGCCGTGCCGAAGATGTCGCTCGTCGCCTCGTTGAGGCCGCCGCTCTCCCCCGAGTAGGTGAGGTTCGCTGTGTTCTCGGTGACGCCGTGGCTCATCTCGTGCGCCGCGACGTCGAGCGAGGTCAGCGGGTGGGTGTTGCCCGTCCCGTCGCCGTAGGTCATCTGGGTGCCGTCCCAGAAGGCATTCACGTAGGCGTTGCCGTAGTGGACGCGGCTCCGGGCACCGGTGCCGTTGCCCCAGATCCCGGCCCGGCCGAGGACGTTGGTGTAGAAGTCGTACGTCTTCTCCGCGCCGTACTCGGCGTCGACGCCGGCGGTCTGCCGGCTCGACGCGGCACCCGTGCCCCAGACGTTGTCGGCGTCGGTGAACTGCGTCCCCGCCGCGGTCGCGCTCGTCGACCCGTTGAGGTCGGTCGTGTAGTTGCCGTGCGCGTCCTTGAGCAGCCAGCTCGACCCGCTCTGGGTGGTGTTGAGCGTGACCGTGCCCGAGTACATCGAGCTGCCCGTGCCGTGCTTGATGTCGTCGAAGGAGGTGATGACCGCGCCGGTGTCGGCGTCGACGACCGTGTGCAGACGGGTCGGGCTCTGGTCGGCGAGGACGCCCTCCGTGACGACGTCGTAGGCGAGGCGCAGCGAGGCGCTGCCCGCCCAGACCACGAGCTCGGACGTGCTCGACTCCGCCCCGCGGCCCTGGGCCCGCGCACTGCCCGTCGCCCGGGCGTTCGCCGCGGCCACCCGCGGCGTCGTCGAGGCGACCCCGACCGAGCCCTTGCGGTTCCAGCGGACGCCGAGGTCGGCGCCGGCGGCCGTCCGCTCGGCGACGAGGTCGCCGCCGAGGACCCGCAGGCCCTTGTAGGTGCGGTCGTAGCGGGTGTGCGTCGTGCCGTCGCGATCGGTGACGACGCTGCGCTGGACGAGGCGTTCGCCCGGTCCGACGGTCGGGGCGCCCGAGGCCGGCGCGGCGCCGGCGGGGGCGAGGGACGTGCCGAATGCGGCGACGGCCGCGATCGACGTCCCGACGAGTGCAGGGGTGACTCGCAACACGGTGGATCCTCCTGGATGGGCCAGCGGCGCGCGGTGGCGCACCGATCGCCGACCCTGCCCCTCACTCCTGCCCCGACGCGAGGATCCTGTCGAACCCTTACGAAGAACGGACCAAGCGCCGACCATCCTGCGGGTGCGGGCGGCATTCTCCGGCAGGAAATCCTGACCAAAGGCGTCAGGCCGGGACGACGGCGCCCCGGACCCACTCGACGATCTCCCCGGTCGTCGCGCCCGGCGTGAAGATCTTGGCGACGCCGAGGCGGGTCAGCTCCGGCACGTCCTCGTCGGGGATGATCCCGCCGCCGAAGACGACGATGTCGGCGGCGTCGCGCTCGCGGAGCAGCTCGATGACCTTGGCGAACTGCGTCATGTGCGCCCCGGAGAGGACCGACAGCCCGACGGCGTCGGCGTCCTCCTGGATCGCCGCCTCGACGATCTGCTCGGGCGTCTGGTGGAGCCCGGTGTAGATGACCTCCATGCCGGCGTCCCGGAGGGCGCGGGCCACGACCTTGGCCCCCCGGTCGTGCCCGTCGAGCCCGGGCTTGGCGACGACGACGCGAAGTACAGCACTCATGGCCCCGATCGTAGGCGCTCGGGGGCTACGCTCAGCCCCGATGCTCGGCGCCCGACTCTCCCTGGTCACGTCGGCGCGCGAGGTCGCGCAGCCGGTGACGTCGGCGTGCGCCCAGGCACCCGGCGCGGTCGGCCGCACGATCGGGACGGCGCTCGGAGCGGCCCGGCTCGTCGGTCGTGGGGCCCGCGCGCTCGCCACGCCGACGATGATCGCCGGGGTCCTGACCGAGGCAGCCTGGGTGACCGCCCACCTCGTGACCTACCCCTCCGGACTGCTCCGCGACCGGGCGACGCGCCGTGACGGCTACCGCATCGAGCACCTGCCGCCGACCCAGCGCGGCCTCATCGTCTCCGACGTCGAGGCCGCGAACACGCCGATCCTGCTCATCCACGGGCTCATCGACAACCGGTCGATCTTCACCCTCCTTCGGACCGGCCTCGCACGTCGCGGCTTCGGGTCGATCGCCGCCGTCAACTACTCGCCTCTCGAGGGCGACGTGCGGGTCCTCGCAGCGCGTCTGGCCGAGCAGGTCGAGGCCCTGGTCGCCGAGTCCGGCTACGAGCGGATCCACCTCATCGGGCACAGCCTCGGCGGGATCGTGGCCCGCTACTACGTGACCCGGCTCGGTGGCGACGAACGGGTCCACACGCTCGTGACGCTCGGCGCCCCCCACGACGGCACCGTCCTCGCCTACGCCGTTCCGGCCGGCATTCCCCAGCAGATGCGCCCGGGGAGCGGCCTCATGCGCGAGCTCGCGGCGCCGGCGCCCGGCTGCCGGACCCGGTTCATCGCCTACTGGTCCGACCTCGACGAGCTCGTCTTCCCCCAGCGAAATGCCGCGATCCACCACCCGGACCTCCAGGTCCAGAACATCGCTCTCCACGGGGTCGGTCACGCATCGCTCCCCAACGTCCCGAGCGTCGTCCGCGGGATCGCCGACGCGCTCGCGCTGCTCGACTCCGAGGGTCGCACCGTGACCCCCGGCGCCACCACGATCGCCGGCCGCACCCGCAGCGACGGCTGAGAGCCCGCTCACACCGTCGTGCTCGGGGGTGTTCGCCCTGTGGACGGCGGGTTTGGTGATAACGAAAAGGTCACGGTAGGGTCTGCGCACGGTAAAGCACAGTCGCTTGTCCCCCTGCACGCGGCTTCTACCCCCTGCCGCACGTCCCCTGCCGAAGGTCCTCCGTTGAGCTCACGTCTGTATGCCGGTCGACACCGTCCTGCCCACTCTGTCGCCGGCTCCAAGGTCCGCCGCGCCCCCAAGAGCCTGTCGGCCGGTTTCATCCTCCCGACCGCGGCCGCCGCGGCGCTCGTCGTGACCGCCACCGGCGCGAGCATGGCCGGGGCGACCCAGCAGCTGGCCGGTGCCCCGCAGGCCGCCCTCACGGCATTCGCCGCCCCCCAGGTGTCGGGCCAGATCAGGGCCCAGTCCGCCGAAGCCGCGCTCAACGCGTCCGGCGTCGACGACCGCCGGGCCGCCGCGACCTCCGCTGCCGCCGCCCTCGCGGGACGCGAGCAGGAGGCCGTGCGGGTCGCCCGCACCCGGACCCGGGTCCTCCTCCAGGCCAAGAAGGTCGCCACGGCCAAGGCAGCGGCCGCGGCCCTGGCTGCCGCCAAGGCCGCCGAGGCCAAGGCCAAGGCCGAGGCCGAGGCCCGCAAGAACGACTGGGTCATGCCGGTCCAGGGGGCCAACTTCACCTCGGGCTTCAAGTTCCGTTGGGGCCGGCAGCACACGGGCAACGACCTCGCGATCGCCGAGGGCACCCCGATCGTCGCCATGTCGACCGGCGAGGTCATCTTCGCCGGCTGGATGGGCGGCGGCGGCAACACGACCAAGATCCGCTACTGGGACGGCACGGTCAGCTTCTACGAGCACCAGAGCGCCATCCTCGTCAACGTCGGCCAGCAGGTCTCCCCGGGGGAGCTCGTCGGACGGGTCGGCAACACCGGCCACAGCTTCGGTGCGCACCTCCACCTCGAGATCCACCCCGACGACGGTGGCCCCATCGACCCGCACCCGTGGATGTCCGAGCACGGCCTCAACTACTGAGCTCAGGCCGAATGCCGAAGGGCCGCACCCGCTCCGGGTGCGGCCCTTGGCATTCCTGCCTCAGGTGCAGCGCACACCGAAGTCGAACTTGCGCGAACCGCCGTGGCGATCGGATCGCCGCGGCGGTTCGCGCACGTTCGACGTCAGGCTTGGTCAGGTCAGGTCAGGTCAGGTCAGGTCAGGCCGAGGTCGCGGGCATCGATCCCCAGCGACCTCGCCACACGACGCAGCAGGCCGACCTGCCGCAGGCCGGGGTGACAGTCCTCGGCCCACATCTCATGGACCGCCCACCCCGCTGCGACGAGCGACGACGTCTTGGCGGAGTCCCGGCTCCGCTGCCTGCGGTCCACGTGGTGCTCGCTCTGGTACTCGACGACGACCCGCCGCTCCCGCCAGACGAGGTCGCACTCCCCCAGCCAACCGCCCGCGTCGTCGTGGACGTCGACGTTGACCTCGGGCTCGGGGAAGCCGGCCCGCACGAAGGCGAGCCTCGCTCGAGTCTCCTGCGGCGAGCGGACCCCGGCGCTGATGAGCGGGACGGCCGCCATCATCGCGCGCTTCCCACGAGGCCGGACCCGCCGGTCGATGACGACGTCGAATGCGCGCAGCGCCGTGGCGATCTCACCCGCGTCCCGGAGCGGACGGGTGGGTTGCAGCGCCGGCGGCAGCGTCTGCATCCGCTCGAGGATCAGGCGGTTGACGATGTCGTCGCCGAGAACGACAAGGTCGGCGACGTCCATCCGGGCGCTCCGACCGACGGCGAAGGCGGCCAGGTCGCACCAGCTGTCGACGAGACCCACGACGGGGACACCCAGGTGTTGGACGACCTGCCGGCTCTCAGCACCCTCGTGGCCGATCCACGACGGCCGGCGCGGTGGCGCCACTCCGGTGACCGTCATGACGTCCAGCTCCGTCTGAGCGTCCAGCCGTGGCGGCAGCGGCAGCGCGCGCAGCCTCGCGCCGGTGATGTGCGAGAAGGCCGAGCCGGGTGGAAGGACTGGAAGGACACCCCGGCAGAGCCCGACCAGAGTCTCCGTCTCCTCCGTGGTCCATGCCCCGTGGGCAGGATGGCTCAGCTCTCGACGTCGGCGCAGCTCCGAGTCATGGATCGCCTCGGCACGTGCCTGCCTCCGCGTGAAGGCGCGCCCCACGAGGTGCTGCGGTAGGACGTACTCGGCCATCCGCCGAGCCTGACTGATTCGCGCATGCCGCCGCTGCGGTCATCCACAGCCCCGGTCGAACTTGCACGAACCGCCGCCCCGCCTTTTTCGCCACGGCGGTTCGTGCAAGTTCGACTGGCGGAGGGCGGGCCGTCAGAGCTTCTCGAGGGGGGCGTAGCGCAGGAGGAGACGCTTGAGGCCGGCGTCGCCGCCGAAGTCGACGTGCGCCATCGACTTGTCGCCCTCGCCCTCGACGCGGACGACCGTCCCGAGACCGAAGGCGTCGTGGGTGACCTTGTCCCCCGGATTGAGGGCGATGATCGGCCGGTTGCCCGGCGACCGGACCCCCGGCCGGGCGGCGAGGGTCGCGACGGCCGGGGTCCCCGCGCGGGGGTGGAAGCCGGTCGAGCCGACCCGCTCCCAGTCGAGGAGCTCGGCCGGGATCTCGTCGAGGAACCGGCTCGCGGGGTTGTACTGCGGCGCCCCCCACGCCGCCCGCACCGTCGCGCGGGAGATGTGGAGCCGCTCCTTGGCCCGGGTCACGCCGACGTAGGCGAGCCGGCGCTCCTCCTCGAGCTCCTTGGGGTCGTTGAGCGAGCGCATGTGCGGGAACGTCCCGTCCTCGAGCCCGGTGAGGAAGACGACGGGGAACTCCAGCCCCTTGGCCGTGTGGAGCGTCATGAGCGTCACGACCCCGGAGTCGTCGCCCTCGACGGGGATCTCGTCGGCGTCGGCGACGAGGGACACCTGCTCGAGGAAGTCCTCGAGGTTGTTGACCTCCCCCGTCTCGGCGCGCACCTGGTCGAACTCGCGCGCGACGGCGACGAGCTCGTGGAGGTTCTCGACGCGTGTCTCGTCCTGCGGGTCATGGCTGTCGCGAAGCTCGGCGAGGTAGCCCGAGCGCTCGATGATCGCCTCGAGAAGGTCGGCGACGCCCGCGTCGTCGTCGTCCCGCACCCGCCCGAGCTCCTCCAGCAGACCGGTGAATGCCTTGACCGCGGCGACCGAGCGGGTCGCGATCCCCGGCGCGTCCTCGGGTCGGCCGAGCGCCTGGACGAACGAGATCCGCTCGCGCTCGGCGAGCGCGGCGACGACGGCCTCGGCCCGGTCCCCGATGCCCCGCTTGGGGACGTTGAGGATGCGGCGCAGGTTGACCGAGTCCTCCGGGTTGGACAGGACGCGGAGGTAGGCGAGCGCGTCCTTGATCTCGCGCCGCTCGTAGAAGCGGGTGCCCCCGACGACCTTGTAGGGCATCCCGACGCGGACGAAGACCTCCTCCACGGCCCGGCTCTGCGCATTGGTCCGGTAGAAGACGGCGACGTCCCGCGGTCGGTAGCCGTGGTCGTCGGTCAGCCTGTCGATCGTCCGGGCGACGAAGGCCGCCTCGTCGTGCTCGTTGTCCCCGACGTAGCCGACGATCCGCTCCCCCGCGCCCGCCGCGGTCCACAGGTTCTTCTTGCGGCGCCCCTCGTTGCGGGCGATGACGGCATTGGCCGCGGAGAGGATCGTCTGGGTCGAGCGGTAGTTCTGCTCCAGGAGGATCGTCCGCGCGTCGGGGTAGTCCTCCTCGAACTCGACGATGTTGCGGATCGTCGCGCCCCGGAAGGCGTAGATCGACTGGTCCGCGTCGCCGACGACGACGAGCTCGCTCGGCGGGACGACCGGCGCGCCCGACTCCGCCGCCCGCCCGGGCGTCGACCCCGCACCGCCGACGAGCTCCTTGACGAGGGCGTACTGCGCGTGGTTGGTGTCCTGGTACTCGTCGACCATGACGTGCCGGAAGCGGCGCCGGTAGTGCTCGGCGACGTCGGGGAAGGCCTGCAGCAGGTGGACCGTCGTCATGATGAGGTCGTCGAAGTCCATCGCGTTGGCCTGCCGGAGCCGTCGCTGGTAGGCCGTGTAGGCCTCGGCGAGGACCCGCTCCTGGTGCGTGCCCCCGCCCGCGTAGCCGTGCGC
Source organism: uncultured Actinomycetota bacterium (assembly GCA_963752365.1). Lineage (GTDB taxonomy): Bacteria > Actinomycetota > Actinomycetes > Actinomycetales > Dermatophilaceae > CAVVXY01. The sequence continues at coordinate 620,121 of CAVVXY010000007.1, forward strand.
CCCACCCGAGGAGTCGGTCGGGTCGACCGCCCCGACCCGGTCGGCGTAGGTCTCGGGGTCGACGAGCTCGTTCTTGAGGCTGCTCACCCGGTGGCTGAAGCTGCGCGGGTTGAACCGCTTGGGGTCGAGGTCCAGGTCGCGCAGGACCATCGCCATGAGCCGCTGGCTGTCCGCCGCGTCGTAGATCGAGAAGGTCGAGCGCATCCCGACCTTGGGCGCCTCGGAGCGGAGAATGCGGACGCACGCCGAGTGGAACGTCATGACCCACATGGCCCGCGCCCGCGGCCCGACCGCCACCTCGACCCGCTCGCGCATCTCGGCGGCCGCCTTGTTGGTGAAGGTGATCGCGAGGATCTGGCCGGGGTGGACCCCACGCGCCGCGAGCAGGTAGGCGATCCGTGTCGTCAGGACCTTGGTCTTGCCCGATCCGGCCCCGGCGACGATGAGGAGCGGGCCGCCCTCGTGGACGACGGCCTCCCGCTGCTGGCTGTTGAGCCCCTCGAGCAGCGCCTCGGGGTCCGAATGCCGTGCGCCCGCCTGGGTGGGCGCGGCATCGGACGCCTCGGCCCACGTCGGCACGCCGCGCTCGTCCACGGGGGTCGTGCGGGCGGCCTGGGGGCCGGGGCGGTCGCCGAAGTCGAGGCCGTCGAAGAGGGTGCTCATGGTCGACCCCAACCCTACGTCGCGGCGGTGACGGCCCGCGCCGCGCCGGGAGACCGGGCGTGCTGCATTCGCCCATCGGTCGACGGCTCCCGCCGTTCACTCGGACGCGATAGAACTACGCCATGAACCAGATGGGTCTGCGCGAGTACATCGACCAGCTCCAGGCGCAGGGCTACCACGTCGAGGGCGGCAAGGGCGAGGACCCGCAGCTCGTCGCGCCCGACGGCAAGGCCGTCGAGACCTGGCGCGAGGAGTACCCCTACGAGGGCCTGCTCGACCGCGACGACTACGAGGACGAGAAGTACCTCCTCCAGATCGAGCTGCTCAAGTTCCAGTACTGGACCCAGGACGTCGGCGCCAAGCACGTCGTCGTCTTCGAGGGGCGCGACGCGGCGGGGAAGGGAGGCACGATCAAGCGCTTCATGGAGCACCTCAACCCGCGCGCCGCCCGCGTCGTCGCGCTCACGACGCCGACCCAGGACGAGCGGGGTCAGTGGTACTTCCAGCGCTACGTCCGGCACCTGCCGACGGCCGGCGAGATCGTGCTCTTCGACCGCTCCTGGTACAACCGTGCCGGCGTCGAGCGGGTCATGGGCTTCTGCACCGACGCCGAGTACGACGTCTTCATGAAGCAGGCGCCGTACTTCGAGCGGATGCTCGTCGAGTCCGGGACGACGGTGACCAAGCTGTGGTTCTCGGTGACCCAGCAGGAGCAGCGCACCCGCTTCGCGATCCGCCAGATCGACCCGGTCCGCCGGTGGAAGCTCTCCCCGATGGACCTGGAGAGCCTCGACCGCTGGGACGCCTACACCGCGGCCAAGGAGGCGATGCTCGCCGCGACCGACAAGAAGTACGCTCCCTGGATCACCGTCAAGAGCAACGACAAGAAGCGCGCGCGGCTCAACGCGATGCGCGCCTTCCTCCACCAGTTCGACTACGAGGGCAAGGACACCGGCGTCGTCTTCGCCCCGGACGAGACGATCGTCAAGCGAGCGAAGTACACGAGCGGAGACTGACATGGCGAATGCGGGCGCAGGCAAGGTCGTCGTCGTCACCGGGGCGAGCAGCGGGATCGGCGAGACCACCGCGCTCCGGCTCGCCCGGGGCGGCTGGACGGTCTGGGCCGCCGCCCGCCGGGCCGACCGGCTCGAGGCACTCGGCCACGGCATTCGCCCCCTCCCGCTCGACCTGACCGACGACGCGTCGATGGTCGCTGCCGTCGACCGGGTCGTCGCCGAGTCCGGGCGGATCGACGGGCTCGTCAACAACGCCGGCTACGGCTCCTACGGCGCCATCGAGGACGTGCCCGTCGAGGACGCCCGCCGCCAGCTCGAGGTCAACGTCGTCGCGGTCGGGAGGATGTGCCAGCTCGTCCTGCCGACGATGCGGACGCAGGGCTGGGGGCGGATCGTCAACATCACCTCGATGGGCGGGCGGATGGCCTTCCCGTTCGGCGGGTGGTACCACGCGACGAAGTTCGCCGTCGAGGGGCTGAGCGACGCACTCCGGCAGGAGGTCGCGCCGTTCGGCATCGACGTCGTCGTCGTCCAGCCGGGTGCGATCAAGACCGAGTGGGGCGGGATCGCGGCCTCCTCCGGGATGTCCGCGTCCTCGGCCGGCGCGTACGCCGAGCGGATGCGGGCGACCGTCGAGGTCCTCGAGAACGACAAGATGTCCTCGAGCCCCGACGTCGTCGCCAAGGCGATCGAGAAGGCCCTGACCTCGCGTCGCCCCCGGACCCGCTACGCGGTCGGCGCGGGTGCCAAGCCGGTCGTCTACGGCAGCAAGCTGCTCCCCGACCAGGTGACCGACGGGATCGCGCGCCAGGTCTTCCGCTGAGGGCGGGACCGGCTGCTGGACACCCCGCATTCGCCCTCCACCCTCAGGTCCGCGACAGCACCTCCTGCCGGCGGGCCGAGGTGTCGCCCCGGAGGACGAAGATCGCACCGACGGCGAATGCGGCGAACGCGGCGGCCACGCCGACGACCTCGGACCGGGGCGCGTCCGTGAGCCGCCCGACGCTGACCCAGGCGAGCCCCCAGACGATCCCGGCGGCAACGGCGTACTGCCGGGGGAGGCGACCGGACAGGTGCAGGGAGATGCCGACGACGACGAGGAGGACGGCGACCGTGACGACCGTCGCGCCCGTGCCCGTGGCGGACACCCCGCCCGCGACGAGGGCGGCGGCGATGTTGGCGCAGGTCGCGACGCACACCCACCCGAGGTAGAGGCCGAAGGTGCCGTCGACGACGACGCGCTCGACGACGCCGGTCGCCGGGTCGTCGTGGAGGCGCCGCGCAAGGATCGCGAGGACGGTGAGGAGGGCGAACATGACGCCGACGCTGACCGCGATCCAGCCCTGCTGCGTCACGAGGAGCCACCCGGCGTTGAGCAGCATGCTCGCCGCGGCCAGCCAGCCGGTCCTCCGCAGGCGCGGGTTGGCGGCCTGCGCGGGGAGCCACTGGCGGACGACGTAGGCGAAGAGTCCGAGGTAGACGACCGACCAGATGGAGAAGGCCGGGCCCGCGGGGGCGATGAGGGTCGCGTCGGCGGCGAGCCGGCCCCCGGCGGACTCCTCGACGCGGTCGCCGAGGACGCCGACCCCGACGAGGGTGCCGTAGACGCAGATCACGGCGCTCATGGTGACGCCGGCCTGTCGGACGCGGTCCGAGCTCATCGTGGGTCGCTCCTGGTCAGGTGTCGAGGGTGCCACGGACGATGCTGTGGCCGGAGTGGGCGGGGTTGCCGTCGAGCGGCTCCTGCGAGATGTCGACGATGACGTAGCCGGCGTCGAGGAGGCGCTGGTCGATGACGAACGCCTGGCTTCCCGCGCCGCTCAGGAAGCCGACACTCACCATCCGCTTGCCGTCGCGGTTGATGAGCCAGACCTCGAGCCAGTCCGGCCCGGCCTCGAGCCGGTCGGGCCGGACGACGAGGCGAATGCCGGAACCCTCGCGGACGACGTCCGCCTCACCGCGGACGTTGGTCGTGTCGATCTCGTCGAGGGCGGCGTGGGCGACGACGGTCTCGGTCGGGGCGGCCGGCGCGGACGGTGCGGTCACGCGCCCGACGACGATGCCGATGACGGCCGCCGCGGCGAGCCCGGCGACCCACGGGCCGACGGCACGGAGGCGGGAGCGGGATCGGTGCGGCGCCGGCGCGACGACGCTGGGCTCGTCCTCGAGGGCCGCCGCGAGCCGCGACCATCCGGCCGGCGACGGCTCGGCGAAGGACGCCCCGGAGCCGTCGCGGACGAGGGCGATGACCTCGGCGAGCTCGGCGAGGCGCGCGTGGCAGCGGGCGCAGTCGCGGACGTGCGCGGCGTCGGCGAGGTCCACGGCCTCCGAGCCGAGGGCGACCTCGACGAGGGCGTCGTCACTGGGATGCATCGCGGACCTCCTCGACCTCGGTGCGGAGCTGGAGCAGCCCGCGACGGACATGGCTCTTGACGGTGCCGAGGGGCAGGCCGAGCTGGGCTGCGATCTCCTCCTGCGTGCGCTGTTCGACGAGGGCGAGCCGCAGGATCGCACCGCGGGGGTCGCCCATCCGGTGCAGGGCGTGGGCGACGACGAGCCGCAGGACGGCCCGATCGTCCTCCTGGGGTCCACCGTCCTCGCGGACCCGGCTGCTCGCGTCGACGATCCGCAGCTCGCGAGCCTGCCCGGCGCGCACGTCGGCGATGCGGTGCCGGGCGATGCCGACGAGCCAGCCGGGGAGCGCGGTGGCCGACGGACGCAGCGTCTGCCGGCCGCGCCAGGCGGCGATGAACACCTGCTGGGTCACGTCCTCCGCATCCGCACCATTGGCCAGGGAACGGTGGGCGATCGCCTCGATGAGCGGGGCCCACGTGCGGTACGCCTGCTCGAGCGCCGCGCGGGAGCCGTCGCGGAGCTCGGCCGACAGCCGCTCCACGTCGAGGTCCGCCCCGTCCATGGACAGGAGGCTAACCGAGGGCATCGGGGCCGACCCTCAGGGCCACGGCGATGACATTGTCCTTGTACGAGCGCGTGCGCTCGTCGAACTCCCCCCCGCACGTGACGACGTGGAGCCGCTCGGGGCCGTCGGCCTCGAAGAGGAGTCGCTCGTCGAGCGCGGACTTCGCGATGCGCGCGACCGTCGTCACCGTGTAGATGGTCGTCGATCCGCCGGCGGTGACCGTGATCCGGTCGCCCCGGCGGAGTGAGCCGAGGGCGGCGAACGGGCCGACCCCCTGCTCGCGGGAGTCCACGTGGGCGACGACGACCGTCGGACCCTCGCCCTGACCGGGTCGCGCGCCGAAGCGGTACCAGCCGGCCGTCCTGATGTCCGTCGGGACGGCGACCTGCCCGTCCGAGGTGAGCCCGACGGGGACGATGCGCGCGGCGACGTCGAGACGCGGGAAGCGGATCGCGGTCGGGACGGATCCGGTGCGCGCCGGCACCAGGGCGGCCGAGTGCCGGGCGGGCCCCACCGCCGCCGGCGTCGAATGCGGGATGCCCGGCTCCGCCGTCGTCGCAGCCGTGGGGGTCGCGGTGGTCGTCGGCGTCGTCGGGCCGGGCATCGCGAGGACCGTGGTCGGGACCTCGGGGGGCGCCGGGTCCGGAGCGGTCAGGACGGAGCCGAGGGCACCGGCGAGGAGGGCGGCCGCGGTCGCCGCGGCCCCCCTCCTCCATCCGGTCCCGGTCATCCGTCAGGCCCGGACGGTCGCCCGGCGCTTCGTCGCCATGAGGACGGCGCCGGCCGCGAAGATGGCCAGGCCACCGACGAGGTACGGACGCAGGACGTCGTTGCCGGCCTGGCCGCCCGTGCCCGACGGGACGCCGCCCGGCATTCCGCCATCGGTCGCGACCGTCTGGACGGCGAGCGCGAGGTTGCTGTCCGCGGCGCTGCCCCACGCGTAGACGATCGTGTTCATCCCGGCCTTGAGGGTGACCGGAGCCGGGCCGATCGCGACGGTCGTCGTGCCGGCGAGGACGACGTCGGCCTGGATCGTGCCGGCCGGCAGGTCCGCCTTGACCTCCTTGGGGTTGGTGAGGCCCTTGAACGCGGCCGTGCCGTTGGCCCGCACGTCGACGGCCGGTGCGGCCGCGTCGTGCCGGACGGTGAGCCGACCCTTGCCGGCCGCGAGCATGCTCGTGTCGTTGACGTACGGCGTGAGGGCGGGCTTGCCGTCGGCGGTCAGGTGCGCGACGACGGTGATGTCGGCGCCGCCCGGGACGGCGACCCCCTTGGCCTCGACGACGGCGGCTCCGCCGGCGCCGGCTCCCGCCGCGACGACCTTGAGGTCGTAGCTCCCGGCGGGGAGGCTGACCGGGTCGGTCAGGGTCCCGGGCTTGAAGTCCGTGAGGAGCGCCTTGCCGTTGGCGTAGACGTCCACGGTCGCCCCGGGGACGGCGTGGAGGATCGAGACCATCGAGGTCTCGGCGGAGTGCGCCGGTGCGGCGGCAGCGAATGCGGCACCGCTCAGGGCGAGGGCGGCGACGGCCGTGGTGCGTGCGATCTTCATGGTGGGTCGGTTCCTTTCGAAGGGGGGGTCAGAGGTCGAGCGGGCGGAGGACGAAGACGATCCCGTGGGCGATCTGCTTGTTGCCCTTGTTGATGTCGACGCGGCGGGGGTTGATGAACGGGTTGACGTCGTTCGGATCCTTGTCGCGGAGCGAGATGAGCGGGACCCACGGGTTGAGGACGCGGACGGTGATCGTGCCGCCCTGCGCCGTCGTGAGCACGGCGCCGTTGGAGCGCGCGGCCTGGCGGGCGGTGATCGTCGCCCCGGGGATGACGTGGTAGAGCAGGACCTGCTCGATCGCGTCGACCCCGACGGCCGCGACGAGGGCGTCGAAGACCCCCTTCTCCGAACCGATCCAGCGACCCGTGAGGTCGTGGGCGAGGACCTGGAAGGACCGGTCGTCCGGGAGGAATGCGGTGAGCGCCACCTTGCCGTCGGTGAGCAGCGCGACGGGCGAGCTCGGCTTGGCCCCGATGACCGCGAGCGCTGCCTGCGTCACGATGTCGTAGTCGTACCAGCTGCGGTCGAAGGTGTCCCCGTCGGCGAGCAGGACCGTGGCCAGGCTCCGCTCGCCGAGTGGCGTCGAGTGGGCCGAGGCGCCCGGCGCCGCGGCGAGCGCGAGGCCGATGGATGCAGTCGCGGCGGCGACTGCTGTGGCGAGGCGGCGAATCATGCGTGCTCCTTCTCGTCGTGGTCGACGTCGTCGACGACCTACCCCTACTTCCGCCGGAGGAGGTGGCCCGGATGCGCCTGTCCAAGGTTGGTCCAACGATGTCTGTCGCCGCGTACGGTCGGGGCATGGGCATTCACCGCCGTCCGTGGCTCCTCGCCTACGTCGCCGCCGCCCTCGTCCTCGGCGTCCTCGACGCCCTCTGGCTCGGCCTCGCGGCGGGACGGCTCTACCGGAGCCAGATCGGACACCTGCTCGCGCCGTCGTTCGCCCCGGGCCCGGCGCTCGCGTTCTACGCGGTCTACCTCGTCGGTGTCGTCCACTTCGTCGTCGTCCCCGCTCTCCGCTCCGGCGGCCTCCCGCGCGCGGCGCGCGACGGCGGGCTGCTCGGGCTCGTCGCCTACGCGACCTTCGACCTGACGTCGATGTCGGTCATGAAGGACTTCCCGCTCGTCGTCGCGGTCGTCGACATCGCGTGGGGCACGGTGCTCACGCTCGTCACCGGGGTCGTGGCGACCTGGGCCGTGCGGCGGCTCCGCGGGACCGCCGACTGACTCAGCCTGCCAAGGGGTTGCTGACCTGCAGACGGGGGAACCACGAGAAGTCCCGGTCCGCCGACCACAGCTCGCTGACCCCGTGGCCCAGGCAGATCGCGGCGATCCGGGCGTCGTGCACCCTCGGACCGACGACCCCCGGGGCGTCGCGGAGCAGACCGGCGAGGAGGCCGGCGTGGTCGGCGGTCTCGCCGATGAGCCGCAGTGTCGGGACGGAGCCGAGCGCTTCCACGGCCGCGAGGGCCACGGACATCGGCGTCGGCGGGACATAGATCCTCGGGTGAGTCAGCACCGCGACCAGCTCGTGGAGACACGGCCAGGGCACCGCCCAAGGAGTGCGTCCCGAGGCGAGCCCACCGAGGGCGGCGGCCGCGCGGGCATGGTGAGGACTGTCCTCTCGCTGCGCGTGGACGAGGATGTTGGTGTCGACCGCGATCACGGGAGCGGCTCGTAGGACCGCTCGACGACCTCGCGCTGGTCGACGCCGACGGCGAGCCCCTGGCCGGCCGTCGTCGGGAAGTGGAAGTCGACGACAGCGGACGCCCGACGCCGGTCGACCTCGGCCCGAAGACCGCTCACGACGAGGTCGCGCAGGCTGCTCCGCTGCCGATGGGCCAGCTCCTTCGCCTCCCGCGCGAGTGCGTCGGGGATGTCGATCGTCGTCTTCATCCAGGTAACCGTACCATTCAGCCCGTACTCCCGTACTCGCCGAGCCGTCGTCGCGGGCGCGTGTGGGTCATAGGTTGGGCGGGTGAGCCGCAAGGGTGAGTTCGGGGACCCGGTCGTCCTCGACGTCGACGGGCTCGACGTCCGCGTCTCCTCCCCCGAGCGCGTCTACTTCAGCGAGCGCGGCGAGACCAAGCTCGACCTCGCCCAGTACTACCTCGCGGTCGCCCCCGGGATCGTCAACGCGCTGCGTGAGCGTCCGTGCATGCTGCACCGCTTCCCCGACGGTGCGGCCGGCCGCAAGGTCCACCAGAAGCGGCTCCCCCGCGGTGCGCCGCCGTGGGTCGAGACGGTCCGCCTGCACTTCCCGCGCTGGGGGCTGCACGCCGACGAGCTCTGCGTGACGAAGGCGGCGGACGTCGTGTGGGCGGTCCAGATGAGCACCGTCGAGTTCCACCCGTGGAACAGCCGCCGCGCCGACACCGAGAAGCCCGACGAGTGGCGGATCGACCTCGACCCGATGCCGGATGCGTCGTTCGACGCGGTCCGGAGGGCCGCGCACGTCTCGCACGAGGTCCTCGACGAGCTCGGCGCGACCGGCTACCCCAAGACGAGCGGCGGGCGCGGGCTCCACGTCTACGTCCGGATCGCGCCGGACCACGGCTTCCAGGACGTGCGACGGGCCGCGCTCGCCTTCGCCCGCGAGGTCGAGCGCCGGCTCCCGGACGAGGTGACGACGGCGTGGTGGCGCAAGGACCGCTCCCCCGAGGACGTCTTCGTCGACTACAACCAGAATGCCCGCGACCACACGATCGCCTGCGCCTACTCGGTGCGTGGAACGTCCGACGGGCGCGTGTCGACCCCGATCCGCTGGGACGAGGTCGACGACGCCGAGCCCGCGGACTTCACGATCGCGACGGTGCCCCCGCGGTTCGCCGCGCTCGGCGACCTGCACGCCCACATCGACGACCACGTCTTCGACATCGCCCCCCTCCTCGAGTGGGCCGCGCGCGACGAGTCGGAGGGCGCGGAGGAGCCTCCGGAGCCGGAGGACACCGGCCGACCCTGAGCCCCCCACCAGCGCATTCTTCGAGACCGTCTGCGGCAGTGCACAGCTCCGCCCGTGGATCCTTCGAATGCCGTCACGCACGGCGTGGTCCCACCGACCGGTCTGGTCGGTCCTCATGGCGGTCGGCGCGAGCCATCGCCTCGGGGCGGGTGCGCGCGTCCGTCATCGTCGGCGTCGGGGGCGGCGACCGCCGTGCTCCTCGCGACCGGTGGCTGGCACTGGCCGGCCCTCTCCGGCCCGGCGACCGCCCTTGTCCTCGGCGTCACGGCCGATGGGCACGCGCAGACGAGCCACGCGCACGTCGGGCGGCACGGGCGCTCGTCCTGACCGGTGTCGGGACGCTGGAGTTGAATGGGCCCATGGCCTACAGCGAAGAGCTCGCCGACCGACTGCGCGAGGCACTCCAGGAGCGCGACGACCTCCGCGAGATGAGGATGTTCGGCGGCCTGGCCTTCCTCCTCCACGGGCACATGACGGTCGCCGCGAGCGGCCAGGGCGGGCTCATGCTGCGCTGCTCGCCCGAGGACACCGAGGCGCACGTCGCCGCCGGCGCCGAGCGCATGGTCATGCGCGGCCGCGCGATGGACGGGTGGCTGCGGGTCGGCGACGACGACCTGTCCGACGCCGCCCTCGAGCGCTGGGTGGCCGTCGGAGCCGCCTACGCCGACGCCCTGCCGCCGAAGTGAGCCGGCCCGCTCGTGGACGATGAGCTCGTCGAGCGGGTCCTCCTCGTCGCCGAGCTCATCCCCCGGGGCCAGGTGGCGGCCTACGGGGAGATCGGCCAGATCGTCGGGACGGGCCCGCGCCACGTCGGGATGATCATGAGCCGCTTCGGCTCCGGGGTCCCGTGGTGGCGCGTCACGAACTCCTACGGCGACGTGCCGCTCCACCTCGTCGAGTCCGCCAGGATCCCCTGGCTCGAGGAGGGGATCGACGTCAAGCCCAACGGGCGCGGCTGTCGTATCGCCGAGTTCGGCTGTGACCAGCGGCTTCTCGAGGAGCGCTACCTTGCGGCGATCGAGGCCGCGTCCGCCTCGGGCGCTCCAGCCGCCGGGGCGCCGCCGGACTGAGGTCGGCGAGGTACTACGACCATCGCCCGATGGACCGTGCCCGCGACGGGGACCCATGGTGAGGGTCTCGCCGGAACCCGTCCGGCCGCATTCGAGGAGATCTTCATGGGCACCACGACCCGCCGCTTCGCCCGCACCGCCGTCGCTCTCGGCCTGAGCGCGGCCTTCGTCGCCACCGCGACCCCCGCGGAGGCCAAGGGACTCGAGATCCGCCGCTCCGGCACCTGCTCCGGCTCCGCGACCTGGACCCTCAAGGCCAAGGCCGACAACGGCCGCATCGAGGTCGAGCTCGAGGTCGACTCCAACGTCAGCGGTCAGGCCTGGGCCGTGGCCCTCCGCGACCAAGGGGTCCTCGTCCACTCCGGCGTGTCCCGGACCGTCGCGCCGAGCGGGTCCTTCGAGGTGCGTCGGATCATCCTCAACCGCGTCGGGACCGACACGATCTCGGCCGTCGCCAACCACCCGGCGACCGGGCAGCGGTGCGCCGGCTCGCTGTCCTTCCCCGGCTGACCACGGCAGACTTGCGACCGAAAGGACCTGACATGCGACGTCTTCTCCCCCTGGCCGCCGGGCTCGTCATCGCGGCCGTCCCGGCCACGATCGGCCTGCTCGGCAACGCGACCTTCGCCGAGCAGCTCCCCGTCCGGGCTCCGGTGAATGCCGTGACGACGACCCCCGTGCAGCAGGCGACACCGCTCGCGACGCCGGAGCACGACGGCCACAGCCACGGCTACGGCAACGGCCACAGCGACGGTCACGGAGCCGGGCGACGACTCGACGACCCGACACGAGGACCGCCCGACGACGAGCGGTCACGACGACCCGCCGGGGGACGACCACGGCGGCTCCGGGTCGGGCAGCCTCGGGCTCCGGCACCTCGGGCCCCGGCACCTCGGGCTCCGGCACCTCGGGCTCGGGAACCTCCGGGCGCGGGGGTCACGACGACCCGCCCGGCGACGACCACGGGTCAGGGGGCCATGGCACGGATGACTGAGCGCACCGCCGACCCGTCCGCCGCGGCGTCCGACGAGGACGCCGCGGCGCGGCAGACCTCCGTGCCGCCGTGGGTCGTCATCGCGCGGGGCGCACCGCAGACGGAGGACACGCCACCGCTCCGACCCCGGCGCGTCCTGCTCCAGCTCGCCCTCGGCGTCCTCGCCGTCCTCCTCCTCGTCGGGCTCCTCGGGTCGCTCGCTGCACGCAAGCTCGCCGAGCGCGAAGCGGTCAACGACGCCGCACACACCGCCGGCGTGCTCGCCGCCGCCGTCGTCGAACCCGCGCTCACCGACGCCCTGCTCGACGGAGACCCGGGGGCGGTGCCCGCATTCGACCGTGTCGTGCGCGACCACGTCCTCGGGCAGGACATCGTCCGGGTCAAGATCTGGCGGCCCGACGGGCTGGTCCTCTACGCCGACGAACCTGCCCTCATCGGTCGCACCTTCGACCTCGGCAGCAACCAGCAGGCCGCGCTCGACGGCCCGATGACCCGTGCCGAGATCTCCGACCTCGACGCGACGGAGAACGCCTTCGAGGACGCCGACCGGCTCGTCGAGGTCTACCGGCCGGTCTGGACGTCGAGCGGGCGGCCGGCCCTCTTCGAGCTGTACGCGTCCTACGACCCGGTCGGCGCGCGGGCGACCCAGATGTGGCGTGGGTTCGCGGGAGTGACCGCGAGCAGCCTCATCCTCCTCATCGTCCTCGTCGCCCCGATCGTCTGGCACCTGCTGACCCGCCTCCGGGCCGCCGAGCGGCAGCGGGTCGTGCTGCTCCAGCGGGCGGTCGACGCCTCGGACCTCGAACGGCGCCGGATCGCCGCGACCCTCCACGACGGCCCCGTCCAGGAGCTCGCGGCGACGGGGTTCGCCGTCGCCGGTGCCGCCGCCGCCGCGGGGCACCGGGGCGAGACGCGGCTCGCGGGCGAGCTCGACGCGGCGGCAGGGTCGGTGCGCGGCAGCATGCGGGCCCTGCGGACGCTGCTCGTCGACATCTACCCGCCCTCGCTCGGGCGGAGCGGGATCGTCGCGGCGCTCCACGACCTGGCCCAGGGCATTCGCCGCCCGGACCTCGCCGTGCGGCTCGACACGGACACCGAGGAGGAGCTCGACGTGACCGACGCCGAGGCGGGCACGATCCACCGCGTCGCGCAGGAGTGCCTGCGCAACGCGGCGAAGCACGCAGGCGCCGCATCCGTCGTCGTCTCGCTCCGCCGGGAGGGGCGAGAGGTCGTCCTCGAGGTCGTCGACGACGGCGCCGGGATGGACGTGGAGGGCGTCGTGGCCGACCCCGAGCCCGGTCACCTCGGGCTGTCCCTGCTCCGCGACGCCGCAGCGGCACCGGGCGCGACCCTGCAGGTCGCGAGCGCGCCGGGGGCCGGCACCCACTGGCGCCTTGCCCTCCCGAGCGAGGAGACGCGGCGATGATCCGCATCCTCCTCGTCGACGACCACCACCTCGTGCGCGCAGGGATGACCTCGCTCCTCGAGGCCGAGCCCGACCTCTCGGTCGTCGGCGCGGCCCGCGACGGCGCCGAGGCGCTCGACGAGGCCGCTCGGCTGCACCCCGACGTCGTCCTCATGGACCTGTCGATGCCCGGCATGGGCGGCGTCGAGGCGACCAGAGCCCTCGTCTCCGCCGAGCCGGACACGAGGGTCGTCGTCCTCACGAGCTTCTCCGACCGGGACCGGGTCGGCGAGGCCCTCTCGGCGGGCGCGATCGGCTACCTCCTCAAGGACAGCGAGCCCGCGGACCTGCTCGCCGCGGTCCGCGCCGCCGCCCGGGGGTACGTGCCGCTCGACCCGCGTGTCGCCGGCGCCCTCCTCCCCCGCCGCCAGCGGTCGGTCCCGGCGGCCGACGCCCTCTCTCCGCGGGAGGTCCAGGTGCTCCGGCTCGTGGCCCAGGGCCTGGCCAACAAGCAGATCGCGCGCAGCCTCGGCATCAGCGAGCGGACCGTCAAGGCCCATCTCGGTCGGGTCTTTCGCGAGCTCGGCGTCGCCGACCGGACGAGCGCGGCCCTCTGGGCGCGTGACCACCTGGAGACCGACGCGGGAGTCTGACACAAACGGGTGGAGCCCGCTGGGCGCACGCGCCTACCGTGGACCCTCGTGGAGGACACCCGACGGGAGCTGTTCCGCGACGAGGCGTTCCTGCGCCTGCTCGCGGCGCGGACGCTGTCCATGCTCGCCCTGGCCTTCGCTCCCGTCGCCCTCGCCTTCGGGGTCCTCGACCTGCCCGGGGCGACGGCGACGACCCTGTCGACCGTCATCGCCGCCGAGGCCCTGACGCTCGTCGCCGGCACCCTCGCCGGCGGCGTCGTCGCCGACCGCTACCCGCGCGGCCGGGTGCTCCGGGTCGCCGAGTGGACGGCCGCCGTCGTCAACGCGGCGATCGGGGTCATGCTCCTCACCGGGCACGCACCGCTCTGGGGGCTCGTCACGGCCGCGGTCCTCGCCGGCCTCGGGAGTGCGCTCGTCTGGCCCGCCCTGACCGGCCTCGTCCCCGAGGTCGTCCCCGAGCACGCTCTCCAGGAGGGGAATGCCGTCATCGGCCTCGGCGGCAACGTCGCCCGGATCGTCGGGCTCGTCGCCGGCGGCATCGTCGTCGTCGCGATCTCCGCCGGCTGGGCCCTCATCGCCGCCGGGGTCACCTTCGCCGTGTCCGGAACGCTCGTCGCCGGGCTCGGCCGGAGGGTGCCGCCGGAGGCGCGGGGACACGGCGCGGGCTCGGTCTGGACCGACCTGCGGGAGGGCTGGGACGGCTTCCGCTCGCGGACCTGGCTCTGGGTCTGCGTCCTGCAGTTCTCGCTCATCGTCATGGTGTGGCAGGCGAGCCACCTCGTCCTCGGCCCCGTCGTCGCCAAGGCCGAGCTCGGCGGCGCCGGAGCGTGGACCAAGATCCTGACGGCGGAGGCATTCGGCCTCATCGTCGGGGGCGTCGTCGCCCTCAGGTGGCGGCCGCGACGACCCGTCTACGCCGTCGTGCTCCTCTCCTTCCTCGCCGCCCCGCCCTACCTCCTCCTCGGGCTGAGCGCCCCGCTCGGGGTCGTCATGGTCGGCAGCTTCGGGCTGGGCCTCTCCTTCGAGCTGCTCACCGTCATCTGGCAGACGACGATGCAGACCCAGATCCCGCCGGAGTCGCTCTCCCGGGTCAGCTCCTACGACGCCCTCGGCTCGCTCTGCCTCGGCCCGCTCGGCCTCGTCCTCGCCGGGCCGGCAGCGGACCATGTCGGGCCGCATCTCTCGCTCGTCGTCTGCGGCGTCGTCATGCTCGTCGCGAGCCTCGCGGCGCTCCTCGTCCCCGACCTCCGCAACCTGCGCGCGCGCGACACGGGTGGGGGCCTCGCCGCACCGCCCGACTCACCGACGGAGGTCGGGCCCGCCCTCCACGTCCCCTAGGTGAGCCTAGGCAGCCCGCGCCACGAGCCGGGCGGCGGTCGCGCGGCTGCGCCACAGGCCGACTGCGAGGGCAACGCCCCAGAGCGCGAACAGCGGGTCCCACAGGAGGGCGTGCCCGCGCAGGGCGGTCGGGTCGGCGACCGGCCCGAACGTGCCACTGAGGGCGAGCGCCCCGGCGACGGTGAGGGCGAGCCCGTAGGCGGCGAGCCCGGCCGCGGCGAGCCAGAGCAGTCCGCGGACGGCGGGGACGCCGCGGCGGGCCACGGCGAGCGGGGCGAGGGCGAGCCAGCCCTTGACGAGGGCCGCGGCCGCGAGCACGACCCCGGCGGCGACCGGCGCCGTCTCGAACCGCTGCGCCGTCTCCCCGAGCGTCTCCAGGAGGAACGTGCCGCCGAATGCCCAGTAGAGGCTGAAGGCCGCGTGGACGCCACCGGCGGCCGCGGCGACGAGCAGTGCGGGTTCGTTGGCGGTCGTCCGGTGCATGCCTTCGACGTTAGGGAGCGGGTGGTCACCGCCGACATGGGGCGGACCCCTGAGCGATCCCCCAGCACACCCCGAGGCGTCCCTAGGTGACGGGCGGGCGGCGGAGGTCCACGACGTCCGGGTGCCGGACCATCCCGGCGGACTCGTACGTCGCGACGCCGCCGACGTTGGCGCTCGGCGTGCACACCGCGACGCTCGAGGAGCCGAGCTCGCGAAGCGCCGTGGCCGCGGCACGGGTGATGGCCGGGCCGTAGCCGTGCCCGCGGTGGTCGCGGTGGACGCCGAGGGGCTCGATGAGGCCGCGCCGGCCCGGGCCTGCCGACCACACCGTCGTCGCGGCGACGGCACTCCCGGCGTCGTCGAAGGCGAGGAGACAGCGGGCGTCCGCGTAGGTCGGGCCGGTCGCCATCGTGTGCCACAGGTCGTCGGTGAACCTCGAGCTGTCGAATGCCGCCCGCTGCACCGCCGTCCGCACGGACACGAGGTCGCCGGCCACGACCTCGACCCGGAGACCGACGTCGTCGACCGGCGAGCCGAGGTCGAGCGTGAGCGGCGTCCACGGCTCGTCGTCGGTCCAGCCGAGGTCGGCGAGCCGGGCGCGCAGGAGGGGCCCGAAGCGCACCTCGACGCTGCCCTCCTCGCCCGGGAGGACACCGCGCTCGGGCGCCCCCAGGTCGCGGAGCATCGCGTCGGCGAGCTCCGTGTCCTCCGCCGCCTCCGGGTCGATCCCGAGCCGGTGGACGCTCTCGTCGCCGAAGCCGACCGAGAGGACCCGGCCGTCGCGGCTCCAGGTGCGGACGGTCGACGCGACCGCCTCGGCGCCGAGCCGCCACTGCCAGCCGACGTCACCGGGGTGGAGCTGGACCGGGAGCCCGTCGAGCTGCCACGACCGGAGGGCGTCGAGCACCCCGGGGAGGTCGGAGACGTCGGGGGTCCGCAGGTCGACCGGCATCCCGGCAACCTAGGCCGACGCGGCCCCGGGGTCGAGCGCCTTTCGGGCGCTCAGCCGCCGAGGACCTTGGTCAGCGTCTCGCCGAGGAGGGTGACCCGACCCTCGACGTGGCCGTTGGCCGGGAGGTTGACGGTGAAGCCGTCGACACCGGTCGCGAGGACCCGCTCGTAGACCTCGCCGACCTCGTCCGGGGTCCCGAGGATCGCCCCGCCCCGCAGCCCGAGCTCGGGGATCCGCGCGACGGCCTCCTCGTACTCCTTGACGGCCTGCTCGTGCGTCGGGGCGATGACCGCGCTCGTCTGGTAGGTCACCGTGATCTCGTCACGGTTGCGACCCAGCCTCTCGCAGTGCTCGGCGAGGGCCTCGAACTTGCGCGGGATGTCCGCGGGCGCGCAGATGATGTTGGACTCGTCGGCGTACTGCGCAACCATCCGGAGCGTCTTCTTCTCGCCGCCGCCGCCGATCATGACGGGGATCCTGCCCACGGGCGCGGGCGAGTTCATCGCGTCCTTGACCTGGTAGCGCTCGCCCTCGAAGGTGACCGTCTCGCCGCGGAGCATCGGGAGGATGATCTGGAGCGCCTCCTCGAGCCGCTCGAAGCGGTCGGTGAACGTCCCGAACTCCAGACCGAACGCCTCGTGCTCGAGCTCGAACCAGCCGGCGCCGATCCCGAGCATCGCCCGCCCGTGGGAGACGACGTCGAGGGCGGTGACCGTCTTGGCGAGAACCGCCGGGTTGCGGTAGGTGTTGCCGGTCACGAGCGCCGAGAGCCGGACCTTGTCGGTCTGCTGGCTGAGCGCCGACAGGAGCGTGTAGCACTCGAGCATCTCGTTGCCCGGCGCCCCGAGCATGGCGAGCTGGTAGAAGTGGTCCATGACGAGGACGGTGTCGAAGCCGCTCGCCTCGGCCTCCTTGGCCTGGGCGGCGATCGCGTCGAAGAGCCGGTCACTGCCGACGCCGGGGTAGGTGAAGTTGGGGATCTGGTAGCCGAGTCGCATCACTCTCGCCACGCTACGCCTCGGGACCTCCTGCGACTTATCGGGTGACCCGATGACTCGACGGATCACATGGAAGGCTCCTCTGTGATCCGTCGAGCTGTCTGTACTTGCGCCTAGGGTCGGGGCCGTGGACGTCCACCCGGTGACCGGGACCGAGTTCGCCTCGCCCGTCACCCCCGGGTCGGGCTGGCCCGGCGACCCGGCGAATGCGGACACCCCGGTCGCGCGCACGGCGGCGGCCGTCCGCCGGCTCGCCGCACAGGCTCCCGACGTCGCCGAGGTCGACGCCCGGCTCTCGGTGTGCCGGGCCTGCCCGCGCCTCGTCCGCTGGCGCGAGGACGTCGCGACGACCGGGCGCCGGGCGGCCTACGCCGACGAGCCGTACTGGGGACGCCCTGCCGGCTCGTTCGGCGACCCGGGCGCCGACGTGCTCGTCGTCGGCCTCGCCCCGGGGGCGCACGGCGCCAACCGGACCGGGCGGATGTTCACCGGGGACCGCTCGGGCGCCTGGCTCTTCGCCGCGCTGCACCGGGCCGGCTACGCGAGCCAGCCGGCCTCGGTCGGCGCGGGAGACGAGCTGCGGCTGCACGGCATTCGCATCCTCTCGGCGGTGCGCTGCGCGCCCCCGGAGGACAAGCCGACGACCATCGAGAAGGCGACCTGTGCACCGTGGCTCGACCGTGACCTCGCGCTCAGCGCGCCCCGGCTTCGCTCGATCCTCGCCCTCGGCGCGATCGGCTGGGACGCGACGATCGGCGCCGCGCGGCGGCTCGGGTGGACCGTCCCGGTCCCGAAGCCGCGCTTCGGGCACGGCGCATCGGCGACGCTGATCGGCCCGGAGGGCAACGGTGTCCGGCTCCTCGGCAGCTACCACGTGAGCCAGCGGAACACCTTCACCGGGCGCCTGACCGAGACCATGCTGGACGAGGTCGTCGCCCGCCTCTAGGGTCGCTCGGGTGGACATGCTGAGGGGGGACCAGATCGCAGCGGCCGACCTGACGGAGTGGCGCAAGCTGGCCCAGGGGCTGCACGCCCGCTACCTCGTCGCCGACTTCGGTGCAGCCGCGCGGTTCGTCGCAGCGGTGGGTGCGGCGGGCGACGCGATCGGCCGGCACCCGAGGGTGTCGATCGGCACGGGCCGTGTCGACCTGGAGCTGGTGAGGTCCGCGGACGCCCAGGGCCGCGGGACGCCCGGCGACGAGATCCGGGACGCGACGGGGCGGGTGCCGAACCTGTGGTTCGGGGACGCCGACGAGGACGCGACGCCGGGTCAGCGGTTCCACGTCGAGGTCTACGTGGCGCCGGAGGCGGTCCAGCAGCGGGTCGCCGCCGCCGTTGCCGCGGGCGGGACCGTCGTCGACGACAGCCGGGCGCCCGGGCTCACCGTGATCGCCGACCAGGACGGCAACCGTGGCGTCGTCTGCGCGGACCTGTCCGCGGCGCACTCCGGATGACCGCGAGGACCGGGGTGGCCCCGACAACCCGGGTGACCTCGGACCGGTCGGGCGCCTAGCCTCGAGCCGATGATCGCCCTCGTCGCCCCGGACCCCGCCTATCGCGCCTCCTACCTCGCCGCGGTCGACGAGTTCGGCGGCGCCCACCGCGACGGCGACGGGCTCTGGGCGGAGGAGGCGGAGGGCGACTTCCCCGGCTACGCCTTCACCCGCGAGGGGCTGGCGGATCCCGCCGAGTTCGAGCGGCTCGTCGAGCACCGGCTCGCCTCGGCGCTCGAGGAGACGGTGCGCCGCCCGGGCTTCGTCCCGAGCACCTTCCTCTGGGTCGTCGAGGACGGCGCCTACGTCGGCTCCGTCGCGATCCGGCACCGGCTCACCGACTTCCTCCTCCGTGAGGGCGGCCACATCGGCTACTCCGTGCGCCCGACCGCCCGTCGGCGCGGCATCGCGACCGCGGCACTCGCTGCAGCCCTTCCGGTCGCCCGCGGCCTCGGCATCGACCCCGCCCTTCTCACCTGCGACGAGGACAACGTCGCATCGGCCCGGACGATCGCGGCCAACGGGGGCGTCCTCGAGGACGTGCGCGACGGCATTCGCCGCTACTGGGTGCCGACCTCGTGAGCTGGGCCACCGCGCAGGTCGAGCTCGTGCTCCCGTCCCCAGCCCTCCAGGAGTCGTGGCTCGCTGCCGCCGACGAGCTGCTCGCCGAGGGCAACAGCAGCTACACCGAGGTCGTCATGCCCGCCGACGACTGCTTCGGCGGGTGGGAGTGGACCCGGGAGACGATGGGCGACCCCGGGGCGTTCGCCGCGATGTGCGCCGAACGGATCGCCCAGGCGGAGCCCGACCGGCCCCGGCCCTGCGGGTGGGTGCCGCACTCGACGCGGTGGGTCGTGCGCGACGGCGAGTTCGTCGGGGCGATCTCGCTGCGGCACGTCCTGACGCCGGAGCTGCGCGCGGTCGGCGGCCACATCGGCTACTCCGTCCGGCCGAGCGCCCGCGGGCGCGGGGTCGCCACCGCCGCCCTCGGACTCATGCTGCCGGTCGCCGCCTCGCTCGGCATCGACCCGGCCCTGGTGACCTGCGACGACACCAACCTCGCGTCGGCGGCGGTCATCGAGCGCAACGGCGGCGTCCTCCAGGTCGTGCTCGGCGGCAAGCGGCGCTACCGGGTGCCGACGACGCCGTCGACCTAGGGTGGGTGGCATGGTCCACGCACTCGTCGTCCCACGCCACGGAGGCTCCGACGTCCTGGAGGTTCAGGACGTGCCGGAGCCGTCACCCGGGGACGGGGAGGTCCTCGTCGACGTCGCCGCGGTCGGCGTCAACTTCATCGACGTCTACCAGCGTCAGGGGGTGTACCCCAACGCGACGCCCTTCGTCCTGGGCTCCGAGGGGGCCGGGACCGTCCGGGGCACCGGCGAGCGCGTCGCCTGGGCGATGCGGCTCGGCACCGGCGCGTCGGTCGCCGCGATCCCGGCCGACGAGCTCGTGCCCGTGCCCGACGGCGTCGACCTCGAGACCGCCGCCGCCGCGATGCTCCAGGGCATGACGGCGCACTACCTCGTCAACAGCACCTACGCCCTCGCCGAGGGCGACGTCGCGCTCGTCCACGCCGCCGCGGGCGGTGTCGGACAGCTGCTCGTCCAGCTCGTCAAGGCCAAGGGCGGGACGGTCGTCGCGACCGCCGGCAACGCCGAGAAGCTCGAGATCGCAAGGGATCTCGGAGCCGACCACGCGATCGACTACACCGGCCTCTCGACCGAGGAGCTCGCGAATGCCGTGCGCGACGCCGCCGGGCGCGGCGTCGACGTGGCCTACGACGGCGTCGGCAGGGCGACCTTCGACGCGTCCCTCGCCTCTCTCCGCCCGCGGGGGATGCTCGTCCTCTTCGGCGGTGCGAGCGGCCAGGTGCCGCCCCTGGACCTCCAGCGGCTCAACACCTCGGGCTCGGTCTTCGTGACCCGGCCCTCGCTCTCGGCGTACCTCGCCGACCGGGACGAGCTGCTCTGGCGCGGTGGTGAGGTGCTCGGGGCGATCGCCGACGGCATTCTCCGGATCGAGGTCGGCGGGCGCTACCCGCTCGAGGAGGCCGCGCGCGCCTACGACGCCCTCGAGGGCCGCGCGACGACGGGCAAGCTCCTCCTCATCCCCTGACGGCGGCCACGCCCCGCGTCACTTCCAGAGGAAGGCGACGAAGACGTTGAGGATCGTCAGGGCACCTGCGAGGTCGACGAGCTGGAGCTTGGGCTCGCCGCGCCGGTGCCGGGCGTTCGCGATCTCCGCGGCGGCGACGACCCCGAGGGCGACGAGGAGCTTGACGCCGATCTTCGGGTGGTTGAGCGACTCGTCGGCGGCCATATTGAGGGCGACGAGGACGAGACCGAGGAGCAGCTGGATCCGGGCGCTCCAGACGAGCGGAGCGTAGAGCTCCCGGCCGCCGTAGCGGGTGACGAGCGCGCTCCCGACCATGACGGCGGCGAGCACCATGTGAATGCCGGCGAAGGCGGCGATCGCGGTCTTCATGGCAGGACCCTATGTCGCGGCCCGGTCAGACGAGACGTCGCCCCATGGCCCACGCAGTGAGCTCGTGACGGGACGAGAGCTGGAGCTTGCGCAGCACCGAGGACACGTGCGTCTCGACCGTCTTGATCGAGATGAACAGCTCCTTGGCGACCTCCTTGTACTGGTAGCCGCGGGCGATGAGCCGCATGACCTCGCGCTCGCGCGCCGAGAGCCGGTCGAGCTCCTCGTCGACCTCGGCGATCTCCCCGGCCGCTGCCCCGAACGCGTCGAGGACGAAGCCGGCGAGCCGCGGGGAGAACACCGCGTCGCCGTCGGCGACGCGCCGGATCGCCGTGTGCAGGTCGTTGGGCGAGATCGACTTGGTCACGTAGCCGCGCGCGCCGGCGCGGATGACGGCGATGACGTCCTCGGCCGCGTCGGACACCGAGAGGGCGAGGAAGCGCACCGGCTGCTTGGCCTCGGTCTCGACGCCGAAGGCGCCGTGGATGACGTCGACGCCGCCCTGTCCCCGCCCGCCGGGCAGGTGGACGTCGAGGAGGACGACGTCCGGGCGCTGCTCCTTGATGACGGCGACGGCAGCCTCCACGTCGCCGGCCTCGCCGACGAGGTCGAGCAGGCGGCGCTCGGCGTCGACCTCTCCGAGCTCGGACTTGACGCCGGTGCGGAAGATGCGGTGGTCGTCGACGAGGACGACCCGGATCTGCCGGTCGGGCCGACCACCACCACGTGGCTCGCTCATGCGCTGGCTCCCTCTCGCGTCGGCAGGGTCAGGGCGACCTCTGTCCCTTGGTCGAGGATACGGACCCGCGCGGTCCCGCCGTGCCGCTCCATCCGCCCGACGATCGAGTCGCGGACGCCGTGGCGGTCACCGGGCACCGCGTCGAGGTCGAAGCCCTCCCCGCGGTCGCGGACGAATGCCTCGACGCCGCTCGCGCTCGCCTCGACGTAGGCGGTGAGCGGCGCGTTGCCGTGCTTGGCGGCATTGGTCAGGGCCTCGCCGAAGGCGCGGACGAGGGCGGCGACGTCCGGGTCGAGCGGGACGTCCCCGGTCATGACGAGCTCGACGGAGACGCCGTGTCGGTCCTCGACCTCGGCGACGACCTCGTGGAGCGCCGTCGCGAGGGAGTCGCCCGACTCCGCCTTGGGCGCATAGAGCCAGGAGCGCAGCTCGCGCTCCTGCGCGCGGGCGAGCGCGGACACGGCGGTCGGGTCGGCGGACTTCTTCTGGATGAGCGCGAGCGTCTGCAGGACCGAGTCGTGGAGGTGGGCCGCGATGTCGGCGCGCTCGGTGGCGCGGGCCGTCGCGAGCTGCTCGGCGCGGAGCTGGTTCCACAGCCGGAGGACCCACGGCGCGGCGATGAGCACCGCACCGATGAGGACGGCGACGACGGCGAGCCCGGCGTCCCAGACGGCCGCGATCGACTTTCCGCGGGTTGCGAGGACGACGATGCCGATGATCGTGAGGAGCGCTCCGAGGGCGATCCGGACGAGCGTCGCGCCCCGGGGCGCCGCGCCCGCACCGAGCCACTGCGCGCGACGCGCCTCGTCGAGCTGGGACCAGGCGAGGATGACCCCGGAGCCGATCGTCAGGACGGGGACGATGAGGCCGATCCCGAGGTCGAGCCCGAAGACGCTGCGAATGCCGACGACGACACCGATGGCGGCGAGCAGCCCGCCGATGACGATGAGCGGGCCGCCGGTCACCTCGAGCAGGCCACCGCCCCGGGCGGGCGGCGGACCGGCGAAGGGGTTGGCGTCCGGGTCGGCGGCGCGAGCGTCCGGCGCGGGTCCCTCGACGGCGACGGGGCGGCCCAGGGTCGCGGCCACGCCGGCGGCGCCCTTGGCGGACGGGACGAGGGCGGCGAACAGGACGTAGGCGAGGACGCCGGCGCCGCCGAAGACGGCGAGCGCCATGAAGCCGAGGCGGATGTGCCTGACCGGGAGGCCGAGGTGGTCGGCGAGGCCGATGCAGACCCCGCTGATCCGTCGCCCGTCCACGGGGCGCACGAGACGCGGCGCGGCCGGGACCGGCGGCGCGTCGACGGGGCGCTCGTAGGGGATGGGCATGGACCCATCCTGACGCACGCGGGAGGCCCCGGAGCCCTCCCCCGGGGTTCGTTCAGGGTGTCGTCAGGGTCGACCCGAGTGGTCGGTGGGGCCGGCGGCGGACACTCTGGAGGACATGAACACGACCCACGAGCAGCCTGTTGCCGCCGAGCAGCACGGCGACCCCCTCGACCGCGCCTTCGCCTGGCTGCGTTCTCTCGGCATCATGCGCGACCCCGGCGACCGCTGGCTCGGTGGCGTGGCCAGCGGCATCGCCCACCGGGTCGGCGTCGACCCCGTCATCGTGCGCGTCGCCCTCATCGTCCTCACGGTCATGGGCGGCATCGGCCTCCCGGCCTACCTCGTCGCGTGGGCGCTGCTCCCGGACACCGCCGGCGAGATCAAGGCGGAGTCCGGCATTCGCCACGGGGACGGCACCGGGATCCTCCTGCTCGTCGCCGCGGGCCTCTCGCTCGGCAGCGTCTTCACCTTCGACGGCCAGGGCTGGCGCTTCGGGTGGATCATCCCCGTCGCCTTCGTCGCGTGGTTCGTCTCCCGCCGCAGGGGCGACCGCTTCGACCACCACGGCCGCGGCCACGACCACCGCCGCTCCGGTCGTTCGGCGAATGCGGACGTCGCCGCCCCGCCCCGCCCGCAGTGGGCGGGTGGCCCGACGGACGAGTCGGTGACCGACCCCACCGAGCAGCAGAGCTTCTGGAACCGGGTCGGCGAGACGACCGCGGTCGGCCAGGACCCCACGGCGCCCCCGATGGTTCCCTCGCCCCCGGCCCGCCCCCGCACCCAGCGCAAGGGCCGCCGCAGCATGGGGGTCCGCGGCGCCCTCGTGACCCTCGGCCTCGCGATCGCCGCCTACGGCCTCGGCCGCGTCGTCGACGGCCCGACCGGCTTCCCCGGCAACGCGGACGTCCTCGGCCGGATCCTCGCCCTCGGCGTCATCGCCCTCGGCGTCATCATCGCCGCGCTCCGCGGCCGGAGCTCGGGCTTCCCGGGCTTCGTCGGTGTCGTCCTCGCGGGCACGACGGCCTTCGCCGTCGCGGGGCCGGACATCGGTTTCGACAGGAACATGAACTTCGGCGACCGGGTCGTCACCCCGACCGACGCCGAGGGCAGCCACGTCATCCCGAGCAACGTGGGCGACACGACCGTCGACCTGAGCAGGCTGTCCACGACGCCGTCCGCGGTTCCGACCCTCGAGGTGCAGGGTGGCATGGGCGACGTGACGATCGAGGTCCCCTCGGACCTCAGCGTCCAGCTCGACGCCAGCCCCCGCATGGGGGAGGTCACCGACGCCGACGGCGACGTCATCGACGGACACAAGGTCCTCGGCACCGGGCCGGCCGACGTGGTCGTCAAGGTCGACGGCGGCATGGGCGACGTCAAGATCGAGGTGACCCGATGAACGAACAGCCCGACCTCAACAACCCCGAGTCCGTCGAGCGCTCGATGCTCGACCCGACCGAACGGATCAGCGTGAGCACCCCCGTCCCCCAGCCGATCGACGACCTCGGCGCGGCCCCCACCCCGGCGAGTCCGGCGGTCCAGATCGTGACGGTGACCCGCCCGACCGGCCCGGCCCCGCTCAGCCTGGCCCTGGGCGTGCTCCTCCTCGCCGTGGCCGTCGTCCTGACCCTCCACGAGACGGTCGACTTCCGGGTCGACTGGGACTACACCGGGCCGCTGGCCCTCCTCGGCGGCGGCGTCGTCCTCGCCCTCGCCGGCCTCATCGGGATGCGCCGCCGCTCCTGAAGCCGGCGAGGCCCCCGGTCCCTGCGACGAACTCCTCGACGAGTCGGCGCAGGGCCGGGGCGATCGGCACCTCGCCGATCCTCTCGAGCGGGACCCACGCGGCGCGTGAGGTGGACCCGCCGACGTCGTGCACGACCGGGTCGGTCGGCGCGGCCGCCCAGCCCACGTGGAAGACCCGCACCGACTGGAAGTCCTCGACGGCCACGGGGCTGCGAGCGATGTGCCGACGGAGGAGGACCGAATGCAGCCGCACGTCCCCGACGACCTGCCCCGTCTCCTCCTCGACCTCCCGGTACAGGGCCCGCTGGGGCGACTCCCCCGGGTCCAGGCCGCCACCGGGCAGGTTCCACCAGCCCGGCGCGTGGGTCCGCTCGCTCAGCTCGGTGAGCAGGAGGCCCCGCTCGCTCCCGATGAACCCGTAGGCCGCGGGACGGAGCCGGCGACGGGCATTCGCCAGGTCGTCGTCGGTGACGTCCGGCTCCCGCTCGAGGAAGTCGGAGACGAAGCCCTGGTCGCCGGGGGCGACGGGTCGCACCGGCCAGACGAAGCGAAGCTCCCACGGCTCCGGCGTCGTGAGGATCGTCGGCGGCCCGTCCGTGACGAAGCCCAGCGCGTGGAGGGCGCCGAGGACGTCGACGCCGTGGTCGGCGTCGACCGTCGCGACCCGGCGGACCCCGACGACCGCGTCGACGACGAGGCGCGGCTCGTCCGGCGCTTGCAGCACGGCTCAGCCCGCCCCGGCGCGGGCGTACTCCGCGAGAGTCGCGGCGAGCACGTGCTCCCAGTCCTGCACCGGCGGGACGGAGCGGTTGTGGTCGCGAATGCCGTCGAGCAGGCCGGGCTCGTCGACGAGCCGGACGAGGGCGGCCACGAGGCCGGCGTCGTCGTCTGCGAGCAGGCCGTCGACGCCGTTGGTGACGAAGTCCTCGATGCCGGAGCCGCGGAGGGCGAGGATCGGGAGGCCGGCCGCGCGGGCCTCGAGCGCCGCGATGCCGAAGGCCTCGAGCCGGGTCGTGGAGAGGTAGGCGTCGGCCTCCCGGTAGGCGGCGCGGAGCTCGTCGCGGGTCATCCGACCGCGAAGCGCCACGTCGTCGGCGACCCCGCGGCGCGCGATCTCGCGCTCGAGGTCGCGACGGGACGGTCCGTCGCCGAACACCTCGAAGCGGACCGCCCGCCCGCCGGACAGCTTCGGCGCCGTCTCGACGGCGATGTCGACGAGGGCATTCGGCCGCTTGCGGGGGACGAGACGCATCGCGCTCGCGACCGTGACCACCTCCCCACTTTCCCGCTCAGAGCGGGAAACCTCGGCCTGGGCCGGAACGGTTCCCGACCGGGGCGAAGGTTCCGGCCCATCGTCCGGACGCCAACTCGCGACGTCGATCCCGTTGTGCAGCACGGCCACGGGACCGCCGGCGACGTCCTCGACACGACGTGCCGCCGGGCGCGACACGGCGGACAGGGCGGCCCCCGCCTCGCGCCATCGGCGGGCGTGGCCGAGGGCTCGGAAGAGGGGACGGGACCGGTCGAGCATGCAGTGCCAGGTCACGGCCGTCGGGACACCGACCTCGATGGCCGCGCCGATCGTCGACGTCGCGAACGGGCTGACGACCCCCATGTGACCGTGCGCCACGTCGTAGCCGCCATCCCTGAGGAGATCGCGAATCGGCTTGGTGGCCAAGGGGTTGACGGGGACGCCGAAGGTCAGCGGGGTCGAGAAGTGATGCACCCGGACACCGTCGTGGTCGACGACCGAGCCGCCGTGCTCGCCGCCCGGTCCGGGGGTCGCGGTGAAGACGTCGACGTCGTGGCCGGCGGCGACGAGCTGCCGAGCGAGACCGTCGACCTGCACCTCGATGCCGCCGAGCCGCGGCAGATAGCAGTCCGACAGGAGGGCGACCTTCACGGGGAGTCAGCCTGCCATGAGCGAGGATGGGCCTCGATGCCACGGACCCTCGTCGCCTTCCACGCGCACCCCGATGACGAAGCGCTGCTCACGTCGGGGACGATGGCGCGCGCCGCCGCGGAGGGTCACCGGGTCGTCCTCGTCCTCGCGACCGACGGCGGTCTGGGCCTCGCGGCGTCCTCCTTCCGGGAGGGTGCGGGCGGCCTCGGATCGGTCCGCCTCGCCGAGGCGCAGCGCAGCGCCGAGGCCCTCGGGGTCGCCCACGTCGAGTGGCTCGGCTATGCCGACAGCGGGTCCGGGCCCGAGCTCCACCCCAACCCGCCCGGCGAGGTCCGCTTCTGTCGTGCCCCCGTCGACGAGGCGGCCGAGCGGCTCGCCGCCATCCTGCGCACCGAGCGCGCCGACGTCCTGCTGTCCTACGACCGCAACGGCGGCTACGGGCACCGCGACCATGTCCGGGTCCACGAGGTCGGCGCCCGCGCCGCGCAGGTCGCCGGCACCCCGCGGGTGCTCGAGGCGACGGTGCCCCGCGACCTCATCGTCCGCGGGATCCGGCTCGCGGGCCGCGTCTACCGCTTCCCCGACGAGTTCGACCCGACGTCCTTCGAGCGGGCCTACTCGGCCCGGTCCGAGATCACCCACCGGGTCGACGTGCGCCGCTACGCCCGCGCCAAGCGGGCGTCGATGCGCGCCCACGCGTCCCAGGCGACCGGGGCGGGTGCGGCCCGGGCGAATGCGGGTCCCGACGACGCGGGCGCCACCCAGACCGGGGACCGGACGCTCGACGCGCTGCTCCGCATTCCGCGTCCGGTCTTCGACGTCGTCTTCGGCCGCGAATGGTTCCGCGACCCGAGCGCGCCCGTCGGCGCACCCGTCGCCACCGACGTCTTCGCGGGCCTGCCGTGAGTGCCGACAGCGTGCCGACCACGCCGCCGAGGCGAAAGGTGGGGGCGACCAAGGTCGTCCAGGCCGTCGTCGGCCTCGGGCTCGCGACGACGCTGCTCGTCTGGGGGCTCCCGCACTTCGCCAAGACGACGTGGGGGGACGTGTTCGACGTCGTCCGGGGCATCCCGTGGTGGCAGGCCGTCGGCTTCCAGGCGCTCATGCTCCTCGGGCTGTGGTGCTACACCTTCACGATCACCGCCTCGCTGCCCGGCCTGAGCCATCCCAGGGCGCTCATCGTCAACCTCTGCGGGTCCTCGGTCGGCAACCTCCTGCCCGGCGGTGGCGCAGCCGGGCTCGCGGCGACCTACGCGATCTGCCGGTCGTGGGGGTTCAGCCGGGCCTCGGTCTCCACCTCCGCCGTCGTCACCGGCGTCTGGAACACGCTCGCCCGGCTCGTCCTGCCTGTCCTCGCGATCGCCTTCCTCACGGTCAACAGCTCCGGGCTCCCCGGAGCGCTGACCGAGGCGGCCGTCGGGGGGACGATCTCCGGCGTCGCCCTCATCGCGGCCTTCGGCGCCATCCTCGCCTCGCCCCGTGCGGCCGCCGCGGTCGGCCGGTTCTTCGACCGGGTGACCCGGCTGCTCCGTCGTGGTCGCGAGGGCCGGCGGAGCGCGGAGGAGTTCTTCCTCGACCTCCGCGCCGAGACGACCGAGGTCGTCCGCCGGCGCTGGCTGCGCCTGACCCTCGGGATGGTCGGCTTCTTCGGCTTCTACTTCCTGCTCTTCGTCCTCATCACACAGGCGACGGGCATCGAGATGAAGCTGTCCAACCTCTTCGCCGCCTATGCGATCGGCCGGCTGCTCACGGCCGTCGGCATCACGCCGGGCGGCATCGGCGTCACCGAGACGGCGACGGCCGCGGTCCTCGTCGGCTGGGGTGCGGAGCCCGCCGGCGCGACGGCGGCGGTCGTCCTCTTCTCGATCTTCACCCACCTCATGGAGGTGCCGCTCGGTGGGCTCGGGTGGCTGCTCTGGAGCCTGACGACGAAGACGCCGGCCACCGAGGCCGCCGACGCTCACGACGCGCGCAGGGTCGGCGAGGTCAGCTGAGCAGGCGCCGGATCTGCCGGATCCGCGCCTGGTCCGCGACGTCGTCGTCGAGCTGCTCCGGCTCGAACGGACGGCCGGTCGCGGCCTCCGCGGCGAAGGCGATGAGGCCGTCGGCGAAGCGGGGGTTGGCCGGCAGCGCCGGCCCGTGCAGGTAGTGCCCGAAGACGTTGTGGGTCCGCGCGCCGCCGGTCCCGTCCTCGCCGTTGTTGCCGAAGCCGTGCCGGACGGTGCCGAACGGCTGCTGACCCTCGCCGAGGGTCGTCGAGCCGGAGTGGTTCTCGTAGCCGACGATGTCGCCGAACTCGGTCGTGAGGACGCTCGGCCCGATCATCCGCTTGGCGTTGCCCTGCGTCGTCACGTCGAGGACGCCGAGGCCGGGCAGCCGCCGCCCCTCGACGGTGACGAAGGCATTCCCGAACATCTGGTAGGTCCCGCAGATCATCATCATCGGAATGCCGTCGGCCGCGAGACCGCGGATCGTGTCGGCATTCGCGAAGACGTCCTCCTCGACCCGCGCCTGCCCGGAGTCCTGGCCGCCGCCGCCGAGGAGGAGGTGGGTGTCGGTCGGGAGGACGTGGCCGGGATGGTGCTCGACGACGTTCGGCGTGTAGCCGTGCCGGCGGATGCGGGCCGCGATGCAGCGCGTGTTGCCGAGGTCGCCGTAGATGCTCATCTCGCGCGGGTACAGGTGGACGACGTTGATCGTGCCCTTGGTCATCAGCCCTCCTCCCCGAAGTCCGCGAGACCGTGCCGCTGCGCCAGGGTGCGCCGCAGCGCCATCATCGCCGTGTAGGTGCAGAAGATCCGCTTGGGCTCGTCGGCGTGCGCCGCGACGAAGGCGTCGAGGGCCCGGGTGAGGTCCGGCTCGATGTCGTCGACGGCGACGTCGTCGTACTGGAGCCGGAGCGCCATGTCGTAGGCGCGAATCCCACTCGTATGACTGACACCTCGTCCCCGGAGCGACTCGAAGGACACGTCGTAGAGCCACGACACGTCGCGCCCGTCCGCGTCGTTGTCGTTGATCGCGACCATCGTCGCGACGGGTGTGCTCCCGTAGGTGCCGAGGGCCACGGTGAAGCCGGCGGGGTTCTTGACGAGGACGAGCTCGACGGGCTGGCCGTCGACGTCGATGACCTCGCCGCGCCCGAAGGGCGGCTTGACGGCGGCCAGGGCGGTCGCCGCACGGCCCGCGTCGAAGGCGTCGCCGAGGAGCAGCCGGGCCGTCGTCGTCGCGGCCGTCGCGTTGATCATCGCGGCGAGCCCGCGCTGGATGAGGGTGACCGGCCCGACCGTCTCCTCGCCGAAGACGACCTCGAAGGAGCGCTCGTCGACCGGCCGGAGCAGCCCGTCCCGCCGGCTCGGCTCCGGGCTGTGGAAGTCGTCGTCGAAGCGGACGTCGGCCTCGATGAGCTCCGGGAGCCGGTCGGCGATCGCCTCGTGGACGCCGAAGTAGCGGATGGCGACGTCGGTCGGCGTGCCGGACGCGATCCGCGCGACGAACGAGTCGTCCCGGTTGAGGACGAGCCCTTGGGTCGTCCGGTCCGCGAGGGTGGCGAGCAGCCGGGCCGTGTGGTCGATCTCGGCGAACCGGTCGAGCTGGTCGCGGGCCACGTTGAGCAGCAGGCTGTGCGTCGGCCGGACCGCGGCCGCGAAGCGCAGCGCGTGGGCCTCGTCGAGCTCGAGGACGGCGAGGTCGGCGTCGAGGCGGCCCTTGAGGGGCAGCTCGGCGAGCATCGAGGAGATGACGCCGCGGGTGAAGTTGCTCCCCGTCGGGTTGGTGAAGACCCGCTGACCGTGGGCGCGGAGCAGCGCGACGAGCATCTTGGTCGTCGTCGTCTTGCCGTTGGTCCCGCTGACGACGACGATTCCGCCGGTCACGTCACGGAGCGCGTGCGCGAGGAAGCGCGGGTCGACCTTCTCCGCGACGAGCCCCGGGAATGCCGACCCCCCGCCCCGCAGCCGCGTCGCCACGCGGGTCGCCTTGCCGGCGAGCACGGCGGCAGAGGTTCGCAGGGGCACGGGGCAAGGTTAGTCGGCGGGCCGGCGTGGGCTCGTCAGGCCTCCTGCACGCCCCGGCGGTTGCCGTCCTCGTCGAAGGAGTAGGACGGGAGCTGCTGGTAGGTCAGGGTGTTGCCGTCGGGATCGGTGATGTAGAGGAAGCGACCCCACTGCTGCTCGTCGACGGGCCCGACCTCGACGCCGCGGGAGAGGAGCAGCTCGCGCATCGAGTCGGCGTCCTCGATGACGAACATAATGCCGCGCTGGCTGCCCGGCGCCATGTCGGTCAGGCCCTCGCCGAAGACGATCGAGGCATTCGAGCCCGGCGGGGTCAGCTGGACGAAGCGCAGGCCCTCGTAGGGACTGGAGTCGTGGTCGGCGTGGAACCCGAGCTGCTCGGTGTAGAACGCCTTGGCCCGGTCGACGTCCGTCACGGGCACGTGGACGACTTCGAGGGTGATCTGCATGGTGGTGCTCCTCCTGTTCGGTGGTTGACCTTCCACCTACGACGCTAGCGACGAATGCGGCCACTTCCTGACCGCATGGCATTCGACCGCTGTCGCGGCAATATGCTCCGCGCCATGGGGAATGCGGGTATCCGGCGATGAGATTCGCGGCGCGTGAGGTCGGGGCGGTCCTACTCGGCATCGTCGGCGCGACCGTGATGTTCGCACGATGGAACGACTGGCCGAATGACACCATCGCGGTGTCCACGATGGGACTCCTCGGGATGGGGGTGGGCTTCGGATGGCAAGCAATCCTGAGGCGGGATCCCGTGCGGGACCTGTCGATCATCGCCGTCGTCGCCCTCCTCAGTCTGTTCGTCGTGCTCGTCGGCGGGCTGATGTCTCCGGAGAACGTGACCGTCAGGCAGGACTCTTTAGGGGCTTGGTTCGGGTTCGCCATGGGGATCCCCCTCGGCCACCGCTGGCTCGAGCGCCGAGAGCGGCTTCGCCGCGTCGACGACGCCAAGGCCCTGGACAGCGCAGCAGGCCACGCCTGACGGATGCGAAGGTCATGCAGGAGGCGGTACATCACGCGCGCCATGCATGACCGGGATCAGCGGGTGGCGCGCTCGGTGACGTCGAGCCAGGGGTGCGAGCGGTCGGCGGGCTCGCCGTCGGCCGAGGACGCCCGCGCCGCGTCGAGCTCGGCCGCGAGAGCCGCATAGGCCTGCTCGCGCTCGGCCGCCGAGGCGCTGTGGTCGCGGAGGAAGGCGAGGGTCTGCTCGGCGCGACCGATGGCGTCCTGCTCGGCCGGTGAGAGGTGTCCGGTCGCCTTGGCGGCGGCATTCGACTCCGCCTGCTCGAGGGCGACCTGGAAGTCCGCGACCGCTCGGCCGTAGGGGGTCCGGAGGGCGTCGACCGAGGCGCCGACCCGCGGCGAGGAGCGCAGCACGTCAGCAGCGAGCATCGCCTCCCAGGCGCCGGCGGTCACCGGATCGGCGAAGTCGCGCATGGCCGGCCGGTCGGCGCGGGCGTGCTCGTCGCGCTCGTAGGCCATGAGCCGCTGGGAGAGCCGGTGGTCGAGCGCGACCACCTCGTCCCAACGAGCCGGGAACCCGCCGACGGCGAGCTCGCGGCGCAGGAGCCGCGAGTCCCGTCCCGGGCCGAAGGGCACCGTACGGACGACCGTCGAACGCACGTCGCCGACGAACCGCCCGACCGGCCGCGTCACCCGCTCGTGCCCCAAGGTGATCGTGCCGACCACGGCGATGAGCCCGACGACGACGAGCATCCGGTAGACGAGCAGGAGCAGGACGACCGGCCACGACCGGTCCGGCAGGATCCCGAGCAGTGCGGACGGCAGCTCCGGGACGAGCGCGAGGAGTCCACCGGCGGTGATGAATGCCCAGGCGCGGCGACGGGCGCGACGGGTGATGGAGGCGGCGCCCCGCATTCGCGCGCGGAACCAGCCGGCCCAGCCAGTGACGACGAGGGCGCCGCCGGCCAGCGCCGTGAGGAAGGTGAGGAGTGCGGACATTCGGGTTCCTTCGCCGGGATCGGTCCAGTCTGCTCGACTCAACGGACGGACCGCGGATCCGGGTTCCGGCCGAGGGCCGAATGCTGCGAGGCTGGGTGCCGTGGAACCCGACTTCGGCGCCGGCCTCCTCCACCGGCTGACGCGCTACGTGCCCGACCGCGAGTGGGACGTCCCGATCGACGACCCGCGGGTCCGTCAGGACCTCCCGTCGATGGAGCCTTCGCTCCGGCCGCCGCTGCTCAAGACGTACCCGGAGGAGCTGCCCCGGATCGCCCTCCCGCGCGACTTCGCGGCGCCCGACGTCGACGCGACGGAGGTGCTCGCCGGACGGCCCGGGCCCGCCCTGACGCTCGACACCGAGACGATCGGACGGATCCTCTACCTGGGAGCCGGTGTCGTCCGGACCGCCGAGCGCAACGGCACGACGATGCTCTTCCGCGCCGCGGGCTCGGCGGGTGCGCGCTTCCCGCTCGAGGTGTACCTCGCGGCGCGCGACGTCGAGGGGGTCACGGACGGTGTCCACTGGTACGACGGGGCAGCGCACGCGCTCGTGCAGGTCGGACCGCCGCCGGCCGACGGCTCGACGACCCTCGTCGTGACGGGCGTGCCGTGGCGGAGCGGCTGGCGCTACGGGGAGCGGGCCTTCCGGCACGTGTACTGGGACGCCGGCACGCTCCTGGCCCAGCTCGAGGCGGCCGCTTCGAGCGCCGGGCGGGAGCCTCGTCTCTGGACGGACTTCCCCGATCGCGCGGTCGCCGGACTCGTCGGGGCCGACGGGACCCACGAGTTCCCCGTCGCCCTGCTCACCCTCGGCGAGAGGCGCCCCGGCGACCACGGAGTCCGGCTCGGCCGCGCGCGGCGAGCTCCCCGCGCTCGAGCACCCGCTGACGACGGCGGCCCAGCGCGCGGGCGACCGGGAGACGCTCGGCCGACCGTGGCCCGTCGGGGAGCAGGTCACCGGCGTCGACTCGCACGAGGACCTCGACGACCTGGTCCTTCGCCGCGGGTCCCAGCGGCTCATGGACCGCACCCGGACTCTCCCACTCAGCGCGCTCGAGTGGCCGATGTCCGTCGCGCTGCGCGGCATCGACGTCCCGCACTGGGTCGTCGTCCACGGCGTCGACGACGTCGAGCCCGGCGTCTATCGCTGGCCCGACCTCGAGCAGCCGATCAGGACCGGCGACCTGCGGGCGGAGCTGGCCCGGGTCTGCCTCGACCAGGCCCTCGGGGGCGACGCGGCATTCGTCGTCATCGCCGCGACCTCGACGGGTGAGCTCGACGACCGCGGCTACCGCTCCGCCCAGCTGGCCGCCGGGCTCGTCGAGGGCCGGCTGCATCTCGCGGCCTACGCGGTCGGCGCGTCGGCGACGGGCATGACCTTCCTCGACAGCGAGGTGCCCGCGCTGCTCGGGGCGGAGGACGAGGAGGACCTCGTGACGCTCCTGTTCACCTGCGTCGGGGTCCCCGAGTACCGCGCCCGCCGCGGTGGCCGGCCGGGTGCGCCGGTCGCCCTCGACGGGTCGAAGTGGCCGCGGTGACTCAGGAGCTCACTCCCACTCGATCGTGCCCGGCGGCTTGCTCGTCACGTCGAGGACGACCCGGTTGACCTCGCGGACCTCGTTGGTGATCCGCGTCGAGATCTTGGCGAGCACGTCGTATGGGACCCGCGCCCAGTCCGCGGTCATCGCGTCCTCCGACGACACCGGCCGCAGGACGACGGGGTGGCCGTAGGTGCGGCCGTCGCCCTGGACGCCGACCGAGCGGACGCCGGCGAGGAGGACGACGGGGCACTGCCAGATGTCGCGGTCGAGGCCGGCGAGGGTCAGCTCCTCGCGGGCGATCGCGTCGGCGGCGCGGAGGATCTCGAGGTTGTCGGCGGTCACCTCGCCGACGATGCGAATGCCGAGCCCCGGCCCGGGGAACGGCTGCCGCCAGACGATCGGCTCGGGCACCCCGAGCTCGAGCCCCACGGCCCGCACCTCGTCCTTGAAGAGCAGCCGCAGCGGCTCGACGAGCTGGAACTGGAGGTCCTCGGGGAGGCCGCCGACGTTGTGGTGGGACTTGATGTTGGCCGTGCCCGCTCCCCCGCCGGACTCGACGACGTCGGGGTAGAGGGTCCCCTGGACGAGGAACTCGACGGGGTGGTCGTCCGAGCCGGAGTGCGAGCCGACGACGTCGCGCGCCGCCTGCTCGAAGACCCGGATGAACTCGCGGCCGATGACCTTGCGCTTGTCCTCCGGGTCGGTGACGCCGGCGAGCGCGCCGAGGAAGCGCTCCCGCGCATCGACGACGACGAGGTCGACGCCGGTCGCCGCGACGAAGTCCTTCTCGACCTGCTCGGCCTCGTCCTGACGGAGCAGCCCGTGGTCGACGAACACGCAGGTCAGCTGGTCGCCGACGGCCTTCTGGACGAGCGCGGCCGCGACCGACGAGTCGACGCCGCCGGAGAGCCCGCAGATGACCCGCGCCTCCCCCACCTGCGCGCGGACGGCGTCGACGAGCGACTCGACGACGTTGGCCGCCGTCCAGCTCGGCTCGAGGCCGGCGCCGCGGAGGAGGAAGTTCTCCAGGACGTTCTGCCCGAACGTCGAATGCAGGACCTCCGGGTGCCACTGCACGCCGTAGAGCCGCCGCTCGTCGTCCTCGAAGGCGGCGACCTCGGCGCCGGCGGTCGAGGCGGTGACCCGCATTCCGGCCGGGGCGCCGGAGACCGAGTCGCCGTGGCTCATCCACACCGACTGCTCGTCGGGCTGGCCGTTGAAGAGGGTGGAGGCGGTGTCGGACACGCGCGCGACGGTGGCGCCGAACTCGGAGAGCCCGGTCCGCGCGACGGTCCCGCCGAGCGCCTGCGCCATCGCCTGGAAGCCGTAGCACATGCCGAAGACCGGCACCCCGGCCGTGAGGAGCGCCGGGTCGAGAGCGGGCGCGCCGTCGGCGTAGACCGACGACGGTCCGCCGGAGAGCACGATCGCGGCCGGGTCCTTGGCGAGCAGCTCCTCGACGCTCATCGAGTGCGGGACGACCTCGGAGTAGACCTTGGCCTCGCGGACGCGGCGGGCGATGAGCTGCGCGTACTGCGCGCCGAAGTCGACGACGAGGACGGGGCGGACGGCGAGGTCGGGTGCGGTGTCGCTGGTCTCGCTCATGCCGTGACCCCCGTCTCGTGGCGTGCCAGCTGGGCCTCGGCCTCGCGGCTCACCTTGCGCTCGACCCAGAAGGAGAGGAAGGGCACGCAGCCGGCGAGCATGACCAGGACCATCCGGCCGAGCGTCCAGCCGAGCTTGAAGCCGAGGTTGGCCGTCGCGACGACGTAGAGCATGAAGATGAACCCGTGCGGCTGCGGCCACCACGAGAGCGGGTTGTCCGCGCCCTTCTTGTCGAAGGCGTAGGACAGGACCACCTCGACGACGAGCACGAGCAGCCCGACGCCGACGACCATGGCCATGACCTTGAAGAAGGTCAGCGCCTTGCGCGCGGTGGGGACGTCACGGATCACGGGGCTCGGCGAAGGCGACTGGCTCACGCCGCCCATTGTCCCCGAGCGGGTCCGGTCCGTCGTCGGCACCCCGGGCGAGGCGCGCCGCCTCCTCGAACCGGTGGTCGTCCCGGACCATCTTGACCCACATGAACACGGCGAATGCCGCGAACATCCACCACTGGAGCGCGTAGGCCGCGTTGCGCCACGAGAGCCCCTCCGGGATCGGCGGCGGCGGCGGGACGCGGGTCAACCCGAGGTCGGCCGGAATGCCCTCCCCCGACTCCGCGGTCGCGAAGACGAACGCGTTGTAGAGGTCCCCCGGCCAACGCTGGACGAGGACGGAGAGGTCCACCGAGCCGAGCTGCCCGCTCGGCAGGTCGGTCCGCTCCGAGGGGGACTCCCCGGGTGCGATGGCTCCCGCCACGTGCACGTCGCCCGCCGGGACGGCCGGTGCGTCGGCCGGGTCGCTGACGAAGCCGCGCAGGACCGCGACCGTGCCGCCCTCGGTCCGCAGCGGGGCGACGACCCACCATCCCGCGCGACCGGCGAGGCGGCGGTCGGCGATGAGGACCTGCGGGCCGGCATAGGTCCCGTCGACGGTGACCCGCCGGACGCTCAGGTCGGATCGGAACGGCCGGTGCGGCTCGAGGACGTCGCGGAGGGGGGCGGCGGGCTGCGCCGCGGCCGCCTGGACGGCGTCGGCGGCGCTCCGGGACCGGGCGACGTCGAGCTGCCACGCGCCGAGCTCGACGAAGGCGACGACGACCCCGACCATGACCGCGAAGAGCGCCAGCCACTTGGGGCGCAGAGCGGTCCGGAGCACGCGGTCAAGGCTACGTGAGCGACCGAAATGCGTTTTCGCGCGCACACGTCCGCGACATAGCCTTGACCGGCCATGCCCCTCCTCACGATGCCCTCGCCGACCGAGCCGGACACCCGCTCCCCGAGGCACTTCCTCCTCGACTACGTGCGGCACCAGTGGCGGACGATCCTGCTGGGCGCGGCATTCGGCGTCGTGTGGATGGTGAGCATCGCGCTCCTCCCGTGGGCGATCGGGCACTGCATAGACGCGATGGGCGCACGCGACACCGGCTCGCTCCTCCGCTGGACCGGTCTCCTCTTCGGGTTCGGTGTGCTCGCCGCCGTCGCCGGCGCGCTCCGGCACTGGATGGCCGTCCGCAACTGGCTCACGGCGTCCTTCCGCGCCGGCCACCAGGTCCACGAGCACACGCTGCGGGTCGGCCCCGCGCTCCCCCGGAGGCTTCCGACGGGAGACGTCGTCGCCGTCTTCGCGAGCGACCTCATGCGGATCGGCGGGCTCTACGACGTGACGGCGCGGTTCACCGGCGCGCTCGCGACCTTCGTCGTCATCGGGTCGATCCTGCTGTCGATGGACACGGCGATCGGGCTCCTCGTCCTCGTCGGCGGCCCGCTCCTCCTCGGCTCCCTCACCCTCATCGTCCGCCCGCTGCAGCGGCGTCAGGCGGCCCAGCGCGAGGAGTCCGGACAGCTGACGACGCTCGGCACCGACACGGTCGCGGGGCTGCGCGTGCTCCGCGGCATCGGCGGCGAGGAGACCTTCCTGCGGCGCTACGAGGCGCAGAGCCGCACGGTCCGGGCGGCCGGGTGGCGGGTGGCCGGGCTCCAGTCCGCCCTCGACTCGACGCAGGTGCTCATCCCCGGCGTCTTCGTCGTCGTCGTCACGTGGGTCGGCGCGCACGCCGCCGTCCGCGGGGACCTGACCGCCGGCCAGCTCGTCGCGCTCTTCGGCTACGCGACCTTCCTCAGCCTGCCGCTCATGACGGTCGTCGAGTTCTTCGACCGCTTCATCCGGGCCCGGATCGGCGCCCGCAAGGCCCTGGAGATCCTCCGGGTCCCCGGCGACCACGTGCCGAATGCGGGCACCTCCTCTCCCGTCGCGCCCGGTCCCGGGGTGCTCGTCGACCCGGAGTCCGGGGCGGCCTTCGCCGCCGGCCGCTTCACCGCGGTCGTCAGCGCCGTCCCCGAGGAGTCCGCCGCGGTCCTCGACCGGGTCGGCCGGCTCGGACCCGACCCGACGGAAGGCGACCCGGTCCGCGTGGCCGAGCTCGACGGCATTCGCGTCACGTCGCTGCCGTTGGAGGGCCTGCGCGAGCGGGTCGTCGTCAGCGAGTCCGACCCACGCTTCTTCGCCGGCTCGCTCCGCGCCCAGCTGCTCGGCGGACGGGACGCGACCGACGCGGCGATCGACGCCGCCCTGCACACCGCGAGCGCGCACGACGCCGTCGACGCC
The DNA here is from genome assembly GCA_963752365.1 of uncultured Actinomycetota bacterium. Lineage (GTDB taxonomy): Bacteria > Actinomycetota > Actinomycetes > Actinomycetales > Dermatophilaceae > CAVVXY01. The sequence goes on from CAVVXY010000007.1 coordinate 658,542, forward strand.
CTGCCCGAGGGTCTGGACGGGACGCTCGACGAGCGCGCCCGCTCGCTGTCCGGCGGGCAGCGACAGCGGCTCGCGCTCGCCCGCGCGCTGCTCCGTGAGCCGGAGGTGCTCGCGCTCGTCGAGCCGACGAGCGCCGTCGACGCGCACACCGAGGCACGGATCGCGCAGCGGCTCGCGGCGCACCGCTCCGGCCGGACGACCGTCGTCGCGACGGCGAGCCCGCTGCTCCTCGACGAGGTCGACTGCGTCGTCTTCCTCCGCGGCGGCACCGTCGCCGCCGTCGGTTCGCACGCCGACCTCCTCGCCCGCGAGCCGGGCTACCGCCGCGTCGTCGTCCGGGGAGGCGACGACTGATGCCGATGACTCTGGGATCGGTCGACCGGACCCGCCGGACGCTGCCCGTCGCCGACAACACCGCCGTGCGCGCCCGCGCGGGCGAGCTGCTCCGGGACCACCGGCGCGAGCTGTGGGGCGTCATGGGGCTGCACGGCCTCGCCGCGGTCGCCGGACTGCTCAGCCCGTGGTTGCTCGGGGGCCTCATCGACACGGTGACCCGTGGGCGCGCAGCGACGTCCGGCGACGTCGACCGCTGGGTCCTCTGGCTCGTCGTCGCGGTGCTCGTCCAGACCGCGCTCACCTGGGCGGCGCGGCGCAGCTCGTTCGTCCTCGGGGAGACGGTCTTCGCCCAGATCCGCGAGCGGTTCATCCACCAGGCCGTGCGGCTCCCCCTGTCGACGGTCGAGCGGGCCGGGACCGGCGACCTCGTCGCCCGGACGACCAACGACATCGAGGCGCTGAGCCACGTCGCCCGCTTCGGCATCCCCGCGCTCGTCGTCGCCGCGGTGACGCTCGTCCTCACGCTCGCGTCCGCATTCGTCACGGCGCCGTTGGCCGCGCCTGCGCTGCTCCTGCCGGCGCTCCTCCTCGTCCCGACGACGATCGTCTACCTGCGCCGCGCGGTGCCCGGCTACCTGTGGGAGCGCGCGGCCTACGCGGAGATGAACGGCGTCGTCGCCGAGACCGTCGACGGCGCGCGGACGGTCGAGGCGCTGTCGCTCCAGCCGGCGCGTCGGCGGCGGTTCGACGAGGCGATCGGCGACTGCCTCGGCGCCGAGAACTACACGATGAGGATCCGGCTCTGGTACTTCCCGGCCGCCGAGCTGTCCTACGTCCTCGCGATCGCCGGCACCGCCCTCTGGGCCGGCTGGCTCACGATCGGCGGTCACCTCTCGATCGGCGCCGCGACGACCGTCGTGCTCTACGCGCGGCAGCTGACCTTCCCGCTCGACGAGCTGTTCAGCTGGCTCGACGAGCTCCAGGTCGCGGCCGCCTCGCTCGCTCGGATCGTCGGCGTCGGCGAGGTCCCCGCCGACCGGACCCCGACCGGTGCGCGGCCGGACGGCACCGCGATCGACGTCGACGACGTCCGCTACGCCTACCGCTCGGGACACGACGTCCTCCACGGCGTGACGCTCGACCTGCGTCCCGGCGAGCGGCTCGCGGTCGTCGGGCCCTCCGGTGCGGGCAAGTCGACCCTCGGCCGGCTCATGGCGGGCATCGACGGCCCGCGGACCGGTGCGATCAGCGTCGGGGACGTGCCGCTCGTCGACCTCGACCTGCCGACGCTCCGCGGCGAGGTCGCGCTCGTGACCCAGGAGCACCACGTGTTCGTCGGGACGCTCGCCGACAACCTCCGCCTCGCCTCGGAGAACGCCTCCTCCGACGAGCTCCGCAGTGCCCTCGCCGCCGTCGACGCGCTGGCCTGGGCGGATGCGCTGCCGGCCGGTCTCGAGACCGCGGTCGGCTCGGGTGGCCACGCCCTCTCGCACGCCGAGAGCCAGCAGCTCGCCCTCGCCCGGCTCGTCCTCGCCGACCCGCACACCCTCGTCCTCGACGAGGCCACCTCCCTCCTCGACCCCCGCGCGGCCCGCCACCTCGAGCGCTCGCTCGCCGCCGTCGTCGCCGGCCGCACCGTCGTCGCGATCGCCCACCGCCTGCACACGGCGCACGACGCCGACCGGGTCGCCGTCGTCGAGGACGGCCTCGTCTCCGAGCTCGGCTCGCACGAGGAGCTCATGGCCGCGGACGGGTCGTACGCCGCGCTGTGGAGGTCGTGGACGCGGAGCTGAGGGCTGAGCGCGAGACGCGCGGCCCAGGCCCCGCGAGCCGCACATCCTTCCGGTGGGCGAATGTCGTTGTGCGGCCACTGAGCTCGCCGCATTCGCCGCGTCGGGGCCGCCTCGGCGGACCGTCAGACGTGCAAAGGGTCGCGCAGGCGTCGACATTCGACCTTCGCTGAGCACGGACCAACGCCCCGGTCGCGCCATTGCACGTCCGACGGTCCGGCTGTGGACACGTCCCGTCACGGTCGGGCCGAGTTCGGGCACGCTGCATCCCATGGACGTCGCCGAGACCCTGACCCGTCTGGGCGGTGTCGCGACGTCCGCTGAGCTGCGCGCGACGCATTCCGCACGCGCCGTCCGCTCCGCCCTGTCCCGCGGCGAGATCGACCGGCCCGCGCGCGGGCGCTACGTCTCAGCGGTGGTCTCGGCGCACCGGCGCTACGCGCACGAACGGAGCGCCGCGCAGTCCCACCTGAGCGCAGCCATCCAGCACGGCTGGAAGGTCAAGACCCCACCGGAGCTCCCTTGGGTCACCGCACCCCGCAACCGCAAGGTGTCCGCCGACGATCGGTCGGCCGCCCGGTGGCACTGGGCGACGCTGTCCGAGCAGGAGCGGGCCGACGGCCTGACGGCACCGCTGCGCACGGTCTTCGACTGCGCTCGCCGACTCCCGTTCGACGAGGGGTTGGCGGTCGCGGACTCGGCGCTCCGGTCGGGCAAGGTGCGTCCGGACGACCTCCTTCTCGCAGCCGGGCAGCGCGGTCCCGGTGCCGCCGAGCTGAGGCGGGTCTGCGCGGGCAGCCGATGGCCGGGCCGCGAACCCGTTGGAGTCGGTCCTGCGAGCCATCTGCCTCGACGTCGACGGGCTGCACGTCGTGCCGCAGCAGGAGATCACGGGTCAGGGGCTCTACGCGATCGTCGACCTGCTCGACCGGAGTCTGCGGCTCGTCATCGAGGCGGAGGGGTTCGAGTTCCACGGAACCCGTGACCACTGGCGCAAGGACTCGCGGCGCTTCACCGGTCTGGGAGCGCACCGGTGGTGGGTGCTGCGCTTCACGTGGGACGACGTGATGCACCGCCCGGAGTGGGTGCGCCTGAACCTCGAGATCTGGCTGGCCGGCGGCGTGCCGGACGTCCTCACCCAGGCTCTCGCCTCCTGACTCCGCGCCGGCCGAGCGGACCGCCGGACGTGCAATGGGTGGTCCAGGTCCCGCATTCCACGCCTCGTCCAGCACGCCCGGTCCACTCCGACCCGACGACTGCACGTCTGGCCGTCCGCG
>CAVVXY010000008.1:0-401326 GCA_963752365.1 uncultured Actinomycetota bacterium
ACGGCGGCCGAGCGGGCCCGGCGGCGCATCTCCTCGACGAGCCGGCTGCCCGTCGCGTGGGTCGTCTCCTCGGTGCCGAAGGAGTCGGCGAGGGCGACGTGGACCTCCGCGGTCGCCGCGCCGAGGGCGCGCGCCGACTCGGCGAAGTCGCGGCCCTCTCCGACGGCCTCCAGGGCCTCTCGCCAGGCGTCGCGCGTCCCGGGGAGGAACTCCTGGGCGAAGGCGAGGTCCGCCTCGACGTCCTCGCCGGAGGTGTCCGGCCACGTGCCGGACAGGTGTCCGACGACCTCGGGGACGCGCTCGTTGCCGGCATCGCGGAGGGCCGACTGCAGGTCGACGTCGGGGTTGCTCCCCGGCTGGATCGTCCGGAAGACCTTGCAGATCAACGGTTTTGACGTGCCGTCGTCGAGCTCGCAGTCGAGGATGATCGAGGTGTTGGACTGCTCCCCGCTCAGGACCTTGGCGCTGCGGACGGTCGCCGTCGCCGACCAGTGCCCGTGCCGGACACCCGTGATGGACGGGTCGACCGAGTCGGTCTCGGAGGAGGAGGCGGCACGGACCTCGCCCTGGACGGCGGCGAGGAGCTGGGCGGCGTAGACGGGGTCGTGGCAGCCGTCGTAGACCCAGCGGGTCCCGAGGACGCTGTGCTCCATCGTCCCGACGAGGGCGTGCTCGAGGCCCTCGACCGGAGCGCCCCGGTAGCTGAGCGGCACTTGGTAGACGACCGTCTCCGGACCGGACTCGTCGGCGAGGATCGTCGTCTCGATGCCGACCTCGCCCTCGGGGTCGTCGAAGCGGAAGGCACGGACGCGACGCAGGTGCGGCGTCCGACCCTTGGCGGTGTACCAGCGCTGCGCGCCGATCCACCCCTCGATGAGGGCGAGCTTGGTCGGGGTCAGGGTCGCCCCGCTGTGGATCTCAGCCATGCTGGTCCCCCTCGCGCAGGCGGAGCCAGAAGAAGTCCCGCGACCCGAGGGTCAGGGTGACACTGCCGTCGTCGCCCACCGCGGGGAAGCCGGTGCCGCCGAAGACATCCCGCATCTGGACGCCGGCGAACGCCTCCGGGAGCCGGAGGTGCACCGACTGGGGTCGGGAGGAGACGTTGTTGACGCAGAGGACCGCCTCGTCGTCGCCGTCGACCGAGCCGCGGACGAAGGACAGGATCGTGTCGTTGTCGTTGTCGACGAAGGTGAAGTCGCCGAGTCCGAAGACCGGGTGCCGTCGGCGCACCTCGAGCATCGCCCTGATCCAGTAGAGCAGCGAGGAGCTGGTCGCCATCTGGGCCTCGACATTCGCCGAATGGCGGTTGTAGACGAGGGAGTCGATGACCGGGAGATAGAGCTTGCCCGGGTCGGCGCTGGAGAACCCGGCGTTGCGGTCGGGGCTCCACTGCATCGGCGTCCGGACCCCGTCGCGGTCCGGGAGCCAGATGTTGTCGCCCATGCCGATCTCGTCGCCGTAGTAGAGGCAGGGCGAGCCGGGGAGTGAGAGGAGCATCGCGTGGATGAGCTCGATCTCCGGGCGGCTGTTGTCCAGGAGCGGGGAGAGCCGTCGGCGGATGCCGACGTTGGCCCGCATTCGCGGGTCCGGGGCGTACCAGCCGTACATCGCGGCTCGTTGCTCCGGCGTCACCATCTCCAGGGTCAGCTCGTCGTGGTTGCGCAGGAAGGTGCCCCACTGCGCACCCTTGGGGATCGGCGGCGTGTCGTCGAGCGCCTCGACGATCGGGGTCGCCCGTTCCTCGCGGAGGGAGTAGTAGAGCATCGGCATGACGGGGAAGTGGAAGCACATCTGGCAGCCGGGCTCCTCCTCGGTCCCGAAGTAGTCGACGACCTCGCGCGGCGGCTGGTTGGCCTCGGCGAGCAGGATGCGCCCGGGGTACTCCGCGTCGACGAGCGCGCGGATCTTCTTGACGAACTCGTAGGTCCGCGGGTGGTTCTCGCCGTTGTGCCCCTCCTCCTCGTAGAGGTAGGGGATCGCATCGAGCCGGAAGCCGTCGATGCCCATGTCCATCCAGAAGCGGACGACGTCGAAGAGCGCCTCGTGGACCGCCTCGTTCTCGAAGTTGAGGTCGGGCTGGTGGCCGAAGAAGCGGTGCCAGAAGAACTGCCGCCGGACCGTGTCGAAGGTCCAGTTGGAGACCTCGGTGTCGATGAAGATGATCCGGGCGTCGGTGTACTTGTCGTCGGTGTCGGACCAGACGTAGAAGTCGCCGTAGGGCCCCTGCGGGTCCGACCGGCTCGCCTGGAACCACGCGTGCTGGTCGCTCGTGTGGTTGATGACGAGGTCGGTGATGATCCGAATGCCGCGTGCGTGCGCCTGCGTGACGAGCTCGCGGAACTCCGGGAGCGTCCCGAACTCGGGCAGCACCGCCGTGTAGTCGGCGATGTCGTAGCCGCCGTCGCGGAGGGGGGAGGCGTAGAACGGCGGGATCCACAGGCAGTCGATGCCGAGCCACTGGAGGTAGTCCAGGCGGTTGACGATGCCGGCGAAGTCGCCCTCGCCCGATCCCGTCGAGTCGCCGAAGGCGCGGACGAGGACCTCGTAGAAGACCGCCGTCCGGAACCACTCCGGGTCGTGCTTGAGCCCGGGCTGGGCGAGGTTGAGACCCTGCATGCTCACTGGTCAGTACCTCCGGACGTTGACGATGTGGACGGGTTCGTTGTCCGCCCCCAGCCGGACGAAGACGTGTTCGTGCCACCCCCAGGTCTGTCCGGTGAGGAGCTCCTCGGCGATGAACCCCTCGTTGTAGTCGAAGCCGAGCGCCGGCATGTTGAGGTGCAGGTGCGTCGAGCGGGTCGAGTGCGGGTCGAGGTTGGCGACGACGAGGACCGTGTCCACGCTCCCGTCGGGCATGACCCGCCGCTTGGAGAAGCAGAGGACGTTCTCGTCCTCCGCGGAGTGGAAGGTGACGTTGCGGAGCCACGCGAGGCTCGGGTGCTGGCGCCGGATCTCGTTGAGCCGGGTCAGGTAGCCCGAGAGCGACCAGCCGGCACGGTCGCCACCCGGCTCGTAGCGGTACCACTGCCGGTCCTTGTACTGGTACTTCTCGTTGTCGACCTGCTCCTCGGCGCCGGCGCGGGCGACGTGCTCCATGAGCTCGTAGCCGGCGTAGATGCCGTAGGTCGGGACGATCGTCGCGGCGACGGCCGCGCGGAGCTTCCACGCCGCCGGCCCGCCGAACTGCATGTAGGGCGTGAGGATGTCGTGCGTCGTCGGCCAGAAGCTCGGACGCATGTAGGCGGCCGCCTCCCCGGCGAGCTCGCGGACGTACTCCTCCAGCTCCCACCGCTGGTTGCGCCACGCGTAGTAGGTGTAGCTCTGCTGGAAGCCGGCCTTGCCGAGCGTGTGCATCATCGCCGGCTTGGTGAACGCCTCCGCGAGCCAGATGACCTCGGGGTGGTCGCGCGCCACGTCGTCGACGAGCCACTGCCAGAACTCGACCGGCTTGGTGTGCGGGTTGTCGACGCGGAAGATCTTGACCCCGTGGTCGATCCACACCTGGATGACCCGGCGCACCTCGGCGTAGGCCTCGGCCGGCGCGTTGTCGAAGTTGACCGGGTAGATGTCCTGGTACTTCTTCGGCGGGTTCTCGGCGTAGGCGATCGTCCCGTCGGCGCGGGTCGTGAAGAACTCCGGGTGCGACTGGACCCACGGGTGGTCCGGCGAGGCCTGGAGGGCGATATCGAGGGCCACCTCGAGCCCGAGCTCACCGGCGCGGGCGACGAAGGCGTCGAAGTCGTCGAAGTCCCCGAGGTCAGGGTGCAGGGCGTCGTGCCCGCCGTCGGGCGAGCCGATCGCGTAGGGGCTGCCCGGGTCGCCGGGAGCCGCATTCAGCGTGTTGTTCGCGCCCTTGCGCGCGGTCGTGCCGATCGGGTGGATCGGCGTCAGGTAGACGACGTCGAAGCCCATCCCGGCGATCGCGGGCAGGCGGTCCATCGCCGTGCGGAAGGTGCCGCTCACCCACTCGCCGGTCGTGTCGTCGCGGTGAGCACCCTCGCTGCGCGGGAAGATCTCGTACCACGCGCCGGACAGGGCGAGCGTGCGCTCGACGAGGAGCGGGATCTCCGGGCTCGGGCTCACGTGGTCGCGCAGGGGTGCGCCGGCCATGACCGCCTTGACCTCCCGGCTCGTCCCCGCGCCGAGGCGGGCGAGCGGCGGAAGGGTCGTGTCGCGGAGTGAGGTCACGGCATTCGACAGCAGCTCCCGCGCGTCGTCGCCGTGGTCGACCTCGGCGAGGGCGCGCTCGAGGACGAGCGCACCCTCCTCGAGCATGAGGTCGGTGTCGACGTCGGCCTGGACCTTGATCGTCGCGTCGTGGTCCCACGTGCCGTAGGGGTCGGACCAGCCCTCGACCCAGTAGGCCCACCAGCCCTCGCGGTCGGCGCTGACCGTCGCGGACCAGGTGTTGAGCCCGGGGTTGGTCGAGGTCATGGTCCCGCGGTGCTCACCACCGTCGGGGTCGCGGAGGACGGCGCTCGCGTTGACGGCGTCGTGACCTTCGCGGAAGACGACCGCGGTCACGTCGAAGGCTTCGCCGACGACGCTCTTGGACGGTCTCCGACCGCCGTCGACGAGCGGTCTGACGTCTTGGACGGGAATGCGTCCGATCGGGGACTGGGGCAGGGCTGTGCGGGGGGCAGCAGTCACGATTCCGACGCTACACGCGCGGCGGTCGCGCTGTCGCCCACCGGGCTCAGCAGACAGCCGTCCAGTGAGACAGATCGGTCACGGCGGGCGTGATTCCGAGGCGTGCGACGAGCCGGTCGTGGGGGAAGGTGCGGCTCACGGCGAGGTGCGAGACGGCATACGGCGTGAGGAGTGGCGGCTCGGGCGCGTCGCGGAGTCGACCGGCGGCCGCGAACGCGACGCCGGCCGCCCAGGCCAGCGGTGACGGGACGAATGCGGGCCGCTCGGTCCAGCCGTTGGCGGCGGCGAGAGCGGGGGCGAGGTCGGCGAGCGCGAGCGGGGACTCGTCCGTGACGTTGAGTCTGCCGCGGACGTCCGGTCGCTCCGCGGCGGCGACGGCGGCCTCGGCGAGGAGGCGGACGTCGGTCAGGTGGACGAGGGTCCCCCGGGATCCCGGGCAGAGCAGCCGGCCGCGGCGGCGAGCCCGCTCGAGGCGGGGGAGCAGGGTCGTGTCGCCGGGCCCGTGGACGGCGTGCGGCCGGAGCACTGCGTGGTCGGCGCGCTCGGCGACGAGCGCCTCTTGCGCGATCTTGGCGCGGACGTAGGGCGAGAGCGGGCGTCGTGTCACGGCGACGTCCTCGCCGAAGAGCTGGCCCGGTGTCCTGAGCGGGTAGACCGAGCAGCTCGAGACGAGGACGACGCGGGCGTCCGGCCAGGTGTCGAGGACGGCGCGGGTGCCCCCGACGGTGACCCGTGCCTGGACGGGCCACGGCGACCAGTCGTCGACGTGGGCGGCCGCGTGGATGACGGCGTCGACGGCCGGCGGGTCGTCGAGGGGTCCGGTCGCGAGGTCCCAGGGGCGCCAGGTCAGACCGTCCCGGGCGCCGACCTGTCGACGCGAGAATGCCGCGACCTCGTGCCCGGTGGCGAGCGCACGGTCGACGACCGCCCGTCCGACGAAGCCGCTCGCGCCGGTGACGGCGAACCTCACCGATGGGCCTCCGCCATGGCCCGGAGGGCGGCGACGTCGACCGCGCCGGAGCGGCCCGTGCGCGGGATCTCCGCGACCGCGACGACCTGGTCCGGCCGCCACGACTCGTCGGCGAGCTCGGCCCAGCGCCGCCGCAGTCCCCGGATCGTCCGGCGCGGGTTGCCCCGCGGGACGAAGGCGAGGACGACCTGCTCGTCGCCGGAGACGGGGTCGGGGAGGCCGATGAGCGCGGCATCCTCGATCTCCGGGAAGCGTTGCAGGACAAGGGGTTCGACGAGCTCGGGGTAGATGTTGGCCTGACCGCGGATGAGCATTCGCTTGGCTCTGCCGGCGAGGACGAGGCGTCCCTCGCCGGTGACCCGGCCGAGGTCGCCGGTGTGGATCTCCGCGAGGGTCACGCCTCCGGCGTAGCGCACGCACGCCTGCGGGCCGGTGACGACGAGCTCGCCGAGCCCGTCCGGCCCCGGCCGGTCGACGCGGACGGTCGTGCCGCGGACGGGGCGCCCGAGGACCACCTCCGCCGGCGTCGAGCCGAGGACCTCGTCGGCCTCGGCGACGGCGACGGGCAGGGCCTCGGTCATGCCGTAGACCGCGACGACCCGCGCGGCCGGGGCCGCGGCGCGGAGCCGGGCGACGGCGGTCGGCAGGACCGGCGCGCCGCCGGTCCCGATCCATCGGACCGACGTGGGGAGCCCGTCGGCGACGTCGAGGAGCTTGGCCGGGACGGCGTAGACGTGGGTCGCGCTGCTGTCCCGGGCGAGGCGCAGCCAGGCGCGGCCGCTCGCCGTGACGGACGGGAGCGACCACCGGCCACCGGCCGCGAGGACGGGGAGACCGAGCATGAGCTGGTCGGTGTGCAGGACGGTGTCGCGGTCGAGGGCAAGGGCCTCGAGGGCCGCGACGAGTCCCGCACCGAGGGTGCGTCGCGTGTGGACGACCGCTCGCGGCGACTCGGTGCTCCCGGACGTGAAGACGACGAGCGCGTCCGCTCCCAGGTCCTCGTCCGACAGCTCGCCCACCTCGACGTCGGCCGGGAGCTGCTCCCAGCGAGTGGCCTCCTCCGGCACCCCCGGCAAGGGGCGTCCGCTGACGACGTGGTGCAGGCCGGGCTCGCGCAGGTCCGGCAGGGTCAGGCCGCGCAGACCCGGGACACGACGGGAAAGCGTCCGCGCCACGGGTCCGTCGGCGGCGTGGACGACGGTGTCGGCGACGGAGGCGCGAATGCGGACGAGGTCGCGGCGAACGCGCGAGAGCTCCTCTCCCGCACCGGGATCGGCGACGACGACGACCCCGCGGGCGAGGAGGACGCCGAGGGCGGCCATGACCGCGCGAGCACTCGGCCGGATCGCGAGCAGGACGCCGTCGCCGGGTCCGACCCCGTGGGTGCGGAGGTCCTCGGCGACGGCTGCGGCACCGGACGCGAGCTCTCGCCACGTCGTCCTGCCGGAGGCCTCGAGGATCGCGACGTCGTCGGGCCGGTCGGCGCCGGCGTCGAGGACGAGGCGGAGGATGTCGGGTGCGGTCATGCGGCCCTCCCGGTGCGGACGTGGAGCTCGGCGTAGCGGGGCACGAGGACACGCCGGGCGGCGCGACGTCCGGCGACGACGAGCCCGCGCTCGGCGGCCACGTCGAGGAGCATCGAGGTCATCGCGCGCAGCTCGGCGAGCGCGAGAGGTGCTCCGAGGCAGAAGTGGCTTCCAGCGCCGAACCACAGGTGCCGCAGGGCAGCCGGCACGGTGCGGCCCGGGTCGAAGCCACCGTCGAGGCGGGTCGCCCACCAGAGGAGGAGGACGGCGCGGTCCCCGGCGCGCAGCCGAGCCGGTCCAACGGTCACGTCGGCCGTGCAGCGCCTCAGCGTCGCGGGGCTCGGGGTCGTCATCCGCAGGCCTTCGGCGACGACGGCGTCCAGGTCGCGGCCGGGGTCGAGCCCACCCGGCTCGAGGAGTGCCGCGTCCGCGAGCTGACCGACGATCCGCGGCTGGGCACTGCTCACCGTCCCCACGCCGGTCAGGAAGAGGGCGGCGGCGAGCGAGCGCGCCTCCTGGTCGTCCACCCCGGCCGAACGCATTCGGCCCATGACCGTCGACGGGTCGCCCTCGGCGTGGGCGCGCCCGGCGGCCGCCATGACCGGCTCGAGGTGGGAGCGGGCCGCCGCGACCTGCCGGTCGTCGAGGGATGTGGTGCGCCACGTGACGAGCGACTCGATCGCGTCGCTCGCGGCGAGGAGCAGGTCGCGGTGCGCGGGCGTCGGAGCGAGGCCGACGACGGTGCAGATGGCCGCGGACGAGACCTGCCGGGCGAGGTCGACGACGTCGACGGGCCGGCCGCAGACGAGGCGGTCGCGGGCGGCGTCGACGAGGGGCTGCGCGGACTCCCGGCACACCCGCTCGACGGTCCTGGGCGCGAAGAGGTCGGCGAGCCGTCGCCGGAGGTCGCGGTGGGCGTCGCCGTCCATGTTGAGCAGGACCCGGTCGCCGAGGACCGGGGTCCAGAGCGCGCCGCTGCTCCCCGGGCCGCTCTTGGCGAAGTGCTCGCCGTCGGAGAGGATCCGCCGCACGGCGACCGGGTCGGCGACGAGGACGCCGAGGCCGGGGACCCGGACGGTCGAGCGCCCGCGGAGGAGCCGGTCGACGAGGGTCGCGATGCCCGGGTGCGCGGCGCGGAGCAGCCTCGCCTCGGACCGTGTCCCCGGGTCGGCGGTGCGCAAAGCGGTTGTGGTGCTCATCGGGCGCTCACGCGATGCCCCGGACGTCGACCTCTCGAGGGGTGTAGCCGTGGTCGAGGTACCACCGCAGGGTGTTGGCGAGGCCGTAGGCGCGGAGCCGGCGCACCGAGGCGCGGACGACGAGGTGCGGGACGTACTCGACCCGGCGGGTGACCCGGCGGATCCGGTTGACGAGCTCGCGGTCCTCGTGGACCTCCTCGATCGCCGTCCGGGGGAAGCCGCCGGCCGCGACGTAGGCGACGGCGCTGACCCCGAGGTTGCAGCCGGGGCTCATCCGGTAGGGCCCGCGGAAGTCCCGCCCGCGGTTGCTCGGCCGGAACCGCCCGAAGACCTGGCAGAAGCCGATGACGCCGGGCAGGACGAGACGCTCCCACCGCTTGAGCGCGACCTCGTCGGTCCGGGCGCGCATGGGCCCGGTCACGAGGTCGGCCCCCTCCGCGAAGGCCCGGCGCGCCGCGGCGACCCACCCGGCGTCGGGGAGGGTGTCGGCGTCGGTCCGCAGGACGTGGGTCGCCCCCGTCGCGATCGCGTGTCGAATGCCGGTGTCGGCGGCCGATCCGGTGCCCTTCTGCGGCTCGTCGACGATCATGACGTCGAGCCCTCGGTCGGCGCACGCCCCACGGACCGCGGCGGCGGTCCCGTCGGTGCTCGCGTTGTCGACGATCCAGAGCCGGAAGTCCCGGTCCGACTGGGCAGCGAGAGCGTCGAGGGTCGCCGTGATCCCCGCCGCCTCGTTGTACGCAGGGACGACGACCGCGAGCCGGATGCTCACCACCGGACCGCCATGGTGCCGACGCTGATCCCGCCGGCGAGGCCGAGGAGGAGGACGAGGTCGCCGGGAGAGGGGGTCCCCGCATTCGCCGCCTGCTGCCAGGCGAGGGGGAGGCTCGCCGAGGCGCAGTTGCCGTGCTCGGGCAGCGTCTCGACGACGAGGTCGCGCGGCAGGCCGAGGCGTTCGACGACCGTGTCGAGGTAGGGCATCGCGACCTGGTGGACGAGGAGGGCGGCGAAGTCGGTCACCTGCAGACCGTCCGCCTTGAGCGCCCGGTGCACCTCCTCCGCGGGGATGCTGTCGAATGCCGCCCGCAGCCGCCCGCCGTCGATGTGGAAGTAGGTCTTGTCGAGGTCGCGGGGGTGCGCGGTCCCGCCGCCGGGGAGCTGCCCGACGTCCCAGTGGTGCGAGGCCGCGGTGAACCACCGGTGGACGACCTCGCCGCGGTCGCCGGGGCGCGCGCGCTCGACGAGGGCCGCGGCGCCGGCGTCGCTCATCGTGTAGCCCGGCACCGACTCGACGAACTGCGCGAGGTCGCGGACGGCCCACCGCGCCGCCCGGGAGGGCATCTCGCCGCTCACGACGAGGGCCCGGCGGTGCTGGCCCGTCTCGATGAGGGCCTCGGCGACCTGGACGCCGTTGAGCCAGGAGTTGCACGCGTTCTTGACGTCGAGGACGGGGCACGAGGCGCCGAGCTTGGCCGCGACGATGTGGCTCGTCGCGGGCTCGACCATGTCCTGGCTCGCGCTCGCGAAGACGAGCAGGTCGACGTCCTCGATGCCGAGCCCGGTGCTCGCGAGGGTCCGCCGAGCCTGGGAGACGGCGAGGTCGGAGGCCTGCACGGAGTCGTCGGCGTGGTGGATCCGCCGGACGCCGGTGACCCTCCCGAGGATCCCGGCCGGGGGGCGGAAGCCGTCGGAGGACGCGCGAATGCGGTCCTCGACCTCGGCGACGGTCGTCGCCGTGCCCTCGGTGGCGGCGTGGACGCCGTGGATGCGCACCGGCACGTGGTCCTCCTTCCACCCTGGAGCGGCGCTCAGTCTACGGTTGGGCGATGCGCGCGACCGGGGTCATCGACCGCGCGGCGTGGCACGAGCGCAGTGTCATCTGGTCGGCCAACCCAGGCCTCGGCGCGCTCGTGACGATCGCCCGCCGCCTCCCGCCGGTGACCCGCGTCCCGCGCCTCGGCTGGCTCGTCTCCGACCCCGAGGTCATCCGCACGGTCCTGCTCGACCACCAGAGCACGAGCCTGGTACGCGAGGGCGGCGTCGGGCACCTCTGGGCGCAGCTGCTCGGCGAGTGGGTCGTCGACGCCTTCGACGGACCGGGCCACCACAGCCTGCGGACGCGCTCGCGGGACCTGTTCACGAGCGCTCGGGTCGAGGCCCTCGTCGCGGCCGCCGGGGACCCGGTGCTGCTCCCTGCGCGTGAGCGGCTCGGGCGCGGCGAGGAGGTGGACGTCGCCGACCTCGCCCGCGTCCTCGTCGGTCGGATGGTCGTCGAGCAGCTCGGGCTCGACGGTGCCGACTTCGAGGCGCGGGCCGCGGAGCGCGGACACGTGGTGGGCGACGGTCACGACGCCTACCGCTTCGTCTTCGAGCGCGGCGAGGAGCTCGCGGCGCTCGCGATCGGCACGCAGGGCGACACCCACCTGGCGCCGGAGGTCGTCGCCCGGGGCCGGGAGATCCTCGATGAGCTGACGGCGGGCGTCCCGGCGGCCTTCTGGAATGCCCCGGCGGACACCCTCCTCGGCCGCTGCCGCGTCCTCGGGCTGAGCGAGCAGGAGGCGACCGGCCTCGCCTCGCTCCTCCTCGTCGCGGGCACCGAGACGGCCGCGAGCGCGATGACGCGGACGGCGGCGCTCCTCGCGGACACCGGCGCCGTGCACCGGCTCGCCGCAGCCACCGGGACCCAGCGGGACGCGCTCGTCGAGGCGGCGGTCCGGGAGGGACTGCGGGTCACGACGCCGGCCCCGGTCATCGGCCGGCACGTGACGCGCGAGATCGAGGTCGGCGGACGGACCCTCCGGCCGGGCGACCGCGTCCTCCACCTGACCTACGTCGCGAACACCGGGCCCGGTGGCCTCGACCTCGACCGCCCCTACCTCGCCCAGCAGCGGCAGCTGTGGTTCGGCGCCGGCCGCCACCTCTGCCTCGGCGCACCGCTCGCCCGGGCCGAGCTGACTGCATTCGTCACGACCCTGCTGTCCGCCGGGCCGTGGGAGGTCGTGCGCCGGACCCCGGCCCGGCGCGTCCTCATCCCGACCTACCGCTCGCTCGTCGTCCGGCCCGGCTCCGCCCGCACCTGAACGAACGAGAGGTCACGACCCGCCGGCGCTCCGCGCGGCGGGTCGTGACCTCTCGACTGTCCGGGCGAACCCGACCGGGGGTCCGGCACCGAGGAGGCTCAGGCCTGCGGGCGCCAGATCCGGTCGAGGTAGTCACGCATCGAGCGGTCCGAGGAGAAGAAGCCGGAGCGGGCGACGTTGAGGATCGCCGAGCGGGTCCACGCGTCGGGGTCGGCGTACTTCGCGTCGACGGCCGCCTGCGCCGCGAGGTACGCCTCGAAGTCGGCGAGCGCCATGAACGAGTCCTGGTGGAGGAGGTTGTCGACGACCGGTGCGACGGCCTGGCGGTCCCCGCCGGTGAAGTGCCCGCTCGCGAGGAAGTTGATCGTCCGCTTGAGCCGCTCGCTGCCGTCGTAGAAGGCGGCCGGGTCGTAGCCGCGCTCCCGAAGCTCCTCGACCTGCGGCTCGAGGAGCCCGAAGAGGAAGAAGTTGTCGTCGCCGACGAGCTTGCGGATCTCGACGTTGGCGCCGTCGTCGGTCCCGATCGTCAGGGCGCCGTTGAGGGCGAACTTCATGTTGCCCGTGCCCGAGGCCTCCTTGCCCGCGAGCGAGATCTGCTCGGACAGGTCGGCGGCCGGGATCAGCTTCTCGGCGAGGGTGACGTTGTAGTTCGCGGGGAAGGCGACCTTGAGGCGCCCCTCGAGCCGCTCGTCCCCGTTGACCACCTCGGCGACCGAGTTGATGAGGAAGATGATCTCCTTGGCCATGTGGTAGCCGGGCGCCGCCTTGGCGCCGAAGATCGCGGTGCGCGGCGTCACGTCGGCGACGTCCACGTCGCCGGTCAGGACCTGCTCGTAGGTCGACACGATGTGCAGCAGCTTGAGCGTCTGACGCTTGTACTCGTGCAGGCGCTTGACCATGACGTCGAGCATGTGGTCGCCGGGCAGCTCGAGCCCGTCGCGCACCTTGAGCAGGTTGAACAGGCGCTCCTTGTTCTGCGCCTTGACCTTGCGGAACTCCTCGCGGAAGGACGCGTCGTCGGCGAAGGGCTCGAGGTCGCGGAGCTTGTCGAGGTCGGTGACCCAGTCCTCGTTGCCCAGCGTCTCGGTGATGAGACCGGAGAGGCGCCGGTTGGCGAGCCGGACGAAGCGCCGGGGCGTGATGCCGTTGGTGACGTTGGTGAACTTCTCCGGCGACATCTCGGAGAAGTCGGGCAGGACCTTGTCGCGGAGCAGCTGCGAATGCAGCTCCGCGACGCCGTTGACCCGCGCGCCCGCGACGGTGGCCAGGTAGGCCATCCGGACCGAGCGCTCGGGGTACTCGGCGATGATCGACATGCGCCGGGCGCGCACCTCGTCCCCCGGGAACGCCTCACGAACCTCGGCGAGGAACTCCTCGTTGATCCGGTAGATGATCTCGAGGTGGCGGGGGAGGAGACGGCCGAGCAGGTCGACCGACCAGACCTCGAGGGCCTCGGGGAGCAGGGTGTGGCAGGTGTAGGCGAAGCACTGCTGCGTGAGCGCCCACGCCTGGTCCCAGTCCATGCCCTTGAGGTCGACGAGGACCCGCATCAGCTCGGGGATCGCGATGACCGGGTGGGTGTCGTTGAGCTGGAAGACGATCCGCTCGGGCAGCTGCGCGAGGTCGAAGTCGCGGGGCAGCGTGTTGAAGATGAAGTCGTGCAGGGAGGCCGCCGCGAAGAAGTACTGCTGCTGGAGCCGCAGCTCCTTGCCCTGGGGGGTCGAGTCCTCGGGGTAGAGGACCTTGGTGATGTTCTCGGCGAACGTCTGGTTCTGGACGGCCTGGGCGTAGTCGCCGGCGTTGAAGATCTGCAGGTCGAAGGCCCGGGTGGCCTGGGCGCTCCAGAGGCGGAGCGTGTTGACGACGCCGTTGCGGTAGCCCGGCACCATGTAGTGGTACGGGATCGCGAGGACCTGCCAGTCCGCGAGCCAACGGGTCCGCTCGACGCCGTCGCCGTTCGTCGACGTCTCGGTGCGGCCGCCGAAGCTGATCCGGACCTGCCGCTCCGGGTGCGGGAACTCCCACGGGCTGCCGAGCGAGAGCCAGCTGTCCGGCACCTCGACCTGCCGCTCCTCCTCGAAGGTCTGGCGGAAGATGCCGTACTCGTAGCGGATGCCGTAGCCGACGCAGTGGACGTCCATCGTCGCGAGCGAGTCGATGAAGCACGCGGCGAGCCGGCCGAGGCCGCCGTTGCCGAGGCCGGGCTCGACCTCCTGCGCGCGGAGCGTCGCGATGTCGATGCCGCACTGGTGCATCGCCTCGTCGGCGATGTCCTGGAGGTTCGTCGCGAGCAGGGCGTTGCCGAGCTGGCGGCCGAGGAGGTACTCGGCGGACAGGTAGCCGATGACCCGCTCGGTCGTCGCGCGGCGGCGGGCCCCGGTCTCGAGCCAGGCGCTCATCATGTAGCGGCGGACGCTCCGGGCGAGGGCGAGGTACTGGTCGTTGACCGTCGACCGGGACAGGAGCACGCCCTGGCCGAAGTTGAGCTCCTCGAGGAAGATCTGGACGAACTTGTCGACGGTCGCGCGCGGCTTCTCGACCGGGCCCGTCGCGAAGGGGTGGGTCGCGGGCGACCCGGGACCCATGAGGTTGGCGTCGGTCGAGGGCGACTCGTCGGACAGGACGAGGACGCCGTCCATGGCGGCGGCGGGGTCCTGCGCGGGCCGGGTCTGCTCGGACAAGGGAAATGCCTCGTTTCGGGGGTAAGGGGGCAGCGTGGGGGTGTGCCTCACCTCGTCGTGAATGCGCTCGACAGCGTACCCACGGAAGGCCCCCGGCCATGAGTATCCGCGCCCGCACCGTGGACAACGACGGAGGCCCGGCCCCCGCGAGGTGCGGGGGCCGGGCCGTCGGCATTCGACCGAGAAGGAGCTCAGCGAAGGTAGGGGATGTTGCGGTCGAGGAGGCCGCGCTCCTTGAGCTCGGCCGCGAGCGGGATCCCGTAGTCGATCCAGCCGGACTGCTTGATGCCCCAGAAGGAGGCGTGGTCCGGGCCGTAGCCGAGGAGCTGCTGGTGCAGCGGCGAGAGGCCCTGGAACCACTCGGAGGACTGGTCCGCGACGGCCTCGTCGAGCGGGCGGATCCAGCGGTAGGTGTAGCCGATGAACATGAGCTTGCGGATGCGCTCGCTCTTGTTCATCGAGCGCGAGTGCCACAGGCGGCGGTCGAAGATGAACGCGTCGCCGGGCTCGAGGGTGACCTCGACCGCGCCGTCGGGCTCGATGATCGGGTCGCCCTCCTTCTCCGGGCGGCCGGCGAGCGTGTTGGACAGGTGCGAGCCGGGGATGACCTTGGTGTTGCCGAAGCCGGGCTCGGCCAGGTCGGTCAGGGCGTAGCAGATCTTCGTCATGAACATCGGCCGGATCGGCATGTCGATGTCGGAGTTCTGCCGGTAGCCGTCCTGGTGCCAGTTCCAGAAGGGCGGCTCGTCCTTGGGCGGGTTGACGTCGATGTGGTTGTGGTGCGTGTAGATGTTCCAGCCCATCGTCCCCCAGATGTAGGGGAAGGTCTGCGGCCAGTTGAGCAGCTCGACGAAGCGCGGGTCCTTGTGCATCCACCCCATGACGTGGATCGACCGGTCGGGGCGGAGCTCGCCGCTCGCCTCCTCCTCGGCGTAGATCCGGTCGACGGCGTCCTCGAAGTAGGCGCGGTCGGCCTCGGGCAGCGCGCCCTTGATGACGTAGTAGCCGTCGCGCAGGTACTGCTCGCGGGCGGCGGGGTCGATCGGCTCGAAGCCGGTGAGCTCGGACTGCGTCGCGGTCATCGCGAAGGTGCTCCCATCGGTGTCGGTCGGCGGGGCGTCCCCCCGTCGCGGAGTGCATTCCAGCCTCCATTGTCTCATCGCCGGACCGCGAACCCGCGCAGGCAACCCCGCTGACCAAGGTGTGCCTAACTCGCGCCGCTCCGGTAGATGCGCAACGAGGCCGCGGGCAGCCGCTGGGTCCCGGACACGCGGGTGCCGACCGTCGCGCCCCGCCGGTCCTCGGCGCTGTCCCAGAGCAGCTCCCACGCGGCGGCACCGTCGACCTCGGGCAGGAGCACCTCGCACGGCTCGGTCCCGCCGTGGATCGTCACGAGGAGCGAGTCGGCGCCGAGACCCCGCCCGTCGAGGAGCATCTGCACGGTGCGCACGCTGTGGTCGGCCCAGCGGCCGGCCATGGGGGCGCCGTCCGCGCCGAACCACGACAGGTCGACCGAGCCGTCGGAGTGGTTGCGGACGCCGGTGAAGAACTCGCGCTGCCGCAGGACCGCGTGCTCCCGGCGAATGCGGGTCAGCTCGCGAGTCGCGTCGAGCAGCTCCTCCTGCCACGGCAGCAGGTCCCAGTCCAACCAGCTGATCGCGTTGTCCTGGCAGTAGGCGTTGTTGTTGCCGAGCTGGGTCCGGCCGAACTCGTCGCCGGCGTTGAGCATCGGCACCCCGGCCGCGAGGACGGTCGTCGCGAGCAGGTTGCGCATCGTCCGCCGGCGGAGCGCGAGGACGTCCGCGTCGTCGGTCTCACCCTCGACGCCGTGGTTCCACGAACGGTTGTGGTCCGATCCGTCCCGGTCGTCCTCGAGGTTGGCGAGGTTGTGCTTGCGGTCGAATGCCGTGAGGTCCGCGAGCGTGAAACCGTCGTGGGCCGTGACGAAGTTGACCGACGCGATGACGCCCCGGTCGCGCGCCCAGAACAGGTCCTGGCTCCCGGTCAGGCGGGTCGCGAGGTCCTCGAGCCCGTGCCCGTGGCCGCCATGGCGGAGCGCGCCGAGGTCGGCGACCCAGAAGGTGCGGGCCGCGTCCCGGAAGCGGTCGTTCCACTCGCTGAACGGCGGCGGGAACTGGCCGGTGCGCCAGCCGTGGATGCCGACGTCCCACGGCTCGGCGACGAGCTTGGCGCGGGACAGGACCGGGTCGGTCCGCAGGGCGATGAGGAAGGGGTGGTCCGGGTCGTAGTCGTCCGCGCGGCCGCGGGCGAGAGCGACGGCGAGGTCGAAGCGGAAGCCGTCGATGTGGCATTCGGTCACCCAGTAGCGCAGCGAGTCCAGGGCCATCCGCGCGACGACCGGGTGGCGCAGGTCGAGGGTGTTGCCGCAGCCGGTCACGTCGATGTCGCGGCCGCGCTCGTCGAGGCGGTAGTAGGCGCGGTTGTCCAGCCCCCGCCAGGACAGCGTCGGGCCGTCGCCACCCTGCTCGCACGTGTGGTTGTAGACGACGTCGAGGATGACCTCGATGCCGGCGCGGTGGAGCAGCTTGACCATGCCCTTGAACTCGTCGAGGACGCCCTGCGGCGAGCTCGCGGCGGCATAGGCGGCGTGCGGGGCGAAGAATCCGAGGGTGTTGTAGCCCCAGTGGTTCTTCAGTCCGCGGCGGGCGAGGAAGGGCTCGTCGGAGAAGGCCTGGACCGGCAGCAGCTCGACGGCCGTCACGCCGAGATCGGTCAGGTGGGCGAGGGCCACCGGGTGGGCGAGCCCGGCGTAGGTCCCGCGCAGGTGCTCGGGGACGCCGGGCATTCGCGCCGTGAAGTTCTTGACGTGGACCTCGTAGACGAGGCTGTCCGCGAGCCGGTGCTGCGGTGGGGCGTCGTCGCCCCAGTCGAAGCCGCCCTCGACGACGACCGACCGCGGCGCGCTGCCGGCGCTGTCGAAGGGCGACGCATTCGCCTCCTCGCCGCGACCTGCCCCGTCGACGGCGTGCCCGTAGACCTCCGGGCCCCACCGGACCTCGCCGGAGAGTCCGCGCGCGTAGGGGTCGACGAGGACCTTGGCGCGGTTGTGCCGGTGGCCCTGGTCCGGGTCCCAGTCGCCGTCGACCCGGAAGCCGTAGTGCTGCCCCTCGAAGAGGTCGGGGACGAAGTCGAACCACCAGCCGTGCGCTCGCCCGGTCAGCCGAATGCGGCGCTCGCTCGCCCCGGTCGCGTCGTCGGGCTCGAAGAGGCAGAGGTCGACGGCGGTCGCGTGGCCGGCGTAGACACAGACCTCGGCACCACCGAGGACGAGGTGGACGCCCGGGGGCGGCGGGAGGTCCCGACCGGTCCGCGGGGCGGTCGTCGGCGAGGCGGTCGTCCACGGGCCCATGCGGCAGATCCTAGGGACGGGGGAGTCCTCCCCATGTCCCGGCCGTGCGATCGTCCCTAGGGTGGGGCCGTGGAGAGGCCGGCCGGGCGGACGACCGCCGGCGGTGGACATCAGAACTGTGGAGGGCAGTGATCATGGGCTGGACCGATTTCATCGACGAGACGGTGGCTGACGGGCTCGGCAGCATCAGCGCCGGACTGGGGGAGCTCGGGGAGCAGGCCTCGGACGCGCTCGGCGCGCCGGACTGGGTCGGCAACACGATCGACTTCATCGGCGAGGACGGGGAGTGGGCCCTCAACGCCGTCGGTAACTTCACGACGCCCGTCCTGGACGTCGTCGACACCGGCATGCAGACCGTCTTCGACGACATCGGCTCGCTCGGTGAGAACTTCGAGCAGTTCGCCGACAACCCGTCGTGGGACAACTTCCTCGACCAGGGCAGCGACCTGCTCGACGACGTCCAGAACAACGGGTGGGACGCCTTCACCGACACGACGCAGAGCTTTGCCGACGCGTGGGACGAGTCGGTCGGAGACCTGCACTCCTTCATCGACGACGCCAACGAGATCTGGGGGACCGACGGCAACTTCGACCCCTCGAACTGGCAGTTCGGCGACGTCACGGACTTCCTCGACGACCACCGCGAGTGGATCGAGCCGTTCACCTCACCCGCGCTGACCGCACCATGGCTCGCGTGGCAGCAGAGCCAGAACCACGAGGGCTTCTGGGGGCTGGACAACCCCTTCGCCGGACTGTTCGGGGGCGGCGACCACGGTCCTCTGTCCGGCGGCGGTGGCGGCGGGGGCGGCGGCGGCAGCTGGCTGTTCGGCGACAACGGCCTCCTCGGTGGGCTCTTCGGCAACGGCGGCGGATCCGGTGGGTCCGGCGGCGGTCCCGTCGAGCAGGGCATGAACCGGGCCGAGGCGGCCCACGTCCTGGAGTCGCTCCGCGCCGACGGCGAGTCCCTCCAGACCCTGCTCGAGGACGCGTCCCACGCAGTCAGCCGGCTCGCCGAGAACTGGGAGGGCAGCGACGCCTCCCGCTTCGAGCACAGCTGGACCGGCAAGCGGCAGGCGATGCACCAGGCGATCCAGATGCTCGACTCGATGGCCAAGCAGCTCCAGCAGCAGATCGGCCAGCAGCAGAGCACCTCCGCCGTCTGACGTCCGGCGCGCTCGGCGACCCGTCGCCCGAGTCGACGCCGGACGCGTCGCGTCCCGACCCGCATTCGCACCCCGAACCGAGAGGCCCACGCACCATGAGCGAGACCGACCCGACCACGACCACGACGACCGAGGACCCCTCGACCGTCGGCGCCGTGTCCGCCGAGGAGGCCGCGACGGACCTGCCGACCGCGCCCGACGGCACCGAGCTGCCCGGACTGACCCGGGCCATCGTCGTCGCCGCGCGCCGGATGGGGGCGAGCCCGCGCATCACCGACCAGGGATGGGTCGCCTTCGCCACCGGTGGACAGGTCGTCGGCGTGCGGCCCTACCCCAACACGCCCGTCGCGATGCGGGTCTTCATCGAGTACCCGCTCGGCGAGGTCGACGCGCCCCGCGAGCGGATGCTCGAGGTGGCCAACCAGATCGGCACCGTCCTGCGGACGGTCAAGACCTCGGTCGTCGAGGACCGCCTCGTCATCAGCTCGGACAGCTTCGTCCTCCACGAGGCCGATGTCGCGCCGATGCTCCTCCTGGGAATGCAGGGTGTCGTCGCCGGCGGGACCGTCTTCCGCGAGGTCGTCGTCGGCACCGGTGACGTGCCCGACGCCGACGCGGAGACACCGGCCGGCGCCCCCGCCGCAGGTGGCGCGACCGCCTGATCCGCTGCCGCCCGGACCCCGCCGACGAGCCGTCGGCGGGGTCCGGGCGGTCCGGGCCCAGCGACTACGGTGGAGCCCATGACCGATCCAACCGCGCTCCCGAACTTCCCGCCGCCGCCGGACGAGCGACCGCTCCGCGGTCGCGTCCTCGACGCCCTCAAGGACTTCGAGCTGGCCCCCAACCTCGACGACGACGGTGACGTCGTGTTCACGGTCAACGACCAGCAGCTCTACATCCGCTGCATCGAGAACGAGCTGACCGTCATGCGGACGTTCGGCCAGTGGCAGCTCGGCGACCCGGTGCCGCAGGACCTCCTCGCCCAGCTCGAGGCGTGCAACGACGTCAACCTCACGATGCAGCTCGCCAAGACCGGCATCGCCAACAACACCCTCGTCGTGACGACCGAGCACCTCATCCGTCCCGACGAGGACATCCAGGGCGTCGTCAACGTCTCGATCCAGCTCGTCCTCGCCGCGGTCCACCTGTGGCACCAGCGTGCGCTCGGCATCGACCCCGCGGCCGAGGGCGGTCCGGAGGGTGACGCCGACCCGAGCGGCGGCAGCACCACGTGAGCGACGTCGTCCGCCTCGAGGTCGAGGGTGGGATCGGCACGATCCGCCTCGACCGCCCCCCGATGAACGCGCTCAACGCCGAGATCCAGCTCGGGATGATCGAGGCGTGCCGCGAGGCGACGGCCCGCAAGGACGTGTCGGCCGTCATCGTCTACGGCGGCGACAAGGTCTTCGCGGCCGGAGCGGACATCAAGGAGATGGAGGGCATGTCGGTCACCGACATGATCGACCACTCCGCGCTCCTCCAGGACTTCACCCGCGGCCTGGCGCGCATCCCCAAGCCGACCGTCGCCGCGATCACCGGCTACGCCCTCGGCGGCGGCTGCGAGGTGGCCCTGGCCTGCGACTTCCGGGTCGCGGCGAGGAAGGCCAGGCTCGGCCAGCCGGAGATCCTCCTGGGGATCATCCCCGGGGCGGGCGGCACGCAGCGGCTCGCCCGGCTCGTCGGACCGGCGAGGGCCAAGGAGCTGTGCTTCTCGGGCCGCTTCGTCGGCGCCGACGAGGCGCTCGCGATCGGGCTCGTCGACGAGGTCGTCGACTCCGAGGAGCCCGGCGCCGTCTACGCGGCCGCGGTCGCCCGCGTCCGTCCCTACGTCGGCGGCCCGGCCTACGCGGTCAAGGCCGTCAAGGAGGCCATCGACCGCGGCCTCGAGACCGACCTGGAGACCGGCCTGGAGATCGAGCGAATGCTGTTCGCCTCCCTCTTCGCGACGCGCGACCGCGAGATCGGCATGCGCTCCTTCGTCGAGAACGGCCCGGGCAAGGCGGTCTTCGAGGGCGCCTGAGCGGCATTCGCCCGGCCGGTCGAGTTATCGGGTCACCCGATAACTCGACCGAATACAGGGAAGTCTTCTCTGTATTCGGTCGATTTGTCTGTACGCCGGAGGTGGCCGGGGGTGGTGACCGTCACGCCGTCCGGATATGGGTTCGCCCCCGCGCGGCTGAGAGGATGGACGGCGATCCCGACCTGCGACCCACGAACGGAAGAAGCACGCATGAACATCGTTGTCTGCGTCAAGTACGTGCCCGACGCCCAGTCCGATCGGGGCTTCACGGGCGACAACACGACCGACCGCGACTCCGTCGACGGACTGCTGTCCGAGATCGACGAGTACGCCGTCGAGGAGGCGCTCAAGATCGTCGAGGCCGGCGAGGGCGAGGTCACCGTCGTGACCATGGGCCCCGACCAGGCCGCCGACGCGATCAAGAAGGCGCTCCAGATGGGGGCCCACAAGGGCGTGCACATCAACGACGCCGCGATCCACGGTTCGGACGCCCCGGCGACCTCGCTCGTCCTCGCCGAGGCGATCAAGAAGCTCGGCCAGCCCGACCTCGTCCTCACCGGGATGAGCTCGACCGACGGCGTCATGAGCGTCGTCCCCGCGATGCTCGCCGAGCGCCTCGGCCTGCCCCAGGTGACGTTCGCCTCCGAGCTGACCGTCGAGGGCGGCAAGGCGACGATCCGCCGCGACGGCGACGCCGCGTCCGAGACGATCGAGGCTCCGCTCCCCGCGCTCGTCTCGGTCACCGACCAGATCAACGAGCCGCGCTATCCGTCGTTCAAGGGGATCATGGCGGCGAAGAAGAAGCCGGTCGAGACGTGGAGCCTCGCCGACCTCGGCGTCGACGCCGAGCTCGTGGGGCTCGCGGCCGCGTGGACCAAGGTCACCGAGTTCACCAAGCGCCCGCCACGCGACAAGGGCGAGATCGTCGCCGACGAGGGCGACGGCGGCACCAGGCTCGCCGCGTTCCTCGCGACCCGCAAGTTCATCTGACCACTCTGGGTCCTGCGCTCAGCGCGGGAGAACAGCACCCGAAAGCAGGTATCCCCTATGGCTGAAGTTCTCGTCCTCGTCGACCACGCCGCGGGCATCGTCCGCAAGTCGACCTTCGAGCTCCTGACCATCGCCAAGCGCCTCGGCGAGCCGTCCGCGGTCTTCGTCGGCGAGGGCGCCGAAGCCGCGGCCGCCGACCTCGGCAAGTACGGCGCCGAGAAGGTCTACTCCGTCGCCGACCCCGACGCGCTCGGCTTCCTCGTGGCCCCGCAGGCCGAGGTGCTCGCCGAGCTCGTCGCCTCGACCTCACCGGCCGCCGTGCTCATCCCGAGCAACCCCGGTGGCAAGGAGATCGCGGCCCGTCTGGCGATCAAGACCGAGTCCGGTCTCATCACCGACGCCGTCGACGTCCAGGCCGGCGCGGACGGCATCGAGACGACCCAGTCGGTGTTCGCCGGGTCCTACACGGTCAAGGCGACGGTCACACGCGGCACGCCGATCATCGCGGTCAAGCCCAACTCGGCCGCTCCGCAGGAGTCCGCCGCCGCCGGCACCGTCGAGCAGGTGACGCCCGCGATCTCCGACGCGGCGAAGACCGCCCGGATCGTCGAGTCCAAGCCCAAGGAGAAGACCGGCCGCCCCGAGCTGACCGAGGCGGCGATCGTCGTCTCCGGCGGCCGCGGCACGGGCGGCGACTTCTCGCCCGTCGAGGCGTTCGCCGACGAGCTCGGCGCTGCGGTCGGCGCCTCGCGCGCGGCCGTCGACGCCGGCTGGTACCCGCACAGCAACCAGGTCGGCCAGACCGGCAAGCAGGTCTCGCCGCAGCTCTACGTCGCGGCCGGCATCTCCGGTGCCATCCAGCACCGGGCCGGGATGCAGACGTCCAAGACGATCATCGCCGTCAACAAGGACGAGGAGGCGCCGATCTTCGAGCTCGTCGACTTCGGCGTCGTCGGCGACCTGTTCACCGTCCTCCCGCAGGCGACCGAGGCGGTCAGGACCACCAAGGGCTGAACACCGCGGTCCTCATGACGAACCGCCCCGAGCGCCGAGCGCTCGGGGCGGTTCCGCATTCGCCGGGCCGGGACGAAGGGATGGGGGAGCGCCCGCTTCGTCCTCGGCTCCCGCGAATGCGCCTTCGCGGAGGTTGGGAAGGTCCTCCGCGAGGTGCCGGGGTGGCGTCGGCACGCATCGACACCACCCCGGCGGGCGGTCCGCAGGGATCCCCTCCCATGGACCGCCGTTCGTGGGCGCCTAGCGGCGCATGCGGGCCGCCGGAGGCGCGCTGAGCGAGGTCGCCGCCGCGACGACGTCGACGAGGCCGTGGCCCTTGTCGAAGGCGGTCGAGCCGCCGGCGTCGCTCGACGCGTAGGGCGCGCCGTCGGCGTACTTGTACGCGGTCGTCTCGAGCGCGACCTCGATCTGCGCCGGGGTCGCCGCCGGGTTGGCCTGGAACAGCTGGGCGACGATGCCGACGATGTGCGGGGTCGCCATCGAGGTGCCGGAGATCGTGTTGTAGTCGCCGCCGTCGACCGGCTTCAGGCCCGTCGAGCAGATCGGCAGATAGATCCGGCAGCTGCTCTGGATGTCCTCACCGGGAGCCGAGATGTCGGGATAGGTGTTGACCGAGCCCTTGAGCCCGCGGCTCGAGAAGTCGCTCACGGTGCCGTTGCGGGTGCCGGTGCCCTGGTCGTTGAAGGAGGCGACGCTGATGATCCCGGGCGTCGGGTCCTGACCGGGCGGGTTCGAGAGGTTCGTGCTGCCGTCGCCACCGTCGTTGCCGTTGGCCCACACCGTGACGACGCCCTCGGCGACGAGGGCCCGCTGGAGCTTGGCGGTCGCGCCGTTCGGGTCGAAGGCGCCGCCCCCGGACGGTCCGTAGCTGTTGTTCGTCACCTTGATCGGCGGGCACTGGCTCGCGGGGACGCCGGCTCCGCAGGGCGCGGCGTGGTGCTCGAGGACCCAGTTGAGCGAGGCGTCGGCCCCCACGATGAACAGGACGGCGCCGGTCGACAGGCTGACGACCTTGGTGCCGGGCGCGGCGCCGTGCATCTTCGTGCCGTCGGAGAGGGTGACGTCGCGGCCGGCGGCGATGCCGGTCACGTGGGTGCCGTGTCCGCCCGCGGAGAGCGTGTCGGTGTCGACGGAGGTGCCGACGTCGAGAGGCGCGCACGTGGACTCGGTCAGCGGGTCGCAGACCATCTTGAGGTTCTTGACGACCGCGGAGCTGCCGTCCCTCTCCTTGAGGAACGGGTGGGTCGGGTCGACACCGGAGTCGATGATCGCGACGGAGACGCCCGAGCCGTCGAGGGCCAGACCGTTGGCGCCGGTCAGGGTCAGTCGCGCCTCGTCGCCCCGCGTGGAGAGGTTGGAGGTCGCGAGATGCATCCGGATCGGCTCGTTGCCCTCGACGTAGGTGACGCCGGGCTGGGCGCCGACGGCGCGGACCTGGGCGGGCAGGCCGGTCGCGACGACGACGCCGATCCGGTCGAAGCTCGTGTTCTCGAGGAGGCCGGCCGAGCGTGCGGCGCGACGGGCGGCGGCGACGTCGGTGCCGTGGACGAGGACGGTCGTCGGCGTGAGGGCGGAGGTCGCGCGGAGCTGCGCGGACAGCCATGGCTGGATCGGCGCACCGGCGGCCGCGACGCTCGGCGCGCTCGGGGCGAGGAGGGCGAATGCGGCGAAGCCGGCGGCCGCGGCGGCGGCGGCTCGGGTGGTGGGGCGCAGGGGCATGCTCGGTGTCCTTTGCGTCTGGGCCGTCCACGTCGACGACCTCGTGTGCCCTGACAACGAGGCACCCCCGGGGAGGTCACGCGCCGCGTCACGCGCTTCGTAGACTTCGTGGATGAGCCCGACCGCCTATCTCGACCACGCGGCGACGACGCCGCTGCGTCGCGCGGCGGCCGCTGCGGTCGCCGAGGAGCTGACCCGGGTCGGCAACCCGTCCTCGCTCCACGGCCCCGGACGGGCTGCCCGCGCGGTCGTCGAGGAGGCCCGCGAGTCGCTCGCGGCCGCCCTCGGTGCGCACCCGAGCGAGGTCGTCCTCACGAGCGGCGGGACCGAGGCCGACAACCTCGCCGTGCTCGGGACGCACCGGTCGCGGGCGAATGCCGACCCCCGCCGCCGCCGGGTCGTCGCCTCCACCTTCGAGCACCACGCCGTCCTCGAGCCGGTCGAGCATCTCGTCGAGCGGGAGGGGGGTCTCGTCACGTGGGTGGAGCCGGGCCCCGACGGGATCGTGACCGCCGACGCCGTCCGCGCGGCGATCGGGGCGGACCCGGGGTCGGTCAGCCTCGTGACCGTCATGTGGGCCAACAACGAGGTCGGCACGATCTCGCCCCTCGCGGACATCGCCGCCGTGGCCCACGAGCACGGCATCCCGGTCCACAGCGACGCGGTCCAGGCCTTCGGGCACGTGCCGCTCGACTTTGCGGCGAGTGGGGTCGACCTGCTGACCGTGACAGCGCACAAGCTCGGAGGCCCGGTCGGCGTCGGCGCGCTCGTCGCCCGGCGAGACGCGACTCTCGAGCCGATCGCCTATGGCGGAGGGCAGGAGCGGGACGTCCGCTCCGGCACCCTGAATGCCGCGGGTGCGCGAGGCTTCGCCGTCGCGGCCACCGAGTCCGTCGCGCTGCTCGAGGAGGAGTCCGCGCGGGTCACGGCGCTGCGCGACGACCTCCTGCACCGGGCGGCCGCGCTCGACGCGGACACCGAGGTGACGGGGACGTGGACGCCCGGCGACACGAGCCGCCGGCTGCCCGGCCACGCCCACCTCCTCGTCCCCGACACCGACTCCGAGGCGCTGCTCTACGTCCTCGACCGCGCCGGCGTCGCCTGCTCGACCGGCTCGGCCTGTCGCGCGGGCGTCGCCCGGCAGAGCCACGTCGTCGCCGCTCTCGGGCTCGGCGACTTCGTCGGGACCGCCCTGCGACTGACCCTCGGGCACACGTCGACGGCCGCCGACGTCGACGCGTTCGTCGCTGCATTCCCCGAGGCCGTCGCGGCGGGACGGCGCGCGATGGCGGTCGCCCGATGAGGGTCGTCGCCGCGATGAGCGGCGGCGTCGACTCCGCCGTCGCCGCCGCCCGGATGCTCGACGCCGGTCACGAGGTCGTCGGGGTCCACCTCGCCCTCTCGCAGAATGCCTCGCGGCTGCGCGAGTCGGCCCGCGGCTGCTGCACGATCGAGGACGCGGGAGACGCTCGCCGGGTCGCCGACCGGCTCGGCATCCCCTTCTACGTCTGGGACCTCGCCGACCGCTTCCGGCGCGACGTCGTCGAGGACTTCGTCGCCGAGTACGCGGCCGGACGGACTCCCAACCCCTGCCTGCGCTGCAACGAGAGGATCAAGTTCGCCGCGCTCCTCGACAAGGCGCTCGCGACGGGCTTCGACGCCGTCGCGACCGGCCACTACGCGCAGGTCGTCGACGGCCCGGACGGCCGCGAGCTGCACCGCGCCGTCGACCCGGCCAAGGACCAGTCCTACGTCCTCGGCGTCCTCGACGCGGACCAGCTCGCGCGGGCGTTCTTCCCGCTCGGCGACACGACGAAGCCGGACGTCCGCGCCGAGGCCGCCGAGCGCGGCTTCTACGTCGCGAGCAAGCCGGACAGCCACGACATCTGCTTCATCCCCGACGGCGACACCCGCGCCTGGCTGACGAGACGGCTCGGCGAGCAGCCGGGCGAGGTGCGCGACGCGGACGGTGATCTCGTCGGAATGCATTCCGGCGCCTATGGGTTCACCGTCGGGCAGCGTCGCGGGCTCGGCCTCGACAGGTCCTCCCTCGACGGCTCGCCGCGCTACGTCGTCGGCGTCGACGCGGGGACCAACACGGTGACGATCGGGACGCGGGAGCTCCTCGGCGTCGACCTCGTCCGCGCCGACCACGCGCGGTGGTGCGGGCCGCCGCCGGTCGGGGAGCAACGGCTCGGCGCCCAGGTCCGCGCCCACGGCGAGGAGTTCCCGGCCGCCGTCTCCGCTGAGGGCGAGGAGGTCGTCGTCCGGCTCGAGCAGCGGGTGCGCGGCGTCGCGCCCGGGCAGTCCGTCGTCCTCTACGACGGGACACGGGTCGTCGGCTCGGCGACGATCGCCGAGGCCAGCAGGAGGGGTGCATGAGCGAGAGCGCGCACCACTACCAGCGGTTCGTCCGCGGCGACATCGACGCGGTCTGGCGGCTCGTCGCGACCGGCGACGGCATCGCCCGGTGGTGGCACGCGACGCGCTATCCGGCCGACCTCGCCGAGGGTGCCGACTACGTTTCCCTCCTGCCCGACGGGCGCGAGGCGACCCGTGGCACGGTCGTCTCGCTCCAGGCACCGACCAGGCTCCAGCAGACGTGGCAGCCGGTCTACGGCGGCGAGCTCGCCGCCGAACGCGTCGGCACGCTCACGTGGACCCTCGCCGCGGTCGGGGACGGCCTGACGAGACTGCGGCTCACGCATTCGGGCCTCGCGTCGAGCCCGCGCGTCGCCGCCGGCGTCCGCGACGGGTGGGAGTGGCTGCTCGACAACCTCAAGAGCGTCGTCGAGACGGGGGAGCAGCTGCCCGAGTGGGCGACGGGCGAGGACGACGGGCTGACGCCGGACCGGGACCGCGAGGTCGCCGTCGCCGTCAACAACACGATCTGGCCGCTGCTCACCCGGACCGACCGGACGACGCGGGAGGACGAGGAGCTGGTCCGGCGGGCGTACACCGCGGCATTCCACTGGTCGCAGACGCCGACCTCGGCCCCGGACAACGAGATCCGCGCCAACTACATGATCGGCAAGGCATGGTTGTCGCTCGGCCGTCCGGCCGATGCGCTCACCTACGGCGACCGGATGCTCGAGGACTGCCTGACCCACCGGATCGCCGACTTCGACCTCGCCTACGCGCACGAGCTCCGCGCCCGCGCCCTCCTCGCCCTCGGGCGGGAGGCCGAGGGGCGTGAGGCGCTCGCGCGGGCGACCGCCGTCGAGGTCGCGGACCCCGAGGACCGGGCCATCGTCGAGCAGGACCTCGCCGACCTCATCGGCTGAGCAGCGGGCGTACGACCTCGGCGAGGGTGCGGACGGCGGCGTCGGCCTGCGTCTCCGGCAGCCCGGCGTAGCCGAGGACGAGCCCGACCCGGTCGTCGTCGACGGCATAGGCGGAGAGCGGGTTGGCCGCGAGACCGCGGCCGGCGAGGTCGTCGACGACCTCGTGGTCAGGAGCGTCGTCGGGGAGCCGGAGCACGAGGTGGAGCCCGGCGTCGACGCCGCAGAGGCCGAGCTCGGGCAGGTGACGCTCGAGCGCCCGGACGAGGCGGGCCCGGCGCGCGGCGTAGGTCCGCCCGGCGCGCGCGTGGTGGGCCGCGGCCGCCCCGGAGCCGAAGAAGTCGGCGAGGGCCAGACCGGTCGCCTCGTTGACGACGAGCTCGCGGCGGTGCAGCTCGCGGCGCAGCGGCTCGAGGAGGTGCGGGGGCGGGAGGAGCCACGCGACGCGCAGCGTCGGCGCGATGAGCTTGCTCGCCGTGCCGACGTAGACGACTCGCTCCTCGGCCCCCGGGAGCGAGCGCAGGGCCGGGAGCGGTGAGACGTCGTAGCGGAACTCGCCGTCGTAGTCGTCCTCGATGACGATCCCGTCCTGCCGCTCGGCCCAGGCGAGCAGGTCGGCGCGACGGGTCACCGGCATGCGCGCGCCGAGGGGGTACTGGTGCGACGGGGTCACGTAGACGGCGGCGGTCCGGGCGGGCAGGCGGGCGGGGTCGAGCCCGTCCTCGTCGACGGGGACGGCGACGAGTCGCGCACCGGCGCGGGCGAATGCCGTCCATGCCTCCGCGTAGCCCGGGTCCTCGAGCGCGACCCTCCGGTCGACGAGCCCGAGCGCCGCCGGGAGGGCGTGCAGGGTCGCGGCGACGCCGGGGACGACGAGGAGCCGGTCGGCGTCGGCGGCGATGCCGCGGGTCCGGCGGAGGTGGTCGGCGAGGGCCGTGCGCAGCTCGGCGTGGGCGGGCGGCTCCCCGGCGTCGTGACCGGGCACCGAGCCGCCGGCACGGCGCCACGCGCGACGCCACGCCGTGGGGTCGATGAGGCTGGTGTCCGGCCGGCCGGGTCGCAGGTCCCAACGGACCGGGACCGGGCCCGCCCGGGTCACCGCGGCGGCCGGTCGCGACGGTGGGCACTCCGCGACGTGGGTCCCGGCACCGGCCCGGGCCGCGAGGTCGGCGCCGGGGGCGACGACGGCCCCGGATCCCGGCGTGCTGACGACGAAGCCGGCCGCGGCGAGCTCGTCGTAGGCCGCGACGACAGGGGCGCGGGAGACCCCGAGCCGGTCGGCGAGGACGCGGGTCGAGGGGAGGTCGTCGCCGGGCCGGAGCCGTCGCTCGGCGATCGCCGCAACGAGGGCGTCGGCGACGCGGTGCCGGAGCGGGGCCTCGTTGTCCGGCAGGGAGAGGGCGACGTCGGCTGCCCGGGGGGAGCGCGGCATTCGACCACCATACTGGTCTCTCGATCGAATGCATTGTGGTCGTGTCGACCAGTCCGGTATCGGTGCTTGAATGGGCCGGTGACGACCTCCCCGACCGAACGGCTCCACCGACACCGCGAGCGGGGCAGCGAGGCGCGCGCCGACCTGGACGCGGTCCTCGACGCCGCCCTGGTCGGGACCCTCGCGACCGTCGTCCACGGGGAGCCGTGGGTCGTCCCCGTTCTCGTCGCCCGCGACGGCGACCGCCTCCTCGTCCACGGCTCCACGGGTGCGGGGGCGCTGCGCCACGTCGCCGCGGGCGCGAGCGCGGCGATCTGCGTGACCCACCTCGACGCCCTCGTCGTCGCCCACACGACCTTCGAGTCCTCGGCCAACTACCGCTCGGCCGTCGTGCGCGGGCATCTCGAGGCGCTCGACGGCGGCGACGCGGAGCGGGCCCTCGACGCCCTCTCCGAGCGCATTCTCCCCGGCCGCCTGACCGAGGTCCGGGCGACGATGGCCAAGGAGCGGGCCGCGACCCTCGCGCTCGCCCTCCCGATCACCGACGGCTCGTGGATCGTCAAGACGCGGAACGCATGGAGCGACGTCCCCGACGAGCCGACCGCCGCGTGGATCGGCATCGTGCCGCTGGAGACCCGCTTCGGCGACCCGCGAACGGCGCCGTTCTCCCCGACGGAGCAGGTCCCGGCGAGCGTCGTCGCGATGGTCGAAGGGTCACGACACGCGGAGGTCGACGCGTGATCCCGCGCGTGTCACGACCCCTCGACGGGCGGGGAGGTCGCGCATGACCCGCGCGACCGGGGTCGGCTCGCTGCCGGGTACGGACGTCGGGGCGGCCCTCCGCCTCGTCCGTGAGGTCCTCGGGGACGGCGACCTCCCGCACCTGCCCGAGCTGCCCGCCCGCGGACCGGGCGCCGACATCATCGGTCGGTCCGCCGGGCTGCTCGTCGACCTCCATGTCGACCTCCAGCCGGCCGGCTGGCGCTTCGTCGACCGGCCCGGACGCGACGCGGGCCGCACCGCCTCGCTGTGGCGGCAGGACCTCGACGAGCTCGCGGAGGCCTTCGACGGCTACGAGGGCGAGCTCAAGGTCCAGGTCGCGGGACCGTGGACCCTGGCCGCGTCCGTCGAGCTGAACCGCGGGGAGCGGGCCCTCGTCGACGACGGCGCGGCCCGCGATGTCGCCGAGTCGCTCGCCGCCGGCGTCGCCGCGCACCTGGCGACCGTGGAGCGGCTCGTCCCCGGAGCCCGGCTCGTCCTCCAGCTCGACGAGCCGTCGCTGCCCGCCGTCCTCTCCGGCTCCCTGCCGACCCAGTCCGGCTACGGGCGGGTCCGGACGGTCGACCCGCAGCGGGCGGCGGACGGCATTCGCACCGTCCTCGCCGCCGCCGGGGATCGCCCGACGGTCGTCCACTGCTGCGCCGCGGCGCCGCCGATCCCCGTGCTCCGCAACGTCGGCGCCGGCGCGATCTCGATCGACACGACCCTCCTCTCGCCGGCCGGGTGGGAGTCCGTCGCCGCGACCGTCGAGGGCGGGACCGGGCTCCACGCCGGGTGCCTGCCGAGCGACGGCAGCGGCACCCGGGAGGCGGCGGTCCGGCTGCTCCTCGACGCGTGGGAGCGGACCGGTCTGCAGGGCGACCGGCTCGCCGACGTCGTCGTCTCACCGACCTGCGGCCTCGCGGGCCTCACGCCGACCGGGGCCTCGAGCGTCTACCGGACAGCGCGCGACCTCGCCCGCGACCTGACCGACCGAGCCCATGCCTGAGGACGGACCCATGACCGCGACCACCGTGACGGGAGGCGCCGTGTCACCCGCGACCCGCCGCACCCCCTGGCAGCTGAAGTTCCTCGCGCTCGCCCTCATCTGGGGCTCGAGCTTCCTCCTCATGAAGTTCGGGCTGCGCGCCCTCGCTCCGATCCAGATCGCCGCCCTCCGCATCGTCTTCGGGGCCGCGATCGTCTATGGGCTGCTCCGCACGTCGGGCGGCCGGCTGCCCCGGTCGCGCCGCACGTGGGGGCACATCTTCGTCGCGAGCGTCCTGCTCACCGCGCTGCCGTTCACCCTCTTCGCCCTCGGCGAGACACGGGTCTCGAGCGCCCTCGCCGGCATCGGCAACTCGATCACGCCGATCGCGATGGTCATCTTCACCCTCCTGCTGATCCCGGCCGAGAAGGCAACGGGCTCAAGGCTGTTCGCCGTCGCGCTCGGCTTCGTGGGCGTCCTCGTCATCAGCGAGCCGTGGTCGACGAGCGGGCGCCCCGATCTCGTCGGCTTCGGCATCACGCTCGCGGGCGGCATCTGCTACGGCATCGGCTGGCCCTACATCCGCCGCCACCTCGCCCAGGCGGACCTCGGCGGCCTCTCCCAGCCCGCCGCCGTCCTCCTCGCGGGGAGCGCGCTCATGGTCCCCGTGACGCTCGTCTGGTGGTGGACACAGCGGGCGACCCTCTCGGCCCCGTGGTCGCTGGCCCCCTCGGCGTCGAGCCAGGACGTGTGGGCCGCGCTCCTCGCTACCGTGGCGCTGGGCGCCGTCGGCACCGGTCTCGCGTACACGCTCCAGTTCGACGTCGTCCGCGACGCCGGGGCGGTCGTCAGCTCGACGGTCACCTACCTCATCCCCGTCGTGTCCGTCGCCCTCGGCGTCCTCGTCCTCGACGAGCACCTCGGGCCGGCCCAGCTCGGCGGCTTCGCGCTCGTCCTCGTCGCCGCGCTCATCGTCGGCCGGCCCGCCGCCGGGTGGGGGTCGCTCCTGCGGCGACGGCACTGACCCCCGTCAGTCGGTCGTGAGCGGGCGCAACCGTTCGGCGACCTCGGTCTGGAAGGCGTGCTCGGCCCAGCCGAGCGGCGTCGTCCCGTACGTCAGGTCGCGAATGCCGGGGTCGGCACCCGCGGCGAGCAGCGCCTCGACGCGGTCCAGCTCACCCTCCCAGGCGGCGTCGTGGAGCAGGGTCCGCCCGTCGACGAGGGCGTCGGGGTCGGCCGGCACCGACCACGTCCGCACCGGGACACCGTCGGCGGCGATGCCGCGCTCGGCGAGCAGGGCGAGTCGCTCTGTGAAGCCGTGCTCGGCGGCCCAGCGCACCTGCCGGTCGAACATCTGCGCCGGCGCCTCGAGGGCCTCGCCGAGCCGTCGGGACCACGGCCCGCCGGTCCGGTCCCCGAGGCCGTGGGCGAAGAGGAGTCGGAGGTGGTCGTCCTCCCGGGTGAACATCCGGTTGTAGAGCGCCTGGCCGTCGACGGGGTCGGCCCCCGCGTCGAGCAGGAGCGTCGCGAGGAGGGTCGAATGCGGGTGCGGCGGCTGCCGGCGGATGCCCTGCTCGCCGCCGCCGAACGCCCCGGTCAACGCGGTGAACGGGGTCGAGAGGCCGGCCCAGAGGTAGCCGGTGTCCGGGTCCGCGCCGGCGGCGAGGAGGAGCCGCACGGCCTCCCCGACCTCCTCGGCGGTGCGCTCGACGGGAACGCGCGAGTAGGCGAGGTAGAGCAGCGGGGGCCAGTCGAAGGGGCCGCCGCTCGCCGTCGCGAGGGCCGGGTCCCCGGCGAGGTGCCCGGCGAGGGCGACCGGGTCGAGCGCCGCTGCCGCGGCCCACACCGACTCCTCGACGAGGGTGGGGTCGGCGGCGAGCAGCCCCGCTGCATTCGCCCAGCGGTCGGGGGAGTCGCTGCCGTCGTAGCGCAGGCAGGCGAGCGCGGCGAAGCGGCCGGCGGGGTCGAGGCCCGCGTCGGGCACGTCTCCGGGGACCCGGGTCAGCGGTGCGGCGATCTCGACGTAGTGGACGAGCGCCGGCCAGCCCGAGAAGCCGTGGGCCCGCGCGACGGTCAGCTGCGCGTCGTGGAGGCGGAATGCCGCGGGCTCGGCGAGCACCCTCGCGCCGGCCGGGTGGTGGCGCCCGACGAGCTGGACGGCGTGGTCGTCGCCCGCCTCGACGGCGCGCTGGAGTCGTCGGGCGTCGCGGCGGAGCCGGTCGAGCGAGGGACGGTCGGGCAGTGAGCTGGCCATGACGGCCTCCTTGGGTGGCCCGGCGTCCGCGAGGTCGGGCCGAAGGAGGTCGGTCGGCACGAGAGGTGGTGCAGTGCAGGGGAGCTGGGCTCCTTCGAGCGGACGTCGGGCGGTCCTGCGCGCCCTCGCTCATGGTAGCCGCGGAGGAGCGACGGCGCGGTCGCTCTGTCGGTCCCGTGGGGCAGGATGGGGCGGGTGACGACAGAGCCGACGCAGGCGGAGCACGGCAGCGGCGAGGTGCCCGCGGAGGTGCCCGAGGGCATTCGCGCGGAGTGGGCCGACCTCGCGGAGCAGGCGACGGCGGCGCAGTTCGCCTACCACGTCAGGGACGCGCCGACGATCAGCGACGGGGACTACGACCGGCTCATCCGCGGTCTCAACGAGATCGAGGAGGCGCACCCGAGCCTGCGGACCCCGGAGAGCCCGACGCAGCTCGTCGGCGGCGCGGTGTTCTCCACCGACTTCACGGCCGTCGACCACCGCGAGCGGATGCTCAGCCTCGACAACGCCTTCACCGACGAGGAGATGCGGGCCTGGGCCGAGCGGGTCGAACGCGAGGTCGGAGCGGGGGCGCGCTTCCTCTGCGAGCTCAAGATCGACGGTCTCGCCGTCAACCTGCTCTACGAGGGTGGACGGCTCGTCCGCGCGCTGACCCGCGGCGACGGCCGGACCGGGGAGGACGTGACGCTCAACGTCCGCACGATCACGGACATCCCGGAGCGGCTGACCGGCGACGACGTGCCCGGTCTCGTCGAGGTGCGCGGGGAGGTCTACTTCCCGATCGAGTCCTTCGCCGAGCTCAACGCGAGCCTCGTCGAGGCGGGTAGGGCGCCCTTCGCCAACCCGCGCAACACGGCGGCGGGGTCCTTGCGGCAGAAGGACCCTCGCGTCACGGCGAGCCGCGACCTGCACATGCTCGTCCACGGCATCGGGGCGCGCGAGGGCTTCGACCTGACGACCCAGAGCCGCGCCTACGAGCTCATGCACGCGTGGGGCCTGCCGACGTCTCCGCACTACCGGGTCGTGGACACCGTCGAGGAGGTCCTCGCCTTCGTCGCCCACACCGGCGAGCACCGGCACGACGTCGAGCACGAGATCGACGGCGTCGTCGTCAAGGTCGACGACGTCGGCCTCCAGCGCCGGCTCGGCTCGACCTCGCGCGCGCCGCGTTGGGCCATCGCGTTCAAGTACCCGCCCGAGGAGGTCAACACCCGGCTCCTCTCGATCGAGGTCAACGTCGGTCGGACCGGTCGGGTCACGCCCTACGGCGTCATGGAGCCGGTCGTCGTCGCCGGCTCGACGGTCTCGCAGGCCACCCTCCACAACGCCGACGAGGTGCGCCGCAAGGGCGTCCTCATCGGCGACACGGTCGTCCTGCGCAAGGCCGGCGACGTCATCCCCGAGATCCTGGGGCCGGTCGTCGCGGCGCGTGACGGGAGCGAGCGCGAGTTCGTCATGCCGACCCGGTGCCCCGCGTGCGGGACGGCGCTCGCCCCCGAGAAGGAGGGCGACAAGGACATCCGCTGTCCCAATGCGCGGTCCTGCCCGGCCCAGCTCCGCGAGCGGCTGTTCGGGCTCGCGTCGCGCGGCGCATTCGACATCGAGGCGCTCGGCTGGGAGGGGGCCGCCGCCCTCCTCGACTCCGGCGTCATCGAGGACGAGTCCACGCTGTTCGCCCTCGGGGCGCCGGAGATCGCGCGCGTCCCGCTCTACACCCGGGCCGCCAAGAAGACCGACGACCCGGCGGCCGTGGTCGACGGTCGCGTCCTCTCGGCCAACGGCCAGCGGCTCGTCGACAATCTCGCGTCCGCCAAGGAGCAGCCGCTCTGGCGTGTCCTCGTCGCGCTCTCGATCCGTCATGTCGGTCCGACGGCCGCGCGTGCGCTCGCCCAGCACTTCGGCTCGATGGACGCGATCCGCGCCGCCTCGGTCGAGGAGCTGTCCGGCGCCGAGGGCGTCGGTGGCGTCATCGCCGAGGCCGTCCGGCAGTGGTTCGACGCCGAGGGCAATGCGTGGCACGTCGCGATCGTCGACGGGTGGGCCGAGGCGGGTGTGCGGATGGTCGACGAGCGGGCCGCCTCTCTCGAGCAGACGCTCGCCGGGCTCACCGTCGTCGTGACCGGGTCGCTCGAGCAGTGGTCACGCGACTCGGCCAAGGAGGCGATCCTCGCCCGTGGCGGCAAGTCCTCGGGCTCGGTGAGCAAGAAGACCGACTTCGTCGTCGTCGGGCCGGGGGCCGGGTCCAAGGAGGACAAGGCCCGAGAGCTCGGCCGGCCCATCCTCGACGAGGCGGCATTCGGCCGGCTGCTCGAGGGCGGCCCGGACGCGGTCTGACCGGTCGGGTCAGTCCCCGGATGCCGGCCCTGCCCGCTGGTGGACGTCGAGCCGCAGCAGCCGGCTCGTCAGGTCGACGCACGGGCCGAGCGCGACGACGACCGCGATCGTGCCCGGCCCGACGGTGGCGCCGAGCAGCCACCCGGCGAGTGCCCCCAGCCCCTGCATGATGCTGTAGCTCCATCGGAAGGGCAGCGGCGGGTCGTATGCGAGGGCCGCCCCCTCGGCCGGCCCGGCGCCGGTCTGGCTGCCGAGATAGACGGCGATGCCGACCGACAGGACCGGGAATGCCGCGACGAGCAGCAGGAGGCGTAGGGCGAGGCTGGCCGGCGGGTCGGTGCGGTCGAGGAGGAGGCTGACCGTGGCCCCGACGACGAGTACCTGGACGATCGTGCCCGGCCCGGGGCGTACCCTCCGGGCCGCGGCGAGCAGGACGAAGAGGGCGCTGACGATCGCGTTGGCCAGGAAGAAGCTCATCCCGGTCGCGAGGGCGATCCCGTTGACGAGGGTGGAGTAGCCGTCCGAGCCGAGGTCCGCGGTGAGCAGCGTGGCGACGCCGACACCGAGGATGACGCAGCCGACGAGCAGGAGGACCAGTCGACGCGGGGAGGGCACGGCGCCAGCATCGCAGGCGCGGTCCTCCCCGCCTCGGGTACCTCAGGCGGCACGGCTCGCTGATGCCGCGGGTGCGTCCGTGTCCTCCTGCACGCGGGCCGGTCGCGCGAAGACGAGCCCGCGCTGGACGCCGAAGCTCGCGACGAAGAGTGCCACCTCGGTGACGACCTTGGCGACGACGAGCGAGCCGGTCAGCGGGAGCAGGAGGTGCATGAGGGCGACGTTCGTCAGGAGCACTGCGCCGGCGAGGAGGGCGTAGCGCCGGAGCGACCTTGCGAGGCCGATCCGATCCCGCCGACCGAAGACCCACCACCGGTTGAGCGCGAAGTTGACGCTCGCGCTGAGCAGCCGGGCGCCGACGACGGCCGCCGTCAGGTGTCCGGTCACGGACATGAGGACGGCGAGTGCGGCGATGTCGATGGCGAAGCCGGTCAGCGATGACGCCGCGAAGGAGAGCAGCTGGCCGTACACGAGCGCGGAGTCACGGAGCGGACGGAAGTGCGAGGACGCGTTGTCGTCGAGGTAGATCGTCGCGATGTCGACCTCCTCGATCCGCAGCCCCTCGGCGCAGGCGCGCAGGAGGAGCCGCAGCTCGTACTCGAAGCGGTCCCCGCGGACCGTCAGGAGCCACGGGACGAGCCGCGCCGGGTAGGCGCGCAGGCCGGTCTGGGTGTCGACGAGCCGCCGGCGGGCGGCGAGGGCGAAGAGCCGGGAGGTGACGGCATTCCCCATGCGGGAGCGGGCAGGAACCCGGCCGGTGAAGCGGCGCGCGCCGAGGACGACGTCGGCGTCGGTCGCCTCGAGCCGGGCCGCGACGCGGAGGATGTCGACGGGGGAGTGCTGCCCGTCGCTGTCGGCGCAGACGATCGCAGCGCCCGGGTGGGTCCGGGCGATGTGCGCGAACCCCGTGCGGAGCGCGCCGCCCTTGCCGCGGTTGACCTCGTGATGCAGGACGGTCGCCCCCCGCGCGCGGGCGGCGTCGAAGACGGTCCGGAATGCCGCGCCGCTGCCGTCGTCGACGACGACGACCGTCTGGCCGGCGAGGTCGTCGAGGAGGTCGAGGAGGCGACGGTCCGGCTCGTAGCTGGGGATGAGGACGATCACGGCCACGCACCTCAGCCCGCGACGTAGAGGATGTCGCTCGTGCCGCGCTCCTGGCCCTTGCCGAGCGGGTTGTTGACGAGGGCTCCGTCGAAGACCATCGCCGTGGAGCCGCCGCCGTCGAGGTTGTAGGCGACGGTCGCGCCCTCCTCGACGAAGAGCTGCGCGAACTCGGTCATCGTCACCCCACGGCTGTAGCCGGTGCTCCGGCCGTCGACGACGACGAAGAGGAAGTGGTTGTCCGCGACGATGCCGACGCCGGTCCGCGGCTGCTGCCCCTGGATGGAGTGGTTGCCGAAGTTCGTGTCGATCTCGATGTCGTCGATGCCGTCGACGACGGCGCCGCCGTCGACGATGCCCGGGCCGAAGGAGAGCGTGTTCCACACCCCTTCGGCCAGGAGCGCGGCGGCGTTGGTCGTCGTCTCGTCGTAGAGCCGCATCGAGCCGTCGGTGCCGAAGGCGAGACCCTGCCGGGCGCCCGCGTCGCGGTAGGCGACGCCGTTGCGGATGACGATCCCGGTGTCGCGGAAGCCGTAGTAGTCGCCGTTGATCGCGAGGACGGCGCCGGCCTGCTCGGCGATGGCGGACGGGTTGGCGATGATGTTGGTCCCGAACTCGTCCTCGGCGAAGGCCGAGCGGACGATCGTCGCGTCGGTCACCGTGATGTCGGCGACGAACCACGTGACGGTGTCCGACCCGGAGCCGGACGTGTGCTTGGTGATGGCGATCCTGGCCGTGTCGCTCGCGTAGCTGCTCGCCGTGGCGGTGCCGCTCGTGCTCGCGTCGGCGACGGCGACCGAGGACTGCTGCGAGGAGGCGCCGGTCACCTCGACGTGGTCGAGGACGTAGCGGTCGAGCCCCCAGGCGCTGCCGCCGCCGACCGCCACGAGACCGGCGAGGCCGCCCCCGATGAGGGCGCGGCGGCTCACGCGCGGGGTGCGCGGGCTGGGTCCGGTCGGCGGGGTGGGCTGCTGCTCCGCGGTCGGGAGCGGGGTCGTCGTCGTCATGGGACGACTGTGGCGGTGCGAATTGTGTTGATCCTGTGGGGATTCCACGTGCTTCCCATGCAATCCCTGCCACGCGAACGGCCCCTCCCGCGGGATGCGGGAGGGGCCGTCGTTGCCGGGGTCTGGTCAGGGGCGTCCGCCGCCACCGCCCATCCCGCCGCCCATCCCGCCGGCGGTCGCCTGGCCCGCCGTGACGGTCGCGACCTTGCGGTCGCCGACGTAGACGTCGTAGCTCTGCCCGTCGGTGATGCCGTCCGCCGCGGCGACGAGGTTGGCGGTCTCCTTCGTCGTCGTGAAGGTCGCGACGACGTCGTCCCCGGAGCGCACGGTGACGGTCTGCCCGGCCGCGACGACGGAGGAGAAGGTCACCTGGACCCAGCCGGTGTCGCCGTCGTCCGGCGTCTCGGCCATTCCGCTGCTGCCGCCGGCGAGGACCGTGCCGCCGGTCATCGTGATTCCGGCGTTGGAGTCGAGGGCGCCGTTGCCGTTGCTCGTCGGGCCGGACACCGTCGTCGTGCCGCCGCTGATGACGACCGAGCCGTTGGAGTCGAGGCCGTCGCCGCCGGAGTCGACGGCGAGGACGCCGCCGCTGATCGTGAGCAGGGAGCCGTCGTCCTGCATCCCGCCACCGCCGCCGGGACCGCCCCCCGTGGTGCCGGAGGAGCTGCCCGAGGAGGCGTTGAGCCCGTCGTCGCTCGCGACGACCGAGGTCTTCCCGCCGGCGATCGTGATCGTCGCGCCCTCGAGGCCCTCGTTCGACGTCGTGACGGACACCGTGCCCCCGCTGATCGCGAGGTCGCCTTCGGCGTGGACGCCGTCGTCGCCGGCCGAGATCTTGACGGTCCCGCCCTCGACGAGGACGTAGCCGACCGTGTCGTCGGTCTCGTTGTCGGACTTGACGCCGTCGTCGTCGGCGGTGACGGTCACGTCGCCTCCGCTCACGATGACGTAGTCCTTGCCGCGGATACCGTCGTCGACTGCGGTGACGGTGATCGTCCCGCCGAGGATGGCGAGTCCGTCCTTGGAGGCGATCCCGTCGTTCGTGCGACCGGTGACCTCGAGCGTCCCGGTGCCGCCGATCGTCAGGTCGGCCATCGAGAAGAGCGCGGCGTTGGGCGCGTCCTCTGCCGACGTGTCGTAGCCGGAGCCGTCGGTGAGGGAGCTCGTCGTGCCGTCGGCGAGGACGACGACCGCCTCGTCGGCGGCGGTGACGACGAATGCCGAGCCGTCGGCATTCGTGATCGAGGCACCGGACAGGACGACGCGGACCTTGCCCTCGGCCGAGCTGTCGACGAGGACCTGACCGTCGGTCAGCGTGCCGGAGAGGACGTAGGTGCCGGGCGCGGTGATCGTCACCGTGTTGCCGTCGACGCTGACGCCGTCCCCCGTCGTTGTGCTGCCGGCGTCGGCGAGCGTGACCTGGACGGCGGTCGCCGCGTCGTAGGCGGCGTCGTCGGCCTCCGCGTGGCTCGAGGCGTTGTCGGACAACGCCTCGACCGAGCTGCTCGCGACGCTCGTCGCGGCGACGCCGCTCCCCGCGGCGGCACCCGCCGAGGTCGTCGAGACGGCCGCCGAGCCACAGC
Organism: uncultured Actinomycetota bacterium; assembly: GCA_963752365.1. Lineage (GTDB taxonomy): Bacteria > Actinomycetota > Actinomycetes > Actinomycetales > Dermatophilaceae > CAVVXY01. Next base: position 39,737 of record CAVVXY010000008.1, read on the forward strand.
CGGCGAGGGCGAGGGCCGCGGTCGCGGCGACGATCGCGGCGGTGATGCGCGTGGGCTTGTTCATGATGGGTTCCTTTGCTGCGGTGCCCTTTTCGGGTCACCAACGTCAGTGGGTGCTGGTGCGGCCGGAGCCGTGGGGGAGGGGGACGTGGCGATCACCGCCGGACGTCTCGGGCGAGAACGCGGTGCCACTTGAGGTCGGGTGCGTCGGGCTCGAGGGCCGCGACGCCGACGCCGTACTTGCTGACCCGGGTCGGGCGGTGGCGCTGGGACCAGAGGAGGCGGTCGAGGGACGTGGGTGTCGAGCCGGCCTTTGTCTCGACGATCGCGAGGTCCGGACGGCTGAGCCGTCGACCCGTGCCGACCGACTCCCACGTCACGTCGACGTCGATCGTCGCGCGGTCGCCGCCGGACGCGCCGTCGAGCAGCAGCGTCGAGCGGACGTAGGTCGTCGCGAGCCGCGGGCGGAGCCGTCCGCTCGGGAAGTCGTCGATCCCATGGGCGCGGAGCCGGCCGGCGACGAAGGCCGCGTCCTCGCCGGCGATGCGCCGGAGGCCGGGGGCGGACGGCATTCGCTCCTTGACGGTCGTGTCGCGGGGGCCTCGCACCTTGACCTCGAGCCAGCTGTCGCCGCTGCCGAGGTAGTCGCGGGTGCGCACCTTGAAGCGCCGCCGCCGGCCCTGGCCCGCTGCTCGGAAGCAGTGCAGGTCGGGGGTGTCGAAGTAGAGCGAGGAGTAGCCGAAGGCGCGGCGGTCGTCGATCTCGAGGGCACGCACCCCACCCGCCCCGGTGGCCGCGTCGACGAGCCGGTCGAGGGCGGCGCGAGGGAGGACGTACTTGCGGTCGACCCGGACCTGGCGGTCGGCGGCCTCGACGAGCTCGGCGAGGCCGACGGCGGGCAGGGCCCGCAGGTCCGGCATCGTGGTCGCCGCCGTCATCGGTCGATCCGCTCGGCGGTGGGGGCCTCGACCGCCGCGGCCCTTCCGGCGGCGATGCGGTGCGGCACCCGTCGCACGGCGACATGGGTCGTGTCGTTGACGAGGTCGGTGCGGATGATGCTCACCTCGGTGACCCGGCCGCCGAGGATCGACTCGAGGTGGGCGGTCGCGGACGCGCTGTCGAGGTGCGCCCGGTCGAGGATGACCTGTTGCCGGACCGCCGTCCCGCCGACCACGTCGCCGGCGGCGATGGCGACGACGACGAGGGCCATGAGACCGAGGACCCAGGGCAGCTGGGTCGTGCTGCCGAGTCCGCCGAGCAGCCCGAGCGTGATGGCCGCGAAGTAGTAGGCGATCTCGTGCTGGGCGAGCTCCTCCGAGCGCAGCCGGATGATCGACAGGACGCCGAACAGCCCGAGCCCGAGCCCGGCGCTCACCGTGTGGGTCGCGAGGGCGCTCGTGACGGCGAGGACCCCGACGTTGACTCCCGCATAGGAGACGACGAGGTCCCGGCGACGGTGGCGGGGCAGGAAGCAGCCGAGGACGAGGATCGCGAGGGCGACGAGGTCGGCGGCGAGCAGGACGAGGGACATGGGGGCCTCCGGTGGGGCGTGGACGTGATGGGTCCATTGCGCCGGAGCCGTTCATGGCGACCCGTTGAGGCCGCTGTCCACCGCCTGTGAGGCGACGGGCGGCCGGGTCAGCCGCGCGGCAGGGGCCCCGGGCCGGGGACGTGGGCGTCGTGTCCGGCCGCGCGCAGGCGGGTGCGAATGCGCTCGGCCGCGTCGTCGAGGGCCACATCGCCCGGGTCGTTGTCGACGTCGTGGAGGTCGAAGTCGGCGGGAGACTGCGCCGGCCACACGTGGATGTGGAGGTGGGGGACGAGGAAGCCCTCGACGAGGACGCCGGCGCGCGGCGCCTGCCACTCGGCCTGCTGGGCGAGACCGACGTGGCGGGCCACGGACATGAGGTGCGCGAGGGTCGCGGCGTCCGCATTCGTCCACTGGTCGATCTCGGCGCGGGGCACGACGAGGGTGTGACCGGGGGTGATCGGCTCGATCGTCAGGAAGGCGACGCACTCCTCGTCGGCCCAGACGAACCGCCCGGGGATGTCGCCATCGATGATCCTGGTGAAGAGCGTCGCCATGCCGGTCAGACTATGCAGCCGGGTCGGCGAGGATGGGAGCATCACCGGATGACGACCCTGCCGCCCGCCCGAGCCCTCGCGCCGACCGGCGCCCTCCGCGCGTCGATCAACCTCGGCAACGCGGTCCTGACGAACGGGTCGTCCGAGCACCCGGCGGGCGTCTCGGTCGACCTGGCCGGCGAGCTGGCCGACCGTCTCGGCGTCCCCGTCGAGCTCGTGCTGTGGGACGCCGCTCGGCGCTCGGTCGACGCGGTGCGGGACGGTCTCGCGGACGTCTGTTTCCTCGCGATCGACCCCGTGCGCGCCGAGGAGCTCGCCTTCACGGCGGCCTACGTCGTCATCGAGGGTGCGTATGCGGTCCGCGACGACTCACCGTTGCGCGAGGTCTCCGACGTCGACCGTCCGCGCGTCCGGGTCGGTGTCAAGCTCGGCTCCGCCTACGACCTCCACCTGACGCGGACGCTGGCCGAGGCCGACCTCGTCCGGGGCAGCGAGGGGGTCGACGTCTTCGCCGAGCAGGGCCTCGAGGTCGCCGCCGGGGTGCGGCAGCCGGTCGAGGCGTGGGTCGCCGCCCACCCCGGCACCCGTGTCCTCGACGGCGCCTTCATGCAGATCCCGCAGGCCGTCGCCGTGTCCCGTCGCCACGACGAGGAGCCCGTCGGCTGGGTCCGGTCGGTCGTCGACGAGCTCGTCGCATCGGGCTGGGTTGGACGCGCCCTGGACCGGCACGGGCAGGACCCCGGCCTCGCCGCCGTCCCTCCGGGTCACTGACCGAGGCGTCGCGCGGCATCGGCGCCGCGGCTGCGGCGAGACGCGGCAACTGGGAGGCGATGGTGCGCGGCGCCTTCGTCAGCCGGACCATGGTCAACGCCCTCGTCCCGGGCGGAAGCCCGGGGACGACACGGCACGCCGACGGGTCGGTGACGACGGTGTTCGCGGTCGCCGAACGCCATGCGGCACGGGCATTCTGACCGTGGTCATCGCCGGGGAGCGCTACGGGACCGGGAGCTCGCGCGACTGGGCGGCCAAGGCCCAGCACCTGCTCGGCGTGCGTGCCGTCCTCGCCGCGTCCTTCGAGCGGATCCATCGGACCAACCTCATCGGCATGGGCATCATGCCGCTCGTCCTCCCGGCCGACGTGCGGTCGGAGCTCGGCGAGATCTCGGCGACGGACCGGTTCGAGGTCGACGTGGAGGCGGAGTCGCTCGACCCGCGCGCGGTCGTCCGGGTCCGGCGCGCGACAGGGGCCGGTCGGGTGGACCGGCTGGGACTCGTGGCGGCGGTCGAGACCACGACCGAGGTCGACCTGCTCCGCGCCGGGGGAGCGATCCCGATGATCCTCCTGCGCTTCCTCGCCGACGCTCGCTGAGTCCCGCGACGGGCTCCTCGGGTCAGGACGTGGTCTGCCCGTCGAGGGCCGTCCCCAGCTGGGCGAGCGTCTCCTCTCGGGCCGCGAGGACGTGCTCCTCGGCTCGCGCGGCGGCGAGCGCCGAGTCTCCGGCGACGACGGCGTCGATGATGCCCCGGTGCTCGGAGAGGGCGGCGGCGCGGCGGTCGGCGGAGGCGTTGCTGAACCGTCGGTAGCGGGCCAGCTGGCCCTCGATCTGGCCGAGCATCCGGGAGCCCCACGCATGGTCGGCGATCCGCTCGAGCTCGACGTGGATCTCGTGGCCCGACTCCATCGCGCCTTCGGCGAGGCCAGCGAGGGCGGCGTTGCGCCGGAGCAGCGAATGCAGCCGACCGGCGTCGGCGTCCGTCACCCGCTCGGCCGCGGCGCCGGCGACGAGCCCCTCGAGGCGCGCACGGACGGCATAGAGCTCGGCGGCGTCCCGGGTCGACAGGCGGCGCACGACCATCCCGCCGGTCGGCAGCTGCTCGAGCAGGTCCTCGGCCAGCAGGAGGCGGAGGGCCTCGCGCAGGGGAGTGCGGCTCACCCCGAGCTCGGCCGCGAGCTCCGGCTCGTAGAGGCGCCGACCGGGCTCGAGCCGGAGGTCCTGGATGCGCGCGAGCAGCTCCTCGTAGACGAGCTGGCTCCCGCTCATCCGGCGGGCGCTCGAGATCGGGGACATGGCCGCATCCTGCTCCTCCGACCGCAACTTGTCCACTTGTATACAAGTGTGCAAGGATCGCGGCATGAACGAGCGAACCGTCGAGCCGAGCGAGTTGGCTGCCTTCATGGCCGGCGTCGCCCGCGCCCACGGCCTGCCTGCGGCCGACGCGGACCTGCTCGCCGACAGCCTCCTCGTCGCCGAGCTCTGGGGACATCCGTCGCACGGGGCGATCCGCCTGCCGTGGTACGTCCGCCGCCTCCGCAGCGGAGCGATGCGGGCGGTCACCGAGGTCGAGGCCGTCCGGGACGGCGGCAGCGTCGTCGTCCTCGACGGGCACGACGGGGTCGGGCAGGTCGTGGCCCAGCGAGCCGTCGAGCTCGGTGTCGAGCGCGCCCGTCGGTACGGGGTCAGCGCGGTCGCCGTCCGGGGGTCGGGTCACTTCGGGACGGCCGCCTACTACACGCGCTGGGCCGCCGAGCGCGGGTGCATCGCCCTGCTCTCGACGAATGCCTCCCCGGCCATGGCGCCCTGGGGCGGCCGCACCAAGCTGCTCGGCACCAACCCGTGGTCGATCGCCGCGCCGGGCCCGGACGGCGGGGTCCTCGTCTTGGACATGGCCAACACCGCCGTCGCTCGCGGCAAGGTCCACGTCGCCGCCGACCGCGGAACGGCGATCCCCGCCGGCTGGGCCGCCCGCGCCGACGGCATGCCGACGACCGACCCGCGCGAGGCGATCGAGGGCCTCATCCAGCCCGTCGGCGGCGCCAAGGGCTACGTCATGGCGTTCATGTTCGACGTCCTCGCGGGCGTCCTGACCGGCAGCGCCTTCGGCGAGGACGTCGTGGGCCCGTACTCGCCGCAGGGCCGGAGCGGTGCCGGCCACCTGCTCATCGTCCTCGACGTCGCGGCCTTCGCCGAGCCGGACGTGTACGACGCCCGCGTCCGCGCCCTCGTCGACCAGGTCCGCGGCAGCGAGCCGGCCGCCTGGTCCGACGGCGTCCTCACGCCCGGCGAGCTCGAGGACCGTCACCGGGCGCGCGCGGAGGTCGACGGCATTCGCATCTCGGACGCGACCTGGGCCGAGCTGACGCTTCTCGCCGAGGCCACTGGCGTCCCCCTCCCGACCTCGACCAAGGAGTCCTGAATGCTCTCGCTCGTCGTCCGTCTCGACGTCATCCCGGAGCGCGTCGAGGAGTTCCTCGACGCCATCACGAGCAACGCCGCCTCGACCTTCCGTGACGAGCCCGGCTGCCTGCGCTTCGACGTCTGCCGGAGCCGGGCCGACCCGCACCACTTCGTGTTCTACGAGATCTACCAGGACGAGGCCGCGCTCGAGGCCCATCGGACCGCGCCCCACTTCGCGCGCTGGCGCGAGGCGGTCGCGCGGACCGTCGTGCCCGGCAGCCAGGTCAACACGGTGACCGACCTGCTCCTCGCCCACCGCGAGACCGACCAGGAGGTGGCGCCGTGAGGCTGATGCTCCTCCCGGGCGACGCGATCGGACCGGAGATCACCGACGCGACCGAGCGCGTCCTGCGCGCGGCCGACGAGGCATTCGGCCTCGGTCTGGAGATCGAGCGCCGCGACATCGGCTGGGTGGCGCACGAGGCGCGCGGCGAGACGATGCCGCAGGACGTACTGGACCGGGTTGGCGAGGTCGACGGGACGGTCCTCGGTCCCGTCTCGCACCTGGACTACCCACCGCGCGCCGAGGGCGGCTGGAACCCCTCCGCCGCGATCCGGACGACCTACCGGCTCTACTCCAACATCCGCCCGGCGCGGAGCATCCCCGACCTCACCGTCCTCCGTGAACCGCTCGACCTCGTCATCGTCCGGGAGAACACCGAGGGCTTCTACAGCGACCGCAACATGTTCGCCGGCAGCGGCGAGCTCATGCCCGACCCCGACCTGGCCCTCTCCGTCCGCAAGGTGTCCCGCCGGGCGTGCAACGCCGTCGCCGAGGAGGCGTTCCGGCTCGCCGCCGCGCGCCGCAAGCGGGTCACGGCCGTCCACAAGGCCAACGTCCTCAAGCTCTCCGACGGGCTCTTCCTCGACGAGGTCCGCGCCGTCGCCGCCCGCCACCCCGACATCGAGCTGCGCGAGCTGCTCGTCGACGCCTCGACCGCCCACCTCGTCCGGTCGCCGGGGGAGTTCGACGTCCTCGTGACGACGAACATGTTCGGCGACATCCTCTCCGACCTCGCCTGCGCACTCTCCGGGAGCCTCGGGCTCGGCGGCTCGCTCAACGTCGGCGACGGGGTCGCCGTCGCGCAGGCCCAGCACGGGTCCGCGCCGGACATCGCCGCTCGGGGGATCGCCAACCCGACCTCGCTCATCCTCTCCGCGACGATGCTGCTGCGCTGGTGGGGAGAGCGGGGCGGCGGCCCCGCATTCGCCCGAGCCGCGGACGCGGTCGACGCCGCCCTCGACCAATGCATCTCCGACCCGACCACCCGCACCCGCGACCTCGGCGGCGAGCTGACGACCGAGCAGCTCACCGACGCCGTCCTCACCCGAATGGAGACCCACCGATGACCGACCAGCCGACCCCCCAGGCGCCCAACCTGCTCATCCGCCCCGCCGACGTCGAGCCCTTCGACCGGGGCAACGGTGTCCGGACGATCCCCTACGTCGGCAGGTGGAACTGCGCGGACAACCACGTGACGACCGGGCAGACCCAGTTCGCCGAGGGCACCGGGCTGCCGCTGCACAGCCACAACGTCGAGGAGTCCGTGCTCGTCCTCGAGGGCGACGCGGTCGCCGAGATCGACGGGGAGACCTTCGACCTGGTGGCGGGCGAGGCCACCTGGGTGCCGGCGGGCATCCCGCACCGCTTCTACAACCGCGGGGCCGGGACGATGCGGATCTACTGGGTCTACGGCGGCCGCGACGTGACCCGCACGATGACGGCGACCGGCGAGACCTTCGAGCACCTCTCGGAGGCGGACCGTGGCGGGCTGAGCTCCCCGTGACGACGATCGAGACCGTCGACCCGGCGACCGGCCGACCGCTCGCGTCCTACCGCCCCATGGACGACGCGGCCGTCGAGTCGGCGGTCGCGGAGGTGTCCGTCGCGGCCCGGTCGTGGGCCCACGTCCCCCTCGCCGACCGCGCCACCCTTCTCGTCTCGATCGCAGAATGCCTGGACGCACAACGCGACTCGCTCGCCACCCTCATGACGGCCGAGATGGGCAAGCCGCTCCGGGAGGCCCGGGGCGAGGTCGACAAGTCGGCGACGACGGCCCGCTGGTACGCGACCCACCTCGAGCGCCTGCTCGCGCCGCAGACCGTCGACGTCGGGGCGTCCGCCGACGCCTGGGTCACCCGTGAGGCGGTCGGTCCGGTCCTCGCCGTCATGCCCTGGAACTTCCCGCTCTGGCAGGTCATGCGCTTCCTCCTGCCCGCCCTCGGTGCGGGCAACGCGGTGCTGCTCAAGCACTCGCCCAACGTCACCGGCTCGGCGCTCGCCATCGAGGCGCTCCTGCGCGACTGCCGGGGCGCCCGCCGGGCTCGTCCGCACCCTCGTCGTCGAGGAGGAGCGTGTCCCCGAGGTGACCGGACGCCTCATCGCCGACCCGCGGGTCGCCGGTGTCACCCTGACCGGCAGCAACCGGGCCGGCGCAGCGGTCGGCGCGGCCGCGGGCCGTGCCGTCAAGCCCTCCGTGCTCGAGCTCGGTGGCTCCGACGCCTTCGTCGTCCTCGCCGACGCGGACGTGCCGGCCGCCGCCGGCGCCGCGGTGCGGGCGCGCTTCCACAACAACGGCCAGTCGTGCGTCTGCGCGAAGCGGTTCGTCGTCGCAGCCGAGGTCGCCGAGGCCTTCACCGAGCGGTTCCTCGGCGGGGTCGAGGCCCTCCGCGTCGGCGACCCGACCGACGACACGGTCGACGTCGGGCCGATGGCGCGCGACGACCTGCGGGTGGCGCTCCAGCGCCAGGTCGACGCGTCGGTCGCCGGCGGTGCCCGCCTGCTGACCGGCGGCGCATCCCTCGTCGGGGACGGGTTCTACTACGCCCCGACGGTTCTGGAGGTGGATGGACCAGGTGTGGCTGCATTCGACGAGGAGACCTTCGGGCCGGTCGCCGCGCTCGTCGTCGCCCGCGACGACGACGATGCCGCCCGCCTCGCCGCCGCCACCGACTTCGGTCTCGGCCTCTCGGTGTGGAGCGCGTCGCGCGACCGGGCGGTCGCGCTCGCCCGGCAGGTGACGACCGGCGCGGTCTACGTCAACGCCGTCGTCGCGTCCGACGTGCGGGTCCCCTTCGGGGGCACGAGACGGTCCGGCTACGGCCGCGAGCTCGCCGCCGAGGGCATGTACGCCTTCATGAACCAGCGGACCTACTGGGCCGCCGTCTGATAGCGACGCTCCGGTCGACCGGCCGACCCGTAGCGGTGCCGGACGTCGGCGGCGCCGGAGTCGACGAGGTACTCGAGGTAGCGACGGGCGCTGCTCCGCGCGATCCCGACGGCCTCCCCGCATTCGCTCGCCGAGAGCCCGTCGTCGCCGGCGCCGGCGAGCGCGCCGCCGACGAGGGCGGCCGTCTCCGCGCTGATCCCCTTGGGCAGCGTCGTCCGCGCCCGCCCGGCCGACCCGGCGCCGAAGAGCCGGTCCGCCTCCTCCTGCGCGAGGGAGGTGTCCGGGTCCATCCCGCGAATGCGGGCGCGCTGGCGCGCGTACTCCTCGAGCCGCCGCCGGAGCTCGTCGAGCTCGAAGGGCTTGACGAGGTACTGGTAGACGCCCGAGCGCATCGCCTGGCGGAGGGAGTCGAGGTCGCGCGCGGCGCTGATGACGATGACATCGCACTCCGCCCCCGCCCCCCGGAGCCGGCGGAGCACCTCGAGGCCGGTCAGGTCCGGGAGGTAGACGTCGAGGAGGAGCAGGTCGGGACGCTGCTCCTTGACGAGGGTGAGCGCCTGGGCGCCGCTGCTCGCGACGCCGACGACCTCGAAGCCGGGCTGCCGGGCGACGGCGCTGGAGTGCAGCCGGGCGACCATGAAGTCGTCGTCGACGACGAGGGTCCGGATGGGGGAGGGCATCGTCGGGCTCATCCGGTCGGGAGGGAGACGGTGAAGACCGCTCCCTCGTCGTTGCTCACGCTCACGTCGCCTCCTCGCTTCGCACAGACCATACGCACGAGGGCGAGGCCGATGCCGCGGGAGCCTCCGGGCTCGGACTCCTTCGTCGAGTAGCCGCGGACGAAGACGGTCGCCCGGTCGTCGGTCGCGACCCCGGGGCCGTTGTCGCGGACGACGAGGCGCACGGCGCGCTCGGCGTCCTCCGAGAGGGACACCCGGACCCGGCCGCCCGCGTCGGGCGCGGCGTCGAGGGCGTTGTCGACGAGGTTGCCGAGGATCGTGTTGAGGTCGGTCGAGAGGTCGCCGTCGAGCCGGGGGAGGTGGGTGTCCTCGTCGAGGACGAGCGTGATCCCGCGCTCGGCCGCCTGCCGGGACTTCGCCATGAGCATCGCGGCGACCGCCGGGTCGGCGACGGCGCCCCCGACGCGGGCGGTCAGCTCGGCCTCGTCGGCGGTGATGCGGCGGATGTAGTCGCGGACGTCGGCGTACTCCTCGAGCTCGATGAGCCCGGCGACGACGTGCATCCGGTTGCTGAACTCGTGCGCCTGCGCCCGGAGCGAGTCGGTCGTCGCCCGCGTGACGTCGAGGTCGCGCTGGAGCTCGAGCAGCTCGGTCCGGTCGCGGAGGGTCGCGACGTGCCCGACGAGGCGACCGTGCTGTCGGACCGGCCGGACGTTGGCGGTGACGAGCCGGCCGCGGACGAGCATGACGCGGTCGACCGGGTCGGCGACCCCGTCGCCGGGCGCGGGCACCGCGACGTCCCCGCGTGCCCGTGGCGGGAAGAGCCCGAGCAGCGAGCGGTCCGGCCCGAGCTCGACGAGCGCGTGCCCGACGGTCCCGGCCTGGGGGATCGACAGGAGCGTCGCCGCCTCGTCGTTGATGAGGGTGACCCGGCCCGCGAGGTCGACGGCGAGCAGGCCCTCCTTGATGCCGTGGAGGACGGCCTCGCGCTGCTCGACGAGCCCGGCGATCTCGCGGGGCTCCAGGCCGAGGGTCTGCAGCTTGACCCGGCGGGAGAGCAGGAGGGAGCCGAGGACGCCGACGAGACCGGCGAGCCCGACGTAGGTGAGCAGGTTGGGCAGGATCGCCGCGAAGTCGTCCCACACCGACGGCTGCGACCGGGTCACGGCGACGACGCCGACCGGTTCGAGCCGGCCGGGTGCGATGACCGGCACCATCGCCATGACGCTGCCGTCGGTCTCGGGCCCGAGCCACGAGCGCCCGTCGAATGCCTCGGTCCTGGGCAGTCGGGTCAGCGGCGCGTCGGGAGTCGCGACCACGACGCGGCCGTCGCTGGCGGCGAGGTAGACGTCCTCCGAGTCGGACAGGGTCCGACCGGACTCGAGCGCCGCCTCCGCCTGGGACCTCCAGGCCTGGCCGTCGGCGCCGAGCACCTGCCGCACCCCCGGCTCCTGCGTGACCTGCTCGGCGACCTGACGGGCGCGGCGCACCTCGCGGTCCGTCACGCCCGCTCCCTGCTGGGCGACGGAGAGGGCTCCGACGCCGAGGAAGACGACCCCGACGATGAGCAGCTGGATCGCGAGCATCCGGCCCGCGAGGGTCTGCGGCCAGAGCCGACGCATTCGACCCCACGCCCCTTCACTGCCCACGCGCGCCACAGGCCGATTGTGCCGCGTCGAGTCACGACCGGCCCGAATGCCGTGAGCACAAAGAACTCAACGCCTTCAGTGGCCGCAAGCGTGACAGCCTCGCCGGGACGCGGCACGGTTCTCCGCGTACGCACCATCCACCGACGAAGGAGTCCACCGTGCGCATGAACCATCTGGTCCGGAGCGCTGCGGTCGCCACGGCCGCGACGCTCGCCCTCACCGCCTGCGGCGTCAGCAAGGAGAGCGGCGGGGACGCGTCCACCTCCGGTGGCGCGAGCGCGACCGCCGCGAAGCTCTCGGGCCTGCGCATCATGGTCCCGAACTCGCCCGGCTCGGGCTACGACCAGACGGCTCGCGCCGTCTCCGCCGACCTCCAGTCGGCCGGCCTGAGTGGCACGATCGAGGTCTTCAACCAGGCCGGCGCCGGCGGCACGGTCGGGCTCGCCCGTCTCGTCAACGAGAAGGGCAAGGGCGACCTGCTCATGCAGATGGGCCTCGGCGTCGTCGGCGCGTCCTACAGCAACAAGTCCGAGGCCAAGCTCACGGACACGACCCCGATCGCCAAGCTCATCGAGGAGTCGGAGGCGATCGTCGTCGCGAAGGACTCGCCCTACAAGACGATCCAGGACCTCATCACGGCGTGGAAGGCCGACCCCGGCGCCGTGCCGGTCGGTGGTGCCTCCAACGTCGGAGGTCCGGACCACCTGACCCCGATGCTCCTCGCCAAGGCGGTCGGGCTCGACGCCAAGAAGGTCAACTACGTCGCCTACGACGGCGGCGGCGAGCTCCTGACGGCCGTCCTCGGCAAGAAGCTCGGCTTCGCCGCGACCGGTGTGAGCGAGGTCGTCCAGCAGGCCAAGTCCGGCTCCGTCCGGGTCCTCGCCGTCACGAGCGACAAGGCCGTCACCGGTGTCGACGCCAAGACCCTCAAGGAGCAGGGGGTCGACATGGCCTTCACCAACTGGCGGGGCCTCGTCGCCGCTCCGGGCATCACGGCCGAGGAGACCAAGAAGTTCACCGACGCGCTCACCGCCCTCCACGGCACCGAGCAGTGGAAGAAGACCCTCGCGGACAAGGGCTGGACCGACGCCTTCGTCATCGGCGACGAGTTCAAGACCTTCCTCACCTCGGAGAGCGACCGCGTCGCGGGCGTCCTCAAGGACCTCGGACTCTCCTGATGAGCCAGGACGCAACGCGGCCGGGGGAGGGGCGCTCCGAGTACGGGGTGTCCCTCCTCCTCCTGGCCCTCGGCGTCGTCGCCATCGTCGACGCCCTGGGGCTCGTCGATCGCGGGGCGCGCGGGTTCATGACGGCCCGCACCCTGCCCATCGTCGTCGGCGTGCTCCTGGTCGTGTGCGCCGTCTTCCTCGCCATCAACGTCGCGCGCGGCGGGCGGGGCGAGGAGGAGGAGGGCGAGGACGTGGACCTCAGCCACGGATCGGACTGGCGGACCCTCGGAATGCTCGTGGCCGCCTTCGCCTTCAACGCGGCATTCATCGACGCCCTCGGCTGGCCGATCACCGGTGCCGTGCTCTTCTTCGGCGCGGCCTTCGCGCTCGGGAGCCGTCACTTCGTGCGGCTCGCGCTCATCTCGATCGCCCTGTCGTTCGGCACCTGGTACGGCTTCTTCCTCGGGCTGGACGTCAAGCTCCCGGCCGGGCTCCTGGACGGGATCCTCTGACATGGACGGCCTGAACTCCCTGCTCGAGGGCTTCTCCCACGCCCTCACCCCGCTCAACCTCATCTACGCCCTCGTCGGCGTCGCCCTCGGCACGGCGATCGGTGTCCTCCCGGGCATCGGCCCGGCCATGGCGATCGCGCTGCTGCTCCCGATCACCTACTCGCTCAAGGTGGACCAGGCGCTCATCATGTTCGCCGGTCTGTACTACGGCGGGATGTACGGAGGGTCGACGACCTCGATCCTGCTCAACACACCCGGCGAGAGCGCCTCGATCGTCACGGCCCTCGAAGGCAACAAGATGGCCAAGGCCGGGCGCGGCGCCGCCGCCCTCGCGACCGCGGCCATCGGATCCTTCGTGGCCGGCACGATCGCCACCCTCCTGCTCGCACTCGTCGCGCCGCAGGTGGCCGACTTCGCGGTCACCCTGGGCGACCCCGACAAGCTCTCGATCATGATCTTCGCCTTCGTGGCCGTCACGACCGTCCTCGGGTCCTCCAAGATCCGCGGCTTCGCGAGCCTGGCGCTCGGGATGTGGATCGGGCTCATCGGCATCGACGCGACCTCGGGGCAGCAGCGACTGACCTTCGGCATCGACCTCCTCTCCGACGGCATCGACGTCGTCGTCGTCGCGGTCGCCATCTTCGCGATGGGCGAGGCGCTGTGGATCTCGGCGCACCTGCGCCGGGCTCCCCTGCAGATCATGCCGATCCGGGGCCGTTGGATGAGCCGGGAGGACTTCTCCCGGTCGTGGAAGCCGTGGCTCCGCGGCACCGTCATCGGGTTCCCGTTCGGGGCCATCCCGGCCGGTGGGGCGGAGATCCCGACCTTCCTGTCGTACGTCACCGAGCGCAAGCTCTCCAAGCGGCCGGAGGAGTTCGGCCACGGCGCCATCGAGGGCGTCGCCGGGCCGGAGGCCACGAACAACGCCTCGGCCGCCGGCACCCTCGTCCCGCTGCTCACGCTCGGCATTCCGACGACGGCGACGGCGGCCGTCATGATCCTCGCCTTCCAGACCTATGGCATCCAGCCCGGGCCCACGCTCTTCCAGGAGCAGGGGCCGCTCATCTGGACGCTCATCGCGAGCCTGTTCATCGGCAACACGATCCTGCTCCTGCTCAACCTGCCGCTCGCCGGACTCTGGGCCAAGCTCCTGCTCATCCCGCGGCCCTACCTCTACGCCGGCATCCTGCTCTTCGCCTCGCTCGGCGCCTACGCGGCCAACGGCCAGGCATTCGACCTGTGGCTGCTGCTCATCATCGGCGGGATCGGCTTCGCGATGCGGCGCTACGGACTGCCCGTCGTGCCGTTGATCGTCGGCCTGATCCTCGCTCCCCGGGCCGAGCTCTTCATGCGCCGGGCGCTCCAGATCAGCGACGGGCACCTCTCCGGCCTGATCAACACCGGCTTCGCCAAGGTCGTCTACGTGCTCGTCGCGCTCGTCGTCATCGTGCCGATCGTCGTCGCCAGGATCCGTGGCGGGCGGGTCGCGCCGGAGGACCCCTCCGGCCAGATCCGGGACGACGGCAGCATCCCCTCCAACCGCGAAGGACAGTGACCAAGATGCCCGTCATCGTTGGGTTCGTGACCACCAAGGAGGGCCGCGCGGCGCTCGACGCGGCGCTCGCCGAGGCGAAGAGCCGGAGCAGCCGGCTCATCGTCGTCAACACGAGCACGGGGGCCGCCTCGGCGGACAACCGGTACGCCGACGACGAGCAGCTCGGAGCACTCCGGGCCGAGCTCGAGGCGTCCGGGGTCGACCACGAGGTCCTGCACTCGATCGACCGCAAGGACCCGTCCGAGGTGCTCGTCGACCTCGCCGCGGAGACGAATGCCGAGCTCATCGTCATCGGGGTCCGTCGCCGGACGCCGGTCGGAAAGCTCATCCTCGGCAGCCAGGCCCAGCGGATCCTCCTCGACGCCGAATGCCCGGTGCTCGCGGTCAAGGCGCCGCGCTGACCCGCCCTCGCCCCAGCCGTGCCCCCGACGGACTCCGTCGGGGGCACGGCGCATTCGCGTGCACGAGGCAGGCAGAACCCGCGTGCAGATCGTTGCGATGGCATGGGTCGCGTGCGCGGGCGGGGCCGATCCGGAGCATGATGGCGGCTGGGGGACGTCGGGCGACGGGACCCGCCGCGACGAGGGGGCAGCATGAACGTCGAACCGTGGAGCACGATCTCCGCACCGAGCACCGCGTGGCCGGTCCGCGCGATCCAGCACCTGCTCCGGTCGCGGGGGCATGCCGTGCCCGTGACGAATGCATTCGACGCGGCGACGACGGCAGCCGTGACCGCGTTCCAGGGCTCCGCCGGTCTCCCGGCATCCGGGACCGTCGACCCGAACACGTGGCGCACCCTCGTGCGGACCGTCCGGTCCGGCGACACCGGGGACGCCGTCAAGGCGCTCCAGTCGCTCCAGATCCCCTACATGGCCGAGATGCCCGAGCTCGCCGTCGACGGCTCGTTCGGGCCGCTGACCACGGACCGGGTCACCCACTTCCAGCAGGCATGGGGACTGGGTTCGGACGGTGTCGTCGGGCCCGAGACGTGGTCCTTCCTCTCCGTCGTGGACCGGCCGTGGCCGCTCGTCAAGGTCGGCTCCACCCAGGCGACCAACTGGCGTGTCCTCGCCGCACAGCACCTGCTCCGCGCCTCCGGGGCGACGATCGCCGCCGACGGGAGCTTCGGGCCGGCCTCGGGCGAGGCGATCCGCACCTGGCAGGCCGCGCACCGGGCGACCTTCGTGAGCACGACCGTCGGCCAGCTCGACTGGCCGGGGCTCATCCGGACCGTGCGGCGACCCGACACGGGCGACGCCGTGCGGGCGGTGCAGACCCTGCTCCCGGTGACGACCGTCGACGGCAGCTTCGGGCCGGCGACCGAGACCGCGGTGCGCGAGCTCCAGGGGATGTTCGGGCTCACCGTCGACGGCATCGTCGGGCCGGCGACCTGGCACTCCCTCGTCGTGCCCGCGATCGAGTAGGCGTGGTCGGGGCCGGCGGCGGCCTTCCCTAGACTGGCCTGCATGCCTGAACTCACCCGAGCGGACGTCGCGCACCTCGCGGGGCTGGCCCGGATCGACCTGTCCGCCGCCGAGCTCGACAAGCTCGTCGGCGAGCTCAGCGTCATCCTCGAGTCGGTCGCGACGGTCCAGGGCGCCGACCTCGACGGCGTCGAGCCGATGAGCCACCCGCTGCCGCTGACCAACGTGACGCGCCCCGACGTCGTCCGCCCGTCGCTCGGCGCCGAGGCCGTCCTCGCCGGAGCGCCGGAGGTCGAGGAGCAGCGCTTCTCCGTCCCGCGCATCCTGAGTGAAGACTGACCGGCCGATCCGCCCGCTCTCCCGCATTCCGCCGAACGACCCCGAAGGCACCCCGTGACCGACCTGATCCGCCTGTCCGCCGCCGAGATGGCCACCGCGCTCGCGGCCGGCGACGTCTCCTCCGTCGAGCTGACCCGGGCCCACCTCGACCGCACCGCCGCGGTCGACGAGGCCGTCCACGCCTACCTCCACGTCGACGCCGAGGGCGCGCTCGCCTCGGCCCGTGCGGTCGACGATCGCCGGGCGGCGGGGGAGACCCTGCCGACGCTCGCCGGTGTCCCGATCGCCGTCAAGGACGTCATGGCGACCCGGGGCCTGCCGACGACCTGCGGGTCCAGGATCCTCGAGGGCTGGGTGCCGCCGTACGACGCGACCGTCGTCGCCCACCTGCGCGCGGCCGGAATGCCGATCCTCGGCAAGCTCAACATGGACGAGTTCGCGATGGGGTCGAGCACCGAGCACTCGGCATTCGGCCCGACGCACAACCCGTGGGACCTCGAGCGGATCCCCGGCGGCTCCGGCGGCGGCTCGTCCGCGGTCGTCGCGTCGTTCCAGGCGCCGCTCGCGACCGGGACCGACACCGGCGGCTCGATCCGCCAGCCGGCCGCCGTGACCGGCACGGTCGGGACCAAGCCGACCTACGGCGGGGTGTCCCGCTACGGGCTCGTCGCGCTCGCGTCTTCTCTCGACCAGGCCGGGCCGTGCGCACGGTCCGTCCTCGACACGGCCCTGCTCCACGAGGTCATGGGCGGACACGACCCGATGGACTCGACGTCGATCGACGCCCCGGTGCCGCCGGTCGTCGAGGCCGCGCGCCGCGCGGACGTCTCCGGGATGCGGATCGGCATCGTCAAGCAGCTGACCGGCGAGGGCTTCCAGCCCGGGGTCGAGCGGCGCTTCGAGGAGGCTGTCGACCTGCTCGTCGCGCAGGGTGCCGAGGTCGTCGAGGTCTCCTGCCCGAGCTTCGAGTACGCCCTCGCGGCCTACTACCTGATCCTTCCCTCCGAGGCGTCCTCCAACCTGGCCAAGTTCGACGCGATGCGCTACGGCCTGCGGGTCTGGCCGCAGGAGGGGGCGAGCGCGGAGGAGGTCATGGCCGCGACGCGCGACGCCGGCTTCGGCGACGAGGTCAAGCGCCGGATCATCCTCGGGACCTATGCCCTCTCCTCCGGCTACTACGACGCCTACTACGGCTCGGCGCAGAAGGTCCGGCGGCTCATCGCCGACGACTTCACCCGGGCTTTCGAGACCGCGGACGTCCTCGTCTCGCCGACGGCGCCGACGACGGCCTTCAAGCTCGGCGACAAGCTCGACGACCCGATGGCGATGTACCTCAACGACATCGCGACGATCCCGGCCAACCTCGCCGGCGTGCCCGGGATGTCGCTGCCGTCGGGGCTGGCGGACGAGGACGGCCTGCCGGCCGGCATCCAGCTCCTCGCGCCGGCGATGAAGGACGAGCGGCTCTACGCCGCGGGCGCGGCCCTCGAGGCCGCGCTCCTGCAGAAGTGGGGCGGCCCGATCCTCGACCGGGCCCCCGAGCTGACGGCGAAGGGTGCCTGAGATGACGACGACGACGCCGGAGGCGACGATCTCCTTCGAGGACGCGCTGGCCGCATTCGACCCGGTCCTCGGTCTGGAGGTGCACGTCGAGCTCAACACCGCGACCAAGATGTTCTGCGGCTGCCCGACGACCTTCGGGGCCGAGCCCAACACGCAGGTCTGCCCGGTCTGTCTCGGGCTCCCCGGAGCGCTGCCCGTCGTCAACGAGAAGGGCGTCGAGTCGGCGATCCGGATCGGGCTCGCGCTCGGCTGCGAGATCGCCGAGTGGTGCCGCTTCGCGCGGAAGAACTACTTCTACCCGGACATGCCCAAGAACTTCCAGACGAGCCAGTACGACGAGCCGATCGCCTTCGGCGGGCACCTGGACATCGAGCTCGATGACGGGACGCCGTTCCGCATCGAGATCGAGCGGGCGCACATGGAGGAGGACACCGGCAAGTCGACCCACGTCGGCGGTGCGACCGGGCGCATCCACGGCGCCGACCACTCCCTCGTCGACTACAACCGCGCCGGCATCCCGCTCATCGAGATCGTCACCAAGCCGATCCTCGGGACGCGGGAGCGGGCACCCGAGGTCGCGCGTGCCTACGTCGCGGCGCTCCGCGACCTGCTCAAGGCGCTCGACGTGAGCGAGGTCCGGATGGAGCAGGGCAACGTCCGCTGCGACGTCAACCTCTCGCTCATGCCGGCGGGGTCGACGACGCTCGGGACGCGCTCGGAGACCAAGAACGTCAACTCGCTGCGATCCGTCGAGCGGGCGGTCCGCTACGAGGTCGGCCGGCACGGCGCGATCCTGTCCTCGGGCGGGTCGGTGACGCAGGAGACGCGACACTGGCACGAGGACACGGGCATCACGACGTCGGGCCGCGAGAAGTCCGACGCCGAGGACTACCGCTACTTCCCGGAGCCGGACCTCGTGCCCGTCGCGCCGACGCGCGAGACGGTCGAGACGCTCCGGGGGACGCTGCCCGAGGACCCGGCCCGCCGGCGCAAGCGGCTCCAGTCCGACTGGGGCTACAGCGATCTCGAGATGCGCGACGTCGTCAACGCCGGCCTCGTCGAGCTCATCGAGGAGACCGTCGGCGCGGGTGCGTCCGCAGGCGCCGCGCGCAAGTGGTGGTCGGGCGAGATCGCACGCCGGGCGAATGCGGAGGGGCTCGACGTCCCGACGCACGCCACCGCGCTCGGGGTCACCGCGGCGCACGTCGTCGAGCTCGAGGGGCTCGTCACCTCCGGCCGGCTCAACGACTCCATGGCCCGCCAGGCCTGGGAGGGCGTCCTCGCGGGGGAGGGGACCCCGACGTCCGTCGCCGACGCCCGCGGCCTGGCCCTGTCGCAGGACACCGGCGCCCTCGAGGCCGCCGTCGACAAGGTCATCGCGGCCAACCCCGACGTCGCCGACAAGATCCGCGACGGCAAGGTCGCCGCGGCCGGCGCGCTCATCGGCCAGGTCATGAAGGAGATGCGCGGTCAGGCCGACGCCGCCGCCGCGCGCGAGCTGATCCTCAGCAAGCTCACCTGACCCCCACACCTTACGTCCGCGTGAAACGCCCCTACAGCGGCGTTTCACGCGGACGCAAGCATCGAGGAAGCTCAGCGGGGCCCGCCGCCGAGCAGGTCCCGTCGCGAATGCTGTAGGGTCGTCCTCCGTGATGGGGGGTACTGCGTCGCTGGCTGTGGCGGTCGTGCTCTGCGGCCTCGCCGGCTGCAGCGGCACACCCGAGGGCCACGACCCGGGGTCGGCCGCAGCGTCGTCTTCCACGGGGGGCCGGTCGCCGACGACCCAGACCGGCCGCGCCTCGACCGAACCATGCACGGCGGGACGTGCAACGCCGAGAAAACTGCCCTGGGCGTCGTCGGGGAACGCGCAGACGCGCGCTCGGTGGAAGTCAACGGTCGAGCGGATCTGGTCCGTGCCGGTGCTGACCGAGGAGGTCACCTCGACCGTGAGCAGCGGGACCGCTCTCATCGATCGCACGACGACCTTCACGGCGCGGTCCGCTGACGCCGCGTGGCAGGCGAAGGTCTCCTTGCGCCAGCTGGGGACGACCGCAGACCCGACACCAGCGGAGTTCACGGTCAGGGCCATCGGTGACGAC
Source organism: uncultured Actinomycetota bacterium (assembly GCA_963752365.1). Lineage (GTDB taxonomy): Bacteria > Actinomycetota > Actinomycetes > Actinomycetales > Dermatophilaceae > CAVVXY01. The sequence continues at coordinate 59,218 of CAVVXY010000008.1, forward strand.
TCGTGGCTCCAAGGGACCGCGTGGCCCGCGGACCGCCGCGGGACGTGGTTGAGGACCAGCGGACAGGCGAATGTCGCAACCGGCCTCGTGGGAACGGGCTGGGAGACAGCGACCGCGCGGGCGCTTCGACGGTCCGAGGTGGCGGGGGTCGTGGCGACAGACCTCGGGACTGACGAGTTCAGCATTCGACTCGGTGCTGAGGACGCGCTCGAACTGCTCGGATACGCTCACGGACGCACCATGTGGGAACAGATGACGAAGGTCGGCGGGCATGTCCCCGCGACCGTGGACATCCCACGCGACGCTGACTCGGCGGGGTATGCGCTCCGGCTGGACATCGATGCTGCCTCGGCCCAGCTGACCGGGCTCAGCGACGACTTGGCGGCCGCCGTCGCGGAGACGAGGGCCGGCTCCAACGTGTACGAATCGACGGAGACTGCATTCGTCGTCTGTCGTCCGGCTCCCGGGAGCATTCGCACCTCCTGAGATGCCCAGTACTGCGTGGATCTCGCAGGGGCAGCTCCGGGGCGAATACCGATGGTGACCGTCGAACTTGCACGAACCGCCGTGGCGAAATCTTCGCCACGGCGGTTCGTGCAGGTTCGACTTGGGAGACGCGTCAGCGGCGGCCGCCGCCGAGCAGGCCGCCGAGGATGTCGGTGATGCTGCCGGGGTTGGCCTGCTGGGCCGGGGCCGACTGCGTCTGGGGAGCGGGCGAGCCGGCGGCACCGCCGAGGACGTCCTTGAGCATGTCCTCGAGCGAGCCGGGGCCCGAGCCTGAGGAGTCCTGCTGGGTGCTCGTCGGGAGGCTCGGCTCGGGCTCGGCCTGAGGCCCGCCACCGAGTCCGCCGCCGCCGAGGATGCTGCCGAGGATGTCGCCGAGACCACCGCCGCCGCTGCCGCCGGCGGACTGGGTCGCGCCGCCGCCGGCCCGGCCGAGGACCTGCTTGGCGAGCCAGGACAGGACGATGGGGGCGAGGATCGGGAGGAGCTTCTTGACGAGCTGCCCGCCGACCCCGCTCGCGCCGGATCCGCCAAGACGGGCGATGACCTCCTCCTCGTTGCCGCCGAAGATGTGCGACGCGATCGCCTGACCGTCCGAGCTGTCGACCTGCGACAGGTCGACGCCGCCGTCGAGGAGCGAGGGGTCGTGCTGGCCGAGGGCCTGGAGGATCGAGCCGGCGCCGCCGTCGTTGGCATTCGCGTCGAGGCCGCCGAGCAGGGCCGGGAGGATCGCGGCGGAGGCCTGCTCGACCTCCTGCGGCTGCGCGCCGAGCTCGGAGGCGATCTGGTCGATGGGCAGGGAGCCGAGGATCTCGTCGTATGCGGACATGCAGCACGCCTTTCGTGGACCGTCGCGGGGGACGAGCACCGTCGCGCGCCCCTGCGCGGCAACCTACCCGACGGGGTCTCCGGGTGGACCGCCTAGCGTGTGCGCCATGGTGCTCGTGACGCTGCCGGACGCGGACTGGGTCGACGCGGTCGGGACGGTCCCCGGCATCGACCTCGTCGCCGACGACCTGAGCGGTCCGCAGCCGCACCACGGCGACGTCGCGATCGTCGTCCCTCCCTACATGCGGTCCTGGGACACCGACCTCCTGCGCCGAATGCCCGCGCTCCGCCTCGTCCAGCTCCTCACCGCCGGGTACGACAACGTCGCGGGGGCGGTCCCCGGGGGCGTCCTCCTCGCCAACGCGGCGGGCGTCCACGACGACTCGACCGCCGAGCTGGCCGTCGGGCTCGCGCTCGCGAGCCTGCGCGGCATTCCCGAGTTCGTCCTCGGGCAGGCGGAGGGGCGCTGGGTGCGGCCGGGGATCCTGCCCTCGCTGGCGGACCGGCGGGTCCTCGTCGTCGGCTACGGCTCGGTCGGCCGCGCCATCGCCCGACGGATGCTCGCCTTCGAGACGACGGTGACCGGCGTCGCGTCGCGTCCCCGTGCCGGGGACGACCTCGTCGACCGGGTCCACGGCGTCGCCGACCTGCCCGCCCTCCTCCCCGAGCACGACGTCGTCGTCGTGGTCGTGCCCCTGACCGACGCGACCCGCGGCCTCGTCGACGACGCCTTCCTCGGGCGAATGCCGGACGGTGCCCTCCTCGTCAACGTCGCCCGCGGTCCGGTCGCCGACACCGACGCGCTCCTGCGTCACGCGGGGCGGCTCCGGCTGGCCCTCGACGTGACCGACCCCGAGCCCCTCCCCGAGGACCACCCGCTCTGGTCGGCGCCCGCGACGCTCATCAGCCCGCACGTCGGAGGTGCCTCGACCGCATTCCGGCCGCGGGCCGTGCGGCTGGTCCGCGAGCAGCTGGCGCGCGTCGTCGCGGGACAGGAGGTGCACCACCTCGTCGGCTGAATGTCAAGACTTCCGACGGCGCGGAGGGGGGAGCATCATCGAGGCATGACCAGGTCAGCGGAGGACCGCACGCTCATCCTGCTGCGGCACAGCAAGGCCGAGGACGGGGGCTACGACCGCGACCACGAGCGCGAGCTGTCCAAGCGGGGCCTCAAGGACGCGGCGGCCGCCGGGGAGTGGCTCTGCGCGCAGGGCATCGGGGTCGACGAGGTTCTCTGCTCGACCGCGACGCGGACCCAGCAGACGGCCGAGGGGGTGTGGAACGCCGGATGCTCCGAGGCCGACGTCCGGCACGACGGCCGGATCTACAACGCCTCCGCCGACTCGATCCTCCAGGTGATCCGCGAGGCCGACACCGACGCCAACGTCGTCATGGTCGTCGGCCACGCGCCCGGTATCCCCGTCCTCGCCTCGGTGCTCGCCGACGGGGAGGGCGACGACGACGCCCACGACGACATGGCCGGCGGCTTCCCGACGACCGGTCTCGCCGTCCTCCGCTACGACGGCCACTGGTCCGACCTCGGCCCGGGCACCGCGCGGCTGCAGTGGTTCGTCGTCCCGCGCGGATGACGTGAGACGGCCCTGACGGGCTCGGCGGGCCAAACCTAGACTCGCGTCATGACGACGACGCCAGACATGAAGCCGCGCTCCCGCGACGTCACCGACGGCCTGGAGAAGGCCGCGGCCCGGGGAATGCTGCGCGCGGTCGGGATGGGCGACGACGACTTCGCCAAGCCCCAGATCGGCGTGGCGAGCTCGTGGAACGAGATCACCCCGTGCAACCTCTCCCTCGACCGGCTCGCCAAGGCCGTCAAGGACGGGGTCCACGCGGCCGGCGGCTACCCGCTGGAGTTCGGGACGATCTCGGTGTCCGACGGCATCTCGATGGGTCACGAGGGCATGCACTTCTCGCTCGTCTCGCGCGAGATCATCGCCGACTCCGTCGAGACCGTCATGAGTGCGGAGCGGCTCGACGGCTCGGTCCTGCTCGCCGGCTGCGACAAGTCGCTCCCCGGAATGCTCATGGCCGCGGCCCGCCTCGACCTGGCCTCGGTGTTCCTCTACGCCGGGTCGATCCTCCCCGGCATCGCCAGGCTCTCGGACGGCACCGAGAGGACGGTGACGATCATCGACGCCTTCGAGGCGGTCGGCGCATGTGCCGCCGGCCTGATGTCCCGAGAGGACGTCGACGCGATCGAGCGTGCGATCTGCCCGGGGGAGGGCGCCTGCGGCGGGATGTACACGGCCAACACGATGGCCTCGGTCGCCGAGGCGCTCGGCATGTCCCTGCCGGGATCGGCGGCCCCGCCCGCGACGGATCGGCGGCGCGACGGCTTCGCCCGCAAGTCCGGGGAGGCGGTGATCGGCATGCTCCGCCGCGGTCACACGGCCCGGGACATCATGACCAAGGAGGCGTTCGAGAACGCCATCGCCGTCGTCATGGCCTTCGGCGGATCGACCAATGCGGTCCTGCACCTGCTCGCGATCGCGCACGAGGCCGACGTCGACCTGACGATCGACGACTTCCAGCGGATCGGCTCGAGGGTGCCCCACCTCGCGGACGTGAAGCCGTTCGGGGCCTTCGTCATGACGGACATCGACCGGGTCGGCGGGGTTCCCGTCGTCATGCGGGCGCTGCTCGACGCCGGCCTGCTCCACGGCGACTGCCTGACGGTGACCGGCCGGACCATGGCCGAGAACCTCGCCGACATCGCCCCGCCCGACCCGGACGGCAAGGTCCTCCGCGCGATCGGCTCGCCGATCCATGCCACCGGCGGCATCACGATCCTCAAGGGCTCGCTGGCTCCAGATGGCGCCGTCGTCAAGTCCGCCGGGTTCGACGCCGACGTCTTCGAGGGGACGGCGCGGGTCTTCGACGGCGAGCGGGCCGCGATGGACGCCGTCGCGCAGGGTGCCCTGAGGCCGCACGACGTGGTCGTCATCCGCTACGAGGGGCCCAAGGGTGGCCCGGGCATGCGGGAGATGCTCGCGGTGACCGGTGCCATCAAGGGCGCCGGGCTCGGCAAGGACGTCCTGCTCCTCACCGACGGACGGTTCTCCGGTGGGACGACCGGCCTCTGCGTCGGACACGTCGCCCCCGAGGCCGTCGACGAGGGTCCCATCGCCTACGTCCGCGACGGAGACCGGATCCGGCTCGACGTCGCGAATGCCACCCTCGACCTGCTGGTCGACGACGCCGAGCTGGAGTCCCGCCGGTCCGCCGGTGTCACCCACCCGGAGCCGAGGTACACGCGCGGAGTCCTCGCGAAGTACCGGCGCCTCGTGGGTTCGGCCAGCCAGGGCGCCGTCTGCGACTAGCCCCCGATGCCGCGGATCGGCAGGCATGCGGGACAGTCGGCGACCTAGACTCACGCCGTGACCGCGGGGGAGACCAGCCGGACGGGGCCGGCGCTGGAGATCGACGGCCTGGTCAAGGCATTTCACGGCCGGGTCGTCGTCCGGGGACTCTCGCTCGTCGTGCCCACCGGCTCGCTCTTCGGCCTCGTCGGGCCCAACGGAGCGGGCAAGACGACGACGCTGTCCATGGCGACCGGCCTGCTCCGCCCGGACGGGGGCACCGCCCGGGTCCTGGGCGTCGACGTCTGGGCCGACCCGCCCGCGGCCAAGGCGCTCATGGGGATCGCCCCGGACGGGCTGCGCCTCTTCGAGCTGCTCTCGGGCCGCGAGCTGCTCCGCTACGTCGGAGCGCTGCGGCGAATGCCGGCGGAGGAGACCGCGGCCCGCGCCGAGGAGCTCCTCGGCGTCCTCGGGCTCGCGAATGACGCCGACGTCCCCGTCGCCGACTACTCGGCCGGCATGACGAAGAAGATCGGGCTCGCCGTCGCCATGCTCCACGCCCCGCGACTGCTCGTCCTCGATGAGCCGTTCGAAGCGGTGGACCCCGTGTCGGGGCAGGCGATCCGGACGATCCTGCGCCGCTACGTCGACGGGGGCGGGACGGTCGTCATGAGCAGCCATGTCATGGAGCTCGTCGAGGGGCTCTGCGACCGGGTCGCCGTCATCGCCGACGGGCAGGTGCTCGCCGCCGGCTCGCTCGACGACATCCGCGCGGGGGAGTCACTGCACACCCGCTTCCTCGAGCTCGTCGGCGGGACCGACGCCGGCGCCGAAGGGCTCACGTGGTTGGGCTCCTGATCCGGATGCGGGCGCGCCTGTGGGCGCACAACCTGCGGCGGAGCAGGCCGCACCTCGTCGCCTTCGTCGTCGCCTCCCTAGGGACGACCCTCGTGCTCCTGCTCGCCATTCCCGGTCTCACGCTCCTGCGCCACGAGCCGACGGCGGTGCGGGCGCTCACCGTTCCTCTCATGGCGACACTGACCCTGCTGTGGGGCGTGCTCTCGCTCGCCGCGTCGGGGACCGACCAGACACTCGACCCCGGGGACTTCGCGAGCCTGCCCGTCCGGTCCGAGCAGCTCGCCCCGGGGCTCATCGCAGCGGCATTCGTCGGGCTCCCGGCCGTGCTGACGACGGGCATCGCCCTCGGCGTGGTCGGCACGTGGTCGGCCGACCCGGTGACCCTCGTGGCCGCCGTCCTCTCGACGGTCGTCGGCCTGCTCACGGCGGTCCTGCTCTCCCGCGTCCTCACCGCGGCGCTCGCCCGGGTCCTCGCCGGGCGCCGGGGCCGACTCCTCGGCTCGCTCGCGATCTCCCTGGTGACGATGCTGCCGTTCTCCTTCAACCTCCTCCTCGTCAGCCGACCGCCGAGCCTGGACCCGACCCGTCTCGACGTGCGCGGGCCCGCCGTCCTCGCGGGGTGGACGCCCGTCGGGTGGGCGTGGGCGCTGCCCTTCGACGCCGCCCGCTCCGACCTCGTCGCCCTCGCCGTCCACGGCATCCTCGCCATCGGGCTCCTGACCGGGCTCGCGGTGGCCTGGGGCCGGCTCGTCGAGGGCATCCTCACCCGGCCCGCGCACACGGTGTCGAGCCGGGCGGTCCACAGCTCGAGCCTGCTCCGGCGAATGCTCGGTGGCAGCCCGGTCGCCGCCGTCGCCCTCCGCCGCATCCAGGCGTGGCGACGGGACACCCGCCTGGTGAGCATCGCGATGCGCACCTTCCTCCTCCCCGTCCTCCTCATCGCCCAGGCCGTGCTCCTGCGCGGCTCGGTCCAGTCGGCCGGCCTCGGCGTCTTCTTCCTCGCCGTCTTCTGCGGGCTCACGCTCATGAACGACCTCGCCTACGACGGGCCCTCGTGGTGGCTGCACGTCGCGGCCGGGCTTCCGGGGACGGCCGACCGGCTCGCGCGCGTCATCGCCTCGACGGTCGTCTTCGGGCCGGTCCTGCTCATCGCCTACGCGGCGTGCGTGTGGCTCGACCTCCTCGCTCGCCCGGTCGGCTTCCTCGGGATCGCCCTCTGCGGTCTGCTCTGCGCCCTCGGCCTCGCGGCCTGGGTCGGCGCGCTCACGCCCGGGACGGCACCGCGCCCGGGCGGGGACCCGTTCGCCGCTCGGTCCGGCGCCGGCGCGGCCGGCTGCATCACGGCGATCGTCTCGATGGTCGGCCCCGTGGTCCTCGCGACGCCGGTCGGCGTCGCCTACGCGATGAGCGACCAGACGCTCACCTCCGACCTGCTCCTCGTCGCTCTCGGGCTGACCTGGGGAGGGATCGTCGTCGCCGCCGGTGTCGTCCTCGGCGGCCGGCACCTGGACCGGACGGCTCCGGAGATGCTGCAGCGGCTGCATTCGGCGCAGCTCTGAACGTGAGACGGAGAGGTCGACTCCCGCCAACCCCTCGCACGAGGCCCGGCCACTGCGACAGAGTGGTCCCATGGGCACCGATGTGGAGAATGCCGTCGCCGGACTCGCGCAGCTCGACCCCGACGACCTCGCGACCGTCGACGCGTGGTGGCGCGCGAACAACTACCTGACCGTCGGGCAGATCTACCTGCTCGACAACCCCCTCGTCCGCGAGGACCTGACCCCCGAGCACATCAAGCCGCGGCTCCTCGGCCACTGGGGGACCTCGCCCGGGCTCGCCTTCGTCTACGCGCACGCGAGCCGGCTCGTCCGCCACACGGGGCAGGACATCATCTACCTCGCCGGCCCGGGGCACGGCGGCCCGGCCCTGACGGGAGCGAGCTACCTCGAGGGGAGCTACACCGACTACTTCCCGAGGGTGACGCGGGACGTCGACGGCCTGCGCCGCTTCTTCCGGCAGTTCTCCGCGCCCGGCGGCATCCCGTCGCACGCCTCGGTGACGACGCCCGGGTCGATCCACGAGGGCGGCGAGCTCGGCTACGCGCTCATCCACGCCTTCGGCGCCGTCTTCGACAACCCCGACCTCATCGCCCTGGCGGTCGTCGGCGACGGCGAGGCCGAGACCGGGCCGCTCGAGGGCTCGTGGAAGGGGATCAGCTTCGTCAACCCGGCCCACGACGGTGCCGTGCTCCCGATCCTCCACCTCAACGGCGGCAAGATCGCGGGCCCGACGGTCCTCTCCCGCAAGCCGCGTGCCGAGGTCCGCAGCCTCTTCGAGGGGCACGGCTACGAGGTGCTCGAGGTCGACGGCGAGGACCAGCCGGGCATGCACCACCGGTTCGCCGCGGCCCTCGCCCACGCGTGGGGCCGGATCCGGGAGATCCAGCTCGCGGCACGGTCGGAGAATGCCGCGACCGACGGTCCGCGACCGCGCTGGCCGATGATCGTCCTCCGCTCACCCAAGGGCTGGACCGGCCCGCACGAGGTCGACGGCACCCTCATCGAGGGCACGTGGCGTGCCCACCAGGTCCCGCTGGCCGGGGTCCGGGAGGACGCTGCCCACCGGCTCATGCTCCAGGAGTGGATGCGGTCCTACCGCCCCGAGGAGCTCTTCGACGACGACGGCCACCCGACCGAGCTCGTGACGCGCAACAACCCCGCGGGCACCAAGGCGATGTCCGCCCAGCCGCACGCGAACGGCGGGCTCCTGACCCACGACCTCGACCTGCCCGACATCGCCGACTACGAGGTCACCGTCGAGGCCCCCGCAGAGACGCACTACGAGTCGACCCGGGTGCTCGGCTCGATGATGCGTGACATCTACACCCGCAACCCCGACCGCTTCCGGCTCTTCTGCCCGGACGAGACGAACTCCAACCGGTTGGGGGCGGTCTTCGAGGTGTCGGACCGGACCTGGATGGAGGCGGTGACCCCCGGCGACGTCTCCCTGTCGCCGTCCGGCCGCGTCATGGAGGTGCTGAGCGAGCACAACTGCCACGGCTGGCTGGAGGCCTACACCCTGACCGGCCGACACGGGATGTTCGCGACCTACGAGGCATTCGCCATGGTGAGCGCGAGCCAGACGATCCAGCACGCCAAGTGGCTGGAGGAGGCGAGCCACCTCGCGTGGCGGGCCAAGGTGCCGAGCCTCAACGTCCTCCTGTCCTCGACGGCGTGGCGCAACGACCACAACGGCTTCTCGCACCAGGGACCGGGCCTCATCACCAACGTCATGCAGCACCGGGGGGACGTGGCGCGCATCTACCTGCCGCCGGACGCGAACTGCCTGCTCGCGGTGTCGCGCCATGCCTTCGCGAGCCGCAGCCGCGTCAACCTCATCGTCATCGACAAGCAGCCCCAGCTCCAGTACCTGACCCTGGAGCAGGCCAACGAGCACTGCCGCCGGGGCGCGAGCATCTGGGAGTGGGCCGGAAACGAGGAACCGGGGACCGAGCAGGACCCGGACGTCGTGCTCGGCTGCGCCGGCGACGTCGTGACGATGGAGACCGTCGCGGCCGCGGAGATCCTGCAGGAGCGGCTCCCGAACCTGAAGGTGCGGGTCGTCAACGTCGTCAACCTCATGACCCTGGCGCGTCCGAAGGACCACCCGAACGGCATGACGGAGGAGCTGTTCCGCGAGCTCTTCACCGACACCGTCGACGTCGTCTTCAGCTTCCACGGGTACCCCGGCGCGATCCACCAGCTCGTCCACGGGCGACCCGACGTGGATCGCTTCCACTGCCGCGGCTTCATCGAGCAGGGCACGACGACGACCCCGTTCGACATGCTCGTCCGCAACAGGACGAGCCGCTACGACCTCGTCATCGACGCGATCCACAACTCCAAGCGCAAGGTCCGCGGCATGGCCGAGCTCAAGGCGTGGTGCGAGCGGCAGCTCGAGCGGCACGGTCAGTACATCGTCGAGCACCTCGAGGACATGCCCGAGGTCCGGGACTGGGTGCGGACCGGCGGGCCGGGGGAGGACCTGAGCGAGCAGTGAGGCCGAACGCGCGAGCCGCAGCCGCCGCGCTGAGCTGCGCGGCGACCCTCCTGGTCGGCGGCTGCGTGGGCGGGTCGGCGGAGCCGTCCGCGACGAGCCCGTGATCTTCGGTGACGACCTCGGCGCCCTCGACGGCGCCGACGGCCAGCGACGGCCAGCGACGGCTCCACGTCGTCGGCGTCCTCGCCGGGAATGCGTCTCGTGTCGGCCCCGTCGTCGCCCGTGGCCTTCGAGGTCCCGGACACCAGGATCGTCGTCGACTCCGGTGAGATCGCGGCGAACTGCGGCGGCTTCACCCTCGAACACGACGCGCGGACCGCCATGCTCACGCTCTGCCGGCCCTCCGTCGGGTTGAGGGACGCCCAGCCGAATGCCCTGCTCGCGTCGCTGCGCTCGGCCGGGTGACGGGCCCCCCCGACCTCGTCGGCCCTGACGTGGGCCACCTCACTGGTCCGGATCGTGGGACCGGCCGTCTCGCACGTTGACACGCGCGGGGCGCCGGAGGACGCTCGTCCCGTGGCCCCCGTCCTCGTACTTCAACCGCGCGTCGCCTGACGACATTCGTCGACGACGCGCCGCCCTCCATCGTCCGCACCCGGACCGGAGGGTTTTTTGTTGCCGGGCACACCCCGGCGGCGCAGCACGACTCCCGACCGGGAGAATCGAAGGACGTGACCGACGGGCGGCCCACGATGCTCGAAGAACGAAAGCGGTGACATCGACGTGAGTGAGGCAACCGGCGCCCCGGCGCCTGCCACACCCTCCCCGGCCGACCTGGCGGCGCATGCCCGGCCCCGTCCGACCTCGGTCGAGGTCAGCGGCGCGCAGAGCCTCGTCCTGTCCCTCGAGAACGTCGGCGTCGAGGTCGTCTTCGGCATCCCCGGCGGCGCGATCCTGCCTGCCTACGACCCGCTCCTGGACTCGGTCACCGTCCGCCACATCCTCGTCCGCCACGAGCAGGGCGCCGGCCACGCGGCCGAGGGCTATGCCGCCGCGACCGGCAAGGTCGGCGTCTGCATGGCGACCTCCGGGCCGGGCGCGACCAACCTCGTGACCGCTCTCGCCGACGCGCACATGGACTCCGTGCCGATCGTCGCGATCACCGGACAGGTCGCCTCCTCGTCGATCGGGACCGACGCCTTCCAGGAGGCGGACATCCGGGGCATCACCTTCCCGGTGACCAAGCACAACTACCTCGTGACCAAGGCCGAGGAGATCCCGCGGATCATCGCGGAGGCATTCCACATCGCGCGCACCGGCCGCCCAGGGCCCGTCCTCGTCGACATCAGCAAGGACGCGCTCCAGGCCCGGACGACCTTCACGTGGCCGCCGCGGGTCGAGCTGCCCGGCTACCGGCCCGTCGTCCGCCCGCACCACAAGCAGATCCGCGAGGCCGCGCGGCTCATCGGCGAGGCCCGCCAGCCGGTCCTCTATGTCGGCGGCGGGGTCATCCGCGCCGAGGCGAGCGCCGAGCTGGCCCGCCTCGTCGAGCTGACCCGCATCCCCGTCGTCACGACGCTCATGGCCCGCGGCGCCCTGCCCGACAGCCACCCGCTCCACCTCGGCATGCCGGGCATGCACGGCTCGGTCGCGGCCGTGACCGCCCTCCAGAAGTCCGACCTCCTCATCACGCTCGGCGCCCGCTTCGACGACCGGGTGACCGGCCAGCTGTCGTCCTTCGCGCCGGACGCCAAGGTCATCCACGCCGACATCGACCCCGCCGAGATCGGCAAGAACCGGCACGCGGACGTCCCGATCGTCGGTGACTGCAAGGCGGTCATCGCCGACCTCATCGAGGAGATCGACCGCGAGCTCGACGGTGGCCGCACGGGTGACTACGAGGCGTGGCGGCAGCGGACGGCCGACTGGAAGCGGACCTTCCCCGTCGGCTACACGACGCCGCCGGACCCGGACTCCGTCGCGCCCCAGTACGTCCTCCAGAAGCTGAGCGAGATCGCCGGCCCGGAGGCGACCTACGTCGCGGGGGTCGGACAGCACCAGATGTGGGCGGCGCAGTTCATCCGCTACGAGCGACCTAATTCCTGGCTCAACTCGGGCGGGCTCGGCACCATGGGCTACGCGGTCCCCGCGGCGATGGGCGCCAAGGTCGCCGAGCCGGACCGGGTCGTCTGGGCGATCGACGGCGACGGCTGCTTCCAGATGACCAACCAGGAGCTCGCGACCTGCGTCATCAACGACATCCCGATCAAGGTCGCGATCATCAACAACTCCTCGCTCGGCATGGTCCGGCAGTGGCAGACGCTGTTCTACAACGAGCGCTACTCCAACACCGACCTGCACACCTCCGTCGGCCAGCGGGTCCCTGACTTCGTCAAGCTCGCCGAGGCCTACGGCTGCGCCGGGCTCCGATGCGAACGGCCGGAGGACGTCGAGGCGACGATCCGCGAGGCCATGTCGATCAACGACCGTCCGGTCGTCGTCGACTTCGTCGTCCACCGCGACGCGATGGTCTGGCCGATGGTCCCGGCCGGCGTGAGCAACGACCTCATCCAGGTCGCCAAGGACACCGCGCCGCAGTGGGACCGGGAAGGAGAAGAGTCGTGAGCAAGCACACCCTCTCGGTCCTCGTCGAGAACAAGCCCGGCGTCCTCGCCCGCATCGCGGGCCTGTTCGCCCGACGCGGCTTCAACATCGACAGCCTCGCCGTCGGCACGACCGAGCACCCGGACATCTCCCGGATGACCGTCGTCGTCGACGTCGAGGAGATGCCGCTCGAGCAGGTGACCAAGCAGCTCAACAAGCTCATCGAGGTGCTCAAGGTCGTCGAGCTCGAGTCCCACTCGTCCGTCCAGCGGCAGATCCTCCTGGTCAAGGTCCGCGCCGACAGCGTGACCCGCGGTCAGGTCCTGGAGATGGTCCAGATGTTCCGCGCCAAGGTCGTCGACGTGTCGACCGACGCGCTGACGATCGAGGCGACCGGCTCGACCGACAAGCTGCACGCCCTCCTCGAGGTGCTCGAGCCGTTCGGCGTCAAGGAGCTCGTCCAGTCCGGGCTCGTCGCGATCGGCCGCGGTGGCCGCTCGATGACCGACCGGGCGCTCCGCTCGGCCTGAGTGCACCGCATTCGGACCCCCCAGCACTCGCACGCAGCATTCGACCAACAAGCCCAGCACACAAGGAGATTCAGCCACCATGGCCGAGATGTACTACGACGACGACGCCGACCTCTCGATCATCCAGGGCACGAAGGTCGCGGTCATCGGCTACGGCAGCCAGGGCCACGCCCACGCCCTCAACCTGCGCGACTCCGGCGTCGACGTCCGCGTCGGCCTCGCCGAGGGCAGCCGGTCGCGGGAGAAGGCCGAGAACGAAGGCCTGACCGTCAGGAGCGTCGCCGACGCCGTCACCGGCGCCGACCTCGTCGTCATCCTCACGCCCGACCAGGTCCAGCGCACGGTCTACGCCGAGCACATCGCGCCGAACCTCAAGGAGGGGGCCGGTCTGCTCTTCGGCCACGGCTTCAACATCCGCTTCGGCTACATCGAGGCGCCCGAGGGCAGCGACGTCATCATGGTCGCGCCCAAGGGCCCCGGTCACATCGTCCGCCGCGAGTACGTCGACGGGCGTGGCGTGCCCGTCCTCGTCGCCGTCGAGAAGGACGCCTCGGGCCGCGCGCTCGACCTCGCCAAGTCCTACGCCAAGGCGATCGGCGGCCTGCGCGCCGGCGGGATTCGCACGACCTTCACCGAGGAGACCGAGACCGACCTCTTCGGCGAGCAGTCCGTCCTCTGCGGCGGCGCCTCGCAGCTCGTCATGTACGGCTTCGAGACCCTCGTCGAGGCGGGCTACCAGCCGGAGGTCGCCTACTTCGAGTGCCTCCACGAGCTCAAGCTCATCGTCGACCTCATGATCGAGGGCGGCATCGCCAAGCAGCGCTGGTCGGTCTCCGACACGGCCGAGTACGGCGACTACGTCTCGGGCCCGCGCGTCATCGACCCGCACGTCAAGGACAACATGAAGGCCGTCCTCGAGGACATCAGGAACGGCTCCTTCGCACAGCGCTTCATCGCCGACCAGGACGCCGGCGCCCCGGAGTTCAACGAGCTGCGCGCCAAGGGCGCGGCGCACCCCATCGAGACGACCGGCCGCGAGCTCCGCAAGCTCATGGCGTGGGTCGACACCGAGCGCGACACCGACTACGTCGAGGGCTCCGCCGCCCGCTGAACCCCCTGCTGATTTATCGGGTGACCCGATAACTCGACGGAATACAGGGAAGTCTTCCCTGTATTCCGTCGAGTTGTCTGTAGTCACCCTAGGGTCAGCGGCCTCGGAGTCGGACCGGCTGCCGGGAGAGCCAGTCGATGAACCGCTCGCCGCCGAGCTCGGCCTCGGGCCCCGGCAGGATCGCGCCGTCGGCGAAGGCTCGCATCGTCGCGCCGAATGCCGGGAGCGCGAGCGGCCGCGGGGGAGTGCGCTCCTCGTGCGCGGCGACGAGGCGGGAGATCTCCTCGAGGCTGAAGCGGTCCGGCCCGGCGATGTCCGTCGCCCGGGCGAATGCAGCGGGCCGCGGTCCCGTCGCGAGCTCGGCCAGGCGCTGGCCGACCCAGGCGATGTCGACCGGCTGGATCCGCATTCCGCGCAGCCCGACGACGACCGGGCCGACCCGGCCGACCCGGGCGAAGAAGGCCGCGAGGGAGTGGAACTGGGTGGCGCGCAGGACGGTGATGGGCGCGCCGCCGGACGTCGCCGCGGCCTCGAGTGCGGCCTCTGCAGCGAGCTTGGCCCGGTAGTAGGGGTAGGGGTTGCGGTCGACGCCGACGATCGAGACGTAGACGACGTGGGGGCGGGACGGAGTCCGGCCCGCCGCCGCCGCGACCCGCTCTGCCCCGCCGACGGTCACCGCGCCGAAGCGTCGCGGGTTCGTCGTGTCGGCCGTGTGGATGACCGCCTCGGCGCCGTCGAGGACCGCGTCGAGCCCGGCGCCCGTGGCGACGTCGACGCCCGTCCGACGGCTCGCGACGACGGGCTCGTGGCCGAAGGCCCGCAGGCTCGTGACGACGTGGCTGCCGAGGGCGCCGAGCCCTCCGGTGACGACGATCCGCATGACACCATCCTCACCCGACCCGCACAGGGCGCGCACAGGTCCGCTACCTAGCCTCCTTCCATGACCGCATGGTTCGCCAGCCTCCCCGCCGGGATGGTCGGCGTCGCGATCTTCGTCACCGGGGTCCTGCGCGGCCTCGGCTACTACGCCGCCGGGCGGGCCGTCCGCGCCGGCGGCGTCGCCCGGGCCTCCGCGAGCCTCGACCGACCCGTCGTCCGGCGGGTCGAGGCGCTCATGGGGCGGTTCGGGGCCTTCGTCATCCCCCCCGCCTACTTCGTCGTCGGCCTGTCGGCCGCGACCCTGACCACTGCCGGCGCCCTCGGGATGCCCAGGGGCCGGTTCGTCGCGGCGCTCACGACCGGCGCGGCTGCCTGGGCGGCGTTCATCGCGATGACCGGCTCCGCGCTCATCGGCCTCGTGACGGCGCTCTGAGACGCGACGCCTACAGTGGCGCGCGTGGAAGCGCTCTTCGCGGGCTGGCCCGCCTGGCTCGCCTACCTCGCCCTCTTCCTCGGCGCCTGCGCCCGCGGCTCGATGCTCTTCGCCGCAGGGACGCTCGTCCGCCGCGGCGCGGTCACCCGGTGGTCGGGCCACCTCGACCGGCCGGCGGTCGTCCGCGCCGAGTCGTGGGTCCGGCGCTTCGGCGCGCCAGTCGTCACGGTCTCCTTCCTCACGATCGGGTTCCAGTCGGCGGTCAACGCCGCCGCCGGCGCCCTGCGAATGCCGATGCGCCGCTATCTCCCCGCCCTTGCCGCCGGTGCGCTCCTCTGGGCCGCGCTCTACCTGTTCGTCGGGCTCGCGGTGCTCGACGCCCTTCTCGGTCGCGTGTCGTGGTGGTGGGTCGTGCTCGCTGTCGGCGCCCTCCTCGGCTCGTGGGCGGTCGGCCGACGGCTCGTGTCCCGGCGGCCGGCGCGCTGAAGGGTGTCGCCCCTGTCACGTGTCCGCATTCCGAGCCCGGGCATCCACATGGTGGGCACCGTCCTAGACTCGGCGCGGCTACACCGTCGTGGCCACGACCACGACCACTGACCCTTACGACCCCAGGACCTCACGTGACCAAGCCCGTTGTCCTCATCGCCGAAGAGCTCTCACCCGCCACGATCGACGCTCTCGGACCCGACTTCGAGATCCGCAACGTCGACGGGGCGGACCGCGCCGCGCTGCTCCCGGCCCTCGCCGACGTCGACGCCGTCCTCATCCGCTCCGCGACGAAGATGGACGTCGAGGCGATCGCCGCCGCCAAGCAGCTCAAGGTCATCGCCCGCGCCGGTGTCGGCCTCGACAACGTCGACGTCCCCGCGGCGACGAAGGCCGGCGTCATGGTCGTCAACGCGCCGACCTCCAACATCACCTCCGCCGCCGAGCTTGCCGTCGGCCTGCTCCTCGCGAGCGCCCGCAACATCGCCCCCGCCAACCAGGCGCTCAAGAACGGCGCCTGGAAGCGGAGCAAGTACGGCGGCGTCGAGGTCCTCGACAAGGTCGTCGGCGTCGTCGGCTTCGGCCGGATCGGCCAGCTCGTCGCGGACCGGCTCCGCGGCTTCGGCGTGCAGCTGCTCGCCTACGACCCCTACGTCTCCGCGCAGAAGGCCGCCCATCACGGCGCCCGCCTCGTCTCCCTGGACGAGCTGCTCACGACGAGCGACTTCATCACGATCCACCTGCCGAAGAACGCCGAGACCGTCGGCCTCATCGGCAAGGAGGCGCTGACCAAGGTCAAGCCGACCGTCCACATCGTCAACGCCGCCCGCGGCGGGATCATCGACGAGGCGGCGCTCGCGATCGCGATCGGGGAGGGCCGCGTCGCCGGCGCCGGCCTCGACGTCTTCGCGAGCGAGCCGTGCACGGACAGCCCGCTCTTCGAGCACGAGTCGGTCGTCGTCACGCCGCACCTCGGCGCGAGCACCGACGAGGCCCAGGAGAAGGCGGGCGTCGCCGTCGCCAAGTCGGTGCGGCTCGCCCTCGGCGGCGACCTCGTCCCGGACGCCGTCAACGTCTCCGGCGGCATCATCGACGAGGAGGTCCGCCCCGGCATCGACCTCGTGGAGAAGCTCGGCCGGATCTTCACCGCCGTCGCCGGCGCCGTCCCCGTCCAGCTCGACATCGACGTCAAGGGCGAGATCACCTCGCACGACGTCTCCGTCTGGGAGCTGTCCGCCCTCAAGGGGCTGTTCACCGACGTCGTCGAGAACCCCGTCACCTACGTCAACGCCCCGGTCATCGCCGAGGAGCGGGGCGTCGAGACGCGGCTGCTCACCGACGCCGAGACGACCGACTTCCGCAACGTCACGACCCTGCGCGGCACCCTCTCCGACGGCACGGTCGTCAGCGTCGCGGGCACCCTGACCGGGCCACGCCTCATCCAGAAGGTCGTCGGCATCAACGGCTTCGACCTCGAGATCCCGCTGTCGCAGCACATGGCGTTCTTCACCTACACCGACCGTCCCGGCGTCGTCGGCTCGCTCGGTCGCCTGCTCGGCGAGGCCGACGTCAACATCGGCGGAATGCAGGTCGCCCGCACCGACGAGGGCGGCAAGGCCCTCGTCGCGATGACGGTCGACAGCGTCATCCCGGCAGAGGTCGCCTCGGCGATCGGTCGGGAGATCGGCGCGGACAGCATTCGCGTCGTCGACCTCCACTGACCGTCTCCGCCTCGAGCCCCATCCACCGCCTGGGAAGTGTCGGGATCGCAGCCCTTCCTGGGCGGTCGGCGCGGCGCGAGGACAGGCGAGGCGGTCGCGTCGCGTCCAGGCGTTCCACATCGTGGAAGCGGCTGCATTTGCTAGGACATCCTCCTATCGTTGAATGCATGCAGCGGCGACTTCTCATTCCCAGCCGCGACGAGGTCCTCTGAGTCAGCTCCCTCGTCGCGGAGATCCTGCGACGTCGGCTGACGGCTCGCCCCCACCCGGGGCTCGAGCACAGGGACCCACCCACGACCATGTCTGGAGATGAACCGTCATGAGCGAAGAGGCCATGAAGGCGCGACAGGCTCTGCAGGAGTCCATGGACCTGCGCGAGCAGTCGCACACGGACGACTGAGTCCGCACCGCGACGAAGGGCCGCACCCCCCGGGGGGTGCGGCCCTTCGCGCGTCGTGGCGCCCGTACGCCCGACCGGTCACTGAGACACCCGTCCCGAATGCCGGGCAGCCGCCTACCCTCGACGCATGTCGAACGCAGAGACGCCGGACCGCCTGAGCGTCGCCGTCATCGGGGGCGACGGGATCGGCCCGGAGGTCGTGGCGGAGGGCCTCAAGGTCCTCGAGGCGGCCCTCGGCGGCGACGGCCCGAAGGTGACGACGACCGAGTACGACCTCGGCGCCCGACGCTGGCACGCGACGGGGGAGACCCTGCCCGACTCCGTCGTCGAGGAGCTCCGCGGCCACGACGCGATCCTCCTCGGGGCGATCGGCGACCCGACCGTCCCGAGCGGCGTCCTCGAGCGCGGCGTCCTGCTGCCGCTCCGGTTCGCGCTCGAGCACTACGTCAACCTCCGCCCGGCCCGCCTCTACCCGGGTGTCCGCAGCCCGCTCGACGTCGCGACGGTAGCCCCCGACGGCATCGACTTCGTCGTCGTCCGAGAGGGCACCGAGGGGCCCTACACCGGCAACGGCGGCGCGCTGCGGGTCGGCACCCCTCACGAGATCGCGACCGAGGTGAGCGTCAACACCCGTTTCGGCGTCGAGCGCGTCGTCCGCGACGCCTTCGCCCGCGCCCAGGCGCGCCCGCGCCGGCACCTGACCCTCGTCCACAAGCACAACGTCCTGACGAATGCCGGGCACCTGTGGCGACGGACCGTCGAGGAGGTCGGTGCCGAGTTCCCCGACGTCGAGACGGCCTACCAGCACGTCGACGCGGCGACGATCTTCCTCGTCACCGACCCCGGGCGCTTCGACGTCGTCGTCACCGACAACCTGTTCGGCGACATCATCACCGACATCGCAGCAGCCATCGCCGGGGGCATCGGCCTCGCGGCGAGCGGCAACATCAACCCCGACCGGAGCGCCCCGAGCATGTTCGAGCCGGTCCACGGCTCCGCGCCGGACATCGCCGGACAGGGCAAGGCCGACCCGACGGCCACCGTCCTCTCCGTGGCGATGCTCCTCGAGCACGTCGGCCTGCCGGACGCGGCCCGACGGGTCGAGGCCGCCGTCGCAGCCGACCTCGCGGCGCGCGGCACCTCGGCCCGCTCGACGACGGCCGTCGGCGACGCCATCGCCGCCCTCCTCTGACGGCATTCCCCCCGAACGGCCCCTCCCGACGCCCGCAGTATGGTGACGGGAGACCCAGCAATGACGCACCGAAAGGCCGCGCGATGACCATCGCCTTCGAGACCCAGCCCACCTCGAACCCCCGGGGCGACGCCGAGCGCGCTGCCATCCTCGCCAACCCCGGCTTCGGGCAGTACGAGACCGACCACATGATCACGATCTCGTGGGAGCGCGCCGCCGGCTGGGGCGACGGCCGGCTCACCCCCTACGGCCCGATCACGCTCTCGCCCGCTGCGGCCGTCCTGCACTACGCGCAGGAGATCTTCGAGGGGCTCAAGGCCTACCGCCACCCGGACGGCTCGATCTGGACGTTCCGTCCGGAGGCCAACGCGGAGCGGCTCAACAACAGCGCGGTGCGGATGGCTCTTCCCGAGCTGCCGGTCGAGACGTTCACCGAGTCGCTGCGGCGGCTCGTCGAGGCCGACCAGGCGTGGGTCCCCGAGCACGACGGCAGCGAGAAGAGCCTCTACCTGCGGCCGTTCATGTTCGCGACCGACGCCTTCCTCGGCCTCCGCCCGTCGAGCAAGGTCGACTACATGCTCATCGCGTCCCCCGCGGCGCCGATCTTCACCAGCGGCCCCAAGCCGGTGCGGCTCTGGCTCTCGACCAACTACGCGCGCGCCGGCGCCGGCGGCACGGGCGCGGCGAAGTGCGGGGGCAACTACGCCTCCGCACTCATGGGCCAGATCGAGGGCGCGCAGAACGGCTGCGACCAGGCCGTGTTCCTCGACTCCTCGACCCACGAGTTCATCGACGAGCTCGGTGGGATGAACCTCTTCTTCGTCACCAGGGACGGCAAGCTCGTCACGCCCGAGCTGACCGGGACGATCCTCCCGGGCATCACCCGGATGTCGATCCTCGAGCTGGCCAAGGAGTTCGACCTCGAGCCCGAGGAGCGGCGGATCCCGCTCCAGGAGTGGAAGGACGGCGCCGCGAGCGGCGACATCGCCGAGGTCTTCGCGTGCGGCACCGCCGCCATCGTCGCCCCCGTCGGCGAGCTCGTCTGGGACGGCGGCCAGGCCCCGTCGACGGCCGGCGAGCTCGGGGGAGAGGTGACGCGCGGCATCCGCCAACGGCTCCTCGACATCCAGCAGGGACGCGCGGAGGACACGCACGGCTGGATGCACCGTCTCGTCTGACGTGGTCGGCGCCGTGCCGCGACTCGTCGCGACCGACCTCGACGGCACCCTCCTGCGCGCGGACGGGTCGGTCGGCGAACGCACCGCCCGGGTGTGGAATGCGTTGTCGGACAGGGGGATCGAGACGGTCATCGTCACGGCCCGACCCCCGCGCTGGCTCCACGACCTCGAGCACGTCGTCGGTCCGCGAGGCGTCGCGATCTGCGGCAACGGCGCGTTCGTCTACGAGGTCGCCACACGGCGGGTCATCGAGTCGCACCCCTTCGACCCGGAGGTGCTCCTCGAGATCGTCGGGGACCTCCGTGCCGCGGTTCCTGGCGTGACCTTCGCCGCCGAGCGCGACGACGGGCCCTACCTCGAGCACGGCTACCCGGACCCGCACCGGGACGACGGAGCGGCGAATGCCCGACGCGGAGCGGGCGACGACGTCGCGCACGGACGGGTCGGCAAGCTCCTCGCGCTCGCACCCGACCTGCCCACCGAGGACTTCCTCGCGCGGGTCGAGGTGGTCGTCGGGGACCGCGGGCACCTCGCCTACTCGGGTGCCTTCGGCCTCGCGGAGATCAACCCGACCGGCGTGACCAAGGCCGCCGGTCTCGCCGCGTGGTGCGCAGGCCTCGGCATCGACGCAGGGCAGGTGTGGGCCTTCGGCGACATGCCCAACGACATCCCGATGCTCGGCTGGGCGGGCCGGTCGTTCGCCGTTGCCAACGGCCACCCCGACGCGATCGTCGCCGCCGACGAGACCTGCCCGTCGAACGACGACGAGGGCGTCGCGTCCGCGATCGAGCACCTGCTCGAGGGGGCGGGCTGAGGTGAGCACGGTGCGGACCTGGCTCGGGTCGCGACTCCTGCTCGTCGGTCTCGTGCTCGCGGTCGCGGCCGTCGCGGGCATCGGCGCCGAGAGCCACCCGCTGGCGACGGGCTGGTGGTGGCTCGACCGCCTCACCTACTGGGACTCCTTCCACTTCACCCGGATCGCGGACGAGGGCTACTTCACCCCGGTCCGTCAGTGCTGCGACCAGGCCTACTTCCCCGGCTACCCGCTCGCGATGCGCTGGCTCGGCTGGCTGCTGCCCGGGCCGACCGCGTTCGCCGGGCTCGTCGTGTCGCTCGGCGCGGGCGCTGTCGCCGCGTGGGCGCTGCACCGGCTCGCCCTCGCCGAGGGTCTGAGCCGGCGCGCCGCCGGCTGGGCCGTGGCGCTCTTCGCGGCCGCGCCGTTCACCGTCTTCACGGTCGCCGTCTACTCCGAGTCGCTCTGGCTCGCCGGGGCGGTCCTCGCGTGGTGGGCCGGACGCCGGGAGCGGTGGTGGCTCGCGGGGCTCGCCGCCGGCGTCGCGACGGCGACCCGGGTCACCGGTCTCTTCCTCGTCGCCGGCCTCGTCGTCATGTACGCCGTCTCCGCCCGGGCGCGGGCGCGCGCCGACGGCCGGGGCCTGGTGCGCCCCGACGTCCTCTTCGTCCTCCCCGCACTCGTGCCGGTCCTCGCCTTCGTGACCTGGCTGCATTCGCGCACCGGGTCGTGGACCGAGTGGCGCCAGGCCCAGGCGACCGGCTGGCGACGCGACTCGGTCGCCCCGTGGACCGGGCTCGTCCGGCAGTGGTCCCAGGTCCTCGACGCGCCGAACGCGTGGCTGACCGTCACGCGGGTCGTCGACCTCGTCGCGATCGTCCTCGGGGTCGTCCTCACGGTGCTCCTCGCGACCCGACGACGCCGGTGGCCCGACGCGACCTACGTCGGGCTCTCCGTCGCCTCGATCGCGACGACGACGAACTGGGACAGCGCCGGGCGCTACGCGCTCGCGTGGTTCCCCCTCTACCTCGTCGCCGCGCATGCGGGAGAGCGGCAGGGGCGCGCCTGGGTCCGGCCGGCGACGTGGGCCGCATCCGCCGCTGTCGCCCTGCTCGTCACGGTGTTCTTCGCGCTCCGTGAGTGGATCGGCTGAGCTGCTCGCGCGCGCAAAAGGTACCCGGAAGAACCATTGACACGCTCCCCTCGTCGGGTGTGGGATCGCGGTTGTCCCACGACTGCCCTGAAGGAGCCCCATGCCCGAATCGACCGATCGCCCCGTCAGTGCGCTGACCGACGACGAGAGACTCCTCGCCGAGCTGGGCTACAAGCAGGAGCTGAACCGCTCGTGGTCGGGGTTCTCCAACTTCGCGATCTCGTTCTCGATCATCTCCATCCTCGCCGGGTGCCTCACGACCTTCGGTCAGGCGTGGAGCAACGGCGGACCGATCGCGATCACGTGGGGATGGCCGTTCATCTCCCTGTTCATCCTCATCATCGGCTTCACGATGTCCGAGCTCGTGTCGGCCTACCCGACGTCGGGCGGCATCTACTGGTGGGCGTCCAAGCTCGGCGGTCCCGCGGCGGGCTTCTACACCGGCTGGCTCAACTGGATCGGCCTGGTCGCCGTGACCGCCTCGGTCGCCTACGGGGCCGCGAACTTCCTCGACATCTTCATCGGGCTCATCAGCGAGAGCTGGGCGGCGAGCTTCAGCCTGACCCGGGTGTTCATCGAGTTCCTCGTCATCCTCCTGCTGGCCGCCCTCGCCAACATCTTCTCCAGCCACCTGCTGGCCGTCATCAACAACGTCTCGGTGTGGTGGCACGTCTTCGGCGCGGCCCTGATCATCCTCATCCTCATCTTCGTGCCGAGCCACCACCAGTCCGTCAGCTGGGTGCTCTCCGAGCGGATCAACAACTCCGGCTACGACGGCGGCGGGACCGGCGGCATCCCGTTCTGGTTCCTCGTACTGCCGCTCGGCTTCCTCCTGACGCAGTACACGATCACCGGGTTCGATGCGTCCGCGCACCTGTCCGAGGAGACCGCCTCGGCGTCCAAGGCAGCGGCCCAGGGGATCTGGCGGTCCATCGCCTACTCGGCGATCGGTGGCTGGATCCTGCTCGTGGCACTGCTCTTCGCCGTCAAGGACCAGGACAAGGTCACCGAGGGGATCAACAACGGCCTCTACGGCTCGGACGTCATCCTCGGACAGGCCCTCAGCACGTCGTGGCACACGATCGTCATCGGGATCTCGACGGCCGGCCAGCTGTTCTGCACGGTCGCGTGCCTCACCAGCGCCTCCCGGATGACGTTCGCCTTCAGCCGGGACGGCGCCATCCCCGGGTCGCGTCTCTGGTCCAAGGTCTCCGCGACCAAGGTGCCCGCCAACGCCGTCATGCTCTGCGCGGTCGTCGCCGGCATCATCACCCTGCCGGCCCTCATCAAGGTCAACTTCGGGACCGAGGAGGCGCCGATCATCCTGCCCACGGCGTTCTACGCCGTCGTCTCCGTCGCCGTCATCGGCCTGTACCTCGCCTTCGCCATCCCGATCTTCCTGCGCTGGCGGATGGGCGACACGTTCGTGCCGGGCTCGTGGAACAACGGCGCGAAGTACAAGTGGATGAACCTCGTCGCGGTCGTCGAGATCGTCATCATCTCGATCTACTTCATCCTCCCGCTCTATCCGTCGGGATGGATCGGCAACGAGGACTTCGCGTGGAAGTTCGTCAACTACGCCCCCATCCTCACCTTCGGGACCCTGGCCGTCGTGACGATCTGGTGGTTCGCCTCGGCCCGCAAGTGGTTCACCGGGCCGAAGCACACGATCGACCAGGCGGTCATCGACGCATTCGCCGAGCCGAAGGACCGGTAGGTCGGCCGTCGCCCGGGAGCCGTCTCGGCCCGTTGACGGCGACTCGGGCCGGTGGCAGCATCGGCTCGGCGCAACAACCGTCGCGCCAGCCGTTCGGCACCAGGGGGCTTTCGCAATGAATCTCCATGTTCGCTCGGTCGGCAGTGTCCTGCTTGCAGCGCCACTGCTTCTCGCGGGCGGTCTCTCGTCCGCCCACGCCGCCACCTCGGTGTGCTGCTACGTCCCGCCACCGACGTACAAGGTCATCAACGTCTCGACGTATGGCAACTGGATCGACTTCTCTCGCCGCGTCGCGCTGTGCTACCCGGGTGCCGGGGGCACCTGCTCGATCACCCGGGAGAGCTCGGTGAGCACCACGGTCGAGACGAGCCTGTCGGCCAGCAAGGGTGTCATCGCCGCCCAGCTCGGGTTCAGCCTGTCGCAGTCGAGCTCGACCTCGGTGACCTGCAACTCCCCGGTCATGAAGGCCGGCCAGCGCTACGAGGCCTATGCGGTGGGAACCGAGAAGTTCTACCAGATCCAGAAGTGGCAGGGCGACGGACTCGGACACGTCAAGCTCCTCGGGACGTCGGGCACCCTGGAGGCCTGGCAGCCCTACTCCTACCCGGCCATCTACTGCCGCGTCGCCGGGTGAGCACGACGACGCACGCCACGGGCGCGTCCCGCGCTTCCGGCGATTGACAGAGCGTCTCGATGGGCTCCTCGACGAGATCCCGGTGCTCGCCGGCCGGCCCCGTCAGGTCACGGAGCTGGCCGGCGGGCTGACCAACCGCAACTACCGGGTCCGGACGGCGACGTTCGACGTCGTCGTCCGGGTCAGCGACCCGTCGACGGGTCTCCTCGCGATCGACCGCGACGCCGAGCACGCGAATGCCGTGCGCGCGGCCGAGACGGGGGTCGGACCCCGCGTCGTCGACCACCTGCCCGGCCGCGGGGTCCTCGTCGTCGAGTACGTCGAGTCCCTCACCTGGACCGAGGCGGACGTCGCGGCCAAGCTGCCCGCGGCGGCCGGTGTCGTCCGGGACCTCCACGGCGGAGCGGCATTCGTCAACCGCTTCGACTTCTTCGCCATCCACCGCGGCTACCTGCGGATCATGGGGGAGCGGGGTTTCCGGATGCCCGAGGGCTACCTCGACGACCTCGCGACCGCCCGTCGCGTCGAGGCGGCCCTCGCCGTGTCCCCGGAGCCGCTCGTGCCGTGCCACAACGACCTGCTCGCGGCGAACTTCCTCGAGCAGCCGGATGGTCGGGTCCGGATCATCGACTACGAGTACTCGGGCCAGAACGAGAGCAGCTTCGAGCTCGGCAACATCATCCAGGAGGCAGGGCTCGACCGGACTGCCCTCACCGAGCTCGTCACCGCCTACGACGGCCGGACCGACCCGGCCCGCGTCGCCCGCGCGGAGCTGTGGTCGGTCATGTCAGCCTTCGGCTGGACGCTCTGGGGCACGATCCAGGCGGGGACGAGCGACCTGGACTTCGACTTCTGGGGATGGGGCGTCGACAAGCACGAGCGGGCGCGCAAGGCATTCTCCGACCAGGGGTTCGGCGACCTGCTCGACGTCGTCGGGGGCCGCCGGTGACGCTCCCGGACCGCGCCCGCGTCGTCATCGTCGGCGGCGGGGTCATCGGGTGCTCCGTCGCCTACCACCTCGCCCACCTCGGCTGGACCGACGTCGTCCTCCTCGAGCAGGGGACCCTGTCCTGCGGGACGACGTGGCACGCCGCGGGTCTGGTCGGCCAGCTCCGCGCGACGGAGGCGAGCACCCGGCTCGTCCGCTGGTCGACCGAGCTCTACGGACGGCTG
This sequence comes from uncultured Actinomycetota bacterium, assembly GCA_963752365.1. GTDB lineage: Bacteria > Actinomycetota > Actinomycetes > Actinomycetales > Dermatophilaceae > CAVVXY01. The sequence goes on from CAVVXY010000008.1 coordinate 84,728, forward strand.
GCGGCGGAGACCGGTCTCGACCCCGGCTACCGCGTCTGCGGCGGACTGACCGTCGCCCGATCCGAGGACCGGATGGTCCAGCTCCGCCGGACCGTCGCGAGTGCCGCGGCCTACGACCTCGAGTGCGAGCTGCTGACGCCCGCACAGGCCAAGGAGATGTATCCGCTCCTCCGCGACGACGACCTCGTCGGCGCGATCTGGCTTCCCGGCGACGGACGGGCCGACCCGACGGACCTGACGCAGTCGCTCGCGCGCGGTGCCCGCGCGCTCGGCGTCCGCATCCACGAACGCGTCCGGGTGACCGACGTCCTCGTCGACGGGACCGGCGCGTGGCCGCGGGCGGCCGGGGTGCGGACCGACGCGGGGGACATCGAGGCCGAGGTCGTCGTCAACTGCGCCGGCCAGTGGGCGAATGCCGTCGGCGCGCTCGCCGGGGTCAACGTCCCCCTCCACAGCGCGGAGCACTTCTACGTCGTGACCGACCAGGTCGCGGGCGTCCACCGCGACCTGCCGATCCTCCGGGACCCGGACGGGTACACCTACGTCAAGGAGGAGGTCGGCGGGCTGCTCGTCGGCGGGTTCGAGCCGGAGGCGAAGCCGTGGGTGGCACCGGACGCGATCCCGCACCCGTTCGAGTTCCAGCTGCTCGAGGAGGACTGGGAGCACTTCGAGGTGCTCATGGCGAGCGCCGTCCACCGGCTGCCGGTCCTCGCCGAGACGGGCATCCGCAAGCTCTACAACGGGCCGGAGAGCTTCACGCCGGACAACCAGTTCCTCGTCGGGGAGGCGCCGGAGTGCGACGGCTTCTACGTCGCGGCGGGCTTCAACTCGGTCGGGATCGCGACGGCCGGAGGCGCTGGTCGCGCGCTCGCCGAGTGGATCGTCGAGGGGGAGCCGACAACCGACCTCGTGAGCGCCGACATCAGGCGCTTCTCCCCCCTCCAGGGTGACCACCGCTGGCTCCGGTCCCGCGTCGGCGAGGTCCTCGGCCTCCACTACGCCGTGCCGTGGCCCAACCGCGAGCTCGACTCCGGCCGCCCGCAACGGGTCTCACCACTCCATGACCGGCTCCTCGGCCTCGGCGCGGTCATGGGGACCCGCAACGGCTGGGAGCGACCGTTGGTCTTCGCGCCGCCCGGGGCGGCTGCCCGGCTCGACTACTCCTGGACCCGGCCGGAGTGGGTCGCCTGGTCGGTCGCCGAGCAGCACGCCTGCCGACGGTCGGTCGCGCTCTTCGACCAGACGTCGTTCAGCGGCTACGTCGTGCGCGGCCCGGACGCCGAGCGCGGCCTCCAGCGCGTCTGCGCCAACGACGTCGCCGTGGAGCCCGGACGCACCGTCTACACCGGCTTCCTCAACGCGCGCGGCGGGTTCGAGGCCGACGTGACCGTGACCCGGACGGGCCCGGAGGAGTTCGTCGTCGTGAGCAGCGCCGCGACGACGGTCCGCGACCTCGACTGGCTGCGTCGCCACCTCCCGGCCGGGCCGGGGGTCGCGGTCGAGGACGTGACCGAGGACTTCGCGGTCATCGGCGTCATGGGCCCGATGTCCCGCGACCTGCTGGACCGTGTCATCGCGGCGGACCTCGCGGAGCAGGCGTTCCCGTTCGCGACGAGCCGGGTCGTCGACCTCGGCGGCGCCCGGGTCCGGGCGACCCGGATGACCTATGTCGGCGAGCTCGGCTGGGAGCTCACCGTCCCCGTCGGCGACGCCGCCGGGGTGTTCGACCGGCTCGTCGCGGCCGGCGCCGAGGGTGGGATCGAGACGGCGGTCGCCGGCTACTCGACGATCGAGTCGATGCGGCTCGAGTGCGGCTACCGCGCCTTCGGACGCGAGCTGACTCCCGAGGTCTCGCCCGTCGCCGCCGGGCTGACCTTCGCCTGCAAGCTCGCGACCGACGTCGACTTCATCGGCCGATCCGCGGTCGAGGCGGAACGGGCGGCCGGTCCGGCCCGGCGGATCGTGTCCCTCGTGGCCGACGAGCCGGACGCCTACCTGTGGGGCGCGGAGCTCGTCCTCCGCGACGGCGAGCCGGTCGGGCAGGCGACGAGCGCGGCATTCGGCGCGACCGTGGGCGCCTCCGTCGGCCTGGCCCTCGTCGGCGACCGGGGCACGATGAGCGCCACGCCGCCCTGGGTCCGGAGCGGCGACTGGACGGTCGACCTCGCCGGCACCCGCGTCCCCGTCACCGTGACGACCTCCCGGCCACGGATCCCCAATGGTCCAACCCAGAACCATTGACGGCGCCGCCGCGCCGGGGTTGGATCGACGGATGAGCACCAGCCCGGGGGTGACGCCGCTCGCCGAGGTCGTCCTGCGACCCGCGACGGGCAACGCCTTCGAGGCGACGGTCGAGCAGCTCGCGACGGCGGTCCGGCTCGGGGTGTTCACCCACGGCGAGCTGCTGCCTCCCGAGCGCGTCCTCGCCGAGCAGCTCGGCGTCTCCCGCAACACCCTCCGCGAGGCGATCGCCGCCCTCCGCGAGTCCGGCCTCGTCCGGACCCGACGCGGACGCGGTGGCGGCACCGTCGTCACCTACGAGGGCGTCGAGCCGGGGTCGCGGCCGACGGTCCGCACCGGCGCCGCCCTCGCGGACGCCATGGACTTCCGGCGGGTCGTCGAGCCGGGCGCCGCGGCCCTCGCCGCCTCTCGGAGCCTCGCCGCCGACGAGCGGGCCTGGCTGCGTCAGTGCGTCCGCGCCGTCCGTGACGCGCCGGACAACGCCGCCCACCGGATCGCCGACAGCCGCTTCCACCTCGCCGTCGCGACCCTCTCCGGGTCACCGATGCTCATCGAGGCGGTGACCCGGGCGCAGGCCGCGCTCCACGAGCTGCTCGGCGCGATCCCGGTGCTGCACCGCAACATCGACCACAGCAACGAGCAGCACGACGCGATCGTCACAGCCGTCCTCGACGGCGACTCCGAGGCGGCGCGTCGGGCCATGGAGGAGCACTGCGATGCCACCTCCGCACTCCTGAGAGGACTCCTCGGATGAGCAAGGACGACCAGGGCTCCGCGCCGACCCGGCTGACGCTCGACCGGCTGCGCAAGGCGGTGGCCAAGGGCGAGATCGACACCGTCGTCTGCGCCTTCACCGACATGCAGGGACGGCTGCAGGGCAAGCGCCTCCATGCGCCCTACTTCCTCGACATCGTGCTCGACCACGGCACCGAGGGCTGCAACTACCTGCTCGCCGTCGACGTCGACATGAACACCGTCGACGGCTATGCGATGAGCAGCTGGGAGCGGGGCTACGGCGACTTCGAGTTCGAGCTGGACCTCGACACCCTGCGGCACACACCGGGGGAGGCCGCCACGGCGACCGTCCAGTGCGACCTCGTCTGGCTCGACGGGTCCGGCCCGGTGGCCCAGTCGCCCCGGACGATCCTCAAGGAGCAGGTCGCCGCCGCCGCGGAGTCGGGGTGGACGGCATTCGCCGGGACCGAGCTGGAGTTCATCGTCTTCGAGGAGACCTACGAGCAGGCCTGGGACTCGGGCTACCGCGACCTGACCGGGGCCAACCGGTACAACGTCGACTACTCGATCATCGGCGGCCACCGGGTCGAGCCGATGCTGCGTGACATCCGCCTGGAGATGCACCGCGCCGGGATGGTCGTCGAGGGCACCAAAGGGGAGTGCAACCTCGGCCAGCACGAGATCGGCTTCCTCTACGACGAGCTGCTCCGGACCTGCGACAACCACGTCGTCTACAAGACCGGCGCCAAGCAGATCGCCTCGGAGCACGGCCAGTCACTGACCTTCATGGCGAAGTACGACCAGCGCGAGGGCAACTCGTGCCACATCCACCTGTCGCTGCGCGGCGAGGGCGGCGCGACCGTCTTCGCCGACGACGAGCGCGAGGGCGGCCGGAGTGAGCTCTTCGACTCCTTCCTCGCCGGGCTGCTCGCGAGCATGCGTGAGCTGACCTACTTCTACGCGCCGAACATCAACAGCTACAAGAGGTTTGCGGCCGGATCGTTCGCGCCGACCGCCGTCGCCTGGGGCACCGACAACCGGACGTGCGCGCTACGCGTCGTCGGTCACGGCGCCGGGCTCCGGGTCGAGAACCGCGTCCCCGGCGGCGACGTCAACCCCTACCTCGCGACCGCCGCGATGCTCGCCGGCGGGCTGTACGGCATTCGCGAGGGGCTCTCGCTGCCCGAAGCGTGCGTCGGCAACGCCTACCTCGGCGACTACGAGCACGTCCCGAAGACGCTCGCGCAGGCCCGCGAGCTGCTTGCCGGGTCGGCGATCGCGCGGGCGGCGTTCGGCGACGAGGTCGTCGACCACTACGTCAACGCCGCCGACGTCGAGATCACCGCGTTCGACGCGGCCGTGACCGACTGGGAGCGCGTCCGGGGGTTCGAGCGGCTGTGATCACCCCATGAGCAGCTCCGCAACGACGCACGACGTCGTCAACCCCGCGACCGAGGAGCTCGTCACGACCCTCGACCTCGTCGGGGTCGAGGAGACCGACACCGCCGTCGCGCGGGCCGTCGAGGTCGGGCCCGACTGGCGTGCGGTCACGCCCGCGGACCGCGGAATGCTGCTCCGGCGCTTCGCCGACGTCGTCGAGGAGCACACCGAGGAGCTCGCGCGGCTCGAGGTCGCCAACGCCGGGCACACGATCGGCAACGCCCGCTGGGAGGCCGGCAACGTCGTGGGCGTCCTGCGCTACTACGCGGCCGCCCCCGAGCGCCTCTTCGGCCGCCAGATCCCGGTCGCGGGCGGCCTCGACGTCACCTTCAAGGAGCCGCTCGGCGTCGTCGGCATCATCGTCCCGTGGAACTTCCCGATGCCGATCGCCGGCTGGGGTCTCGCCCCGGCCCTCGCCGCCGGCAACACCGTCGTCCTCAAGCCCGCCGAGCTGACGCCGCTCACTGCGATCCGGCTCGGTGAGCTCGCACTCGAGGCGGGGCTGCCCGAGGGCGTCCTCACCGTGCTGCCCGGCAAGGGGTCGGTCGTGGGGGAGCGGTTCGTCACGCACCCGGACGTCCGCAAGGTCTGCTTCACCGGGTCGACGGCGGTCGGGCAGGGGATCATGCGCAAGGCCGCGGACCAGCTGACCCGGGTCACCCTCGAGCTCGGCGGCAAGTCGGCCAACATCATCTTCGCCGACGCCGACCTCGACGCCGCGGCGGCGAGCGCCCCGATGTCCTTCCTCGACAACGCCGGTCAGGACTGCTGTGCGCGCACGCGGATCCTCGTGCAGCGCAAGGCATTCGACGGGTTCATGGAGCGCTTCGAGCGCGCCCTCGAGGAGGTCCGCGTCGGTGACCCCGCCGACGAGGCGACCGAGATGGGCCCGCTCGTGAGCAGCGGCCAGCGCGACACGGTGCGCGGCTATGTCGAGGAGTCGCGGGAGCCGGTCGACGTCGCCTTCCGCGGGAGCGCGCCCGAGGGGAGGGGCTGGTGGTACCCGCCGACCGTCGTCCTCCCGCGCTCGACCGACGAGCGCGTGTGGCGCGAGGAGGTCTTCGGGCCGGTCGTCGGCGTCCTGCCGTTCGACGACGAGGCGGACGCGGTCGCGATGGCCAACGACACGGCATTCGGCCTCTCGGGGTCGATCTGGACCCGGGACGTCGGCCGGGCGATCCGCGTCGCGCGGGGCGTCGAGGCCGGCAACCTCTCCGTCAACAGCCACTCCAGCGTCCGCTACTCGACGCCGTTCGGCGGCTTCAAGCAGTCGGGGATCGGGCGCGAGCTCGGCCCCGACGCGCTCGACGCGTTCACCGAGACCAAGAACGTCTTCATCGACACCACCGCCTGAGAGGGGCAGCACACATGGTCGAACGTCCGGGTCGGATCGAGGGCAAGGTCGCCGTCGTCACCGGAGGCTGCTCGGGCATCGGGCTGGCGACCGTCCGCCGCTTCGCCGAGGAGGGCGCCACGGTCGTCATCGCGGACCTGTCCGACGACCTCGGCGAGCAGATCGCGGCGGAGGTCGGGGGCACCTACGTCCATTGCAACGTCGCCGACAAGGCCGACGTCGACGCGCTCTTCCGCGTCGCCAAGGAGACCCACGGCCGCATCGACATCGCCTTCCACAACGCCGGCATCAGCCCGCCCGACGACGACTCGATCCTCGACACCGAGCGCGACGCGTGGGACCGCGTCCAGCTCGTCAACCTCACGTCGGTCTACCTGTGCTGCAAGGCCGTCCTGCCCTACATGCTCGAGCAGGGGTCGGGGTCGATCATCAACACGGCGTCCTTCGTCGCGGTCATGGGGGCGGCGACGTCGCAGATCTCCTACTCGGCGTCCAAGGGCGGCGTCCTGTCGATGACGCGAGAGCTCGGGGTGCAGTTCGCGCGGCAGGGGGTCCGGGTCAACGCCCTGTGCCCGGGGCCGGTCAACACCCCGCTGCTCAAGGAGCTCTTCGCCAAGGACGAGGAGCGTGCCGCGCGCCGGCTCGTCCACGTGCCGATGGGCCGTTTCGCCGAGCCGGAGGAGATGGCCAACGCCGTGCTCTTCCTCGCCTCGGACGAGTCGAGCTTCATGACGGCGAACACCTTCCTCGTCGACGGCGGGATCTCCGGTGCCTACGTCACCCCGCTCTGACCGGCCGGCCATGAGCCGAATGCCGGTCATCGGGATCACCTGCTACGTCGAGCCGGTCGACCGCCGGCCGTGGGTCCACCAGCCGTCCGCGGTCCTGCCGCGCCTCTACCTGGACCACCTCGAGGCGGCCGGCGCGATCGGCGTCGTCCTCCCCCCACGGGAGGACGCGACCGACGAGCTGGCCGACGCCGTCCTCAGCCGAGTCGACGCCCTCGTCATCGCCGGTGGCGCGGACATCGAGTCGACCCACTACGGCGCCGAGGCGCACCCGACGGCGCAGGAGCCGCGGCGCGACCGGGACTCCTGGGAGATCGCCCTCGCCCGCGCGGCCCGGGCTCGCGACCTCCCGATCCTCGGCATCTGTCGCGGAATGCAGGTCCTCGCCGTCGCCTCCGGCGGCCACCTCGAGCAGCACCTGCCCGACCGGGTCGGCCATCACGACCATTCGCCGGTCGTCGGCGCCTACGCGTGGCACCCGGTCCGCATCGAGCAGGGGACCCGGCTCGCGGGCATCCTCGGCGGCGGCCCTCGCGACGACGACGGAGTGCCGACCTATCACCACCAGGCGGTCGACCCGGAGTCGTTGCGGGACACCGGCTTCCGTCCGAGCGCGTGGCACGAGGACGGGACGCTGGAGGCGATGGAGGACCCGGCTGCTGCATTCGCCGTCGCCGTCCAGTGGCACCCGGAGGCGGGCACCGACCCCCGGCTGTTCGAGGCGCTCGTCGAGGCGGCCGGCCGGACCCACTGAGCCGCCCGCCCCGAGGTCCAGGGCCGGTGACGCCGCGAAGTGCGCGCGTCGAGCGGGGAGTCGGCGTACCGTCGAGGGTCCGCCGCGCCCGGTACAGCGGGTCGCCGGCCAGGCCGCGGTGGCCGTGCAGGTCCTGCTGGACGCGGCGCCGGCAGCGGTCCAGGGCGTCCCCGGCGAGGCGGACGACGTGGAAGGGGTCCATCACCGCGACCGCGTCCGGGAGCTCCTCAGCCGCGGCGGTCTTGAACCCGGTGAACCCGTCCATCGCGACGACCTCGATGGCGTCGCGCCACGCCTGGGGCCGGTCGGCGAGCCAGGTCTTGAACGCGGCCTTGGAGCGGCCCTCGACCATGTCCAGCAGCCGGGCCGGGCCGGTGCCGTCGCGGATCGGGGTGAGGTCGATGATGACGGTGACGTACCGGTCGCCGCGGCGGGTGTGCCGCCACACGTGCTCATCGACCCCGATGACCGCGACGCCGTCGAACCGGTCCGGGTCGCCGATCAGGACGCGCTGCCCCTCGGCGAGGACCGCGTCGTTGGCGGTGTCCCACGCGACGGCGAGGGCCTCGGCGACCCGGGCGACGGTCAGGTGCTGGCACACGATCGCCTCCAGCGCCCAGGTCAGGCCGCGGCGGGACAGCTTCGCCCGCGGGTCGGCCGCCTTGGTCATGTCCTGCCGCCACACGAGCCCGCAGCCGGTGCACCGGTACCGGCGGACCGTCACCGCCAGCGTCGTCGGTCGCCACCCGAACGGTTCGTGCGCCAACCGCCGGACCACGCTGTCCCGGACCACGCCCTCGCAGCCGCACCGGCGGCACCACCGGTCCTCCGCCACGACCCGGCAGGCCAGCACGGCACGGCCGGGCTCCAAGCGTTGCCCGGTCACCTCCAGCCCGAGCTCCTCGAGGCGGCAGAACGTCGTCAGGTCAGGGCAAGCGAAGGTAGCGTCAGCCACGTCGAGGTCTCCCCGGATGGGCGTGTAGGAACCTTCATCCTCGGGAGGCCTCGACCCTTACCCGGTCATCGACCCGCCGGTGATCAGCGCGGCCGACCTACACCCTCGTTTGGGATGAGCCGGTTCAGACATGTGGGTGAGTGCCCAGCCCACCGCCGATGGCTATTCCACAGATAGCCGGCTCGGCGCGGTGCCGCCTAGGCGTTCCGGAGGCTCGATTTCAGCATCCGCTCAACCGGCTGCAGACCGGGTCCAGCTTGGGCATCGTCGTGGTGTCCGTTCGACGAGTCCACCCCGCGCCCGCACGAATAGCAAGAGCTCGCTGATCGAGACGACCCCAGGTGCGGTTGGCGCAGCAGTTCCCGGACCTGTGGAGCCCCGCCGGTCTTAGGGTGACAGACACCGGCTCATCGACACGCCATGTGCGGCGCCGGGACTCCAGCCCCCAGTGGGCGCAAGGACGCACCCTCAGAACACGTGCACGGGCCCCGCGACCTCGACGCCGACAACCTCCCCAGGTCTCGGGTGCCCGGTGCCAATCGTCCGCGCCTGCACGACCTCTCGCCCCGGAGTTCGCAGCGTGAGCGTGATGATCGCGTCGTGGCCGAAGTAGTCGACACGGTCGACCTCGCCGAGCAGTCCGGTGACGGCTCCCGAGACGAGCCGCAGATGCTCGGGGCGGACCGCGACGTGACGAGGCGAGGCGTCAGCATTCGCACTCTGGGGGAGCGGCCACGAGCCGAGCGCTCCGTTGACCAACCCGCCCGAGACCGTGCCCGGCACGACGGTCAGGTCGCCGAGGAACGCCGCGGATTGACGGTCGACGGGGGTGCCGTAGACCGTCTCCGGTGAGCCGACCTGAGCAAACACGCCGTCGCGCATGATCGCGACCTGGTCGGCGAAGGACAGCGCCTCGCCCTGGTCATGCGTCACGAGGAGGACGGTGACGCCCTCGGCGGCGAGCGCGTCGGCCACCGCGCGACGAGTGGAGGAGCGGAGGCCGGCGTCGAGGGACGAGAAGGGTTCGTCGAGGAGCACGAGGGCGGGGCGGCGGGCGAGGGAGCGGGCCAGGGCGACGCGCTGCTGCTGGCCCCCGGAGAGCTGGTCGGGGCGTCGTTCGCCGACCTCGGCCGCAAGGCCGACGAGCTCGAGGAGCTCGACGACGCGGGTGCGGCTGCGGCGGTCCTGGCGCTTGAGCCCGAAGGCGATGTTGTCGGCGACGGACAGGTGCGGGAAGAGGGCTCCCTCCTGGGCGACGTAGCCGATCCCGCGCTTCTCCGGCGGCAGGTCGACCGCGCCGCCGACGACGACCCGGTCACCGAGCCGCACCTCGCCGGCCGACGGTGAGTGGAAGCCGGCGACGACCCGGAGCAGCGTCGTCTTGCCACAGCCGGACGGGCCGAGGATCGCCGTCGTCGTCCCGGCCGGCACCTCGAGGTCGACACCGCGGAGGACGGGCGTCGCGCCGTAGGACGCCGAGACGCCCCGGACGACGAGGGAGGTCGTCACGAGACCTCCTCGGGCCGTCGGAGCAGGAATGCGGTGAGCGGGGCGGACACGAGCACCATGAGCAGGGCGTAGGGCGCCGCGCCCGCGTAGTCGAGTGAATCACTCGCGGCCCAGAAGCCGGTCGCCAGGGTCGTCGTGCCGGTGGGCGCCAACAACAACGTCGCGGTCAGCTCCGTCGACGTCGCGATGAAGACCATCGCGAAGCCCGCGAGGATGCCCGGCATCGCGAGCGGGACGAGTACCCGTCGCACCGCTTCCACCGGAGACGACCCGAGCGCGCGCGCCGCCTCGATGAGCCCCGAGGGGGCGTGCGCCAGAGCCGCCCGGATCGACACCATGGCGCGGGGGATGAAGAGGATCGTGTAGGCGACGACGAGCAGGATCGGGCTCTGGTAGAGCGGCCCGAGCCACCGGATCGCGAGGGTCACGAGGGCCAGCGCGATGACGACGCCGGGCAGCGAGCTCGCGAAGTAGGTGAGCCGCTCGATCGCCGTCGACAGGAAGGTCTGCCGGCGCTGGAGGAGGAGTGCGACGGGGAAGGCCGCGACCGTCGTCAGGATCCCTGCGGCGAGGGCCAGCCCGACCGTGGAGCCGAGCGAGAGCAGCACCGAGCCGTCGAGGACGGGTGCGCCGCCCCGCCCGAGCCAGTGGACGAGGCTGTACGCCGGCACCCCGAGGGCGAGGAGGGCGAGGATGCCGACGAAGGCGAGGCTCGGCATTCGCCACTGTCTCAAGGGGAGGTCGCCCCCGCGCCGTCGCACGCCGCCCCCGATCCGCGCGTGCTGACGCCGCCCGCGCGCGAGGTACTCGGCGAAGAGGACCGTCGCGCACAGCGACATGAGGACGACGGCGAGGACCGACCCGCCGGAGGTGTCGAAGGCCGCCTCGTACTGGTCGAGGATCGCCGTCGTGAACGTCGGGAAGCGGAGCATCGCGAGGACGCCGAACTCGGCGAGGAGGTGCAGCGCGACGAGGAGCGCGCCGCCGAGGACCGCGGGGCGCAGCTGCGGCAGGACGATCCGCCAGAACGTCCGCCACGGCCCGAGTCCGAGCGACCGTGCCGAGTCCTCCCACGACCGGTCGAGCCCGCGGAGCACCGCCGACACGGGGAGGAACACGAACGGGAAGTACGACAGGGTCGTGATGAGGACCGCGCCGCCGAGGCCGCTCAGCGACGGCCGGAGCGACACCCACGCGTAGGCGTTGACGAATGCGGGGACCGCGAGCGGTGCGACGAGCAGGATCCGCCACCAGCGCGCGCCCGGGAGGTCGGTGCGCTCGACGAGCCACGCCCCCGTGACCCCGATCGCCGTGCACGCCGCGACCGTGAGGACGACGAGCGCGACCGTGTTGCCGAGGAGCTCGCCGACCCGTGGCCGGAGGACCTGGTCGAGCGCGCCGCCCCACCCGTCGCCGAGCGCCTGGACGACGATGACGACGAGGGGCAGCACGCAGAGGGCCGCGACGACCACTGCGGTCGTCGTGACCCTCGACCCCGCGCGGGGTCGGCGCGTCTGCGTCGTCGTCACGGTCGAAGCATTCCGCTAGAGGATGCCGACGTCCGTCATGAGCTTGATGACGGCGGGTCCGTCGAGGGTGAAGGGGTCGACCTTCGGCGCCTGTAGGGAGGCGAGCGGCGGGAGCGCCGGGTCGGACGCGTCGCCCGCGCCGACGGCGAACTCCATCGACTTGCTCTCGGCGAGGACCTTCTGACCGGCCGGGCTCGTCACGTAGGCGAGGAACTTCTGCGCATCCGCCGCGTGCTTGCTCGACTTGAGGATCGCGCCGCCGCTGACGCTGACGAACGCGCCGACGTCCTCGTTCTTGAAGTAGTGCAGCTTGGTGTTGGCGCTGCCCTCCCTGGTCAGCGCCTGGTCGCGGTACCAGTAGTAGTGGTACATGACCCCCATCGGGACCTCGCCGGCGTTGACGGCCTTCATCGTCGCGATGTTGTTCTGGTAGACCTTCGCGTTGTCCTTCAGGCCCTGGAGCCACGCCTTCGTCGGGCCCTCTCCCTTGGCCTCGAGCATCCCCGACACGATCGCCTGGAAGTCGGCGCCGCCGGGCGCCGCGCCCCACCTGCCCTTGTACTCCGGCTTGGCGAGGTCGAGCATCGACGTCGGGAGGTCGGCCTCGGCGACCTTGCTCGGGTTGTAGACGAGGACCGTCGAGCGGGCCGCGATGCCGGTCCAGTCGCCGCTGCTCGGACGGAATGCCGGGTCGACCTGGTCGAGGGTCTTCTGGTCGACGGGGGCGAGGAGCCCGGCCTTCTCGACGACGGTGATGGCCGGGGAGTTCTCCGTGACGAAGACGTCGGCGGGCGACTTCGCGCCCTCGGCGACGATCTGGTTGCCCATCGAGGCGTCCTTGCCGGAGCGGACCTGCACCTGGACCCCGGTCGCCTTGGTGAAGCCGGCGACCCACGCGTCGACGAGGTTGGCGTGCTGGGCGCTGTAGATCGTCAGCTTGGCCGGGTCGAGGGCGGCCTCCTCATCGCCGGATCCGCAGGCGGTCAGGGCCAGGGCGAGGGCGGCGAAGGCCGCGGGGACGAGTCGTCGAGTCATCGGCGGGTCTCCTTGGGGATGGTCGTGGTCGGGGCAGGTCGGAGGGCGCGCGCGAGCCGCCGCAGGCGTGGCTCGAGCCGGCTCGCGAGGGCGTGGGCGAGGAGCCCGAGGGCCAGGCCGAGGGCGAAGTTCGCGAGCGGCCACGGTGTCGCGCGGTAGATCTCGAAGTGGGTCAGGTAGATGAAGAGCGACGCGCTCGCGAGGGCGCTGAGCGCCGGCACGACGAGCCGCGGCACGGGGATCGCCGGCACCCACGTCAGCAGGAGCAGGCCGACGGCGATCGTCGCCTCGCGGGACGGGTTGTGCATGAACCCGGGAAGTGCCGCGACGACGAGGATGCTGACGAGCAGCCGGTCGCGGCGCCCCCGGGCCAGGTGTGCCGCCCAACCGAGGGCGAACAGCCAGAGGACTGCGGGGACCGTCCCGCGACCCGGCGGCGTCGTCAGGTCGAAGCTGTCCAGCCGGCTGAGCGAGGCGACCGCGGCGAGGACGAGGACGGACGCGAAGGGCGCTCGCGCATAGAGCCGTCGGACCGGCCCGACGCTGAGCAGCGCGGCGAGGAGGACGAGGATCCAGACGAGCGCCTCGACGAACCACAGCCGCCACGCCGACGTCCACTGGTCGGGGCCGAAGAGCCAGTTGACGAGACCGACGTTGGGCAGGCCGTAGGTGCCGAAGAGCGCGCCGACACCGGCGACCCAGACGACGACCGGTGCGGCGATCCGGGCCGTCGTCCGCCCGACCCGCTGCCAGAGGTCGCGGACCGTCGGCGCGTCCGCGGCGAAGCGGGCGAAGTTCCAGCCGGCGACGCCGAGAAGGATGTGCGCGCCGCCGAGGAAGCGGTAGAGGTGGGCGTGCGAGCCGACGATCGCGACGATGGCGAGGGTGCGCAGGACGATCGTCGTGTCGATGCGGGCGAATGCCGTCCGCCGCCGGGTGGTCGTCGAGGTCGCCGCGGTGGTCGTCTCCACCGCAAGGTCGGCGACCGGGAGCCGCGGCCAGTCGGCGGGCAGGGTGCCCACCTGCTCCTCGAGGCGGACCGAGAGCTCGACGTAGGAGAGGGAGTCGCCGCCGAGGGAGACGAAGGTCGACTCCGCCGTCGCGCCGGGCCGGTCGAGCAGGTCGGCGTAGAGGGACACGAGGGCCGCGACACTGCCCGGCGCGGCTCCTGCTCCTGCAGCACTGTCGGCGTCCCGCTCGAGCCGAGCCAGAACGCTTGCCTCGTAAGCACTTTGGGCGCCGACCCGGTCCAGCTTGCCGATGGGAAGGCGGGGGAGCGCTTCGGTCAGGACGACCCCGACCCGCTGACGGGTCAGGCCGGTCGCGGCGACGACGAGGTCGCGGGCGGCGTCCTCGGCGGCGGCGGCGCTGCATTCGGAGAGGACGCATTCGACGAGCACGTGGAGGCCGTCGTCATCGCCGCCGACGACCGCGGTCACGCCGTCGCGTGCGAGCGACTCCTCGACGTGGGCGACGTCGATCCGGAGTCCGGCGGCCTTGAGGACGTCCGAGCGTCGGCCAACGATCTCGACCGAGCCGTCGGCACGGAGCCGGCCGAGGTCGCCCGTCGCGAGCTCGTCGACGTCCCGCCCGCGCGCGAGGTCCTCCGGCGTCTCCGCGTAGCCGTCCATGACCGCGGGTCCGGCGAAGTGCAGCTCGCCCACCTCGCCCGGCGCGACCGGGAGGCCGTCGCGGCGGACGGCGAAGCGGCTCGACCCGACCGGGTGGCCGACCGTCGTCGGGTCGTCGAGGGTCTGCCCGGCACGGGTGACCGCCATCCGCGCGGTCGCCTCGGTCTGGCCGTACATGACCCGCAGGTCCCAGCCCTCGGCCGCCCCGCGCCCGGCCCAGCGGCGCACGACCTCCGGTGCCATCCGGCCGCCGGCCTGGGTGAGCAGGCGCAGGCTCGGGACGGATTCGGTCGGCGCGGCCGAGCTGTCAAGGAGGTCGTAGGTGTGCGGGACGCCGGCGAGGTTGGTCACGCCGTGGGTCCGCATCGCGGCCCAGAGGGCCGGGTCGACGACGGAGCGGTCGGTCAGGACGACGGACGCCCCGACCGCGAGGTGCGAATGCAGAACCGACAGGCCGTAGCAGTAGTGCAGCGGCAGCGTCGTGACGCCCCGGTCCGCCTCCGTGAGGCCGAGCGCGACGGCGATGTCGACGGCATTTGCCGTCACGGCGTCACGGGAGAGGCGGACGAGACGGGGAGAGCCGGTCGTGCCGCTCGTCGAGAGGAGCACCGCGAGACCTGAGTGGAGGTCGTGGTCGCCGCTGCCCCAGGCGGTGGCCATTGCGTCGACCCGCTCGGGGCTGGCGAGGACGACGGCGTGGCCCGCTGCGATGGCGCCGAGGTAGGCCGTGACCGCGTCGAGGGTCGGCTCGATCGCGAGGACGACGAGCCGCCGGGGCGTGGCCGACCAGCCGGCGGCGCGTCCGGCGACGCGCCCGGCGAGCGTGTCGTAGGAGACCTCGATGCCCTCGGCGACGAGGGCCGGGCGCCCGCCCCAGCGGGCGAGGTCGTCGACGAAGCCGACGGTCGGCGCGTGGGCGGGGGCGAGGTCGAGCGACATGATGCAGGTAAGGCTACCCAAACCAAGGCTTGCCTCAGAACGGGCGGTCCGCGACGCGGAACGCTCCCTTCCGACGCGGCCCCTCAGCCCATGCGCAGCCGGTGCACCCGCATCGTCACCGCGTGGTCGACTCCCGCCGCCTTGCCGCCCTCGGCGAGGATCATCGGGATGAAGTCAGCGGGCGCCGGATGTCCGGGGATGGCCGCGAGGTACTCCCCGTGCGCCTCGAGCGAGCGCACGGCCGTCGCCACCGACTCCGGCGAGACCGGCTGGGCGTGCGTCGGCCTCGGGTCGCCGCCGACGATGAGCCAGGTCGGACCCCACTTGGGCAGCGCCTCGTCGCGGGCGAGCTCGGGGAAGACCCACGTGTTGTCGGCGTCGCGGCACGCGTCGAGGGTCGAGAGACCGGCGGCACGGTGATCGGACTGGTTGAGCATCCATCCCGGCTCGACCTCCCACGTCATCGTCACGACGGCGTCCGGCCGCAGCTCGCGGATGCGCCGGGCGATGTCCCGCCGCAGCGGCAGACCCGCCTCGAGGATGCCGTCCGGGTGGGCGAGGATCGTCAGGTCGCTCACGCCGACGACCTCGCAGGCCAGGCGCTGCTCCTCGGCGCGGAGGGGGCCGACCTCCTCCGGAGGGATCTGCATTCCGGCCTCGCCGCTCGTGAGGAGCAGGTAGGCGACCTCGATGCCCTGCCCGACCCACTCGGCGACGGCAGCCGAAAAGCCGTACTCCATGTCGTCCGGATGGGCGACGACGCAGAGGATGCGGCGGATGCCGTCGAGAGGGAGGTGCTCGAGTTGCGGTTGGTCGCTCATGAAGGGCGAGGATAGGTCCGTGGAACTACCTGAGTGGCCCCGGTTGTTGGATCCGTCATGAGTACGAAGAAGAGCTTCGGCGCGGGCGCGGCGGTCGCCGCCGCCCTCGGCGCCACCGTGTCCGCCGCCCGGCTCGCCGAGTCGGTGCGCGCGTCGATGGGCGGTGCCGCGTCCGGAGTGCGGCTGGATCGAATGCATTCGTCGCCGCAGTGGCGCGACGGCAGGTTCCACAACACGGCCGCGACGACCAGCGCACCCGTCGACCCGGGGAGCGTCCTCCAGCGCTACCGGGACAGCAAGGGGCTGCGCAAGCCAGCCGTCGACATCCCCCTCATCCGCACGCTGACCCCGCCGGCGGGGCCGGAGCCGACGGTCACGTGGTTCGGTCACGCGTCCGCCCTGCTCGAGCTCGACGCGGCGCGCATCCTGCTCGATCCCGTCTGGAGCGACCGGTGCTCGCCCTCGCAGCAGGTCGGCCCCAAGCGGCTGCACGGCGTCCCCGTGCCGCTCGCGGCCCTGGGGCACATCGACGCCGTCGTCATCAGCCACGACCACTACGACCACCTCGACATGGACTCGGTGACCGAGCTCGCGGCGCGGACGACCGCGGTGTTCGCCGTCCCGCTCGGGATCGGGGCGCACCTCGAGCGCTGGGGCGTGGCGCCGGACCGGATCGTCGAGCTCGACTGGGAGGAGTCGCACACCGTCGCCGGCCTGACGCTCACCTGCGTCGAGAGCCAGCACTTCTCCGGTCGTGGCTTCAGCCGCGACGGGACGCTCTGGGGGTCCTGGGTCGTCGCCGGGCCGTCGGGTCGCGTCTTCTTCTCCGGCGACACCGGCTACTTCGACGGCTACCCGCGGATCGCGGCCGACCACGGGCCCTTCGACCTCGCGCTCATGGCCGTCGGCGCCTACGACCCGTCGTGGCGCCCGATCCACCTCGACCCCGAGGAGGCCGTCGCCGCGACCGTCGAGCTCGGCTCGCCGCTCCTCCTCCCGATCCACTGGTGCACCTTCACCCTCGCCCCGCACGCCTGGGCCGAGCCGATCGAGCGGATGCTCGCCGCGGCCGAGGCGGCCGGGGTGCGCGCGGCCGTCCCGCGGCCGGGTGAGTCGGTCACCGGAGCTGGGCTGTCCGCATTCGACGCGTGGTGGCGACCGGGCGCCTGACGCACGGCGGGAGTGTGCGTTTGGTGTAGGTAGGTGCGTTCGACCGCCCACCACAGCAACAAACGCACACACGCCGTCGTCCAGCTCGTCCACAGATCGGCTGGAGGGCCGGCTGGGCTGCCCGCGAGCCCGCAGGCTGTTCGGATGGATGCCCGACTGCGCGACCTGCTCGACACTCACGACGGCCTGCTGACGACCTCGCTCGCCGGCCGTGTCGGCGTGACCCGTCCCGAGCTCGTGCGGGCGGTCAGGGCGCGCGACCTCGTCCGGTTGCGCCACGGGTCCTACGTCGAGCTCTCCCGGTGGGAGAGGCTCGCGCCCTGGGAGCGGTTCGCGCTCCGAGGGCGTGCCGCTCTCCTCGCGAGGCCTGCTTCTCTCCTTGCGCGTCATTCGGGGCTCGCGGCCCACGGGCTGCCCCTTTTCGACGTCGACCTCGAACGCGTCGACGTCGTCGACGAGGTCAAGCACCCCTTCCGCCGCGGCGGGCTCGTCGTCGAGCCGCGCGGCTCGCTGCTCCAGGCACCCGAAGGTCTGCGCGCGGTGGCGTTGGCCGACTGCCTCGTCCAGACCCTGTCGACGTTCGGGCACGGGTCGGCGCTCATCCCCCTCGACGCGGCTCTGCACCGCGGGCTCGTGACCCGCGAGGCCGTGGGGGCGGCCGGGCCGCAGCCCGGGTATCGCGGCCACGAACGTGTCGTCCGGCTTCTCGCACAGGCCGATGACAGGTGCGAGTCCCCGGGCGAGACTCGGACGCGGATCATCCTCCGAGGGCTGGGCGTCGAGGTGCGCTCGCAGGTGGCCATCCCCCTGCCCGGTCGAGCGGCCCGCGTCGACTTTCTCGTCGAGGGGAAGGTCGTCGTCGAGTTCGACGGGGCCGTGAAGTACGAGGGCGCCGAAGGCCGCGCGGCGCTCATGGCCGAGAAGGCGCGGGAGGACGGGCTCCGGGCGCTGGGCTTCGAGGTCGTCCGGCTCACCTGGCGCGACCTGGACCACCCGGCGAGGGTGGCCGCCCTCGTCCGGGCTGCGCTCGCCCGGGCGCAGCGATGAGGCGACGTGTGTGCGTTTGGTGCATCGGTGCGCATTCGAACGCGCAGCGCTGCAACAAACGCACATCCGGACCTCGGCCCAGAATGCGGACAGGCGGTTCCGCGGACCGGACGCCTCGTGCGACCCTGAGGCCGTGACGACCCGCAACGCCGCCACCGCGGCCCTCATTATCGACTAGCGCGACGAGACCTCCTCGTCGCGCAGACCTCCCACACCCGGGGGGTCTTTTCGTTTGTGGGCCACGAACCTGCGAGCGGGCGACACGGAGGAGATGAGACCGGCCCACCGTCACCTCAGCGAGAACACGACACGACACACACCGAGCAGAGAGCCCGCGGACATGACCGACCTGCACGTCTACGACACGACCCTGCGCGACGGCGCGCAGCAGGAGGGCCTCAACCTCTCCGTCGCGGACAAGCTCGCCATCGCCGCGCACCTCGACGAGCTCGGGGTCGGCTTCATCGAGGGCGGCTGGCCCGGGGCGAACCCCAAGGACACGGAGTTCTTCGCCCGGGCCGCCCGCGAGCTGACGCTCCGCAACGCCACCCTCGCGGCCTTCGGGGCGACGCGGCGCGTCGGCGGCGCCGCGTCCTCCGACCCGCTCGTGCGCGCCCTCCTCGACAGCCAGGCGCCCGTCGTCACCCTCGTCGCGAAGTCCCACCTCGGGCACGTCGAACGGGCGCTGCGCACGACGCCCGAGGAGAACCTCGCGATGATCCGCGACACCGTGTCCTTCCTCTCGGGGGAGGGGCGGCGGGTGTTCCTCGACGCCGAGCACTTCTTCGACGGCTTCCGGACCGACAAGGCCTACGCCCTCGAGGTGGTCCGCGTCGCCGTCGAGTCCGGGGCCGAGGTGGTCGCCCTCTGCGACACCAACGGCGGAATGCTGCCCGGCGAGGTCGCCGACGTCGTCGCCGACGTCCTCGACCGGACCGGCGCGCGGCTCGGCATCCACTGCCACAACGACACCGGCTGCGCCGTCGCGAACTCGATGGCCGCCGTCGACGCCGGCGCGACCCACGTCCAGGGCACGATCAACGGCTACGGCGAGCGGACGGGGAATGCCGACCTGCTCACGGTCGTCGCGAACCTCCAGGTCAAGCGGGGCCGACAGGTCATCGACCCGCACCGCCTCCAGGACGCGACCCGGATCGCGCACGCGATCAGCGAGGTGACCAACGTGCCGCCGTACAGCCGGCAGCCCTACGTCGGCTCCTCCGCATTCGCCCACAAGGCCGGACTGCACGCGAGCGCGATCAAGGTCGACCCGGACCTCTACCAGCACACCGACCCCAAGCACGTCGGCAACGACATGCGAATGCTCGTGTCGGACATGGCAGGTCGCGCGTCGATCGAGCTCAAGAGCCGCGAGCTCGGCTTCGACCTCGACCCGGCCGACGCGGAGGACGCCGCGACCGTCGCGCGGGTCCTCGCCAAGGTCAAGGAGCTCGAGCTGCGCGGCTACACCTTCGACGCGGCCGACGCGTCCTTCGACCTCCTCCTGCGGCGCGAGCTCGGTGCGTTGCCCGTGTTCTTCGCCGTCGAGTCGTGGCGCGTCATCACCGACCAGCGGGGCGCGGAGGAGGCGCTGTCCGAGGCGACGGTCAAGGTCCATGCCGGCGAACAGCGGCTCGTCGCCACCGGCGAGGGCAACGGCCCGGTCAACGCGCTCGACCACGCCCTGCGCGAGGCCCTGATGCCCGTCTACCCGGAGCTCGCGGACCTCGAGCTCATCGACTTCCGCGTCCGCATCCTCGATGCGGCACACGGCACCGACGCGGTGACCCGGGTCCTCATCGAGACGGCCAACGGGCGCACGTCCTGGGAGACGATCGGCGTCGCCGCCAACATCCTGGAGGCCTCGTGGCAGGCGCTCGTCGAGAGCGTGACCTACGGCCTCCTCCAGGCCGGGGTCAGCGCACGCTGACCCGCGCGCCGGGTGAATGCATCCGCCCGGCCCCCTAGATTGGGGCGCGTGGCGGGTCGGCAGAGTCGGGAGAGTCGGGAGAGCGCGGCGGACGCCGTCTCGAGCGTCCGCGTCGAGCTCGTCGCCGTCGTCGTCACCGTCCGGGAGGGGACGCCGCGCGTCCTCGCCGCCGGGAGCCCGCTCGCGTTGCCGGCCGGGCCGCTGCGCCGCGACCAGCCCTCGCTCCAGGCGGGGCTGCGCGAGTTCGTCCTCGACCAGACCGGCCGCCGGCTCGGGCACGTCGAGCAGCTCTACACCTTCGCCGACGCCGGCCGGGTCGTCGCCTCCGGCACGGGGGAGCGGGCCGTCTCGATCTCCTACCTCGGGCTGACCCGCGAGGAGACCGGCCCCGGGTGGGTCGACGTCCACGACCTGCTGCCGTGGGAGGACCGGCGCGCCGACGACGCCGGGACCCCGCCCCTCCTCAACGCGCTCGCGGACTGGGCGCATGCCGACGCGAGCGACACCCACGCGGTCGACGCGCGTCGGGCGCGGCTGGAGTTCCTCTGGGGGCTCGGCGGCCGCTCGTGGCGGCCCGAGCTGGCCCTCCAGCGCTACGAGCTGCTCTGGGAGGCCGGCCTCGTCGCCGAGTCCCCGCTCGGCGGATCGTCGGGCGCGGGGACGGCGATGCTCCACGACCACCGCCGGATCGTCGCGACCGCCCTGTCGCGGGTGCGGGCGACGAGCCAGTACCGGCCGGTCGTCTTCGAGCTGCTCCCCGAGGTGTTCACGCTCGGGCGCCTCCAGGAGACCGTCGAGGCCCTCGCCGGGAGCCGCGTCCACACGCAGAACTTCCGGCGGCTCGTCGAGAAGCAGCACGAGCTCGTCGAGCCGACGGGCGACCTGAGCCACGAGACCGGCGGGCGCCCCGCCCGGCTCTACCGCTTCCGGCGGGCCGTGCACTCCGAGCGCGACCTCGTCGGCACCAAGCTCCCGCTGCCGCGCACCCGCTGAGCGGGATTCTCGGGGAGGGGACCGGGAATGCATTCGCCTCCGTCATCGGTTATGCTCAGAGCGAGCATTTGCTCAACCTGAGGAAAAGGGATGGCCATGACGGCGACGACCACGCAGACGACGACCTCGGCGACGACGCTCGACGGCATCCGCGACCGGCTCAGGCCGTTCGTCCCGGACGTCGAGTGGGGCGCGCTCGCCGAGGACATCGAGGCGATCGAGCGGCTCAAGCGTGAGCAGGACGCGGTCGTCCTCGCGCACAACTACATGGTCCCCGAGGTGTTCCACTCGGTCGCCGACATCCGCGGCGACTCCCTCGCCCTCGCCCGCGAGGCGATGGACGTCGAGGCGGGCACCATCGTCCTGGCCGGCGTCCACTTCATGGCCGAGACCGCAAAGCTCCTCAACCCGAGCAAGCGGGTCCTGCTGCCCGACCTGCGCTCGGGCTGCTCGCTCGCCGAGAGCATCACGGTCGCGGACATCCATGCGCTTCGCGCGGCGCACCCCGGTGTCCCCGTCGTCACCTACGTCAACACGTCCGCGGCGGTCAAGGCGGCGAGCGACATCACGTGCACGTCCGGCAACGCGGTCCGCATCCTGGAGAACCTCGGCGTGCCCGAGGTCATCATGATTCCGGACCAGTACCTCGCCCGGAACATCGCCGCGCAGACCGGGGTCCGCGTCATCACCCATCCCGGCGCGTGCGAGGTGCACGAGCGGTTCACCGCGCTCGACATCGCCGAGATCCGCCGGGGCCACCCCGGCGTCACCGTCCTCGCGCACCCCGAGTGCCCGCCCGAGGTCGTCGCCGAGGCCGACTTCGCCGGCTCGACCGCGCAGATGCAGGACTTCGTCGAGACGAAGCGCCCGTCGAAGGTCGCGCTGATCACCGAGTGCTCGATGAGCGACAACATCGCGGCCGACCACCCGGACCTCGAGTTCGTCCGCCCGTGCAACCTCTGCCCGCACATGAAGCGCAACACCCTCGGCGCGATCCGCCGGGCCCTCGAGACCGGCACCCACGAGATCGAGGTCGACCCGGCAGTGGCCTCCGGCGCCCGTCGCGCGATCGAGCGAATGTTGGAGCTCTCATGACGTCCTACGAGGGCTCAGCCCCCGTCGTCGTCGGCTCGGGCCTCGCCGGGCTCACCGTCGCCGGCGCGCTCGCGCCGCGGCGCTGCATTCTCGTGACCGCGGGGGAGCTGACCCAGAATGCCGCGAGCGTCCTCGCCCAGGGCGGGGTCGCTGCGGCCGTGGCCCTCGGCGACCGCCCGGCGCTGCACGCCGAGGACACCTGGCGCGCGGGGGCGTTCGCCGGCGACCGGTCGACGATCGCCCGGATCACCGATGCGGCCCCCGGCGTCGTCGAGCGGCTCGTCGGTCTCGGCGTGCCCTTCGACCGCACCGAGGCCGGCGGGCTCGACCTCGGTCTCGAGGGCGGACACTCGCGCAACCGCATCGTCCACGCCGGCGACCACAGCGGCGCGACGGTCACCGCGACGGTCGCCGCGCAGGTCGCCGCGATGCCGTCGGTCCGGGTCCTCGCCCGCCACGAGGCCGTGCGGCTCGTCCTCGACGACGAGGGGCGCGTCGCGGGTCTCGTCGTCCGGTCCGCCGACGGGGGGGAGCGGACCCTGGAGACCGACCGCGTCGTCCTCGCGACCGGCGGGCTCGGCGGGCTGTTCCCGCACACGACGAACCCCCGCACCGCACTCGGCCGGGGCGTTGCCCTCGCGGCGCGCGCCGGTGCGCGGACCGACGACCTCCACCTCGTGCAGTTCCACCCGACGGGGCTCGACGTCGGCCGCGACCCGATGCCTCTCCTCACCGAGGCGCTGCGCGGTGCGGGGGCCGTGCTCCTCGCCGACGGGCAGCGCTTCGTCGACGAGCTCCAGCCGCGCGACGTCGTCGCGGCGGCGGTGTGGGACGAGCTGCAGGTCGGTCGCACGGTCCACCTCGACGCGCGGCGCGTCGAGCGGGTCGCCGAGCGCTTCCCGTCGGTCCAGGCACTCTGCGGTGAGTCCGGTCTCGACCTGCGCACCGACCTGCTGCCCGTCCGTCCGGCCGTCCACTACGCGATGGGCGGGGTGACGACGGACGCGGCCGCGCGGACGAGCGTCCCCGGGCTCTACGCGGTGGGCGAGGTCTCCCGGACCGGCCTCCACGGGGCCAACCGGCTCGCCTCCAACAGCCTCCTCGAGGCCGTCGTCACGGGCGAGGCCGCGGCCGCGCACGTGCGCGCGTGGGACGGCGTGGCCTGGAATGCCGCTGTCGCAGAGGCCGATCCGGCCACCGTGCGCCCGGCGGGAGACCGCACCGTCGACCGCCTCGGCGACCTCGCCTCCGTCCGCGAGGTCCTCGGCGGCGCCTGCGGCGTCGTCCGTGACGCGGACACCCTCGGCTCGGCGGTCGCCGGCCTCGAGGCAAGGACGGCGGACGACTCGGCCTACGTCGCGTGGCTCATCGCGCGGTCGGCCCTCGACCACCCGTACAGCGTTGGTGCCCATCGGCGCGCCGACGACCCGCGCATGAGCGGGGCCCGGCAGCCGGAGGTGGCGTCCGCGTGACGACGGCCCTGGAGATCGACCGGATCGTCCGCACCGCGCTCGCCGAGGACCTCGGCGCGGTCGGCGACATCACGACGGAGGCGACCGTCCCGGCGGAGGCGCGCGGCACGGCGTTCGTCGTCGCGCGGGAGGACGGCGTGCTCTCCGGGGTCCGCCCGGCGACCGCCGCGCTCGCGCTCGTCGACCCCGACCTGTCCGTCGAATGGCACGTCGAGGACGGCGGCAACCTGGCCCCGGGGACCCGCATCGCGACGCTGTCCGGGAGGGCCCGCTCGATCCTCACCGGGGAGCGGACGGCGCTCAACCTCCTCGGACGGTTGAGCGGGATCGCCACGCGCACCACGGAGTTCGTGCGGCTCGTCGATGGGACCGGTGTCCGGATCGTCGATACTCGCAAGACGACCCCGGGTCTGAGGGCCCTGGAGAAGGACGCCGTCGTCCACGGCGGCGGCGCCAACCACCGCTTCGGGCTCCACGACGCCGTCCTCGTCAAGGACAACCACCTCGCGCTCGGCGGTGGCATCGTCCCCGTCCTCGACCGGCTCGCCGGGCGCGTCGGCCACCTGACCGCGGTCGAGGTCGAGGTCGACGACCTCGGACAGCTCGACCTCCTCCTCCGACACGACGCGGACCGGATCGCCGTCGGTCGCCGTCCGGTCGTCGGTGCGGTGCTCCTCGACAACATGGGTCCCGACCTCGTCCGTGAGGCAGTCGCCCGGATCCGTTCCCACCCGGCACCGCTCGTCGTCGAGGTCTCCGGCGGAGTCGACGTGACGACCGTCCGCGCCCTCGCCGAGGCCGGGCCGGACATCATCTCCGTCGGCGCCCTGACCCACAGCGTCCGGTGCCTCGACCTCGGCCTCGACGCCGGCTGATCACTCCTCGAGCCGCGCGAGCGTGTCGAGGAGCCGGCGGCGCAGGGCATTCGACTCGACCGCGAACTCCTTCTGCGCAGATGCGTACTCGCCGCGACCCTCGGGGGTCTCGATCCGGACCGGCTCGTAGCCGAGCTCGCGCAGGTCGTAGGGCGAGGCGCGCATGTCGAGCTCGCGGATCCGCAGGGCGAGGGCGAATGCGTCGGCGGTCAGCTCGCTCGGGACGGCCGGCCCGAGCTTGAAGCACCACTTGTAGACGTCCATCCCGGCGTGCAGGCAACCCGGCTGCTCCATCGCGACCTGGTCCTCGCGGGTCGGGCGGAGGGTGTTGAGCGGCAGGGCGCTCGGCGTGAAGAACCGGTAGGCGTCGAAGTGGCTGCACCGGACCTGCTGGATCTCGACGACCTCGTCGGTGGCGGCGCTGCCGAGCCGGAGCGACCAGCCGCCGTGCCGCACCTCGTCCTCGGCCAGGCTGTGCACCATGGCCCACTCGTGCAGTCCGAAGCAGCCGAGCATCGCCGGGCGCGACACGGTCGACGCCAGCAGGACCCGGACGAACTCGACCGTCGCCCCGCGGGCCGCCAGGTACGAAGCCACGTCGAGCCGGACCCCGCCGTCGGCGTCGGTGACGTAGTGCGCCCAGTCGGCGCGCGGCATTCGCCCGGCGTCGGCGAGGACGACCCCGGGGCCTGGGTGCCAGCGGCGGAGGCGACCGGGGGAGTTGCGGTAGTAGACGAACAGGAAGTCCTCGACGGGGTGCGCACGCCCCTCGCCGCGGCGCGCTCGGTGGCCCGCCGTCAGCGCGTCGACGCGGGCCGCGTGCGCCGCCTCCGACGCCTGCCAGGTCGCGAGGTCCAGATCCACCACGGTCGCAAGGGTAAGGACTAGCGTGCGGGAGTCGCACGGGCAATGCACGACCAAGGAGAGCACATGAGACGCATGGTCACCTTCATCATCGCCGGACTGCTCGGGCTCGCGCTCTCCGCGCCGGTCGCGCACGCCGACCCGAGCCCGCAGGGACTGGCCAAGGCGACCGGCTACTACCTCGCCCTCGGCGACTCGCTCGCCGCCGGCTACCAGCCCGGCATCGGCGACGACAAGACGGGCGGCTACGTCGGCGGCGTCCGCGACGCACTGACCGCGACGTCACCCAAGACCCGGCTGGTCAACCTCGCCTGCTCCGGCGAGACGAGCACGACGATGGTCTCAGGGGGCCGGTGCGACTACGAGCTCGGCTCGCAGCTCGCGCAGGCCGTCGACTTCCTGACCGACCACGGCAAGTTCACGCGCGTCGTCACGATCGACATCGGGGCCAACGACGTGCAGCGCTGCGTCGACCGCGCGACCCTCGTCGTCGACCTGCCGTGCGTCGGCGCGGGCCTGACCGCCGTCGCGACCAACCTGCCCATCGTCCTCGACAAGGTGCGCGCCCTCGCGCCCCACGCGAAGGTCGTCGTCCTCGACTACTACAACCCGTTCCTCGCCGCGTGGCTCCTCGGCCCGACCGGGCAGGCGACGGCCCAGATGTCGATGGCGCTGCAGGCGCAGCTCAACGGCATCATCGCGCGCGCCACGGCCGGCGCCGGCGCGCGCCTGGCCACGATCTCGACGACATTCCGCAGCACGGACTCGACGCCGGTCACCGTGCCCGGACTCGGGACGGTCCCGACGAACGTCGCGACGATCTGCGCAAACACGTGGATGTGCACGAAGTTCGACATCCACGCCAACGACGCCGGCTACGCCCTCATGGCCCAGACCGTCGCGGCGCGCCTCTGACCCGGGCGATAGCGTGGACGGATGCGGATCGCGCGGTTCACGACAGGTGAGGACCCCGTCTTCGGGCTCGTCGACGGGGCGGGGGAGAAGATCGCCGAGATCAGCGGCGACCCCCTCTACACGAAGATCGAGCTGACCGGCGCGACCCACCGGGTCGAGGAGGTCCGGCTCCTCGCGCCCGTCATCCCGCGGAGCAAGGTCATCGGCATCGGACGCAACTACGCCGACCACGCCCGGGAGATGGGCGGCGAGGCGCCGGAGGAGCCGCTCATGTTCCTGATCCCCAACACGGCCGTCGTCGGTCCCGGGGACCCGGTCCAGATCCCGGCCGTGACGAGCGAGGTCCACTACGAGGGCGAGCTCGCCGTCGTCATCGGACGGCTCTGCAAGGACGTCGCCGTCGAGGACGCCGCCAAGGTCGTGTTCGGCTACACCTGCGCCAACGACGTGACGGCGCGCGACCTCCAGCGCTCCGACGGCCAGTGGTCCCGCGCCAAGGGCTTCGACACCTTCTGCCCGCTCGGGCCGTGGATCGAGACCGACCTCGACCCCATGGGCCTGTCCGTCGTGACCCGGCTCGACGGCGAGGTCGTCCAGGACGGGCACACCTCCGACATGGTCCACGGCGTCGCCGAGCTCGTCGCCCACGCGAGCCGGGCGTTCACGCTCCTGCCGGGCGACGTCATTCTCACCGGCACCCCGGCGGGTGTCGGGCCGGTCCGCGCGGGCCAGCGCGTCGAGGTCGAGATCGGGGACATCGGCGTCCTCGCCAACCCCTTCGTCGACGCCTGAGCCGCGGCGGCTCCCTAGAATCGGCAACACCATGAGCACAGCGAAGAACCTCGGTCCCGTCCGCCTGCGCGTCGCACCCTCCCCGACGGGCGATCCCCACGTCGGCACCGCCTACATGTCCCTGTTCGACCTCGCATTCACGCGGCAGAAGGGCGGGCAGTTCGTCCTCCGCATCGAGGACACCGACCGGGCCCGATTCCAGGCAGACAGCGAGCAGCAGATCTATGACACCCTCCGCTGGCTCGGCCTGCACTGGGACGAAGGCCCGGACAAGGGTGGGCCGTTCGCGCCCTACCGCCAGTCCGAGCGGCTCGACACCTACCAGCCCTATGTCGACCGGCTGCTCGAGGCCGGGCACGCCTACCACTGCTGGTGCACGACCGAGCGGCTCGCCGCGATGCGCGAGGAGCAGCAGAAGGCCAAGCAGCCGACCGGCTATGACCGGCTCTGCCTGGGTAAGTCGCGCGAGGAGCGGGCCGAGCTGCCCGGGTTCGCCGAGACGCCGGTGGTGCGAATGCGCATTCCCGACGACGTCGACCTGACCTTCGACGACCTCGTCATGGGTCCGACCAAGGCGCCGCGACCGGACGACCAGGTGATCCTCAAGGCCGACGGCTTCCCGACCTACCACCTCGCCGTCGTCGTCGACGACCACGAGATGGGCATCACGCACGTCGTCCGCGGGCAGGAATGGATCTCCTCGACGCCCAAGCACATCCTGCTCTACCGCTGGCTCGGTCTCGACGCACCGGAGTTCGCGCACATGCCGCTGCTCCGCGACGAGCGCAAGGCCAAGATCTCCAAGCGCAAGAGCCCCTGGGCGCGGCTCACGTGGTTCCGCGACGAGGGCTACCTGCCCGAGGCGCTCGTCAACTTCCTTGCGCTGCAGGGCTACCCGCCGATCGTCGAAAAGGACGGGACCGAGCGCGAGGTCTTCACGTTCGAGGAGTTCTCCAAGAGGTTCGAGTGGCGGGCGATCAACCCGGCCGGGGCGATCTTCGACCTCAAGAAGCTCGACTGGCTCAACGGCGTCTACATCCGCGAGCTCGAGGTCGGCGACTTCACGAGCCGGCTGCTGCCACACCTCCAGCGGGCCGAGGTGCTCGGGGACAACCCCTCGCTCGGCCAGCTCGGCCGACTCAAGCAGGTCGCCGAGCTCATCCAGACGCGGATGGCCAAGCTCTCCGAGGCGCCGGCCCTCGTCGCGCCGTTCTTCGTCGCCGACCAGGAGCTCGAGGTCGCCGATGACGCACGCGCCGGTCTGGGCGACGACGCAGCCCGGGTGCTCGACGCGTCGCTGGACTCGCTCGACAACCTCGACGACACGCACTCGAGCCTCCTCGGGAGCGAGGGGTCGTGGAATGCCGCCGCGATCGAGGCGGCGCTGCGAGCCACGCTCGTCGACGGGCTCGGACTCAAGCCGAAGTTCGCCTTCGGTCCGCTGCGGGCCGCGGTCTCGGGCGCGCGGATCAGCCCGCCGCTCTTCGAGTCGATGGAGATCCTCGGCAAGGCGTCGACCGTCGCCCGGGTGCGCCGGCTCCGCGAGTCGCTCTGAGTGCTCGCGACCGAAGGGTGCCGGGGAGTGGTCCCCGGCCCTCTGATTTGGGATCGCCGCCCGGCGACGGGTAAAGTCTGCGGACGGATCGCCGGACGCGTCGCCCCTCGGGCGAAAGGTCAGGCGATACCCCCTTGGGGTATGGTGTAATTGGCAACACTGGTGATTCTGGTTCATCCGTTCTAGGTTCGAGTCCTGGTACCCCAGCCATCGGCACGGCATGGTCGCCGCAGTCGATTCGGAGAAAGTGCACCGCTTCGGTACAGTTTCTCCTCGCGCTCAGATCGACCTCCGGGTCGGGACGACGCCGCTAGGGCCCCGTTGTGTAGCGGCCTAGCACGCCGCCCTCTCAAGGCGGTAGCGCGGGTTCGAATCCCGTCGGGGCTACAAATGTCGAACGCCTCGGGCTCCGCCCGGGGCGTTCTTCCGTTGAACCCGAAGGACCCACCGTCCGGGCTGTGAAGGTCTCACTCGAACCTGCACAAACCGCCGCGCGGCGCCCGACGACCACGGCGGTTCGTGCACGTTCGACTGACGAGCGCGAGGTGCGGGCCGACGGGCGAATGCCTCATCCGACGTGCGCCTTCGTCCCCAGGCGGCGGTGGGCCTCGTCCTCCTGGGCGAGCCGGCGCAGGGCGCTGATGATTGGGTCGACCATGACGGTGCCGACGACGACCGTGTGGAGCACCGAGGGCAGGTCGGGGGAGGCGAGGGCGGCGTCGAGGTCGACGTCGGCGATCCGCGCCGCGGCCTCGGCGTAGCGGCGCAGGTGCGGTTCGCTCACGACGAGGCCGGCCGACTCCGCCGCACCGAGAGCCGAGCCGAGCGAGGCCCGGCCGGGGTTCGAGGCGTCGACGCACCAGCCGAGGTCGGCGACGAGCGTGTCGACCCGGGAGAGCTCGGCGGGCGTCGCCTCGGACGTCGGGAGGGCCGAATGCGCCTGGCCCATGATGTCGAGCGCCTGCTCCGTGGGGTCGTCGAGAGCCGCGATCACCGATCGTGTCCCAGCGAGGCTGAGACCGCCGACCTCGACCAGAGCGCGGATGAGCCGGACCCGCTCGACGTGCCGCTCGTCGTAGACCGAGCGGGTCGGCCCTGTCGCGGCACCAGCCATGAGCAGGCTCTCGCGCAGGTAGTACTTCAAGGTGGCGATCGGCACGTCGGTCCGCGTCGACAGCTCTGAGATCCGCATTCGTCCTCCGGGGTTGACAGATTGGATATTCACACTATCCAATTGTGGAGATCTCTACTATCCAAGGAGTCCCGGCGGCCGCCTACGAGCGCACGACGCACGTCCACGACGACGCGATCGTCGTCTTCCACATCGGCATGACCTTCAACAAGCCGTGGCGCGTCGACCAGTGGGCGCCGGTCTTCGCCGCGATGCCGCGGATGATCGCCGAGCTCGAACGCAACAAGGCCGCCGCGGAGCGCGGTGAGGAGGAGTGGGCCGGTTTCATCGGCGCCCGCACGACGATGGGCAGCCGGGGGCCGAGCATCGTCCAGTGGTGGCGGAGCACCGAGGACCTCCAGGCCTACGCCTCCGACCAGGGGCGTCTGCACCGTCCGGCCTGGACCGCTTTCAACAGCCGGCCGCGCAAGGCCGGCGACGCCGTCGGCATCTGGCACGAGACCTACGCCGTACCGGCGGGCGGCATCGAGACGATCTACGGCGGGCTGGGCCGCCCGTTCGGGCTCGGAGCCGTCACCGGCGAGGTCCCGGTCGGCCGACGGGGCGAGCGCGCCCAGGAGCGCCTCGGCCGACGGCTCGACGCCTCCTGACCGACCAGGGCTCAGGCCGGGGTGTTCTGCGCCTCCTGCGTCGCGGCGTGGCGGGCGAGGACCTCGGTCAGCTTGTTGGCGCCCGCCATGACCGTCGCGGCGTGGAGCCGGCCGGGCTGACGGGTCAGCCGCTCGATCGGGCCGGAGATCGAGACGGCCGCGATGACGCGGCCGGAGGGGGACCGCACCGGGGCGGAGACCGAGGCGACACCCGGCTCGCGCTCGCCGACGCTCTGCGCCCAGCCGCGCCGGCGGACGCCGGAGAGCATCGTCGCGGTGAATGCAGCGCCCTGGAGCCCGCGGTGCAGCCGGTCCGGCTCCTCCCAGGCGAGCAGGACCTGCGCGGCGGAGCCGGCGAGCATCGACAGCGAGGCGCCGACGGGGATCGAGTCGCGCAGGCCCACGGGCCGCTCGGCGGCCGAGACGCAGATCCGGTGGTCACCCTGCCGGCGGAACAGCTGTGCGCTCTCGTTGGTGTGGTCGCGGAGCGCGCCGAGCACCGGGCCGGAGGCGGCGAGCAGCCGGTCCTCGCCGGCGGCGGCGGCCAGCTCCCCGAGGCGCGGCCCGAGGACGAACCGTCCCTGGAGGTCGCGCGAGACGAGGCGGTGGTGCTCGAGGGCCACGGCGAGCCGGTGGGCCGTCGGGCGCGCGAGCCCGGTCGCCGTCACGAGCTGTGCGAGCGTCGATGGTCCGGCCTCGAGGGCGCCGAGGACGACGGCCGCCTTGTCGAGAACGCCCACTCCACTGGTGCTGTCCATGTCTTGATACTGACGTCTCATTGCCTGAGACGCAAGTCCGCCACGCGGACGCAGGTGGAAGTCTGCTCGACGAAAGGCGACGCGGCCGTCGCCGCGCAGGTGGCCCCATCTCGCGTCGCAGCCGCGCACACGACGAAGGACGGGAAGGCCGACCGATGGCAGGAACCCTCGCCGAGAAGGTCTGGGCGGACCACGTCGTCCGGCACGCCGAGGGTGAGCCCGACCTCCTCTACATCGACCTCCACCTGCTCCACGAGGTGACGAGCCCGCAGGCCTTCGACGGCCTCCGGCTCGCCGGCCGGCCCGTGCGGCGGCCCGACCTCACTCTCGCCACCGAGGACCACAACGTCCCGACGACGCCCGGCCCGATCACCGACCCCGTGAGCCGGACGCAGGTCGAGACGCTGCGTCGCAACTGCGCGGAGTTCGGCGTGACGATCCACCCGATGGGCGACGCCGAGCAGGGCATCGTCCACGTCGTCGGACCGCAGCTCGGCCTGACCCAGCCCGGAATGACCGTCGTCTGCGGCGACAGCCACACCTCGACGCACGGCGCCTTCGGGGCGCTCGCCTTCGGCATCGGGACCTCCGAGGTCGAGCATGTCCTCGCGACGCAGACGCTGCCGCTCAAGCCGTTTCGGACGATGGCGGTCAACGTCGAGGGCGAGCTCCCCCCGGGCGTGACGGCCAAGGACGTCGTCCTCGCGGTCATCGCGCGGATCGGCACCGGCGGCGGCCAGGGCCACGTCATCGAGTTCCGCGGCAGCGCGATCCGCGCCCTGTCGATGGAGGCGCGAATGACGGTGTGCAACATGTCGATCGAGGCCGGGGCGCGCGCGGGCATGATCGCGCCCGACGAGACGACCTTTGCCTACCTCCGGGGCCGCGACCACGCGCCGAAGGGTGCCGACTGGGACGCCGCCGTCGAGTCCTGGAGCGCGCTGCGCACGGACGACGACGCCACCTTCGACGTCGAGGTCGACGTCGACGCCGCGACGCTCACGCCGTTCGTCACCTGGGGGACGAACCCGGGGCAGGGCGCCCCACTCGGCGCCTCCGTCCCCGACCCCTCGCTCATGGCGGACCACGACAAGGCGACCGCGGAGCGGGCCCTGGAGTACATGGGCCTGCGCGCCGGGACGCCGCTGCGCGAGATCGCCGTCGACACGGTGTTCGTCGGGTCGTGCACGAACGGCCGGATCGAGGACCTGCGTGCCGTCGCCGAGGTCATCAAGGGCCGCCGGGTCGCCGACGGCGTGCGCATGCTCGTCGTCCCGGGCTCGGCCCGGGTGCGGGTGCAGGCCGAGGCCGAGGGCCTCGACGCGGTCTTCAGTGCGGCCGGCGCCGAGTGGCGCCTCCCGGGCTGCTCGATGTGCCTCGGGATGAACCCCGACCAGCTCGCGCCGGGGGAGCGCAGCGCCTCGACGAGCAACCGCAACTTCGAGGGGCGTCAGGGCAAGGGCGGGCGCACCCACCTCGTGAGCCCGCTCGTCGCCGCCGCGACCGCCGTGCGCGGGACGCTGTCGAGCCCGGCCGATCTCGAACCGCTGAGCGAGGAGGTCCGCTGATGGAGAGCTTCACGACGCACACGGGGATCGGGGTGCCGCTGCGGCGCAGCAATGTCGACACCGACCAGATCATCCCGGCCGTCTACCTCAAGCGGGTGACCCGCGACGGCTTCGAGGACGGCCTGTTCGCCGCGTGGCGCGGCGACGAGGCATTCGTCCTCAACCAGCCGGCGTACGCCGCCGGCTCGGTCCTCGTCGCCGGTCACGACTTCGGGACCGGCTCGTCCCGCGAGCACGCCGTCTGGGCGCTCATGAACTACGGATTCCGCGCCGTCCTCTCCTCGCGGTTCGCCGACATCTTCCGCGGCAACAGCGGCAAGCAGGGCCTGCTCACCGCGGTCCTCGCGCAGGACGACATCGAGCTCATCTGGAAGTACCTCGACAACGAGCCGGGCGCCTCGGTGACCGTCGACCTCGAGTCGCGGACGGTCACCGCCGGCGACATCACCGCACCCTTCGAGGTCGACGACTACACGCGCTGGCGGCTCCTCGAGGGCCTCGACGACATCGGTCTCACCCTGCGCCACGAGGACCAGGTCGCGGCATTCGAGACCGGGCGGCCGGCCTGGAAGCCCACCGTCACGGCCTGAACGGCCGGCTTCGCTGCTCCCTGCGACACGCCGTCGGCGTGTCGCGCACGTCCTGCGGGTGTCGTTGCACGGCAACGACATTGGTGGAGTGCGACGAATGCGGAAAGGCGCCCTGGGTGGTCTCGGTCCACCAGCCCCGAGGAGTGAATAGCGCTGTCCCACAACGCTTTCCGAGCGGCTGGCCCTGAGCTCTCCGGCTCTTTGCTCGACGCGCGCGCGGTGCGGATGGGACAAGTGTGGCGACTCACAGGATTGTCGAGCTGTGACGAAAAGCCTTGCGTGGCAACGAAAGGCGCGACGGTCCACGATTCGGGTGTCCGGTCGTCCTAACGTCGTCGTAGGGGCCGGACAGTGTGTCCGGACCGTCGAACCGCCCGGGATGGCGGACAGGATGGAGACCGAGAGTGAACAAGGGTGAGCTGATCCAGGCCCTCGAGGCCAAGTTCGGGAGCCGTAAGGCAGCAGGGGAGGCACTCGAAGCCGTCGTCGACACGATCATCCGCGAGGTCGCGAAGAGCGGGAAGGTCGCGATCACCGGCTTCGGGACCTTCGAGAAGGTCGATCGGGCGGCGCGGACGGGCCGCAACCCGCGGACGGGGGAGAAGGTCCGCATCAAGAAGACGTCGGTCCCGCGCTTCCGCGCCGGAACGCAGTTCAAGGACGTCACGGCCAACCCGCGCAAGCTGCCCAAGGTCGGCGCCGTCGGCGTCCGCGCGAGCGCCTCCACGGCGTCCGCCACGGCGGCTCCGGCCAGGACGGCGGCGAAGAAGGCGGCGCCCGCGAAGGCCGCCGTGAAGGCGTCGGCGGCACCGGCGAAGGCCGCCGCCAAGGCCCCGGCGACAAAGGCCCCCGCCAAGGCGGCACCCGTCGCCAAGGCGGCCACGGCCGCGAAGAAGGCCCCCGCGAAGGCGGCAGCCGCCGCCAAGAAGGCTCCGGCGACCAAGGCGGCGGCCACGAAGGCCCCGGCCAAGGCCGCTGCGAAGAAGGCTCCGGCCCGCAAGAAGTGACCCACGGGGGCTCCGCCCCCGTGCACCCCCGAACCGGCCGAGCCCGACGGGGGATTCCCGGCCCACTGGGCCGCGAATCCCCCGTCGTGCATGGCATGGTGGTCCCCATGGCCGACGCGATGACCATTCAGGGTGGAGTGCCACTCATCGGTGACATCGAGGTCAGAGGCGCCAAGAACCTCGTCTCCAAGGCCATGGTCGCGGCCGTTCTCGCCGAGGAGCCGTGCAAGCTCCGCGGGGTTCCGGAGATCAGCGACGTCAAGATCGTCAGCGGGCTGCTCGAGCTCCACGGGGTGCGGATCGACTCGACGGACCGGGACGGCGAGCTCCTCCTCGACCCGACGAACGTGGAGCAGGCGCACGTCGCCGACATCGACGCCCACGCGGGCTCCTCGCGGGTCCCCGTCCTGCTCTGCGGCCCCCTCCTGCACCGGCTCGGCGAGGCATTCATCCCCGACCTCGGCGGCTGCCGGATCGGCGAACGGCCGATCAACTACCACCTCGACGTGCTCCGCAACTTCGGCGCCGTCGTCGAGAAGCGGACCGACGGCCTGCGGATCGCCGCACCGGGTGGGCTGACCGGCGCCAAGGTCGAGCTGCCCTACCCGAGCGTCGGGGCGACCGAACAGGTGCTCCTGACGGCCGTGCGCGCCGCGGGGACGACCGAGCTGCGCAATGCCGCGATCGAGCCCGAGATCCTCGACCTCATCGCGATCCTCCAGAAGATGGGGGCGCTCATCACGGTGCAGACCGACCGGGTCATCGAGATCGAGGGCGTGCGGCGGCTCGGCGGCTACGACCACCTCGCGATCCCCGACCGGATCGAGGCCGGGTCCTGGGCGTGCGCGGCGCTCGCGACGGACGGCGACATCTTCGTCCGGGGCGCCCAGCAGCAGCCGATGATGGCCTTCCTCAACACCTTCCGCCGGATCGGCGGGGCGTTCGACGTCGACGACGAGGGCATCCGCTTCTGGCGGCCGGGCAAGCTCAAGAGCATCTTCCTCGAGACCGACGTCCACCCGGGCTTCATGACCGACTGGCAGCAGCCGCTGGTCGTCGCGCTGACCCAGACCGAGGGCCTGTCGATCATCCACGAGACGGTCTACGAGAACAGGCTCGGCTTCGCCGACGCCCTCGCGGACATGGGCGCCGTCATCCAGACCTACCGCGACTGCCTCGGCGGCTCCCGCTGCCGCTTCGGGCGGGCGAACTTCCGGCATTCGGCCGTCGTCTCGGGCCCGACCCGGCTCCACGGCGCGCACATCACCGTCCCGGACCTCCGCGGCGGCTTCAGCTACCTCATCGCGGCGCTCGCCGCCGAGGGCGAGTCGCGCGTCGAGGGCACCGGCCTCATCCACCGCGGCTACGAGCGGTTCAGCGAGAAGCTCGACGCGCTCGGCGCGAAGTACGACGTCGAGAGCTAACGGATCGGCTCACCGTCGCCGATCCCGGCGATCCACAGCCGGCTGACGGTGCCGGGGAGCGCGCCGAGGACGATGCTCAGGCGCTGTCCCGGGCGGACGTGCCGCAGCCCGCTCCGCCCGAGGACGGCCGCGCTGAAGGAGATCTGCCGCCCGTCGTCGAGAAGGAGGGTGCCGGAGCCGTCGTCGGCGACGGTGTGGACGCTCGCCTGCATGGGGCGAGTCTAGGAGTCCGCCGCGAGCGCGAGGTGCGTGTGCGCGCCGACGCCGAGCGCGAGGGCGGTATCGAGGTCGTCGAGGCTGTCGACGTCGGCCCGGAGCCGCGGGAGGTCCACGGCGAGGGCGGCGTGGCCCGTGTCGTCGTGGTCGTGGGCGGAGGACGGCCCGAACCGGGGCACGAGGCGAATGCCCGGGCCCGCCGTCACGAGGACCGTCCCGCGGCCGTCCTCGTCCGCGACGTAGCCCAGGTCCTCCCGCTCGGCCGCCGCGAGGGCCCGGTCGAGGTCCGCGGGCCGCAGGGCCGGCAGGTCGCCGAGCAGGACGGCCCGGAAGGCAGCGGGGTCGCACGCCCCGAGGCCGGCCGTGACCGCCGGGTTGAGTCCCAGACCGGGGTCGGGTATGACCTCGTCGGCCCCCGGCCACGTGCCCGGCGCGGTGTCGACCGACACGACGACGAGCCGGGAGCCGGGGCGCCGCGACAGGGCGTTCGCGACGGCATCGAGGGTGTCGAGCGCGAAGGCGCGCGCGAGGGAGAGCCGCCGCTCGCTCGGCGCGACCCCGAGGCGCGTCTTCGCGGCGTCGGTGCCCTTGATCGGCACGACGACCTGCCACGGAGTCGGTCGAGGGGGCGTCATGAGGACGCCATCGTCCCGGATCGCGTCGAGGTCGTGGACATCGGGGGAGCGCTCGCCCAAGATGGTCCCTCGTGGCCCGTCCTCCCCGCAGTGAGCTCACTCCTGCCTACCGGCTGGCGTCGGGGATCCTCCACCCGATCATGGCGGCCATGACGAGGCACGACTGGCGCGGCGCCGAGCACCTGCCGGCGAGCGGCGGCTTCCTCGCCTGCTCCAACCACATGTCCTACGTCGACCCGATCTCGCTCGCGCACTTCCTCTTCGACAACGGCCGGGAGCCCTACTACCTCGGCAAGGTCGAGGTCTTCAAGGTGCCGGTCGTCGGGGCGATCCTCCGGGGCGCCCGGCAGATCCCGGTCTACCGGGAGACGGGCCAGGCGGCCGACGCCTTCCGGGCCGCGGTCGCCGCGGTCGAGGACGGCAGGTGCATCGCGATCTACCCGGAGGGGACGCTGACGCGCGACCCGGCGCTGTGGCCGATGACGCCCAAGACGGGGGCGGCCAAGATCGCCCTGACGACCCGGTGCCCCGTCATCCCGGTCGCCCAGTGGGGTCCGCAGGCGATCCTCGCGCCCTACGCCAAGCGGCCCCGGCTGTGGCCGCGGACGACGATGCAGGTGACCGCGGGCCCGCCGGTCGACCTGAGCGACCTCTACGGACAGCCCATGACCCGCACGCTCCTCATGACGGCGAGCGAGCGGATCATGGACGCGATCACCACCCAGCTCGCCGTGCTCCGCGGCGAGCCGGCACCGGCCCAGCGCTTCGACATTCGCACGAGCAACCTGCCGAGGACCGGCAACCCCAACAAGGACAGGTGAGTGACGCATGAGCCAGGTCGCGGTCTACGGAACAGGCAGCTGGGGGACGGCCTTCGCATCCGTCCTCGCCGACGCGGGCTCGACGGTCCGGATGTGGGGGCGACGGTCCGAGGTCGTCGACCAGATCAACGGCGGGGTCAACGAGGACTACCTGCCGGGAATGCCGCTGCCGCGCGGGATCTCGGCGACGACCGACCCCGAGGAGGCGGCGGCCGGCGCCGACATCGTCGTCCTCGCCGTGCCGAGCCAGACCCTCCGCGACAACCTCGCGGCCTGGGGGTCCGCGATCCCGCCGGGTGCGGCGGTCGTCTCGCTCATGAAGGGCGTCGAGCTCGGGACGACCATGCGGATGAGCGAGGTCGTCGCGGAGGCGGGCCACGTCGACCCGAGCCGCGTCGTCGTCGTCTCCGGCCCCAACCTCGCCAAGGAGATCATCCTCAAACAGCCGGCGGCAGCCGTCATCGCGAGCGCGAGCCACGAGGCGGCCAACCGGGTCGCGCACGCGTGCGCCGCGCCCTACTTCCGTCCCTACACGAGCACCGACGTCGTCGGGGTCGAGATCGGTGGCGCGGTCAAGAACGTCATCGCGCTCGCCGTCGGCATGGCCGGCGGCATGGGCATGGGCGACAACAGCAAGGCGACGATCATCACCCGCGGGCTCGCCGAGACGACGCGGCTCGGCGTCGCGCTCGGGGGCGACCCGGCGACCCTCGCGGGCCTTGCCGGCGTC
The DNA here is from genome assembly GCA_963752365.1 of uncultured Actinomycetota bacterium. Taxonomy (GTDB): domain Bacteria; phylum Actinomycetota; class Actinomycetes; order Actinomycetales; family Dermatophilaceae; genus CAVVXY01. The sequence continues at coordinate 122,698 of CAVVXY010000008.1, forward strand.
GGCGACCTCATCGCGACGTGCATGTCGCCGTTGTCGCGCAACCACACCTTCGGTGCCAACCTGGGTCGTGGGATGAGCGTCGAGGAGGTCATCGCGGTGACCAGGCAGACGGCGGAGGGGGTCAAGTCGTGCTCGTCGATCCTCGAGCTCGCCCACCACCACGGCGTCGACGTCCCGATCATCGAGCAGGTCAACCTCGTCGTCCGCGAGGGCCGTGCCCCGCACGACGTCGTCGCGAGCCTCATGGGCCGGGCGCGCAAGGCGGAGACGGACTAGCGCACCTCCCGTGACCCAACCTCTGCTGGCAGAGGTTGGGTGAGTCAGGTTTGCTCTGCTGGCAGAGCTTGGGAATGCCGGGCCGAGGTCAGCGCGCGGTCGAGGTCGCGCCAGAGGTCCTCGACGTCCTCGATGCCGACGGACAGGCGGACGAGGTCGACCGGGCTCGTCTCGGGCTCGGCCGGGTGCCGCCGGCGGCGCTCGAGGGAGCTCTCGACGCCGCCGAGGCTCGTCGCGTGCACCCAGAGCACGGTCCCCGTCGCGAGCGCCTCCGCCGACTCGGCGGACCCCGTCTGGATCGAGACGATCGCGCCCGAGCCGGGGTAGCGGACCCGGGTCACGGCCGGGTGCGCCTCGAGTCGGTGGGCCAGCTCCGCCGCATTCGCACAGGCGCGCTCGAAGCGCAACGCGAGAGTGCGAATGCCGCGCACCGCCAGCCACGCCTCCATCGGCCCGGCGATCGCGCCGTGCAGCGTCCGGTGGCGGTGGAGCCGCTCGTGGAGCACCTGACCCTCCGTGCTCGTCGCGGTGACCGCCGCGCCGAGGACGACGTCACTGTGGCCGGAGAGGTACTTCGTCGCCGAATGGACGACGACGTCGACGCCGTCGGCGATGGGGCGCTGGAGCAGCGGCGTGGCGAAGGTGTTGTCGCAGACGGACAGGGCGCCCGCCGCCCGCGCGAGCGTCGCGAGCCGGGGCAGGTCGGCGACGTCGAGGAGGGGGTTGGTCGGCGACTCGATCCACAGCAGGTCGGCGTCCTCGAGCGCCGTGGCGACCGCGTCGAGGTCGGTCAGGTCGACCCACCGGACCGCGAGGCTGCCCGCGTCCGCACGCTCGGTGAGCGTCATGACGACGCCGTTGTAGGCGTTCGCCGGGGCGACGACGACGCCGCCCGCCGGGACGAGGGCGAGGGCGGCGTCGCAGGCCGCGAGCCCGCTCGCGAAGAGCAGGGACTGGCCGCCCTCGAGCGCGCCGAGGACCTCCTCGAAGGCCGACCACGTCGGGTTGCCGAACCGCGCGTAGCCGATGGCGCCGTCGGCGACGAAGGTCGAGGTCAGCTCGAGCGGGGCGTTGACGCCGGCACCGGGGACGCGGGGCTGGCGGCCGAGCGCGACGACGGTCGTGGCGGGGGCGAGGGAGTCGGAGTCCACGGGCTCGAGGCTATCCGCCCGACGTCCGGGCCCGGGAGGTCCATCCGCCCACGGCCGGGTACTGTCTCTCGCGATGACCTCGGACCAGCCGCGCAGGACCCGTGTCGCCCTCGTCTTCGGCGGGCGCTCCTCCGAGCACGCCGTCTCCTGCTCGACGGCCGCGAGCGTCATGGACGCGATCGACCGCAACCGCTACGACGTCGTGCCGGTCGGGATCGCCCCCGACGGGCGCTGGGTGCTCGTCCCGGACGAGTCCGCCCCGCTCCGGCTCAGCGCGGCCAACACACCGGCGGTCGTCGACACCGGCTCGGCCGTCATCGTCCCGACGAGCACCCTCGAGCGGGACCTGACCGTCCTCGAGGCCGGCGAGGTGCCGCGGACCCTCGGCGACGTCGACGTCGTGTTCCCCCTGCTCCACGGGCCGTTCGGCGAGGACGGGACGATCCAGGGGCTGCTCGACCTGTCCGACGTCCGCTACGTGGGCTCCGGGGTCGCGGCCTCCGCCGTCATGATGGACAAGCACCTCATGAAGGTGCTCTTCGCCTCCGCCGGGCTCCCCGTCGGGCCGTACGCCGTCATCACCGACCGCGACTGGCTCCGCGACCCCGAGGCCGCGATGCGCCGCGTCGACGACCTCGGCTACCCCGTCTTCGTCAAGCCGGCGCGGGCCGGGTCGTCGATGGGCGTGTCCAGGGCGCGCGACCGCGCAGAGCTCGGCACGGCGATCGAGGCAGCCCGCGTCCACGACCCCAAGGTCGTCGTCGAGGCGGCGATCCTCGGGCGCGAGATCGAGTGCGGCGTCCTCGACGGGCACGGCACCGACCGGCCGCGCGCGTCCGCCGTCGGCGAGTGCGCCGTCGTCACGGGCCACGACTTCTACGACTTCGACGCGAAGTACATCCACGCCGAGGACGTCACGCTCACCTGCCCGGCCGACGTGCCCGAGGCCGTGAGCGAGGAGATCCGGCGACTCTCGGTCGTCGCGTTCGAGGCGGCCGGCTGCGAGGGCCTGGCCCGCTGCGACTTCTTCTACACGACCGACGGCGACATCCTCATCAACGAGATCAACACGATGCCGGGCTTCACCGCGACGTCGATGTACCCGCGGATGTGGGCCGAGAGCGGCATCCTCTACGCCCAGCTCATCGACGAGCTCATCTCGCTCGCCCTCGAGCGGCGCGTCGGCCTGCGCTGACGGGCGACGATCAGCCGACGCAGGAGCGACCGTTGCGCGGAAGCCCCTTGGCCGCTGCGGAGAATGCGGGGAGCAGGAGCGGCTCCGGCCCGTAGACCTTGGGGATGAGCACCTCCAGGGCCGGGTCGGTGCCGTAGGTCGTGAAGGCCGTCCCGTCGGTCAGGGGCCGGGCGACCCAGTCGACGTCGTCGACGCCGAGGCACTCCAGCGTCGTCGGGGCGAGCGCGGGCACCCCGCACCGGGCGACGATCGCCGGGTCGCCCCACGCGTGGACGGCGGGGGAGTCCGGGGACGTCTCGCGGGCGACCTGGCTGTGGACCTGGGCTGGCCAGGGGACCGTCCCGCACGCGCCCGCGGCCTCGGGGACGCCCACCTCGACGGCCGATGAGCACCCCGACAGCAGTCCGCCGGCGCCGAGCAGGAGCACGGCACCGGCGGTGCGTCGGGCGCGCAGGTGCGCCGACGGCACTCGCGTCAGACGTGGACGACCGTGCAGGTGAGCGTCCGCGTGATGCCGGGGACGTCCTGGATCTTGGCGATGACGAGCTTGCCGAGCTCGTCGACGGACGGCGCCTCGACGCGCGCGATGACGTCGTAGGGGCCGGTGACGTCCTCGGCGAGGGCAACGCCCTGGATGCCGGCGATCGTCTCGGCGACGGTCGACGCCTTGCCGACCTCGGTCTGGATGAGGATGTAGGCCTGAACCACCACGTGGAGTTCCTCGTCGCTCGGGGGGCGCGCGGCCCCGTTGTCGTGGGCCGGTCGGTGTGAGCCGTCCGGTGCGGGAGACGCTACCGTGCCCATGCCGACGCCGACACCTCGGGGAGGAGGATCCATGGACCAGTCCGGCCCGCTCGTGCTCGCCGACGTCTCGGAGGACGAGATCCTCGCCGCGATCCTGCCGTCGTTCCGGCGGACGCCCGCGCAGCTCCTCGGACCGGGCGACGACGCGGCCGTCGTCGCCACCCCGCGGGGCAACGTCGTCGCGACGACGGACTCGATGGTCCGCGGCCGCGACTGGCTCGACGAGTGGTCGACCCCCGAGGACGTCGCCGTCAAGTGCCTGACCCAGAACCTCGCCGACGTCGCGGCCATGGGCGCCCGCCCCACCTCGGTCCTCGTCTCCCTCATCGCCGACGACCGGACGCCGCTGGACTGGGTCCGGCGCTTCGCGCGCGCCCTCGGTGAGGGGGCGGCCGCCGCGGAGGTCGCCGTCGTCGGAGGCGACCTGTCCTCGGCCCCCGCCGGCACGCTCGTCGTCTCGGTCACCGCCCTCGGCGACCTCGTCGGCGAGGCGGTCCGCCGGGACGGAGCCCGTCCGGGCGATGTCGTCGCTGTCCACGGGACGCTCGGCCGGTCCGCCGCGGGCCTCCGGCTCCTCCTGGCGGACGCCGTCCCGGACCCCTCCGGGAGCCCGTTACCGGGCGTCGACGACCTGCTCAGGGCCCACGTCGCGCCCTCCGTCGGCCACGCCGACGGCGTCGTCGCGGCCCGGGCCGGGGCCACGGCGATGATCGACATCTCCGACGGGCTGCTCCGCGACCTCGACCGGGTCGCCCGCGCGAGCGGGGTCGTCGTCGACCTCGACCGGTCCGCGCTCGCCGCGGACCACGACGCGATCGCCGCCGTCCTCGACGCGGTCCTGTCGAGCGCCCTCCCGGACGTGGACGCGGCGGCCTGGGAGGACGTGCTCACCGGCGGCGAGGAGCACTCGCTCGTCGCCGCGTTCCCCGCCCTCGACGACGTGCCGCCCGGCTGGCGGGTCCTCGGAGCCGTCCACCCGCTCGACGTCGAGGGGCCGGGCGTCACGCTCGACGGAGTCCGGCAGAGCGCGCGCGGCTGGGACCACTTCGCCGGCTGAGCGGCATTCGCCCCCGGACGCACGAATGCCGAACGGCCGGCCTCCCACGTGGGAGGCCGGCCGTTCGGCTGGGGTCGGAAGGCTCAGGCCTTGGCGACCTTGCCCGCCTTGAGGCAGGACGTGCAGACGTTGAGACGCTTCGGGGTCACGCCGGCCGCACCCGTGAGCGCGCGGACACGCTGGATGTTGGGGTTCCAGCGACGCTTCGTGCGGCGGTGGGAGTGCGAGATGTTGTGACCGAAGCCGGGTCCCTTGCCACAGACGTCGCAGTTGGCAGCCACGGGGTTCTCCTAGGTTGGAACAGATGATGTGCAAGCAGTGCGCCCGGCCGGGCCGAGGAATCGGCCGCCTGACTCGGGCAACCGCACAAGGGTAGCCGAGGGCGGACCGCCCGACCAAAACGCCGGATCGGTAGCCTGCCCTCGTGCTCGAAGTCCTCACCGCCGACGACGTCCGTCGATGGGGCATGCATGCGCGCGCGCTCCTCGCCCTCCACCGCGCCGACATCGACCGGCTCAACGTCTATCCCGTCCCCGACGGCGACACCGGCACCAACCTCTACCTGTCCTTCGACACGGCGCTCGACCGCGTCGTCCACGGCCACGAGGAGTCCGGGCGGCTCGGCGAGGTGACCGTCGTCGGCGAGCTCGTCGACCTCGCGAGCGAGCTCCTCCTCTCGGCCCGGGGCAACTCCGGGGTCATCCTCAGCCAGCTCGTCCGCGGCTTCGCCGACCGGGTCGCCGAGGAGGGCGCCGAGCGCATCGACGCGCCGCTGCTCGCCGCCGCCGTCTCGGCCGCCGCCGAGCGCGCGCGGGGCTCGGTCGCGGACCCGGTCGAGGGCACGATCCTCACCGTCGCCGACGCGACGGGCGCGGCGTCCGTCACGGCCGCTGACGCCGGCGGCTCCCTCCTCGAGGTGTGCCGGGCGGGGACCAAGGCGGCGAATGCCGCGCTCGCCCGGACGACGGCACAGCTACCGGCGCTCCGAGCTGCGCAGGTCGTCGACGCCGGGGCCGCGGGCTACGTCCTCATCGCCGAAGCCCTCGAGCGGGTCGTCGCCGGCGGCGCCGAGGACGTCGTCGAGGTCGAGGACCCGACCGGTGCGGAGAGCCGCCGGCGCCGCGCCGAGTGGGGCATCGTCGGCGAGCCGGACGCGAGCGCCTCGAGCCTCGGGGACGGGGAGCACCCGATCGACCCGGACGGGCCCGCCTACGAGGTCATGTACCTCCTCGAGACGGGCTCCGGGGAGGGCGTCGAGGAGCTGCGGACCACGCTCGCGGCGCTCGGCGACTCGCTCCTCGTCGTCGGTGGCCCGCACCTGTGGAACGTCCACGTCCACGTCGACGACGCCGGCGCGGCGATCGAGGCGGGCCTGGGCGCGGGGCGGCCGAGCCGCATTCGCGTCACCCACTTCGCGAGCCAGATGGCGGGGAGTGGGTCGAATGCCGCCGCCCCGTCCACCGCCGGCCCCCCGCCGCCCGCCGGCGCCATCGGGATCGTCGCGTGCGCGGCCGGGCCGGGTCTCGAGCGGATCATGCGCGAGCAGGGCGCGGTCACCGTCCTCTCGACGGCCGGGGCGCGAGCCTCGACGGGCGACCTGCTCGGCGGGATCTACCGGACCGGCGCCGACCAGGTCGTCCTCCTGCCCAACGACAAGGACACCGTCATGGCTGCCCAGGCGGCGGCCGAGCGGGCGCGGGAGCGCGGCATCCGCGTCCGGGTCGTCCGGGCCCGCACGGTCGTCCAGGGACTCGCGGCGCTCGCGGTCTTCGACCCGGACGGCGACTTCGAGGACGCCGTGCAGACGCTGAGCGAGACCGCGGCCGCGACCCGCCACGGTGGCGTCACCATCGCCGCCCGCGAGGGGCTGACGACGGCCGGGCCGTGCCGACCTGGCGACGTCCTCGGCATCATCGACGGCGACTTCGCCGCGATCGGGACCGACGTCGAGGAGGTCGCCGCCGACATGCTCGCGCGGCTGCTCCACTCCGGCGGTGAGCTCGTGACCGTCGTGACCGGCGCCGACGCGCCGCCGGGGGCCGGGGACCGGCTCGTCGCGCGGCTCCAGGGCGACCACATCGCGCTCGAGGTCGTCGTCATCGACGGGGGTCAGGCGCACTACCCGCTCCTCTTCGGGGTCGAGTGATGGTCGGACCGGACACCCGGCTCGACGGCGTCATCGGAGACGTGGCGAAGAAGCTGAAGTCGACGCGCGGCATCGTGACCGTCGCGGACCTGCTCGCGTTCCGTCCCCGGCGCTACACGACATGGGACGCGGACTTCTCGGCGCTGCAACCGCATTCGTACGCCGTCGTCGTCGCGCGCGTCGAGTCGGCGCAGACCCGGCGGATGAAGGCGCGGCGTGGCGAGATGTTCACCGCGGTCATCACCGACGGGTCGCGCAGGATGTCGGTCACCTTCTTCAAGGCGTGGGGCCATGCGACCAAGCTCGTGCCCGGCGCGTGGGCCGTCTTCGCCGGCGAGGTGACCGAGTTCAACGGTCAGCGGCAGCTGACGCACCCCGACTACGAGCTGATCCCCGACCCGGACGCGCACGCGCAGGTGGGGCTGCTCCCGATCTACAGCCGGACCAGGGGCGTCCCCAACTGGACCCTCAAGCGCTGCGTCGAGCAGGTCCTCGCCGTCCTCGACGTCTGGCCCGAGCCGATCCCCGCCGACGTCCTCGAGCGGCTACGAATGCCGGGTGCCCTCGACGCCGTCAAGGCGCTGCACCTGCCGCTGACCCAGGCCGAGCACCGGCGGGCGATGGAGCGGCTGAAGTTCGAGGAGGCATTCCTCCTCCAGACGGCGCTCGCGACGCGACGCGCCGCCCGGACACGTGAGGTCACCCGAGCGCGTGGAGCACGGACGGGTGGGCTGCTCGACGCCTTCGACGCTGCGCTCCCGTGGCCGCTCACGCGGGCCCAGGAGGAGGTCGGGGCGGAGCTCGCCGCGGACCTCGCGCGGGAGACGCCGATGCACCGGCTCCTCCAGGGGGAGGTCGGCTCGGGCAAGACCGTCGTCGCGCTCCGCGCCATGCTCGCCGCCCTCGACAGCGGGGGACAGGCGGCTCTCCTCGCCCCGACCGAGGTCCTCGCGATCCAGCACCACCGCTCGATCCGGACGCTCCTCGGGCCGCTCGGCGAGGGCGGTGGGCTCTTCGCCGGCGACGGGCCGTCGACCGAGGTCGCCCTGCTCACGGGGAGCCAGTCGACGGCGACCCGCCGCAAGGTGCTCCTCGACATCGCCTCCGGTCAGGCGGGCATCGCCATCGGCACGCACGCGCTCCTCCAGGACCGGGTGTCCTTCCAGGACCTCGCGCTCGTCGTCGTCGACGAGCAGCACCGCTTCGGGGTCGAGCAGCGAGATGCCCTGCGGATGAAGGGCATCCAGCCGCCCCACGTGCTCGTCATGACGGCGACGCCGATCCCCCGGACCGTGGCGATGACGGCCTTCGGCGACATGGACACCTCGACGATCCGCGAGCTCCCGGCCGGACGGGCGCCGATCGAGACGTTCTACTACCCCGAGGGCGACGAGCGGTGGGTCGCCCGGACGTGGGCGCGGGTCGCCGAGGAGGTCCGGGCCGGGCGGCAGGCGTACGTCGTCTGCCCGCGGATCCACGACGACGAGGGCGGCGGGGACGACGGCTTCGACGAGATCGTCGGCGAGCCCGCTCCGGCGGACGCCGGGGACGAGGACGCCGTCGAGGACTGGTCCGCCGGGGAGGCCGAGACGTCGGCCCCGCCGCGCCCGCTCGCCTCCGTCGAGCGCGTCATCGCCGAGCTGCGCGAGCGGCCCGAGCTCGCCGGGGCGCGGATCGAGGCCCTCCACGGACAGCTCGACGCCGACGACAAGGACCGCGTCATGACGTCCTTCGCCGCCGGCGACATCGACGTCCTCGTCGCGACGACCGTCATCGAGGTCGGCGTCGACGTCCACAACGCGACCGTCATGGTCATCCTCGACGCCGACCGCTTCGGCGTCTCCCAGCTCCACCAGCTCCGTGGCCGGATCGGCCGGGGCGGGCACCACGGGCTCTGCCTCCTCGTGAGCGGGTCGACGGGGGAGGCGACCCAGGAACGGCTCAAGGCGGTGTCCGCGACGCGGGACGGCTTCGAGCTCGCCCAGCTCGACGTCGAGCAGCGCCGGGAGGGCGACATCCTCGGGACCGGCCAGCACGGCCGCTCGAGCCTGCGCCACCTGTCGCTCACGCGGGACGTCGGGCTCATCGAGCAGGCGCGCGACGAGGCATTCGCCATCGTGTCGCAGGACCCGACGCTCGCCGGGCACCCGGCGCTCGCCGACGCCGTCGCCGCGCGGCTCGACGAGGAGCAGGCCGCCTTCCTGGAGCGTGCCTAGATGACGCGGATCATCGCGGGGACGGCCGGCGGCCGCTCGCTCAAGGTGCCGCCCGGCACGGGGACGCGGCCGACGAGCGACCGGGTGCGCGAGGCGCTCTTCTCGGCGCTCGACGCGCGGGAGGTCCTTCGGGGGGCGGCGGTGCTCGACCTCTACGCCGGCTCGGGGGCGCTGGGGCTGGAGGCCGCGTCGCGAGGGGCCTCGCGGGTCGTGCTCGTCGAGTCCGACCGGCGGGCGTCCGCCCTCATCACGTCGAATGCGGGCGCGCTCGGGCTGCACGCTGAGGTCGCCGCGCGGACGGTCCGGTCCTACCTCGCGGGTCCGGCGTCGGCATTCGACCTGGTCCTCCTCGACCCGCCCTACCCGCTCGCCGAGGACGAGCTCGCCGGCGACCTCGCGGCGCTCGCGGACGGCTGGCTGTCCGAGGGCGCGGTCGTCGTCGTCGAGCGGTCCTCGCGCTCGCCCGAGCCCACCTGGCCGCCGGGGCTGGAGCGGACCGGGCGCAAGGTCTACGGCGAGACCGTGCTGTGGTTCGCAGGGATAGGTTGACGCGCATGACGACGCGACGGTGTGTCTGCCCGGGCTCCTACGACCCGGTGACGGGCGGGCACGTCGACGTGATCCGGCGCGCGGCCGCGCTCTTCGACGAGGTCGTCGTCGCCGTGCTGCACAACCCGGCGAAGCAGGGGACGTTCACGGTGCAGGAGCGGATGGGCTTCCTCCGCGAGGCGCTCGGCGACGTCGGGGGAGTGCGGGTCGAGGCATTCGCGGATCGCCTCATCGTCGACGTGTGCCGGGACCTCGACGCGCCCGTGCTCGTCAAGGGGCTGCGCGGCGGAACGGACTTCGCCTACGAGCTCCCGATGGCGCTCATGAACCGGCACCTGACCGGTCTCGAGACGCTGTTCCTGCCGGGGGACCCGGCGTTCGGGCACGTGTCGAGCTCGCTCGTCAAGGAGGTCGTCCGCTACGGCGGGGACGTGACCGGGCTCGTGCCCGAGCCGGTGCGGACGGCTCTGGAGGAGCGGCTCCGCTGACTCACTGGACCCTCGCCGTCAGCCGCCCCGCGGGCGACCCCGGACCCCACCCGTACACCGTTTTGGGACCCGACCCCCGGCTCGGGTAGCCTTGCCCCTCGGTCCTGTCGCCATCGCGGCATGCCCCGAACCACCCCGACGACTGCGGAGCCATGAACCGTCTCGACCCCCGTTCGCCCCTGGTGCTCGACACCACGGACGTCGGTCGCCGACCCGGTTCGATGGTGGAGCACCACCGCGTCGTCGAGGCACCCGCCGACCTCGGCACCGATGTCATCCGCGTCCGCGAGGGCCAGCCGATCGCGCTGGACCTCCGGTTGGAGAGCGTCGTCGAGGGAGTGCTGGTGACCGGTTCGGCGCACGTCACGGCGACCGGCGCGTGCGTGCGGTGCCTGGAGCCCGTCGAGCAGTCGTTCGACGTCGCCTTCCAGGAGCTGTTCGCCTACGCCGATCGTGCGGCCCACCACCGTGAGGTGGGGGCCGATGACGACGAGACCGAAGAGCCGCGGCTCGTGCTCGATGACCTCATCGACCTCGAACCGCTGCTCGTGGACTCGGTGGTGCCCGCACTCCCGTTCCAGCCGGTGTGTCGGGTCGACTGCCCGGGGCTGTGTTCCGAATGCGGAATGCCCCTGGCCGACGACCCGGAGCACCACCACGACGTGATCGACCCCCGGTGGTCGACCCTGGCTCAGCTCGGGTCGCCCAGCGCCGAAGAGAAGAGGAAGTGACGTGGCTGTTCCGAAGCGGAAGATGTCCCGCTCCAACACCCGTTCGCGCCGCGCCAACTGGAAGGCCGCGCCGCTGACGCTGTCGACCTGCCCGCAGTGCAAGTCGACGATGGTTCCCCACCAGGCCTGTCCCTCGTGCGGCACGTACAAGGGCCGCCACTACGGCGAGGCCGAGCGCGCCGAGCACCAGAGCTGAGGCGATCACCGGCCATGGCCGGACCGCCCAGGCCTGACGCAGGCACGGTCACCGAGCGCCCCGTCACCGAGCTCGCCCAGTACCTCCTCGAGGTCACGGGCGGTCCGGTCGACGCGGCGCTCCTGGTGCGTTCCCTGACCCATCGCTCGCACGCCTACGAGGCGGGCGGGACGCCGCACAACGAGCGGCTGGAGTTCCTCGGCGACTCCGTCCTCGGGCTCGTCGTCACCGATGCGCTCTACGCGGACCACCCGGACCTGTCCGAGGGCCATCTCGCCAAGCTGCGAGCCGCCGTCGTCAACATGCGCGCCCTCGCCGGCGTCGCTCGCACCGTCGGCCTCGGCGACTACCTCCTGCTCGGCAAGGGCGAGGAGAGCACGGGCGGGCGCGACAAGGACTCGATCCTCGCCGACACGACCGAGGCCGTCATCGGCGCGATCTACCTGTGCGCCGGGATGCCGGCCGCGTCCGCGCTCGTGCACAGCCTCCTCGACCCGCTCATGGTCGCAGCCGCCTCGATCGGGGCCGGCCTCGACTGGAAGACGAGCCTGCAGGAGGCCGCCTCCGGCCTCGCCCTGGGCACCCCGGTCTACAAGCTGACCGACGAGGGCCCCGAGCACGAGAAGGTGTTCTTCGCCGACGTCCTGCTCAGCGGGGAGATCCGCGGCAACGGCACCGGACGGACCAAGAAGGACGCCGAGCAGCAGGCCGCCGAGCGCGCCTGGCGCGGGCTGCGCGAGCAGGCGACCCGCCGCGACACGCCGAATGCCGCGCAGCCCGGACAGCCCGCTGCGGCCCCGGACGCGTCCGACGGTCTCTCCGGCGGCCGCCCCGCCACCGACTGACCGGTGCCCGAGCTCCCCGAGGTCGAGGTCGTCCGCCGCGGCCTCGCCGACCACGTCGCCGGACGCACGATCACCGGGCTCGAGCTCCGGGGCGCCCGCGTCGCCCGCCGGCACCCAGCGGGACCGGCGGACCTCGAGACCCGCGTCGCCGGCCGGCACGTCGCGGCCGCCCGGCGCCGTGGGAAGTACCTCTGGCTCGAGCTGACCGACCCGACCGGGCACGACGACGCATTCGCCCTGCTCTGCCACCTCGGGATGAGCGGGCAGCTGCTCGTCGAGGACGCGGATGCGCCCGACGAGAAGCACCTGCACGCCAGGTTCGCCTTCGCGGGCGACGGGCCCGAGCTCCGCTTCGTCGACCAGCGCACCTTCGGCGGTCTCGCGCTCAGCCCGCTCGGCCAGGACAGGGTGCCGACGGCCATCGCGCACATCGCCCGCGACCCCTTCGACCCCGCCTTCGACCGGGCTGCGGTCGTCCGCCGCGCCAAGGCGAAGGACAGCGCGATCAAGCGGGTCCTCCTCGACCAGGGCGTCGTCTCCGGCATCGGGAACATCTATGCCGACGAGGCCCTCTGGCGGGCCGAGGTCCACGGGGAGCGCCCGGCCTCGACCCTGACGAAGCCGACGATCGCGCGCGTCCTCGACCACGCGGGCGCCGTCATGGCGCAGGCGCTGGGGCAGGGCGGGACGAGCTTCGACGCGCTCTACGTCAACGTCAACGGCGCCTCCGGCTACTTCGACCGTTCGCTGCACGCCTACGGCCAGGAGGGCCGGCCGTGCGACCGGTGCGGCACCCCGATCCGCCGCGTGCACTTCATGAACCGGTCCTCCTTCTTCTGCCCCCGCTGCCAGCCGGCGCCCCGCCGCCGGGCTGGATCGTAGGGTCGGCGAATGCAGACCGAGCGCGCGACCGTGTACGTCCGCGGTGAGGTGCAGGGCGTCGGCTTCCGCTGGTGGACGCGGGCGCGAGCCCTCGAGCTCGGCCTCGGCGGCCACGCGCGCAACACCGACGACGGCCGCGTCGAGGTCGTCGCCGAGGGTCCGCTCGAGGACGTCGCGATGCTCCTCCACCTGCTCGCCGAGCAGCCCTCGACGCAGCGCCGCCCCGGGCGGATCGCCTCGGTCTCGGATCCGATCTGGTCCGCGCCCCGCGGGTCGAGCGGCTTCGTCGAGCGCTGAGTGGGGCGGTCGAACCTGCGCGAACCGCCGTCGCTCGCGCTGCACGACGGCGGTTCGCGCAAGTTCGACTCGCCGGACGTGGCCGCGGGCCGCGACCTGAGACGGGGCCGGGGCATTCGGCTACCGTGCCTACGCTGGACGCCATGAGCGCGACACCCCCGGACCTCGTGCGGCTGCGGTCGAGCATCGACAACATCGACGCCGCCCTCGTGCACCTGCTCGCCGAGCGGTTCAAGTGCACCCAGGCCGTCGGGCGGCTCAAGGCCGACCTCGGAATGCCGCCCGCGGACACCGCGCGCGAGGAGCGTCAGGTCGAGCGGCTCCGGGCGCTCGCGGACGACGCCGGTCTCGACCCGGAGTTCGCGGAGAAGTTCATCAACTTCGTCATCGCCGAGGTCATCCGCCACCACGAGGCGATCGCCCACCCGGAGTGATGCCCGGCTCGTCGCTCCCCAGGTCCTCGGTCTCCATGTCCTCGACCGGCAGCGTCGGCCGGAGCCACCGAGGCGCGACGAATGCGAGGACCGCGGCGGCCAGCCCCGCGACGGCGATGCCGAGCGGCGCGGGCCACGTCGAGAACGGCGGCGTCGACCGACCCGGCTTCGCGAAGAGGTAGAGCCCGGCGACTCCCCAGGCGAACGCCATCCACCCCGCGAGCCGGAGCGGGCCCAGGAGGCCGAGGAGGGCACGGCGCCAGAGCGGGAAGGCTCGGTCGACGTCGGCGACGATCTCGGCCATCGTCGCCCGCCCCCGGTCGACGACCTCGGGCGTCGACAGCTCGGCCCGGGCCGCCGGGTCCTCGCCGTAGAGGTGGAGCATCTCGGGCCAGGGCATGGGGGGCAGGTTGCTGCTCGGCAGGCCGATCGCGTCCTCGGTCAGGACGCGCTTCGGACCGAAGAGGCGGGGGAGGACGCGCACGGGCCGGACGGCGAGATCGGTCTCCACGATGAGCTGCTGCGGCGTCGACACGAGGCCACGCACGTCGTCCCACGGGATGAGGACGTCGGATCCGCCGGCCCGCTGGTGCAGGCCCTCGGGGGTCAGCGTGATCGTCCCGTCGCCGAAGCGCCCGCTCGTGCGTCCCCACGCGACGAAGGTCAGCACGAGGCCGAAGGCCGTGAACAGGACGCCCGCGTACGGCTGGGCACGCAGCCACATCAGGCCGCACGCAAGGACCCCGAGCGCGACGAGCCACACGGCGACGAGGCCGGGCCGCTGGTCACGCCACGGGTGGACCGCCAGGCCCGTGGCTCCGTGCCCCGTGCCCGCCGTGATGACGTCCTCCGGCGACCGGCGGCGCCACCCGAGGAGGACCAGGAGGAAGAGGAGGGCGAATGCCGCCAGAGCGAGCGCCCCCACCTGCGCGTCCGACATGCCCCCATCGTCGCAGCCGTCACATGGTCGAATGCCGCTCCGCGGGTCGGCATTCTCGGCGCCAGTCGCGGACGACGGCATTCGCATCAGTCACATGAGCCCCTCATGTCACAGGCCACACCGGGCGTCCGACGGTCGGCGGACGTCGCCGCCTCCGCGGGTAAGGTGACCGACGTCCTGCCGCCGGCCGACCCCAGGAAGCGCGTGTACCTCAAGACGTTGACCCTCAAGGGCTTCAAGTCCTTCGCGAGCGCGACCACGCTGCGCCTCGAGCCGGGGATCACCTGCATCGTCGGGCCCAACGGGTCCGGCAAGTCCAACGTCGTCGACGCCCTCTCGTGGGTCATGGGCGAGCAGGGTGCCAAGAGCCTGCGCGGCGGCAAGATGGAGGACGTCATCTTCGGCGGGACGGCGGGTCGCCCGCCCCTCGGTCGCGCCGAGGTCAGCCTGACGATCGACAACACCGACGGCGCCCTCCCGATCGACTACACCGAGGTCACCGTCACCCGCACGCTCTTCCGCAACGGCGGCTCGGAGTACGCGATCAACGGCACGCAGTGCCGGCTCCTCGACGTCCAGGAGCTCCTCTCCGACTCCGGTATCGGCCGGGAGATGCACGTCATCGTCGGCCAGGGCCAGCTCGACGCGGTCCTCCGGGCGACGCCCGAGGAGCGGCGCGGCTTCATCGAGGAGGCGGCCGGCGTCCTCAAGCACCGCAAGCGCAAGGAGAAGGCGCTCCGCAAGCTCGAGACGATGGAGGGCAACCTCACCCGCCTCGCCGACCTGACCGGCGAGATCCGACGCCAGCTCGGCCCCCTCGGCCGCCAGGCGGAGGCCGCCCGGCGGGCCGCCGTCATCCAGGCCGAGGCCCGCGACGCGCGCCTGCGGCTCCTCGCCGACGACCTCGCCCAGCTGACGAGCACCGTCGAGCAGGAGGTCGCCGACGAGAGTGCGCTGCTCGCCCAGCGCGCCGAGGTCGAGGACGACCTCCTCGCCCTCCGCGAGGAGCTGACCCGGGTCGAGGCCGCCGGCGTCGAGGCCGGACGCGAGCATTCGGCGGCGCAGGACCGCTGGGTCCGCTACCGCTCCCTCCTCGACCGGCTCGAGTCCACGTCCTCGGTCGCGCAGGACCGGGTCCGCCTCCTCTCGCAGGACGACGCCGACGAGACGACGAGCGGGCGCGACCCCGAGCAGCTCCGCGCGCAGGCCCAGCAGGCGCGGGAGGCCGAGCAGGAGCTCCTCGCGGAGGTCGCCCGGATCACCGAGACCCTCGGGGCGGCCGTCGCCCGTCGGAGCGGGGCCGAGGAGGCCTATGCCGGGGAGCAGCAGCGCCTCGCCGGCCTCGCCCGGGCCGCGGCCGACCGACGTGAGGGACTGGCCAAGCTCGCCGGTCAGGTCGCGACGCGCGCGAGCCGGATCGAGACCCGCGACGCGGAGACCGCCCGGCTCACCGAGGCCGTCGCCGCCTCGCTCGCACGTGCCACCACGGCCGAGCGTGACTTCGCGGCCCTCGAGGCCACCGTCGCCGACGACGAGGAGGGCGAGGAGGACCTCGACTCGACGCACGAGTCGGCCGCGGCCGGACTCGCGGACGCCGCCGCCGAGGTGGCGCGCCTCGAGGAGGGGGAGCGTCGCGCCGACCGTGAGCGGACGGCCGCCCAGGCCCGCGTCGAGGCGCTGTCGATGACGCTGCGCCGCAAGGACGGCGCGGCCGCCCTCGTCGAGGCGGGAGAGACGGCCCACGGCATTCGCGGCACCGTGGCGACCCTGCTCAAGGTGGCGCCCGGCCACGAGAGCGCCGTCGCCGCCGCACTCGGCTGGGCGGGCGAGGCGCTCGCCGTCGACACCGCCGCCGGCGCCCGCTCCGCCCTCGCCGCGCTCCGCGCGTCCGACGGCGGCCAGGCGACGCTCCTCGTCGGCGACACCGCGCGCACGAGCGAGCCGTCGTCCTGGGGCGGGCTTCCCGACGGTGCGCGCTGGGCCGTCGACGTCGTCGAGGCCCCCGACGGCGTCGCCGATGCCGTCCGCCAGGTCCTCGAGCGCGTCGCCCTCGTCGAGTCCTCCTCCACCGCGACCGACCTCGCGGCCCGCGGGATCACCGCGGTGACCGCGGACGGCGACGTCTTCGCCCCCGGCTGGGCCCGCGGCGGCTCGACCGCCGGCGACAGCCTCATCGAGATCCAGGCCGCCGTCGACGAGGCGGCCGAGGCCGTCGTGGACGCGACCCGGCGCGGTGAGCAGGCCCGCTTCGCGCTGTCGACGGCCCGCGAGCGGCGGGCCGAGGCGCAGCGCGACGTCGACGCGGCCCTCGACTCCCTCCACGAGTCCGACGCGCGGATGGCCGCCGTCGCCGAGCAGCTCGGCTCGCTCGGCGCCGCCAGCCGGAGCGCCAGGGCCGAGGCCGAGCGCATGCAGCGCTCCATCGAGGCGGCGAATGCCGCCCGCGGAGCCGACGAGGCCGAGCTCGCCGAGCTCAGCGCACGGCTCGACCAGGCGACCGCCGACACCGGCGAGTCGGGCACCGAGCCCTCGACCGACGAGCGGGACCGGCTCGAGCTCGAGGCGAGCCGCGCGCGGACCGCCGAGACCGAGGTCCGGCTCTCCCTGCGGACGCAGGAGGAGCGCGCGCGGGCCCTCAAGGGCCGCGCCGACTCCCTCGAGGGGGCGGCTCGCAACGAGCTCGCGGCCCGCGAACGGCTGCGCCAGCGGCAGGAGCGCCGCCGCCGCGAGGCCGACGTCGCCGCGGCGGTCGGCGCCGCCGCCAGCTTCGCGATCGGGCGGATCGCCGCCGGCTTCGAGGTGGCGGGCTCGGTCCGCGACGCCGCCGAGGCGGGCCGCGTCGCGCGCGAGCAGGCTCTCGGTCGGCTCCGCCAGGACCTGTCGACCGCCCAGGACGCCCTCCGCGAGCTCACGGACACCGTCCACCGGGACGAGGTCGCCCGTGCGGCCCAGCTCGCCCGGATCGACCAGCTGCGGAGCCGCGCCATCGAGGAGCTCGGCACCGACCCCGACGTCCTCGTCGAGGAGTTCGGCCCGCACCGGCCCGTCCCGCACATCGCCGGCCCCGACGCGGCCGACGGCGACGACCTGCCCCAGGCGTCCGCATTCGTCCGCGATGAGCAGGAGAAGCGGCTGCGCCGCGCCGAGCGCGGACTGTCCGCCCTCGGCCGGGTCAACCCGCTCGCGCTCGAGGAGTTCGCGGCGCTCGAGGAGCGGCACAAGTTCCTCACGACCCAGGTCGAGGACCTCCGGCGGTCCAAGGCCGACCTGCTCGACATCGTCCGCGAGGTCGACGAGCGCGTCGAGCGGGTCTTCAGCGAGGCATTCGCCGACACCGCCGTGCAGTTCGAGCGGGTCTTCGACCGGCTGTTCCCCGGCGGGGAGGGGCGTCTCGTCCTCACCGACCCGGACCACATGCTGACGACCGGCATCGAGGTCGAGGCCCGCCCGCCCGGCAAGAAGGTCAAGCGGCTCTCGCTGCTCTCCGGCGGGGAGCGCTCGCTCGTCGCCGTCGCCCTCCTCGTCGCGATCTTCAAGGCCCGGCCGAGCCCGTTCTACATCATGGACGAGGTCGAGGCGGCCCTCGACGACACCAACCTCGGCCGCCTCATCACCCTCTTCGAGGAGCTCCGCGACTCCAGCCAGCTCATCGTCATCACCCACCAGAAGCGGACGATGGAGGTCGCCGACGCGCTCTACGGCGTCTCGATGCGCGGTGACGGCGTGACGACGGTCGTCAGCCAGCGGATCCGCGACGTCGCGAACGCCTGAGGAGAGGTCAGCCGCCGCTGACGACCGACCTCTCGATGCTCCACAGGTGGGACGTCCGGCAGGTGCTCACGTTGTCCTGTCCGTAGCCGGCGTAGAGGTAGGCCTCGGACTCGAAGAGCGCGAAGAGCGCCGGCGTCCCGTCCCGGCGGGGCGCCCAGGTGATGCCCTCGGACATGTTGTTCGTCACCCACTCGTCGCGGACCGCCGGGTCGTGCCACGGGTCGTTGGTCGCGATCTCCTCCTTGGGCGTCACCGTGAGGAGGCTGACCCGCGTCCGTCCCTCGGAGCGGCTGAAGGCGAAGAAGTCGGCGCCGACGACCGCGCCCTGCGTCTTGTTCGGCGTGACGAAGGTCCGCCACTGGCCGTAGGGCGCTCCGTCGACGTCGAGCCCGTCGTAGCGGTAGAGCCGGCTGTTGGCGAAGTCCCCGACGAAGAGGTGGCCGTCCGCCGACGTCGCGTATGACGCCGCGCGGGTCACCGTGTTGTTGCGGATGGGGAGCATCGACCCGGACCGTCGGGACAGCAGGTCGGAGACCCGGTAGCTGAAGACGTGCGGGTCGCTGTCGGTGTCCGGGTCGCCGGGTCCGGCGATGTCCGCGGTCTCGCTCACGACGAGCCATCCGTCGAGCACCGTCAGGCCACCGACGTGCGCGTCCTCCGGCTCTGCGTTGCGCGGGTGGATCCGCCACTGGCCCTGGTATCCCTGCGTCTCGTCGAAGGCGGCGATGAATGCTGGTCGCGCGGGGTACGTCGTCCCGTCCGGGGCCGTCCGGCCGCGCCGCCCGTCGTAGTAGGAGACGAAGAAGACCCCGCGATCCGCGTCGTACGTCAGACCCTGCGGGACGAAGTCGCGACTGATCCGCCCGCCGGCGAAGACGTCCCACGACCTCATCTGCCACTGGTCGAAGAAGTCGGCGAGGAGTGGGTCGGAGCAGCTCGCGACGACGGGCCGGTCGTTGCCGGCCTGCGCGGGCGCCGCCGTGATCACGCTCGCGACGACCATGGCGCCGAGGGCGACGGCGGGGCGCCGTCCGCTCGGTCGGAAGCGGTGGGTGCGAGGCATGACGGGTTCCCTCCCAGTCACGGTGCGGCGCCCCCTTGCGTCGCACCTCCGTCGTGCCACCGTAGCCGGATGTGGCGTGATCGACGGCTCCGCGTGTCCGGGAGGTCCCGCTCCCGGCGGTATCCTCGACCCATGCTCCCCATCGTCATCGCCCTGCTCGTCTGCGCGGGGATCGCGGCCTTCGTCGTGGCGCTGGTGCTCATCCCGGCGCGCCGGGAGGGACGCGACGTGCTCACCTCTCGCGGCGAGGACCTCGTCGCGAGCATCCGCGAGACCTCGGGCAACGTCGTCGACAAGGTGACGCCCGGCCGGTCGGACGACGACGAGGACGCCGCGGCCGAGGCGACCGACGACCTGACGGCCTCGCGGCCTGCCGCCGGCGCCTGACCGAGCGGTCAGCGGCGGTCCGACGCCGGACCCGCGACGTCCCTGTGATGGGATGGCCGGCATGAAGTCCGGTATCGACCTGCCCTTCCAGGACCCGTCCGTCCGACCCCAGGACGACCTCTTCCGGCACGCCAACGGCGGCTGGCTCGACCGGACGGAGATCCCGGGCGACCGGGGCCGCTACGGCTCCTTCGACGTCCTCCGCGAGCGCGCCGAGACCGACTGCCATGCGATCGTCGAGCGGCTCGCCGCCCACGCGGCCGCGACCGGCGGGGCCGGGGTCGAGGGCGCCGCGGACGCGCGCAAGGTCGCCGACCTCTACCGCTCCTTCATGGACGAGGAGGTCGTCGAGGCAGCCGGGCTCTCCGGTCTGCGTGGGCAGCTCGACGCGGTCGCCGCGCTCACCTCGACCGACGACCTCCCGGCGCTGCTCGGCGGGTGGGCCCGCGAGGGCGTGACCGGCCTCGTCGCCTCCTTCGTCTGGACGGACGCCCGTGACAGCACGCGCTACGCCCTCCTCCTCGAGCAGGCCGGGCTCGGGCTCCCCGACGAGAGCTACTACCGCGATGAGCAGTTCGCGCCGATCCGCGAGGCCTACCTCGCGCACGTCGGGCGGATGCTCGGGCTCGTCGGCGTCGCCGACGCGGAGGCGGCTGCCGGCCGGGTCATGGCGCTGGAGACCGCCGTCGCGAGCCACCACTGGGACAACGTGCGAACCCGCGACGCCGTCAAGACCTACACGAAGTGGACGGTCGAGGAGCTGCGGACGCGAGCCCCTGCATTCGACTGGACGGCGTGGCTCGACGCGACCGGCGCCGTCGGCGTCCGAGACGTCATTGCCCGGGAGCCGTCCTTCCTCGAGGCCGTCGGGCCGCTCCTCGCCGCCCACCCGCTCGCGGCGTGGCAGGACTGGCTGCGCTGGACCCTGGTCCACACCCACGCGCCCTACCTGACCGCCGCGGTCGTCGCCGAGAACTTCGACTTCTACGGCCGGACGCTGTCGGGGATGCCGCAGCAGCGCGAGCGCTGGAAGCGCGGCGTCGCGCTCGTCGAGTCGGCGATGGGGGAGGCCCTCGGGCGGGTGTACGTCGCCGAGCACTTCCCGCCCGCGGCGAAGGAGCGGATGGGTGAGCTCGTCGCCAACCTCGTCGAGGCGTTCCGCCGTGACTTCGCGGACCTGTCGTGGATGGGGGAGGAGACCCGGGAGCAGGCGCTCGCCAAGCTCGCGACCTTCCGCCCCAAGATCGGCCACCCCGAGACGTGGCGCGACTACTCGGCCCTGGAGGTGGACCCGGACGACCTGCTCGGCAACGTCCGCCGGGCCAACGTCTTCGAGACCGACCGTCAGCTCGCCAAGCTCGGTGCGCCGGTCGACCGCGACGAGTGGTTCATGACCCCGCAGACGATCAACGCCTACTACAACCCGGGTCTCAACGAGATCGTCTTCCCCGCCGCGATCCTCCAGCCGCCGTTCTTCGACGTCGACGCCGACGACGCGGTCAACTACGGCGGGATCGGTGCCGTCATCGGGCACGAGGTCGGGCACGGCTTCGACGACCAGGGCAGCCGCTATGACGGCGAGGGCAACCTCCGCGACTGGTGGACCGAGCAGGACCGGGCGCGCTTCGAGGAGAGGTCGAATGCCCTCATCGCCCAGTTCGACGCGGTCGAGCCGGTCGACGCGCCGGGACACACGGTCAACGGTGCCCTCACGGTCGGGGAGAACATCGGCGACCTCGGCGGGCTGACGATCGGCCTCGCGGCCTACCGGATCGCGTGCGAGGCCGACCCGGCCCCGGTCCTCGACGGACTGACCGGCGACCAGCGCTTCTTCCTCGGCTGGGCGCAGGTGTGGAAGGGCAAGGCCCGGACCGAGGAGGCGATCCGGCTGCTCACGATCGACCCGCACGCACCGACCGACGCCCGCGCCCGGGTGGCCCGCAACCTCGAGGAGTTCCACGAGGCATTCGCCACGACGCCCGAGGACGGCATGTGGCTCGCGCCCGAGGCGCGCGTCCGGATCTTCTGACCCGTCCGGGTGACGCGAGCCCGTCCCGCGCGTCTCCCGGACCGTGGACTCGTGGCGTGGCAGGCTGGCCCGCGCACGACCCGCTCGATGTTCGAAAGGTGAGGGATGTCCTTCGCGGCGCCGGCCTTCCTGTGGTACTTCCTGCCATGCGTCCTCCTGGCCCACTGGGTGCTCCCGGCCAAGGCCCGCAACGGCGTCCTCGCCGTCTTCTCGATCGCCTTCTACGCCGTGGGCGGACACGAGTTCGTCCTGCTGCTCCTCAGCCTCATGGTCGTCAACTACGTCGCCGGGCTGTGGATCGGCCGGACCCGCCGACGACGGGTGCTCGTCGCGGCGGTGGCCATCGACCTCGCTGCGCTCGCGGTGTGGAAGTACGCAGGCTTCGCGACGTCGACCCTCGACAACCTCGCGCACGCTCTCGGTGCCGGGTCGACGCCGGTCCTGACGCTGGCGCTGCCGATCGGGATCAGCTTCTTCACCTTCCACCACCTGTCGTACGTCGTCGACATCTACCGCGGCGTGCGAGCCCCGATGCGCAACCCGCTGACCTTCGCGACCTACATCGCGATGTTCCCCCAGCTCGTGGCCGGCCCGATCGTCCGCTACCACGAGATCGCCGACCAGCTCGAGCGTCAGGAGCACCCGCGGCTCGCCGACTTCGCCGACGGCTTCCCGCGCTTCGCCTGGGGCCTGTTCAAGAAGGTCGTCATCGCCGACGCCCTCGCTCCTCTCGCCGACGTCGCCTTCGCGACCGACAACCCGAGCTTCGCGACCGCGTGGGTGGGAGCACTGGCGTACACGGGCCAGATCTACTTCGACTTCTCCGGCTACTCCGACATGGCCATCGGGCTCGGTCGGATGTTCGGCCTGCGCCTCCCCGAGAACTTCCATCGTCCCTACTCCGCCGCCTCGGTCACCGACTTCTGGCGGCGCTGGCACATGTCCCTGTCCCGCTGGTTCCGCGACTACCTGTACATCTCCCTCGGAGGCAACCGGGGCTCCTCGGTCGCGACCTACCGCAACCTCGTCATCGTCTTCCTCGCCACCGGTCTGTGGCACGGCGCCGCGTGGACCTTCGTCCTCTGGGGCGGCTACCACGGCGCCCTGCTCATCATCGAGCGGGCGACCGGACTGGCCCGCTCCGAGCGGTTCGTCGGGCTGCGTCGAGCGGTGACCTTCCTCCTCGTCATCGTCGGCTGGGTCCTCTTCCGGGCCGCCGACCTCCCGGAGGCAGGTCGGATGCTCGGAGCCATGGCCTGGCCGTCGGGGATCCGAGGCCCCTACCTCGGGGTGTCGCCCGACCTCGCACTCCTGCTCGAGCCGCAGCGACTGGTGCTGCTCGGCCTGACGGTGCTGCTCGCTCTCCTTCCGGCCACGTTCGTGCTCGGCCGCATCATGGACGGCCTGGACGGCGTGCCCTCCAGGTCACAGGCCCGGGCGCGAGCGCTGGGACTCACGCTGTCGCCCTACGCGGCCGTCGCTGCGGCTTCCGGGAGCTTCAGCCCGTTCCTCTACTTCCAGTTCTGAGAGAAGGCCGGATGAGCGTGGATACAGAGCGACCCGCAGTGGTCCAGAGGACCGATGTCGCGGCGGGTGTCGGCCCGGGCCGGCGGGCCCGGTGGGGGGCGGGTCGGGCGGCCGCCCTGATCGTCGCGGGCGCGTTCGTGTTCGGACCGGCGATCGCCTATGGCGTCGGGGTGCGGGCCGCGCCCTTCGAGAACCACAAGCTCGCCGAGGCACCCGACCCCGGTCGCGGCTGGTCGGCGCTCTCGGAGCTCGCGCCGTGGGCGACCGACCACCTGCCCGGACGGGAGACGGCGGTGCGCGCGAGCGCGTGGATCGACTTCTACGTCCTCGGCGGTCTCCCGCGGAATGCCGTGCAGTCGGGGGCCAAGCCGGACGTCGGGAGCGCCGGCTCCTCGCCGACCGCGAGCCGCGACCCCCGGAAGGCGCCCAAGGTCGTCCGCGGCCGAAGTGGCTACCTCTTCCTCGGCGACGACTTCGACGCCGCCTGCCGGACCGGCCTGCTCCGGCGCGGACTGTCCGAGCTCCGGCGGCTGTCCGACATCATCGAACGCTCGGGTCGTCGCGTCGTCTACACCGTCGGTCCCAACAAGTCCGCCGTCGACACCGATCTGCTGCCCTCGGTCCTGCCGCACGGAGCCTGCGCGACCAACGGGCTGCGGGTGGGCAACGCGCTCCTCGACGGCGTCGACGACCCCCGCTGGGTCGAGCTGCGGCCGCAGCTCGCCGCGGCTCAGGCGGCGGGCGAGCAGGTCTTCTGGCGCAACGACACGCACTGGACGCCGATCGGGGCGGACATCGTCGGCCACCAGGTCGCCCGGGTGCTCGACCCAGCGCTCGCGGCGCGCCTCACCACGAGGACCGAGGGCACCGCGACCAAGACCGGCGACCTGACCAAGCTCGTCGGGCTGACGACGGATGAGTCGATGCCCCTCCGTGCGCCGTTCGGGGGCGGCACGGTCCGCCAGCCGAAGGGGAGCTACGCCTTCGTCAACCGATGGACGACGACGCCGGCCACCGGGCTCGTCCCCGGCCGTACCCTCATGGTCGGCGACTCCTTCGGCTACTACTCGCTGACCGGCATCCGGCCGCTCATCGCCGACGGAACCTTCCTGTGGGTCGGCAACGTCCCCCGGGAGCGGATCATCTCCGAGATCGTCGCCTCGGACACGGTCATCCTCGAGATCGTGCAGCGCCTGGGGTCGGCCAGCCCGCTGACCAACCCCGCACTCGTCAAGGACATCGAGACGGCCCTGTCCTCAGCGAGCCGGTGACCTGGACCCGGAGACCCGGAGACGGTCGAGTTGGGCGGGGAGGGGGCAGGTTTGAAAGGATGGCGCCGTGGGACCGATCGACACACTCGTTGAATGGCTCGTCGTCGCCGGCGTGCTCCTCGTCGCGCTCGTCACCCTCGGGCTGACCTTCCTCCGCGGAGGGGGCGGGCGCCGCAAGGACCTGCCGGGCCGGGCGGCGCCGCCCGAGCGCCCCAAGGGCACGGCGGACCACCGCTCGGGGTCGATCGTCCTCGACCGGCCGAGCGACCACGCGAGCGCCGAGCCGAAGGCGCCGAGCCGTCCCGCTCCGGCACCGGTCGAGGTGCCGGACACCCGGGCCCCGGACGCCGAGATCGCCGACACCCGGGCTCCGGACACCGAGGTCGAGGCCGTCCCGCACGGGGACCGCCCGATCGACGACGTGACCGTGCCACCGGCCCCGGCCGACGACCAGGACCTCGCCACCGGCGATGACCTGGTCGAGCCGGAGGTCACCGAGCTCGACACCCCGGCCCCGCCGCGCGACCGGATGCACACCCTGCGCACGCGGCTCGCCCAGAGCAACTCGGCCATCGGGCGCGGCCTGCTGTCCGTCCTGTCCGGCGGCAAGCTGACCGAGGAGGACTGGGAGCAGGTCGAGGACACCCTCCTCGCCGCCGACCTCGGGGTCGAACCGACGACCGAGCTCGTCGCCTCCCTCCGCAGGCACGTCGCCGCGTCGGGCACGACCGACGTCGACACCGCCCGCGACTGGCTCTACGGTGACCTCCTCGCCCTCGTCGACCCGTCGATGGACCGCCGCCTCGCGGCGAGCCGGGTCGACGGCCGGCCGGCCTGCATTCTCGTCGTGGGGGTCAACGGGACCGGCAAGACGACGACCGTCGGCAAGCTCGCCCGCGTCCTCGTCGCGAGCGACCGCGACGTCGTCCTCGGGGCCGCGGACACCTTCCGCGCGGCCGCCGCCGACCAGCTCGAGACGTGGGGCGCGCGCGTCGGCGTCCCGACGGTCCGGTCCGACAAGGACGGCGCCGACCCGGCCGCCGTCGCGTTCGACGCGGTCAGGGTCGCCGCCGAGATGGAGGCCGACGTCGTCGTCATCGACACCGCGGGTCGCCTGCACAACAAGGTCGGCCTCATGGACGAGCTCCGCAAGGTCAAGCGGGTCATCGAGAAGCTGAGCCCGATCGACGAGGTGCTGCTCGTCCTCGACGCGACGACCGGCCAGAACGGCCTCGCCCAGGCGACGGTGTTCGCCGAGGTCGTCAACGTGACCGGCGTCGTCCTCACCAAGCTCGACGGCACCGCCAAGGGCGGCATCGTCGTCGCGGTCCAGCGTCAGCTCGGCGTGCCGGTCAAGCTCGTCGGTCTGGGGGAGGGCCCGGACGACCTCGCGCCGTTCGTGCCCGAGGCGTTCGTCGATGCGATCATCGCCTGACGTCCTGAGCGTCGGTCACGCGGGGCGGACCTGGCGGGCCGCGCTCCTCCTCGGCCTGGCGGGTCTCTTCGTCGCCGGCTCGACCGTCGGGGACGACCCGTGGTGGCCGTTCGGGCCGTGGCGGATGTACTCGACGTCGCAGGCGCCGACCGGGTCGGTGTGGTCGACGAGCATCGAGGTCCTGACCGTCGGCGACACGACGTGGCGCCCGGCCCCGCTCAGCCCGGGGAACGTCGGGCTCAACCGGGCCGAGGTCGAGGGGCGGATCCCGCAGGTCGTCGCCGACCCGGCGATGCTCGGCACGCTCGCCGAGAGCCACTCCCGGCTCCGACCGAGCTCCGCTGCCTGGGTCGGCGTGCGCGTCGTCCGGCACCACATCGGGCTTGTGGACGGCAAGGTGACCGGAGACGACCGGGCCGAGGTCCTCGCCGAGTGGACGGCCACGCCGTGAGCCGGCGCCGCGACGGGGTGCTCTCGGGGGTCCACGGGGGCGGAGCCCCCGTGCGTTGGCTCTTCGCCCCGGTGCCCTTGGCACGGGTGGCCCTGCTCCGCATTCTCGTCTTCGCGTTCGTCGTCGTCGACGTGCTCCTGCTGCACACCTCCGGCTGGTACCACGGCTGGGCGGACGCGGCCTGGTACGAGCCGCTCCTCGTCGGCGACCTGCTCCACCTGCCCGCCGCGACCGTCGCGCTCGTCACGGCGCTCAAGTGGTCGTGCGTGGTCCTCTCGCTCGCCGCGATGTCCGGTCGCGCGCCGCGGCTGCTCGGCTGGGCGGTCGCCGCGGCGTGGACCTGGTACCAGTACGTCGCCTTCGCCTACGGCAAGGTCGACCACGACCGCGGCGACTTCGTCCTCGCCCTCCTCCTCCTGCCGACCGTCGGGATCGCGCACCTCGACGACCGGCGCCGCAGCGAGGCCGCCGGCTTCGCGCTGCGCGCCGTGCAGCTCGCCGCGATCGCCACCTACTTCCTGTCCGCGTGGGCCAAGCTGCGCTTCGGCGGGCCGGAGTGGGTCACCTCGGCGACGATGGTCCGGGCCGTCGTGCGGCGGGGGACGGAGTGGGCGCAGCTGCTCCTCGAGGTCCCGTGGACGCTGACGCTCGCGCAGTGGGGCCTGCTCGCCGCCGAGCTGTCCGCGCCGGTCATCTTCTTCGTGTCCGAGCGGGTGCGGCGCCGGATCGTCGCCGGCTGGTTCGTCTTCCATGCGCTCACCTACGCGGCGATCACGATCGCGTTCTGGCCGCACCTCGTCATGATGCTCGCCTTCCTCCCGCTCGAGGACTACCGCGACCGCGCGCGGGCCCGGTGGCGGACGTGGAATGCCGCGCGCTCCCGCGAGCCGGTCGGCGACCCGTCGCGCTGACGCGCCTGGGTCGCGACCGGCGGGTCAGTGCGGCCGCTGGGCCGCGGGCATCGAGCAGGCGGGCGTCCCGCCGGGCAGCCGGTGCCGGTTGTCGGCGACCCACTGGTAGACCGGCCACGCGACCCGGTGCACGCCCGGCGCCGACAGCGCCCACCCGAGCGGCCGCCCCGGGAGGCGACCGGTGCGAAGCAGCCGGGCGACGGCATTCGGCCCCGCGTGGGCGGTCCCGTCGGCGTCGACCCACTGGAGGGCGGCCTCGCACTGCGCCTCGGTGAGCCCGAGCGCGGCGAGGTCGGCGAACTGGAAGGCGACGACGTCGAAGTCCCCGGGGGACCGCCGGACCCACCGCACGACGAATGCGGACAGGCGCGTGCAGATGGCGCAGTCCCCGTCGTACACGAGCGTCGGCCTCACCCCCCGATCCTCGCACGGCGGCACGACGCCGCCGACGTGGACTCCCGTAACCGAGGTCTTACCTGGCCGGGCATTCCGCAACACGTCCGTAACACGACGCGACCCGGCCCGAAACGGACGGGCCCCAGAGTTGCGGCCATGAGCCCACTACTCGTGACGGCGGACGCGCCGACCATCGACTACGCCGCCACGGCGTTCATGGTCGTCTGCGCCTCCCTGGTCCTCGCCATGACGGTCCCCGGCCTCGCTCTCTTCTACGGAGGCATGACCCGGGCCAAGTCCGTCCTCAACATGATGATGATGTCGTTCGGGGCCTTCGCCCTCGTCGGGATCATCTACGTCCTCTACGGCTACTCGATGACGTTCGGCCCGAACGACATCGGGGGCATCCTCGCCAACCCCTTCGACAAGTTCGGCCTGGCCGACACGGCCAACATCATCAACCCGTTCGGCTACGACGGTTACGGGGGCATCCCCGAGCTGATCTTCGTCGGCTTCCAGCTCACCTTCGCCGCGATCACCGTCGCCCTCATCTCCGGCGCGATCGCCGACCGCGTCAAGTTCTCCACCTGGCTCGTCTTCTCCGGCCTGTGGGTGACGCTGTCGTACTTCACGATCGCCCACATGGTGTGGGGTGGCGGTCTCCTGTCGGCCAGCGAGAACGGCCTGTCCGCCAAGATCTTCGGCGTCGCCGACGGCGCGGCCAAGGTCGTCCCCATCGACTTCGCCGGTGGCACGGTCGTCCACATCAACGCCGGTATGGCCGGCCTCGTCCTCGCCCTGATCGTCGGCAAGCGGATCGGCTTCGGCAAGGTCGCGATGCGGCCGCACAACGTCCCGCTCGTCATGATCGGCGCCGGACTGCTCTGGTTCGGCTGGTTCGGCTTCAACGCCGGCTCCGAGCTCGCGGCCGACGAGACCGCCTCGCTCGTCTGGGTCAACACGACCGTCGCGACGTGCGCCGCGATGCTCGGCTGGCTCCTCGTGGAGAAGATCCGCGACGGCAAGCCGACCTCGATCGGCGGCGCCTCCGGCATCGTCGCGGGCCTCGTCGCGATCACCCCGGCCTGTGGCGCCCTGTCGCCGGTCGGATCGATCATCCTCGGCGCGGTCGCCGGTGGCCTCTCGGCCCTCGCGGTCGGTCTGAAGTTCCGCTTCGGCTACGACGACTCGCTCGACGTCGTCGGCGTCCACCTCGTCTCCGGCCTCTGGGGCACCGTCGGGGCGGGCCTGCTCTCCACGAGCACCGGCCTCTTCTACGGTGGCGGCATCAACCAGCTGCTCGTCCAGATCCTCATCGCCCTGTCCACGGTCGTCATCTCCGGTGTCGTCACCCTCGCCATCGGCCTCGCCCTCAGGGCGACGATGGGCTGGAAGATCGACGACGACGCCGAGATCGCCGGCATCGACGCCGAGGAGCACGCGGAGTCGGCCTACGACCTCGTCGCTCGCGGCGGTCGGCTCGGCTCGACGAGCAGCGGCACCCAGCACGACGCGCGGCACCACGAGGAGATCGCGCCCGCCGACACGGACGGAGTCAAGGCATGAAGCTCGTCACCGCCATCATCAAGCCGCACCAGCTCGACGAGGTCAAGGAGGCCCTGGAGGCCTACGGCATCACCGGGATGACCCTCTCGGAGGCCTCCGGCTACGGCCGGCAGCGCGGCCACAGCGAGGTCTACCGGGGCGCGGAGTACACCGTCGACTTCGTCCCGAAGATCCGGCTCGAGATCCTCGTCGAGGACCTCGACTCCAGCTCGGTCGTCGACGTCATCCTCAAGTCGGCGCAGACCGGCCGGATCGGGGACGGCAAGGTGTGGGTCGTCCCCGTCGAGGACGTCGCCCGCGTTCGTACGGGGGAGCGCGGATCCGACGCCATCTGATCCGTACGACCGGGTTGGCGCGGGTGTCGTGGGAACCGGTGAGGACCACCGGTTCCCGCGGCACCCGGCGCCACGCTCGGGCGAATGCAGGACCCGCACCACTCGCACGACGAGCACGACCAGGGCCGAGGGAGGGCACGCCATGACGATCCAGAACATCGACCTGCAGCAGCGCCGGCTCGACCTCGCGGACACGCGAGGGTTCGCCAGACCCGGTGCCGGGCCGGCCCGGCGCCGCGCGCTCGCGGCATTCGGCCACGACTGGCTCCGCGGCATCTGGGAGGAGGCGACGGCCGGGCGGCTCGACGACGGCATCGCCCTCGCTGCCGTCGGCAGCCTCGCCCGCGCCGACGGGGGCCCGCTGTCGGACTACGACCTCGTCCTCCTCCACACCGGCCGCGCCAACGCCCAGACGATCAACACGATCGCCGACGCGCTCTGGTACCCGATCTGGGACGCGAAGGTCAAGCTCGACCACAGCGTCCGCACCGTGGCCCAGTGCCGGACCGTCGCCCAGGGCGACCTGTCCGCGACGATCGGGCTCCTCGACCTGGCGCACGTGGCCGGCGACCCCGAGGTCGTCGCCGCGGCCCGCGCGACGGTCGCGCACGACTGGCGGGGCGGCGCCCGCAAGCGCCTGCCCCAGCTCGTCGAGAGCCTCGGCGCCCGGCACGTCCGGCAGGGCGACGTCGCCCACAACGTCGAGCCCGACCTCAAGGAGGCGCGCGGCGGTCTCCGCGACCTGACGATCCTCGCCGCGCTCACCCAGGCCTGGCTCGCCGACCGCGCCCGCGAGGGCGTCGACGAGGCGGCCACGACCCTGCTCGACGTCCGCGACGCGCTCCACGTCGTCACCGGTCGTGGCCGCGACCGGCTCGGTCGGGAGGACCAGGACGCCGTCGCGGCGCTCCTCGGGCACGCCTCCGCCGACGACCTCCTGACCGAGGTCGCGAATGCGGGACGGACGATCGCCTACGCCGTCGACAGCACCGTGCGACGCGCCGGCCAGAGCCAGCGGGCCCGTACCCTGCGGGTCGGGCCGCGCCGGCCGACGATGACGCCGCTCGGCTACGGCCTCTACGAGAGTGACGGCGAGGTCGTCCTCGGTGCCGCCTCGGCCGTCGACACCGACGCGCTCCTCCCGATGCGCGCCGCCCTCGTCGCCTCGCGCGCCCAGCTCCCGATCGCGCCGGTCACCCTGACCAACCTCGCCTCCCGGGCTCCGGACCTCCGGGCGCCCTGGCCGCGTCAGGCCCTCGACGTGTTCGGCGACCTCCTCGCGACCGGTCCGGGTCTGGTCTCGGTGTGGGAGGGGCTCGACCAGGCCGGCATCGTCGAGCGATGGATCCCCGAGTGGCGCGACGTCCGCTCGCGCCCGCAGCGGAGCCCGGTCCACCGGCACACCGTCGACCGGCACCTCATCGAGACCGTCGTCCACGCGAGCGCCCTCGTCCGCCGGGTCGCGCGAGCGGACCTCCTGCTCGTCGCCGCCCTCCTCCACGACGTCGGCAAGGTCGCCGGCGCGCACGACCACAGCGTCCACGGGGCCCCGATCGCGCGGCGGGTCGCGCAGCGGATGGGCTACGGCGCGGACGACGTCGCCGTCATCGAGCGCCTCGTCCGCGAGCACCTGACGCTCATCGACCTCGCGACGCGGCGCGACCATCAGGACCCCCGCACCCTCGACGCGGTGCGGACGGCCGTCGCCGACGACCACGACACCTTCGACCTTCTCGCCGTGCTGACCGAGGCCGACGCGGCCGCGGCCGGACCGGCCGCCTGGACCGACTGGAGAGCCACTCTCATGGGGCAGTTCGTGACGACGATGCAGGACCGGCTCGGCGCGGCGGTGGCCCCGTCCACCGCCGACGGCTCCGGTCCCGCCGTCCCCGCCCACGTCCTGGAGGCCGTCCTCGGCGGGTCACCGTCGGTGCGGGTCCGGCCGTACTCCGGCGCCTGGTCGGTCGACGTGACCGACCGCGACCGCCTCGGCCTCTTCGCCGACACCGCGGGGCTCCTCGCCGCGCAGGGCTTCGTCGTCCGCTCGGCCGTGCTCCGCACCGTCGACGGCGTGGCCGTCGACGAGTGGCACGTCGAGTCCCCGGGGGGCACGGCGCCCGCCGCGGACGAGATCCGCCAGTCGCTCGAGCGGCTCGCGACCGGCGACCGGCGTCCGCTCGCCGCGCTCGAGCGGCACCGCGCGTACGCGCCGGGACCGCGGGCGATCTCCGGGCACCCGGGACAGGCGAGGGCATTCGTCGTCCCGGACGCCTCGCCGGACGCGACGGTCGTCGAGGTCCGTGCGCACGACCGGCTCGGGCTGCTCCACGACCTCGGCGTCACCTTCGCCAAGCTCGGGCTCTCCGTGCGGTCCGCCCACGTCGCGACGTATGCGGGGCAGGCGCTCGACACGTTCTACATCACCGAGTTCGGCGGTCGGCTCCTCGACCCACCCGCGGTGGCCCAGGTCGTCGGCGCGATCATCGACACCTGCGAGGGGCGCCTCTGAACCGTCCTGGGCCGGGCGTCGAGTGTGCGTTCGGTGCAGTGAGGTGCGTTCGAATGCCCACCGGTACGACAAGCGCACACGCCGTCCTCATCCGCCCGGTCAGGTCCCCTCGGCCAGCTGGGCGTAGCCGCGGCTGACCGCATTCGCGAACCGTGGGTCGCCGGCCTCCCACGGCCAGCTGCCGGCGGCCACCGCGTCGGCGACCGGGACGCCCTGGGCGGCGAGCCGTCGCACCGTGTCGGCGACGAGGGCGAGCTCGCCGCGCTGCCGGTCGACGAAGGTCCGGTCGACGGCGACGCCGTGACCGGGGACGACCGCGGTCTCCGGGCCCAGCCGGTCGAGCAGGACGTCGAGGGTGCGCGGCCAGTCGAGCGGCCAGGAGTCCTCGCCGATCCAGGGCGCCCCCGACTCCTCGACGAGGTCGCCGGCGAGGAGGACACCGGCGTCCGGCACCTCGACGACGAGGTCCCCGTCGGTGTGCCCGCGGCCGAGGTGGGCGAGCCCGACGGTCCGGTCGCCGAGGTCGACCGTGGCCGCCGTGACGAAGGTCCGGTCGGGGACGACGATCGCGGTCTCGGCGATCTGCTCGCCGTGCGGGTCGTCGGGGTCGTCGAGCCACGGCTGCTTGGCCGCCTCGCCGTGCTCGCTCAGCCACGCCGCCGCTCGCTCGTGGGCGTGGATCGGGACCGCGGGGTCCGCCTCGCGGAAGGCCGCGTTGCCGAATGCGTGGTCCCAGTGCCAGTGCGTGTTGACGACCGCGTGGACCGGGCCGGCGCCGAGCCGGCGCAGGTCATCGAGGACGGCCCGGCCCGCAGCGGTCGAGGCGTGCGTGTCGACGACGAGGAGCCCGCGCTCCCCGCCGATGGCCGTGACATTGGCGTCGGCCCACGCGTAGCGGGCGACCCAGACGCGGGACGCGACCTCGACGAAGTCCGGCACGACGGCCACGCTACCGGCGGCGGCGAGAGCACCCCTGCGCGTTCGTTAGCCTTGTCCGGTGTTCAACAGTCTGTCCGACCGCCTGACCGCGACCTTCAAGAACCTCCGCAGCCGGGGGCGCCTCACCGAGTCCGACGTCAACAAGACGGTCCGCGACATCCGGATGGCGCTCCTCGACGCGGACGTGGCCCTGCCGGTCGTCAAGACCTTCACCCACCAGGTGCGCGAGCGCGCGCTCGGCGCCGAGGTGTCCGGTGCGCTCAACCCGGCGCAGCAGATCATCAAGATCGTCAACGAGGAGCTCGTCGCGATCCTCGGCGGCCAGACCCGCCAGCTGCGCCTGAGCAAGCACCCCCCGACGGTCATCATGCTCGCCGGCCTCCAGGGCTCGGGCAAGACGACCTTCGCCGGCAAGCTCGGCAGGTGGCTCAAGGACCAGGGCCACACCCCGATGCTCGTCGCCGCGGACCTGCAGCGGCCGAATGCGGTGACCCAGCTCGAGGTCGTCGGCGAGCGCGCCGGCATTCCCGTCTTCGCGCCCGAGCGCGGCAACATGGGCGGCCACGACGCCGTTGGCGGCGACGGCCAGGGGACCCGCTCCTTCGGTGACCCCGTCCAGGTCGCCGACGACGGCATCCAGCACGCGATCAACCGGCAGCACGACGTCGTCATCGTCGACACCGCCGGCCGGCTCGCGGTCGACGCCGACCTCATGCAGCAGGCCGCCGACATCCGCGAGGCCATCCAGCCCGACGAGGTCCTCTTCGTCATCGACGCGATGATCGGGCAGGCGGCCGTCGACACGGCTCAGGCCTTCCTCGACGGCGTCGACTTCACCGGCGTCGTCCTCTCCAAGCTCGACGGCGACGCCCGTGGCGGCGCGGCACTGTCCGTCGTCGGGACGACCGGCCGGCCGATCATGTTTGCGAGCACCGGTGAGGGCGTCAAGGACCTCGAGGTCTTCCACCCCGACCGGATGGCCTCGCGCATCCTCGACATGGGCGACGTGCTCACCCTCATCGAGCAGGCCGAGCGGGCCTTCGACCGGACGCAGGCCGCGGAGATGGAGCGCAAGTTCCTCGCGGCGGAGGACTTCACCTTCGACGACTTCCTCCAGCAGATGGCGGCCATCAAGAAGATGGGCTCGCTCAAGCAGATGCTCGGGATGATGCCCGGCATGGGCCAGATGCGGGCCCAGCTCGACAACCTCGACGAGCGCGAGTTCGACCGGGTCGAGGCGATGGTGCGCTCGATGACGCCGTTCGAGCGCAACCATCCCAAGCAGATCAACGGCTCGCGCCGCTCCCGCATCGCCAAGGGCTCGGGGGTGACGACCACGGAGGTCAACGGTCTCCTCGAGCGCTTCGGCGAGGCGCAGAAGATGATGAAGCAGCTCGCCCGTGGTGGCGGCATCCCCGGGATGCCCGGACTCGGTGGGGGGGCCGGCCGCAAGAAGCAGCAGCAGGTGGCCAAGGGGAAGGCCAGCAGGTCCCGCTCGGGCAACCCGGCCAAGCGTGCCGCCGAGGAGCGCGCCGCCGCGCAGAAGTCCGCCGGCGGGTCCGGCGGCGGCGCGGCGTTCGGCGGCGGGGGAGCGGTCGGCGACGCGATGGCCGACTTCGACCCCGACAACCTGCCCAAGGGCTTCGAGAAGTTCCTGGGGAAGTGACCGGGCTCCACACCCTCTCGGTCGGGACTGCCGGGCCGCGGGTCGCCATGCTCCACGGGCTCTTCGGCCAGGGCCGCAACTGGACGCAGATCGCCAAGGGCCTCGCCGGACCGGACGGTGACGGCGCGCGCAGCACGCTCGTCGACCTGCCCGACCACGGTCGGTCGCCGTGGTCGGACGAGTTCTCCTTCGACGGCTACGCGAATGCCGTCGCGGCCACCCTCGCCGGCATCGCGCCGGGGGAGCGGTGGACCGTCGTCGGGCACTCGCTCGGCGGCAAGACGGCGATGGTGCTCGCCCTGCGGCACCCGGACCTCGTCGAGCGGCTCTGCGTCGTCGACATCGCGCCCAAGGGCTACGGCGACCTCGAGCGGTTCACCGGCTACCTCGGGGAGATGCGGCGGCTCCCGCTGACCGACCTGACGACCCGCGCGGACGCCGAGAACCGGTTCGCCGAGCCGGACCCGGGCGTCAAGGCATTCCTCCTCCAGAACCTCCGGCGTGACGGCGACCGCTGGCACTGGCAGGCCAACCTCGACCTCGTCGCGGCCGACGCGGCTCGGGGGCGCGACTCGGCGATCGCCGACTGGCCGGCTGCCGAACTCGCCCGGGTCCCGGCATTCGACGGGCCGGTCGTCTGGCTGCGGGGCGCCGACTCCGGCTACATCAAGGACGCGGACGCCGAGCCGATGCGCGGCTACTTCCCGAAGGTCCGCCAGGTGACGGTCAAGGGTGCCGCCCACTGGGTGCACACCGACGCGCCTGCCGTCGTCACCGAGACGATCCGGCGCCTCCTCCGGGTGCCGACCGCCTGAGCAGCCGCGGTCGGCTCACCAGCCGTCGACGTGCAGGACCTCCGCGAGCGGCTGGCGGGAGGCGGGCCTGAACGTCTCGCCGGTGTCGTAGGCGGTGGGGAGGGCACGGTGTCGGTCTTTCGGACGGTGGATCTCGCAGGCGGTCCTCAGAATGCCGCACGCGAGGTGACCACGTGCACCCCGGCTCCGGCTGGTCCTCGGCTCACTCGTGGGCCGGCGCGAAGCTCCAGCCGTCGCCGTCCCGGACGACCTTGGGGCCGGACTGGCTGAAGCCGAGCCCCTGGCCGCGCGCGACGAGCCGGATGTCCCCGTGGCCGCCCGGTGCGACGCTCACCTCGAGCGCCTGCGGCGGGCGGCCGTGTCCGGCGACAAATCTCGTCGGTGTCACCGTCACGCCCGGCCCCTCGACGGTGACCTCGATGGTGAGTTCGTGCCCGACGCAGGCGAAGGCCGTCGCCCGGGTGCCGTCCGCGTGGTGCCCGGTCGTCACGTCGTTGGCGACCGCAACCATCGCGGGGTCGTCGTGCGGGGTCTGCTGGTCGTTGCAGTCCGAGAACGAGGTCGGTGGCGGGTGGGGCCCGTACGGGTCGGGCCACAGCCGCCAACCGATGAGGGCAACGGCGATGAGCAGCGCGCTGACCCGGACGACGACCCGAGGCTTCATGGCCCTGAGACGGATCGCCGGGCGCGTTCGCTCCCGATGCGACACGATGACGTCATGCCCGAGGTACCCGAGCAGTCCGACGTGAGCCAGGGGGTCGGCCGCCTCTTCGACGCGGTGGCCGAGACCTACGACCAGAGCGGCGTCCCGTTCTTCCAGCCGATCGCGGCGGGGCTCGTCGATGCGCTCGATCCGCGGCCGGGAGAGGACGTCCTCGACATCGGCTGTGGTCGTGGTGCGGTGACCGTGCGGTTGGCCGACGCCGTCCTCCCGTCGGGCTCGGTCACCGCCGTCGACCTGAGTGAGGAGATGGTCGCCCGGACCCGGGACCTCCTCTCCGGCGCAGGGCATGCGGCCGACGTCCGCCGGATGGACGCGGCCCGGCCCGACCTGCCCGAGGCGGCATTCGACCTCGTGTCGTCCTCGCTCGTCATCTTCTTCGTCGACGAGCCCGCGGAGTCGTTGCGCCGGTGGGTGCGCCTGCTCCGCCCGGGAGGGCGGATCGGGGTGACGACGTTCGCGGAGGAGGACCCGCGCTGGACGGCTCTGGACGAGCTGTTCGCGCCGTGGCTCCCGGAGGCCATGCGCGACCCGCGCGTCATCGGGGAGGACAGCCCCTTCGACAGCGACGAGCGGATGGAGACTCTCCTGCGCGAGGCCGGCGCTCTCGACGTCCGGACGGAGACGTTGGCGCTCGACGTGCCGTTCAGCGGCATCGAGGACTGGCGGGCCTGGAGCATGGGGACCGGTCAGCGGGCCATGTGGCAGGGGGTGCCGGAGGACCGGATGCCGGGCCTGCTCGCCGACGCCGCCCGCCTGCTCGACGATGCGCGAGGGCCCGACGGCACGGCCCGCCTGACCCAGACGGTCCGCTACACCCTCGGGGTCGCGCCGACCGCTGGATAGGGTCGAATGCATGGCGACGGTGCTGCACCTGACCGGTCCGGTCCTCGTGGGTCCGGACGACGTCCGTGAGCAGGCGTGGGTCATCGGGGGCCGGGTCACCTACGCCGAGCCGGCCGGCGCGCACGAGGTGACGACGATCGCCGGCTGGGTGCTCCCGGGGCTCGTCGACGCGCACTGCCACGTCGGGCTCGGCGCCCACGGGGTGGTGCCCCGCGAGGTCGCCGAGGAGCAGGCACGGACCGACCGCGACCACGGGACCCTGCTCATCCGCGACGCCGGGCAGCCGGGGGACACCCGGTGGATCGACGACCGCGAGGACCTGCCCCGCGTCATTCGCGCGGGTCGGCACATCGCCCGGACCCGCCGCTACATCCGCGACTACGCCTGGGAGGTCGAGCCGGACGAGCTCGTCGAGACCGTCCGGCGGGAGGCGCGCGCCGGCGACGGGTGGGTCAAGCTCGTCGGCGACTGGATCGACCGGGACACCGGCGACCTCGCCCCCTGCTGGCCCGTCGACGTGCTGACCGAGGCCGTCGCGGCGGCGCACGAGGAGGGCGCGCGGACGACGGCGCACTGCTTCGGCGAGGAGTCGCTCCACGACTTCGCCGCCGCCGGGACCGACTGCATCGAGCACGCGACCGGTCTCGTGCCCGAGACGATCGACGCCTTCGCCGCGCGGGGGATCGCGATCGTCCCGACCCTGGTCAACATCGCGACCTTCCCCCAGATCGCGGCCCCCGCGGCGGAGAGATACCCGGACTACCAGCGGACGATGCTCGACCTCCACGCGCGCCGTTACGCGACGATCGGCGCCGCCTTCGAGGCCGGGGTACCGGTCTACGTCGGCACGGACGCGGGCGGGAGCCTGCCGCACGGGCTCGTCGCGCAGGAGTGCGCCGAGCTCGAGCGGGCCGGGCTGCCGCGCCTCGACGTCCTCGGCGCCGCGACCTGGGCGGCTCGCGCCTGGCTCGGCCGCCCCGGCCTGGAGGAGGGCGCGGAGGCAGATCTCCTCGTGCTCCCGGCCGACCCGCGGGCCGACCTCGGGGCGCTGCTCGCCCCCGTCGCGGTCGTCCTCCGCGGCGTCGCGCGCTGACGCGCGCCCCCTCGGCAGCGGGACGCCCACATCCTGAGACATAAGCGGAGGTTGTTTGACCCATAACCGTCGGTGATACTTGACTTGTCCTGTCCGCATCACCGAACGACTCGCACGGAGGTCCACCGATGTCCCGCATGCCCACGACCCGCTTCGCCGCCCCGGCCGTCCTGGCCGCCGCGACCCTGGCGGTGTCGGCCTGCGGGGGTGGTGGGGCGAGTGACACCGTCGGCGCCGCCGGGTCCGCCGAGCCGGCCGCCGCGAAGACCGTCACCCTGAGCCTCTACGCCTACGCCGTGCCCAAGGTCGGCTTCGACAAGGTCATCCCCGGCTTCGCCGCGACGGCGGCCGGCAAGGGAGTGTCCTTCCAGCAGTCCTACGGTGCGTCCGGCGACCAGAGCCGCAAGGTCGCCGCCGGCGCGAGCGCCGACGTCGTCAACTTCTCGGTCGAGCCCGACGTCACGCGGCTCGTCGACGCCGGCCTCGTCGACCAGGCGTGGAATGCGGGGGAGCACAGGGGGATCCCCTTCGGCTCGGTCGTGACGATCGTCGTCCGCAAGGGCAACCCCAAGGGCATCCAGGGGTGGGACGACCTGCTCAAGCCGGGCGTCGAGGTCGTCACGCCCAACCCGTTCAGCTCGGGCAGTGCCAAGTGGAACCTGCTGGCTCCCTACGCCGACAAGAGCAACGGCGGCCAGGACAAGGCGGCCGGGCTCGCCTACATCGACAAGCTCGTGACCGAGCACGTCAAGGTCCAGCCCAAGTCGGGCCGCGAGGCGACGGAGACCTTCCTCCAAGGGACGGGCGACGTCCTGCTCAGCTACGAGAACGAGGCGCTCTTCGCCGAGGGCAAGGGCGACCCGGTCGCCCACGTGACCCCGCCGGTCACCTTCAAGATCGAGAACCCGGTCGCCGTCCTCAAGACCTCCAAGCACCAGGCCGAGGCGAAGGCCTTCGTCGACTACCTCTATACGGCGGCGGGCCAGAAGCTGTGGGCCGAGCAGGGCTTCCGGCCGGTCGACGCGACGGTGGCGGCGGAGTTCGCCAGCAAGTTCCCGACGCCGACCAAGCTGTGGACGATCGACGACCTCGGCGGATGGAAGCAGGTCGACGGCACGCTCTTCAAGAAGGGCAGTGGCGACATCGCCGTCATCTACGACAAGGCGACGAAGTAGTGACGACGGCGGTCAGGGCCGGCAGGGACGACGTCGCGACGTCGTCCCTGCCGGCGCGCCCGGCCCCGGACGAGCCGACGGCGAATGCGGGCCGGCCGGCGGCGCGTCGCGGCCGGCTCGGTCTGGGCATCGGGGTCGTCGGGCTCTGGCTGAGCGTGGTCGTCCTCCTCCCGCTCGCCGCGCTGACCGTCGCGTCCTTCGGGGACGGGCTCGGCGGCCTGTGGGAGGCGGTCACCGCCCCCGCGGCGCGCGCCAGCCTGGCCGTGACGGTCGGGGTCGCGGCCGCCGTCGCGGTCGTCAACGGCATTCTCGGGACGCTCGTCGCCTGGGTCCTCGTCCGCGACGACTTCCCCGGCAAGCGGGTCGTCGACGCGCTCATCGACCTGCCCTTCGCGCTGCCGACGATCGTCGCGAGCATCGTCCTGCTCGCCCTCTACGGGCCGAACAGCCCCGTCGACGTCCATCTCAACGCGACCCGCTGGGGGCTGCTCGTCGCCCTCGCCTTCGTCACGCTGCCCTTCGTCGTCCGCTCGGTGCAGCCGGTGCTCATCGAGGCCGACCGGGACGTCGAGGAGGCCGCGGTCAGCCTCGGCGCGAGCGGCTGGACGACCTTCCGGCGGGTCATCCTGCCGACGCTCGGCCCGGCGATCATCGGCGGCACCGGCCTCGCCTTCGCCCGCGCGATCGGGGAGTACGGCTCCGTCGTCCTCATCGGCGGCAACATCCCGCGCCAGACCCAGGTCGCCTCGCAGTACATCCAGCAGCAGGTCGAGATCGACAACCAGACCGGCGCCGCCGCGGTCTCCGTCGCCCTCCTGGCGATCTCCTTCGTCACCCTCTTCGTCCTGCGCGTCCTCGCCGCGCGCGGCCGGCGCCGGGAGGCCGAGGCGCCATGACCCCGACCCGCACGACCCGACTCACGCTGCGGGTCATCGCCCTCGGCTACGTCCTCCTCCTCGTCGGGGTTCCGGTCGTCGTCATCCTCTGGCGGACCTTCGAGCCCGGCGTGGGGGCATTCCTCGACTCGGTCCGGACGCCGGCCGCGATCTCGGCCCTCAACCTCTCGCTGCTCATCGTCGCGATCGTCGTCCCGCTCAACGTCGTCTTCGGCGTCTCGACGGCCCTCGCGCTCGTCCGTGGCCGGTTCCGGGGGCGCGGGCTGCTCCAGGCGGTCGTCGACCTGCCGTTCGCGGTCTCGCCGATCGTCGTCGGCGTCTCGCTCATCATGCTGTGGGGCGTGAACGGGTGGTTCGGCGGCGTCGAGAATGCCGGGTTCAAGGTCATCTTCGGCCTCCCCGGCATGGTCCTCGCGACCCTCTTCGTCACCCTGCCGTTCGTCGTCCGCGAGGTCGAGCCGGTCCTCCACGAGATCGGGACCGAGCAGGAGCAGGCGGCGGCGACGCTCGGCGCCTCGGGCCTGCAGACCTTCGCCCGCGTCACGCTGCCGGCGATCCGGTGGGGTCTCACCTACGGCGTCGTCCTGACCGTGGCCCGCGCGCTCGGCGAGTTCGGCGCGGTCATCATGGTCAGCTCGGGCTTCCCCGGCGTCTCCCAGACGCTGACCCTGCTCGTCCACTCCCGATACATCGACGACCACAACACCTACGGCGCCTATGCCGCCGCCACGGTCCTCATGGGGCTCGCCCTGCTCACCCTGCTCCTCATGACGGTGCTCGACCGACGAAGGAAGACGACATGATCACGGTCACCGGAGCGACGAAGAGCTACGGGTCCTTCGAGGCCCTCAAGGGCGTCGGGCTCGCCGTCCCCAAGGGCTCTCTCACCGCGCTCCTCGGGCCGAGCGGCTCGGGCAAGTCGACCCTCCTGCGCGCGATCGCGGGGCTGGAGACGCTCGACGGGGGACGGATCGAGATCGGTGGCGCCGACGTGACGAACCTCCCGGCGCAGCGCCGCGGCATCGGCTTCGTCTTCCAGCACTACGCGGCGTTCAAGCACATGACGGTGCGGGACAACGTCGCCTTCGGGCTCAGCATTCGCAAGCGGCCCAAGGCGGAGATCGCGCGCAAGGTCGGGGACCTCCTCGAGATCGTCGGGCTCGACGGCTTCCAGCACCGCTATCCGGCGCAGCTGTCCGGCGGGCAGCGGCAGCGGATGGCGCTCGCGCGCGCCCTCGCCGTCGACCCGGAGGTGCTCCTCCTCGACGAGCCGTTCGGCGCGCTCGACGCCAAGGTCCGCGCCGACCTCCGCCAGTGGCTGCGCCGCCTCCACGACGAGGTCCACGTGACGACCGTCCTCGTGACCCACGACCAGGAGGAGGCGCTCGACGTCGCCGACCGGATCGCCGTCCTCAACCACGGCGTCCTGGAGCAGGTCGGCGACCCGGAGACCCTCTACGAGCGTCCGGCGAACGACTTCGTCATGGGCTTCCTCGGCTCGGTCGCCCACCTCGGCGGGCGACTCGTCCGGCCCCACGACATCGTCCTGTCCCGCGACCGGATCGAGGCGCTCGCCGCCGACGCGCGGGTCCACGGCACGCCCGGCGTCATCGACGCCCGCGTCGAGCGCGTCGTCCGGCTCGGCTTCGAGGTGCGCATCGAGCTCGTCGCCGACACGGGGGAGCGGTTCGCCGCGCAGGTCACCCGGGCGACCGCCGACGAGCTCGCCCTCGAGCCCGGCGAAGCCGTCCACGCGCGTGCGACCCGGCTGCCCGAGGCGCACGAGACCGACCCGGCGCTCGCGATCTGAGTCGAACCCGCCGCTGCACAGTCGAGAGGTCACGACCCGCCGGCACTGGGCGCCGGCGGGTCGTGACCTCTCGACGGCAGGGGTCGCGGGGGTGCCGCCCCTGACGCGCAGATCGGCTATGCCTCGCGACTGGGGAACGACTCGGTGCGACGGTCTGGACGGCGGACCGCGCGTGGGGTGCCGGTGAACGGCTCGTCCAGGTCCGGATCGACCACGGCTGACCCTCGGACAAACGACCTGCTCGCCTGTGCGCAACCTCGACGGAAGTATTCGTCGACCTCACGCACAGGTGAACAACTCGGCCGCCCGTCGACCGCGCACCGCCTGCTCAGCCGTCGTAGCCCTTCGGCAGCAGCTCGCCGACGGGCGCCGCGCCGGTCAGCCGGTTGCCCGCGGGCGCGAGCGGGCAGGCCCAGGCGGGGTTGTAGACGCACGAGGGGTTGTAGGCGAAGTTGAGGTCGACGACCCAGTCGCCTCCTTGCCTTCGGCCGAGGTCGGCGCCCTTGACGGTGTCGAGGACGTAGCGGCCGGCGCCGTAGGTGACCGGGCCGTTGGACAGGTCCTTGAACGGGATGAAGACCCCGCCGCCGTAGGACCCGAGCCACCACACGTCGAGCGTCCCGAGGTCGCCGAGGGTGACCCGGCCGATCCGGTCGAAGGGCACGTCGCCGTCGGTCGCCGTCGGGTAGACCCACGTGTCCGGCTCCGCCGGCTCGATCGGCACGACGAACCGGAAGGCCGGGTCGTAGGGCGCGTGGACGAGCGACTGCTCGCCGAGGCGTGCGGTCGCCGGGTGGTCGACGAACATCGCCGAGCGCGCCTCGACCCAGGCCGAATGCGCCTGCGCCGGGTCGGCATTCGCCCGCACGTCGGCGTAGAGCGAGTGCACGTCCCGCCGCCACGACGCGACGTCGAGCGAGCGGATGCCGGGGTCGCTCACGGCAGCCGCCGGGCGACGACCTCGTCGAGGACGCCGAGGGGGAGCGCCCCTCCGTCGAGGACCGCGGCGTGGAACGCCTTGATGTCGAAGGCCGCGCCCTGCCGCGCCTGCGCCTCGCGCCGGATCCGCTCGATCTCGAGCCGCCCCACCATGTAGGAGCAGGCCTGCCCGGGCGTGACGACGTAGCGGTCGATCTCGGGACGGACGACGCCCTCCCGGAGGGGGCTGTTGGCGACCATGTAGTCCACGGCCTGCTGGCGCGACCAGCCGAGCGCGTGCAGGCCCGTGTCGACGACGAGCCGGCAGGCGCGCATCGAGTCGGCGGCGAGCATCCCGAGCCGGTCGACCGGCCCCGAGTAGAGCCCCATCTCGTCGGCGAGCCGCTCGGTGTAGAGCCCCCAGCCCTCGGCGTAGGCGGCGTTCTCACTGAACCGACGGATCGCGGGAATGCTGTCGGGCAGCTCGCTCGCGATCGCGAGCTGGAGGTGGTGGCCGGGGATGCCCTCGTGGAAGGCCATCGCCTCGAGCTCGAAGGTGCCCCACGACTGCGGGTCGCCGATGTTGATGAAGAAGGACCCGCCGCGCGAGCCGTCCGGCGCCGGGGGGAAGTAGAACGCCTTGGCCCCCGTCGTCGTCCCGACCACCGCGCACGGCGCCTGCGGGAGGATCGAGAACCACTCCGGCATGGCCTCCCATGCCCGCGCCATCGCGATCTCCGACGCCTCGACCAGCTGCTCACCGGTCGTGAAGTGCAGCGCCGGGTCCTCCCGCATCGCGGTGAAGATCGTCGCGAGGTCGTCGCTGCCGACGGCGTCCGGCCCCATCTCGCGGTACTCCTCGGCGAGCGAGGCGATCTGCGCCAGGCCGAGGTCGTGGATCTCCTGTGCCGTCTTGTCGGTCGTCGTGTAGAAGCGGAGCGCCGCGGCATAGGTCGCCTCGCCGCCCGGGAGGTGACACAGCCCGGCGCGGTCGTCCGGGCGGCCGTGCGGCGCGACCTCGCGGAGCGCGTCGGCGTAGGCCGCGAGCCCGGGCCGGACGTCGCTCTCGACGGCCGCGGCCCACGTCGCGCGCCACGTCGCCTCGTCCGCCCCGTCCGGGACGGTGATCGCGGCGACGAGGGCGTCGTCGGCGAGCGGGGTCGCCAGCCAGGCCTCGACCTGCTCGATCGTCGCGTCGACGGCGAATGCGGGTGCGTCCAGACCCGCGGCCCGCCCCTCCCGCTGCCGCTCGGCGAGCTCGTGGAGGTGCCGGCCGATCCCGCGGAGCTTGTCGGTCATCGCGGCGGCGACCGTCTCGTCCGGGACGCCGAGCATGCCGGTGATGAGCGGCAGCTCCTCCTGCGGGCCGAAGAGGGGGTCGGCGGCGTGGCTGCTCATCCGCGCCTCGCGGAGGTCGGCGAGGCCGCGCGCCTCGACGAGGAGCACCGAGCGGGTCGTCCGCTCGTCGTCGGAGAGGCCGTCGACGGGCACCTGCTCGACGCGGCCGGCGAGCTCCCGCATTCGCCCGATCGACGCGTCCTCGGCCTCGCGAGTCGCGACCTCGAAGTCGCCCGCCCGGGTCAGGTCGCCGAGGAGGTGCCGGAAGGTCGGCTGGTCCTGCAGGACCCCGTCCCAGAACTCCTGCGCCAGCTCGTTGATCGTCACGTCGTCGCCTTCCGTCCGGGGGTGTCCTC
This sequence comes from uncultured Actinomycetota bacterium, assembly GCA_963752365.1. Classification (GTDB taxonomy): domain Bacteria; phylum Actinomycetota; class Actinomycetes; order Actinomycetales; family Dermatophilaceae; genus CAVVXY01. The sequence continues at coordinate 167,129 of CAVVXY010000008.1, forward strand.
GCAGGACCCTATGCCCGGGTCCTGACGGCAGCGCTCCCGATTGGGGGATGGGCGGCCGGTGCGGCAGAATGCTCGGGCGTACACCTTCCGGCGCGGCCCTCTACCCGCCGCCGGATACCTACCCCGAGGCCACGGCCCCCCGCGTGTTCCCCACCCGGTCTTGCCGCGCCTCACCACAACAGAACTGGAGGACGACCCCCGTGGCCGTCAAGATTCGCCTCAAGCGGATGGGCAAGATCCGCACCGCCATCTACCGAGTCGTCGTCATGGACTCGCGCACCAAGCGCGACGGACGTGCGATCGAGGAGATCGGCAAGTACGACCCCAACCGGGAGCCGTCGCTCATCGAGATCGACATGGACCGGGCCAACTACTGGCGTGGCCAGGGCGCGCAGCCGACCGAGGCCGTCGCCGCCCTGCTCAAGATCATGGACGAGGGGACCCTCAAGGTGGCCGAGCCCAAGACGAGCAAGAAGGACCTCTACGAGGCCGCCGTCGCCGCCGCCGGGGGGACCACCTCCGACGACTCCGGTGCGACGACCGCCCGCAAGCGGGCCGCCAAGAAGGCCGACGCCCCCAAGGCCGACGCCCCCAAGGCCGACGCTCCTGCTGGTGAGGCTCCGAAGGCGGAGGCCCCCGCGGCCGAGGCTCCGGAGGACGAGGCGCCCGCGGCGACCGAGCCCGCAGGCCTCGTCGACTCCGGCACCGAGGCCGAGCCGGTCGCGGCCGACACCGACAGTAGCGCCGCGGCGGCCGAGTCCAAGGACGCCGACGCCGACGCGGCTGCTGCCGCCGACGCGACGGACGCGACGGACGCTCCCAAGGAGCTCCCGGCCGGTGCCGCCGCTCCGCTCGCAGACGGCAGCGCCCCCGAGGGCTACACCGTCAAGGGCAACGCCGACTCCGGCAAGTACCACGAGCAGGGTGGCCGCTGGTACGACCAGACGGTCGCCGAGTTCTGGTTCAAGACGGAGTCCGACGCCGAGGCCGCCGGCTTCGCCAAGGCCGGAGCCTGATCGTGCTCGACGAGGCCCTGGAGCACCTGGTCACCGGGATCGTCGACCACAAGGACGAGGTCGTCGTCCGGGAGAAGCAGACTCGTGGCGGTGAGCTCCTCGAGGTGCGCGTGCACCCGGAGGACCTCGGCCGCGTCATCGGCCGGTCGGGTCGGACCGCGAGCGCCCTGCGCACGGTCATGACCGCGCTCGCCGGCGGCAAGAACGTCCGGATCGACATCGTCGACACCGACCGGGCCTGACCGCCTGGTCCCGCACGACGACGTAGGGCCGCCGAGGACTCCTCGGCGGCCCTTCGTCCTTCGGGTCGAAGGCCGCCGCGCGTGGTTGGATGCGTCGGTGACCGAGGAGAATGCATTCGGGCAGCCCATCGGACCCGTCGTCCCGGGGTGGTCCGGCGCCCTCCCGCCGGCCCCGGTCCCCTTGGCCGGGCGCACGATCGGCCTGGTGCCGCTCACCGTCGACCACGCACCAGACCTGGCGGTGGCGCTGGCCGACGAGCCGACCTGGACGTACTACGCGCACCACGCCCCCCAGGACGCCGAGCAGATGGCGGAGATCATCGCCGCGAACCACGCCTGGCCCACGTCGATGCCCTACGCCGCCGTCCTCCCGGACGGTCGCGCGGCCGGGATGCTGTCGCTGCTGCGCATCGACCCGCCCAGCGGGTCGATCGAGGTCGGGTGGGTCGTGTTCGGGCCGCGGCTGCGGCGGACGGTCGAGTCGACGGAGGCGGTCGTGCTGCTCGCGCGTCACGTCTTCGACGACCTCGGCTACCGACGCCTCGAGTGGAAGTGCGACGCCCTCAACGGGCCGTCCATGCGAGCCGCGGAGCGCTTCGGGTTCGTGCCCGAGGGTGTGCACCGGCAGGCGACGGTGACGCGAGGGCGCAACCGGGACACGGCGTGGTTCTCCATCCTCGATGTCGAATGGCCGGCCCGCCGCGCCGAGTACGCCGACTGGCTCGACCCGGCGAACTTCGACGAGAGCGGCGGGCAACGCCGCCGCCTGGAGGAGTTCCGGCTCGGCGGGTGAGGGCGCCGGGAGATCCGCTGCGAGAATGCAGCCCATGCCCAGCTTCCTCGTCGCCCGCATCGGCAAGCCGCACGGCCTGCGCGGTGAGGTCACCGTCCAGGTCCACACCGACGACCCCGAGGGACGTCTCGTCCCGGGCGCGCGGTTCGCGACCGAGGCCGCGACCGGCAGCGGGGTCCCGCGCGAGCTGACCGTTGCGACGAGCCGTCTCCACCGGAGCATCTGGCTCGTCGGGTTCGAGGAGATCCCGGACCGGGTCGGCGCCGAAGGGATCCGCGGCACACGTCTCCTCCTCGACGACGACCTTCCGGTGGAGGAGGTCGACGAGGAGGACGCCTGGTACGAGTCCGACCTCGTCGGGCTCACCGCATTCGACCCGGCGGGGGAGCGGGTCGGCGAGGTGACCGAGCTGCGGACCGGTCCTCAGGACCAGCTCCTCATCCGTCTCGCGGACGGCCACGAGGCCCTCGTGCCGTTCGTCCACGCGATCGTCCCGACGGTCGACGTCGCCGGGGGCCGGGTCGTCGTCGACGCGCCGCCCGGGCTGCTCGACCTGGGCCGCGACGAGGCCTGAGATGCGGCTCGACGTCGTCACGATCTTCCCCGACTACCTCGCCCCACTCGAGCTGTCGCTCATCGGCCAGGCGCGGCGCAAGGGCCTCCTCGACGTCCGCGTCCACGACCTGCGCGACTTCGCCCACGACCGGCATCGCACGGTCGACGACACTCCCTACGGCGGCGGCGCCGGCATGGTCATGAAGCCGCAGCCGTGGGCCGAGGCGCTCGACACCCTCATCGCCTCCAGCAGCGCGAATGCCGTCCCCCGGCTCGTCGTCCCGGGTCCGGGTGGCGCGCCGTTCACCCAGGCGATGGCCCGTGAGCTCGCGCAGGAGCCCTGGCTCGCCTTCGCGTGCGGCCGCTACGAGGGGATCGACGAGCGCGTCTACGAGCACGCGGCGGAGCGGATGCGGGTCTCGGTCGTCTCCCTCGGCGACTACGTCCTCAACGGTGGCGAGGTCGCCGTCCTCGCGATCGTCGAGGCGGTCGCACGGCTCCTCCCCGGCGTCATCGGCAATGCCGAGTCGCTCGTCGAGGAGTCGCACGAGGACGGGCTGCTCGAGTACCCCGTCTACACCAAGCCGGCCGCGTGGAGGGACGGCGATGCAACCCGAGAGGTGCCGCCGGTCCTCCTCTCCGGCGACCACGCGGCCATCGCGGACTGGCGCCACCGCCAGCGGCTGACCCGGACCGCGGCCCGGCGCCCCGACCTCCTCGCGCTGTCGTCGACGGCCGGCGGGGTCGAGCTCCGCACGGCCGTGCCCGCCGACGCCCCCGAGCTGCTCACCCTCCAGCGGGCCGCCTTCGCGCGGGAGGTCGAGTGGCACGGCCACGACCGCTTCCCGGCGCTCGCCGAGGAGCTACCCGACGTCGTCTCCGGGCTCACGACGTGGACGACCGTCGTCGCCCGGGCGGACGGCCGGCTCGTCGGGGCCGCCCGGGGGAGACTGCTCGAGGACGGCTCGACGTACGAGGTCGGCCGGGTCATGGTGGCCCCGGACCGCGTCGGGCAGGGGCTCGGGCGCGAGCTGCTCGCCGCGGTGGAGGCGCTCGCGCCGGCTCCGGTGACGGCATTCCACCTGCTCGTCGCCGCGGGCGCCGAGCGCACGCAGCGGATCTACCGCAAGGCCGGCTATCGGCCCTCGCGGGTGGCGTCCGACGTCGAGGGCGCGGTCGCCCTCACGAGGCGCCGCTGAGCGAGCGCGTCATCGTGGGAGCCCGGCCGCGAGGTCCGGCGGCAGGAGCCGCCCGGCCGCGATGAGGCGCTCGGCGACGACCGCGGTCGTCGTCTGCGCGGCCATGATCCCGAGGAGGACGAGCACCTGGGCGGCGGCGGCCTGGGCCGGGCTGCCCCCGCCCAGGAGTACGCCGATGAACGCGCCCGGCAGGGTGACGACGCCCGCGGTCCGCACCTGGTCGAGCCCGGGCACGAGAGCCTCGGGAACGTGCCGGTGCACGACCTCGGTGATCGCCTGGTCGCGGGTCAGCCCGAGCGACAGGCCGGCCTCGAGCTCGCCGCGCTCGTCCCGGAGCGCGCCGAACGCCCGGCGGCAGGCGAGGGTGTGGCCGTTCATCGTGTTGCCGGCGAGGATGCCGACGACCGGGATGAGAGCGATGCCCTCGGGCGGCACGGTCCGGGTCAGGAGGACGACGACGACGACCGGCCCGAGCCCGGCGAGCATCGCGAGCGTCGCCCACGGCCAGGCCGGCCCGGCCCCGACCCGGCGCACCGTCGTGACGACGGCGACCGCGAACATGACGCAGAGGAGCGCGACCGACAGCGGCAGGCTCCGTGTCACGCTCGTGATGACGAGCGCGGCGACGCCCAGCTGGAGGACCGCGCGGGCGGCGGCGAATGCAGTGGCGCCGGGGTTCGGGAGGCGCCCGACGGCGTACATGAGGAGGGTGAGGGCGAGGAGCAGCGCGCACGCGGTCGCGACGGGCCAGCCGGGGTCGATGCTCACCCTCGCGAGGCTAGTGACGATTCACGGACGTGACCCGGAGGCACCGCGGCGAGGTCGTCTGCGCCGGGCGGAATCGCTGTCGGTGCTCCGGTGTTGACTCGGAGCGTGACCGTCCCCAAGCACGCCGCCCCGGTGGAGACCCGCCCCTGGCCCGCCCTCGCGGCCCTCTGCCTCGGCTTCTTCATGATCCTGCTCGACACGACGATCGTCACCGTCGCGACGCCGGCGATCATCGCCGACCTCGGCGCCGACGTGAACAGCGTCGTCTGGGTCACGAGTGCCTATCTCCTCGCCTACGCCGTGCCGCTGCTCATCACGGGGCGTCTCGGCGACCGCTACGGCCCCAAGAACCTCTACCTCATCGGTCTCGCCGTCTTCACCGTCGCCTCCCTCTGGTGCGGGCTCACCTCGACGATCGAGATGCTCATCGCCGCCCGGGTCCTCCAGGGCGTCGGCGCCGGCCTGCTCACCCCGCAGACGCTCGCGACGATCACCCGGATCTTCCCGGCGGAGAGCCGCGGCCAGGCGATGGCGCTCTGGGGCGCGACCTCCGGCGCCGCGATGCTCGTCGGCCCGATCCTCGGCGGCATCCTCGTCGACGCCTTCGGGTGGGAGTGGATCTTCATCGTCAACGTGCCGATCGGCATCGTCGGGCTCTGGCTCGCGTGGCGGCTCGTCCCGCGCCTGCAGACCAACAGCCACTCCTTCGACTGGCTCGGCGTCGTCCTGTCCGGGGTCGGCATGTTCTTCCTCGTCTTCGGCATCCAGCAGGGTCACAAGTACGACTGGAATGCCTGGGTCCTCGCCTCGATCGTCGGCGGGCTCGCCTTCCTCGGGGCCTTCCTCCTGTGGCAGGCACGCAACCGCCGGGAGCCCCTCGTGCCGCTCTCGCTCTTCCGGGACCGCAACTTCTCGATCTCGAACTTCGCGATCTCGACGATGTCCTTCACGGCGACGGCGATCGGCTTCCCGTTCATGCTCTACGCCCAGCTCGTCCGGGGGGACACGCCGCTCCAGGCAGCGCTGCTCATGGTGCCGATGGCGGTCGCCGTCATCGTCCTGTCACCCGTCGTCGGGCGCTTCACCGACCGGACCCACCCGCGGACCCTCGTCGGGCTCGGCTACGCCGTCACCGCGGTCGCCGTCCTGCTCCAGTCCCGGATCCTGCGCGCCGACACACCGACCTGGCAGCTGCTCGCGACGATGGCGCTGCTCGGCATCGGGATGTCGGCCTGCTGGGCGCCCCTCGCCGTGACCGCGACCCGCAACCTTCCGATGACCCGCGCCGGGGCCGGCTCGGGCGTCTACAACGCGACGCGGCAGGTCGGGGCCGTCCTCGGCTCGGCGGCCATCGCCGTGCTCATCGACGCGCGTCTCTCGGCGCACGGGCTCGGCGACGCGACCCGCGCAGAGGGTGCCGTCGTCCAGCAGCTGCCCGCCGCCGTCCGCGAGCCGTTCAGCGGCGCGATGGCCGACACCCTCCTCATGCCGGCGGTCGCCCTGACCCTCGGCTTCGTCGCGGTCCTGCTCTTCGCGCTGCCGCAGCACCTGGCCCCACGGCCGGTCGCCGCGCCGGTGCAGGAGCCCGCCCTCCCCTGACCTCCACGCCCGGGGTGGCAGTCTGTCGCCATGGCAGGGGACTGGCTGGGTCCGGCGCTCGCCTTCGTCGGAGCGGGGGCCGGCAGCGTGCTGTCCTACGTCGTCGCCCGGCGCGACCTGCGCCAGCGATCCCTCGAGGCGCGCGACGACGTCGACCAGCGCGAGGACCAGTCCCGGCGCGAGGAGTGGGGCCGGCGGTTCACCGCGGCGCTCGACGACATCGCGTCGGGTGAGTTCCGGCGCCGGGAGCTCGGCCGCGCCGTCCTCGTCCACCTCTCGCAGAGCGAGCTCGCGACCGAGCAGGAGCGTCGGCTCGCCGACGTCGTCCTGGAGACCGGGGCCCGGCTCGAGGCGGACGGCGACGTCCTCCGCGACCTGCCGCAGGGGATCACCGTGGACGAGTTGTCCGTTGAGGAGGATGATGGGTGATGAGAGCAGTGGAGGCGAGGCCATGAGCAAGCGAGTCATCAAGGTGTCCCGCGACCAGATCCAGTCGGCGCGCTGGCTCATCGAGCTGCGCGGCGGGGAGGACAAGGTCGACCCGCTCATCCGGATGATCGCCCACGCCAAGAAGCCCGGGCAGACCGAGGCGCAGACCTCCTGACCGTCGCGCCCTGACGATTTCGGTGCCGGCCCGTGCTCTGGCAGACTTGACCCCTGCGTCGTCGTGACGGCCCCCGCCACAGGGGGAGGTGCCCGGTCCGGGCATGCGGCCGACGAGGCATTCCAGACAGAGCACCACCGACATTCCGGGGCCGACCTGTGGCGGCCGCGAGGAAAGCGAAGCACCATGCAGCGTTTCGACGAGATCGACAAGGCGTCCCTCAAGGACGACGTCCCGGCCTTCCGCGCCGGTGACACGGTCAACGTGCACGTCAAGGTCGTCGAGGGCACCCGCTCCCGCATCCAGGTCTTCAAGGGCGTCGTCATCCGTCGCCACGGAGGCGGCATCGGCGAGACCTTCACGGTCCGCAAGGTGTCCTTCGGCGTCGGTGTCGAGCGGACCTTCCCGCTCCACACGCCGATCATCGACCACATCGAGGTCGTGACCCGCGGTGACGTCCGCCGCGCCAAGCTCTACTACCTCCGCGACCTGCGCGGCAAGGCGGCCAAGATCAAGGAGCGTCGCGAGACGCCCACCGCCTGAGTCGACTTCGTGTCGACCGAGCACGACGTGACGGACCCGGCGCCCGCTGAGCACGCGGGCGCCGGGTCTCGCCGTCTGTCGCGACTCGTCCTCGAGGTCATCGCAGCCGTCGTCGTCATGGCGCTGCTCAAGGCATTCGTCGTCCAGTCGTTCTACGTGCCGTCGGAGTCGATGGAGCCGACCGTCCTCCCGGGTGACCGGGTCGTCGTCAACCGGCTCGTCGGTGGTGAGGAGGTCCGGCGTGGCGACCTCGTCGTCTTCGACGGCACGACGACCTTCGGTGGGCCCGACCGCTCGGCCTACGAGGCGCCCGGCGTCATCGGGCGCGCCCTCGCGGCGGCCCAGCGGGCCGTCGGGATCGACTCCGGCGAGCAGGACTACCTCAAGCGGGTCATCGGCGTCGGTGGCGACCACGTGCGCTGCTGCACCGAGGACGGCCGGCTCGAGCTCAACGGCGCCCCGCTCACCGAGGCCTACCTCGCCCCTGGCACGGCCGCGAGCGACGTGACCTTCGACGTGACCGTCCCCGCCGGCAAGCTGTGGCTCCTCGGCGACAACCGCGCCCAGTCCTCGGACGCCCGCGCGCACCTCGGCGACCCGGGCGGCGGCATGGTCCCCGCGGCCGACGTCATCGGACGCGTGGCCCTCCGGTACTGGCCGCTGTCCCGATGGGGGACGATGGACCCTGCGTCGACCGACGCCCGACCTGCCGCCGCGCGATGACGCGGATCCGAAGGAGAACTGTGGACGAGCAGCCGCCGCTGTCCGACGAGGCGACTCGGGACGAGCCCGCCGACCGGCCGACGGTGGATTCCGACCGCACGGACACCGACCGCAGGGACGCGGACGGCGCGGGGGCCGACAGCGCCGACGTGCCCTCGAGGCGCGCGTCCGTCGGGAGCCGCTTCGCCGCCACCGTCCGTGAGTTCGTCGTCGTCGTCGTGCTCGCGCTCGCGCTGTCCTTCGTCGTCAAGACGTGGCTCGTCCAGGCCTTCTACATCCCGAGCCAGTCGATGGAGGACACCCTCCTCATCAACGACCGCGTCCTGGTCAACCACCTCGTCCCGGAGCAGATGGACCTGCACCGCGGCGACGTCGTCGTCTTCTCCGACCCGGACGACTGGCTCGACCCGCCGCTGCCGGCGGACCGCGGAGCCGTCATCGACGGCATTCGCAACGTCGCGATCTTCGTCGGGCTGCTGCCGGACCCCTCCGACGACCACCTCATCAAGCGGGTCATCGGCCTGCCGGGCGACCACGTCGTCTGCTGCGACCCGCAGCAGCGGCTCGTCGTCAACGGCGTCGCGATCGACGAGCCCTACCTCAAGCCGGGCTCGGTCGCGAGCACGACCCAGTTCGACATCCGCGTGCCGCAGGGCCGCATCTGGGTCATGGGCGACAACCGCGGCAACTCGCAGGACTCGCGCTTCCACGACCCCAAGGGCGACGGCTCGGAGGGCTCGGTGCCGCTGACGAAGGTGACCGGTCGGGCCTTCGCGCTCGTCTGGCCGCTCAACCACATGACCTGGCTGACCAACTACCCGGCGACCTTCGGCTCGGTCCCCGACCAGGCACCCACCTCGACCCCGTCGAGCACGACGACGTCGAGTCCCTGAGGCGTGTCCCCCCGCCCGTCCCGCGCCGTCCCCCGCTCGCGCAAGCCCAACCTCCGCGTCGAGCGGGCGCTCCAGCGCGACGGCTACAGCCTCCTCGCGGGGATGGACGAGGTCGGTCGCGGCGCCCTCGCCGGCCCGGTCAGCGTCGGTGTCGTCCTCATCGACGCCGAATGCCGGAGCGCCCCACCAGGGGTCAAGGACTCCAAGCTCCTCCCGCCGCACGTCCGTGAGCGGATGGTGCCGCGGATCGAGCGCTGGGCGCGCGCCCATGCCGTCGGCCACGCCTCGCCCGACGAGATCGACGAGATCGGCATCATCGCCGCGCTCCGCCTGGCCGGCGTCCGCGCGCTGACCGCGCTCCGGGCGGCCGGGTGGGAGCCGGATCTCGTCATCCTCGACGGCAACCACGACTGGCTGACCGCCCCCGAGGCGGTGGGTCTGTTCGCGTTCGCCGGAGCCGAGGCGCCGCTCACCCCGCCGGTGACGACGATGATCAAGGCCGACCTCAAGTGCTCGTCCGTTGCGGCCGCCTCGGTCCTCGCCAAGGTGTGCCGCGACCGGCTCATGGTCGAGCTGCACGACGACCATCCGGAGTACGGCTGGGTCGAGAACAAGGGCTACGCCGCGCCGGGGCACATGGACGCGCTCCGCGTGCACGGTCCGACCGAGCTCCACCGACGCTCGTGGAACCTGCCGGGCGCGGGGGACCCCGTGGTGGATGATGTCCCGGTGATGGACCTCGCCGTGCCCGGCCCCCCGCCCGTCCAGCCCGAACCGATCGCACAAGGCAGCAGCATTCGATGAGCTCAGAGGACCTGGAGAAGTACGAAGCCGAGATGGAGCTCGCGCTCTACCGCGAGTACCGCGACGTCGTCGGCCTGTTCACCCACGTCGTCGAGACGGAGCGGCGCTTCTACCTGTGCAACAGCGTGGACGTCAAGGTGCGCTCCGACGGCGGCGAGGTCTTCTTCGACGTGACGATGACCGACGCGTGGGTGTGGGACATCTACCGCCCGGCCCGCTTCGCCAAGCAGGTGCGGGTCGTGACCTTCAAGGACGTCAACGTCGAGGAGCTCGCCAAGTCCGAGCTCGAGGTGCCCAAGAACCCCTTCTGACCGTCCGTTCGGTCCACAGGCGTCGCTCCGGCGTCCGATCCGTCCACAGCGGGCGGGTCGCCGGCTGCGCGTGGTGCCGAATGCCGTGAGGCTTCCTGGCGAGGAGGTTCACGATGCAGACGGGGACACGGGCGAGGGACACGCAGGGGCTCGGGCGGTGGGGTGAGGACCTCGCGGCCTTCCACCTCGAGCGACGAGGTCTGGAGCTGCTCGATCGCAACTGGCGCTGCGAGCACGGCGAGATCGACATCGTCGCCCGGGAGGGTGACTGCCTGGTCGTCTGCGAGGTCAAGACCCGCCGCGGGATGGCGCACGGCGGGCCGGTCCACGCGATCAGCTGGGCCAAGCGGCTCCGGTTGCGTCGGCTCGCGGCCGCGTGGCTCGCCGCGCACGACCGGCCCTTCGCCGGGGTGCGCATCGACGTCATCGGGATCATCCGGCCGCCGTCCGGTCCGGCCGAGCTCGTCCACCTCGCCGGGGTGCAGTGATGCCGCGGCTCGGACTGACCCGGGCGGTGGGGCTCACCGGCATCGTCGGCGCCGTCGTCGACGTGGAGGCGCACATCGGCGTCGGCCTCCCTGCATTCGTCGTCAGCGGTCTCCCGGACCGGGCCGTCGCCCAGGCTCCGGACCGCATCCGCGCCGCCGCGGGCGCCCTCGCCGGGCAGGTCACCCAGCAGCGGATCACGGTCAACCTCAGCCCCGCGTCGATCCCCAAGCGGGGGACGGGCTACGACCTGCCCATCGCCGTCGCTGTGCTCGCCGCGCTCGAGCGGCTGCCCGCGCAGCTCGTTCGTGAGACGTGTCACCTCGGCGAGCTCGGGCTCGACGGCTCGGTCCGGCCGGTCCGCGGGGTGCTGCCTGCGGTCCTCGCGGCCCGCCGTGCCGGGATCGCCACCGTCGTCGTCGCCGCAGAGAATGCGCGAGAGGCTGCCCTCGTCGAGGGCGTCACCGTTCGCCCGGTCCGGACCCTCGCGCGACTCCTCGACGGCTACGCCGAGCTCGCGGCCGGCCGGCCCTGGCCGGCGCTCGACCTCCCACCGCCGACCGCCGAGGAGGACCTCGGGGCCGTCGACCTCGCGGACGTCGCCGGCCAGCCACAGGCACGGGCGGCGCTCGAGCTCGCTGCCGCCGGTGGTCACCACCTCATGCTCGACGGCCCGCCCGGTGCGGGCAAGACGATGCTCGCCGAGCGCCTCGTGACGATCCTGCCCGAGCTGACGTCGGCGGAGGCGATCGAGGTGCAGGCGATCCGCTCCCTCGTCGGCGCGCCCGGTGAGGTCGGCACCCTGCCGACGCGGCCGCCGTTCGTCGCGCCGCACCACACGGCGAGCCAGGCCGCTCTCGTCGGCGGCGGCACCCAGGCCGTCCGTCCCGGCGCCGTGTCCAGGGCCCACCGCGGCGTGCTCTTCCTCGACGAGGCGGCGGAGTTCAAGGCCTCGGTGCTCCAGGCGCTGCGTCAGCCGATCGAGTCGGGACGGGTGACGATCGGGCGGGCGGCGGAGTGCGTCGACTACCCGTGCGCCTTCCAGCTCGTCCTCGCGGCCAACCCGTGTCCCTGCGGTCAGGCCTACGCCAAGGGCCGCGAGTGCCAGTGCTCCTCGCTCGAGCTTCGTCGCTACCGCAGCCGGCTCCGCGGCCCGCTGCTCGACCGGGTCGACCTCCACGTGCTCGTCCCCCCGGCCGGTCCTCGCGCCGTCGCGGGGGACGTGGGTGAGGACAGCGCCACCGTCGCCGCCCGCGTCGTCGACGCGAGGTCGGCCCAGGCCGCACGCTGGCTCGACCTCGACCTCCCGGTCCGCGCCGACATCAACGCGCGGGTCCCGGGACCCATCCTCCGCAGCCCGCGGTGGCGGCTCCCGTCGGGGATCCGCCGACCGCTGGACCGGGCGCTCGAGGCGGGCAGCCTCACCCTGCGTGGCTACGACCGGGCACTCCGGGTGGCGTGGACCCTCGGCGACCTCGCCGGTCGCGCTCGTCCCTCGGCCGACGACGTCCATGCCGCGCTCGTCCTGCGCAGCCCGGGACTCGCGGCATGACCGCGGCGGCAAGCCCCGTCTCGGCCGAGGAGCGAGCGGCCCGGGTCTCGTGGGCGCGGGTCAGCGAGCCGGCCGATGCCCACGCGGCGGCGCTCATCGCGGCGGAGGGCCACGTCGGCGCGCTGCGACGGGTCCGTGCCGGTGACCTCCCGATCGGACTCGGCGACCAGCGATGGCGGGGCTGGATGGACCGGATCCGGACGGTCGACGTCGGGCGCGAGCGGGAGATGGCCGCGCGGGTCGGGGCGCGGATCCTCTTTCCGGGCGACGCGGAGTGGCCGGACGGTCTCGACGACATCCCCGACCCACCGCACTGCCTCTGGGTCCAGGGGGAGTCGGACCTCTCTGCCGTGACCCGCCGCTCGTGCGCGGTCGTCGGGGCGCGGGCCGCGACGGCCTACGGCGTCGACGTCGCCCACGACCTGGGGTTCGGGCTCGCACAGCGCGGCTGGGGCGTCGTGTCGGGCGCCGCCTTCGGCATCGACGCCGCTGCGCATCGGGGCGCCCTGGCCGCCGAGGGGCTCACCGTCGCGCTCCTCGCCTGCGGGCTCGACCGCGACTACCCGGCGGCGCACGCGGGGCTGCTCCGGCAGATCCGGCGCGACGGCCTCGTCGTCTCCGAGCTCCCACTCGGCATGGCGCCCCTCCGGCCGCGGTTCCTCGCGCGCAACCGGCTCATCGCAGCCCTGACGACAGGGACGGTCGTCGTCGAGGCGGGGCTGCGGTCCGGATCGCTCAACACCGCGGGCCACGCCAACGCGCTCGGACGGCACGTCTGCGCGGTCCCCGGGCCGATCGGCAGCCGTGTCTCGGCAGGCTGTCACGACCTCGTTCGCAAAGGGGCGAGCCTCGTCACGGACGCCGCCGAGATCGTGGAGGACCTCGGTGGGATCGGGGAGGACCTGGCTCCTGTCAAGGAGGTCCGTGGACCGGACGCCGAGTGGTCCCACCTGGACCGCCAGGTCCATGCGGTCATCCCGGTGCGGTCCGGCTGGGCCGCCGACCGGGTCGTCCGGGAGGTCGGTTGCGCGCCGCTCGCCGTCCTCGCGAGCCTCGGCCGACTCGAGGCAGAGGGCGCCATCCGGCTGACCGAACGCGGGTGGCAGAAGCAGCCGCCGACCATCCGCTGAGCTGCCGTGGGCGCTTCACCCAATGGGGGGAGACCACCGATCCGCCTCCTGAAGCGGTGCGTAACCCCGCTGGGGAAGGGGTCGTTGAACGTCGTATCCCGGCCAGCCGGCCGTGGAACAGCCATTCGGAACACCCGAAAGAAGGCGCTCATGTTGCGACGTGTCGCATCCGTTCTCGTCTCGGTGGTCCTGGGGGGGACAGGGTCCGCGGTCTTGACCGCATCCCCAGCCTCAGCCGCCTCACTCCCGACCGTGGGCCATGCATCCCATGCCTACGGAAGCCTCATCACCCTCGGCAACGGGACCCTCCGTTCCGGGCCGACCTCGCTCGCGACGATCGCGTGCACGACGGTCGAGCCCCTGACGGCCAGCGGTGACGCCGCCGCCCTGACCGTGCCGGGGGTCGGCACCGTGGGCCCGGTCAGTACCCAGGCCCGGACCTACGCGACGACGACCGCGCGCAACAGCGCGTCGTCCGCGCGGATCGCCGGCATCAACCTGCTCGGCGGCAAGGTCCGCGCTGACGCCGTCGGGTCCTCGACGGTCGCGCGCGTCGGCACCGACGGCCGCCCGACCGCCGGTCACGTCTCCAACCTGCTCAACCTCGTCATCGACGGTCGCCCGATCGCGGCCTCGGTCCCGCCCAACACGAAGATCCCGCTCGCTGCCGGCGGCACGACCTACGGCACCGTCACCCTCAACCAGCAGGTGCGGCTCACCGTGGGCAACGAGTTCCGCGCCGCGACCTCGGCCCTCGTCATCGACCTGACGAGCACGAACCCGCTCGGTCTCCCGACGGGCACCCGGGTCGAGCTCGCGACCTCCCGCGCCTACATCACCAAGCCGGTCGCCGGCCTCGTCGCGGGAGCGGGCTACGCGACGAGCGCCAACCTCGCCAGCGGCAAGGTCGTCTCCAGCCCGCAGGCGTTGGCGTATGCCCTGTGCTCCGGCGGCCGCCAGTACGCCACGATCGCGAGCGCGCGGGTGCCGAACCTGCTGACGACCGGGACGACGGAGACCAACACGGCGTCGACCGTGACGGCGTCCGGCCGGTCGGTCGGCGTCTGGTCCGACATCGCGAACTCCAACGTCCTCGCCGGCCTCATCACGGCGCGGGCGATCAACGCCCGCACCTCGGTGGCTCAGACGGGCACGGCCCGGCCGACCGTCGTCGACGGCTCCCGCTTCCTCGGCCTCCAGGTCAAGGGCGCGCCGGCGGTCAACGACTCGGTGCGGCCCAACACGGTCGTCAACGTCGCGGGTCTGGGCAGGGTCACCTTCCACAAGGTCACGCGCACCGCGACCGCGATCCAGCTGACGATGATCGAGGTCGTCCTCGGCGCACCGCGTGGCAGCCTGCCGGCGGGCGCGGTCGTCCGGATCGGCTACTCCTACTCGGCCCTGCGCTGAGCCGACCCGGCGTGGCACGGCCCGTTGCGAGAGCGGCGCCGTGCCACGCTGGGCTCCATGCACGTGCCAGCGCCTCCCGAGGGCGACCCGGTCGAGGCATTCGTCCGTCACCTGCGCAGCGAGCGAGGCCGCTCCGAGCACACGATCCGCGCCTACCGGTCGGACGTCCGCGCGATGCTCGACCACGTCGAGGAGCAGACCGGCTCCCGTGACCTGTCCGAGCTCACCCTCGCGGACCTGCGGGCGTGGCTGACCGACCTCGCCGGCACTGGCGCCGCCCGGACGACGGTGGCGCGGCGCGTCGCCTCGGTTCGTGCGTTCTGCCGCTGGGCCCGGCGCGTCGGCCTCGTCGCGACCGACCCCTCCGTGCGCCTCGTGTCGCCCAGACGGCACCGGTCGCTGCCCGCCGTCCTCGACGCGCAGGAGGCCGGTGCCGCGATGGACGTCGCAGCGGTCCGCGCCGACGACGACGACCCGGCCCACCTCCGCGACCGCGCCCTGGCCGAGCTGCTCTATGCCACCGGGATCCGGGTCGGAGAGCTCGTCGCCCTCGACGTCGACGACATCGACCGCGGTGCCCGCACGGTCCGCGTCATGGGCAAGGGCGGCAAGGAGCGGGTCGTGCCGGCCGGGGTGCCCGCGATCGACGCGGTGGAGGACTGGCTCGCGCGCGGCCGCCCAGCGCTCGCGCGGCCGGACTCCGGGCCGGCGCTCTTCGTCGGGGTCCAGGGGTCGCCGGCTCGACCAGCGACAGGTCCGCCGCCTCGTCCATGAGCTGCTCTCGCACGTGCCCGACGCCCCGGACATGGGGCCGCACGGGCTCCGGCACTCGGCGGCCACCCATCTCCTCGACGGGGGCGCCGACCTGCGGCTCGTCCAGGAGCTGCTCGGTCACGCCTCGCTCGCGACGACCCAGATCTACACGCACGTCTCGATCGAACGGCTGCGGTCCTCCTACGCCCAGGCGCATCCACGCGCCTGACCCGCAGGCAGAAGCCAGGTCGCGCGCCCACGACTCAGCGCAGGGGCAGCAGGATGATCCGCGCGCGGACGAGGAGTGGCTCGGGGTCGAGGTAGTCCGGCCCTCGCAGCGCCCCGACGTGGAGGCAGGTCGGCGCCGCGACGGGGCAGTGGGAGCCGGCGACCGCGAGGCCACCGAGCACCTCACCGGCGTCGACGACCTGTCCGAGCCGGACGACCGGGTCGACGGGCTCGTAGGTGGACCGCAGACCGTCCCGGTGGAGGACCGAGACGGTGCCTCGGCCCGCCACGGCTCCGACGTGGCTGACGACGCCGCCCTCGACGGCGTG
Organism: uncultured Actinomycetota bacterium; assembly: GCA_963752365.1. GTDB lineage: Bacteria > Actinomycetota > Actinomycetes > Actinomycetales > Dermatophilaceae > CAVVXY01. The sequence goes on from CAVVXY010000008.1 coordinate 183,067, forward strand.
GACGACCTGCCCGCGCAGACCCCCGAGGTCGAGCCCTCGGTGTCCCGGGCCCCACGCCGAGCCCGGTCGCTCGTAGCGGCGGAGCAGCTCGGGTCGAGGCTCCAGCGGCCACCGCCAGCGCCCCGGCGACCGCTGCGCGGCGCTCGCCCCGGGCGGCGCACCGGCCACGAACGGCGCCACGGACCGTACGACCTCGACCGGGCCGGCACCGTCGGGCACGGGCACCTGGGCCCGAGCCACGCTCGGGCTGCAGGCCACGGCCGCGACGACGGCCACGACGAACGGCGTCGCGAGGCGCGGGCGGGCGGAGCGTCCGCGGGACGCCACGGCATTCTTGTCGGTCATCGCTCGATCGTGCCCTCGGCGCGGCCACTCGGCGTGGGAGTCCGGCTGCCTGTGGACGGTTCGGACGAGGGGCGGCGTGGCGGCGTCCGTTCCGTCCACAGCCGCCCGACCCAGGCGGCCTCAGCCGGTGCGCAGGGTCGCGAGGCGTCGAATGCCTTCGCGCAGGACCTCGTCCTCCTTGCAGCAGGCGAAGCGGACGAGCGTCGGCGCGGCGTCCTTGTCGTCGTGGAAGACCGACACCGGGATCGCGGCGACGCCGACCCGCGCCGGCAGCTCCTCGCAGAACCGGAGGGCGTCGCTCGCCCCGAGGGGCGCGGCATCCGCGACGACGAAGTACGTGCCCTGCGGGTCGGACACCTGGAGCCCGGCGGACCGGAGGCCGTCGACGAGGAGGTCGCGCTTGGCCTGGAGGGCCGAGCCGATCCGCGCGTACACGTCGTCGCCGAGCCCGAGCCCGGTCGCGATGGCCGGCTGCAACGGTCCCGACGCGCCGAAGGTGAGGAACTGCTTGACCGCGAGCATCGCCGCGATCGCCTCGGCCGGACCGGTCGCCCAACCGACCTTCCAGCCCGTCGTCGAGAAGGTCTTGCCACCGCTGCTGATCGTCACGACCCGGTCCGCCATCCCCGGCAGCGTCGCCGCCGGCACGTGCTCGCGACCGTCGAAGAGCAGGTGCTCGTAGACCTCGTCGGTCACGACCCACGCGTCGTGCTCGCGAGCGAGCCGGCAGACGAGCTCCACCTCCGCGCGCGTGAAGACCTTGCCGGTCGGGTTGTGCGGCGTGTTGAGCAGGACGACCCGCGTGCGTTGGGAGAATGCCGCGCGCAGCGACTCCTCGTCGACGGCGAAGTCCGGGAAGCGCAGGACCGACGTGCGACGCTCGGCGCCGGCGAGCGCGATCGTCGCCGCGTAGGAGTCGTAGTAGGGCTCGAAGGTCACGACCTCGTCGCCCGGGCCGCAGAGCGCGAGCATGGCGACGGCGATCGCCTCGGTCGCCCCGACCGTGACGAGGACCTGGGTCCGCGGGTCGACGTCGAGGCCGTAGAAGCGGCGCTGGTGGGCGGCGACGGCCTCCTTGAGCTCGGGCGTCCCGGGGCCCGGCGGGTACTGGTTGCGCCCCGACCGGATCGCGTCGACCGCCGCGTCGAGCACCGCCGAGGGTCCCGAGCGGTCCGGGAAGCCCTGGCCGAGGTTGATCGCGCCGTGCTCGACGGCGAGCGCCGACATCCGGGTGAAGATCGTCGTGCCGAAGGAGGCCAGGGCGCGGTTGCCGGGGGGACGAGCCATGACCCCGAGCGTAGGGGCGGGCCGGCGCGTCTCAGTCCGTGCGCGCCGCGTGGACGATGAGGTCCAGCTGACGCCAGAGCAGGGCGAGGGTGAGGGCCGAGCCGACGCCGGCGAACCAGAACGGCGCCGCGAGCCCCCAGTGCGTGGCGATGAAGCCGCCGAGCCCCTGCCCGATGACGATCCCGACGAAGATCCCGAGGACGTAGACCGATCCGACGCGGCCCTGGAGCTCGTCGGGCACGGCCCGCTGGCGGAGCGCACTGCCGAGCGACCCCCAGACGAAGGCGTACAACCCGAAGAAGAACATGATGACCAGGGCGACCCACAGCCTCGTCGTCAGCGCGAGGGCGAAGTGGGTGACGACCTCGCAGACCAGGCACGCCTTCATGAGCGTGGCGGCGCGGACCCGCCGCTCGAGCCGGTCGTAGCCGAGCGTCGCGACGAGCCCGCCGAGGGCGGCGGCCGTCGTGAGCAGGCCGTAGCCGACCTCGCCCGCGCCGACCACCTGCAGCGCCCACAGGACGAGGACCGACCACGCGGCGCCCCACGTGATGTTGAACAGCAGGATGACCAGGGTCAGGGTCCGCACCCCCGGATGCCCGACGAGCCAGCGAATGCCCTCGCCGATGTCGCGGCGCAGGTGCGTCTCCCCGGCCCGGGCCGGCGGTCGCTGGGTCCCGATCCGCCAGATGAGCAGGATGCCGAGGGCGCAGGTGACACCCTGCGTGACGAAGGGGAGCGCATGGCCGGCGGCGAAGAGGAAGGCGCCGATCGGTGGCCCGGCGAGCTGGTTGGCGGTGAGGAAGCCGGCCTGGAGCCGCGCATTCCCGATCCCGAGGTCGCCCCGCGGGACGAGCATCGGCAGCAGCGTGCGCGAGGCCGAGTCGGCGAAGACCTCGCCGGTCCCGAGGAGGAACATCGCGGCGAGGACGACGGCGATCGACACCCGGTCGGTGATGATCGAGAGGACGAGGACGGCGAGGACGAGAATGCGGGACGCGTCGGCGAGGACCGTCATCGTCCGCCGGTCGACGCGGTCGGCGAGCGCCCCGGCGTAGAGCCCGAAGAGCAGCTGGGGAGCGACGAGGGCGGCGCCCGCGCCCGCGACGAGAGCGGGGTTGCTCGTCTGCGAGGCGACGAGGAGGGGGCCGGCGGCGAGGGCGATGCCGTCGCCGATGTTCGACACCCACGATGAGCCGACGAGCCAGCGGAAGCCGGTCCCCATGCGGCTCGGCAGCACGGCTTCGACGATCCTGCTCACAAGCGCTCGAACCTACCCCAGCGGCCGGGAGGGTCACGACCGATTTCGTGCCCGGCGACCCGCGCGCGTAGCATGGCCCCACGACCGGTTCGCCGGTCGAATTCGCGCGTCCTTCTCGCGGTGACGAGGTCTTCCTCCGAATCGCGGGCCGCAGCCCGACAGTCCGCAAGCGTGCGGCGGGCCGGGGTCGGGACGCCAGGCAGGTCCCCGCATTCCCGTGGGCGACCGACGAAACTGAAGACACAGACTGGAGAACACGGCATGGCCGTCGTCACCATGCGCCAGCTCCTCGAGAGCGGCGTCCACTTCGGGCACCAGACCCGTCGCTGGAACCCCAAGATGAAGCGCTTCATCATGACCGAGCGCAACGGCATCTACATCATCGACCTGCAGCAGTCGGTCGACTACATCAACTCGGCCTACGAGTTCGTCAAGCAGACCGTCGCGCACGGTGGCTCGATCCTCTTCGTCGGCACCAAGAAGCAGGCCCAGGAGCCGATCGCCGACCAGGCGACCCGCGTCGGGATGCCCTACGTCAACCACCGCTGGCTCGGCGGGATGCTGACGAACTTCCAGACGATCTCCAAGCGCCTGGACCGCATGAAGGAGCTCGAGCAGCTCGACTTCGACAACCCGGCCGCGTCGGGCTTCACGAAGAAGGAGCTGCTCCTCTTCAAGCGCGAGCTCGACAAGCTCTCCCGGTCCCTCGGTGGCGTCCGCGACATGGCCAAGGTCCCCTCGGCCGTCTGGGTCGTCGACACCAAGAAGGAGCACCTCGCGGTCAACGAGGCTCGCAAGCTCGGCCTGCCGGTCATCGCGATCCTCGACACCAACTGCGACCCGGACGAGGTCGACTACAAGATCCCGGGCAACGACGACGCGATCCGCTCGGTCACCCTCCTGACCCGTGTCATCGCCGACGCGGTCGCCGACGGCCTCATGGCCCGCTCCGGCGCCAAGACCGGCGAGCAGGTCGACGAGGAGCCGATGGCCGAGTGGGAGCGCGAGCTCCTCGGTGGCCAGGCCGACGCCGACGCCACCGCGGCCGAGGCCCCCGCGGCCGAGGCCCCCGCGCCGGCCGCAGCCGCCCCCGTCGCCGAGGCCCCGGCGGCCGAGGCCCCTGCCGAGGACGCCCCCGCCGCCGAGGCGGAGGCCGAGCAGGTGCCCGCGTCGGACGACGCCAACGCCTGACCTACGTCACGGGGGCGCCGCGTCACGCGGTGCCCCCGTTTCGTCGTCATCCAGCATTCCCCAGGTCCCGATTCGAATTCGACGAGAAGAGAAGCGAACTCACATGGCGAACTACACCGCCGCTGACATCAAGAAGCTCCGCGAGCTCACCGCTGCCGGCATGCTCGACGTCAAGAAGGCCCTCGACGAGGCCGACGGCGACCTCGCCAAGGCGCAGGAGATCCTCCGGGTCAAGGGCCAGAAGGGCGTGACCAAGCGCGAGGGTCGGACGACCTCCAACGGCCTCGTCACCGCGCAGGCGGCCGGCGGCGTCGGCACGATCGTCGAGCTCCTCTGCGAGACCGACTTCGTCGCCAAGGGCGAGCGGTTCATCGCCCTCGGCGAGCAGGTCCTCGCCCAGGCCGTCGCCTCGGGTGCGAGCAGCGCCGAGGAGCTCCTCGCGAGCAACCTCGACGACGGCCGGACCGTCCAGCAGCTCCTCGACGACGCCAACGCGACGATCGGCGAGAAGATCGAGATCAAGCGCGTCGCCCGGGTCGAGGGCGGCAACGTCGCTTCCTACCTGCACAAGACGAGCCCGGACCTCCCCGCGCAGATCGGCGTCCTCGTGGCGACCGAGGGCGGCGAGGAGTCGGTCGCGCGCGACGTCGCGATGCACGTCGCGGCCTTCGCGCCGAGCGTCCTCACCCGTGAGGACATCGACGCCGAGACCGTCGAGAACGAGCGCCGGATCGCCGAGGCGACCGCCAAGGAGGAGGGCAAGCCCGAGGCCGCCCTCCCCAAGATCGTCGAGGGCCGGGTCAACGGCTACTTCAAGGAGAACGTCCTGCTCGAGCAGGCGTTCGCCAAGGACCCGAAGAAGACCGTCGCCAAGGTCCTCCAGGAGGGTGGCGCGACCGCCAAGGCGTTCGCTCGCTTCCGCGTCGGCGCCTGACGGCATTCGCCGCCTGAGCACGAGGGGCTCCACCGGTTCGCCGGTGGGGCCCCTCCCGCGTGCTGCTAGCCGAGCCGTCCGAGGTGAGCGGCGGCGTAGCCGATCGCGGCGACCGACTCGTTGTCGGTGATCGCACCGGACCCGATGAGGCGGACGAGCTCGGCCCACGGGACGGTGCGGACCGAGCGAATGCCCTCCAGGGCCTGCTCGTCCGGCAGGCCGCCCTCGCCCGGGTCGTGGACACCGGTCGCGAGGACGACCTGCCCCGGGGCCTCGCAGATGCCGTTGAGCGAGCTCATCCGGGCGATGACCTGCAGCCCGCCGGCGACGAGCCCGGTCTCCTCCCGCAGCTCGCGGGCGGCCGCGACGAGCGGCTCCTGGCCGTCGGTGCCCCCGGACGGGACCTCGAGCGAGAGGCCGACCGTGTGGCGGTCCACCTCGATGAGCACGACCTCCTCATCCCGTGTGAGGGCGACGACGAACACCGCCTCGTGGTGCAGGGACACGACGCCGTAGGTCCCGGGTGAGCCGTCGGGACGGACGACCGCGTCCTCACGGACTCGGATCCAGGCGTTCTCGTAGACGGTGCGCGTTGCGGTGACGGGCCAGGGCATGGAGCCATCCTCCCGGGGCGCACGTTGGTCCCCCCGACGACCCGTGTGCGAGGATCGACCGGCCCGGCACCCCCACCCCTCGGAGGCCTCCCGCATGACCCCGACCGATGCCCAGGGACACGAGTTCCGTCGCGTGCTGCTCAAGCTCTCCGGAGAGGTCTTCGGCGGCGGCAAGCTCGGCGTCGCACCCGACGTCGTCCAGGGCATCGCCCGGCAGATCGCCGAGGCGGTCCGGGCCGGCATCCAGGTGGCGTGCGTCATCGGCGGCGGCAACTTCTTCCGCGGCGCCCAGCTCCAGGAGCAGGGCATGGACCGGACCCGCGCCGACTACATGGGCATGCTCGGCACCGTCATGAACTGCCTGGCCCTGCAGGACTTCCTCGAGAAGGAGGGCATCGAGACGCGCGTCCAGACGGCGATCACGATGGGCCAGGTCGCCGAGCCCTACATCCCGAGGCGCGCGATCCGCCACCTCGAGAAGGGCCGCGTCGTCATCTTCGGCGCCGGAGCGGGCATGCCCTACTTCTCGACCGACACGGTGAGCGCCCAGCGCGCGCTGGAGATCAAGTGCGACGCCGTCCTCATGTCCAAGTCGGGCGTCGACGGCGTCTACGACAAGGACCCGCGGACGAATGCGGACGCGCGCAAGCTCGAGACGATCACCTTCGACGACGCCCTGCGGCAGGGGCTGCGCGTCGTCGACGCCGCGGCATTCAGCCTCTGCATGGACAACAAGCTCCCGATGATGGTCTTCGGGATGGAGGAGCCGGAGGCGATCTCGCGGGCCCTTCGAGGCGAGCGGATGGGCACGCTCGTCACCGCCTAGACTGACCGTCGCACGCCAGCCCACCCAGGAGCCGCGAGGACATGATCGAAGACACCCTGCTCGACGCGATGGACAAGATGGAGAAGGCCGTCGAGGTCGCGAAGGACAACTTCGCCGGCATCCGCACCGGTCGCGCCCACCCCGGCATGTTCAACAAGGTCGTCGTCGACTACTACGGCGCCCCGACGCCGCTGCAGCAGCTCGCGTCGTTCCAGACGCCGGAGGCGCGGACGATCATCATCAGCCCGTTCGACAAGAGCTCGATGCACAACATCGAGCGGGCTCTGCGCGACGCCGACCTCGGCGTCAACCCCAGCAACGACGGCAACATCATCCGCTGCGTCCTGCCCCAGCTGACCGAGGAGCGGCGCAAGGAGTACATCAAGATGGCGCGCAACGAGGCGGAGGACGCTCGGGTCTCCGTCCGCAACATCCGCCGGCACGCCAAGGACGCCATCGAGAAGCTCGTCAAGGACGGCGACGTCGGCGAGGACGACGGCACCCGCGGCGAGAAGGAGCTCGAGTCGGTGACCAAGAAGCACGTCGAGCAGGTCGACGACCTGCTCAAGCACAAGGAAGCCGAGCTCCTCGAGGTCTGATGCAGACCCGAGCCGATCGCTCCGGTCGCAGCAGCGCCCCGGAGCCCAGGGAACCCAAGCCGTCCCGCGCCGGCCGCAACCTGCCGGCCGCCGTCGGGATCGGCGTCGGCCTCGGTGCGCTGGTCGTCGCCTCGCTGCTCATCCGCAAGGAGGCCTTCCTCGTCGTCATGGCCGCCGCGATCGCGGTCGGCGTGTGGGAGCTGACCAAGGCGCTGGCCAACGTCGGCATTCGCGCCTCGCTCGTCCCGCTGCTCCTCGGGTCGGTGAGCATGATCCTCAGCGCCTACGTGCGCGGACCCGAGGCCCTCATGGTCGCCTACGGGCTCACCCTCGTCGCGATCCTCGTCTGGCGGGTGGCCGACGGGGTCCGCGGAGCGACGCGGGACACGGTCGGCGGGCTCTTCGTCGCGACCTACCCGTGCTTCCTCGCCGGGTTCGTCGCGCTCATGCTCGCCGAGACCGACGGCCACCTCTGGGTCGTCTTCTTCATCCTCGTCACGGTCGCGTCCGACATCGGCGGGTACGCCGCGGGTGTCCTCCTCGGGCGGCACCCGATGGCGCCGACGGTGAGCCCGAAGAAGTCGTGGGAGGGCTTCGCGGGCTCGGTCGCCTTCTGCGCCGCCGTCGGTGCGGTCTCCCTCCACCTCATGCTCGACGGGGCGTGGGCGCTCGGTGCCGGGGTCGGCGTCGCGGCCGCCGTCGCCGCGACGATCGGCGACCTCATGGAGTCCCTCCTCAAGCGCGACGTCGGCATCAAGGACATGAGCTCGATCCTCCCCGGCCACGGCGGGGTCATGGACCGGCTCGACTCCCTCGTCATGACCGCGCCCCTCGTCTGGGCGCTGCTCACCTACCTCCTCCCGGGGGCGACGTGACCGACCTCCCCGACCCGGCGGTCCGGCCGGCGCCGGGCCGCCTGACCTTCGAGGCGCCGCGGCGCGGCAAGCCGCCGACGCACCTCGCCGACCTCGCCCCCGCCGAGCGCAAGGCCGCCGTCGAGGCCCTGGGCCACAAGGGCTTCCGGGCCAAGCAGCTGTCGACGCACTACTTCGAGCGGCTCGTCGACGACCCGGCGGAGATGACCGACCTGCCCGGCGCCGTCCGGGCCGAGCTCGTCGGCACCCTCCTGCCCGAGCTCATCACCCCCATCCGCACGCTCCGCGCGGACGGCGGCGCGACGATCAAGACCGTCTGGCGGCTCTTCGACGGCGCCCTCGTCGAGTCGGTCCTCATGCGCTATCCGCGCCGGGTGACGATCTGCATCTCGAGCCAGGCGGGCTGCGGGATGAACTGCCCCTTCTGCGCGACCGGCCAGGCGGGCCTGACCCGCAACCTGTCGACCGCCGAGATCGTCGAGCAGGTCGTGTCGGCCAACCGGCAGCTCCGGCGCGGCGAGCTGTCGGCCGATGCGGCGGGTGCGCCCGACGAGCACGCCGACCTCGGCGAGAGCGACGACGAGGGCTCCGCGGCCGAGGTCGGCGGGACCCGGGTGACGAATGTCGTCTTCATGGGCATGGGGGAGGCGCTCGCCAACTACAAGGCGGCGATCGGCGCGATCCGCCGGCTGACCGACCCTCGCCCCGACGGTCTCGGGATGTCCGCCCGCGGCCTGACGATGTCGACCGTCGGGCTCGTCCCGGCGATCGACCGGCTCTCGGCGGAGGGCATCCCGGTCACGCTGGCCCTGTCCCTGCACGCGCCCGACGACGAGCTCCGCGACGAGCTCGTCCCGATCAACACGCGGTGGAAGGTCGGAGAGGCGCTCGACGCCGCCCACCGCTACTACGAGGCGACCGGCCGGCGGGTCAGCATCGAGTACGCCCTCATCAAGGACGTCAACGACCAGGCGTGGCGCGCGGATTCGCTCGCCCAGCAGCTCAACGCCCGCGGCCGCGGCTGGGTCCACGTCAACCCGATCCCGCTCAACCCGACCCCCGGGTCGCGGTGGACGGCGTCGCGCAAGGGCGTCGAGCAGCAGTTCGTCGAGCACCTCCGCGGCCACGGCATCCCGACGACGGTCCGCGACACCCGCGGCTCCGACATCGACGGCGCCTGCGGGCAGCTCGCCGCCGCGACGCCCTGAGCGGGGCGAATGCGGTGAGCGCACCTCCCGCGCGCACCTATCCTTGCCCTGTGCACGCTCGTCTCCGCCGCCTCGCCCTCCCGCTCGCCGCCGCCCTCGGGCTCGCCGCCCTCGCCGCCTGCGGGGGCTCCGGCGGTGCCGCGACGCCGCCCGGGCTGGCGACCTCCTCGACGAAGACGCACCACGGGACGACCTCGACCAAGGCGCAGCCGGTCGTCGCGCTGCGCAAGGGCGAGCGCTTCATCGACCTGCGGATGCCGGCGGCCTACACGCCGACGGCGCCGACGGCGACCGGGCACGACGACTACCGCTGCTTCCTGCTCGACCCCAAGCTGACCCAGCAGACTCTCGTCAAGGGCGTCGACATCGTCCCCGGCAACCCGGACGTCGTCCACCACGTCATCGTCTTCAAGGTCGCCAAGGACGAGGTCGCGCGCGCCCATGCGGGCCGACGCCAAGGACGCCGGCCCCGGCTGGACCTGCTTCGGTGACCGCGGCATCGGCCAGGACGACCCGGGCCAGCGGCTCAACAAGGCCCCGTGGGTCGGCGCCTGGGCCCCCGGCGGCGGTGAGCGCGTCCTCCCGTCCGACATCGGCATTCCGCTCGACCCCGGCACCCAGATCGTCATGCAGGTGCACTACAACCTGCTCGCCGACGTCGGCCCCGACACGAGCCGGGCCCGACTGCGGGTCACCGACGCCGGCGCCGGGACCAAGGCGCTGGAGACGATGCTCCTCGTCGCGCCGGTCGAGCTGCCGTGCCGACCCGGCCACCAGGGCGGCCTCTGCTACCGGTCGATGGCCCTCCAGGACGTCCAGGCCCGCTTCGGCGAGAAGGTGTCGACGGCCGACCTGCTCCACCTGCTGTGCGGGCCGGTCACGGCGGGTCCGACGCAGACGTGCGACCGGACGGTCCGTGAGCCGGCGACGATCCGGGCGGTCGCCGGCCACATGCACCTCCTCGGCCGGTCGATCACGGTCGACGTCAACCCGGGCACCGCGACCGCGCAGCGGGTCCTGGACATCCCCGTCTACGACTTCGACAACCAAGGCAGCCGCGCGCTCGCCAAGCCGGTCACGGTCAAGCCCGGCGACGTCCTCCGCGTCACGTGCACGCACGACCAGAACATCCGCGACCTCAACCCGACCTTCGAGGGGACCAAGGAGCGCTACGTCATCTGGGGTGAGGGGACGACCGACGAGATGTGCCTCGGCGTCGTCCTCTTCACCAAGCCGTGAGGGCCGGCGAGCTCGTCGTCACGATCTCCTGCCCGGACCGCCGGGGGATCGTCCACGCCGCCTCGGGGGTCGCCCTCGACCTCGGGGCGACGATCCTGGACAGCCAGCAGTTCGCCGACGAGTCCTCCGGCGAGTTCCACCTCCGGATGCACCTGCGCAGCGAGGACCGCCCGCTGGACCGGGCGGACGTCGAGGCGGCCCTCGCGCCGGCCGCGACCGCATTCGGCATGGAGACGGCGGTCCACGACCTCGGTGTCCGCCCGCGGGTGCTGCTCATGGTGAGCCGGCAGGGGCACTGTCTCAACGACCTGCTCTACCGCGTCCGCAGCGGCACCCTCGCCGTCGACGTCCCGGTCATCGTCTCCAACCACGAGGACTTCGCCGACCTCGCCCGCTGGCAGCAGATCCCGTTCGTCCACATCCCGGTGACGCGGGAGACCAAGCCGGCGGCGGAGGCGCGGCTCCGCGAGGTCATCGCCGGCTACCGGATCGACGCCGTCGTCCTCGCTCGCTACATGCAGGTCCTCTCCGAGGAGCTGTGCGCGGACTTCCGGGGCCGGATCATCAACATCCACCACTCGCTGCTGCCGAGCTTCAAGGGCGCCAAGCCCTACACCCAGGCCCACGACCGGGGCGTCAAGGTCATCGGGGCGACGGCCCACTACGTCACGGCCGACCTCGACGAGGGGCCGATCATCGAGCAGGACTTCCGGCGGGTCGACCACCGGATGAGCCCGGCCCAGCTGTCCGCGGCCGGGCAGGAGCTGGAGGCGATGGCGCTCGCGCGGGCCGTCCAGTGGCACGCGGAGCACCGCGTCGTCCTCCGCGGCCGCCGGACGATCGTCTTCGACTGAGAGCGGCATTCGGGACAGACCAACGTTCGCGGGAGAAACATGTCCCGCGCAGGGTGGTTTCTCCCGAATGCCCGGACCTGGCCGTTGTCAGCCGAGCAGGATCTCCGCCGCCTCGGTGACGTCGTCGACGAGGTGGACCCGACCGGACATCGCGCGGCCGGCGGCGAGTGCCTCGACGGCGGGCCAGAGCGGCACCGCGGTCGTCCAGTGGGATGCGCCGACGAGGACGAGCCGGGGGAGGGTCGCTCCCTCGGCGGCGTAGTAGAGCGGTGTCACCGCCTGGAAGACCTCCTGCGCGGTCCCGGCCGCCCCGGGGAGGACGACGATGCCCTGCGTCGACCGGGCGAGCAGCCCGTCCTCGCGGAGGGCATTGGAGAAGAACTTCGCGATCCCGTCGCAGAAGACGTTGGGCGGCTCGTGCCCGTAGAACCACGTCGGAATGCCGATGCTCCGGACCGGCGCCGGGCCCCGGGTCGTGCCGGTGTCGCCGCGCGTCCCGACGAGCCCGGCGCGCACGTCGAGGGCGAGGGCGGCCCAGTCCTCCACGGACGGGCGGAACGAGGGGACGCCCGCGAGGCGGTCCAGTGCCCCGTCGAGGTCGTCCCGGCTCGCGGCGAGGGCGCCGAGGTTGGCGGCCTCCATCGCCCCCGGGCCGCCGCCGGTCAGGACGACGAGCCCGGCGGCGGCGAGCCGGTGACCGAGGGCGGCGGCGTCGGCATACGTCTCCTCGCCGCGGGCCAGCGCATGACCGCCCATGACGCCGACCGCCACGCGGCCGTGGAGCCGCTCGTCGAGGGCGTCGGCGATCTGGTCGTCGTGGATCGCACGGAGGAGCGTCACGTAGACGTCGTGGGCGAGCTCCGCGTCCCGGCTCCACGCATACGCCCGGGCGTCGGCCGTCAGGTCGTAGCCGCCGGCGAGACCGGCGTAGAGCTCGACGGGGGAGTAGAGCGTCGAGCGGTAGACGGGGACGGGGGTGTCGGGGGCATTCGGGAAGATGATGGCGCCGTGCGCCCGGAGGTGCCCGGCGAGGCGCTCGGAGACCTCGCCGCCGAGGACGACGAGGCCGCGCACGTCGGTGCTGTCGAGGAGCCGGCCCTCGGACGGGCCGAGGTCGAGGGACTCCAGCCGCCGGCCCCGGAGGGTCTCGCCGCGGTCGAGGAGGGCCTGCAGCTCCTCGGTCGTCTCGATCTCTCGCGGCGTCGACGGCACCTCGCCAACCTACCGACAAACCCTTTCGGTGCTCGTCGGCTGCGACGATAGCGTCAGGGACATGAGTGAACCCCTCGACCACGAGCTCGCCGCCTACGCAGAGATCGTCGTCCGGCTCGGTGCCAACGTCCAGCTCGGCCAGCGTGTCGTCGTCCGCGCCTTCCCCGAGCAGGTCGCGACGGCACGGGCCGTCGCTGAGGAGGCCTACCGCGTCGGCGCCCGCAAGGTGAGCATCGACTACGTCGACCAGCACGTGCGCCGCGCCGAGGTCGAGCACGCGCCGGAGGACGCCCTCGGCCAGGTCCTCGACCACGAGCTCGCCGAGGCGCGGTCGTGGGGCGAGGACCGGGTCGCCGTCATCTCCCTGACCGGCAACCCCAACCCGACCCTCATGGAGGGCCTCGACCCGACCCGCCTCGCCAAGGCGGTCCCCATGGCATTCGCCCAGATCGTCCAGCCGGTCATGCTGACCAACCAGATCGCGTGGACGATCGCGGCCGCGCCGACGCCCGGCTGGGCCCAGGCCGTCCTCGGCACCCCGGACGTCGCCCGCCTCTGGGAGGGCATCAAGGTCGCGATGCGGCTCGACCAGCCCGACCCGGTCGGCAGCTGGCGCGACCACGTCGCCGCGCTCGGTGCGCGCCGCGAGCTGCTCAACTCCCGCGGGTTCGACAAGGTCCGCTACCGCGGGCCCGGGACCGACCTGACGATGGGCCTGCTCGCCGGTGCGTCGTGGGCCGGCGGGGCAGCCGTCACCGGCGACGGCATCGAGTTCATGCCCAACCTACCGACCGAGGAGGTCTTCACGAGCCCCGACTGGCGCCGCGTCGAGGGCCGGATCACGACGACCGCCGCCTTCTTCCTCCAGACGATGAACACCCTCGTCGAGGACCTGCGGCTCGAGGTGAGCGACGGGACGATCACCGGTGCGACGGCCTCGCGTGGGCAGGACGCGGTACAGACCCAGTTCGACCTCTTCCCGCGCTCGCGCCACTTCGGCGAGATCGCGATCGTCGACAAGGACTCCGCGGTCCGCCGGAGCGGGCTGGTCTACCAGGACATGCTCTACGACGAGAATGTCGGGTCGCACATCGCGTGGGGTGCGGGCTTCCCCTCGATCGTCCCCGGCGCCAACGAGCGCAGCGCCGACGAGCGGGTCGCGCGGGGCCTCAACCAGTCGCCCGTCCACGTCGACGTCGTCATCGGCAGCCCCGAGGTGGAGATCGACGGCATCCACGCCGACGGCACGGTCGTGCCCGTCACGAGGGACGACACCTTCGTCCTCGACAGTGACTGAGCAGGTCGGCGGGCCGCCGGTCGCCCGACCGGTGCTCGGTCGACGCCGACGTCGTCTTCGTGCCTAGTGTCCGGTGAGCCGCGAGAGCACCGGCGCGAGGACCGCGGGCCGGCCGGTCAGCGACTCCTCCCGGTCGGCGGCGGAAGCGGCGAGCATCCCGCCGTTGATGCCGGTCCAGCGCGCGGGCTCTGGCTCCCACCGCGGCGACCGGTGGCCGACCCAGGGCAGCCGGGTGGTCGCCGTGTCGCGGCCGCAGACGAGGTCGGCGAGCGTCCGGCCGGCGAGGTGGGCTGCGGCGACGCCGTCACCGACGTAGCCGCCGGCCCAGCCGAGCCCGGTGTCCGGGTCGAGGCCGACGCTCGGGTGCCAGTCCCGCGCGATCCCGAGCGGGCCGCCCCACGCGTGCGTGAAGGCGACCCCGCGCAGCTGCGGCAGCATCTCGAGGAGGGTCTCCCGGAGCCGGCCGAAGATCCGCTCGTCCCGGTCGAATGCGGGGTCGATCGCCGAGCCACGGTGGTACGGCGCGCCGCGCCCGCCGAAGGCGATCCGGTCGTCGACCGTCCGCTGCCCGTAGACGATGACGTGGCGGTGGTCGGCGAACGTCTCGAAGCGGCGGAGCCCGACCTGCTCCCAGAGCCGCGCGTCGAGCGGCTCGGTCGCGACGAGCAGGGAGTAGACCGGCGCGACCTCCCGGCGCAGGGCAGGCAGGCGCGCGGTCCACGCCTCGGTCGCGCGGATGACACGCGGCGCCCGCACGGTCCGGCCGTCCGCGAGCCGCACGACCCCGGGCCGGATGCTCACGACCCGCGCCCTCTCGACGATCGTCGCGCCCCGGCCCTGCACGACGCGGGCGAGGCCGTCGACGAGCCGGCGTGGTTGGACCCTGGCGCAGTGCGGGTTGAACGTCCCGCCGCGGACCTCCGTCGCGGCGAGCCGCTCGCGCGCCTCGTCGTCGTCGAGCCACACGGTGCCGTCGCCCCACCGGGCCCCGGACTCCGCGACGACGCGAGCGCGGCGCACCTGCGCGGCATTCCGCGCGAGGGTGACGGTGCCGCCACGGTGGAAGGCGGCGTCGATCCCCTCGTCCGCGCAGACCCGGCCGACCTCGTGGACGGTGTCGCGGAGCGCGCCGACGAGGGCGTGCGCGGCATCCGCCCCGTGCTCGGCCGCGACGACGTCCCAGCCGACCGGCCAGAGCGCCGAGACCCAGCCGCCGTTGCGGCCGCTCGCGCCGAAGCCGACGTGCTCGGCCTCGAGGACGACGACGCGCGCATCCGGGCGGGCGAGGAGCAGGTGGTAGGCCGTCCACAGGCCGGTGAAGCCGCCACCGACGATGACGACGTCGGCCTGCGGGGGGACCTCGGGAGAGTCCCCGAGCGGCACGGCGTCGTCGGACCAGAGGGCGTCCGCCGTCAACGCGTGCCCCAGTCGTAGTGCTGCTTGTTGAGCTTGAGGTAGACGAAGGTCTCGGTCGCCTGGACACCTGCGAGGGTCCGGATCTGCCGGGTCAGCACCTCGAGGAGCTGGGCGTCGTCCTCGGCGACGACCTCACAGAGGATGTCGAAGGACCCGGCTGTCGTCACGACGTAGGCCACCTCGCGCATCGCGCTCAGGGCGTCGGCGACCGGCGTCAGGTCCCCGTCGACGCGAATGCCGATCATCGCCTGCCGCCGGAAGCCCACCTGGAGCGGGTCGGTGACCGCGACGATCTGCATGACCTCGGCGTCGAGCAGGCGCTGGACCCGCTGCCGGACGGCCGCCTCGCTCAGGCCGACGGCCTTGGCGATCGTCGCGTAGGACTGGCGACCGTCGGTCTGGAGCCGCTCGATGATCGCCTTGGACATCTCGTCGAGGTGGACCTCGCCGCGGGGGCCATCCTTGGGCATGGGCGCCATCCTGCCCGCGCCATCCGTCGTCGGCAACCGCTGGCACGACGGATTCCGTCGTGACGAGGCCGAAGACTGATCTTCTCGGAAGAGGAAGGGCCCGTCCCCTCCCCGAATCCGTGGGCGACGGCTACAGTCCACCTACCGACCACGCCAGCGACGACGGAGTGAAGTACACATGACCGAGGTTCGCCATCTGCGCAACTTCATCGGCGGCGAGTTCGTCGACGCACGGACCGACTCGACGCAGGACATCGTCGACCCGTCGACGGGCGGGGTCGTCGCCGCGGCGCCGGTCAGCACCGCGGCGGACGTCGACTCCGCCTACGCCGCCGCGAGCACGGCATTCGCCGAGTGGGGGCAGACGACGCCGAGCGAGCGCCAGCAGGCGCTGCTCAAGATCGCCGACGCGATCGAGGCCCGCGCCGACGACTTCGTCAAGCTCGAGGCGCAGAACACCGGCAAGCCGTGGGCGCTCACGACGAGCGAGGAGCTGCCGCCGGCCGTCGACCAGATCCGCTTCTTCGCCGGCGCCGCGCGCGTCCTCGAGGGCCGCGCCTCGGCCGAGTACCTCGCGGGCCACACGAGCTGGGTCCGCCGCGAGCCGATCGGCGTCGTCGGTCAGGTCACCCCGTGGAACTACCCGTTCATGATGGCCGTCTGGAAGATCGCGCCGGCCCTCGCCGCGGGCAACACGATCGTCCTCAAGCCGAGCGACACGACACCCGAGACGACCCTGCTCCTCGCCGAGATCGCCTCGGAGTTCCTCCCTGCGGGCACCCTCAACGTCGTGACCGGTGACCGCGACACCGGCCGCGCCGTCGTCGAGCACAAGACCCCGGCGCTCGTCGCGATCACCGGCTCGGTCCGGGCCGGGATGCAGGTCGCCGAGTCCGCGAGCCGCGACGTCAAGCGCGTCCACCTCGAGCTCGGCGGCAAGGCACCCGTCGTCGTCTTCGACGACGCGGACATCGAGGCTGCGGTCGAGGGGATCGCGATCGCCGGCTACTTCAACGCCGGCCAGGACTGCACCGCCGCGACCCGCGTCCTCGTCGCCCCCGGCATCCACGACGACTTCGTCGCGGCCCTCGCCGACTACGCGCGCGACAACGCCAAGGTCGGCCTGCCCGACGACGCGGACGCGCTCCTCGGGCCGGTCAACAACGCCGGCCAGCTCGCCCGGGTCAGCGGCTTCATCGAGAACATCCCGAGCCACGCGCGCGTCGCCGCCGGCGGCAACCGGCTGACCGCCCTCGGCGACGGCTACTACCTCGAGCCGACCGTCCTCGCCGACCTCCGCCAGGACGACGACGCGATCCAGAACGAGATCTTCGGCCCCGTCATCACCGTCCAGCGGTTCACCGACGAGGACGAGGCCGTCGGCTGGGCCAACGGCGTCCCCTACGGCCTCGCGTCCTCGGTGTGGACCAGGGACTTCGGCCGCGCCATGCGGATGAGCAAGCGCCTCGACTTCGGCTGCGTGTGGATCAACACCCACATCCCCCTCGTCGCCGAGATGCCGCACGGAGGCTTCAAGCACTCCGGCTACGGCAAGGACCTGTCGATGTACGGCTTCGAGGACTACACCCGCGTCAAGCACGTCATGGCCAACATCAACAGCTAGGAAGGGCCCCTGCATGACCCGATTCCCTCGCCGGGTTCCTGCCGACCCGGCGGTGCGTGAGCTCGTCGCGGCCGCGCGCCGGGCGGACCTGTCCCGCCGCCACCTCCTGTCCGCCGCCGGCGGACTCGGCGCCGCCGCCGCGCTCGCGGCCTGCGCGCCCCCCGCACCCCCAGCGGGCGGCCTGGCGTCGGTCACCCTGCCGACCGACGCCTCCGCCACGGACAAGGTCGTCCGCTGGGCCAACTGGACCGCCTACCTCGACATGGACGACGCGGGCAAGACCTACCCGACGCTCGACGCCTTCATCAAGAAGACCGGGATCAAGGCGACCTACTCCGAGGACATCGACGACAACGACTCCTACGTCTCCAAGGTCAAGCCGCAGCTCCAGGCCAAGCAGGACATCGGCAAGGACATCATCACCCTGACCGACTGGATGGCCAACCGGCTCATCCGCGAGGGCTTCGTCCAGCCGCTCGACCTCATCGAGATGCCGAATGCCGGCAACCTCCGACCGCAGCTCCGGCAGGTGTCGTTCGACCCCGGCCGCACGCATTCGCTCACCTGGCAGAGCGGGTTCGCCGGGATCGGCTACGACCGGTCCAAGGTCGGCCGGGACCTGAAGACCCTCGAGGACCTGTGGGCGCCGGACCTCAAGGGCAAGGTCGTCGTCCTCAGCGAGTTCCGCGACACGGCCGGGCTCATCATGCAGGAGCAGGGCGTCGACATCTCCAAGAACTTCACCAAGGTCCAGGTCGAGAGGGCGTTCGCCGAGGTGGACAAGCGGATCAACGACGGCAACATCCGACGGGTCCAGGGCAACTCCTACCTCGACGTCCTCAAGAGCGGCAACGCGATCGCCGGCATCGTCTGGAGCGGCGACCTCTTCGTCCTGCGGACCGAGACCAAGAACGACAACTGGCAGTTCGTCATCCCCGAGTCGGGCGGGACGCTCTGGAGCGACAACATGATGGTCCCGATCACCTCGACCCACCGGCGCAACGCCGAGGCCCTCATGAACTACTACTACGACCCGGCGGTCGCCGCCCAGGTCGCCGCCTGGGTCAACTACGTCTGCCCCGTCGAGGGCGCCCAGGCCGAGATGGAGAAGATCGACCCCGAGCTCGCCAAGAGCCCGTTCATCTTCCCGAGCGACGACTACCTCAAACAGCACAAGGTCCAGGGCTTCCGGGCGCTGAACCCGCAGGAGGACGCCGACTACAGCGCGATGTGGGCAAAGGTGGTGGGCAACTGATGGCCTCCTCATCCAGCGGCTTCCGGGAGGCCAAGGGCGACCTCCGGCTCGAGGCCGTCACCAAGGACTTCGGCAGCTTCCTCGCCGTCGACGACCTCTCGCTGACCGTGCCGCGCGGCTCGTTCTTCGCCCTCCTCGGGCCGTCCGGCTGCGGCAAGACGACGACCCTGCGGATGGTCGCCGGGCTCGAGCAGCCGACGAGCGGCCGCGTCCTCATCGGCGACACGGACCTGACGGGGAGCCGGCCCTACGAGCGCCCGGTCAACACCGTTTTCCAGTCCTATGCACTGTTCCCGCACCTGACGATCCGCGACAACGTCGCCTTCGGCCCCAAGCGGCGCGGGCTCAAGGACGCGCCCCGACTCGCCGACGACGCCCTCGAGCTCGTCCAGCTGAGCCACCTCGCGGGTCGCAGGCCCGCGCAGCTCTCCGGTGGCCAGCAGCAGCGCGTCGCGGTCGCGCGCGCCCTCGTCAACCAGCCGGAGGTGCTCCTCCTCGACGAGCCCCTCGGCGCCCTCGACCTCAAGCTGCGCCGGCAGATGCAGGTCGAGCTCAAGCGGATCCAGTCCGAAGTCGGGATCACCTTCATCCACGTGACCCACGACCAGGAGGAGGCCATGACGATGGCCGACACCGTCGCGGTCATGAACCACGGTCGCATCGAGCAGATGGGTCCGCCGGCCGCGATGTACGACCTGCCCCGGACGACCTTCGTCGCCAACTTCGTCGGCCAGTCCAACCTCGGGACGGGCCGGATCATCGACTCCGACGGCGACTTCCTCGTCGCCGAGGTCAACGACTCGCGAGTCAAGATCCCCAGGGCGAGGAGCCAGGTCGGGGACGGCGAGGTGACCTTCGGGGTGCGCCCGGAGAAGGTCCGGGTCCACCGCGACCAGCCGCACGGCGTCGGCGACGACATGCGCGCGACGGTCGTCGACGTGTCCTTCATCGGCGTCGCGACGCAGTACCTCGTCGAGGTCGCGAGCGGCACCCGGTGGAGCGTCTACGAGCAGAACCTCGACGTCGAGCCGATCGACCTGCGACCCGGCGACGACGTGTGGATGTCCTGGGACCCCGCGCACGCCTTCGGCGTCCCGGTGGACGACAAGGAGGCCGCGGCCGCCGCCGTCGTCGACCCCGAGGCCGCAGAGTGAGCACCACGTGAGCGCGATGGCGCACGCCGGAGGGGGTGGGGCACCGGCGTCGGCCGCCGACGACCAGGCGCGGGGTGGGCGGTCCCGCATGGCCTACCTGCTGCTCCTGCCCGGCTTCGTCTGGCTGCTCCTCTTCTTCATCCTTCCGCTCGGGCAGCTCTTCACCGTGAGTCTCCAGTCCGGGTTCCCGGGCTACCCCGGCTACTACTACCGGGACCTGAACTTCGGCACCTACTGGAACGCCCTGACCGAGTTCGCGCCGCACTTCGGCCGCTCGCTGCTCTTCGCCGGGCTCGCGACGTTCTTCGCCTTCTGCCTCGCCTACCCGCTCGCCTACGCGATGGCGTTCAAGGCCGGGCGCTGGGCCGGGTTGATGATGATCTGCGTCATCGCGCCGTTCTTCACCTCGTTCATCCTCCGGACGATCGCGTGGCGGCAGATCCTCGCCGACGACGGCCCCGTCGCCTCGTCGTTGCGCTGGCTCCACGTCCTGCCCGGGGGGCACATCACCGAGACGTGGATGGCCGTCGTAGCGGGTCTCACCTACAACTTCCTGCCCTTCATGGTCCTGCCGATCTACGCCTCGCTCGAGCGCGCCGACAAGCGGGTCATCGAGGCCGGGGGCGACCTCTACGCCAACGGGTTCACGACCTTCCGGACGGTCACCCTGCCGATGTCGATGCCCGGGGTCGTCGCCGGGACGCTGCTGACCTTCATCCCCGCCGCCGGTGACTACGTCAACGCCGAGCTGCTCGGCTCCGACCGGAGCACCAAGATGGTCGGCAACGTCATCGAGAGCCAGTTCTTCAAGGTCGTCGGCGGCTTCCCGACGGCCGCGGCCCTGAGCTTCACGCTCATGGCCCTCATCCTCGCCGGCGTGTTCATCTACGTCCGGCGCTACGGGACGGAGAACCTCCTGTGAGAAGCCCTATGTCAAGCCGCCTCGTTCTGATGGGCGAGGACGCGTTGCAGTGCGCGGTGGTTTTCGGGGTCGTAGGCGACGCGGTCTTGCCAGCAGTGCCAGATGACGTGGAGCCAGGCTCGGGCGAGGATGCGGACGGCGTGGGCGTGGTCGTGACCGCGTTCTCGGGATCGGTCGTAGAGGTCGGCGGCCCATGGGTTGGCGTGTCTGGAGTCGTTGGCGAAGTCCGTGACGGCGTCGCGCAGTTGCTTGTCGCAGGACCAGCGGAAGCCGACGGCGCGGAGTTTGCCGGACTGTCGGGTGGAGGGTGCTGCGCCGGCCAGGCAGGTCAGCGATTCGGGGGTGGGGAACCGGGCTCGGCAGTCGCCGATCTCGGCCAGGAGCCGGGCGGCGCGGACCCGGCCCGATCTGGGCAGGCTGGTGAAGATGTGGGCGTCGGCGTGCGCGTCGAGCTGACGGTCGATCTGGGTCGAGATGGCTTTGATCTGCTCGAGCAGGGTCCGCAGCAGCGCGACGTAGCCGGCGGTGATGGCCGCCTGGCTGGTGGCGTGCTCGCCGGTGGCTCCACGGGGCGCGTCCCGGAGCCGCTGGTGAAGGACGTTGGGGTCCGTGCGTCCGGAGTAGCTCTGCTGGGCCAGCCAGTGGCCGAGCCGCTTGGGAGTCAGCCAGTCGGCGCGTTCTTGGGTGTCGAAGCGGGTCAGGAACGCCAGGGCGATCTCGGAGTCGAGGTCCCTGAACAAGCCGATGGCGCCGGGAAAGACGTTGTGCAGGTGGGCGCGGAGCTGGTTGGCCGCGGCGACGCGGTGCTTGACCAGGTCCTTGCGGGCACGGCAGGCGCGGCGCAGCGCGACGGTTGCCTCGGCGTCGGGGACCAGCGGTCGCAGTCGGGCACGGTCGGTACGCAGGGTGTCGGCCATGACGTAGGCGTCGAACCGGTCGTCCTTGTTGCCTGCCGAGCCGTAGCGGCCACGCAGGTTCTTGACCTGGTTCGGGGAGATCACCACGACGACCAGACCGGCGGCCAGGAGCGTGTCGATCACTGGACCGTCGGGTCGTTCGATCGCGACCTCGCCGGCTCCGTGACGGCCCAGGAACGCCACCAGCTCACGCAAACCGCTGATGGTGTGCTCGACCACCGCGGTGGCGACCTTGCGGCCATGTCCATCGACGATGCACGCGGCGTGGTCGTCACGGGCCCAGTCGACGCCCGCGGTCACGTCGTTGGGGGCGACCTCGGGCAGAACCAGTGGCCGTTCACTACTCGGGGTGTTGCTGGCAGACTTCACGTCAGCCTCCTCGCTGCTAGATCCAGTGGGGAGGCACCCATGTCTTCAGGTGTCGTTGGTGCCGGGACGTGCCTGCCGGTTCGCTCACTGATCGGCGCTCTCAACCACCGCTGGTCTCGGCGCACAGCCCTATCGACGGTCCACACGTCCCGGGCAACCACCAGATCCTGCAGATCTCACAGTGGACGTCCTTGGCGTCAAGCGAGCAGGGCAGTGACCTGGCGGCACCCGGGGTGCATCAAGGCCCTATCGGAGAGCCTCAACACGAACATGGTGGCCCAGTGAGCGCTGTGACGAATGCCGCCCGCCCGACGACCGGTGCTGCATTCCGCCCCTCGGGCTGGCAGCGGACCAAGGCGTGGGCGGCGGACCGCTTCGCCCTCGCCGCGGCGATCCTCGTGCTGCTCTACCTGTTCGTCCCGGTCGCGTACACGTTCGTCTTCTCGTTCAACAACTACCGCAAGTCCAACATCACCTGGAATCCCAGCGGGTCGCCGACCCTCGCGCACTGGAAGAACCCGTGCGGCGCCCCCGGTGTCTGCGAGGCGCTCGGGGTGTCGCTCCAGGTCGGGATCATCGCGACGCTCGTGGCGACCGCGCTCGGGACGATGCTCGCCTTCGCCCTCGTCCGGCACCGGTTCAAGGGCCGCACGACAGCCAACATCCTCGTCTTCCTCCCGATGGCGACGCCCGAGATCGTCCTCGGCGCCTCGCTCCTCACGATCTTCGTCCAGGGCTTCTCCAGCGTCGGTCTCCGGCTCGGCTTCTGGACGATCGTCATCGCGCACATCATGTTCTGCATCAGCTTCGTCGTCGTCACGGTCAAGGCGAGGCTGCTCTCCCTGGACCCCAAGCTCGAGGAGGCGGCGGCCGACCTCTACGCGAGCCCGGGCTCGGCATTCTGGAAGGTCACCTTCCCGCTCGTCCTGCCCGGCATCGTCGGGGCGGCGCTCCTGGCGTTCTCGCTGTCCTTCGACGACTTCATCATCACCAACTTCGTCTCCGGCAACGAGACGACCTTCCCCAAGTTCGTCTACGTCTCCTACCTGCGCGGCATCCCCGCCCAGGCCAATGTCATCGGGTTCTCGATGTTCCTCATCGCCGTGCTCCTCGTGATCGCCGGTCAGGTCATCAGCAACGCCCGCCGACCCAAGGACTGAGCTCCCTTGAGAATCCTCATGATCGGCGCCGGCGGGGTCGGCGACGCGGCGGCCAGGATCGCCGTGCAACGCGACTTCTTCAGCGTCTTCGTCGTCGCCGACTACGACATCGGCCGGGCGCGCACGACGGTCGACGCGGTGACCTCGACGCGGGAGGGCGAGCACCGCTTCCACGGGATGCAGGTCGACGCGTCCGACGAGGCGGCGGTGACCGCCCTCGTCCGGCTCGTCGGCGCGACCCACGTCCTCAACGCCGTGGACCCGCGCTTCGTCATGCCGATCTTCCGCGGCACGCTCGCCGGGGGCGCGACCTACCTCGACATGGCGATGTCGCTGTCGCAGCGGCACCCGGCCGAGCCCTACGCCAGGACCCACGTCAAGCTCGGCGACGAGCAGTTCGCGACCGCGGGGGAGTGGGAGTCGCGCGGCCAGCTCGCCCTCCTCGGGATCGGCGTCGAGCCGGGCCTGTCCGACGTGTTCGCCCGCTACGCCGCCGACCACCTCTTCTCCCACATCGAGGAGCTCGGCACCCGCGACGGTGCCAACCTCGCCTACTACCGCCCGGACGGCACCGAGGGCTTCGCGCCCGGCTTCTCGATGTGGACGATCATCGAGGAATGCCTCAACCCGCCCATCGTCTGGGAGCGCGAGCGTGCCGAGGCGGGCGGGTCGCTCGAGGCGGGCTTCTACACCCTCGAGCCGTTCAGCGAGCCGGAGGTCTTCGACTTCCCCGAGGGCATCGGGCCGGTCGAGTGCGTCCACGTCGAGCACGAGGAGGTGCTCCTCATGCCGCGCTGGGTGCAGGCCGACCGGGTCACCTTCAAGTACGGGCTGGGCGAGGAGATGATCAGCATCCTCAAGGCGCTGCGGACCCTGGGGCTCGACGGGACAGAGCCGATCACGGTCAAGGGCGTCCAGGTCGCGCCCCGGGACCTCGTCGCGGCCACCCTCCCGGACCCGGCGACGATCGGCCCGCAGCTCGAGGGCAAGACCTGCGCCGGCCTCTGGGTCACCGGCACCGGCAAGGACGGCCAGCCACGCCGGACCTACCTCTACCACGTCGTCGACAACCAGGTCTCCATGGCCGAGTACGGCGCCCAGTGCGTCGTGTGGCAGACCGCGATCAACCCGGTCGTCGCGCTCGAGCTCCTCGCCACGGGGGCATGGTCGGGCACCGGCGTGCTCGGCCCCGAGGCATTCGACGCCGTCCCGTTCCTCGACCTCCTCGCCGCCCCCAAGCCCGAGGGCTACGGCTCGGCCTGGGGCCTGGAGGACCGCTGACCCGCATCCGCACCCGACTGGAAGACTGAGCCCATGGCCGTCACGCAGAAGTCCGTCCTCGCCGCCGTCCCGACCCAGCTCTACATCGGTGGCGAATGGCGGGACGCGAGCAGCGGGACGACCTTCCCCGTCGAGGACCCGGCGACCGGACGCACCCTCCTCGAGGTCGCCGACGGCTCCGTCGCCGACGGGCTCGCCGCCCTCGACGCCGCCGTCGACGCGCAGGCCGACTGGGCGCGCACCGCGCCGCGGGACCGCTCCGAGCTGCTCCGCTCCGCGTTCGAGCTGCTCACCGAGCGGGCCGAGGAGTTCGCGATGCTCATGACGCTCGAGATGGGCAAGCCGCTCGCCGAGGCACGCGGTGAGGTGACCTACGGCGCCGAGTTCTTCCGGTGGTTCGCCGAGGAGGCGGTCCGGATCAGCGGCCGCTACTCCGTCGCCCCCAACGGCCTGACCCGCCTGGTGACGATGAAGCAGCCGGTCGGACCGACGCTCATGATCACGCCGTGGAACTTCCCGCTCGCCATGGGCACCCGCAAGATCGGGCCGGCCATCGCCGCCGGCTGCACGATGGTCGTCAAGCCGGCCCACGAGACGCCGCTCACGATGCTCGCGCTCGTCCGGCTGCTCGAGGAGGTCGGCGTCCCCCGGGGCGTCGTCAACGTCGTGACGACGACGCATTCGGGCGCCGTCATGGAGCCGCTCATCCGCGACCCGCGCGCCCGCAAGCTGACCTTCACCGGGTCGACGGCCGTCGGCAAGAAGCTCGTCGAGCAGAGCGCCGACCAGCTGCTCCGCCTGTCGATGGAGCTCGGTGGGAATGCCCCGTTCGTCGTCTTCGAGGACGCCGACGTCGACGCGGCGGTCAACGGCGCGATGCTCGCCAAGATGCGCAACATCGGCGAGGCGTGCACGGCGGCCAACCGGTTCATCGTCCACGAGGACGTCGCCGCGGAGTTCACCGACAAGTTCGGCGCGCGGATGGCCGGGCTCACCATCGGCAAGGGCACCGCCAAGGGCGTCGACGTCGGCCCGCTCATCACGGCCAGGGCGCGCGCCGGCGTCGCCGAGCTCGTGGAGGACGCCGTCGGCAAGGGCGCGCGGGTCGTGACCGGGGGCACCGTCCCGTCCGGTCGCGGCAACTTCTATCCGCCGACCGTCCTCGCCGACGTCCCCCAGGACGCGCGCATGCTGTCCGAGGAGATCTTCGGGCCGGTCGCCCCCGTCGTCACCTTCCGGACCGAGGCCGAGGCGGTCGCGCTGGCCAACGCGAGCGAGTACGGCCTCGTCGGCTACGTGTTCACCCGCGACAACGCCCGCGTCATCCGGGTCGCCGAGGCGCTCGAGTTCGGCATGGTCGGGATCAACCAGGGCATCGTCTCCAACCCGGCCGCGCCCTTCGGCGGCGTCAAGCAGTCCGGCTTCGGCCGCGAGGGCGGGTTCGAGGGCATCGAGGAGTACCTCGAGACCAAGTACGTCGGCATCGCGCTCTGAGGAGACCACCCGAACGGTTGACGCCGATCCGGTGACGGGCGCTCGCCCCGTGTGCTTGGGTGGCCGCATGACGTCCGCCTCCGGCTCGCACGTCGAGCGACTGAGGTCCCTGACCTCGCTCCTCGACGAGACCGACGCCGCCCTCGCGGAGGGGGGCGCCGCGGGCGCGCTCGTGCTGCCGACGGGGTTCCCCGACCTGGACAGCGCCCTGACCGGCGGGCTGCGCTCCGGTGAGCTCTGCCTCCTCGGCGGCTCCCACGGGGAGGGCAAGACGACCTTCGGTCTCCAGGTCCTCCGCAACGCCGTCGCCGCCGGCGGGGTGGGCCTCGTCCTCTCCTTCGAGCACGAGGCGTACACCCTCCTCGAGCGGCTCGTCTCCCTCGAGGCGGCCGAGAGCCACGGGCCCGGCGCGGCACGCGTCGACCAGGTCCGGAAGGCATTCGAGTCCGGCGGGGTCGACTCCCTGGAGAGGCTGCTCGGCCGTATGCCCGGCGGCGACTCGGCCTTCGAGGCGCTGACCGGATACGCGGACCGGATGCACATCCACGAGTCCTCCGGTGCCTCGACGACCCTCGCCGAGATCGAGCGGGCCGCCGACCGCGTCGCGGGCGCCGCCGGCCAGGCGCCAATCATCCTCGTCGACTACCTCCAGAAGGTGCCGCTCCCGGGCGTCGGGGAGGAGGAGCGGATCACCGCCGTCACCGAGGGCCTCAAGGACATGGCGCTCGCGATCGGCTCGCCGATCATCGCGATCTCGGCGGCCGACAAGGAGAGCCTCTCCGCGGGCCACCGGATGCGCACCCACGACCTGCGTGGCTCCTCGGCCCTCGCCTACGAGGCCGACGTCGTCCTCCTCCTCGCCAACAAGGCCAACATCGTCTCGCGCGAGCACCTCGTCTACGACCTCGGCAACGTCGAGCGCTACAACGCCATCGCGATCCTCTCCGTCGAGAAGAACCGGCACGGCCGCTCCGGCATGCTCGTCGAGCTGACCAAGGACTTCGAGCACGGGCGCTTCCACGTCAAGGGGCAGGCCGTCACCGAGCGGCTCGTCGACGAGCGCGTCATCACGGTCTGACGGCACCGGCGCGACCCCGACCCCGCCCGCGGACGCCCGCGTCCGCGAGGATGGGCGGGTGCGCTCCCGCATTCCGCCCGGCCGGCTCGTCGCGATCGCGAGCCTCGTCGTGCTCGTCGTCGCCCTCGCGCTGTGGGCAGGGCGCTCGGGGTCGGCCCCCGCCGCCGGCGGGGGGTCGGTGCGGACCGGAGCGACCCCGACGAGCGGCTCGGACGCGACCCCCGACTCGGGACTGTCGACGGTCGCCGAGTCGCGGCTGCCGCGGATCGCCCGGGACACCCTCGCCCTCATCGCCGGCGGTGGTCCGTACCCCTTCGAGGAGGACGGCCAGACCTTCCAGAACCGGGAGCGGATCCTGCCGGTCCGCGCCCGGACCTACTACCGCGAGTACACGGTCAAGCAGGGCACCCGCGGCGACCGGGGTCCCCTGCGGATCATCACCGGGGCCGACGGCGACCTCTACTGGACCGAGGACCACTACGACAGCTTCCGTCAGATCGACAGGGGCCGCTGATGCGGACGCTCGGGCCCGAGACCGCCATCGCCGACGTCGTCCGGGAGGCGAATGCCGCGCGCCGGCCGATCGCGATCGTCCCCGTTGGGGAGGACAAGGCCGACAGCATCGCCCGCTTCGGTGAGGTCCTCGGCTTCCCGGACTGGTTCGGGCACAACCTCGACGCCCTCTTCGACTGCCTCCTCCAGCGCTACCACCGGGCGCCCGGCTCCGAGCTCGTCTGGGACGGCACGGCCGGGCTGCGGGAGAGGGACCGCTCGGCATTCGAGCGGATCCGGCAGGTGCTCTCCGACGCCGAGGGGGAATGTCCCGCGCTGTCGGTGACGATCGTCGACCGGGTGTGACGGGGGGATCACGCCGATGCCTCGCGCGGCCGGCCACCCGCGTGCAATGCTGAACTACGACACGAAGTAGTAGATGCCGAGGAGGCGATCGAGATGTCGTACGACCCGAACCGTGACGGCTCGCCCGTCGAGGAGCTCTCAGACCTCGAGTGCTGGGAGCGCCTGAGGGAGAACGAGTTCGCCCGGCTGGCCTATCACCTCGTCGGCGAGGTCCACATCAGCCCGGTCAACTACGCGACCGACGGGAGGCGGCTCTTCTTCCGCACGGCGGAGGGTTCCAAGCTCCTCGGCCTGACGATGAACGACGACGTCGCCTTCGAGATCGACGCCGTCGAGGACGAGTCCGCCTGGAGCGTCGTCGTCCGGGGCCGCGCGACCGTCCTCGACGGCCACTCCGCCGACATCGTCGAGGAGCTGCCGCTGCGCTCCTGGGTGCCGACGGCCAAGCACGCCTACGTCGCCATCACCCCGAGCGAGGTCACCGGGCGGAGCTTCCGGCTCGCCCGGCCGTGGACCCACCTGCGGACCTCGGGCTGAGCGCGTCGGCGACAATGGGCCGGTGACGCAGACCCTCGCGATCCTCGGCTCGACCGGCTCGATCGGGACCCAGGCCCTCGAGGTCCTCGACAGGGTGCCCGGCCGCTTCAGGGTCGTCGCCCTCTCCGCGGGCCGCAACGTCGAGCTCATCGCCCGGCAGGCGCTCGCCCTCCGCCCGGCGCTCGTCGCGGTCGCCGACGAGGCCTCGCTCCCCGCGCTGCGCTCCGCGCTGTCGGCGAATGCCGACCCGACGACTCCCGCCTACCACCCCGAGCTCGTCGGTGGGCCGGGCGCGGCGACGGTCGCCGCCGGCGTCGGGGCCGACGTCGTCCTCAACGGCATCACCGGGGCGATCGGGCTGCGTCCGACGCTCGCGGCGCTCGAGGCGGGCGGCCGGCTCGCGCTCGCCAACAAGGAGTCGCTCATCGTCGGCGGCGACCTCGTCCGCGCCGCGGCCCGGCCGGGGCAGATCCTGCCCGTCGACAGCGAGCACTCGGCGATCCTCCAGTGTCTCGGCGCGGGGCGTCGCGAGGACGTCCGCCGGCTCGTCGTCACGGCGAGCGGCGGCCCGTTCCGCGGGATGACGCGCGAGCAGCTCCGGGACGTGACGCCGGCGCAGGCGCTCGCGCACCCGACGTGGGACATGGGCCGGGTCATCACGACGAACTCCGCGACCCTGGTCAACAAGGGGCTGGAGGTCATCGAGGCGCACCTGCTCTTCGACATCCCCTTCGACCGGATCGCCGTCGTCGTGCACCCCCAGTCCGTCGTCCACTCGATGGTCGAGTTCCGCGACGGGTCGACGGTCGCCAAGGCGAGCCCGCCCTCGATGCTCCTCCCGATCGCACTGGCCCTCGGCTGGCCGGAGCGGTTCGACGACATCGACGAGGCGACCGACTGGACGGTCCCGCAGAGCTGGACCTTCGAGCCGCTCGACGACACGGCATTCCCCGCCGTCCGCCTCGCCCGGCAGGTCGGCGAGGCGGGCGGGACCTACCCGGCCGTCTACAACGCCGCCAACGAGGTCGGGGTCGACGCCTTCCACGAGGGCCGGATCGGCTTCCTCGACATCGTCGACACCGTCGAGCGGGTCGTCGCCGAGCACAGCGGGGGAGCGGCCGACTCGATCGACGCCGTCCTCGCCGCCGACGCCTGGGCCAGGGAGCAGGCGCATACTGTCCTCGGCGGTGCGGGCGACCGGGCCCACGCCGGATCGGGAGAAGCATGACCGCACTGAAGTTCCTCGCCGGAGTCCTCTTCATGGTCCTCGGCGTCGGGCTGTCGATCGCCCTGCACGAGATCGGGCACCTCGTGCCGGCCAAGAGGTTCGGCGTCCGCGTGACCCAGTACATGGTCGGCTTCGGGCCGACGGTCTGGTCGCGGCGGCGCGGCGAGACCGAGTACGGCATCAAGGGCATTCCGCTCGGTGGCTACATCCGGATGATCGGGATGTTCCCGCCCAAGCCGGGCGACGACCCGAGCAAGATGCGCGTGTCGAGCACCGGGCGCTTCAGCCAGCTCATCGACGAGGCGCGCAAGACCTCGCTCGAGGAGGTGCAGCCGGGGGACGAGCGGCGGGTGTTCTACCGGCTTCCGGTCGTCAAGAAGGTCGTCATCATGCTCGGCGGCCCGGTCATGAACCTCCTCATCGCGACCGTCCTCATCGGCGGGCTCGCGGTCCTCCACGGCATGGCGACCGAGAAGCCCGGAGCGGTCGTCGCCGCGGTCTACAAGTGCGCCGCGAAGTTCGAGAACGCCAAGGCCGTCGACCCCGCGACGTGCAGCTCGGGGCAGGAGACGCCCGCCTACCGCGCCGGCATCCGCCCCGACGACCAGCTGCTCTCCATCGACGGCGTCGCGATCACCGGCAACAACGACGTGTCGCGGATCATCCGCCCCCGGGTCGACCGGGCCACGCAGGTCGTCGTGCTCCGCGACGGCAAGGAGGTCCCCCTCACGGTGACCCCCATGCGCAACGTCCTGCCGGTCTACGGCGCCGACGGGCAGCCGGTGCTCGGGTCGGACGGCAAGGTCGTGACCGAGGAGGCCGGCTTCCTCGGCGTCTCCTCCGCGCCGCTCGTCGTCACCGAGCGCAAGTCGGTCACCGCCGTCCCGGGCATCATCGGCAACGGCATCGCGCAGACCGCCGGGGTCATCCTCAAGATCCCGCAGAAGATGGTCGACATCGTCAGGACGACCTTCGGTGGCGGCGAGCGGGACATCAACGGCCCGATCTCCGTCGTCGGCGTCGGCCGGATCGCCGGCGAGGCGAGCGCGGGGCTGATCCCGGGGCTCAGGACCGACTTCGGCAGCATCATGGCTCTGCTCGTGGGCCTGCTCGGCTCGCTCAACCTCGCGCTCTTCGTCTTCAACCTCGTGCCGCTGCTGCCGCTCGACGGCGGCCACGTCGCCGGCGCGCTCTGGGAGGGCGTCAAGCGCGGCTGGGCCCGCCTGCGCGGTCTTCCCGACCCCGGCCACGTCGACGTCGCCAAGGCCCTCCCGATCGCCTACGCGATGTCGATGGTCCTCATCGTCATGTCGGTGCTGCTCATCTACGCCGACATCGTCAACCCGATCAAGCTCGGCGGCTGAGCCGCCGGGTCTGCGACCCCCCTGAGCGAGCCCGGCGACGGCTGCTCACTCCGAGCCGGCGGCGAGCACCTCCCAGGCCGGTCGCGCGGCGACGATCCGCCGGCGGGTGTCCTCGATGAGGCGGTGCGTCTCGGCTGCGTGGCCCCATACCTGGAATGCCGAGTCCCGCATCCGCTGCGAGGCGGGCACGTCGATCGGCGGTACGAAGGTCGCCGCCCGGACGCCTCCTTTGGCCAGGTGCTCCTCTGCCCGCCGGGCGCCCTCGAGCGCGTGAGTGGCGGCGTCGAGGCAGCGGTACTTGCGCGCCGAGGCGTAGCTGCCCGGGAACACCCGGTCCAGCCAGGACCACTTCCGGGCGATGAGCAGCTGCTCGTCCGCCCGGTCGAAGGAGGTCAGGGCCCGTCGGGCCCACTGGCGCACGTCTGCGTCGTCCATGGTCGTCATGCTGCCATCGACGTCGCGCGACCCGATGCGGTTCCCGCCCGCCAGCGGGGGATACTTGGCCCATGAGTGTCGGACTCGGAATGCCCTCCCTGCCCCCGCAGACGCTGGCGCCGCGCCGCCGGACCCGCCAGATCCAGGTCGGCAAGGTCGGCGTCGGCAGCGACAGCCCCGTCAGCGTCCAGTCGATGACGACGACGCTGACCTCCGACGTCAACACGACGCTCCAGCAGATCGCCGAGCTGACCGCGGCGGGCTGCGACATCGTCCGCGTCGCCTGCCCGACGCAGGACGACGCCGACGCGCTCGCCGAGATCGCCCAGCACAGCCAGCTGCCGGTCATCGCCGACATCCACTTCCAGCCGAAGTACGTCTACGCGGCGATCGACGCCGGCTGCGCGGCCGTCCGCGTCAACCCGGGCAACATCCGCCAGTTCGACGACCAGGTCGGTGAGATCGCCAAGCGCGCCAAGGCCGCCGGCGTCAGCATCCGCATCGGTGTCAACGCCGGCAGCCTCGACAAGCGGATCCTCGACAAGTACGGCAAGGCGACGCCCGAGGCTCTCGTCGAGTCGGCTGTGTGGGAGGCGGGCCTGTTCGAGGAGCACGACTTCCACGACTTCAAGATCTCGGTCAAGCACAACGACCCCGTCGTCATGGTCAAGGCCTACGAGCTGCTCGCCGAGCGCGGCGACTGGCCGCTCCACCTCGGCGTCACCGAGGCCGGGCCGGCCTTCCAGGGGACGATCAAGTCGGCGACCGCATTCGGCGCGCTGCTGTCCAAGGGGATCGGCGACACGATCCGCGTCTCGCTGTCCGCGCCCCCGGTCGAGGAGGTCAAGGTCGGCAACCAGATCCTCCAGAGCCTCGGCCTGCGCCCCCGCAAGCTCGAGATCGTCTCCTGCCCGAGCTGCGGCCGCGCCCAGGTCGACGTCTACAAGCTCGCCGACGAGGTGACCGCCGGCCTCGAGGGCATGACCGTCCCGCTCCGCGTCGCCGTCATGGGCTGCGTCGTCAACGGTCCGGGCGAGGCGCGCGAGGCCGACCTCGGCGTCGCCTCCGGCAACGGCAAGGGCCAGATCTTCGTCCGCGGCGAGGTCATCAAGACCGTCCCGGAGTCCCGGATCGTCGAGACGCTCATCGAGGAGGCGATGCGGCTCGCCGAGGAGATGGGCGAGCCGGTCGACGAGGAGACCGCCGGCGCCCCGACCGTCACGGTCGGCTGACTCGACCCGGGGGAGCGGGCTCTCACCGTAGGCTTGGGGTGTGCTGCGCACCCGCACGCCCGTGCAGATCCTCGGCGAGGAGGATCGCGTCGCGGCGCTCGACTACTGCGCCGGAGACCCGCCGGCGAGCGTCTTCGTCGCGGCCCGGCTCGTCGCGGGTCCGATCGGCAACCGCCAGGACAACCTCCTCGCGACGCGGGACGACGAAGGCGCGATCCGGTCGATCTGCTGGGCGTCGGCCAACGTCGTGCCCCTCGGGCTGACACCGGACTCCGCGTCCCACTACGCCGACCGGCTGCGTCGCCGGCGCCACCGGGTCGCCTCGATCCTCGGTCCGACCGACGACGTGCGAATGCTGTGGGCCCACCTCGAGCCGGACTGGGGACCCGCTCGCGCGGTCCGGAGGCGACAGCCGCTCCTCGGGACGCGGACCCCGCCCTCGGCCCTCGGCATTCGCACCGACGACCGCGTGCGCCCGGCGCGCCGCGACGAGGTCGACCTCGTCCTGCCGGCCGCCGAGCACATGTTCACCGCAGAGATCGGCTACGCGCCCTACTCGGGCAGCCCGCGGTCCTACCGGCAGTCGATCGAGGCGCTCGTCGAGCTCGGGCAGACCTACGTCGTCGTCGAGGAGGGCCGCGTCGTCTTCAAGGCGGACGTCGGGTCGGTGGCCCTCGACTGCTGCCAGATCCAGGGGGTCTGGCTCGCGCCGGAGCTGCGCGGCCGCGGGCTCGCCGGTGCCCTCATGGCCTCGACCCTCGAGCAGATCCTCGCCGACCACGCGAGCCACGCGACGCTCTACGTCAACGAGTTCAACCTGCCCGCGGTCGCGACCTACCGGGCCTGCGGGATGACCGAGATCGGGTCGTTCACGACCGTGCTGCTCTGACGAGCGCCGGAGGCCGACCCGGCGGGCGCGATGCTAACGTCGCCCCGAGGGCCATCCGGGGCCCATGAGACCGCAAGGAGAGCACGCATGATGGACCAGGCGCTCGAGGCCCTCGACGTCGACGACTTCTGGACGCGCGGCTACGCGATCCTCCATGACGTCTACACCCCCGAGGAGGTCGCGCAGATCCGCCAGGAGGCCTACGACTCCCAGGGCCACGGCGGCGACCTGCTCGCCAACCCGCGCATGCGGCACCTGCTGACCGACGGCCGCATGGCGGCCGTCGCCCGCAAGCTCCTCGGGACCGACGAGATCTTCTACGCCGGCGACAGCTCGTTCACGATCAACGGGACGCAGAAGGGCTGGCACAAGGACAACACCGACCGCCTCGACCCCAAGGCGCCGGACTGGGAGAGCCCCTACACCCAGCTCCGCTTCGGCATCTACTGCCAGGACCACGTCGAGCACACCGGTGGCCTCAACCTCAAGATCGGCAGCCACGACATCCCCAACCTCAAGGACGGGGAGACGCTCTACGTCAAGACCCGTCCGGGCGACCTGGCGATCTGGAGCATGCGGATCACCCACTCGGGCAACGGCATGCTCCTCAAGGACCCGGAGGCGGCCTACCCCGAGCCCGACGAGCACGGACGGCACAAGCCCGAGGACGTCGCCCCGGCCGATGGCGACCGGATCGCCGTCTTCGCGCACCTCGGTGCCAACGACAGCCACGGCAAGCGCTACGCCGACTACCTCAAGACGAGGACCTACATGGTCAACGCCTGGCGCAAGCTGCCCTACGACGACGCGATCCGCCAGGAGGCCGCCGACGCCGGCTTCACGCTGCGGGACATGCCGGCCGAGGTGATGGACGACCCGAAGGCGGGGCTCGACGTCCAGTGGCAGCCGTTCCCCTACCCGGGATGGACGCCGCCGGCGACCAAGGCCCCGGCGGCTGCCGACCCGATGGCCGGTGCGGGGGCGTCGGCCGCCGCGGGGCAGCCCGCGGCCACGCCGGCCGACCAGGCCAAGGCGGTCGCGCAGAAGGCCGCGAGCGAGGGTCTGCGACGCGGCAAGGCCGTCGCGCGCGCCGCGGTCAAGGCGTGGCGGGACAGCGGCAAGAAGTGACCCGCTGACATCCGCCCGACGGGCCCGGTCCACCGACGTGGACCGGGCCCGTCCGCATTCGCCCATGCTTGGATGAGGGCATGGCCCTGCACCCCACCCCCGCCCTGACCAAGGACGTCGCCGGGCTGGCCGCCCTCTTCGTCACCTCCGGCACGACGCACCTCGTCCGCCCACAGACCTTCTACGGACTCATCCCGGGGCCGCTCCGGTCCTACCGCCGCGAGGTCGTCCTCGTCTCAGGGATCGCCGAGCTCCTCTGCGCCGCCGGGCTCCTGCACCCGCGCACCCGCTCGGTCGCCGGACTCGCGAGCGCCGCGCTCCTCGTCGCCGTCTTCCCGGGCAACGCGACGATGACGGCCAGGGCCGCGCGGCGGGCCCAGCAGACCGACGACACCTCCGCCAAGGCCTACCTCGGCGCCACGGTCGCGCGGCTGCCGCTCCAGTGGCCCCTCATCCGCACGGCCCTGCGGGCCTCGGGCCGCCTGCGCTGACCGGGGGCCGCAGTGACCCAGCTCGAGTGGACCCCGCTGACCGAGGAGGACCTGCCCGCCCTCCTCCAGCTCGCGGAGGACTGCCTCGGCGAGGACGGCGGGTTGCCGGACCTGACCGACGAGTCGATGCTGCGGACGTTCTTCCTGTCCGACCAGAGCATCGGCGGGCGGGACGAGACGGGCGACCTCGTCGCGGCGGGCGGGATCTTCCCCGACGGGATGTCGCGGACCGCGACCGGGCTCGTCCACCCGGGGCTGCGCGGGCAGGGCGTCGGCGCCGAGCTCGTCCGGTGGTGCCGCGAGGCGGCCCCCGGACCGCTCAAGGCACGGATCGAGAACGTCTCGGCCGCGACCGAGTCGCTGCTCGCCGAGGCGGGAATGCGGCGAACCTTCGCTGAGACCGTCATGCGGCACTCGTTGCGCCAGGTCCCGGTCATCGCCCGTCCCGCCGGCCTGACAAGGCTCGCCTTCGACGACGACACCGCGCCGCTCTTCCACGAGGCCTACCGCCGCTCGTTCGGCGACCGGCCGGGCTTCCCCGACACACCCCTGGACGCGTGGGCCGCGGACCTCGCCTCGGACCCCGCATTCCGCCCGCAGGACTCGCGGGTCGTCCTCGACGAGGCAGGGGAGCCCGTCGGCTTCGTCACGGTCTCGGACGAGTGGATCGACCAGGTCGGCGTCGCGCCGGCCTGGCGTGGCCGCCGGCTCGGCGCTCACCTCGTCGTCCGGTCGCTCGCCGCGCTCCGCGACGCCGGCGCCGAGCAGGTCTGGCTGTCGGTCAACGTCAACAACGACGCGCGGGACCTCTACGAGCGGCTCGGGTTCCGGGCCACGGGGACGCGGGCGCGCTACGCCGACCGCTGAGGCGAGGGGATCGCGGGTCGGTGGCGGGGGCGACCCGACCTAGGCTGCCGTCGTGGACGGGGCCGGGTGGGCAGGGGTGGCGTTCGCGCTGGCGACCGCGCTGCACCTGGGCTTCCAGGCGACGGTGACGCTGGTCGTCTACCCCGCCCTGGCGCAGGTCCCGGCGAGCGACTGGTCGGCGGCGCACGAGCGGCACTCACGCGGCATCACCCCCCTCGTCGTCCTCACCTACGGTGCGCTGGTCGTCACCGGCGGCTGGGCCCTGCTCTCGGCCGGCCCGCGGCCGTGGCTCGTGGCGGCGGCCCTCGGCGCCCTCGTCGCCGTCCTCGGGACGGCGTTCGTCGCCGCGCCGACCCACGGGCGCCTGTCCGGCGGACCCGAGCCGCGACTGCTCCGGCGACTACTCCTGGCCGACCGGCTCCGGCTGCTCGGCGCCCTCGTCGCCTTCCTGACGGCGACCGCGGCGACCCTCCGCCCCTGAGGGAATGCGGGCGCGCGGCATTCGTCGCCGTCGTTATCCTTGGGCGTCCACCAGACCGCACCGATGGAGTACCCCCGTGGCCATGCGCATGTCGTCCCTGTTCCTTCGCACCCTGCGCGAGGACCCGGCGGACGCTGAGGTCCCGAGCCACCGGCTCCTCGTCCGCGCCGGGTACATCCGTCGGGTGAGCCCCGGCATCTACACCTGGCTGCCGCTCGGGCTCAAGGTGCTCCGCAAGGTCGAGGCGATCGTCCGCGAGGAGATGGACGAGATCGGCTCCCAGGAGCTGCTCTTCCCCGCGCTGCTGCCCAAGGAGCCCTTCGAGGCGAGCGGACGGTGGGAGGAGTACGGGCCCAACATCTTCCGGCTCCAGGACCGCAAGGGCGCCGACTACCTGCTCGGGCCGACCCACGAGGAGATGTTCACCCTCACGGTCAAGGACCTCTACAGCAGCTACAAGGACCTGCCGCTGTCGATCTACCAGATCCAGCAGAAGTACCGCGACGAGGCGCGGCCGCGCGCCGGGATCCTCCGCGGCCGCGAGTTCGTCATGAAGGACTCCTACTCCTTCGACGTCGACGTGGCCGGGCTCGACAAGAGCTACCAGCTGCACCGGGACGCCTACATCCGGATCTTCGACCGGCTCGGCTTCCACTACGTCATCGTCCAGGCGATGGCCGGTGCGATGGGCGGGTCCACGTCGGAGGAGTTCCTCGCGACCGCCGAGAACGGCGAGGACACCTACGTCCGCTGCCCCAACTGCGGCTATGCCGCCAACGTCGAGGCGGTCCAGGTGCCGGCCCCCGACGCCGTCGGCTGGGACGACGCGCCCGCCGCGCACGTCGAGGACACCCCGGACACCCCGACGATCGAGACCCTCGTCGACCACCTCAACGCGACCTTCCCCCGGGACGACCGGCCATGGGCGGCCGGCGACACGCTCAAGAACGTCCTCGTCACCGTCGTCCACCCCGACGGCACCCGCGAACCGCTCGCGATCGGCGTCCCCGGCGACCGCGGCGTCGACGAGAAGCGGCTCGCCGCCCAGGTCGACCCCTCGACCGTCGAGGCCTTCGACGAGGCGGCCTTCGCCGCCAACCCCGCGCTCGTCAAGGGCTACATCGGCCCCGGCGTGCTCGGCACGGAGGGGAGCAGCGGCATTCGCTACCTCCTCGACCCGCGCGTCTCGCCCGGTACCCGCTGGGTCACCGGCGCGAACGCTCCCGGCCGGCACGTCGTCGACCTCGTCGCCGGGCGCGACTTCAGCGCCGACGGCACGATCGAGGCGGCCGACGTCCGCCCCGGGGACGAGTGCCCGAGCTGCGGCCACGGCCTGGAGTCCGCGCGCGGGATCGAGATGGGGCACATCTTCCAGCTCGGGACCAAGTACGCCGAGGCGCTCGACCTCAAGGTGCTCGACCAGAACGGCAAGCTGACGACGGTCATCATGGGCTCCTACGGCGTCGGCGTGTCCCGCGCGGTCGCGTGCATCGCCGAGGGCAACCACGACGAGCTCGGCCTCGTCTGGCCGCGCGCGATCACCCCCGCCGACGTCCACATCGTCGCGACCGGCAAGGACGCCGAGGTGTTCACCTTCGCCGAGGAGCTGACCCGGGCGCTCGAGGCGTCCGGCGCCAGCGTCCTCCTCGACGACCGCAACAAGGTCAGCCCGGGCGTGAAGTTCAAGGACTCCGAGCTCATCGGTGTCCCGACGATCGTCGTCATCGGTCGCGGCTTCGCCGACGGCACCATCGAGGTCAAGGACCGACGGACCGGCGACCGCCGCGAGGTGGCGGTCGACGCGGCGGTCCCCGAGATCCTCGCGGAGATCGGGCGGGCGTGACCTCGCGGCCGGTCGACGCGGTCGTCTTCGACTGGGGCGGCACCCTCACGCCGTGGCACGACGTCGACCTCGGCGAGCAGTGGCGCGTCTACGCGCGTGAGCTCCACGGGGTGTCGCTCTCGTCGCCCGACGTCGCCGAGGAGGACGTGGCCCGTGCGCACGAGCTCGCGGAGCGCATTCTCCAGGCCGAGGCGAATGCCTGGGGCCGCGGTCGCGACGACCACTCGAGCGCGACGATCGACGAGGTCCTCGACGCCGCCGGCCTCGACCCCGAGCACGACCGGGCGCACCTGGCGCTCGCGGCCTACCGCGGGTTCTGGGAGCCGCACACCCGGACCGACCCGCAGGTGCTCCCGCTGTGGGAGGGCCTGCGGGACCGGGGGATCGCCGTCGGCGTCCTCTCCAACACGATCTGGTCGCGGGACTACCACCGCGGGATCTTCGAGCGCGACGGGGTCCTGCACCTGCTCGACGCCGACGTCTACAGCAGCGAGATCGACCACGTGAAGCCGCACCCTGCGGCATTCGCCGCCGCCTGCGCCGGCGTCGGCGTGGAGCCCGCCCACGCCGTCTACGTCGGCGACCGGCTCTACGAGGACGTCCACGGACCGCACGAGGCCGGCATGCGGGCGATCTGGGTCCCCCACAGCGTGCTGCCCACGGGCCAGGTCGTCGAGGTCGACGACGTGCCGGACGCGACGGTCACCGAGCTCCTCGAGATCCTCGACATCGTCGACGCCTGGTGCTCGGCGTAGCAGCTACGTCATGAGCCCCGGGAATGCAGCGGCCTTGCCCCCCCAGCCGAGGACCGTGCGCTCGGCGACCGAGAGCCACCGGGCCGCGGTGAGGAGCGGGTCGGCGCCCAGGGGACCGTCGAGCTGGGCGCCGTAGGCCGTCCGCAGGCCCTCGCCGGCGTGGACCGCGAGACGGCGCGCGGAGGCCGCGTCGGACACCGCGAAGGGCAGGTCGAAGCCGATCGGCTTGGGGGGAGGGGTCGTCGCGAGAGCTGCGAGCTGCGCCGCCTCGGACCGGTCCAGGAGCTCGAGCGACCGGCGCCCGCGGAGCCGCTGGTCGCCGGCCGAGCGCGCCGTGACGACCTCGAAGGCGTACTGCGCCGCCCACGTCGCCTCGAGCCAGCCGACCCCGGGAGCGGTCGGGGTCGACGCCGGGGTCGCGTTCGCCGTCGCCGTCGGACCGGAGGGCGGAGCGACCGTCGCGAGCGCGTCGGGCTGGCCGAGAATGGTGGCCCAGGCGACCCTGCTCGCGAGGATGCTCGCAACTGTCGGCAGCAGGTCGGCCTCGATCGGGCGGAGGGCGGGCAGGGTCGCGACGGCCGCCGCCGCGACCCGACCCGTCGTCGCCGCCGAGCCACGGGTCGCGGCCGTCGTCGCGGAGGCCGTGGGAGTCGTCGGCGAGGTCGTCGGCGCACCCGCGGCTGCGAGGAGGGCTGCGAGCGTCGTGTCCTGGGCGCGGACGACGCCGCCGAGCGTTGCCGCCGGGGCCGCCCCGGGTCCGGTCCACGCCTCGCACGCCGCGACGACGTCGGTGCCGTGGTCGAGCAGGGCCCTCAGGCCGGCCTCACCCGGGCGGGGGGTCCGGGTCGGTACGAGCGGGATCCGGGGCGCATCCGCCTCGAGCCGAATGCCGCACGCCGACAGGCCGAGGACGAGCGCCCCGAGGCCACCCGCGCGCACGGCGGAGCGACGCGTGGGCTGGCTCGGCATGCCGGCGATCATGTCACGAGGCCCGCCGGTGGAGCCGAGGCTGCCGAGCGGAGGCGGCCGCTCACACCGGGGGCACCACGGCCTCACAGGGATGGCACAGGACCGTTCGCGATGCTCTCTCTCGTGACCGCGATCGACACCCCCGCCGCCCCGGCCCCGAGCCCGGGCCCGGTGCGCACGGACGGCCGGGCGGACGGCATTCGACGCGTGCCGCGCTGGTGGCGCGACGCGACCGGCGCCCTCGCCTGGGGTGTGCCCGTGGCGCTGACCGCCCTCTGGGTCCACGACGGCGGCATCGTCGACCTCACGTCTCTCTCCGGGGCGCTCACGTCGACCGGCCGGATCACCGGCCTCGTCGCCTCGGCGCTGCTCCTCGTCCAGGTCGCCCTCATGGCGCGCATCCCCGTCGTCGAGCAGGCGTGGGGGCAGGACGGGCTCGCGCGCTTCCACCGCCTCGTCGGGTTCACGTCGTTCAACCTCATGCTCGCCCACGTCGTCCTCATCACCCTCGGCTATGCGGCGGCCGGCCGGGACGGCCTCTGGGGGACGATCGTCGGCTTCACGGTCGACTACCCCGGAATGCTGCTCGCGATCGCCGGCACCGTCGCGCTCTGCATGGTCGTCGTCACCTCGGTCCGGGCCGCTCGTCGCCGGCTGCGCTACGAGTCCTGGCACCTCATCCACCTGTACGCCTACCTCGGCGCCGGTCTCGCGCTGCCGCACCAGCTGTGGACCGGCCAGTCCTTCCTCGCGTCGACGACGGCGACGTTCGCGTGGTGGACCCTCTGGGCACTCGCGGCCGGCTCGGTCCTCCTCTGGCGGGTCGCGCTGCCGCTCTGGCGCTCGTGGCGTGGAGAGCTGCGCGTCTCCCGGGTGGAGGACCTCGGCGGCGGGCGCGTCGCGGTGACGGTCAGCGGGCGGGTCGCCGACCTCGGAGCCCAGGGCGGACAGTTCTTCCAGTGGCGCTTCCTCGACGGGGACGGCTGGTCGCGCGCCAACCCCTACTCCCTCTCCGCCGCCCCGACCGACCGGCACCTGCGCTTCACCGCCGACGTCGTCGGCGACGGTTCCGCCCGCCTGCGCCGGCTCGAGTCGGGCACCCGCGTCCTCGTCGAGGGCCCCTACGGCCGAATGCACCCGGGCACCCGGGTCCGCGACAAGGTCCTGCTCGTCGGCGCCGGCATCGGCGTGACCCCGATGGTCGCCCTCCTCGGAGCGCTGCCGCAGCGACCGGGGGAGGTGACCCTCGTCCACCGGGTCAGCACCCTGGAGGACCTCGTCCACAGCGAGGAGGTCTCGGCCCTCGCGGCCGAGCGCGGAGCCCGCTACCTCGTCGTCGACGGGCACCGGATGACCGGACGGACCTCCTGGCTCCCCGAGCGCGCGGGTGCCCTCGGCGACGCCGAGGCGCTGCTCCAGGTCTGCCCGGACGTCGCGGACCGCGAGGTCTACGTCTGCGGGGCGCCCGCCTGGATGGACGCCTTCCGCACCGCCGCCCTCGACGCGGGCGTCCCCGCCGAGCACCTCCACCTCGAACTCTTCGAGTACTGAGCCAAGGACCACGACCATGCGCCGCCTCACCTACTGGGCCCTGTCCACCGTCAGCGTCCTCGTCCTCCTGTTCTCCTACCGCACGTCCACGTCGAGCAGCTTCGCGACCGGCGTCGTCGCGGCCGGATCGGCGAATGCGGGCACGGACGCCTCCGGAGCCGGCACGACCGACTCCGCAGGCGCCGACGACACCTCCGCGGACACCTCCGGCACCGGAGCGGCGACCCCGACCCCGTCGGCCACGACCCCCGCGGCCACGACCCCCTCGGCGAGCAGCACCAAGACCTTCACCGGCGACGCGATCTCGACGCGCTTCGGCGACGTCCAGGTCCGGATCACCGTCGTCGCCGGCAAGGTCACCACGTCGGTCGTCACCCAGGTCCCGTGGAGCGACCACCGCGACCAGGAGATCAACAGCTATGCCGTCCCGATCCTCAACGGCGAGGCGGTGACCGCCCAGAGCGCCCAGATCGACATGGTGTCCGGCGCGACCTTCACCTCCGACGGCTACATCCAGAGCCTCCAGTCCGCCCTGGACCAGGCAAATCTCTGATGGCCGCGCCGCTCACCCTGCCGGCCCGTCGCACCCGGGCCTTCGTCGAGCAGGTCATGGGGATGCCCGTCAGCATCCACGTCCGCGCCGCGGACCCGGACCGGGGCGACGTCACCGCGGCGGTGGCGAATGCATTCGCCCACCTCCGCAGGGTCGACGCCGTCCTCTCCCCGTGGCGTTCGGACAGCGACCTGCTCCGGGTCCGGCGCGGTCTGCTCCGCTGGGGCGAGGCGCACCCGTGGCTCACCGAGGTCGAGCTCCTCTGCGTCCGCGCGGAGCGGGACACGGGCGGCCTGTTCACCTCGACGCTCCGCGGCCCCGACCACACGGTCGGCTTCGACCCGACAGGCCTCGCCAAGGGCTGGGCGGTGACCGGGGCGGCGGCCCACCTGCGTCTCGTGCCCGGGATCGCCTGGTCGGTCAACGCCGGGGGCGACATCGAGTGCGGGGTCGGCCGCGAGGTCGACCCGCGGTCCTCACCGTGGCGGATCGGGCTCCAGGACCCGAGCGACGCCGGGCGGATCGGAGACGTCGTCACGGTGACGAGCGGAGCGGT
Organism: uncultured Actinomycetota bacterium; assembly: GCA_963752365.1. GTDB lineage: Bacteria > Actinomycetota > Actinomycetes > Actinomycetales > Dermatophilaceae > CAVVXY01. Next base: position 225,686 of record CAVVXY010000008.1, read on the forward strand.
CGCGACCTCCGGCAACGCGGCTCGCGGGGCGCACGTCGTCGACCCGAGGACGGGCGACCCGGTCGTCCGCGCGGGGTCGGTCACGGTCGTCGGACCCGACCTCGTCCAGGCCGACGTGTGGGCGACCGCCCTGTGGGTCGAGCCGACCGCCGTCGCCGCCATGGGAGCGGCGCTGCCGGGCTACACGGCGCGTTGGCAGCGCTGAGCGGGCCTCACTAGAGTGGGTGGCCGACGGTGTACGCCGTCGCGCACGACAACTCCAGAGAGGACGAGCCCATGGCGACACCGGACCAGGTCCAGGAGGTCATCGAGCCCACCCTCTCCGAGCGCGACCTCGTCGTCGACGAGGTGAGCATCACCCCGGCCGGCCGGCGCAGTGTCCTGCGGATCAGCGTCGACCGCGATCTCGGACCCGACGACGCGGCCCCGACGACCGAGCCGACCGACCCGCTGACCCTCGACGAGGTCGCCGACGCGACCCGCGCCATCAACGCCGTCCTCGACCCGAGCGACGTCATGGGGGAGGCGCCCTACGTCCTCGAGGTCAGCTCCCCGGGCGTCACCCGACCGCTGACCCTGCCGCGCCACTACCGGCGCAACGTCGGGCGGCTCGTCACCGTGACGCCGACCGACGGGGAGGCCTTCACCGGTCGCCTCGTGTGGGCGGATGCGAGCACGGCGACCTTCACGGTCGCTGACTCCGCGGAGGAGCGCCCGACCCCCTACGCGCAGGTGAGCCGGGCCGTCGTCCAGGTGGAGTTCAACCGCGCCGACGAGGACTCCGACGCGACCGCCCACGACGACTCCGACTCCGACGCGCGGGAGGTCTGAGCATGGACATCGACCTGGCCGTCCTGCGCTCCCTGGAGCGCGAACGCGACATCTCCCTCGACGTCCTCATCCCGGCGATCGAGGAGGCCCTCTTCCTCGCCTACGAGCGCACCGAGGGCGCCCACCGCCACGCGCGGGCCCAGCTCGACCGCCGGACCGGCCACGTGACGATCCTCGCCCGCGAGGAGCTCGAGGTCGAGATCCCCGAGGACGAGGTCCCGCCCGCGACCGAGTTCGCACCCGAGGCCGACTCGGCCCCGGCCCCTGCCGGGGAGGACGGTGCCACCGAGCCGTCCCCCGACGGCGCGGCGACGCCCGAGGCGCCGGCCGGACCCCGCATTCGCAAGGAGCTCGGTCCGGAGTTCGACGACACCCCGACCGGTTTCGGCCGGGTCGCGGCGGCGACCGCGCGCCAGGTGATCCTCCAGCGGCTGCGCGACATCGAGGACGAGGCGATCCTCGGCGACTTCCGGGGACGCGAGGGGGACATCGTCTCCGGGGTCATCCAGCAGTCGGCGAGCCCGCACCACGTGACGGTCGACTTCGGCAACGTCGAGGGGATCCTCCCGCTCGCCGAGCAGGTGCCGGGGGAGCAGTACGTCCACGGCCAGCGGCTGCGCTGCTACGTCGTCTCGGTCCGCCGCGGCCCCCGCGGTCCGCAGATCGCGCTGTCCCGCACCCACCCCAACCTCGTCCGCAAGCTCTTCGCGCTCGAGGTCCCGGAGATCGCCGACGGCTCGGTCGAGATCGCGGCCCTCGCCCGCGAGTCCGGGCACCGCACCAAGATCGCGGTGCACGCCAAGGTGTCCGGCGTCAACGCCAAGGGCGCCTGCATCGGCCCGATGGGCTCGCGCGTCCGGGCGGTCATGACCGAGCTGCACGGCGAGAAGATCGACATCGTCGACTGGTCGGAGTCGCCCGAGGCGTTCATCGCCTCCGCGCTGTCACCGGCGCGGGTCCTGTCGGTCACGGTCGTGGACCGCGCCGCCCGCTCGGCACGGGTCGTCGTCCCCGACTTCCAGCTCTCCCTCGCGATCGGCAAGGAGGGGCAGAATGCCCGCCTCGCCGCCAAGCTGACCGGCTGGCGGATCGACATCCGTCCGGACGTCGAGGGGTCCTCGGGGCCGCCCCGAACGGGTGGCACCAGCGGCACCCGCCCATAAGCGGTAGACTCGATGCTGTCCGACCGGACTGGAACCTCTCCGGAGCCGACCCGCACCTGTGTGGGTTGTCGTCGCAGGGATAGCCGGTCGGCGCTTCTGCGAGTGGTCCTCCGGACCGGGCCCGACGGCGACGTCGTCGTTCCCGACCCGGATCGCCGGGCTCCGGGACGGGGCGCTTCGCTCCACCCGACGCTCGACTGCTTCGAGCAGGCAGTGAGACGCCGTGCCTTCGGGCGGGCGTTGCGGGCGACCGCGACGCCCGACGCCGAGCCGGTTCGCCGCCACCTCGAAGGGCCCATGCAGGCTCAACTGTCCGAAGAAGTCACCGAAAGCGGGTTTGACGCTGATGAGCACCCGATGAGAACTCAGCAATGAGTCCCAACCAGCAGTAACGGTCCGCCCTGTCCTGGGGTCGGACCCTCAGAACAGGAGAAATGTGTCCAAGGTCCGTGTGAGTGCACTCGCCAAGGAGCTCGGAGTCACCAGCAAGGTGCTCCTCGAGCGTCTCAACGAGATGGGCGAGTACGTCAAGAGCGCGAGCTCGACGGTCGAGGCCCCGGTCGTGCGCCGGGTCAAGGAGAAGTTCCCCGCGGCCGCGTCGGCCGACAAGGGAGCCGACACCTCGGCCCGTCGACCCGGCCCGTCCCCCCAGGCTCCGTCCCCCCAGGCTCCGGCTCCCCGGGCCACGACGCCCGGCCCCGCCCTCCGACCGGCTCCCACGCCGGCCCCGGCGTCGGCTCCGGCTCCGTCGACCCCGGTCGCGCCGGCCGCCGAGGCCGCCCCCGTGGCTCCGTCGACCCCCGCCGCTCCGGCGGCGCCCTCGCAGGCGCCGACGCCGGGTCCCCGGCCGGCCCCGAAGCCGGCCGAGCGTCCTGAGGCGCCGGCGGCCCGTGAGGGCCGCGGCGACAGCCGTCCCGGTGGCGCCCCGCGTCCCGGTGGCAGCGGTGGTTCGCGTCCCGGCAACAACCCGTTCTCCGGCACGCAGGGGATGCCGCGTCCCGGCGGCAGCTCCGGTCCGCGTCCGGGCAACAACCCCTTCAGCGCCCAGCAGGGGATGCAGCGCCCCGGCGCGCGTCCCACCGGTGCGCCCGGCGCCGGCGGGCCGCGTCCGGGCGGGCCGCGTCCCAACCCGGGCATGATGCCCGAGCGGTCGCAGGTCGCCCGTCCAGGTGAGCGTCCGGCGCGTCCCGGTGGCCGTGGTGGCCCCGGTGGCGGAGCCGGTCGTGGTCCCGGCGGCGGCACCGGCGGTCCCGGCGCGGGTGGCGGCGGCTTCGCCGGTCGTCCCGGTGGCGGCGGTGGCTTCCGTGGCGGTGCCGGTCGCGGCTCGACCGCGGGTGCCTTCGGCCGCGGTGGCGGTCGTCCGGTCCGTGGTCGCAAGTCCAAGCGCGCCAAGCGCCAGGAGTTCGAGCAGATGCAGGCGCCGTCGCTCGGCGGCGTCACGGTGCCCCGCGGTGACGGCACGACCGTCATTCGCGTCCGCCGTGGCTCCTCGCTGACCGACTTCGCGGACAAGATCAACGCCAACCCCGGCTCGCTGGTCACCGTGCTCTTCCACCTGGGCGAGATGGCGACGGCGACGCAGAGCCTCGACGAGGACACCTTCAAGGTGCTCGGCGCCGAGCTCGGCTACGACATCCAGGTCGTCTCCCCGGAGGAGGAGGAGAAGGAGCTCTTCGACTCCTTCAACATCGACCTCGAGGTCGGCATCGAGGGCGAGGACGACGAGGACCTGTTCGCGCGTCCGCCGGTCGTCACCGTCGTCGGCCACGTCGACCACGGCAAGACCCGCCTGCTCGACGCGATCCGCAACGAGGACGTCGTCGCCGGCGAGGCCGGTGGCATCACCCAGCACATCGGTGCCTACCAGATCCACCGGGAGCACGAGGGCGTGGACCGCGCGATCACCTTCATCGACACCCCGGGTCACGAGGCGTTCACCGCCATGCGTGCTCGTGGTGCCAAGGTGACCGACATCGCGATCCTCGTCGTCGCCGCGGACGACGGCGTCATGCCGCAGACGATCGAGGCGCTCAACCACATGCAGGCCGCCGACGTGCCGATCGTCGTCGCCGTCAACAAGATCGACGTCGAGGGTGCCAACCCGGCCAAGGTGCGCCAGCAGCTGACCGAGTACAACCTCGTCGCGGAGGAGTACGGCGGCGAGACGATGTTCGTCGACGTCTCCGCCAAGGCGGGTCAGAACATCGACCAGCTGCTCGAGGCGGTCCTCCTGACGGCGGACGCGGCCCTCGACCTGCGGGCCAACCCGGACAAGGACGCCCGTGGCGTCGCGATCGAGGCCAACCTCGACCGTGGCCGCGGTGCGACCGCGACGGTGCTCGTGCAGTCCGGGACGCTCCGGGTCGGCGACGCGATCGTCACCGGCTCGGCCTACGGCCGCGTGCGCGCCATGCTCGACGAGCACGGCGACAACGTCGCCGAGGCGACGCCGAGCCGTCCGGTCCAGGTGCTGGGTCTCTCCTCGGTCCCGCGGGCCGGCGACACCTTCGTCGTCGCCCCCGACGACCGGACGGCCCGGCAGATCGCCGAGCGTCGTGGGTCCGCCGACCGTCAGGCCAGCCTGGCCAAGGCGCGCAAGCGGATCTCCCTCGAGGACCTCAACGAGGCGCTGGCGGCCGGCAAGGTCGACACGCTCAACCTCATCCTCAAGGGCGACGTCTCCGGTTCCGTCGAGGCCCTGGAGGACGCGCTCCTCCAGATCGACGTGGGCGACGAGGTCGACCTGCGGATCATCGACCGCGGCGTCGGTGCCATCACGATGAACAACATCAACCTCGCGGTCGCGTCCAGCGCGATCATCATCGGCTACAACGTTCGGGCCGAGGGCCAGAATGCGGAGTACGCCGAGCGTGAGGGCGTCGAGATCCGCTACTACTCGGTCATCTACTCGGCGATCGAGGAGATCGAGCAGGCGCTCAAGGGCATGCTCAAGCCGGAGTTCGAGGAGGTCGAGCTCGGGACCGCCGAGATCCGCGAGATCTTCCGGTCGAGCAAGTTCGGCAACATCGCCGGCTCGATCGTCCGCAGCGGCGAGATCAAGCGGGGCGCCCGGGCGCGGATCACGCGGGGCGGTGTCGTCGTCTCCGAGAACGTCGAGGTGGCCGGTCTGCGCCGGTTCAAGGACGATGTCACCGAGGTCCGCGACGGCTTCGAGTGCGGCATCAACCTCGGGTCCTACAACGACCTGCAGCTCGGCGACCTCATCGCGACGTACGAGATGCGGGAGAAGCCGCGCGCCTAACCTTCGCCTACGGGGGAGTATCGCTCGGGAACCCGCGCGATACTCCCCCGTAGCGGAGCCATCCCACACCCGTCCCACGAGGAGCTCGTCATGGTCGACACAGCCCGCGCAGCCAAGGTCGCCGACCGGATCAAGACGGTCGTCGCGGCGAACCTCGAGCGGGTCGTCAAGGACCCCGACCTCGGCTTCGTGACGATCACCGACGTCCGCGTGACCGGCGACCTCCAGCACGCCTCGCTCTTCTACACCGTGTTCGGCGACGAGGAGCAGCGCGCCCGGACGGCGGCGCTCATCGAGCGCAGCAAGGGGCGGCTGCGGAGCCTCGTCGGCAAGCAGCTCGGCATCCGGCTCACCCCGAGCCTCGACTTCTTCCCCGACGCGCTCCCGGAGACGGCGTCGCACATGGAGGACCTCCTCCGGGCCGCCAAGGAGCGCGACGACGAGGTGGCCCGGTCGGCCGCCGGAGCCGTCTACGCCGGCGACGCCGACCCCTACAAGCACCCCGAGGCCGACGACGACGACTCGGCCCCCGGCTCTGCTTCGGAAGACCACGCCCCGGACCATGACCGCGCCTGACGGCATTCTCGTCGTCGACAAGCCGCAGGACTGGACCTCCCACGACGTCGTCGGCCGGACGCGGCGGCTCGCGCAGACCCGCAAGGTCGGCCACGCCGGCACGCTCGACCCGATGGCGACCGGCGTCCTCGTCCTCGGGATCGGCCGGGCGACGCGGCTGCTCACCTTCCTCGTCGGCTGCGACAAGGCGTACACCGCGACGGTCCGTCTCGGGCAGGCGACGGTCACCGACGACGCCCAGGGCGACGTGACGTCGAATGCCGACGCCTCCGCCGTGACCGAGGCCGCCGTCCGGGCGGCGATCGACGCCCTGACGGGCGACATCGAGCAGGTGCCGAGCGCGGTCTCGGCCATCAAGGTCAAGGGCGAGCGCTCCTACGCCCGCGTGCGGGCCGGCGAGGACGTCGACCTCCCCGCGCGGCGGGTCACGGTCTCGCGCTTCGAATGCCATGACCTGCGCCCGGTGGCCCTCCGCACCGACGCGGGTGAGGAGATCACCGTCCTCGACGTCGCCGTCGAGGTGGAGGTGTCCTCGGGCACCTACGTGCGGGCCCTCGCCCGCGACCTCGGTGCGGCGCTCGGGGTCGGCGGCCACCTGACGGCGCTGCGACGGACCCGGGTCGGGCAGTTCACCCTGGACGACGCGACGCCGCTCGACGTGCTCACGGCGCGCGTCGAGGACGGCCACGAGCTCCCCGTCATCGCCCTCGCGAACGCGGCCACCCAGGCCTTCGCGACCCGGCAGCTCACGGCCGAGGAGACCACCGCCGTCGGCTACGGCCAGCGGATCCCCGTCGCCGACCCGGGTCGCACCGACCCGGTCGCGGCCCTCGGACCCGACGGCCGGCTCATCGCCCTGCTCGACGAGTCCCGTGACCCCGCACGCACCCACGTCGTCTTCGCCCCCGCGGGTTCGTAGAGTGTCCGTCGTGCTCCGCTGGACCGACCCCGACGCCACACCCGACGCGGTGCGGCCCAGCGTCGCGACCCTCGGCAACTTCGACGGCGTCCACAAGGGCCACCGCGCCGTCCTCGCGCGCGTCATCGCCGAGGCCGCCGATCGCCACGCCGCGTCCGTCGCGGTGACCTTCGACCCGCACCCGCTCCAGGTCCTCCATCCCGAGCGCGCACCCGACCTCATCGCCCCCGGCGAGCTCCGCGACCAGCTCCTCGGGCAGGTCGGGATCGACGGGCTCCTCGTCCTGCCGTTCACCGTCGAGTTCGCGCAGCAGACGCCCGAGGAGTTCGTGCGGCGCATCTTCGTCGACGCACTCCACGTCGTCGCCGTCGTCGTCGGCGCCGACACCCGCTTCGGGGTCCGCAACTCCGGCGACGTCGGGACGCTCCGCGCCCTCGGCGCCGAGCACGGCTTCGACGTCGTCGTCGTCGACGACGTCGGCGAGGGCCCGCGCTGGTCGTCCTCGGAGGTCCGCGCGGCGCTCGCCGACGGGGGCGTCGCGGCGGCGGCGCGCATTCTCGGCCGTCCGCACCGGGTCGTCGGGACGGTCGTCCACGGTCACCACCGCGGGCGCGACCTCGGCTACCCGACGGCCAACCTCTGCGCCGAGACGCTCGGCCTCGTCCCCGCCGAGGGCGTCTACGCCGGCTGGCTGACGCGGCTCGACCTGCCCACGGACGACGCGGACCGGACGCTCCCGGCGGCCATCTCGATCGGCACCAACCCGACCTTCGAGACCAAGGACCGGCGGACCGTCGAGGCCTACGTGCTCGACCGCACCGACCTCGACCTCTACGACGAGACGGTCATGGTCGAGTTCGTCGAGCACATCCGGCCGACGCTGCGGTTCGAGTCGATCGAGGGCCTTCTCGAGGCGATGGCGGGCGACGTCGAGCAATGTCGAACGATCCTCACGCGCATCGTCCCGTCCTGAGCGTCCTGCGGCGCTCCGACTGGGGCCTGCTCGTCGCCGGGGCCGGGGTGAGCGTCGTCGGGGCGATGCTCGTCTGGTCGGCGACACACCACGCCGCCGGGAATGCCGTCGCGGTCCGGCACGTCGTCAACCTCCTCGTCGGACTCGGGATCGCGGGCGCGTTCAGCCTCCTCCGCCACCAGACGCTCCGGCTGCTCGCCCCGCTCCTCTACGCCGGGTCGATCCTGGGCCTCCTCGCCGTCCTCTCCCCGCTCGGCTCGACGATCAACGGCTCCCGGTCGTGGATCGTCCTCCCGGCGGGCTTCTCGATCCAGCCGGCCGAGCTCGCCAAGGTCGCGCTCGTCGTCGTGCTCGCGATGGTCCTCGCCGATCGGTGGGACGCTGGGGTGGCGCCGGGCACCCGCGACGTCGTCGTCGCCTGGGCGCTCGTCGCCCTCCCGATCGGGCTCGTCATGCTCCAGCCGGACCTCGGGTCGGCCGTCGTCCTGGGTGCGCTCGGCTTCGGCGTCGTCGCCGTCGCGGGCACCCCGAAGCGCTGGCTGGCCCTCGTCGTCGGGATCGCCGCCGCCGGGCTCGTCCTCGCGCTGACGACCCCGCTCCTCAGCCCCTACCAGCGGGACCGGCTCACGGCATTCGCCCACCCCGATGCGGACCCTGGCGGCATCGGCTACCAGACCGCGCAGGTGCGCGTCGCGATCGGCAGCGGCGGGTGGACCGGGGCGGGGTTCGGTCACGGTCGGCAGACGCAGGGCGGCCTCATCCCCTTCCAGGAGACCGACTTCGTCTTCAGCGTCGCGGGGGAGGAGCTCGGTCTCGTCGGGGTGCTCGGCCTCCTGCTCCTCCTCGGCTTCCTCGTCATCCGCGTCGGCATCGTCGGTGCCCGCGCGCCGGACGCCTTCGGGCGGCTCGTCGCGGCCGGGGTCGCGACGTGGTTCGCCTTCCAGGTCTTCCAGAACGTCGGCATGAACCTCGGCCTGCTGCCCGTCACCGGTCTCCCCCTCCCGTTCGTCTCCTACGGCGGGTCCTCGATGTTCGCGTGCTGGGCGGCGCTCGGCGTCGTCAACAACGTCCACATCGCCGGTGAGACGCGAGCGGAGCGAGCCTGGCTCACCGGAGGGGGCTGACGGGCGAGCGTGCGAGCGCAGTGCCTTGCGGGGTCACGATTCCCGGTTGCCCGTGACCCGGGGGCCCCACCTGTGGCACCATTCGGCCAACCCCCGACACGAGCGCCAAAGGTGACGCGAATGCCCGTCGAACCGTCCGTCCTGTCCGACCCGAGTGCCGAGAAGTACGACCCGGCCCTCCTCACCGACCGGGCTGCGTCCGTCGGAGCCCTCTTCCGCAACCGCGTCTCCGCGGCGCCCAACGCGCTCGCCTTCCAGTACGCGACGGTCCGACCCGACGGCGACACGTGGAACGACGTGACGTGGGCCCAGGCCAAGGACCGCGTCTACGCGCTCGCCGCCGGGCTCGTCGCGCTCGACGTCCAGCCCGAGCAGCGCGTCGCCATCGCCGCCGGCACCCGCTACGAGTGGGCCCTCGTCGACCTCGCGATCATGTGCGCCGCCGCGGCGACGACGACGATCTACCCGACGACGATCTCCGACGACGTCGCCTTCATCCTCGGCGACTCCGAGACCGTCGTCGTCTTCGCGGAGAATGCCGACCAGCTGGCCAAGCTCAGCGCGATCCGGGACCAGACGCCCGGCGTCCGCAAGGTCATCCTCATCGAGGGCGACGCCCCGGCCGGCGACGACTGGGTCTTGACGCTCGCCGACCTCGAGGCCAGCGGCCGCAGCCACCTCGCCGACCACCCGCACGCCGTCGACGAGCGCATCGACCACTGCCGTCCCGAGCAGCTCGCGACGATCATCTACACGAGCGGGACGACCGGCCGGCCCAAGGGCGTCCGGCTGCTCCAGCGGACGTGGACCTACCAGGCGGCCGCGTGCCAGGCGCTCGGAATCCTCAGCGAGGACGACCTCCAGTACCTCTGGCTGCCGCTCGCGCACGTCTTCGGCAAGCAGCTGCTGACGATCAACCTCCAGATCGGCTTCCCGACCGCGATCGACGGCCGGATCGACAAGATCGTCGACAACCTCGCCGTCGTCAAGCCGACCTTCATGGGCGCCGCGCCCCGCATCTTCGAGAAGGCCTACGCCCGCATCAACATGATGATGGAGGCCGACGGCGGGGTGAAGGCCAAGCTCTTCCACTGGTCGATCGGCGTCGGCAACGAGGTCGTCACCCTCGCCGAGCAGGGCAAGGCACCCGGCGCGCTGCTCGCCCGCAAGTACGCCCTCGCCGACAAGCTCGTCCTGTCCAAGGTGCGCGAGCGCTTCGGAGGCCGGGTGCGCCTGTTCATCTCCGGCTCCGCCGCCCTCAACCAGGACGTCGCCCGGTGGTTCTACGCCGTCGGGATGCCGGTCTACGAGGGCTACGGGCTCACCGAGTCCAGCTCCGCGGCATTCGTCCACCGCCTGAAGGCCTGGCGGGTCGGCACGGTCGGCTGGCCGATCGCGGGCCTCGAGCTCCAGATCGCCCCGGACGGCGAGGTCCTCATGCGCGGTGACGGCATCATGGCCGGCTACCACAACAACCCCGAGGCGACCGCCGAGGTCATCGACGGCGAGGGCTGGTTCCACACCGGCGACATCGGCGAGCTCGACGAGCGCGGCTTCCTGCGGATCACCGACCGCAAGAAGGACCTGTTCAAGACGAGCGGCGGCAAGTACGTCGCCCCCTCGGCGATCGAGTCGACCTTCAAGGGCATGTGCCCCTACGTCAGCCAGCTCGTCGTCCACGGCAACGGCCGCAACTTCGTCTCCGCCCTCGTCACCCTCGACCCCGAGGCGATCGTCCCGTGGGCCGCGCAGCACGGCCTCGCGGGCACGTCGTACGGGGAGATCGTCACCTCCGACGCCGCCCACACGATGGTCCAGGGCTACATCGACGAGCTCAACGGGACGCTCAACCGCTGGGAGACGATCAAGAAGTTCACGATCCTCGACCACGACCTGACGATCGAGGACGGCGACCTCACGCCGAGCATGAAGCTCAAGCGCAAGGTCGTCATGGACAAGTACTCCGACCAGCTCGACGCGCACTACGCGAAGGCCTGACGCTCCGCCTCCCCCCGCACCTACCGCCTGGTCAGTGTCGCGATCGCAGCACTGACCAGGCGGTAGGGGCGTGTGGAGGCGAGGCGGTGGATTCGGGGGAATGCCGGGCAGCGCCTAACCTTGGGGAATGCCCGGTGAGTCCGTCTTCGCTGCCCTCGAGCCGCTGCTCGAGCAGGTGAGCAAGCCGATCCAGTACGTCGGCGGGGAGCTGAACTCCACCGTCAAGGACTGGGACGTCGCGGGCGAGGACACCGTCCGGTGGGCGCTCATGTACCCCGACGCCTACGAGGTCGGCGTGCCCAACCAGGGGGTCATGATCCTCTACGAGGTGCTCAACGAGCGCCCCGACGCCCTCGCCGAGCGGACCTACGCCGTGTGGCCGGACATGGAGGCCCTGCTCCGCGAGCACCGGTTGCCGCAGTTCACCGTCGACGGGCACCGCGCCGTCGGCGACTTCGACGTCTTCGGGCTGTCCTTCTCGACCGAGCTCGGCTACACCAACATGCTGACGGCGCTCGACCTCGCCGGCATCCCGCTGCATTCGGCCGACCGGACCGTGGAGCACCCGATCGTCATCGCCGGCGGCCACGCGAGCTTCAACCCCGAGCCGGTCGCGGACTTCATCGACGCCGCCGTCGTCGGCGACGGCGAGGAGGCCGTCCTCGCGATCACCGACATCGTCCGCGACTGGAAGCACGAGGGTCGTCCCGGCGGCCGCGAGGGGCTGCTCCTGCGCCTGGCGCGGACCGGCGGCGTCTACGTCCCGGCCTTCTACGACGTCTCCTACCTCGCCGACGGGCGGATCCAGCGGGTCGCCCCGGCTCGGCCGGGCGTCCCGTGGCGGGTCGCCAAGCACACGGTCATGGACCTCGACGCGTGGCCCTACCCCAAGGCGCCGCTCGTCCCGCTCGCCGAGAGCGTCCACGAGCGGATGAGCGTCGAGATCTTCCGCGGGTGCACCCGCGGCTGCCGCTTCTGCCAGGCCGGGATGATCACCCGTCCCGTCCGTGAGCGGTCGATCACCGGGATCGGCGAGATGGTCGAGCGCGGTCTGGCGGCGACCGGCTTCGAGGAGGTCGGCCTCCTCTCGCTCTCCAGCGCCGACCACAGCGAGATCGCCCAGGTCACCAAGGGCCTCGCCGACCGCTACGAGGGGACCAACACGGGCCTCTCGCTCCCGTCGACCCGGGTCGACGCATTCAACATCGACCTCGCCAACGAGCTGACCCGCAACGGGCGGCGGTCGGGGCTCACCTTCGCCCCCGAGGGTGGCAGCGAGCGGCTGCGCAAGGTCATCAACAAGATGGTGACCGAGGACGACCTCATCAACACCGTCGCGGCTGCGTACGGCGCGGGCTGGCGGCAGGTCAAGCTCTACTTCATGTGCGGGCTCCCGACCGAGACCGACGAGGACGTCCTCCAGATCGCCCAGCTCGCCAAGCGGGTCATCGAGACCGGCCGCCAGGTGAGCGGGCGCCGCGACATCCGCTGCACCGTGTCGATCGGCGGGTTCGTCCCGAAGCCGCACACGCCCTTCCAGTGGGCCGCGCAGCTCGGCTCCGAGGCGACCGACGAGCGACTCGCCAAGCTGCGCGACGCGATCCGGTCCGACCGGCGCTACGGCTCCTCGATCGGCGTCCGCTACCACGACGGGCAGCCGGGCATCGTCGAGGGACTCCTCTCCCGCGGCGACCGCCGCGTCGGCCGCGTCATCGAGGCGGTGTGGCGGGCCGGCGGCCGCTTCGACGGCTGGCGCGAGCACTTCTCCTACGAGAAGTGGATGACGGCCGCGGCCGCCGAGCTGCCCGCATTCGGGGTCGACGTCGACTGGTACACGACGCGCGAGCGCACCGAGACCGAGGTGCTCCCCTGGGACCACATCGACTCGGGTCTGGACAAGGAGTGGCTCTGGCAGGACTGGCTCGACGCCCTCGACGAGACCGAGGTCGACGACTGCCGCTGGACCCCCTGCTTCGACTGCGGGGTCTGCCCGCAGATGGGCACCGAGATCGAGATCGGGCCGACGGGCAAGATGCTTCTCCCGCTCACCGTCCTCGGCTCCGGTCGGGAGCAGCTCGTCGAGCACTCTCACTGACCTGACGTGGGCGACGCAACCGGATGGTGGCTGGTCACCGGCTGGTCAGAGGACCAGGACGGTGAGCTGTGGGGGGCGGTGGAGCTCTGGTCGGACCGGGTGGGTGCGCTGCTCCTGATCGGCCCAGAAGCGCCGCATGGCGCGGCGGTGGGTGTCACGGCGCCGGTCCGGCACCGCGTCGTCGTGACCGTCGGGGACCTCTCCCGCGCTGCGGATGAGGCGATGGACGAATGCGGTCTCCAGGTGGGAGGCGGCGTCGGCCTCGGCGTCGCGGAGGGCGCACCCCGGGTCCGGGAGCGTGTGCGGCTCGGGCGCACCGGAGAGGGCCGGCAGGCCTCGGGGGAGGGTGACGCCGGTGATGTCCGGAGGCGCGCTCGATCGTCGCCGACCGGTGGGGTCGGTCCAGTGGAGGACCCCGTCCGCGTCGAGCAGGACCTGCCAGCCGCGGCGCTGCTTGATCCGATGGTGGCGTCGGCACAGACAGACGAGGTTGTCCGGGTGGGTCTGGCCCGCCGGCCACGGTCGCACATGGTCGAGGTCGCAGTAGCGGGCGGCGACCTGACAGCCGGGGAACCGGCAGCGCCTGTCCCGCGCTCGGATCGCCGCAGCCATGGCCCGCGTGGGGCGGTAGGCGTCCGTGGTCGCGTCCTGCGGAAGCAGGCCGCCGGTCACCGGATGCGTCGGGGCGAATGCCACCCGCTCGTTCGCGGCGGCGTCGAGCAGCCGCTCGGCGAGCCACTCGGCGGGCACGTCGGTCGAGGCAGGAGCAAGACCCTCGACCGCGACCTGCGCGCCGGCGCGGGAGAGGTGGCCCGCGGCTGCGGACTCGGCGACCCGGGCGGCGCTCGTGGACTGAGTGGCCGGACCAGCCGCCGGAGTGGTGAGGTGGACGACCCACGTCCCGGTGGTCTGTTGCATCACGAGCCCGGCGAGCGCGTCCGAGCGGGCCTGGGCGATCGTGTCGGCGGCGCCGTCACGGACGGCCTGCTGTGCCGGTCCGTCGACCGCCGCCCACAGCGGGCCGGCCTGCTCGGCCGGCAGGACCAGCCGCCACTCCTCGACGCCGGGCTCGCCGAACCCGCGGAACAGCCCCCGGCTTGCTCGTGCCCGCGTCGCTCGGTCGCGCAGGAGCTGCTCGTCGATCCGGCCGAGGATCGCGCGGCACCGGTCCGCGAGCCGGGGCGCGGTCAGCCTGCCCAGGTCGTCTCTGAGGGCGGCCGACACGGCGCGTCGCACCTCCGGCGTCGCCTCGACGAGCTCCGCGCAGACCCGACGGGCGCGGTAGCCGTCAACGACACCGGACGCCATCGCGTCGAGCACCTCCGGCAGGTCGGTCACGATCATGGCCGCGTCGGTGGCCCGCTGCCCTGCAGTCATCTCGGTGCACCCGAGCCGGTCGGCGACGACGGAGGGTCCGTCGAGGGCGATGTGCCCGGCCTCTTGCTCGACGGCCTCCCACGTGCCGTCCTCGGACTCGACGACCTCGAAGGCCGCGGTCCGGGCGATGGCGACGGTCTGGACGGCGGTCACGCCGTTGACCAATGCCTGGCAGGAGGCGATGACATCGGCCCACTCGTCCTGGCCCATCTCCCCGCGAGGGACCGCAACGAGACGGGCCGCGTGCCCGGCCAGCTCCCGCTGCATTCCCCCCAGATCCATCTCCGAATCATACGCCTGTTCGACTCCAAACGCAAGCTCTCGGAGCGCGAATCACCAATGTTTGCAACAAAATTCGCATCCGCAGTGCCCGCACTCAGTAGTGCGCGCTCATCACGTGCTTGACCCGCGTGTAGTCCTCGAAGCCGTAGCCGGACAGGTCCTTGCCGTAGCCGGAGTGCCCGAAGCCGCCGTGCGGCATGTCGGACACGAACGGGATGTGCGTGTTGACCCAGACGCAGCCGAAGTCGAGGTCGCGTGCGAGACGCTCGGCGGTCCCGTGGTCGCGGGTCCACGCGCTCGCCGCGAGGCCGTAGGGCACGCCGTTGGCGAGGGCGACGGCCTCCTCGACGGTCCCGAACGGCTGGACGGTCAGGACCGGCCCGAACACCTCGTCCTGGACGATGCGGTCGTCCTGCCGGACGCCGGTGACGACGGTCGGCTCGACGTAGAAGCCCGGCCGGTCGACGCGTGAGCCGCCGGTCCGCACGGTCGCGTGCGCCGGAAGCTCGTCGAGGAAGGCGAGCACCTTGGCGAGGTGGCCGGCGTTGTTGAGCGGGCCGAATGCCGCGTCCTCGTCGTCGCGGGCGCCCGGCCGGTTGTCCGCGGCGGCGGCGACGAGCAGGTCGACGAAGGCATCGTGCACCGACTCGTGGACGATGACGCGGGTCGCGGCCGTGCAGTCCTGTCCCGCGTTGAAGTAGGCGGCGAGCGCGATGGCGGCAGCGGCATTCGGCAGGTCGGCGTCGGGGAGGACGACGGCGGGAGCCTTGCCGCCGAGCTCGAGGTGCACGCGCTTGAGGCTCTTGGCGGCGGTCGTCGCGACCTCGATGCCCGCCCGGACGCTGCCGGTGATCGCGACGAGCCCGGGCGTCGGGTGCTCGACCATGGCGCGCCCCGTCGACGCGTCGCCGTTGACGACGTTGAGGACCCCGGGCGGGAGGACGGAGCCGGCGATCTCGGCGAGGCGGACCGTCGATCGCGGCGTCGTGTCGCTCGGCTTGAGGACGATCGTGTTGCCGGCGGCCAGGGCCGGCGCGATCTTCCAGAAGGCCATGGAGAGCGGGTAGTTCCACGGGGTCACCTGCCCGACGACACCGATCGGCTCGCGCCGGATCGAGGAGGTGTGGCCGGGCAGGTACTCGGCCTGCGCCTTGCCCTCGAGCATCCGCGCGGCCCCGGCGAAGAAGCGCAGCTGGTCGACGCCCTGGTCGATCTCCTCGCTCGCGACGAACCGCAGCAGCTGACCGGTGTCGCGCGACTGGATCGCCGCGAGCTCGTCCCGGTGCTCGGCGACGACGCCTGCGAGGTCGAGGAGGAATGCCTGGCGCCGGCTCGGCGGCAGGGCCCGCCAGGCGGGGAACGCGCGGGACGCGGCGGCGTAGGCGGCGTCCACCTCGGCATCCGTCGAGACGGGGGAGCGGCCGTCCGGCTCGCCCGTCGTCGGGTCGACGAGGTCGATCCACTGGTCGGTGGCCGAGTCGACGAGCGCGCCGTCGACGAAGTTGCGGATCGTCTCGCTCACGGGCCCATTGTGTCGGGGTGGTGTGGTGCGACGACAGGACGAGGTGTTGAGTGGGGCCATGGCCACAGAGACGTTCGTCATCGTCGGGGGTGGGCTCGCCGCGGCGCGGGCCGTCGAGGGAATGCGGGACGCCGGGCACGAGGGCCCGATCGTCCTGCTCGCCCGCGAGGACCACCTGCCCTACGAGCGGCCGCCGCTGTCCAAGGAGGTCCTCCAGGGCAAGAAGCCCGAGGACTCCGCCGCCGCGCAGCCGGAGGAGTGGTACGCCGAGCACGACGTGACGCTCCGGCTCGGGGCGGAGGCGACGGCATTCGACGTCGCCGCCCACACGGTCACGCTCGCCGACGGGTCCGAGCAGCCCTACGACCGGCTCCTCCTCGCCACCGGCTCGGCCGTCCGACCGCTCGACGTCCCGGGCGCCGACCGACCCGAGGTCCACTACCTGCGGACGGTCGAGGACTCCGTCGCGATCCGGGACCGGGTCGGCGAGGGCGTCCGCGTCGTCGTCGTCGGGGCCGGCTGGATCGGCCTCGAGGTCGCAGCGGCCGCGCGCCTCGCGAAGGCCGAGGTCACCGTCGTCGAGCCCCAGGCGACCCCGCTCAACGCCGTCGTCGGCCCCGAGGTCGGGCAGTGGTTCGCCGACCTCCACACGAGCCACGGGGTGACCTTCCGCTTCGGCGACGGGGTCGGGGCCTTCGAGCCCGGGGGTGACGGGGACGACGGCGTCACCGTCGTCACGAGCCAGGGGGAGCGGCTGCCCGCCGACCTCGTCGTCGTCGGCGTCGGCATTCGCCCGGAGACCGACCTCGCGGAGGCGGCGGGTCTCCAGGTCGACAACGGGGTCGTCACGGACGCCGGCCTGCGCACGTCGGACCCGTCGGTCTGGGCCGCGGGGGACGTCGCGAACGCCCACAACCCGCGCTACGGTCGCCGAATCCGGGTGGAGCACTGGGCGAATGCGCGCAACCAGGGCTACGCGGCCGGCCAGGCGATGGCCGGCCAGAGCGTCGAGTTCGACAACATCCCGTACTTCTACAGCGACCAGTACGACGCCGGGCTCGAGTACTCCGGCTACGTCCCCAGGGGCACGGACACCGAGGTGGTCCTGCGCGGGACGCCGTCGTCGGGGGCGTTCATGGCGTTCTGGCTCGACGCAGACGACCGCGTCCTCGCCGGTATGCACGTCAACGAGTGGGACAGCATCGACGGCGTCAAGGCGCTCATCGAGGCCGCTCGACCGGTGGACCGCACCCGCCTCGCCGACCCCGGCACCGACCTCGCCGACGCCCTCGTCAGCGAAGGGTGAGCGAGGCCTCGAAGATCCCTGCGAGGGCGTCCTCGTCGGCCGCCCGGGGCGCCGTCGCGAGCAGCCGCTGCTGCTGGAGGGCGCCCGCGACGAGGTCGGGCACGTCGGACGAGCCGTAGCCGACCGCGCCCAGCCCGTCGGGCATCCCGACATCGGACATGAGCTCGGTCAGGACGCGCGGGAGCGTCTCGGCCGACTCGCCCACGACGTCCGGGGCGAGCCAGCGCGCGGCGGCCAGGTGCCGCTCGGGGTCCGCCTCGAAGGTGAAGGCGAACGCCGCGGGCGCCGTGAGGGAGACGGCCATCCCGTGCGGGACGATCGGCTCGTCGTCGGGGTAGCCGGCGGGGCGGAAGTCCCGGACCCGCCCGGCGATCGGGTACGCGTTCGCGTGCGGGATGTGCACCCCCGCATTCCCGAAGCCGAGGCCGGCGAAGGTCGCGGCGAGGGCCATCTGCTCGCGCGCCTCCTGGTCGCCACCGTCCGCGACCGCTCGTCGGAACACCCCTGCGAGCAGCCGGAGCGATCGCTCGGCCCACAGGTCGCTCACCGGGTTGGCGCCGCAGTAGGGGACCCGCTCCTCGGGGCGCTTGCGGTCCGAGGCCGTGAACGGCCGAGCCGTCCAGCTCTCGAGCGCGTGGCAGAGGATGTCGAGCCCCGCCGCCGCGGTGACGCCCGCCGGCTGCGTCATCGTGAGGAGCGGGTCGACGACCGCGAGCGTCGGACGGAGCCGGACGTGGCTGATGCCGGTCTTGACCTTGAGCGAGAGGACGTCGAGGACGCAGATCGTCGTCGACTCGCTGCCCGTCCCGGTCGTCGTCGGGACCGCGACGAGCGGCGCGAGAGGGTGGCCCGGTGCGCGGCCGCCGCCGACCGGCCGGTTGACGTAGTCGAGGAGCTCGCCGCCGTTGGTGCAGAGCAGGTCGACCGCCTTGGCCGTGTCGATCGCCGACCCGCCGCCGACCGCGACGAAGCCGTCCCACGGCCCGTGCTCACGGGCGAAGGCGACCGCGGCCTCGATCGACGCGTCCGTCGGCTCGACGTGCACCCCGTCAAAGACGACGACCGAGATCCCCTGTGCGGCAATGCATTCGGCGACCCTGGCTGGGGCACCGGTTGCGGCGACCCCGGCGTCGGTGACGACGAGGGCCCGGGTCACGCCGAGCGCCCGCAGGTCGTGACCGACCTCGTCCGCCGCCCCGCGCCCGAACTTGAGCGCCGGTGCGCCGTAGGTGAAGACCGACTCGGGGACCGCGGGCATCGGCGTCGACGTCATGCCCCCATCATGGCCCGGGGCGACGCGTCCTCAGATCGTCGGCTGGTGGTCCTCGCGCGGCCCGAAGACGCCGACCTGCGCGAGACGATGAGCCGGAATGCCCGGCAGCAGCTCGCCGAGCTGAGCCTGGGACCGGCGGCTGAAGGCGACCCGGACCAGGGTGTAGTCGTCGAGGGCTTCGGGGTCGAGCGTGTCGAGGCCGAGGAGGCCGGCGACCCGGCCACGCATCGCGTCGGCGACCGGCGTCCACGTGGCGGGGTCCGGGCGCTCGTAGCCGAGGGCCTCGTGGAGGTCGGCAAGGTGGACGACCTTGTCCCAGACGAGTGCGGGGCGCTCGGCGCCGGCGAGGCCCGCCTCGATCGCCGGCTGGGTCGAGCGCAGCTCGGCGAGCAGCTCGGCCGGCGTGCGCTCGGCGCGCTCGGCGACGTGCCGTGCCGTCCAGTCCGGGCCCGGGGCGCCGTCCATCCGGCCCACGACGCCGTCGCTCGACCCGCCGGCGAGGTGGGCGAGCACCTCCTGGACCGTCCACTCGGGGGACGCGGCGACGGCGCGGTCGAGATCCCCGTCGTGGAGGCGCCGGACGACGGCCTCGACCCCGTCGAGGCTCGCCCCGTAGACGACGGCCCAGTCCGTCACGGTGCCACTGTCCCACTCCCGGGCGCCGCGTCGGCGGTGCGCAACGCCGAGGTGATCTCGGCGAAGACCTCCGTGTGCAGGTCGACGTCGGCCTTGATCGTGTCCGGGCACATGAGCGCCATGTTGTGGAAGGGCGTCATGAGGATGTCCCGGTTGGCGAGCGCCAGGTGCAGGTAGGCGTCGAGCTCGTCGTCGGCGGCCGCGGCCGACTCCTCACCCGTCCGCGGCGCTGGGCGCATGAAGCGGTACTCGGCGCGGGCGCCGAGCCGGCTGACCGACCACGGCAGGTCGAATGCGTCGAGCGAGGCCTGGACGCCCGCCGTGAAACGGGCGGCGAGCGAGATCATCTCCTCGAATGCCGCCTCGGTGAGCACCTCCCCGAGGGTCGCCTTCATCGCGGCGACGCTCAGGGCATTGCCCGCCAGCGTGCCGCCGACCCCGCCCACGTCGACGATGTCCGCGTCGCCCGCGCTCGTGTGCCGGGTCACCGCGGCGGCGACGGCCTCGCTCAGTCCGTAGGCGCCGCAGGGGATCCCGCCGCCGATCGACTTGCCGATGACGAAGATGTCGGGCTCCAGCCCCCACGCGCGGGTCGCGCCGCCCCAGCCCGCGGAGAAGGTGTGGGTCTCGTCGACCATGAGCAGGGCGCCGTACCTGGTCGCGAGCTCGCGCAGCCCATCGAGGAAGCCCGGCTCGGGCAGGACGATCCCGATGTTCGTGAGCGCCGGCTCGGTGAGGATCGCCGCGACGTCGCCGTGCCGCAGCTGCTCCTCGACCGAGGCGAGGTCGTTCCACGTCGCGGCCCGCGTCGTCTCGGCCAGGGGCACGGGGGGCGCGACGTTGCCCGGGCGGGAGACCGCCTCGCCGTCCGGTCCGGGGAGGGCGAATGCCTCGTCGACCGACCCGTGGTAGCAGTAGGCGAAGACGAGGACCTTGGACCGGCCCGTCGCGAGCCGCGCGAGCCGGATCGCCCACCGGTTGGCGTCGGTCGCCGACAGCGTGAAGGACCAGAGCGGCATTCCGAACCGTCGGGTCAGCTCGGCGCCGACCCACTGCGCGTCCTCCGTCGGGAGCATCGTCGTGATCCCGCCCAGGCCGCCGACCCGCTCGACGACCGCGCGGGCGGTCGCCGCGGGGGAGTGGCCGGCCATCGCGCCGGTGTCGCCGAGGGCGAAGTCGACGTAGGTGTGCCCGTCGACGTCGGTGACCCGGTTGCCCGACGCGTGGGCGAGGTGGAGGGGGAAGCCGCCGCTCCACATGTTCATCCACGTCATCGGGACGCCGCCGAAGAGGTTGGTCGCGGCGGCGGTGGGCGGCACGGCTGCGGGGGTTGCGCTCGGCGTACATCTCCTGCTCCGCGGCGAGGAGAGCCCGGAGCCGGTCGCGGTCGATCGTCGTCACCTGCCGAACGCTAGGGGATCGGTGGCGGCTGTATCACCCGGTCGGCGATGTGCCTCCTCCCCGGCATGAACGCGATCCCCGAGGTGACCGAGTCCGAGCAGGACCGACTGCTGAAGCTCCTCCGCAAGCACCGCAAGGCCCTGCTCAGGTACCCCAACGTCCACTCCGTCGACGTCGGTCTCGAGTTCTCCGGCGGCGCGCCGACCGGCCGCCTCGCGATCCGCGTCCACGTCGGGGACAAGCAGCCCGAGGCGGCGCTCGCCGCCGGCGACCTCATCCCCGAGGAGCTCGACGGCATTCCGGTCGACGTCCTCCAGACCCGCCCCGAGCCCCAGCTCGTCAACCGCGACAGCCACATCGACCCCATCGTCGGCGGGCTGACGATCACGAGCTCCAACGTCCCCGGCTTCGTCGGGACCCTCGGTCTCGTCGTCTACGACAGCGACTCGCTCCGGCCGATGGCGCTGTCCAACCACCACGTCATGGTCGGCTCGAACCCGGGGTCGACGAGCGTGACGATCGACCAGCCGAGCAGCGGGGTCACCGCGGACCGCGTCGGGACGCTCGCCCGCTGGAACAAGGCGCAGGACTGCGCGGTCTGCTGGATCGGGACGCGCCCGACCGAGCTCGGCACCGCGGACGGCGCGATGCGCGTGCGCGGCACGGGCATGGCCTTCATCGGCACCCCGGTCACCAAGTCCGGCCGGACCACGTTCGTCACCCGCGGGATCGTCGACGGCGTGAGCGCCGACGGCTTCACGATCATCCCCGACCCGGCCAACCCCAACGCCGGGGGCGAGGTCAGCATGCCGGGGGACTCCGGGTCGATCTGGACGACCGTCGGCGGCCGCCCGAGCGCCCTCGGCCTCCACTTCGCCGGCGAGACCGACCCGGCGCCCTCGGCGGAGCGTGCCTGGGCCAAGCACATGATCTCCGTCGCGAACGCCCTCAAGATCGTCGTCCTCGACGAGGTCATGGCGGTTCCGTGCTGGATCGGCGGCAGCGGCCACGTCATCGCCCGCACCCGTCCGGGTGCGCCGTGCGACCTCCGCGTCCGCTACCCCAAGGGCCGCTGGAGCACCGCCAAGGGCCTCGGTGCGGCGACGGCGAATGTCGGCGGCTGGGTCGAGTGGCGCTGGACGATCGGGACGAGCACCTCCTACAACGCCCGGGTCCCCGTCACGCTCCAGGTGACGATCGACGGGGTGACGAGCCAGCACTCGGTCCCGCTCCAGGGGACGCCGCGCACCGATCACTGACGGGTCGACCGGTCGCCGCGTAGTCTCGGCTGCGTGGCCGCCCCGAGAGTCGTCCCCCTCGTCCCCGGCGTGTGGCGGATCCCGCTGCTCGGCGACTTCGTCAACGGCTTCGCGTTCCGCGACGACGACGGCCAGGTGACGCTGCTCGACATGGGCGTCAAGGCGAGCGGCCCCAAGGTCATCGCCGCGCTGGAGGCCATCGGGTCCAGCCCGAGCGAGGTGACCCGGCTGCTCCTGACCCACGCCCACCCGGACCACGCGGGCGGGGCCGCGCACGTCGCCGAGCGGACCGGGCGTGGCTTCGGCATCCACGCGGACGACGCCGAGTGGGCCAGGACGGGCACGCCGCCGCCGCGCGACAAGACGATGCGCCTCGGCCGTCTGCTCAACCGCTTCCTCAAGCAGGGCTTTCCCGCCGTGCCGGTCGAGGAGGAGCTGACCGACGGTCAGGTGCTGCCCGTCGCGGGCGGTCTCCGCGTCGTCCACACGCCGGGGCACTCACCCGGCCACTGCGCATTCGTCCACGAGCCGACCGGCCTGCTCGTCACCGGCGACTCGATCTTCAACGTCCGCGGGCTGCGCTGGCCGATCAAGACGTTCTGCACGGACTTCCGGATGACGACGCAGACCGCCCACCTGCTCGGCGAGCTCGACTACGACCTCGCCGCCTTCACCCACGGGCCCGAGCTCCGGGACCGCCCGCGCGAGGCGATCCGCGCGTTCCTGAGCGCGAACGCCTGACGCCCTCCGGGCCGCGCCGCTCAGCGGCCTACTCTTGGGGCCACCATGGCTCGTCAGCGCGTCCCCGAGGGACCTCCTCCCGCCCCGGCGGTCCAGAAGCTCCGGATCCGCTACGCCCGGCGCGGTCGGCTCCGCTTCTCCTCGACGCGTGACTTCGGCCGGGCCCTCGAGCGGGCCCTGCGGCGGGCCGGGGTGCCGATGGCCTTCTCCGCGGGGTTCCACCCGCACCAGAAGATCTCCTACGCGGGCGCCGCACCGACCGGCGCCGCGAGCGAGGCCGAGTACTTCGAGATCAGCGTGACCCAGCGGGTCGACCCGGAGGCCCTCCGCGCCGCGCTCGACGCCGCCCTGCCCGACGGGCTCGACATCCTCGAGGTCGTCGAGGCGGGCCCCGGCTCCCTCGCCGAACGGCTCGAGGGCAGCGTGTGGCGGATCGAGTTCGAGGGGGTCGACCCGGCCGCTCTCGCGGCCGCCGTCCAGACCCTCCGAGCCGCCGGGACGGCCGAGGTGACCCGCACCTTCAAGACCGGCCCCAAGACCTTCGACGTGCTGGCCGCGGTCGTCGACCTCTGGGTCCAGGACGAGACCGACGGTGTGGTGACCGGGCCCTCCGGGGCCCGCTGTGCGATACTGAGGCTGGTCGTACGGAGCACCACACCAACCGTCCGACCCGACGACGTCCTGACCGCACTGCGTGCCGTCGCCGGATTCGTGTGGACCAGGCCACCTCGGGTGACCCGGCTCGCGCAGGGTCCGATCGCCGACGCGGGCGCCGGGGTGGCTGATCCACTGGCCACTGACCGGGACGTCGCCGGCTCCTGATCGGTGCCGCGAGTCCTCGCGAGCCGGTCAGGGGTACACCACGACTTCCGTGTCGGGGCACTCGCCCCCACACGATCTGCGAACACCGGCCCCGGCCGGGGGCGGGACCAGGTCCCGCAGGGTGTGGTCCCGGTCAGGACCGTGGAAGGCGCCGACGATGGCACCCACCGACGACACCGTCGAACCCACGACCGACGAGACCCGCACCGACGCCCCGGCTCCGAGGCGCCGGCGCGCCACGAAGAAGGCCGCAGCACCGTCCGCCGAGACCGCTCCGGCTCCGGACTCCGAGGAGACCGCTCCGGAGCAGCCGGCCCGCCGGACCCGCTCGCGCAAGGCCGCCGTGGCGCCGACCGAGGCCGATGGCCCGGAGACCCGCGAGGCCACCGAGGCCACCGAGACCGCGGACGCGCCCGCCGACCGGCCGAAGAAGAAGTCCGCCAAGAAGGCGACCCGCAAGGCCGCCAAGGCCACCGCCGAGGCCGCGCCGGTCGAGCCACCCGTCGCCGAGGAGGAGCCCGAGGACGGCGAGGAGACCGAGGAGGAGGCGAATGCCGACGCCCCGGCCGCCGGGCCCGCATTCGGCCTCGTCTTCCAGGCACCCGACCTGACCGCCGCGCCCCGCCAGAGCCGGCGCGCATCGCGCCCGACGAGCGCTCCGACGACCCCCGCGCCCGCCACCGCGGTCGCGGAGGACTCCCCGGCCGACGAGGTCGAGGAGCCCACCGAGCCCGACACCGACGCTCCCTCGGACGACGAGCAGGACGGCGGGACGGTGACGGCGCCCGCCGCAGCCGGCGTCGCCGTGGGGGCCGCGGCCGCCGCGCCCGCACGACCGACCGTGACGTCGCGTCGGACGAGCCCACGCCTCTGGCCACCGAGCCCGACGACCGCTCCGACGCGTCCGTGCACGCCGAGGACGACGGCGACGGCGACGAGGGCGATGCGGGCAGCCGCCGACGCCGTCGCCGCCGGCGCGCGAGCGGCCCCGGTGAGCAGGAGGACCCGCCCGGCACCGTCACCCGCGTCCGGCAGCCCCGGGCCCGCGACGAGGTGACCGGCGTCCGTGGGTCGACCCGCCTGGAGGCCAAGAAGCAGCGTCGCCGCGAGGGCCGGGAGGCCGGCCGCCGCCGCACGATCATCACCGAGGCCGAGTTCCTCGCCCGCCGTGAGAGCGTCGAGCGGGTCATGCTCGTGCGCGGTCGCGAGGACCGCACCCAGATCGCCGTCCTCGAGGACGACGTCCTCGTCGAGCACTACGTCTCGCGCGAGACGACCGCCTCGATGGCGGGCAACGTCTACCTCGGCCGGGTGCAGAACGTCCTGCCGTCGATGGAGGCCGCCTTCATCGACATCGGCAAGGGCCGCAACGCCGTGCTCTACGCCGGCGAGGTCAACTGGGACGCCGCCGGTCTCGAGGGCAACGCCCCGAAGCGGATCGAGCACGCCCTCAAGTCCGGCGACGCCGTCCTCGTCCAGGTGACCAAGGACCCGATCGGCCACAAGGGCGCGCGGCTCACGTCGCAGATCTCGCTCCCCGGCCGCTACCTCGTCTACGTCCCCGAGGGCAGCATGACCGGCATCAGCCGCAAGCTGCCCGACACCGAGCGCGCGCGCCTCAAGGCGATCCTCAAGGAGGTCGTCCCGGACTCCGCGGGCGTCATCGTCCGCACCGCCGCGGAGGGCGCCTCGGAGGGGGAGCTCCGCGCCGACGTCGAGCGCCTCACGACCACGTGGGACCGCATCACCGACAAGGCGGACAAGGCCAAGGCCAAGAAGGCCGGGGCCGGCGGCGCGCCGGCGCTCCTCCACGGCGAGCCCGACCTGACCGTGCGCGTCATCCGCGACATCTTCAACGAGGACTTCGCCAAGCTCGTCGTGTCCGGTGACCGCGCCTCGCGCGAGGTCGCGGACTACATCGGTGACGTCGCGCCCGACCTCGCCGAGCGCGTCGAGACGTGGACCGGCGAGCACGACGTCTTCTCCGCCCACCGGGTCGACGAGCAGATCGCCAAGGCCATGGACCGCAAGGTCTACCTGCCGTCCGGCGGCTCGCTCGTCATCGACCGCACCGAGGCGATGACCGTCGTCGACGTCAACACCGGCAAGTTCATCGGCTCCGGAGGCAACCTCGAGGAGACGGTGACGAAGAACAACATCGAGGCCGCCGAGGAGATCGTCCGCCAGCTCCGGCTCCGCGACATCGGCGGGATCATCGTCATCGACTTCATCGACATGGTCCTGGAGTCCAACCGCGACCTCGTCGTCCGGCGCCTGCTCGAATGCCTGGGCCGCGACCGCACGAAGCACCAGGTCGCGGAGGTCACCTCCCTCGGCCTGGTCCAGATGACCCGCAAGCGGGTCGGGTCCGGCCTCATCGAGGTCTTCGGCGAGACCTGCGAGCACTGCAACGGACGCGGGATCACCATCCACACCGAGCCGATCGAGCGGGGTGCGGACAACGGCGGCGGCCACGCCAACGGCAACAGCCACGGCCACGGCGGCAACGGTGGCAACGGTGGCAACGCCCAGGGCGGCAACGCCTCCGGCGGGGCGGCCCGGGCCACGCGCCGGAGCGGACGCGGGGGTGGCACGACGACCGGCCGACCGGTCGCCGAGGAGCCGGCCGAGCGGCATTCGCCGAGTGGGCCGACGGCCGCCCAGATCGCCGCCGCGGCGCACGCGGCCGCGCTCAAGGCGACCAACGGCGGGCACGTCGACAACGAGCCGTTCGTGGAGGCCGACGAGACCGTCGTCCCGCTGCTCGTCGACGACGACTTCGCGACCGACGTCCGGTCGACGCTCGTGCCTCCGGTCGAGGAGCCGGCACCCGCGGCTGCGGCCTTCGAGACGCCGCCGGAGACCGTCGTGGCCCGGCCCCGTCGCAAGCGCGGCCGGGTCGTGGCCCCCGCCGGGCCGCCCACCCCGACCTCCTCGGGCGGCGACCCGGGCGGCGATCTCGAGGGCGGAGCGCTCTGAGCCCGCAGCGCGAGTTTGTGAACGGCCGGACCGGCCGGTAGATTTGAGCCTTGGTGCGCCCACCGTCCGACGTCCCGCGAGGGGTAGCTGTCGGCCGGTCACCGGAGAGCGCGTCACCAGCGAAGCGAAAGAGAGTCCCCGTGTACGCCATTGTGCGCGCAGGCGGCCGCCAGGAGAAGGTCTCCGTCGGCGACGTCCTCATCATCGACAAGGTCAACGGCCAGCCCGGTGACAGCATCGAGCTCACCCCCATCCTTCTCGTCGACGGCACGACCGTGACCTCCGAGGCGGACAAGCTCGCCAAGGTCAAGGTGACCGCCGAGGTCGTCAAGCCGACCAAGGGTCCGAAGATCACGATCATGAAGTTCAAGAACAAGACCGGCTACCGCAAGCGGCAGGGCCACCGTCAGCACTCGACCCAGATCCGGGTCACGGCGATCGACGCCTGACGGCGTCGATCCGGGAACCCTCGAGAGAAGGCACACAGACATGGCACACAAGAAGGGTGCGTCCTCGACCCGTAACGGTCGGGACTCCAACTCACAGCGACTCGGCGTCAAGCGCTTCGGCGGCCAGCTCGTCAACGCGGGCGAGATCCTCGTCCGCCAGCGCGGCACGCACTTCCACCCCGGCGACGGCGTCGGCCGTGGCGGCGACGACACGCTCTTCGCGCTCGTCGCGGGCAACGTCGAGTTCGGCACGCGTCGCGGCCGCAAGGTCGTCAACATCGTCCCGGCGGTCTCCGCCGCCGAGTGACGTCCGACGCGGGCCCGGCCCGCGTCGCTCATCCGCTCCAGGGGCGGTCCGGCATTCGCTCGGGCCGCCCCTGACGCGGTGGCGGGGAGCCTTCCCCATTCCCCGCCGTCCCCGCCGCTCCTAGGCTTGGAGCAGCCCCGAACACAGGTAGAGAGCTCATGGCCCACTTCGTCGATCGTGTCGTCCTCCATGTCGCCGCCGGCGACGGAGGGCACGGCGTCGCATCGGTGCGCCGCGAGAAGTTCAAGCCGCTCGGCGGCCCCGACGGCGGCACCGGGGGCCGCGGCGGGTCGATCATCGTCGAGGTCGACCCCAATGCGACGACGCTCCTCGACTACCACCACACCCCCCAGCGCAAGGCGGCGAACGGTCGTCCCGGGGCCGGGGACGAGCGCAACGGCGCCGACGGCGAGGACCTCGTCCTCGCCGTCCCGGACGGCACCGTCGTCACGACCACGACCGGCGAGGTCATCGCCGACCTCGTCGGCGCCGGCACGCGGGTCACCGTCGCGCGCGGCGGACGCGGCGGCCTCGGCAACAAGGCGCTGGCGTCGGCGCGACGCAAGGCGCCCGGCTTCGCGCTCCTCGGGGAGCCCGGGGACAGCCTCGAGGTCATCCTCGAGCTGAAGTCCCTCGCCGACGTCGCCCTGATCGGCTTCCCGAGCGCCGGGAAGTCCTCGCTGGTCTCCGTGCTCTCGGCGGCCAAGCCCAAGATCGCCGACTACCCGTTCACGACCCTCGTGCCCAACCTCGGCGTCGTCACCGCCGGCTCCGAGCGGTTCACGATCGCCGACGTCCCCGGCCTCATCCCCGGCGCGTCCGAGGGGCGCGGTCTCGGCCTGGAGTTCCTCCGTCACGTCGAGCGGTGCTCGGTCCTCGTCCACGTCGTCGACTGCGCGACCCTCGAGCCCGGCCGCGACCCGATGACCGACCTCGACGTCATCGAGGCCGAGCTCGCCGCCTACGTCCCCGACGCCAACCTCGGCGGCCGGCCGCTCGCCGAGCGGACCCGGATCGTCGTCCTGAACAAGGCCGACGTGCCCGAGGCACGGGAGCTCGCCGAGCTCGTCGCCCCCGACCTGGAGGCCCGCGGCCTCGAGGTCTTCGTCGTCTCCGCCGTCGCCCACACCGGCCTCAAGGAGCTCGGCTACGCCCTCGCCCGACACGTGGCCAAGGCCCGCGCCGAGGTCGAGGTCGTCGAGGTGCCGCGCGCCGTCATTCGCCCCAGGTCCGTCGACGACTCCGGCTTCCACATCCGCCGCCAGGGCGGCTCGGACGGCGACGTCTTCCGCGTCGTCGGCGACCGGCCGACCCGCTGGGTGCGGCAGACCGACTTCAGCAACGACGAGGCCGTCGGCTACCTCGCCGACCGGCTCAACCGGCTCGGCGTCGAGGAGGCGCTGCTCAAGGCGGGGGCCGTGGCCGGCGACACCGTGCTCATCGGTCCGGAGGACAACTCCGTCGTCTTCGACTGGCAGCCGACGATGAGCGCCGGCGCCGAGCTGCTCGCCGGGCCCCGCGGCTCCGACGTCCGGCTCGACGACTCCGAACGCCTGACCCGTGGCGACCGCCGCCGCGAGTACCACGACCGCAAGGACGCGCAGACGGCCGCCCGGGACGAGCTCGCGGCCGAGCGCCGCGCCGGCCACTGGGCGAATGCCGGCGACGGCGACGATGAGTGAGTTCACCGAGCGCGACGTCTTCGCCGGTGCGGCGACGGAGCCTTCCGCGGTCGAGCAGACCCAGCCGACCGGGGGCACTCGCCGCCGGGCCGCGGCCACCGTCCCCCACGAGCGGACGCTGCCCGGCTACCGGCGGGCGCTCATGGTCGCCCAGCGCGTCGTCGTCAAGATCGGCTCCTCCTCGCTGACCGGCACCGACGGCGGCCTCGACGAGAGCCGGATCACCGAGCTCGTCGACGTGCTCGCCGAGCGGCGCAGGGCCGGCAGTCACGTCCTCCTCGTCTCCTCCGGCGCCATCGCGGCGGGCCTGTCGCCCCTCGGACTGACGAAGCGACCGTGGGACCTCGCGACCCAGCAGGCCGCCGCGAGCGTCGGTCAGGGGGCCCTCGTCGCCGCCTACGCGCGCGAGTTCGCCCGGCACGGGCTCACCGTCGGGCAGGTCCTGCTCACCGCCGACGACGTGACCCGGCGCAGCCACTACACCAATGCCCGGCGCACGCTCGAGCGCCTGCTCGAGCTCGGCATCGTCCCCGTCATCAACGAGAACGACACCGTCGCGACGCAGGAGATCCGCTTCGGGGACAACGACCGGCTCGCCGCCCTCGTCTCCCACCTCGTCTCCGCCGACGCCCTCGTCCTCCTCACCGACGTCGACGCGCTCTACGACGGCCCGCCGAGCCGGCCCGGCAGCCGGCGGATCGCCTACGTCGAGGACGCGACGGACCTGCAGCACGTCGAGATCGGCGGGACCGGCTCCTCCGTCGGCAGCGGCGGGATGCTGACCAAGGTCGAGGCCGCCGCGATCGCGAATGCCGCGGGCATCCCCGCCGTCCTGACCCGCGCCGAGAGCGTCGGCCCGGCCCTGACCGGAGCCGACGTCGGCACCGTCTTTGCGCCGAAGCGGCAGAAGCGGACCTCGCGCAAGCTGTGGCTCGCCCACGCGACGACCCCCCGCGGGCGCCTCGTCGTCGACGACGGGGCCGCGGCCGCCGTGACGACCCGCGGCAAGTCGCTCCTGCCCGCCGGCATCGTCGCCGTCGAGGGCACCTTCGGTGACGGCGACGCCGTCGACATCTGCGCGCTCGACGGGACGGTCGTCGCGCGCGGGCTCGTCAACTACGGCTCGAGCGAGCTCCCGGCGCTGCTCGGCCGGTCGACGAGCGAGCTCGCGGCGACGCACGGACCGGAGTACGAGCGCGAGGTCATCCACCGCGACGACCTCGTCGTCCTCTGAGCCGGGCCCGGGCCGGGTCGAGTTATCGGGTCACCCGATAACTCGACGGAATACAGGGAAGTCTTCCCTGTATTCCGTCGACTTGTCTGTATCCCGCGGGGAGTCGGCGTCAGTCGACGCGGGTGACGTCGAACTGCATTCGCGGCTCGGCGATGCTCGACTGGCTCTGGACGAGCTGGAGCTCCCGACGCCCCGAATGCAGTGTGGTCTCGAGCAGGTCGTAGACGCTGCTCGCCGTCCGGCCGAGAGCCACGGCCGCGTCTCCCGTCTCGAGCCAGTGCGCCGTGAAGAGGGCCGCGGTCACGTCGCCGGAGCCGTTGGCCTTCATGGGCAGGCGCGGGGTCCGGACGACCCAGGAGCCGTCGGGGAGGCAGGCCATCATCTCGATCGTGTCGGCCGGTGCGTCCGGCCGCTCGACGGAGGTCACGAGCACCATCGAGGGGCCCATGGCGCGGACGCGGTCGACGGCGGCGAGGGTCTCGGGGATGGTGCGCGGCTGCGTTCCGGTGAGGAAGCCGAGCTCGAACTGGTTGGGGGTGATGAGGTCCGCCTGCGGCACGACCCGCTCGCGGAGCAGCTCGGGGATCTCCGGCCGGACGAAGCACCCGGACGTCGCGTTGCCCATGACCGGGTCGCAGGCGTAGATCGCGGCCGGGTTCGCGGCCTTGACGGCGGCGACCGCCTCGAGGATGACCTCGCCGATGTCCGGCCCGCCCTGGTAGCCGGAGAGCACCGCGTCGACCTCGGCGAAGGCGCCGCGCTCGCCGACGCCGGTCACCACCTCGCGCACGTCGCCCGCGGGGATGAGCGGGCCGCGCCACTCGCCGTAGCCGGTGTGGTTGCTGAAGTTGACCGTCGGCACCGACCACACCTCGACGCCGAGGCGCTGGAGGGGGAAGACGGCGGCGCTGTTGCCGACGTGGCCGTAGGCGACATGGCTCTGGATCGACAGGATCGTGGTCACCCGCGCCATCCTCGCACCCCGCCGGAGAACCTTTCGGGGTGCCGCAGCGTCATAGGGGTGACCGCGCTCGCGGGGTGACGACCACGGCAGGCGCCACCGACGGCGCCGCACGTACAGAGGGGGTCCCCATGTTCTGGACCCTCGTCACGATCATCGTCGTCGCACTCGCCGTCGGCGCCTGGGCCATGGACCGCCGGTCCAAGCAGCGGCACGAGACCGGCGCGCTCGACGTCGGGCAGTCCCCGCGGATGGGCGGCCCCGACGGCAAGGGCGACGGCAAGGGCAGCCAGATCATCTCCGGCACGCAGGGCGGCCGGATCGACCAGGGCGGCACCGGCGGCTTCTGAGCCGTCGTACCCGGCACTCGGCACCCGGACGGCCGCGACATGGGTGCTCCGGCGCGCCTACGCTTGAGGCATGCCCGACCTGAGCCCGATCCCCGAGTCCGACGTCGCGCGCGTCGCGGAGCTCGCGGGCCGGTCCCGGCTCGCCGCGCGCCGGCTCGCGCTCCTGTCCCGCGCCGACAAGGACGCCGCCCTGCGAGCACTCGCCGACGCCGTCGTCGAGGCGACCCCGGCGATCGTCGCGGCGAACGCCGAGGACCTCGACCGCGGGCGCGCCGGCGGCATGGCGCAGGGACTGCAGGACCGGCTCCTCCTCGACGCGCCGCGGGTCGCGGCCGTCGCCGACGCCCTCCGGGACATCGCGGCCCTCCCCGACCCGGTCGGCGAGGTCGTCCGCGGCTCGACCCTCGCCAACGGGCTCCAGATCCGGCAGGTCCGGGTGCCGATGGGGGTCGTCGGCATGATCTACGAGGCCCGCCCCAATGTCACCGTCGACGCGGCCGGGCTCGGCCTCAAGAGCGGGAATGCCGTCATCCTCCGCGGCGGCTCGGCCGCGGCGAGCACGAATGCCGCCCTCGTCGCCGCGATGCGCGGGGCCCTCGCGGGCCAGGGACTGCCCGAGGACGCCGTCCAGCTCCTCGACGGCGGCCACGACGCGGTCCGTGCCCTCATGACGGCACGCGGCCTCGTCGACCTGCTCATCCCGCGCGGCGGCGCCGACCTCATCCGGACCGTCGTCACCCAGAGCACCGTCCCCGCCATCGAGACCGGGATCGGGATCTGCCACGTCTACGTCGACCGGGCCGCCGACCTCGGCAAGGCCCTCGCCATCACCGTCAACGCCAAGACCCACCGCCCGAGCGTCTGCAACGCTGCCGAGACGCTCCTCGTCCACGAGGACGTCGCCGCCGACTTCCTGCCCAAGGCGCTCGCCGAGCTCGCCGCCGGGGGAGTCGTGCTCCACACGGACCCGCGGGCGACCGCATTCGCGCAGGAGGCGGGAGTCCGGGCGGTCGAGGCGACCGCGGCCGACTTCGACACCGAGTGGCATTCGCTGCAGATGAGCGTCGCGGTCGTCGACGACCTCGAGGGCGCCCTCGAGCACGTCCACACGCACGGCTCGGGTCACACCGAGGCGATCGTGACCGAGGACCGGGCCGCCGCCCGCCGGTGGACCGGCGAGGTCGACGCCGCCGCCGTCATGGTCAACGCGTCGACGCGGTTCACCGACGGAGGGGAGTTCGGGTTCGGCGCGGAGATCGGGATCTCGACGCAGAAGCTCCACGCCCGCGGCCCGATGGCGCTCCCCGAGCTGACGACGACGAAGTGGGTCGTCGAGGGCGACGGTCAGATCCGGGGCTGATGCTCCTCCTCGGCGACGCCGAGGGAGTCGTAGGCCACGTGGTAGGTCGGCCGCGCCTGGAGGGCCTCGTAGGTCCGCCCGACGTACTCGCCGAGAATGCCGAGGCAGAGCAGCTGCGCCGCCCCGACGGCCGCGACGACGACGACCGTCGACGTCCAGCCGGGGAGGGCGGCGCCGACGAGCTTGGCGCCCAGGGCGTAGACGAGGATGCCGAGGGCCGCGAGGCCGCCGAGCAGCCCGAACCACGTCGCGACCCGCAGCGGCGCGATCGAGAAGCTCGTCACGCTGTCGAGGGACAGCCGGACCATCTTGGACAGCGGGTACTTCGAGCGGCCCGCGGCCCGCTCCTCGCGGCGGTAGCCGATCGAGGTCGACGGGAAGGCGAGCGCCGGGACGGCGAAGCGAAGGACGCGGCCCTTCTCCGGCAGGGTGTTGACCGCCTCGACGGTGGCGCGGGACATGAGGCGGAAGTCGCCGGCGTCGACGGCCGCGTCCGTCGCCGCCATCCGGCGGATGAGGCCGTAGAAGGCGCGAGCGCTCACCCGCTTGAACGCCGAGTCGGTCGAGCGGTCGGTCCGGACCCCGTAGACGACGTCGAGCGCGTCGGCCCGCGCGCGGGCGAGCATGTCGCCGATGATCTCGGGCGGGTCCTGGAGGTCGGCGTCGATCGTCACGACGTAGTCGCCGAGGGCGCGGGCCAGTCCGGCGGAGATCGCCGCCTGGTGCCCCGCATTCGCCCGGAGCCGGACGACCCGGAGCTCGGGCCAGTCGCGGCGGTGGCGCTGGAGGAGCGCCGGCGTTTGGTCCGCGCTGCCGTCGTCGACGGCGACGACCTCGTAGCTCGACCCGATCCGGTCGAGGGCGGGACGCAGCCGGTCCACGAGGAGCGGGAGGACCGCCTCCTCGTTGTACATCGGCACGACGACGCTCAGGACCAGGGACACGGCGAGAAGGATACGGGGCGCCCCGGGCCCACACACGAAGTTGGCCCCTCCGGCAGTATGAGTGCCGGAGGGGCCGCTTTCCCCGAATCCGTGCTCGGCGAACCGGCGACGGTGGGAGGACCTGCGAGCCGAGGCCCGTCGGTCCGGGTGGACCTCGTGGCGTGAGCCCGTGGGTCCGGGTGGATCTTGCGATCCGGTGGGTCCGGCGCTCCTCTCGGAGAGCCCTTCCCGGGGGACTTGCGGGCCGGAGCCCGGTCGTCCGTGCCGTCGCGGTCGGCGTGAGCCGCCCGCTCGGGCGCCACGTCGTCGTCCGGCCCGAAGGCCCGACGGCGTCATGGTCGGATGCCCCGTCGTTCACCCTTGCGGGGTCGACGTCCACGGCGAATGTGGAGCTTGTGGTCACCGGCGAACCGGCTCCCTCTGCCTGCACCCAGGCTTCTCGGTCTCGGACCATCCCGCGTACATCGCCCGCGGTGCGGAGAGGGGCCCCCTCCGCGTCCCCGCCGAAGTCTCCTCCGACGAGCAGATGCTCTGTTATCCGGTCTGCCTGACTCCCCACGGGTCCGGTCCCGGACTCTCGTCCGTTCGTTCCCCCTGAGGTGCGTAGGAGATGTCTAGTGCTCGAATGCGTTGTGCCGCAACCGCATTCGGTAACCTATTTTCGTCCACCGGTCGTGCACATGGTCATCCACAGGACGGCGCGCACCGGACCCCCGTCATGCACAGGCCTGTGGACGGAATTCGTGGACAACCGAGGCGGTAGGGTGGCCCGCATGACCTCGACGCTCGTCCGTTTCGTCACCGAAGAGGGCGCCCACAACGAGCTCCCGATGCCCGCCTGGGTCTTCGGCGTGATCGCCATGACGGCCTTCGTCGCCCTCCTCGGCGTCCTGTGGTCCTTCCGTGGCACGGCCGCCAAGATCCGCGGCGCCGAGCACCCCGACGCGGGCGGCCACCACTGACCCAGCGCCGGCTGGGGGTCATGGGTGGCACCTTCGACCCCGTCCACCACGGCCACCTCGTCGCCGCGAGCGAGGTCCAGTCCCGCTTCGGCCTCGACGAGGTCATCTTCGTCCCGACCGGCGAGCCGTGGCAGAAGGCCGACGAAGAGGTCAGCGCGCCCGAGCACCGCTACCTCATGACGGTCATCGCGACGGCGAGCAACCCCCGCTTCACCGTGAGCCGGGTCGACATCGAGCGCGAGGGCGCGACCTACACGATCGACACCCTGCGCGACCTGCGCGCGGCCTTCCCCGACGACGAGCTCCACTTCATCACCGGCGCCGACGCGCTCGCCGACATCCTGTCGTGGAAGGACGCGGACGAGCTGTTCGACCTCGCCCACTTCATCGGCGTGACCCGCCCGGGTCACGTCCTCACCGACAAGGGGCTCCCGGAGGACCGGGTCACCCTCATGGAGGTGCCGGCCATGGCGATCAGCTCCACCGACTGCCGCGGCCGGGTCAGCATCGGCGACCCCGTCTGGTACCTCGTGCCCGACGGCGTCGTCCAGTACATCAACAAGTACGGCCTGTATGCCGCACCGGGCGGACCCGCCCCGAGCATCCAGCCGTCGACGGCCCGGGCCGAGACGCCCGAGCCACAGGAGGAGAGCAGTGCCCGCGTCTGAAACCGCCATCGACCTCGCCAGGCTGGCCGCCCGAGCCGCCGACGCCAAGCTGGCCGACACCGTGTCCGCCCTCGACGTCAGCGGCCAGCTCGCGCTGACCGACGTCTTCGTCATCGTCTCGGCCGAGACCGAGCGGCAGGTCGGCTCGATCGTCGACGAGATCGAGGACCGGCTCCGCGAGGAGGCCGGCGTCAAGCCGGTCCGCCGCGAAGGCGGACGCGAGAGCCGCTGGGTGCTCATCGACTTCGGCGACATCGTCGTCCACGTCCAGCACGACGAGGAGTACCAGTACTACGACCTCGAGCGGCTCTGGCGCGACTGCCCCGAGATCGACCTCGGCGTGCCCAAGCGGCGCGACGCCTGACCCGGCATGGCCGAGACGACCGAGGACCGCGCCGACCGACCCCGCCGGGTCATCGTCCTGCGGCACGGCCAGACCGACCACAACGCCGCCGGCATCTGGCAGGGGCAGCTCGACTCGCACCTGTCCGACGTGGGGCGCGCCCAGGCGGCCGACGCGGCCGCCGAGCTGTCCGCATTCGCCATCGACCGGGTCCTCGCCTCGGACCTGAGCCGCGCCGCGGAGACCGGTCGCGTCGTCGCCGAGGCGGTCGGCGTGGTGCTCGAGATCGACCCGCGGTTCCGCGAGATCCACGCGGGGGAGTGGCAGGGGCTGACCGGGGCGCAGGTGCGCGAGCAGTTCCCCGAGGACCAGGACAAGCTGCTCTCCGGCGAGGACTTCAAGCGCGGCCGCACCGGGCGAGTCGGTCGGCGACGTCGCCGACCGGGTCGCGGGGGCCCTCGAGGAGGTGCTCGGGTCGCTCGAGCCCGGTCATACCGCCCTCATCGCCACACATGGCGTCACCGGGCGCACGATCGCCGCACAGCTCGCCGGCATTCCGCAGGAGCTCGCGTGGCAGGCGCTCGCCGGCCTCGGCAACTGCCACTGGGCGATCTGCGTCGAGGGCCGCTCCGGCTGGCGGGTCCAGGAGTGGAATGCCCGAGCCCGCGGCGCCGACGACACCTCGATTTGGTGATCGGTGGGGTCCGCTGGGTAAACTCGCGCAGTCCCTTCGGGGATGGTTCGGGGCTGTAGCGCAGTTGGTAGCGCACCTCCATGGCATGGAGGGGGTCAGGGGTTCGAATCCCCTCAGCTCCACACACGATGAGCCGGTCGGGCGAACCCCCGGCTGCACCCGACCTTTCCGAGCATGACCGAGTTGGCAAGTCTGTGATCCTCGGCCGTATCGGGTCACCCGATAAAGCGCAGCGCCACCCGGCTGGCAGGATCGCGGCCATGCGCGCTCTGCTCCTCTGGGTCCTCGCGGCCGTCCTCGGGGCGGCCGACCTCGTCGCCGTCGCCCGCGAGCACCACCGGGCCGAGGCGTGGCTCAAGCCACTCGCCGTCGTCGCGATCTGGGTCGCCGCCGCCGGCACCGGGCTGCTCGACCGCCCGTGGGGCATCGTCGCGACGATCGCGCTCGCCCTCGGCCTCCTCGGCGACGTCCTCCTCCTGCGCGACGACCTGCCCGGGCGGTTCGTCGCCGGCCTCGCGGCATTCCTCGGCGGCCACCTCCTCTACGCGGCGGCCTTCGTCATGGTCGGCCTCCGCGCGACGCCGTGGCTCGTCGTCACCGGGCTCGTCGCGCTGCTCTGCCTCGTCCTCAGCCGGGCGCTGCTGCCGCATCTCCTGCGGACCGACCGGGGCATGGTCGGGCCGGTCGCGGCCTACATGGTCGTCCTCACCGTCGCCGCGCTCCTCGGTGCGGCGACCGGCCGGCCGCTCGTCGCCGTCGGCGCTGCGCTCTTCCTCGTGAGCGACACGCTGCTCGCCGTCGGCCGGTTCCTCCGGCCGGTGTCCGGGGGTCATGTCGCGGTCATGGCGACCTACCTGCTCGCCCAAACCGGCATCGTCGGGGGACTCGCCCTGCGCTAACCTTCACGCATGCCACGCTCGCTGCTTCTCACCGAGCCGCGCTGACGCCAACGAATGCGATCATCGCGGCCGACCCCACGTCCCCGTGGGGTTTTTTGATGCCGCGACCACTGCAGCGACAGATCACCAGGCAAGAGGGACGATGACGGAGACGACGCACCGCTACACCGCCGAGCTGGCTCAGCAGATCGAGCTCGCGTGGCAGGACCGGTGGGAGGAGGCGGGCACCTTCCGCGCCCCCAACCCGGCGGGCCCGTGGGCGCAGCCGGACGAGATCGCCGCGCGCTACCCGAGCGGCGAGAAGCTCCTCGTCCTCGACATGTTCCCCTACCCGAGCGGCGCCGGACTGCACATCGGCCATCCGCTCGGCTACATCGCGACCGACGTCTTCGCCCGCTACCACCGGATGCTCGGCAAGAACGTCCTGCACTGCCTCGGCTACGACGCCTTCGGGCTGCCCGCCGAGCAGTACGCCGTCCAGACCGGGCAGCACCCCCGCAAGACGACCGAGGACAACATCCTCATCATGCAGCGCCAGCTGCGCCGCCTCGGCCTCGGCCACGACGACCGCCGCGCGATCCGGACGATCGACCCCGAGTACTACCGCTGGACCCAGTGGATCTTCGTCCAGATCTTCAGCTCCTGGTACGACGAGAATGCCGTCCGCCCCGACGGCGGGACCGGGCGCGCCCGGCCGATCGCCGAGCTCGTCGAGCTGTTCGCGTCGGGGGAGCGGGCGACCGCGTCCGGTCGGGCGTGGGGCGAGCTGAGCGAGAGCGAGCGGCATTCAGAGCTCGACGCGCACCGCCTCGCCTACTCCGCGGAGGCGCCGGTCAACTGGGCCCCCGGCCTCGGCTCCGTCGTCGCCAACGAGGAGGTGACGAACGACGGGCGCTCCGAGCGGGGCAACTTCCCGGTCTTCAAGAAGAACCTGCGCCAGTGGATGATGCGGATCACCGCCTACTCCGACCGGCTCGCCGACGACCTCGACCGGGTCGACTGGCCCGACAAGGTCAAGGCGATGCAGCGCAACTGGATCGGTCGCAGCCAGGGCGCGCGCGTGTCGTTCCCCGTCGTCGGCTCCGAGGAGGTCATCGACGTCTTCACGACCCGCCCGGACACGCTCTTCGGTGCGACCTTCATGGTCCTCGCCCCCGAGCACCCGCTGCTCGCGTCGATCGTCCCGCCCGAACACGCTGCGGCGGTGGCCGACTACCGCCGCGAGGCGTCCCGCAGGAGCGACGTCGAGCGGCAGATGGAGGGCAAGGACAAGACCGGCGTCTTCACCGGCGCCCACGCGCGCAACCCCGCCACCGGCGCCGAGATCCCCGTCTACGTCGCCGACTACGTGCTCGCCGGCTACGGCACCGGCGCCATCATGGCCGTCCCCGGGCAGGACCAGCGCGACTGGGACTTCGCGACGAGGTTCGACCTGCCGATCATCCGCACCGTCCAGCCGAGCGCGGGCCACGACGAGTCGACGGCCTTCACCGGCGAGGGACCGGCGATCAACTCGAGCAACGCCGAGGTCGACCTCGACGGTCTGGGCATCGTCGACGCCAAGGCGCGGGTCATCGACTGGCTCGAGCAGACCGCATTCGGCGAGGGGACGGTCAACTACAAGCTCCGCGACTGGCTCTTCAGCCGGCAGCGCTACTGGGGCGAGCCGTTCCCGATCGTCTTCGACGCCGACGGCAACAGCCACGCCGTCCCCGACTCGATGCTGCCCGTCGAGCTGCCGGACGTGCCCGACTACAGCCCCAAGACCTTCGACCCCGAGGACGACTCCTCCGAGCCCGAGCCGCCGCTCGGCCGGGTCGGCGACTGGGTCGAGGTCGACCTCGACCTCGGCGACGGACGCGGAGTGCAGCGCTACCGCCGCGAGACCAACACGATGCCCAACTGGGCCGGCTCGTGCTGGTACTACCTGCGCTACCTCGACCCGGCCAACCACGACGCATTCGTCGACCCGGACAACGAGCGCTACTGGATGGGGCCCTACCCCTCGCCGGTCGCCGGCGCGCCCGCCGAGGTGCAGCGACCCGGGCGGCGTCGACCTCTACATCGGCGGCGTCGAGCATGCCGTCCTCCACCTGCTCTACGCGCGCTTCTGGCACAAGGTGCTCTACGACCTCGGGCACGTGAGCAGCGAGGAGCCGTTCCGGACCTACTTCAGCCAGGGCTACATCCAGGCGCCCGCCTACCGCGACGACCGCGACCAGCCGGTCGAGGCCAAGGAGGTCGAGGTCCACGTCGACGAGGACGGCCACGAGAGCTTCACCTGGCAGGGGCAGCCGGTGCGCCGGGAGTTCGGCAAGATCGGCAAGTCGCTCAAGAACATGGTGAGCCCGGACGAGATGTACTCCTCCTACGGCGCCGACACGCTCCGGCTCTACGAGATGGGGATGGGGCCGCTCGAGCAGAGCAAGCCGTGGGAGACGCGCGCCGTCGTCGGCAGCCAGCGCTTCCTCCAGCGGCTGTGGCGCAACGTCGTCGACGAGGCGACCGGCGAGGTCGTCGTCACCGACGAGCCGGTGGAGGCCGAGCTCGCGCGGGCGCTGCACAGGACGGTCGACGCGGTCTCCCGCGACTACGCGTCGCTGTCCTTCAACACGGCCATCGCGCGCCTCACCGAGCTCAACAACGCCCTGACCAAGCGGGGGAGCGCCCCTCAGGGAGGTCGTCGAGGCGCTCGTCCTCATGGCCGCGCCGCTCACGCCGCACATCTGCGAGGAGCTGTGGGGTCGGCTCGGTCACGACGAGTCGCTCGCCCACGCGACCTTCCCCGTCGCCGACCCGGCCATGCTCGTCGAGGACACGGTCAGCTGTGTCGTCCAGATCAAGGGCAAGGTCCGCGAGGTCCTCGAGGTCCCGGCCGACATCACCGAGGAGGCGCTCCGCGAGCTCGTCCTCGCGCGGCCCAAGGTGCTCGCGGCGACGGCGGACGGCATTCGCATCGTCATCGTCAAGCCGCCTCGGCTCGTCAACGTCGTGCCTGCGTGAGAATGCAGCCATGACCGTCGCGATCGTCACCGACTCCACGGCCTACCTGCCCGCCGAGCTCGCCTCCGGGCGCCGGATCGAGGTCGTGCCGCTCCACGTGGTCATCGGCGGGACCGAGCACCGGGAGGGCGTCGACGTCACGTCGGCGGACGTCGCCGAGGCGCTGCGGTCGTTCAAGCCGGTCAGTACCTCCCGGCCGACGCCCGCCGCCGTCCTCGCCGCCTACGAGCGCGCTGTCGCGGCCGGAGCCGACGAGATCGTGTCGGTCCACATGAGCGCCGACATGTCCTCGACGATCGGCTCGGCGCACCTCGCGGCCAAGGAGGCCACCGTCCCCGTCCACGTCGTCGACAGCCGGTCCCTCGGGATGGCGATGGGCTTCGCCGTCCTCGCGGCCGCCGATGCCGCCGACCGGGGCGCGACCGGTGAGGAGGTCGCCGACGTCGCGCGGCGGTCCGCGACGGGGGCGACGGTCGGCTTCTACGTCGACACGCTGGAGTACCTGCGGCGTGGCGGCCGGATCGGCGCCGCGTCCGCACTCGTCGGGTCGGCGCTCGCGATCAAGCCGATCCTCACCCTGCGGGACGGGTCGATCGTGCCGCTCGAGCGCGTGCGGACGGCGAGCAAGGCGCTCGACCGGCTCGGCCGCCTCGCGCTCGACGCCATCGCGGGCGCGGGCTCCCCGGCGGCCGTGCGCGTTGCCGTCCACCACCTCGACAACCCCGAGCGCGCCGCGGCCCTCGCCGCCCGGCTCGCGGAGGCCCTCGAGGGTCAGGACGTCCCCGTCGTCGAGCTCGGCGCGGTCGTCGGCGCCCACGTCGGCCCGGGCACCGTCGCCTTCGTCGTCACCCCGCCGGTCGGCTGAGCGATGCCGTCGGCGTGGGGGGCGGGGCCGGTGTTCGACGGGCCGACCGGGCTCCTCGTCGTCCTCGTCCTCCTCGTCGGGGCTCCCCTCGTCGCCTTCTTCATCGGGGCGCTCAACCCGGCGACGCTCATCGCCCGACTCCTCGGACGCAGCCTCCGTGACAGCGGCTCGGGCAACCCCGGTGCGACGAATGCCGGTCGCGTCCTCGGCGTCAAGTGGGGCATCCTCGTCGGCCTCCTCGACGTCGCGAAGGGGTTCCTGCCGACGTGGTGGGCGGTCGCGGCATTCGGCTCGACGAGCGCGGTCCTCGTCGGGCTCGCCGTCGTCGCCGGCCACATGTTCTCGCCGTTCCTCCGCGGCAAGGGCGGCAAGGGCGTCGCCACCGCTCTCGGCGCGATGCTCGCCCTCGCCCCCTGGTACGCGCTCATCGCGCTCGTCGCGTTCGCCGCGGGCGTCCTCGCCTTCCGGATCACCGGCGTCGGGTCGATGATCACCTGCGCCGTGCTCGTCGTCACCGGGCTCGTCGGGTCGACCGGGGCGCTCGGGAGCGCGCTGGAGCGGCAGCACGGCGTCTGGGTCGCGCTCATCGGTCTCCTCGTCCTCTGGCGGCACCGGGCCAACCTCAAGGCCTGGGTGCGGGCGCGCCGGGCGCGCTGAGCTCTTCGGGCGTCGCCGCTCGGCGGTTGCGTCCACAGGCACGCGCGGGACGTCCGTGCGGTCCACAGGCCCGCCGCCGGTGGGCGCGCGGGAGGGGACGGTCTTCCTAGCGTCGGGGAATGCAGTGGACCACCGGCCCCGGCCCGCGCCTCCTCGGCGCACTCGGCCTCGACGGCGACGGCGAGCGGCGGGCGGCCGACCACGTCGTCCGCGACGTCGAGGAGGACGTCGTCCTCGGCCTCGACTACTGGCTGCCCACCCTCGCGACGCTGCCGGTCGACGAGATCGTGCCGGCGCCCGGCCCCGGCCGGCCGGACCCCCTCGACCCTCGTGGACCGGTCGCCGCGGCCCCGACGGGCCGGCACCGGCGGACCGGTCGGCGTCGGGACCGGCGACCTCCACCCGTCGACCTGCCCGCGGCCGTCCGCGGCGCGCGCTGGGAGGCGGCCCGACCGGCGCTGCTCGGGTTGCTCGTCGTCGTCGGCTGCGTCGCCCTGGTCCTCGGCGTCCGGGTGTGGTCGGCCCGTGCGGACGCGGTCCCACGGGACGTCGCCCCGGGAGTCGGCGCCCCACTCGCGGCGTCGGGCGCGGCCTCGGGTGCGGCGTCTGGCGCGGCAGCTCGCAGCGGGGCGACGACGCCGCCGGTCGGGGCCGTCGTCGCCCGGACGAGCGCGGCCTTCGGCGGCTCGACCGGCGCGGGGAGCCCGGTCGCGGGCGCCGCGACGTCCACGGTCCGGGTGCACGTCGTCGGTCGCGTCCTGCGGCCCGGGGTCGTGGCCCTTCGACCGGGGAGCCGGGTCGAGGACGCGGTGCGGGCTGCGGGCGGCTTCGCGCCCGGCGCGGACCGGGGCGCGGTCAACCTCGCGAGGCCGGTCGTCGACGGCGAGCAGATCCGCATTCCGGCACCGGGAGAGGCGGTGGCCAGCCCTCCTGAGGCCGGAGGCGGGCAGGTCGGCGCGTCCGGCGGGGGAGTCGCGCCCGGGGGCAGGGTCAGCCTCAACACGGCCGACGCCGCCGCGCTCGACACGCTGCCCGGCGTCGGGGAGGTGCTCGCGGGGCGCATCCTCGCGTGGCGGCAGGAGCACGGCCGCTTCACCGCGGTCGAGGAGCTCGGCGAGGTCTCCGGCATCGGCGAGAAGCTCCTCGCCCAGATCTCCCCCCTCGTCGTCCTGTGAACGTTCGTCCTCCGGGGGAGCCACGTCGCCAAGCGGGCCCGGGCCGGGTCGTCGAGCGCTGGCGTGCGGTGCGGGCCGACCGCGAGCGGCAGCTCCGACGCTCCTGGCTGCCCCGGATGGACCTGCGCCTCCTCGGGCCCGCGGCGGTCGCCTGGGCGCTCGGCGCCGCGTTGCTCGGCAGTCCCGCGGACCGGCGCGTCTGGTCCGGGGTCGGCGCCGTCCTGCTCGCAGGCGCAGCCGTCCTCTCGACGCGACGTCGTGGCCCGCGCCGCCGGCGACTCGGGGCGGTCGCCACCGCCGTGCTCCTGCTCGCCGGCCTCGTCCTCGTCGCGTCCGGTGCCCACGGCCTCGTCCGGGACGCTTCCGGGCTCGGGAGGCTCGCGGCGTCGGGCTCGGTCGTGACCGCGACCGGTGTCGTGGTGCGTGAGCCGGTGCGGGTCGCCGTGCGGGGAGCGCCGGCCTGGCTCGTCGTCGTCGACGTCGAGCGGCTCTCCTCGCACGGGCGGACGTGGGACACCGATGCGCAGGTCCTCGTCCGCGGGGACGCGCGCTGGGCCGGGCTCACGTGGCACGCGCCCGTGGAGGTCGTCGGCCGGCTGTCGCCCCCGGACGACCCGGCGGCGCCCGAGGTGGCCCAGCTGCGCCCGCTCGCGCCGGTGCGGACGAGACCGCCCGACGCCCTCCTGCTGCGGGTGTCGGACGACCTGCGCGAGGGTCTGCGACGCGCCGCCCGTCGACTGCCTCCGGACGCGCGCGGGCTCCTCCCGTCCCTCGTCGTCGGCGACACCTCGGCGCTGCCCGGGGACCTGCTCGACGACATGCGGACGACCGGGATGACCCACCTCGCGGCCGTGAGCGGGACCAACACCAGCCTCGTACTCCTCATGGTCATGGGCATCGCCCGGTGGCTCGGCTGCGGGCGCCGGGCCCGGGCATTCGTCGGACTCCTCGGTCTCGCCGCCTTCGTGCTCCTCGCGCGGCCCGAGCCGTCGGTCGTCCGGGCCGCCGTCATGGGCGCCATCGGTGTGGTCGGCCTCGTCGCGAACCGCTCCCGCGCCGGGCCGACCCTCCTCGGCGGAGCGATCGTCGTCCTGCTCGTCCTCGACCCGTGGCTCGCCCGTTCGTTCGGCTTCGCGCTCTCGGCGCTCGCGACCCTCGGCCTCCTGCTCTTCGCCCGCTCGTGGGGCGACGCGATCGACCGGAGACTGCCGCCCCCGGTCCGCGGCGTCGGCCTGGTCATCGCCGTCCCCGCCGCCGCGTCCCTCGTCTGTGCGCCGGTCATCGTGCTGCTCCAGGGTGGGGTGAGCCTCATCGGCGTCGTGGCGAATGCATTCGCCGCGCCGCTGGTCCTGCCGGCCACGGTCGCGGGCGTCGCCGCGACGGCCCTCGCCCCGATCGGGGACTGGGCGAGCTTCGTCCCGACGTGGGTCGGGGGTCTGGCCTGCCTCGGGCTCTCGTGGGTCGCCCACACGTTCGCGGCGGTCCCGTGGGGGA
Organism: uncultured Actinomycetota bacterium; assembly: GCA_963752365.1. Lineage (GTDB taxonomy): Bacteria > Actinomycetota > Actinomycetes > Actinomycetales > Dermatophilaceae > CAVVXY01. The sequence goes on from CAVVXY010000008.1 coordinate 270,272, forward strand.
CGGTCCCGTGGCCGGACGGACCGGCCGGCGCGGTGCTCCTCGCCCTCGTCTGCGTCGCCCTCGTCGTGGGCGGTCGGTGGGGGTGGGACCTGCTCGAACGACGGCCGGTGCCGGTCGGTGGAGCGGTACTCGTCGTCGTCTGCGCCTTGGCGCCGGTGCGTCCGGTCCTCTGGCCGCCGGCGGGCTGGGTGTTCGTCGCGTGCGACGTCGGCCAGGGCGACGCGCTCGTCATCCGGTCCGGGCCCGGACGCGCCGTCCTCGTCGACGCCGGCCCCGACCCGTCCCTCGTCGACGGCTGCCTGTCCCGGCTCGGCGTCCGGTCCCTCGACGCCGTCGTGCTCACCCACTTCCACGCCGACCACGTCGCCGGGCTCGCCGGTGCGCTCGAGGGTCGTCCGGCCCGGGTCATCCTCACGTCGCCGGTGCGGGACCCGCTCGAGGGGAGCGCTGCCGTCGCGCGGGTCGCGGCCGAGCACCGCGTCCCCATGTCGCCGACGTGGGCCGGCGACGACCTGGCCCTCGGCGACGTCCGGGCGCACGTCCTGTGGCCGGGCCGCCGGATCGCGGCCGGCTCGGTCCCCAACAACGCGAGCATCGTCCTCGACGTCCGCGTCGCCGGTCTCCGGCTGCTCCTCCTCGGGGACGTCGAGCGCGAGGCCGACGCGGCGCTCGCCGGGGTCCTCGCGCGCGACGGGCCGGCCTTCGACGTCGTCAAGGTCGCCCACCACGGCAGCGCCAACCTCGACCCGGCCCTGTGGGCGCGGATCCACGGGCGGGTCGCGGTCGTCAGCGTCGGTGTCGACAACGACTACGGCCACCCGGCCCCGTCGACGCTGTCGATGCTGCGCCGGCTCGGATACGTCGTCTGGCGCACCGACCGGAGCGGCGACGTGGCCGTCGTCGGTGGCGAGGGCGGGGTCGGCGTCGTCGGGCGGACCGGGTGATGACCCGGCCCAGAGGTCAGAGGAAGGCCTGGTAGCCGATCTCCAGCTGGATCTGGGTCAGTCCACTCAGGTCCACCCCTCGTCGGGTCATCTCGTCCGCCTCGATCCGCAGCCGCCACCGGGTCGCGACGCCCCGCCCCCAGAAGCTCAGCTCGGAGGGGTCCTGCCCGATCCCGGCGCCGGAGTAGCCGAGCGGGGTTCGGGCGGTCTGGACCACCGTGGCGTGCGGTTGCAGCACCTGGACCGAGTCCTCGCCCTCCCGGCTCCGGGTCATCGACACTCCTCCGTGCTCGACGATGGTGCTGATGGCCGGCACGGTGGCCTGCGCCCCGACGAGCGAGACCAGGGCGTAGGCAGCGGTGGCGCTGAAGCGGGTCGGAGGCAGGTCGTCCAGGTCGACCGTGACCTCGAGGAGGCGGGTCTGCCGGAACTGCTCGATCGACGCGGGGTCGTCGATCGCCAGGAACATCTTGTCCATGACCCGGTCGCCGCTCGCCAGGTGGTCGTCGTAGGCCGTGCGATAGCCGAGGATGCCGACGAAACGGTTCCAGGACGTGAGGTTCGCGCCGATGAGCTGGGCCAGCGGCAGGGTGCCGTCGAGGTAGTCCTCCTCCACGTCGGGGTGCAGGAACCCGTAGTCGTAGAAGACGCCACCGGACATGTCCTGCCCCGTGTAGATCTCCACCGACCGCGCCGCGAGGAACGCGTACCGCATGAGCACGTCCATGTAGCCCCGCGCGCTCGCGAGCAGACCCTTGGCGACCTTCTCCAGGAAGGCGGTGTCGGCCGTCATGCTCGCGAGGTGCGCCTCGGCGAGGGCCCGGTCGACGGCGGCCTGCTGAATGCGGAGCCCGGCCGCTGCCAGGGTGAGCGTCGCCTGCTCGACGCGCAGCTGGCCGACGAGCTTGGCGTGGGTCAGCTCGATCGTCTCCCGCATCAGCTGCTTGAGCTTGTCGTCGCTCGTCGAGGACTCGACGTCCGACAGGAGCTTGCCGTAGGACAGCAGCAGCTTCTTGCCCGGGTCGAGGTTGTCCTTGGTGAAGTCCTTGAGCCCGAGTGCCGCGTCGAGCAGGGCGTCGACGCCCGCGTGGGAGAAGGCCCCCGTGTCGTCGCCGGCCAGCCGGACGAGGACCTGCGGCGCGTAGGCCGCGGCCACGGCCGCCGCACCGCCGCCGGTCGCGAGCGTGATGACCGCGGCCAGCCCGGTGAATGCCGCGACGCCGATGAAGTCGAACCAGCCGAACTGCTGGTTCTCCAGCTCGGTGCGCCGCTCGGTGATCCGGCGCTGGTTGGCGTTGAACTGGTCGCCCGCGAACTGGCGGTCCGCCTCCGCGGCGGTGACCCCTCGCTGGGCCGCCTGCTGTTCGACCTTGAGCACCTGCTCGAGCATGACCAGGTGGGCGATCTCGCGGGCCACCGTGGCCTTGAGCTGGTCGAGGGTCAGGTTGCCGGCCAGCAGGTCCTTGGCGCCGCCGAAGACGCTGAGCACAAGGGGCGCGTAGTCGACGAGCACCTGCTCGTAGCGCTCGAAGTCCGGGATGATGTCGGCGTCCCGGGCCAGACCGAAGATGTTCTGCCCGGCTCGGATCCGCTCGTTCAGCTGCGCCGCCCGGCCGTTCCCGGCATCGAGCCGGACCGCCTCCGACAGCTCCGCGGCCGCGATCTCGATGTAGGTGGAGCGCACGGGGTCGACCGGGTTCGCGGCACGGAAGAAGTACTCTCCGACCCGCGCCCGGTAGGCGGCCCAGTCGTCCGCGAGCGGCAGGATGGCGCCCTCCCATGTGGTGTCGTCGACGACGACGACGTCGACGGTCCCGTTGGGACCGTCCACGCCGGACGGGCCTTGGGGACCGTCGGGTCCGTCGCCCCCCGGGTCGCCGTCAGGTTCGCCCGCGCCGCCCTCCCCGCCGGGTCCGCCAAGGCCTCCGGGCCCACCCGCGCCACCGACTCCGCCCGGCACGCTCAGCTGCCAGGTCGTGGGATCGCCGGTCACGAACCGGACGGCGATCGTCCCGCCGACCCCGCCGGTCCCACCCGGACGGCCGACGCCACCGGCGCCGCCCGGGCCCCCGTTGCCGCCCGGCTTGAAGGGCAGGCTGGCGTTCTTGCCCGGTCGACCGGCCCGGCCCCCCCGACCCGGATCGCCCGACGGTCCGGGTGCTCCCACGGCCGTGGCGCGCAGGCCGTCGATCGTCCGAGCGAGGACCGTGATGGTCGGTGCGGACTCCTCGCCGCGCACGACGAGGGCGCCCCCGGAGCCGATGAGGTGCTCGGCCAGGACGACGAGGTCGTGCCCGGTCGGTCCCACGTCGCCGACGACCTCGACGATCCGGCCGGCGACGAGCACCGGCCCGGGCGCGGCTCCGTGGGTCAACCGGGTGAGGACCCCGGCGTCGATGCGGACGTGGTCACGGAAGTAGGTGCGTGCAAACATGGCGAAAGCCCCCCGGTGCGGTCCTGGTCGGCCGTCGGCCGCCCTGTCGCCCTCCCCGGCGACATGGACGTCAGGAGGCTCGCGGCACTCGCCCTGATACCGCGGCCGTGACGGTCCGTGAGGTTCAGGCCCGGGCGGTCACCGGCTGGTAGCGCTGGGCCGACTCGACGAGCGCCTCGATCGTCGCCGCGACCGCGGGGACCCGCTGGAGGTCCGGCGTCGTCACGGCCATGACGTGTCGGCGGGAGACCGGCGTGATCGACAGGACCGACACGTCGTCGGTCGGCCGCGCCGACTGGAGGATGAGGTCGGGGACGATCGCGACGCCGAGGTCCTCGGCGACGAGCCCGAGGACGGCCACGTAGTCCTCGGTCTCGTAGGTCACCTTGGGGTTGAAGCCCTCGTCGTGGCACATCTGGAGCAGGTGGCCGCGACAGCGCGGGCAGCCCGCGATCCACTCGTCGTCGCTCAGCTGCGACAGCTTGGCCGCGCCCCGGTCGGCGAGTGGGTGGTGCCGGGAGACGACGAGCCGGACGTCCTCGTCGACGAGCGGAGTCGTGACGAACTGGTCGATGTCCTCCTCGCCGCGGGACAGGTCGGTCCCTTCGTAGGCGAAGGCGATCGCGAGGTCGCACTCGCCGGCCTTGAGCGCGGCGAGCGACTGCGGCGGCTCGGCCTCGGTGAAGGTGACGACGACGTCCGGGTAGCGCTTCTTGACCAGGGCGAGGGCCCTCGGGACGAGCGTGGCCGAGCTCGACGGGAAGGCCATGAGCCGGACCCGTCCGGCGCGCAGGCCGGCGATCGCCGCGACCTCCTCCTCGGCGGCGTCGAGCGCGCCGAGGACCGTCGTCGCGTGCCGCGCGAGCACGTGGCCGGCCTCGGTCAGGCGGACCGTCCGCCCGACGCGCTCGACGAGGACGGTGCCGGTCCGCTGCTCGAGCCGGCGCACCATCTGGGAGATGGCCGGCTGGGAGTAGCCGAGCGCGACCGCGGCGGAGGTGAAGCTCCCCTCGTCGGCGATGGCCTTCATGACCCGGAGTCCGGCGGCGTCGATCATGCGGTGATCATAACCGAGAGTTATCGAAACATGGTCATCCTGTCATGGTGCTTCTGTGTCCACCGTGGGTTCCCCGGTATCCTGTCCGGCCGAGCGGACGTCCGACGGGAGAGGAATGCGCATGCACCCGGCCCTCGACGCCTGGCAGCCGTGGCGTCCCGACGCCTTCGCCGAGCGGATGCAGGGCTCCGGCCTCCGGTGGTACGTCGCGGGCGGCTGGGCCATCGACCTCTTCCTCGACAGGGAGACGCGCGAGCACGAGGACCTCGAGGTCGCGGTCCCGGCCCGCGACTTCCGGTCCGTCGAGGCGCTCTTCCCCGAGATGGACTTCTGGGTGCCGCGCGGGGAGCGAAGGCTGGCGCCGGCGACCGACACGACGCTCGCCGGCGACTCGCACCAGACGTTCGCCGCCGAGCGGAGCGTCGGGCTCTGGCGGTTCGACGTCTTCCGCGAGCCGCACGACGGCGACACCTGGATCTGCCGGCGGGACACCTCGATCCGTCGGCCCTACGCGGACATCGTCGCGTCCACCGCGTCCGGCATCCCCTACCTCCTTCCCGAGGTCGTCCTGCTCTTCAAGGCCAAGGCGGCGCGGGACAAGGACCTCGCCGACCTCGCGGTCGCCCGGCCGCGCATGACCGAGACTCAGCTCGGCTGGCTGGGGCGAGCGCTCGCGCAGGTCCACCCGGGGCATGCGTGGATCGCCGACCTGTGACGCCCGCCGCGCCGTGCACTCCGTACGCTGGAGGCGTGCCGGTCGATCGTGCAGACGCCGCGGAGCCGCTCGCCGGCTTCGTCGCCGCCCACCGTCCCCTCGTCCTCACCGGGGCGGGGATCTCGACCGAGTCCGGCATTCCCGACTACCGCGGACCGGACGGTCGGCGCCGCGTGCAGCCGATGCAGCACGGCGAGTTCGTCGGCAGCAGCGAGGCGCGGCAGCGCTACTGGGCGCGGGGCTTCGTCGGGTGGGGCCGGTTCGCCGCGAGCACGCCGAATGCCGGGCACCGCGCCGTCGCCGACCTCCAGCGCGCGGGGCTCGTCGGGACGGTCGTCACCCAGAACGTCGACGGCCTGCACCAGGCCGGGGGAGCGGTCGACGTCGTCGAGCTGCACGGCTCGCTCGCCGAGGTCGTCTGCCTGACCTGCGGGGACCGCTCCGACCGCGACCTGCTCCAGGCACGCATGCAGGACGACAACCCCGAGTTCGCCGCTCGCGCCACGGGCTCGGCTCCGGACGGGTCGCAGGTGAGCAGCCAGATCCGCCCGGACGGCGACATCGTCCTCGGCGGGGACGTCGTGCGGACGTTCGTCGTGCCGCTCTGCCGGGCCTGCGGCGCGGACACCCTCAAGCCGGACGTCGTCTTCTTCGGCGGGTCGGTGCCCCGGGACCGGGTCGCCCACGTGACCGACCTCGTCGCGGGCAGCGGCGGGCTGCTCGTCCTCGGCTCCAGCCTGGCCGTCATGAGCGGGTACCGGTTCGTCCGTCAGGCCGCGCGCGACGGCATTCCGGTCGCGATCCTCACGCACGGCCCGACGAGGGGTGACGCCGAGGCGACCCTGCGCCTCGACGCGCCGCTCGGGCCCACCCTGGCCGCGGCCGTCGGGGAGCTCGTCCCCGCCTGACCCCTGCTCGGCTCAGATCCTCCGCAGCACCGCGGTGACGATCCCGAGGATGACCGCGTGGTCGCCGTCGATCGGGCTGAAGTCGGCGTTGTGCGGCATGAGCCAGACGTGACCGTCCTTGCGCTTGAACGTCTTGACCGTCGCCTCGCTGTCGAGCATCGCCGCCACGATGTCGCCGTTGTCGGCGGTCTGCTCCTGGCGGACCACGACCCAGTCGCCGTCGCAGATCGCAGCGTCGATCATCGAGTCGCCGACGACCTTGAGGAGGAACAGCGTCCCCTCCCCGACGAGCTGGCGGGGCAGTGGGAAGACGTCCTCGACGGCCTCCTCGGCCGTGATCGGGACCCCGGCGGCGATCCGGCCGACGACCGGCACGTAGGTCGCCTCGGGGCGCTGGTCGCCGATGCCGGTCTCGTCGGCCTGCGCGTCGGGGTCGAATGCGGGCGGGCGGTGGCCGCGCTCGGTCGGGTGGTCGGGGGAGACGACCTCCATCGCACGCGGGCGGTGCGGGTCACGCCGCAGGAACCCCTTGCGCTCGAGCGCGGCGAGCTGGTGGGCGACCGAGCTCGCGGAGCTCAGGCCGACGGCGTCACCGATCTCGCGCATGCTCGGCGGGTAGCCGCGACGGTCGATCGAGTTGCGGATCACCTCGAGAATGCGTCGCTGCCGCACGGTCAGCCCGTCGCCGGCCTCACGGTCCGGGAGGTGCGTGATGTTGTCGTCGGCCATGAGCCGTCCTTCCCGCTGCGGTGGGTGCGTCAGGTGTACGTCGGTGGGCTGGTGTCGGTCCGTGCGTCTGCGTCGACGGGTGCATCCGTGCCGTCCGGTGACCTCCGGCGCGGCTCGTGACGAGCGTTGTCAGAGGCGGCTGCGAGGGTGTCTCCGTGGTCGAGATCGTAGGCAATCCGAGCGGGAGTTTCAAACACCTGTTCGATGCGTGTCTTGATCCCGTCGTACACCTGTGCTAGACATCGTACAGACGTTCTATCGAACACGGGTTCGATCGAAGGAGCCGGCGCCGCCGGCGCGGCAGATGGAGGACACCATGAGTGCAGTCACCTGGGAAGGCGTCCCGACGCGGGCACCGGAGCGCGTCGTGCGCCCCCGGCTCGTCAGCGTCCCGACCGGGACCGACGTCCCGGAGCGGCCGCTCCACGCCGTCCGCGTGACCCGCCGCGGCCGGCTCGTGCTCACTCTCGGCGTCGCCCTCGCGCTCTCGGTGGGCATCGGCTGGGCGAGCGTGGCCCCGTCGTCCGGTCCCGAGGCGGGCGCGGTCGTCACGGTGACCGCCGGGCAGACGTTGTCCGGGATCGTCGCCAGCCACCTCCCTGGCGTCGACGCCGGGGTCGCGATGACCGAGGTCCGCCAGCTCAACGACCTCGCGACCTCCGAGCTCCTCGCCGGCCAGGTCCTCGTCCTCCCGCGTCACTGAGTCCCGGCCCCAGCGCCGCGGCCCCCACGCTCGTCCTTCGTGCCTCGACCCCACGGGGGACGTCACCAAAGGAAGCGGCGCCGTCCCCTCGGGACGGCGCCGCTTCTCGGATGGCGCTCGGTTCAGAGCCAGCGCCACCCGGCGATGTGCGACCAGCCGCCGGCCTGCCCGGCGTGCGTGATGGCATTCCAGTCGATCGCGGTGACCGGCTTCTGGCCGCCGACCTGCGCCCAGCTCGTGAACCGGTTCGCCCAGCCGTTGGCGAGCTGGAAGAACGCGAGGCGGCCGTTGGTGTCCTTCGCCACGACGTAGGAGACCCGTGCGTACCGGCCGAGCGCGGAGTAGGCGCTCGAGCTCTCGGCCCGGTCGATCGCATTCTGGTCGATCGTCACCGTCGGCTTCGGTCCGCCGAACGGCGCCCACGTCGCGAGCCGGATCGGGGCGCCGCCGACGACCTTGTAGATGTCACCGCGGACGTTGCCGCGGACGAAGGTCCCGTTGGCGATGCGGACGGGCAGCGTGCGGACCGAGGTGCGGGAGGCGGCGACGGTCGGCTGGGCCCCGCCGTACGGCGACCAGCTCGTGACCCGGACCGGCGTCCTGCCGACGACCTGGTAGCTGTAGCCGTCCTCGCGGGAGCGGACGAAGCGGCCGGAGAGCGGCGGGGTGTAGCCGACGTCCCGGAAGTGGATGAACCGGTTCGGCCAGTTCGCCTCACCCGCGGTCAGCCGGTAGCGCTTGGAGCCACCGCTCCACGCGGACTCGCTGATCGTGATCGTCGAGCCGACGACCTCCTCGACGTAGGCGACGTGTCCGTTGGCGGGCGCGTAGTAGCTGCCGTAGCTCCACCAGGCGATCGAGCCGGCGACCGGGGTGCGGTCGACGCGGTAGCCCATCGCCGCTGCGCGGTTGCCCCAGTCGCCGCCGTTGCCGAGGTTGCCCGGCTTGGCGACGCCGTTGCGCGCCAACCGGTAGGCGGCGTAGTTGACGCAGTTGTTCCCGTTGGAGTTCACGGGGAAGCCCCACGTCGACCGACCGGCGTAGCCACTGAAGCTGATGCAGCCGATGCCGCCGCTCCGACACTCGACCGTGTACGCCTGGGCGGGCCCCGCGCTGACCCCGATCACCCCCAGCGCCGACGCGGCGGCGAGGAGGAGGGCGGTCAGACGACGGCGGGGGAGGAGGCGCATGATGTCCTGAGGTCACGTGCCGGCGTGTCTCTGGCCTTGGACCGCCCCGGGCGCAACGTGACACCGCCGACGTCGGGAACGACGTCGGCTGCAGTCGGTGCAGGGGTCGATTCGGTGCAGGGAGTCCGGATCGCCGACCAGAATGCCAAACGCTGACCGATTTGTCACCTTTTCGTGACCTTCGACCTCGCCGATGCCCAGATGTGGTGTCACAGGAGCCTCGTCCGCCCCACGGATGGTGTTGCGACACGCCGGGCCGGGCCGGGCCGCCCTCCGGCCCGAGCCGCTGACCTGCAGAAACGCCCGGGCGGACGGTCGCCCCCCGGGAAGGGTTGCGGCCCACGTCACGTTGGGCTTGAATGAGCCCTACATCTAGTGGTTACACCGATGTAGTTCGTCCACATCTAGTGCACAGCCCAGAGCGGTTGTCCACACGTTGTGCACCTGTTCATCCACGACGTCGTCCCCAGACCGGGGCGCGGTACCGCCAAGGGAGGCCGGCCGACATGCACTGCCCGTTCTGCCGGCACACCGACTCCCGGGTCATGGACTCGCGGACGACCGACGACGGCTCCTCGATCCGGCGACGTCGCCAGTGCCCGGAGTGCAACCGGCGCTTCACGACCATCGAGACCGCGAGCCTGGCCGTCGTCAAGCGCTCCGGCGCGACCGAGCCGTTCAGCCGCGCCAAGGTGCTCGTCGGTGTCCGCAAGGCGTGCCAGGGCCGGCCGGTCACCGAGGACGACCTCGCCCGGCTCGCCCAGCGCGTCGAGGAGACGATCCGCAGCCAGGGCAGCGCCGAGGTCGACGCGCACGAGGTCGGGCTCGCCGTCCTCGAGCCGCTCCGCGAGCTCGACGAGGTCGCCTACCTGCGGTTCGCGAGCGTCTACCAGGCCTTCGACTCCCTCGAGGACTTCGAGGGCGCGATCACGCTCCTGCGGGCCGAGCACCCCGCGACCGGGCTCGAGCCCCGGGCGCGCACCTAGTCCCACCGGTATGCCGTGAGCCGACCTCGCGGCATACCGGCGGCCCACCCGCATGTCAGTGGGCCGCGATACACATGAAGCAGCACACAGAGAACCACGAACCATCAGGAGGATGGACATGACCGAGACGGTCGGCGCACGTGCAGGTGCGGGCAAGAGCGGCAAGGGCAAGGGGGTCACGATCGAGCGGATCCATACGACCCCCGGCGTCCACCCCTACGACGAGGTGACGTGGGAGAAGCGTGACGTCGTCCAGCAGAACTGGAAGACCGGCGAGACGATCTTCGAGCAGCGCGGCGTCGAGTTCCCCGACTTCTGGAGCGTCAACGCGAGCACGATCGTCACGACGAAGTACTTCCGTGGCGCCGTCGGCACGCCGGCGCGCGAGCAGAGCCTCAAGCAGCTCATCGACCGGGTGGTCCTCACCTACACCAAGGCGGGCAAGGAGCACGGCTACTTCGGATCGCCGGAGGACGCGGAGGTCTTCGAGCACGAGCTGACGCATGCCCTGCTGCACCAGGTCTTCAGCTTCAACTCGCCCGTGTGGTTCAACGTCGGGACCCAGAGCCCGCAGCAGGTCTCGGCGTGCTTCATCCTCTCCGTCGACGACTCGATGGACTCCATCCTCAACTGGTACAAGGAGGAGGGCTTCATCTTCAAGGGCGGCTCGGGGGCCGGCCTCAACCTGTCCCGCATCCGCTCCTCCAAGGAGCTGCTCTCCTCCGGCGGTACGGCCTCGGGCCCGGTCTCCTTCATGCGTGGCGCCGACGCGTCCGCGGGGACGATCAAGTCCGGTGGCGCGACCCGTCGCGCGGCCAAGATGGTCGTCCTCGACGTCGACCACCCGGACATCGAGGAGTTCGTCGAGACCAAGGCGCGCGAGGAGGACAAGATCCGCGCGCTCCGCGACGCCGGGTTCGACATGGACCTCGGCGGCCGGGACATCGTCTCGGTGCAGTACCAGAACGCCAACAACTCGGTCCGGGTCAACGACACCTTCATGAAGGCCGTCGAGGACGGCGCTGCATTCGGCCTCACCTCGCGCAAGGACGGGTCGGTCATCGAGACCGTCGACGCCCGCGGGCTGTGGAGCAAGATCGCCAAGGCCGCGTGGGAGTGCGCCGACCCGGGCATCCAGTACGACGACACGATCAACGTGTGGCACACCAACCCCGAGACCGGCCGGATCACCGCGTCCAACCCGTGCTCGGAGTACATGTCGCTCGACAACTCCTCGTGCAACCTCGCCTCGCTCAACCTGCTCAAGTTCCTCCGCGCGGACGACAGCTTCGACGCCGTCACGTTCCAGAAGGTCGTCGAGCTCGTCATCACGGCGATGGACATCTCGATCTGCTTCGCCGACTTCCCGACCGAGCCGATCGGCCAGACGACGCGGGACTACCGCCAGCTCGGCATCGGCTACGCCAACCTCGGCGCGCTCCTCATGGCGACCGGGCACGGCTACGAGTCCGCCGGTGGCCGCGCGATCGCCGCGACGATCACCTCGCTGCTCACCGGTGCCGCCTACAAGCGGTCCGCGGAGCTCGCCGGCGTCGTCGGCGAGTACGCCGGCTACGCGCGGAATGCCGACGCCCACAAGCGGGTCATGCGCAAGCACCAGGCCGCCAACGACGAGATCAAGACCCTCGGCGCGATGGACGCGGACATCCACAAGGTCGCGACGAGGGCGTGGGACGCCGTCATCAAGGTCGGTGACCGCAACGGCTACCGCAACGCCCAGGCGTCGGTCCTCGCCCCGACCGGGACGATCGGCTTCATGATGGACTGCGACACGACCGGCATCGAGCCGGACTTCTCGCTCGTCAAGTTCAAGAAGCTCGTCGGCGGCGGGTCGATGCAGATCGTCAACCTGACGATCCCGCGGGCCCTGCGCAAGCTCGGGTACACCGAGGAGACCGTCGAGGCGATCGTCGAGTACATCGCCGACAAGGGCCACGTCGTCGACGCGCCCGGTCTCAAGCCGGAGCACTACGAGGTGTTCGACACGGCCATGGGCGAGCGTTCGATCTCCGCGATGGGGCACGTCCGGATGATGGCGGCGGTCCAGCCGTTCCTCTCCGGCGCGATCTCCAAGACGGTCAACCTGCCGGAGACGGCGACGGTCGAGGAGATCGAGGACGTCTACTTCCAGGGTTGGAAGCTCGGCCTCAAGGCGCTCGCGGTCTACCGCGACAACTGCAAGGTCGGTCAGCCCCTGTCCGACGGTGGCTCGACGGCCAAGGACAAGGCGGCCACGGCCGACGCGGCCGGTGCGGCGTCCGACGGCAAGGTCGTCGAGAAGGTCGTCTACCGCCCGACGCGGGAGCGGCTGCCCAAGCGCCGGCACAGCCAGACGACGTCGTTCGCCATCGGCGGCGGCGAGGGCTACCTCACGGCGGGCAGCTATGAGGACGGTCGTCTCGGCGAGGTGTTCCTCAAGTTCGGCAAGCAGGGGTCGACCCTCGCCGGGGTCATGGACGCCTTCTCGATCGTCACCTCGGTCGCGCTCCAGTACGGCGTGCCGCTCGAGACGCTCGTCGAGAAGTTCACGAACATGCGCTTCGAGCCCGCCGGCATGACCGACGACCCGGACATCCGGATGGGTCAGTCGCTCATGGACTACGTCTTCCGCCGGCTCGCGCTGGACCACCTCGACTTCGAGACCCGCTCGTACATGGGGATCTTCACCGCCGAGGAGCGCCAGCGTCACCTCGAGACCGGCTCCTACGAGCCCGCCACGGACGAGGCTGTGGAGGAGGACTACGAGGAGGAGCTCGAGACCCTCTCCCAGGGCTTCGGAGCGCCGACCAAGGCCAAGCCCGAGGCGGCGGCGACGCCGGTCGCCGAGAGCGAGAATGCCGATGCCGCGGCCGCCTCGACGGTCCAGTCGGGCGCGGGTGCCGCATCGGCCCGGGTCGCCGACGTCGACATCCACAGCTCGGCCGACATCCTCGCGAAGTTCGGCAACAGCAAGGCCGCCGACGCCCCGATCTGCATGACCTGCGGGACCAAGATGCGCCCCGCCGGCTCGTGCTACGTCTGCGAGGGCTGCGGCAGCACGAGCGGCTGCAGCTGACCACTTCGCCACGGATGCGGTGCCGGACTCCCACGGAGTCCGGCACTGCATTCGTCGGTGGGCAGTGGTCGTCCGCTGACCTGTCCGCGGGTCCCGATGAGGGCGCTCTCGACTCGTCCGAACGGTTGATATTCAACGGAGTTCGCCTCACCGATGTCCAATCGGTGACGAATCGACCCTAGGATGCGGACCGCCGTGGACCCGGGCGGGAGGCGACCGGGCGGTGTGGACGAGGGGTGGCCGCAGCATGAGGTTCAACATTCCGCCGGGCTGGCCGGCGCCGCCGGAGAGCTGGCTGCCCGATGCCGGGTGGAGGCCCGACCCGACATGGCCGACCGCGCCGACCCGATGGGCGTACTGGACCGACGACGCCGGGAGGGCGGTGACCGGCCCCGCGGGCCTGTATCCCAACGGGTCGCCGAGCCGCCGACCCAAAGTCCTCCTCGGTGCTGGCGCCGGCCTGGCCGGCATCCTGCTCGGGATCGCCATGGGTGCAGGCTCGCCCAACGCCTCCTCGGCGGTCGGCCTCACCGGCGAGCCGGCACCCGTCCACACGGTGACCTCGACGGTGACGACGCCTGGCGAGACGGTGACCTCCCTGGTCACGACGCCAGGGGAGACGGTGACGTCGACCGTCACGGCGCCGGGACCCAGGACGACAGTCGCCGGACCCACGATCACCCGGACGATCCGGGCGACCACGGTGCGTACGGTCCGCGCAACAGTCACGGTTCCCGCCCCGTTCGTCGACACCGGTGGCGACGACGGAGGGTCGGCGTACTACGCGAACTGCTCTGAGGCCAGAGCCGCCGGCGTCGCCCCCCTGTACCGCGGGGATCCCGGATACCGTTCTGGGCTCGACCGCGACAACGACGGCGTGGCCTGCGAGTAGGAACCGCGCAGGCGCCGGATCGATGTCTCGTGGCGGGTAACGCTCCGCTCAGTCGAGCTCGTCGACCCCGCGCCGCCGCCCGACCGGTCCACCGGCCCGCGGGAAGTCCAGGGTCCCCGCTCGGACCCACCACTCCATGACCTCGTACGCGAGGCGCCCGGCGCGGACGGAGGGGTCGTCGTCGGAGAGCCGGGCCGCCTCCTCCGGTGAGCACGCGAAGACGGACAGTCCGCGGAGCCGGTCGTCGGACTGCATCCGGAACGGGCCGTTGGCGACGAGGGTGCCCTCGCGGGCCAGCTCGGCGCGGTAGGCGAGGTGCGCGGACTGGAGGGCGTCGAGGTCCCCCTCGGACATGGACGGAGGATCCTCGGCGCGGCGGAGGAGGACCAGGGTGTGGACGTCGAACACCTCAGGGACGTCGGGGTCGCGTGCCATGTGTGGCCTCCTGTGGTCGCCGGGCGTGCCAGGGCCAGCGTGCCCGACAGAGGCTCACCGCGGGCCAGGTCGCGGTAGGAGCCCGTCGCCCCGACCGCAACCTGCGGCTCGGACGCCTCAGAGCTCCCGGGTGCACGGCTGGGCGCCGAGGACGGCCAGCCCGCGCAGGTCGCCGGGGCCGAGGTCGGACAGGCCGGACCCGCTCTCGGCCATGAGCTGGCTGCGGTCGGTCACGTGCCCGAGGCCGACGACGTGGCCGAGCTCGTGCATGACGACCGACCGCCAGGCCGCCGCCCCACCGGGCCGTGACACGTCCGCGGCCGCGGTCACCCCGTCGAGGTAGGCGATGCCGGTCACGTTGACGAGGCGTCCGCTCGCGACCGGGACGGCGGTGCTGCCGCCGACGCCCGCGACGTCGCCGGCGAGGGCGGGCACCCGCTCGGGCGTCGTCCACGCGACGAGGACGGGCGACCAGCGGTTCCCGTATCGCGCGCGGTCGGTCGCGGGCCGGTCCCTGCTCGCGGGCTCGTCGGTGGCACCGTCGACGACGAACCGCAGACCACTCGCCTGCGAGATCCGGGACAGCGCCGAGGAGAGGAGCGCGTCGGAGCCGGGCACGTTGACCTCCTCGTGGACGACGACGTGGATGGGCCGGCACGGGTCGTAGGCGGCGGGGCCGAGGGCATTCTCCTGGAGGAAGGTGAAGCCGCCGCTGCCGGCCGGTCCCGCGACGACCGGATCGAGGCGTCCCAACGAGGCGTCCGCGGGTCGCGGGGGATGGGCGAGGCCGGTCAGCGTGCGCGCGAGGTCGTCCGCCGCGGGGGCGATCTCGTGCCGCAGCCAGAGCAGGGCCGAGGTCAGGACGAGGGTCACGGCGACCATGGCGAATGCCGGCGCGCGACCCCCGCTTCGCTCCCTGGCCACGCGTACACGCTGCCACGGAGCGAGTCGCCGCGCCCGCGATCCCGTGAGGATCAACCGAACGTCCGACACGCCGGAACGACGCGCCGGGACGCCGGGACACCGGCACCCATTTCCCCGATTCCCTGTCGAGCCTCCTCGGGGAGGGACATAGTGGAGCGCACTGGGGCATCGCGCGGGGTCTCTCGGAACCGCCGGGGTCTTGAATTTCGGTCGGTCGAGCGGAGTCGTCATGCGTCGTGTCCTCGCGCCCATCGCCGTCGCATGCGCAGTGATGCTCTCGGTCTTCGCACCGGGAGCGAATGCCGCCCCCGCGCCCGTCGACGGCGTGGGCGCTCCCGAGCTGACCTACGCGTGCGCCCTCCGGAGCAACGGGCTGCTGCGCGCGGTCGTCGAGGTCACGGGCTGCAAGCCGGCCGAGCGGCTCGTGACCTTCAAGCCCGGACCGACCTACGTCTGCGTGCAGCCGAGCGGATCGGCCCGGTGGGTCGGCAGCCTCACGCAGTGCCGCCCTCCGGCCCTGCGACTGACGCTGCCGCCGACCTCCGGCCAGGCATGGTTCTGCGTGACGATCGGCACCCGAGCGATCCGCTACGTCACCGAGCCGGCCCAGTGTTCCTCGGGCGAGACGCTCTACCAGATCGGCGGCAACGATGGCGCCCCGACGCTGGTCTCGACGACCCCGGTCACCGGGGCCGCCCAGGTCGGGACGACGTCGTCGGTCTCGTTCACCTGGTCCGAGCCCGTCACTGCGACGACGGCGGCCCTGACCGCCGTGTGCGGTGGGAGCCCGGCTCCGGGGACCCTGGGCGGGAGCGGCACCGCCACGCTCACCTTCACCCCGGACAGCGCCCTCCCGCAGGGCGCCTCCTGCACCGTGACCGCTGACGCCGCCCTCATCAGTGACGTCGACGGCCTCGACCCGCCGGACCACCCCACGACGAATGCCTCGACGACCTTCACGACGGACTCCGCCCCGACGGTCGTCTCGGTCACCCCGGCCACCGGGACCACCGGCGTGCCCGGCAACGCGAACCTGACCGTCGTCCTCAGCGAGCCGGTCACCCTCGACGCCGGCGCCCTCGACCTGCTCTGCGGCACCATCACCCATCCGCCGTTCACCGTCACCGGAGGTGGCACGGCGACCCTCACGGTCAACCCCGACACCGATCTCGCTGCCGGACTCACCTGCACCCTGACCGTCGACCTGACCAAGGTCCATGACGTCGACGCCGGCGACCCGCCGGACACCGGCACCGGGACCGTGAGCAGCACCTTCACGACGGCCGATGCCGCGCCGACCCTCGTCTCCGTCAGCCCGGCCGCCGGTGCGACGCAGGTCGCGACCGACGTCAACGTCGTCCTGACCTTCTCCGAGCCCGTCCAGGTGCCGACGGCGGGGGCCTTCCTCCTCGCCTGCTCCGGGGTTCCGCAGGGCTTCACCATGCCGGGCCTGAGCGGCACGACGCTGACCATCGACCCGGCCGGTCTGCTCCCGGCGGGCCAGACCTGCACCGTCACCGCCGACGCGGCGCAGGTGACCGACGTCGACACCGTCGACCCACCGGACGCCCTCGCGGCGAACATCTCGACGAGCTTCGGGACCGACGCCGCCCCGGCCGTCACCTCGACGACCCCGGCCGCCGGCGCCACCGGCGTCGGGACCGGCTC
Source organism: uncultured Actinomycetota bacterium (assembly GCA_963752365.1). Classification (GTDB taxonomy): domain Bacteria; phylum Actinomycetota; class Actinomycetes; order Actinomycetales; family Dermatophilaceae; genus CAVVXY01. Next base: position 286,933 of record CAVVXY010000008.1, read on the forward strand.
GACACTCTCCGTCACCTTCAGCGAGCCGGTGACCGCCGCCGCGGGTGCCTTCACGCTCTCCTGCCAGTCCGTCGACCGGCCGCTCGGCGTCACCGGGAGCGGCACGGCCACGCTCACCCTCACGCCGCTGAGCCCGCTGCCGGGCTCCGCTTCGTGCAGCCTGACCGTCCACGCGAGCGCGATCTCGGACGTCGACGCCGCCGACCCGCCGGACCACCCGGCCGCCGACACGACCGTCGGCTTCACGACCCTCGACTCCGCGCCGACCGTGACCTCCACCAACCCCGCAGCCGGGGCGACCGGGGTCGCCCGCGGGACGACCGTCGGCATCACCTTCAGCGAGCCCGTCACCTTCGACGCGGGCGCCTTCGCCATCGAGTGCCCGACCGGGTCTCCGGTCGCCTTCGGCCTCACGACCGGCGCGAGCTCCGCGACGCTCACGCCGACGTCCCCGTTGCCGACGAATGCGACGTGCACGGTCACCGTGACCGCGAGCAAAGTGCACGACGTCGACGCCGTCGACCCGCCGGACGTGATGGCGGCCGACTACACCTTCGCGTTCACGACGACCCCGAACTCCGCCCCGACCGACCTCACCCTCAGCCCCTCCTCCGTCGCGGAGAACGCGTCCACCGGCACGACCGTCGGGACCCTGACGACGACCGACCCGGACGTCGGCGACACGTTCACCTACGCCCTCGTCGGCGGCACGGGTTCCACCGACAACGCCTCGTTCTCGATCAGCGGCGCCCAGGTCCTCACGGCCGCGTCCTTCGACTTCGAGACGAAGTCGTCGTACGGCATTCGCGTCCGCTCGACCGACGGCGGCGGCTCGACCATCGAACGCGCCGTCACCGTCACGGTCACGAACGTCAACGAGGCGCCGACCGACATCGCCCTGAGTGGCTCCACGATCGCGGAGAACCAGCCGATCGCCACCACGGTGGGCACGCTGTCCGGCACCGACCCCGACACGGGTCAGACCCTGGCCTTCAGCCTCCAGGCGAGCGGGTGCGGCGGCAGCTTCGCCGACAACGCGGCATTCTCGATCGCCGGGACGGCGCTGCGGTCCGCGGCCGTCCTCGACTTCGAGACCAAGAGCTCCTACACGATCTGCGTGCGCGCGACCGACAACGGCAGCCCGGTGCGGACGTACGACGAGCAGTTCACGATCACCGTGACCGATGTCAACGAGGCGCCCGTCGCCGCACCGCAGTCGTACTCCGGCGTCGTCGGCAACACCCTCGCCGTCCGCGGCACGACATCGGCCGCACCCAACGTCGCGATCGGCGGCAACCTGCTCGGCGTCGGTGCCACCGACCCGGACGCGGGCGACGTCGTGAGCGTCGTCGCCGAGACGGTCGCCTCGACCAAGGGCGGGACGGCGACGGTCAACGCCGACGGCAGCTTCACGTACCTGCCGCCGACCGGCCTGAAGAGCACGACCGACACGTTCACCTTCCGCGTCACCGACGGGGACGTCCAGGCGGCGGGCACCGCGACGATGACGATCGGCGCCACGCTCGTCTGGTACGTCGACAACACCGCCGCGGCCGGCGGGACGGGCCGGTCGCCGGCGCCTTTCAACGCCCTGACGCCGGTCAACGGCGCCGGGGGCGCCGGGGACGCCGACGCCACGGGCGAGATCATCTTCGTCTTCGCGGGGAGCGGGTCCTACGGCGGAGGGCTCGTCCTCGAGGCCGACCAGGTGCTCCTCGGTCAGCGGGCCGGGCTCGCGGTCGGCGGCACGACCATCGTGCCGGCCGGCGCCACCTCGCCGGTCCTGACGAATGCGACGGGCGACGGCCTGACCCTCGCCAGCGGCGTCCAGGTCGGCGGCCTCGACATCACCTCGCCCTCCGGTGACGGCCTCCATGGCACGGCGGTCACGACGGCCTCGGTCGGCGTCTCGAGCCCGGTCGCGGTGACCGGTGCGGGCGGCGACGGCGTCGACCTGGGAGGCTCTGCGAGCGGTGTCATCCAGGTCAACGCGGCGATCAGCGGCAGCGTCGGCCGGTCGGTCGCGGTGAGCGGCCGCACGGGCGGCACGACGGCATTCGGCGGCGCGGTCTCCGGCAAGGGCATCGAGCTCGCCGGCAACGCGGGGGCGACCGTCTCCTTCACCGGTCTGCTGACGATCGCCACGACGACGACGCCTGCCTTCTCGGCGACCGGCGGTGGCACCGTCGTCTCGACGAATGCGGCGAGCACGCTCGCGAGCACGACCGGCCGGGCCCTCGACGTCGTCGACACGACGATCGGCGCGGCGGGCTTCGGCTTCCTGCGGATCTCCGCCAACGGCGCGGCCAACGGCATCCGGCTCTCCAACACCGGATCCGTCGGACGGCTCGCGGTCCTCGGGAGCGGGACGACGACCGTGGGCGGCGACGACTCCGGCGGGACGATCAGGAGCACGACCGGTGCGGGGATCCTCCTCGACCGGACGAGCAACCCGTCGTTCCGCAACATGTCGGTCACCGACACGGGGGGACCGGGAGTGTCCGGCGTCGCCGTCACGGACTTCACGTTCACGAGCGGCAAGATCAACAACAGCGGACTCGTCGGTGCCGCACCGGCCAACTCCAACATCTCGTTGACGGCAGGCGGAGTCACGGCCGCCAACGTCACCGGGTCGGTCACGGTGACGAACAACCTCCTGACCAACGCCTACGCCCACGGGGTCCACATCGCCAACGGCGTGGGGACGATCTCCTCGCTCCACGTCGACGGCAACACGATCACGAGCGCGGCGACGACGACGTCCTCGACCGGCAACGGCGTCATGCTCCAGGTGAGCGGGACCGCAGGGACCGCCGCGTCGCTGATCTCCGGGACGATCTCGAACAACACCGTGACCGGCTTCCCCCTCGGCGGCGGCATCGTCGCGATCGCCGGCAACGAGCAGTTCGCGTCGGCGCCGTCGGTCACCCTCGGCTCCGCGTCGGGTCCCTCCGCGCTCGCGATCGCCGGCAACAAGGTGAGCGGCTTCAGCGCCGCGAACCCGATGAACACCCAGTGCATCTCGGTCACCGTGACCGGGCGGGCCACCGGCTTCGTCGACGTGACGAACAACGGGACGGGAGCCGCCCCGCTCGGCCTCAACAAGGGCATCTGCGTCAACCTGAGCGTCGACGGCGCTGCCAACGTCACCTCCCAGGTGACCGGCAACGTCGTCAAGCCCCAGACGCAGCTGAGCGGGACCTACGGCATCTCGGGAGGCACCGACCGCCACGTCTACGCGGCGGGGACCCTCGACTCCGCCGTGCTGCGGGCCAACGTCTCGAACAACATCGTGTCCTCGACGACCGGTGTCGGCATCTACTTCATCGCCAACAGCACCGGCTCGAGCTACCTGAAGGTCCAGGGCAACAACGCCGCCGCGCCGACGGATGCCGTCGCGCGCTCCGGCATTCGCGTCGACTCGGGAACCTCGGTCGGGACGGCGGTGAACACGACGGTGTGCCTGACGATCTCGGGCAACACGTCGGCGGGCGCGAGCGACGGGGCGAACCTCGCCCCGGGCATCAGCCTGCGCAAGCAGGGCACCGTGGCCGCGACGAACACCTACGGGATCACCGGCCTCCCGAACAACCCGGCGACGGCTGCCCAGGTCCAGACCTACGTCACCGGGCTCAACCCGGCGAGTACGACCGGGAACTTCGGCAGCGGAGGGGTGGCCGTCCTGAGCGGCGCCAACTTCATCCCGTGCACGATGCCGGCCTTCTGACGACCGGTCACGCGAACGGCCGTCGGAACGACCAGCAGGACGACCAGCAAAAGACGACCACCCAACCGACCCACCGGCAAGGAGTGTGACCGATGTCCGATCCCTACCTCGGCGAAGTCCGCCTCATGAGCTTCAGCTTCCCACCGAAGGGCTGGGCCTCCTGCAACGGCCAGGTCCTCCCGATCAACCAGAACCAGGCCCTGTTCAGCATCCTCGGCACGACCTACGGGGGCAACGGTCAGACGACCTTCGCGCTGCCGAACCTGCAAGGTCGCGTGCCGGTCCACACCGGGAGCGGCCTCTCCCTCGGCCAGGCCGGTGGTGAGGCCGCGCACACCCTGTCGCAACAGGAGCTGCCGGCCCACCAGCACGCCGTCACCGGGACGTCGGCGGCGGCCACGGGGGGTGTGCCCGGATCGGGCACCGTCCTCGCCGCGAGCGCCGGCGCGCCGGCCTATGCACCACCCTCGAACCTCGTGGCGATGGACCCCGGCGCGGTGCAGACCGTCGGCGGGAGCCAGGCGCACGAGAACCGCCAGCCGCACCTCACGGTCAACTTCTGCATCGCCCTCGTCGGCGTCTTTCCGAGCCGGGACTAGGAGACCACCATGAGCAACCCGTTCATCGGCGAGATCCGCCTCTTCGGCGGCAACTTCGCCCCCGTGGGCTGGGCCTTCTGCGACGGCTCCCTGTTGTCGATCGGTGAGTACGACGCCCTCTTCAACCTCATCGGCACCACCTACGGCGGCGACGGCCAGTCGACCTTCGCCCTCCCCGACCTCCGGGGCCGCGTGCCCGTGCACCAGGGGACCGACGCCGGGACGTCCTACACCCCGGGGCAGACCGGTGGTGTCGAGAGCGTCACCCTGACCTCCGCGCAGGTCCCGGCGCACACGCACACCTTCAGCGGGTCCTCGGACACCGCCTCGACGACGAGCCCGGCCGGCGCGGTGCCGGCGACGATGGGCTCGGTCACGACGTTCGCCTACGGCACCGACCTGCCGCCCGCGGCCTTCGCCCCGGCGATGGTCTCCACGGTCGGCGGCAACCAGCCGCACGACAACCTCCAGCCCTATCTCGCGGTGAGCTTCATCATCGCGGTTGAGGGCATCTACCCGAACCAGAGCTGAGGAGCCCTTCCATGTCGGACCCCTTTGTCGCCGAGATCAGGATCTTCGCGGGCAACTTCGCTCCGCGCGGGTGGGCCCTGTGCAACGGGCAGCTCATGTCGATCTCGCAGAACACCGCGCTCTTCTCCCTCCTCGGGACCACCTACGGCGGGGACGGCCGGACGACCTTCGGCCTGCCCGACTTCCAGGGCATCGCACCGATGAGCCAGGGCCAGGGCCCCGGCCTGTCGTCGTACGACCTGGGCCAGACCGGCGGTGAGACCCAGGTGACGCTCCTGGCGAGCGAGATGCCGGCGCACACGCATTCGGTCTCCGGGTCGGCCTCCGACGGCGGTGACCGGAGCCCCGCCGCGGAGCGGTTCGCCGTCGAGGTCGGGGGCGTCAACTCCTACGCCGCACCCGGTGCGCCGGCCGCCCTCGCCGCCCAGGCTCTCGGGCCGACCGGTGGCAGCCAGCCGCACAACAACCTCATGCCGTACCTGACGATGACCTTCGTCATCGCCCTCCAGGGGATCTTCCCGCAGCGCCCATGACGGCCGGCGCGCCGATCGCCGCCCTCCGTCCCGCGACCCCCGACGACGAGGCGTTCCTCCGCGCGCTCCACGCGAGCACGCGCGAGGACCTCGCCGCCGTCGGGTGGGACGCGGCGACGCGGAATGCCGTGCTGCGGCTGCAGTTCGACGCCCAGGACCGTTCGTGGCGGGCCGTCCACCCGTCGGCCGACGTCGACGTCGTCCTCGTCGATGACGCGCCGGTCGGGCGTCTCGTCGCCGACCGCTCCGGCGCGGAGGTCCACGTCGTCGACGTCGCCCTCTCGCCGGACCACCGCGGCCGGGGGATCGGGACGGCCCTGCTCACGGGCCTCCTCGCGGATGCGGATGCGCAGGGCCGGGCCGTCGTCCTCGCCGTCGACCGCGGCAGCCCCGCCCGTCGGCTCTACGAGCGGCTCGGCTTCCGGGTCGTGGGGGAGGACGACGTCCGCCTCGCCCTGCGGCGGGAGCCCGTCGGCCGCTGACGCCCCCGGACCTCAGGGCTCGTGCGGCTCCTCGAGCACCCGGAGCGGCGCGTTGCGACACGGGACCGCGCCCCACGAGGTGCCGGCGTGGTCCCTGACGAGGTCCCCGACGACCCACGTCGACTCGGACGCGACGACGACCCGACCGCCGGCGTTGACGACGACGCAGGCCCGGGTGCAGGCGGCGAGCTCGGCGGCGAGGGTCCGCTCGATCCACGCGGTGAGGACGTCGGCTCCGACGATCCCGGCGAACCGACCCTCGACGTGGACCGGACGGGTGAACGTCAGGGTGTGCTGGTCGGTGCACACGTAGTCCACGTAGGGCCCGGTGACGTGGTCGGCGTCGGTCTCCCGCGGCGCGGCGTACCACGGCAGCTCGGTGTAGTCCCGGAAGCCGAGCGCCGTCGGGTCGGTCTCGGCCGCGAGGCGGCGACAGGTCGTCACGCCGTCGCGCTCGTCGCCGAGCCACCACTCGAGCCAGTAGGGAGCGTCGGCGAGGAGCCCCGGTGCGGCCACGAAGCCGGCGCCCGCCACCCGCCCGCCGCCGGCGAGGATCAGGGCGCGGCTGTGCTCCTCGATCGCGAGCTCGGCCCGACGGGTCGCGCCCGCCCCGAGCCGGGACTCCACGAGCGAGGAGAGCGCGCCGATCTCCGACCACAGCGCGCCCGTGAGCACGTCGAGGCGCCGTGCGAGCAGGGCCGCGCCGGCGGACGTCGCAGGTGCCGTGCTCACGGTGACCGCCTCGCCTCGGAATGCAGCTCGCGGACCGCCGCGAACAGCTCGCCGACGTGCTCCTCGGCCTGCCGGCGGGCTGCATTCTCGTCGCCGCGTTCGAGTGCGACGACGATCGCCTCGTGGCGCGCGGCGGCCGTCGCGGGGGATCCGCGGAGCGCGTGGGCGAGCCAGAGGAGGGGGCCGAGCTCGGCCTGGAGGGCGAGCTCCTCTCGGGTCAGGCGGGCCGACTGGGCGGTCGCGGCGAGGTCGAGGTGGAACTGCCCCTCGACGCGCGGCCCCGGTCCCTGCCGGCCGGCGACGAGCCGGAGGCGGGTCACGTCGGCGGCGTCGGCGCGCAGCGCGGCGAGCCGGGCGCACGCTCCGCTGATCGTCGCGTAGTGGTCCGCCGCGTCCCGGAGATCGCCGAGCCCGGCCGACCGGAGCCGGGTGAGCAGCGCGACCCGGCCACCGTCCCTCGGGGCCCGGACGAACGACCCGCCCCGGCGGCCGCGCCGGGTCCGGATGAGTCCGTCCGCACGGAGCGAGGCGAGGGCCTCGCGGACCGTCGTCGTCGCGACGCCGAGCCGCTCGGCGAGGTCGGCCTCGGCCGGGAGGGGACTGTCGTCGGGCAGGAGCCCGAGCTCGATCGAGTCGCCGAGCCGGCGCGCGACGGCCTCCGACCGGCGGCTGCCCCGGACGGGGGCGAAGACCGCGGCATAGGAGCCGAGGGCGTACGAGCCACTCGCCGCCTCGCTCATCCGCGCACACCTCCCGTCGCACGCCCGGGACGCCCGAGCGGACGGCCCGACACGCATCCTGCCGCAACCCTTGCCAGAAAATCTATGGAGCCATATGTTTTCGGCCATGAGCACGGCGACGACCCCGGCGATCCGGCTGACCGGGCTCCGCAAGGAGTTCACGGGTTCCCCACCCGTCGTCGCCGTCGACGGTGCGGACCTGGACATCGGGCGGGGAGAGTTCTTCTCGATGCTCGGCCCGAGCGGCTCGGGCAAGACGACCGTCCTGCGGATGATCGCCGGCTTCGAGCCGCCGACGAGCGGCTCGATCGAGCTCGGCGGCGCCGACGTCACGAACGTCCCGCCCAACCGCCGCGACGTCAACACCGTCTTCCAGGACTACGCGCTCTTCCCGCACATGACCGTCCAGCAGAATGTCGAGTACGGGCTCCGCGTCAAGAAGGTCCCCGCGCGCGAGGCGACGGCCCGGGCCCAGGAGGCCCTGGAGAAGGTGCGGCTCGGCGACCACGGTCGCCGCCGCCCGAGCCAGCTCTCCGGCGGCCAGCGGCAGCGCGTCGCGCTCGCCCGGGCCCTCGTCAACGAACCCCAGGTGCTCCTGCTCGACGAGCCCCTCGGCGCCCTCGACCTCAAGCTCCGCGAGGAGATGCAGGTCGAGCTCAAGCAGATCCAGCGCGACGCCGGCATCACCTTCCTCTTCGTCACCCACGACCAGGAGGAGGCGCTGACCCTGAGCGACCGGATCGCCGTCTTCAACGCCGGCCGGATCGAGCAGGTCGGGACGGCCCGCGAGGTCTACGAGCACCCGGCGTCGGCATTCGTCGCGGGGTTCGTCGGCACGTCCAACCTGCTGAGCGGCCCGGTCGCCCACGAGGTCCTGGGCGCGGCCGGGAGCGTCGGGATCCGGCCCGAGAAGGTCCGTGTCGCCGCGGCCGGCGACCCGCGACCGGACGGCTTCGTCGGCGCCCCCGGCGAGGTCGCCGAGGTCGTCTATGCCGGCCCGGTGACCCGCTATGTCATCGACCTGGACGCCGGCGGCCGACTGACGTCGGTCACCCAGAACGACGAGGACGCGACGAGCCGGCGCGCCGGCCTCGAGCGCGGCTCCCGCGTCGACGTCCTCTGGCACCCGAGCAGCATCATCGAGATCCCCTCTTGAGAAAGGCCCTTCCCGTGAAGGCAACACCCCGCATCCGCACGACCGCCGCGGTCGCCGCCTCGGCCCTCGCCCTCCTCCTCGCCGGCTGCGGCTCGAGCGACGGCGGCTCGGGCTCGACGAGCACGGCGAAGGGCGGCATGAAGGTGCCCGACCTCAAGGCGCTCGACAAGCTCGGCACCCCCGAGGGGCAGGTGAGCGTGCTCGCCTGGCCCGGCTACGTCGAGGACGGGAGCAACGACCCCAAGGTCGACTGGGTCTCCGACTTCGAGAAGGAGTCGGGGTGCCAGGTGACGGTCAAGACGTTCGGGACGTCGGACGAGGCGGTCCAGCTCATGCGCACCGGCCAGTACGACGTCGTCTCCGCCTCCGGCGACGCGACCCTGCGCCTCATCGCCGCGGGCGACGTCGAGCCGATGAACACCTCGCTCATCACGAGCTACCCGGACATCTTCGACAGCCTGAAGGACGGCGCGTGGAACTCCGTCGACGGCGTCATGTACGGCGTGCCCCACGGTCGCGGCGCCAACCTGCTCATGTACAACACCGACACGGTCAAGCCCGCGCCGGACAGCTGGTCGGTCGTGTGGGACGCCGGCGGCTCGCAGAAGGGCAAGGTCACCGCCTACGACAGCCCGATCTACATCGCCGACGCCGCGCTCTACCTCATGTCGACCAAGCCGGACCTCGGCATCAAGGACCCCTACGCCCTCGACGACAAGCAGCTCGCCGCGGCCGTCGACCTGCTCAAGGCGCAGAAGGCGAATGTCGGGGAGTACTGGTCGGACTACCTCAAGGAGGTCCAGGCCTTCAAGAACGGGTCGACGACCGTCGGCACGACGTGGCAGGTCATCGCCAACGTCGCCAAGGCCGAGGGCGCCAAGGTCGAGGCGGTCCTGCCCAAGGAGGGCTCGACCGGCTGGTCGGACACGTGGATGCTCGGCGCGAAGAGCAAGAACAAGACGTGCGGCTACAAGCTCATCGACCACCTCGTCTCCCCGGCGACGAATGCCGCGATCGCCGAGTACTTCGGTGAGGCACCGGGCAACAGGAAGGCCTGCGCCCTGACGACCGACAAGAGCCACTGCGCGACCTTCCACGCGGAGGACGAGGCCTACTTCAAGCAGGTCCGCTTCTGGAACACCCCGATCGAGGCCTGCCTCGACGGCCGGACCGACGTCACGTGCACCGACTACGCCGCGTGGACCAAGGCCTGGACCGAGGTCCGCAACGGCTGACGCCGGCCGGCCGGACCGCATTCGACACATCGAGAGGAGGAGTCGACCGTGACCCGCCGCACCCCGTGGGGGCTGCTCGCCGCACCGATGGCCTGGCTCGTCGTGGCCTACCTCGGGGCGCTCGCGGCAATCTTCGCGACGGCGTTCTTCACGGTCGACTCCTTCACCAACGAGGTCATCCCGGGCTTCTCCCTCGACAACTTCCGGGCGGTCCTGACCGGGACCTACGCGGGGATCATCGGCCGGACGCTGCTCATCGCCGTCGTCGTCACGCTGCTCTGCATCGTCCTCGCCGTGCCCTTCGCCGTCTTCATGGCGCGGGTCGTCCCGCCGCGGTGGCGCTCGGTCGCCCTCGCGCTCGTCCTCGTCCCGCTCTGGGCGAGCTATCTCGTCAAGGCCTACGCGTGGCGGGCGATGCTCCAGCCCGGCGGCGTCCTCGACTCCACCCTCGGCGTCACGACCGGCTTCGGCTTCGGGGCGGTCGTCCTCACCCTGACCTACCTCTGGCTGCCCTACATGGTCCTGCCCGTCTACGCGGGTTTCGAACGGCTCCCCGAGAGCCACCTCGAGGCGTCGGAGGACCTCGGCGGGTCCGCATGGACGACCTTCCGGCGGGTCGTCCTCCCCGCGCTCAAGCCGTCGATCGCGGCCGGGACGGTCTTCACCTTCTCGCTCTCCCTCGGCGACTACATCGCCGTGTCGATCGTCGGCGGCAAGCTCCAGGTCCTCGGGACCGCCGTCCTCCAGAACAACACCCTCGACCTGCCCTTCGCGGCCGCCCTCGGGACGGCGTCGGTCCTCGTCATGGTGATCTACCTCCTCGCGGTCCGCCGCACCGGCGCACTGGACAACCTCTGATGCGCCTCGGCCGGGGAGCGCGGGCGGGGCTGTGGGCATTCGGCGTCCTCGTCCTGCTCTTCGTCTACGTCCCGCTCGCCGTCGTCGGGCTCAACTCCTTCAACGAGGACCGGACCTTCGGCTGGCCGCCGCCCGGGTTCACGACCCGCTGGTGGACCCTCGCGCTCGACGCGCCCGGGCCGCGGGACGCGCTGCTCACCTCGGTCAAGGCCGGTCTCGGCGCGACCGTCATCGCCCTCGTCCTCGGCACCCTGCTCGCGCTCGCGCTCTCCCGCTACGACTTCTGGGGCAAGACGGCGATCAACATCCTCGTCATCCTCCCGATCGCCCTGCCGGGCATCGTCACCGGCATCGCGCTCCAGTCGGTCATCACCAACGTCTTCACGCCCGTCCTCGGGATCGACGCGGGTCTGTTCACGATCATCGTCGGGCACGCGACCTTCTGCATCGTCGTCGTCTTCAACAACGTGAGCGCCCGCCTGCGCCGGATGGGGACGAGCCTGGAGATGGCTGCGGCCGACCTCGGCGCCGGTCCGTGGCTGCGCTTCCGGACGGTCACCCTCCCGCTCGTCCGGTCCTCGCTCGTCGCCGGGGCGCTCCTCGCCTTCGGGCTGTCCTTCGACGAGATCGTCGTCACGCGGTTCACGGCCGGGCCCGGCTCGCCGACCCTGCCGATCTGGATCTACGACAACCTCTTCCGGCCCAACCAGGCACCGGTCGTCAACGTCGTCGCCGTCCTCCTCGTCCTGGTGTCGATCGTCCCGGTCTGGCTCGCCCAGCGGATCGGCGGCACGGACGCAGCCGAGTCCCGCTTGTGAGCTCAGAGGGCCGTGAGCCCCGACCGGATGAGCCACGTGGGGTCGTAGGTGCGCCGCAGGCGCGGGAGCCGCGTCGCGTTGCTCGACAGGTAGTGGTGCGGTGAGGTGCCCGCCTCGAGGTAGTTGACGTAGCCGCCCGCCGACGCGGCGCCGACCCGGCGGTGCGCGTCGGCGACCCAGGCATCGGCCGACGCGTAGCCGGAGGCCGATGTGACGTCGGTGTACCACTGGACCGAGGCGAGGTGGTCGCGCCAGGGGAATGCCGTCGCCGCGGTCGCGACGTCGCCCACCCGGCCGGTCAGCGGGTCGAGGATCGCGGCGCCTCCGCGCCCGGCGGCGGAGCGCGCGCGGACCGCCCCGACGATCGCGTCCGCCGTCGTCGCGGACATCGAGGCGAGCACGTCCGAGCCCGCGACGAAGCCCCGCGGGGACGACGTCGTGCCGCCGCCGAGGAAGGCGACCGTCGCGAGGTAGCCCCGCTCGGCGTACGACGCGTGGGTCGGGGCGACGCCGATCGCCGTGGCGAGGCTCGCCCCGGCGGCGCGCTCGTCGCCGGCAGCGGTCACCCCGACGACCCGGCACGCCACCGAGCCGCCCCCCAGGGAGTCGACGTGGACGTTGGCCCAGCGGGTCCGCGCCGTCGCGGCGATCCACCGCGCCCAGCCGGTCAGGACCTGGCGGGCCGAGCTCGAGGGGAAGTCGAGGACGAAGGTGCCCTTCGTCGTCGCCGGGTGCGTCGCGAAGGTGAAGGCGGTCGCGACGGCGAGGTTGCCGCCGCCGAGCCCTCGGAAGGCCCAGAAGAGGTCGGCATTCTGCGTCGGGGTGGCGGTGACGCTCCGCCCGTCCGGCAGCACGGCCCGGACGCCGAGCAGCCGGTCGCACGTCAGCCCCCACTCGCGCGACTCGACCCCGACGCCGCCGCCGAGGGTGATCCCCGCGACGCCGACGGTCGGGCAGGTGCCGGTCGGGATCGTGCGCCCGTGCGCTGCGAGGGCGGTGTGCACGGCGTAGAGCGGGGCGCCGGCGGCGACGACGGCCCGCCCGGTCGCCGGTTCGTAGGTCGTCGACCGGAGGAGGCGCAGGTCGAGCACGAGGGCACCCGTCGCGCTCGAGGCGCCGATGTAGGAGTGGCCGCCGCACCGGGGCGCGACACGCAGGTCGTGTGCCGCGGCGAAGACGAGCGCCCGGGAGACGTCCTGCGTGCTCGCGACCCGGACGACGGCGGCCGGGACGAGCGCGTCGAAGCGGGTGTCGAACAACCGCTTGGTCCCGGCGAATGCCGCGGCCCCCGGAAGGAGCACGGACCCGGCCATGCTCGCATCCAGCGCGGCCCAGTCCGCCGCCGTCACCGTCTCCACGCCCCGAGGATGTCAGTCCGCCGGCCCGATGCGGGCCCGGGCGACGTCCGAGTCTCGACCAGGTCTTGCCCGCGACGGCATTCGCGTGCCTATGGTGACGGAGTGACGCACCCGAGCACACCGGCCCCCGACATCGCCACCCTGCGCCAGCTCCGTGAGAGCGGCCACGAGCAGCGCACCCTGACCCAGGAGCTGCGCGCCAACCTCCTCGCCCGGCTCGCCGCGGGCGACGACCCGTGGCCGGGCCTCCACGGCTTCGAGAGCACCGTCATCCCGCAGGTCGAGCGCGCCCTGCTCGCCGGCCACCACATCGTGCTGCTCGGCGAGCGCGGGCAGGGCAAGACCCGCGTCCTGCGCACCCTCGTCGGCCTCCTCGACGAGTGGACGCCGGTCATCGCCGACAGCGACCTCGGCGAGCACCCCTACGAGCCGGTCACCCACGCGAGCATCCGGCGCGCCCGCGAGCTCGGCGACGACCTGCCGATCACGTGGCGGCACCGCGACGAGCGCTACGCCGAGAAGCTCGCGACACCCGACACGAGCGTCGGCGACCTCATCGGCGACGTCGACCCGACGAAGGTCGCCGAGGGCCGCAGCCTCGGCGACCCGGAGACGATCCACTACGGGCTCGTCCCGCGGAGCCACCGCGGCATCGTCGCGATCAACGAGCTCCCCGACCTCGCCGAGCGGATCCAGGTCGCGCTCCTCAACGTCATGGAGGAGCGCGACATCCAGATCCGCGGCTACGTCCTGCGGCTGCCCCTCGACGTCCTCGTCGTCGCGAGCGCCAACCCCGAGGACTACACCAACCGCGGCCGGATCATCACCCCCCTCAAGGACCGCTTCGGCGCCGAGATCCGCACCCACTACCCCCGGGCGATCGAGGACGAGGTCGCCGTCATCCGGCAGGAGGCCGACCTCGTCGCGACGGTCCCCGACCACCTCGTGGAGATCCTCGCCCGCTTCACTCGTGGGCTCCGCGAGAGCAACAGCGTCGACCAGCGGTCCGGTGTCAGCGCCCGCTTCGCCATCGCCGGTGCCGAGACGGTCGCCGCCGCCGCCCTCCACCGGGCCACGAGCCAGCACGAGCCGAATGCCGTCGCCCGCATCGTCGACCTCGCGACCGCCCTCGACGTCCTCGGCGGCAAGATCGAGTTCGAGACCGGCGAGGAGGGACGCGAGAAGGAGGTCCTGACCCACCTGCTCCGGACCGCGACGGCCGACACCGTCCGGGACCGGCTCCGCGGTATCGACCTCGGCCTGCTCGTCGGGGCCCTCGACGGCGGCACCCTCGTGACGACCGGCGAGCAGGTGAGCGCCCGAGCCTTCCTCGACGGCCTGCCCGTCCTCGGCGAGTCCGACCTCTACGACCAGGTGACCGACCGGCTCGGCGCGACGAACGACGGCGAACGCGCCGGCGCCATCGAGCTCGCCCTCGAGGGCCTCTACCTCGCCCGCAAGGTGAGCAAGGAGTCCGGCGACGGCGAGACGGTCTACGGCTGATGGCCGAGCGCCAGGACACGCACCGGAGCCGCTACGGCCGCTATGCCGGCGGCCCGGACCCGCTCGCGCCGCCCGTCGACCTCGGGGAGGCGCTCGCGGCGATCGGCGAGGACGTCATGGCCGGCTACAGCCCGGAGCGCGCCCTGGCCGAGTTCCTCCGGCGCGGCGGACGGAGCAACACCGGGCTCGACGACCTGGCCCGCCGGGTCGCTGAGCGGCGCCGCGAGCTGACCTCCCGGCACAACCTCGGCGGCACCCTCGCCGAGGTCAAGGAGCTGCTCGACCAGGCGGTCCTCGCCGAGCGCAGGCAGCTGGCCCGTGACCTCGACGACGACGCCCGCTTCGCCGAGATGCGGATCGAGAACCTTCCGTCCTCGACGGCCGCCGCCGTCACCGAGCTCTCCGACTACCCGTGGCGGTCGACCGAGGCGCGCGAGGCATTCGAGCAGATCAAGGACCTCCTCGGTCGCGAGCTGCTCGACCAGCGCTTCGCAGGGATGAAGCAGGCGCTCGAGGGCGCGACCCCTGAGGACCGCGAGCGGGTGGCGGCCATGCTCCGCGACCTCAACGCCCTCCTCGACGCGCACCGGCGGGGGGAGGACACCCCCGAGGACTTCGAGCGCTTCATGGCCGAGCACGGCGACTTCTTCCCCGAGCAGCCCGGGTCGGTCGACGAGCTCCTCGACACCCTCGCCCGGCGGTCGGCCGCCGCCCAGCGGATGCTCAGCTCGATGACGCCCGAGCAGCGCGAGGAGCTCATGGCGCTCTCGGCGCAGGCCTTCGGGTCCGCCGACCTCATGGCCGAGCTCGACCAGCTCGACGGCAACCTCCGGGCGCTGCGGCCGGGGGAGGACTGGGGTGGCACCGAGCGCTTCGACGGCGAGCAGGGCCTCGGTCTCGGCGACGGGACCGGCGCCCTCCAGGACCTCGCCGAGCTCGACGCCCTCGCCGAGCAGCTCCAGCAGGGCTACGGCGGCGCCCGGATGGACGACATCGACCTCGAGGCACTCGCGCGGCAGCTCGGCCCCGAGTCCGCCGTCGACGCCCGCACGCTCCAGGAGCTCGAGCGCGCGCTCACCGACAGCGGCTACCTCAAGCGCACCTCCGACGGCGACCTGCGGCTCTCCCCGCGGGCGATGCGCCAGCTCGGCAAGGCCCTCCTCCGGGACGTCGCGACCCGGCTCTCCGGCCGGCAGGGGCAGCGGGACACTCGCCACGCCGGCGCCGCCGGGGAGCGATCGGGGGCCACGCGCGAGTGGGAGTTCGGCGACACCGAGCCGTGGGACGTGACCCGGACCGTGACGAATGCGATCCAGCGGGTCGTCGCCGAGGGCGGCTCGGCGCGCGGCGGCATCCGTCTCGACGTGCGCGACGTGGAGGTGCAGGAGACCGAGGAGCGGACGCAGGCCGCCGTCGCGCTCCTTGTCGACACGAGCTTCTCGATGGCGATGGACGGCCGCTGGGTCCCGATGAAGCGCACCGCGCTCGCGCTCCACCACCTGATCACGACGCGGTTCCGCGGCGACCACCTCCAGCTCGTGTCCTTCGGGCGGCACGCGAGGGTCATGGACATCGAGGAGCTGACCGCCCTCGACGCCATGTGGGACAAGGGGACCAACCTCCACCACGCCCTCCTCCTCGCCAACCGGCACTTCCGGCGCCACCCCGACGCCCAGCCGGTCCTGCTCGTCGTCACCGACGGCGAGCCGACGGCGCACCTCGAGCCCGACGGCGAGGTGTGGTTCGCCTACCCGCCGCACCCGCTGACGGTCGCCTGGTCGGTCCGCGAGCTCGACAACGCGCGCCGGTTCGGCGCGCAGACGACCTTCTTCCGCCTCGGCGACGACCCCGGCCTCGCCCGGTTCGTCGACTCGATGGCGCGGCGCGTCGACGGCACCGTCGTCGCGCCCGAGCTCGACGACCTCGGGGCCGCCGTCGTCGGCTCCTATCTCGGGTCGCGTGGTCCCGCCGGCCGAATGCCGTACGGCGACTGGTTCGGCGGGCGCGGCTTCTGGGTCGGCGACTGAGGGTCGTCACGAATCTCGGCCATGGCACGAGGTTGGGTCAGCCCGCGTCCCCGGGTTAGCGTCGTCCATGAGCATCCCTCGGTCGGCCGTCTCCCTCCTCGGTGCCGTCGTGCTGCTCGCGTCGGCGTGCGCGGGTCCGGGCGGCGGGTCGGGGACCTCCACGGGGACGACGTCGAGCGCCACGGGATCGACAGGGGCGACCCCGACCGGCGCGACCACCCCGGGGTCGACCGCGTCCGGCTCCGGGACGGCGGCGGCATTCGCACCGGGGGAGGAGGTCGACGGACCCGAGGGCTTCGCGACGACCGAGCTCGCCTCGTTCGACCAGCCGTGGGCGGCGGCCTTCCTGCCCGGCACGCCGTGGCTCGCGGTGACCGAGAAGGGTGGGACCCTCCGGCTCCGGGACATGACGACGGGCCGGGTCGTCGACGTCGACGGCACCCCCGAGGTGCTCGACGAGGGACAGGGTGGCCTCGGCGACGTCGTCCCGGCACCGGGCTTCGACGGGACGAGCAACCGGACGGTCTACCTCACCTGGGTCGAGGCCGGCGAGGGCTCGACGGCGGGCGCGGTCATGGGCCGCGGGCAGCTCGAGGTCGGCGACGGGTCGGCTCGCTTGACCGGACTCGAGGTCCTGTGGCGTCAGTCGCCCAAGATGCAGGGGCGCGGCCACTACAGCCACCGGATCGCCTTCAGCCCCGACGGGCGGTTCCTCTTCCTCTCGAGCGGGGAGCGGCAGGCCTTCGACCCGGCCCAGGACCTGTCGGTCAACCTCGGCAAGATCCTCCGGCTCGACCTCGACGGCCGGCCGGCCGCCGGCAACCCGTTCGCCGAGCGGGGTGGGCTCAGCGCCCAGATCTGGACCTACGGCCACCGCAACGCGCTCGGACTCGCCCTCGACGCCCAGGGTCGGCTGTGGGAGAGCGAGATGGGGCCGCGCGGCGGGGACGAGGTCAACCTCGTGACCGAGGGCGCCGACTACGGCTGGCCCAAGGCCTCCAACGGGACGAACTACGACGGGACCGACATCCCCGACCACCGCGCCGGGGACGGCTACGAGGCGCCGAAGGTCTGGTGGGACCCGTCGGTCTCGCCGGGAAGCCTCATGATCTACCGCGGCACGCTCTTCCCGGCCTGGACCGGCGACGCGTTCCTCGGCGCCCTGTCCGGCGAGGCGCTCATCCGCGTCGACGTCGACGGCACGTCGGCGAGCAAGGCGCAGCAGTGGCCGATGGGCGCCCGCATCCGCGAGGTCGAGGAGGGGCCGGACGGCGCCATCTACCTCCTGGAGGACGGCTCGGGCGGGCGCCTGCTCCGGCTGGCGCCCGCCTGAGCCGCAGCCGTCAGCTCCCGTACCAGCCGAAGACGTCCATGAGGACGTGCGTGCTGCCCGTGGAGTTGTAGACGGAGGTGAGGCCGCCCGCGCCGACCTTGGTCGCGACGAGGTTGGGCACCGTCCGTCCGGCCGTCCAGTTGAGGTTGGAGGCGGTCGGCCGGGTCGTCCCGCCCGGCCACACGGTCAGGTAGCTGCCGGCGCTCGTCTGGGTCACGGTGGTGTTGACGATGATCGCCGCGGCCGCGTCGGGCACGGTCGTCGTCCCTCCGGTCAGGTCCGCCGTCCGGGTCGTCGCCGCGCCGAGGCGGGTCGCACCCATCCCGCCGAGTCCGCTCCTCGTGTCGACGACGCGCTTCGGGGCGAGCGGGTGGTAGACGAGCTGCCCGTCGTAGGCGAACCAGCCGACGACGTCGACGATGACGTCGGCGTTGCCCGCGCTGTTGAAGATCGAGATGGTGCCACCGGACAGCGGCGAGTAGACGAGGTTGGGCACCGTCATGCCCGCGCTCCAGTTGATGTTCGACGTCGTCGGGCGGGGCCTGCCCGACGGCCAGATCGTCAGGTAGCCGGCGGTCGACGTCCCCGTCGCCGTGACGTTCATGACGACCCCGCGCGCCGAGGCGGGCACGACGTCACCGTCGGCGACCCACAGGTCGCCCGACTCGCCCGGGCCGAGTGGCACGTCGCCCCGGGTGTCGAGGAGCCGGGCCGGGGCCGTGGGCGTGTAGCGGCCGCCGATCGTGCCGGTGCCCGTCGCGTACCAGCCGACGACGTCGGCGAGGAAGTGCGTCGAGCCGAGGCGGTTGAGGATCGAGACCGCGCCGCCCGCGCCGACCTTGACGACGACGAGGTTGGCGATCGCCTTGTTGGCGGGGGTGAAGTTGAGGTTCGACGCGACCGGCTGGGCGGCCCCGGCCGGGTAGACCGTCGCGTAGCCGCTCGCGGTCGGCCCGACCGCGGTGACGTTGAGGACGACGGCGTCGACGCCGGTCGCCGGCACGCCTCCGTGGCCGCTCACGGCGAAGGTGCGGACCCCGTTGACCCCGAGCGGCGCGCCGCTCCGGGTGTCGAGCAGCCGCGCGGGACTGACCGCCGCGAAGGTCCCGGTCGGGTCGAGGGCCCCGGCGGTGAACGTCCACCCGAGCTGGACCGCGCCCGACGCACCGTCGAACCCGTCGACGGCGATCTCGACGCTCGTGCCCGCCTTGACGGGGACGGCCTGGACGGCGCTGGTGAACACGCCGGCGCCGAGGTCCGCGTCGTCGTTGCTCGCGACCTCGACGAGCGAGGCGAGACTCGACCCCCGGTAGACGCCGAGCGTCGTGTCGAATGCGGACCCGGCGGTCGTGAGGTCGAGCCGGCCGTCCGCGGGTGCGGTGAAGTGGTACCAGACCGAGGAGGTGGCGACCTGCCCGGCGTGGTCCGGCTCGCCGACCTCGGCCGTGGCGTCCACATTGGTCCCCGTCACCGTCCCGTTCGCGCCGGACACGGTCTGCCGGGCCGCGAAGTCGTCGTTGGGCGGGCCGGTGACCGTGACGGTGCCGCCGGTCAGCGACGCGGGCATCGAGGCCGCGCAGCCACCGCTCGCGGTCATCGCCGCGGGAGTGACGGTGCCGCCGTTCAGCCGGCTGTTCGGGGTCGAGGTGGAGGTGAATGCGGTGTGGCCCGAGACGCCGTGCCAGGCGTCCCCGGGGCCGCCCCGGTAGCCGGGGGCGTCGAGCCCGGCGAGCCCGTCGGCCTCCTCGACGTCGACGAGCCGGCGGGTGTCGTCGGTGTTGTCGGACTGGCTCTCGTCGACGTGGTAGACGACGATCCCGCAGCCGGGGAGATCGACGTCGAGACCGGCCTGCTGGCGGTTCTCGACGAGGAAGTACTCACCGGTGCCCGGGGTCGGGTCCGACCAGTCGGCGCCGCCCGGGTTGGCGAGGAGGCGGTAGGAGGCCGAGCTCGTCGCTGCATCGAGGACGCCGACCGGGGTCGTCGCGACGACCTCGGTCGGGGAGGTCCAGCCCTGCGCGTACTTGGCCCACGCGTCCGGCAGGCTCGGCCGGTCTCCGTAGAGCGTGCCGTCCGGCGTCGTGCCCCAGGAGCCGGCGCCCATGAGGCTCCACTCGCCGACGCCCTCGGAGCTGCCGTCGTAGTCGTACAGGTCCGGCCAGCCGAAGTCGTGACCGATCTCGTGGGCCATGATCCCGATCGTCGCCATGTGGCCGGGAGTGTTGGTCGCGTCGCAGTGGAACTCGCCGAACTGCGTGTAGCCGTCGGCGCCGACGGTCTTGCCGTCGACGACCGGCGCGGTGACGCCCGCGCCGCCGATCGCCCAGCGGTGGCCCCAGACGGTCGGGCCGCACTGCGAGCTGAAGGAGGCCTCGTAGCCGGCCGCGATGACCGTGATGTGCAGCTCGTTCGGCGTCAGGCGGCCGTCGCCGTTCGTGTCGTACGACGCGTAGTCGACGTAGGCGTCGGCCGCCTGGACCGCGCGCTTGGTCAGGTCGTGGGCGCGACCGTCGATGTTGACCGCGTAGTTCGGGTGGTTGATCCCGAGGTTGACCCAGCCGACGACCCCGTCGCCCGCGGTCCCGTTGGTCTCCGTCGCAGGTGCGACGTCGAGCAGGTTGTAGGACGCGGTCTTGTAGAAGCTGCGGACCGAGTCGCTCGCGCCGAAGAACTTGCTGCTCCACTCGGCGGCCGTCGAGCCGACCGAGGGCTGGTCGGCGAAGGACGCGAGGATGACGAGGGTCTTCTGGGTGCCGGCGAACCCGAGGTTGGGCCGCGGCGCGGCGACGCCGGTCAGGAGGTCCCGGGTCGGGCGGATCCGTGCGGCCGCCGCCGGCCCGACGCCGGTCCGGCCGACGGCCGGCGCGGCCACGCTCGCGACGAGCTGGCCGCGGGCGTCGACGCCGGTCGCGAAGCGCCAGGTGCCGCGGGCGTCCCGGACGACCGCGAAACCCTGGCTCGTCTCGGTCCAGTGCCGCGCGGCGTCCCCGCGTCCGCGGATCGTGATCTTCGTGCCGTCCGGCTGGGCGACGACGCGCGGCCGGGACTGGACGGGGGCGCCGCGGACGACGCCGGGCCGCTTCGACGCGGCGCCCGCCGCGGACGCCTTCGCCCGGGCGGCGGCCTTGGCGGCCGTCTTCACGCGGTCGATCGTGCCGTCGGTGGACCAGCGGCCGGTCGACGGCTCGGTCGCCGCGGTCCCTGCGGGGTGCGCGACGGCATTCCCGGAGGCCTGCGCGGTGGCGAGGCCGGTCGTCCCGGCGGCGAGGGCGGCGACGAACAGCGCTGGGGCGACCCGGCGCCACGGACGTACGGTCATGGATTCCCCTCCAGAGATCTCCAGAGAATTGTGGTCCAGGCCGGGCCGGCGCGCAGCCGAATGAGCCGGATCCACCCGCGTGTCTCGGGAAAATGCCGCGACCCCCTCCAGCGCGTGCTGGAAGGGGTCGCGGGTCGGCCGGCCGGTGCGGCTCAGAGGCCGTACCAGCCGAGGACGTCCATGAGGACGTGCGTCCCACCGGCCGAGTTGTAGATCGACACCCTGCCGCCGCTGCCGACCTTGGTCGACACGAGGTTGGGCACCGTCTGACCGCGGACCCAGTTGAGGTTGGAGGCGGTCGGCCGCGTCGCGCCGTAGGGCCAGACGGTCAGGTAGCTCGACCCGCTGGTCGAGGTGACCGTCGTGTTGAGGACGACGCCGGACGCGGCCTCCGGGATCGTCGTCGTGCCACCCGTGACGTCGGGGGAGCGGGTCACGCCCGGCCCGAAGCCCGCCGTCCCGATGCCGCCGATGCCCGTGCGGGTGTCGACGACGCGCTTGGGCTGGACCGAGTGGTAGACGAACTGCCCGGTCGGGCCGAACCAGCCGACGACGTCGGCGAGCAGGTGCGTCGACCCGGCGCTGTTGTAGAGCCGGACCTGGCCGCTCGCCCCGATCGGCGAGTAGACGAGGTTCGGGATCGCGGCCGTCGGACCACCCCAGTTGATGTTCGACGCGGTCGGGCGGGCCGCCCCGTCGGGGTAGACCGTGAGGTAGCTCGCCGACGACGTGCTCGCCGCCGTCACGTTCATGACGACGCCCGTCGCATTCGTCGGGACCCCCGTCGTCCCCCCGCGCACGGCGAGGACGCGCTCGGCGCCGGAGCCGACCGGAGCGCCCGACCGGGTGTCGAGGATGCGCTTGGGGGCCTGGGGCGTGAACAGCGACCCCGGGGACTGGCCGGCCTTCTGGTAGTAGCCGACGACGTCCGCGAGGAAGTGCGTCGAGCCGTCGCTGCCGTTGTAGATCGCGACGGCGCCGGTGGCGCTCAGCTTGGCGACGACGAGGTTGGCGACGGCCGGGACGCCGCCCTTGAAGTTGAGGTTCGAGGCGTTGGGCCGCACCCCCGGGGGGTAGACCGTCGCGTAGCCGCCGGCCGTCGGCTGGACGGCGGTGACGTTGAGGACGACGGAGTCGACGCCGGCGGCGGCGGGAATGCCGCCACGACCGGTGACCTGGAAGCCGAGGGCGCTGTTGGGGGCGATCTTGGCGCTGGTGCGCGTGTCGAGGACGCGGGCCGGGGTGACCGCCCGGAAGCGGCCGGCCGAGGTCACGGGCATCCCGAGCGTTGCGGTCGCCGGGTTGGCGCAGCCGTTGCTCGTCACCTGCATGGAGACGTTGGTGACCGCTCCGTTGTTGAGCCGCGTGTTGGGCGTCGAGGCGTTGTTGAAGGTGTGCCGGTTGGCGCTGCCCGGCCACGGGTCGCCCGCGTCACCGCGGTCGCCGGGGTTGTTGAGGCCGTTGAGGCCGTCGGCCTCCTCGACGTCGACGAGCCGGTTGCTGTCGATCTCGTTGGTCGACTGCGCCTCGTTGACGTGGTAGACGACGATGCCGCAGCCGGGGAGCGAGACGTCGTAGCCGCTCTGGGTGCGGTTCTCGAAGAGGAAGTACTCGCCGGTGGCGGGGGTGTTGCCCCAGTTCCAGTCGGCGCCGTTGGGGTTGTTGAGCACGCGGTAGGCGGCGGCGCTCGTCGCCGCCGAGGGCAGCGACCTCGCGGCGGCCTGGCCGAGCTGGGCCGGAGCGGTCCAGCCCTGGGTGTACTTGGCCCAGGCGTCGGGGTAGCTCGGGGAGTCACCCGTTGCCGTCGACCCGGGCTTGGTGCCCCACGAGCCGGAGGACATGAGGCTCCACTCGCCGACGCCCTCGGAGGTGAAGTCGGTGTCGTAGAGGTCGGGCCAGCCGAGGTCGTGCCCCATCTCGTGGGACATGATGCCGATCGTCGCCTGGCGGTTGTCGCTCCCACCCGAGCAGTGCCGCTCGCCGAACTCGGTGTAGCCGAAGGTCCCGACCTTCTTGGCGTCGAGGAGTCACCTGCTCGCTGCCCAGGCCCCACTCGTGGCCCCAGATGCTGTTGCCGCACGGGCCGTTGGCGTAGGACGTCTCGTAGCCCGCCGCGATGACGGTGACGTGCAGCTCGAAGGGGTCGACATAGCCGTCGCCGTTGGTGTCGTAGGCGGCGTAGTTGACGACGCCGTTGGCCGCCGTCATCGCCTGCTGGGCGAGCCAGAGGCTGCCCCGGGTCGCCGTGTAGTTGCCGCGGAAGTTCGGGTGCGTGGAGGGCAGCGACACGGTGACGATCCCGTCGTTGGCCGTGCCGCTGCTCTCGGCCGCCGGCGTCAGCGAGAGCTTGCCGTAGGACGCCTTGAGGTAGAAGTCGCGCACGCTGTTGGTCGCGCCGAAGAAGCGTGCGTTCCACGCGGCTGCGGTCGTCGTGAGCCCCTGGTTGGTGAACTGCGTGAGGATGACGAGCGAGCGCTGGGTCCCCGTCGCCTTGGCGATGAGGGCGGGCTTGGACAGGGCGGGCGTCCGGTCGGCGGTCGGCTTGATCGAGCGCGCGAGCCCGCTCGGGACGCCCTCGCCGATCGCGGCCCCGCGGGTCGCGGCGGGCGCGCCCTGGGCCCCCGACGCGACGAGCTGGCCGGCGGCGTCGACGCCGGTGGCGTAGCGCCACGTCCTCGACGCGTCCTGGACGAGGCTGTAGCCGCTGGCCGTCTGGTACCAGTGGCGGCTCGCGTCGCCCTTGAGGACGGCGGAGAGCCTGGACCCGTCCGGCTGCGCGAGGTCGATGCGGACCGGCGCCGCGAGCGACCCGCGGACGTCGATGGTCCGGTCGGAGACGATCGGGGCCGGGTGGGGCGGGGCGGCGCTCGGCGTCGCGGCCGTCGACGGTGCGACGGCGCCGACCGCGGCCGCTGCGGCCCCGATCGCGGTGACGAGCGCCAGGCCGAGACGGCGCGGCTGAACAGACATGGATACCCCCGGATCACAGTGCTGGACATGGCGATGAGCCGCGGCCAGTATGCACCCGTCCGCCGACACCCTCCCGGCGTGTCGTCGAATGCGGATCGCCCGGTCCGCGGTTCGCGGGCGACTCGTGTCGGCGCCTGCGCCTAGCGTGTGCTCACGGGGTCGAGCACGACCTCGGCCAGCGCGATCCGCGAGCGACCACCAGCGCGGACCGAGGAGCATGCAGGAGGTGACATGGACCCGCAGGCGGCCCTGGCGTCGGCCCGCGCGCTCCTTCGCGAGCACGGGCTCACCGGCTGGACGGTGCGGCTCGACCGCGCCAAGACCCGGGCCGGGGTCTGCCGCTTCGCCCGCCGCGAGATCGGCCTGAGCGCTCCACTGACCCGGCTGCACTCACCCGAGGAGGTGCGGGACACGATCCTGCACGAGATCGCGCACGCGCTCGTCGGGCCCGAGCACGGCCACGACCCGGTCTGGCGTGCCCGAGCCCTCGCGATCGGCAGCAGCGGCGACCGGTGCGTGTCGAGCGACTCGCCGGCCCTCCACGGCGACTGGGTCGGGACCTGCCCGTCCGGTCACGCCGTCACCCGCCACCGGCGGCCCCAGCGGGTCCGCTCGTGCAGCCGGTGCACGCCCGGCCGCTTCGACCCCTCGGCGATCTTCGAGTGGACCCATCGCGGGCACCGCGCCCCGATGCTCGCGGCCTACCGGCAGGAGCTCGAGGCGATCCGCGACCGCTACGGCGTCCCCGCGCACCGTGGTGCGCTGACCCGTCCGGCGCCCCCACTCGCGGGAAGCCCGAGCGTCCACGGACCCGGGACCGACCACCGGGTCGGGGACCTCGTCCGCGTCATCCGCCCGGGGCCGCTCCTCGGTGTCCTCGGCGAGGTCGAGTTCGTCGGCTCCACGCGGCTCCAGGTCCGCGTCGCCGGCGAGCTCTACTCGGCGACCTACGACGCGGTCGAGGCGGTCGCCGCCTCCGCGTGACCGGGCACCGACCCCTCGCTCGCGCGGGCGGCATTCTGCGCGATCGCGTCGGCGATCTCCAGGAGCCGGGGACGGGGCAGGTCGTGCCCCATGTCGGGCAGCACGAGCAGCCGTGCGCCGCGGACCGCGCGGACGGTCGCCAGGCCGCCGCTCATCATGATGAGCGGGTCGCGCATCCCGTGGATGACGAGGGTCGGCGCCGTGACCCGGCGAAGCCCCGCCGTGCGGTCCGGGCTCGCGGAGATCGCCATGAGCTGGCGGGTCCGGCCGAACGGCTCGACGGAGCGCTCGGCGGCCTGGACGACGAGCTCCCGGGTCGCCGCCTCGTCCCACAGCGGTCCCGCGATGAGGCCGAAGGTCTGGACAGCGCGGGCGATGTAGTCCTCCTTGGTCCGCGGTGCCGGGGCGAGCATCGTCCGGCGGATCTTGGGCAGGAGGGAGGGGGCGATGAGTCCGCTGCGGCGGTCGCCGGTGTTGCTCATGATCGAGGTGAGCGACAGGACCCGCTCGGGGTGCCGGATCGCAGCCTCCTGGGCGATCATCCCGCCCATCGAGGCACCGACGACGTGGGCCCGCGCGATGCCGAGGTGGTCGAGGAGGCCGAGGAGGTCCTTGGCCATGTCCGAGACGAGGTAGCTGGACCGGGCCAGCCGCCGCGAGGCGATCGCCCCCATGAGCTGGCGCGAGGTCGGCGGCGGGGCGTCGATGATCGAGGACAGGCCGATGTCCCGGTTGTCGAAGCGGATGACCCGGTGGCCGTGCCCGACGAGGCGGTCGACGAGCTGCTGCGGCCAGGCGATCATCTGGGTCGCCAGACCCATGACGAGGACGACGGGCGACCCGTCGTCGGGGCCGTGGACGTCATAGGCGAGGGACAGGCCGTTGGCCGGTGCGACGGGCATGGTCCAATCATGGCTGTCGATGCAGCCCGAGAGCAGGAGGCGCCCGTGCCGTTGTGGAAGGCGAGCGTCCCCGCGGGCCTGCGCCGGTGGTCGGCGGCCGACCGGCCCGACGGTGGCCGCGCCCTCGTCCTCGGCGGTGGCGGCGCGACCGGGATCGCCTGGGAGGCCGGGGTCGTCGCCGGTCTCGCCGATCTCGGCGTCGACCTGCGGAATGCCGACACGATGATCGGCACGTCCGCGGGCTCGGTCGTCGCCGCGCACCTGCGCGCGGGCACCGACCTCGGCGAAGCCGTCGACCGCTTCGCGAGCGGCGAGCACCGGGTGCCGCCGGGACGCATTCGCGGGGTCGACGCCGCACGCTTCGCCATCGCGCAGGCCGTCCCGCACCGCCGGCTCGGCCGCGCCGTCCTCGGCCGGGCCGGGACCCGCGCCCGCACCGCGCCCGAGGCCGAGTGGGTCGAGGCGATCGGGGAGCGGCTGTCCGGCGCGGACTTCCCCGAGGGTCTGCTCATCACCGCCGTCGACGCGCGGACCGGCGCGAGCGTCGTCTTCGACCACGCCTCCGGGGTGCCCCTCGAGCGCGCCATGGCGGCGAGCTGCGCGGTCCCCGGCGTCTATCCGGCGGTCGAGGTGGGTGGCCGTCGCTACGTCGACGGCGGCGTCCGCACGGTGACCAATGCCGACCTCGCCGCCGGCCACGACCGCGTCGTCGTCATCGCCCCGATCGCCTGGGCCCTGCGCCGCACCGACCGGCCGCGGGGCCTCCTCGCGGGGCTCGGCCCCGACGTCCGGTCCGCCGTCGTCATCCCGAGCCCGACGAGCGCGCGCGCCATCGGACGCGACGTGCTCGACGCGAGCCGGGCCCCCGCCGCGGCCGAGGCGGGCCGGGCCGACGCGGCTCTCGTCGTCGACCGCGTCCGCGTCGTCTGGGAGTGACCGTGGCGGCCGACTGCCTGTTCTGCCGGATCGTGGCGGGCGACGAGGTGGCCCACGTCGTCCTCGACGAGCCCGCTGTCCTCGGCTTCCTCGACACCCGGCCCCTCTTCAAGGGGCACGTCCTGCTCGTCCCCCGGCGGCACCACGCCGTCCTCGCGGACGTCCCCCCGGGCGACCTCGCAGAGGTCATGGCCGCGGCCCAACGGGTGAGCCGCGCGGTCGTCGACGGCCTCGGCGCCCAGGGCAGCTTCGTCGCGATGAACAACACCGTGAGCCAGTCCGTCCCGCACCTCCACGTCCACGTCGTCCCGCGCACCAAGGGGGACGGGCTCCGCGGCTTCTTCTGGCCCCGGACGCGCTACGCCGACGGTGAGGCCGCGGCGTACGCGACCCGGCTGCGCGAGGCCCTCGCGCCGGACGCCTAGGATCGCCGCGTGCTCTCCTGGCTGACGACCGCCATCGTCGTCGTCGCGCTCGTCGCCCTCGTCCTCGCCGGGTTCTACGCGTGGCGGGACCGGCCCCTCGACGACTGGCTGCTCGGCATTCTCGCCCTCGCGCTCGTCGGGACCCTCGTCCAGGCCGTCGTCGCCGTCGCCCGTGTCGGGGCGCTCGCGGACGAGCGCGCGACGTTCCTCGCCTACGCGCTCACCCTTCCGCTCATCGTGCCGCTCGTCGTGCTCTTCGCGCTCAAGGAGAAGTCGCGGTGGGCCATGGGCAGCGTCGCCGTCGGCGTCTTCGCGATCGCCGTCATGACCGCGCGGCTCCAGCAGATCTGGGGAATGCATGCCTGACCCGACCCGCGGCGACGCGCCGACCCACCTGCGCAGCGGCCCGGGCAGCGTCATCCTCGGCCTCTACGCCCTCATGGCGCTCGCCGCGACGGGCCGGTCGACGGTCCAGGTCGTCGAGTACTTCGACCGCGCTCCCGTCGCCTACGTCCTCTCGGCGGTCGCCGCCGTCATCTACCTCGTCGCCGTCGTCGCGCTCGCCAAGGGCGGCTGGACCGCGCTCCGGGTCGCGACCGTCTCGTGCGCCATCGAGCTCGTCGGCGTCCTCGCGGTCGGGACGTGGTCCTACGTCCAGCGGTCCGCATTCCCCGACCGGACCGTGTGGTCGCACTTCGGCAGCGGCTACGGCTACCTGCCGCTCGTCCTGCCCGTCCTCGGCCTGTGGTGGCTCCGCCGCAACGCCATCGGCCGCACCGCGCCTCAGGCCTGACGGGGCTCGAGAAGGAGCAGCGGGATGAGCCGGTCGGTCCTGGTCTGGTAGTCCGCATAGGGCGGGTAGGCCGCGACGGCCCGGGCCCACCACTCCTCGCGCTCGGCGCCGCTCACCTCGCGCGCCGTGACGTCGTGGACCTCGGTGCCGTCCTGGACGGTGATCTCCGGGTGGGCGCGGAGGTTGCCGTACCAGACCGGGTGCTCGGGGGCGCCACCCTTGGAGGCGACGGCGGCGTAGACGCCGTCGTGCTCCACGCGCATGAGCGGCACGAGCCGCTGCCGGCCCGACTTCGCACCCGTCGTCGTCAGGAGGACGACGGGCCGGCCCATGATGTCGACCGAGCCGGTGTCCCCGGTCCGGAGGATCTTCTCGGTCTGTCCGCGGACCCACCCGGTCGGGCTCAGCTCGGCATCACTCATGGCCTCAGGCTAGCCGGGTCGTAGATGCAGCTGAGGCTCGCGTCCGAGGTCCCGCTGCCGACCTCGACGCCGTCGGCGAGGATGCGGCAGCTCGCGCCGCCGAGGCCGCCGCTCGCGTCGAGGACGAGGGAGATCCGGTCCTCGAGGCGGTCGCCGGGGAGCGTGAACGTCGTCGTCCCGCTCGGCACGGTCGAGCCGCTGTCGAGCACCTCTCCGGTCGTCTCGTCCTCGACGACGTAGGCCGGGGTGCCGGTGGTCAGGTTGTCGACGGCGACCTGCCACACCTCGACCTCCGGGGGCAGCCTTTCGGGGAAGTACGTCATCTCGCCGGACCGGATGACCCTGCCCTCGTCGACGGGTGTCCCGCTCGTCTCGACGGAGCTGAGCGAGGGGTACGGGTCATCGGTGCTCGTGCTGCTGCCGAAGCGGCCGCCGCCGGTCATGTTCGACAGGTTGCCGACGAGGGCGACGAGGGCGAAGCCGACGCCGAGCGCGAGCCGCGGGTGTCGGACGACCCACCGGAGGGCGCCGAGGACGGTTCCGCCGGCGGAGGGGGACCCGGAGCCGCCCGGCCGTCGGGTCGGGTTCCACGTGGAGGGCGGTGCGTAGGGCGTCCGGGTGGCCGGGGCGGGGGCCGAGCCGGACCGTGGGGTCGTGGCCCGGGCCGGCGTCGGGGAGTAGGTCTGCGGCGGCGGAATGCGGCGGCCCGGGTGGTCCGCGCTCGCCGGGGCGAGGATCGGTCCGGCGCTCGGCGGCACCGGCGAGCCGTCGAGCGGGTCGAGGCCGACCGCGGACAGCGGACCGGGAGCCGAGCCGGGGACGTCCTCCGTCGCCCCGGGCCGGAAGAGGATCTCGCCCCCCGGCAACGGGCCGAGATCGAAGAGCGGGTCGAGCCCCTCGCGGTCGGTCATCTGCATTCCCCTCGTCGGTGTCGCTGAAGTCTGCCAGCGGGCCTGTGGACAACTTCTGCGGCGCGACCCGCGCGCCGCCTACCTTCGACGGCATGACGCGGATCGAGGTTTCGCCGGAGGAGGTCGTCGCGCTCGCGTCCTCCCTCGCGGAGGTGGCGCTCACCCTCGGCGACCTCGACGTCATGGGTCCGGAAGCGGGCTGGCTGCCGGCCGGCCCGGTGTCCGGGGCGTTTCGCGAGGTCGTCACGACGTGGCAGCGCCAGCGCCTCCGGCTCGAGCGGTCGCTCGGCGACCTCGCGGACGCCGCCGCCCTGGCCGGCCGGCACTACCTCGAGACCGAGGACGAGTCGACGGTCGCGCTCCGGCCGGGGCGGTCGGGCCCGCAGTGATCCTCGACGCGACGCCGGACGACGTCCGCGAGGGCGCGCTCAGCTGCCTCGCGCTCGGGACCCGGGCCGCGGCGCTCGGGCACGTGCTCGAGGCGGCGGTCGCCGGCCGGTGGGAGAGCCCGGCCGGCAGCGCCTTCGGGGACCGTGTCGCCGAGCACCTGCCGTTCGTCCGGGGGGCCGCGGACCGGCTCGTCGCGACCGGCCGGATCCTCCTGCGCTTCGCCGACGCCCTGGGCGAGTCCCAGGACCGCTACCTGGTGGCCCAGCTCGAGTGCGCGGCGGCGACCGACGGGCTGACGGTCGCCCACGATCTCCTTCTCCACGGCGGTCCGACGCCGGAGCAGGCCGTCGCCCTCCGGCTCGGGCTCCAGGACTACGAGGGGCGGCGCCTCCTCGCCGACGCCCGCCTGGCCCGCGTCGTCCGCGAGTGGGAGGACACCGAGGCCCGCTACGCGGCCGAGCTCGACGCGGTCGCGCACGACGGCATTCGGGACGACGACACCTACCGGCGGCTGCACACGGCCCAGCGGGTCGCGGACCACGGCGCGATGCTCGGGTTGGTGCCGGGGCCGCAGCAGGTCCTCACCGCGCCGCTCTCGGCGTGGGCGGCGACGACGTCGACCGGCCTGTCGGTCGGCTTCAGGCTGGGCTACGGCGAGGGGGAGTGGTCCGAGATCGGCGCTGCCGTCGCGCTCGAGCGGCTCCGGACGGCGGGCAAGGTCCTCAAGCTCGGCGCCAAGGCCCTCCCGCCCCACGGCCTGGCGCCCGAGCGGGTCCTCTCCGCGACCGAGCGCATCCGGGCGGGCGCGAGGCAGTCGGCCCACGACACCTACTGGCGTGGTCCGGTCGCAGGAGCCGACGACCTCGCCGCCGCGGCCGGCCCGGTCGTCGCCGGCTCGCTCGCCCGCCGGCTCGTGAGCCATGCCCGGAGCCGGGCCGGCGCCGAGCTCGACAAGCGCTACCGCAACGACTTCCGGATCGCGACGACGGGCGGCAGCACCGCCAAGCGGATGCTCGTGACGGCGTGGGCCTTCGAGGGCTCGGCGACGGTCGTCGGGGGCGTCGGGCCGGTGCGGTCGGCGCAGGACCGGCTGCGCGCCGCGCGGCGGGACCGGGACGAGGAGCGGCGCGTCGACTGACCCTTCCCCACCGCGGAGAATGCCGTGGGCCGCGGCCCATCCGGCGACCTATCCTTGGGCATCATGTCCACCCAGACCGGCGCACCCGTGTGGACGGTGGACACCCTCGGCTACCCGGCGGAGCTCCCGGTCGTCGCCCGACGGGAGGACCTCCTCGAGGCGATCCGGGACCACCAGGTCGTCGTCGTCGCGGGCGAGACGGGGTCGGGCAAGACGACCCAGCTCCCCAAGATGTGCCTCGAGCTCGGGCGTGGCCGGCCGGGGGAGACCGGCCAGATCGCGCACACGCAGCCCCGCCGGATCGCGGCCCGCAGCGTCGCCGAGCGGATCGCCGAGGAGCTCGGCGTCGAGCTCGGCGGGGCCGTCGGCTACCAGGTCCGCTTCACCGACCACAGCAGCGACGCGACCGCGGTCAAGGTCATGACCGACGGCATCCTCCTCAACGAGATGCAGCGGGACCGCGACCTGCGCCGCTACGACACGATCATCATCGACGAGGCGCACGAGCGGTCGCTCAACATCGACTTCATCCTCGGCTACCTCGCCGCGCTCCTGCCGCGCCGGCCCGACCTCAAGGTCGTCATCACCTCGGCGACCATCGACCCCGCGCGCTTCGCCCGCCACTTCGGCCGCGGGGACGTGCCGGCGCCGGTCGTCGAGGTGTCCGGTCGGACCCACCCCGTCGAGGTCCGCTACCGCCCCCTCGTCGACCCGGACGACCCGGCCACCGCCGACCGGGACCAGGTGACCGGCATCTGCGACGCCGTCGCGGAGCTCTGGACCGAGAGCGCGCGCGGCGGACCGGAGGACATCCTCGTCTTCCTCTCCGGCGAGCGCGAGATCCGCGACGCGGCGGACGCGCTCGCCGGGATGGGCCTCCCGCAGACCGAGGTCCTCCCGCTCTACGCCCGGCTGTCGACCGCCGAGCAGCACCGCGTCTTCCGGCGGTCGGGAATGCGGCGCATCGTCCTCGCGACCAACGTCGCCGAGACCTCGCTCACCGTGCCCGGCATTCGCTACGTCATCGACACGGGCACCGCTCGGATCTCCCGCTACAGCCAGCGGACCAAGGTCCAACGGCTGCCGATCGAGCCGATCTCGCAGGCGTCCGCCGCCCAGCGCTCCGGCCGGTGCGGCCGGCTCGCCGACGGCATCGCGATCCGGCTCTACTCCGAGGACGACTTCGACGCGCGCCCCGACTTCACCGAGCCCGAGATCCTCCGGACCAGCCTCGCCTCCGTCATCCTCCAGATGACGGCGCTCGGGCTCGGCGACGTCCGCCGCTTCCCGTTCATCGACCCGCCGGACGCCCGGCAGGTCGCCGACGGCACCCGCCTGCTCGAGGAGCTCGAGGCATTCGCCCCGGAGGTGCAGGAGGCGCCCGCCGACGCACGCCCGGGCCGGGGTCGGGGACGGAGGGGCAGCGGCCGGCGCCTGACGAGGATCGGGCGGACGCTCGCCCGGATGCCCGTCGACCCGCGGCTCGGCCGGATGCTCATCGCCGCCGACGAGCTGGGTTGCACCGCGGAGGTCCTCGTCGTCGTCGCCGGCCTGTCGATCCAGGACCCGCGCGAGCGGCCGGCCGACGCGCAGGCGCAGGCCGACCAGGCGCACGCGCGGTTCAAGGACAAGGACAGCGACTTCGTCAGCTGGCTCAACCTGTGGCGGCACGTCAAGGAGCAGCAGAAGGCGTTGAGCGGCAGCGCCTTCCGCCGGATGTGCAAGGCCGAGCACCTCCACTACCTGCGGATCCGCGAGTGGCAGGACCTGCACGCGCAGCTCCGCCAGGCCGCCCGGTCCCAGGGCCTCGACCCGGGCCGGCGGACGGGGAGCGACGGGGCGTTCGACACCGAGCGGCTCCACCGGGCGCTGCTCACCGGGCTCCTCTCGCACGTCGGGCTCCGCGACGAGCTGCGCCGCGACTACCTCGGCGCGCGGGGTGCGCACTTCCACATCCAGCCGGGCTCGGCGCTCTTCCGGCGGCAGCCGGACCTCGTCATGTCCGCCGAGCTCGTCGAGACGACCCGCCTGTGGGCCCGGACGAATGCCGCGATCGACCCCACGTGGGCCGAGGAGGCGGGCGCGCACGTCGTCAAGCGGTCCTACTCGGAGCCGCGCTGGTCACGGGACCAGGGGGCGGCGCTCGCGACCGAGCGGGTCACGCTCTACGGCGTGCCGCTCGTCGCCGACCGGACGGTCCAGTACGGGCGGATCGCCCCGGAGGAGGCGCGCGAGCTCTTCGTCCGCCGGGCCCTCGTCGAGGGCGACTGGGAGGGCGACCACGCCTTCTTCCGCGCGAACACCGAGATGCTGCGCCGGCTCGCCAACCTCGAGGAGCGCGCGCGCCGGCGCGACCTCGTCGTCGACGACGACGTCCTCCATGACTTCTACGACGAGCGGATCCCCGCCGACGTCACCTCGGCCCGGCACTTCGACGCGTGGTGGAAGGGGGAGTCGCGCCAGCGGCCGCGGCTTCTCCACTTCACCGAGGACCTCGTCCGACGCGGCGAGGCGGAGGGGGTCTCCGGCGCCGAGTTCCCCGGCCGCTGGCGGCAGGGCGACCTCGACCTGCGGCTCAGCTACGAGTTCGACCCCGGCTCGGACGCGGACGGCGTCACCGTCCACATCCCGCTCCCCGTCCTCAACCAGGTCGACGACGAGGGCTTCGACTGGCTGGTCCCCGGGCTGCGCGAGGACCTCGCCGTCGCCCACATCCGGGCGCTGCCCAAGGCGGTCCGGCGTCACCTCGTCCCCGCGCCCGACGTCGCCCGGGCGGCCCTGTCCGGCGTCGGCGAGCCGGACGGCCGGTCGTTCGCGGCGGCCTTCACGGCCGCCCTCCGGGCGCGGACCGGCGTCGCCGTCGACCCGGGCGACCTGGACGTCGCGCGGCTGCCCCGGCACCTGCGGATGACCTTCGCCGTCGACGGCGCCCGCGGCCACGTCCTCGACAGCGACACCGACCTCGACGCGCTCCGCGACCGGCTCGCCGGCCAGGTCCAGCGCCGGATGAGCACGGCCGCGGCCGCCGTCGAGCGCACCGGCATGACGACCTGGGACGTCGAGGAGGTCCCCCTGACCTTCACCTCGCGCGTCGGGCGCCTTGACGTCGTCGGCCATCCCGCCCTCGTCGACCGCGGCACCCACGTCGACCTCCGGGTCCTGCCGGACGCCGCCTCCGCGACCGCCGCCAACCGGCTCGGCGTCCGCCGGCTCCTCCTCCTCGCGACGAACCCGCCGTGGAAGCGCGTCCTCGCCGACCTGTCGAATGCCGAGAAGCTCGCCCTCGGCGACAACCCCCACGGCAGCGTCCCCGCGCTCCTCGACGACTGCCTCGCCGCGGCCGTCGACGCCCTCGTCGCCGAGCACACCTCCGGCGACCCGGTGCGCGGCCGGGCCGCCTTCGAGGAGGTCCTCGCCCACGTGCGGGTCCACGTCGCGGCTCGCGTGCTGCGCGTCGTCCGGCTCGTCGAGCCGATCCTGCGGCGGACCCGTGAGGTCCGCGGCCGGGTCGACGCGGCCGCCGCGAGCAGTGCCCCGACCATGCGCGTCACCGTCGCCGACGTCCGGGCCCAGGTCGACAGCCTCGTCGGGCCGGGCTTCGTCGCGGCCACGGGGGAGGCCCACCTCGGCGACCTCGACCGCTACCTGCGGGCCGTCCTCGTCCGGCTCGACCGCGCGCCGACGAATGCCCGGGAGGACGTCCTCCAGGCGAGCATCGACCGGGTGGAGACGGCATTCGCCGACCTCCTCGAAGCCGGGGCCGACCCGGGGACCGACGTCGTCCGCGACCTCGCCCGGCAGGTCGAGGAGCTCCGCGTCGGCCTCTTCGCGCAGTCGCTCGGCACGCCGCGGCCCGTCTCGGAGAAGCGCGTCCTCGCCGCGATCCGCGCCGCGACGCCCTGAGAGCTTCCCCGCCCAGAGCGCGAAGGTTCGAGATGGTCGGGAACCCTTCGCGACCAAGGCGAGCTTTCCCGCTCCGGGCGGGAAAGTGAGACCGCGTCCACGGGAATCCCCCACCCCCCGTCGGACGTTTGGGAGAGTGAACAGCGTCAACCGCCGATGAAAGGCCCACTCGTGCGCACTCCCGCCGAGCTCTACACCTGGTCCGAGGGCGCCGTCCTCGACGGACGGCCCGGACCCCTCCTGCTCGCCCTCGGCGGATTCGTCGACGCCGGCAACATCCAGAAGGTCCTCGCGACGCACCTCCTCGACAGCGGCGAGCCCGAGGTCGTCGCGACGTTCGCCGTCGACGAGGTCATCGACTACCGCGACCGGCGTCCGCCGATGACCTTCGAGGTCAACCGCTGGACGCACTACGAGACGCCCGAGATGACCCTGCACCGCCTCGAGGACCGCGACGGTCAGGTCTACTACCTCCTCGTCGGCCCGGAGCCGGACTTCCAGTGGGAGCGGCTCGCGGCCGCGATCTGGCAGGTCATGGAGCGGCTCGGCATCGAGCTCGTCGTCACGACCCACGGCATCCCGATGGCGGTGCCGCACACGCGCCCGATCGGGATGACCGCGCACGCCACCGACCCGCACCTCATCGGCGAGGCGGCCTCTCCCTTCGGCACGGTCCAGGTTCCGGCGAGCTTCGCCGCATTCCTCGAGTACCGGCTCCAGGCGCGGCGCGAGGCGGCGCTCGGCTTCGCGATCCACGTGCCGCACTACCTCAGCGGCAGCGAATGGGCCGAGGGTGCGCTCGCCGCGCTCACGGCGATCACCGACGCGACGGCGCTCAACCTCCCCAACGACGACCTCGTGGCCCGCGCCGGCGAGAACTCCGCCGCGATCACCCGCGAGGTCGGCGACAACGACGAGGTCGGCCAGCTCGTCAGCGCGCTCGAGCAGCAGTACGACACCTTCGTCCGCGGCGCGGAGCAGGACAACCTCCTCGCCCAGCCGGGGACCCGCGAGCTCCCGTCGGCCGAGGAGCTCGGCGCGGAGTTCGAGGAGTTCCTCCGCTCGGTCGACGACAGCTGACCTCGACGTGGTCGGGGTCAGCCCTTGGCCTCCGACCACCGGCGGACGACGCTGACGTCGGCGACGAACCGGACGTCGTCCGAGCCGGTCCAGCGGCGGGCGCTCGCGTCGAGCGCGCCGCGGAGGCGGGCGACGACGGCATCGGCCGATGACTCCGGCACGTGGACGAGCAGCTCGTCGTGGAGGCAGAGGACGATCTCCGCCCCGAGGTCGCGCGTCGTGGCCCGCACCGTCGCGGCCCACGCCTTGAAGAGCTCGGCCGCGGAGCCCTGGATGACGGCATTCCGCGCGAACCGCCCCCGGCCGGCGTCGACGGCGGGGTTGCTGCCGACCGGGTGCTCGACGACCGACCAGTCGGTCCGGATGAGCCGCCCGCCCCAGGTGCGCACCGGCTCCCCGCGCGTCCCGTCGGCGTACGCCCGGTCGAGGTGCGCCATCGCGACCGGGTAGGCCCGCTCGAGGCCCTTGAGCGCCTCACCGGCCGCGCCCGAGCGCTGGCCGTACATCGCGGCGAGGACGGCGATCTTGGCGACCGGCCGCTCGACGCCCAGCCGCGCCGCGACCGGGGCGTAGAGGTCGGCGGCGCGCGTCGCGGCGGCGAAGGCCGCATCGCCCGAAACGGCCGCGAGCACCCGCGGCTCGATCTGGCCGAGGTCGGCGCGGACGAGCACGTGCCCGTCGGTGGCGGCCACGGCGGGTCGGAGCGAGGTCGGCAGGTTGTGCAGACCGTTCTGCGCGGTCATCCGCCCCGCGGCACCGTCGCACACCGTCCACCCACCGCGGAGCCGGTCGTCGGCGCCGACGTGCTCGTCGAGCCACCGGTAGCCGTAGGTCGTCGCGATCCGCTCGTCGGCCCGCCAGGCGAGGAGCGCGGGCACGACCGGGTGCGCGTCGCGGTAGGCGTCGATCTCCCACTTGCGGGTCGACTCGACGCGAATGCCGACGCTCGCGAGCATCGTCCGCACCGACCCCGGCTGCCGCAGGTCCGCTGTCGTCCCGGCGGGCAGGTGACGCAGGACGACCGCGTCGCGCTGTCGGCGGATCTCCCGGGCGTCGGCCTCGCTCGTCGGCCGCCGCCCGGCGGCGGCCGCGATGAGCCGCTCGACGACGGCCCGGTCGATCGGCAGCCCGTCGTGCTCGAGCTCGGCAGCGAGGATGGCGGCGGCCGACTCCGAGATCGCCGCCGCGACCGCGCGCGGCCCGCGCGCGGCCAGCTGCTCCTCCTGACGCCGCGCACAGGTCAGCGCGGCGCGCGCCCAGGACGTCAGGTGGGTCGGCACGCCGAGCCAGGCGTCACCGGCGTCGGCGCGCAGGTGCCCGTCGGGCCGGACGAGCTCGTCGGCCGGCAGCGGGTCGGGGGGAGCGCTGAAGTCGAAGAGGTCCCCGGTCGGCGGGGCCGGCGCGGCCGCCGGGTCGAGGCCCGCCGCCGCCGCCCACGCCCGCGGCGGGTCCGCCAGCCAGCCGCCGTGGAGGATCCGGTGGGCCTCGGCGACGTCCCAGAGACGACCCGGCCGAATGCCCTGCGCGAGCAGCCACGGCGCCTCGCCGCTGTAGGCCCAGACGACGAGTCGCACGTCCCCGGCCTCGTCGAGGGCCCGGAGGGCGGGGCCGATCACGGCCGGCGAGCCGGTCAGGAGCGCGCCGGACGCTGTGTCGGCGTCCTCGGGCACGAGCGCGACGAGCGGCGGCGCGACGCGCCCCCGCGGCGTGCTCGCGACGGCGACCCACCTCATGGCCGCGAAGGCTAGCCGCCGCGACCGACGGACCGCGCGGCGCGGCATTCGCGCAGCTGGGTTCGGGGGTCCCCGACGGGCCGACGAGGGGCGGCGGCGTGGCAGGATCGGGACGACGTACCGGCGTGACAGCGCCCCAACGACGACCGCGCACGATCGCGCGAACCAAAGGAGAATCCCTGTGGGCCTGTTCGGTTTCGGAGACGACAAGCCGGTCAAGGACGCCCGGAGCGCGCTCGAGCAGGCTCGGGATCCCAAGCGCAGCGACGACGTCATCGGGGGCACGGCGACCCGGCTCATCGAGAACCTCCTCGACGTCGGGATCGACGGCAAGGGGCCGTTCAAGGGCGCCGACCGGGTCGCCCAGGAGGCGCTCGAGGCGACCCACGGCGACGTCGACCGGGCGATCGACAAGGTCGTCTCCTCGCACCGCACCAAGGCGGCCGGGGCCGGCTTCGTCACGAGCCTCGGCGGCTTCGTCACGCTCCCCGTCGCCCTGCCCGCCAACGTCCTGGAGTTCTACCTGCTCACGACCCGGATGACGGCGGCGATCGCCCGGCTCCGCGGCTATGACCTGACCCAGCAGCAGATCCGCTCGGCCGTCCTCCTGTCCCTCGTCGGCGCCGACGCGCAGGACCTGCTCGCCAAGGCGGGCGTCGTCGCGACCGGCCGGCTCTCCAACCTCGCGGCCCAGCGGCTGCCCGGACCGGCCCTCATGGTCGTCAACAAGGCGATCGGCTTCCGGCTCCTGTCCTCGGCGGGCAAGGGCGTCTTCTCCCGCTTCGGCAAGAACGTCCCGCTCGTCGGTGGCTTCGTCGGCGCCGGGATCGACACCTGGCTGCTCCACAAGATCGCCGAGTCGGCGCGGGCGGAGTTCCCGACGGCGGCGGGGCAGATCACCGCCGGCTGACCCGACTGCGGGTCCTGGCTCGGAATGCCGTGCGCGCGCCGTTCGTTGGAGAGGGTGGTGCCGGTCGGCACCGCACCACCGGCCCGCTCGGGCCACCCTCACGGAAGTGAACCCCCGGATATGGCCGTCCGCTCCCGCGCCCTCCTGTTCCGCTCCCTCGCCACGTCGCTCCGGCTCGCGACCCGGCCCGGCGCCCCGTCGCTCGCCGTCCGGTTCGGCGCGCTGCCCCGACTCCTCCGCGCGACCCTGGACGGTCGCTACGGCGGGACGAGCCTCCTGCGCCTCGCGGGGATGGCCGCGGCCGTCGTCTACATCGTCTCGCCGGTCGACCTCCTGCCCGAGTCGGTCCTCCTGCTCGCCGGCCTGACCGACGACGCCGTCGCCGCGACCTGGCTCGTCTCCTCGGTCATCCAGGAGACCGAGCGCTTCCTGCAGTGGGAGCGCACGACGGGGGCGTCCACGCCCGGCCGGCCGGCGACCGTCCGCAGCGAGGTCGTCGACCCCGGCTGAGGCTTCGGCGATCGAGGGCGCCCCGACGGATCGTCGGGGCGCCCTCGTCCGTCCCGTCCACAGCCCCGCCGCGGGTGTCACAGGTCGTCCACAGCCCGACCGGCCGACCATCGCGCCGGCGGCCGCCGCCGACGAGCGTGGGCGCATGGAGACCATCACCGTCCGCGGCACCGCGGAGATCATCGCGACCCTGCCCTACCAGCTCGGCTACCGCCCCGTCGGCTCGCTCGTCCTCATCGGGCTGCGCCGGGGGCAGGTCGGCGTCGTCCAGCGGGTCGACCTACCGAGCTCGGCCTGCTCACCGACCGTGCAGGAGGCCTCGCTCGGACTGCTCGAATGCGTCGGGGCCATGGCCCGCGCCGAGGCGACCGCCGTGCTCGTCTTCGCCTTCGAGGAGCACGACGGTCAGGGACTGACCCTCGTCGCCGCGGCGACCGCGGTGCTCGAGCACGCCGGCCTCGACCTCCTCGACACGATCGTCGTCCGGGGGATGCGATGGTGGTCCGTGCCCGCCAACGACCCGGCTCCGCCGGCCGGCGACCCCGGCTCCGAGGTCCCGCGACCGGAGGACGTCCCGGCCGTCGCCGCCCTCGTCCTCCGAGGCAAGGGGGCGCTCGTCGACCGAGCCGCCGTCCGCGACCTCGTCGCTCCCGTCGAGGGACGAAGGGCGGAGCGGACCGCAGCCCTCCTGGCCGACCACCTCGAGAGCGGGCCCGACGGCCCGGTCCGAGTCCCGACCGCGGCCCACGCGGCCGCCCTGACCCGCATCCTCGCCGCCGGCGCCGGCCGCTCGGATCCCGCGCCGGCCGACGTCGCCCGCCTTGCCTGGTCGCTCCTCGACCGCGACTGGCGGGACGGGATCATCGCCCACCTCAACCCCGGCAGCCTCGCCCTGCAGATGCTCCCCCTGCGGGTCGTCAACCGGGTCGCCGGTCTCGCGCTGCCCGGCACGGACGACTCCCGCCTCGACGGGTGGCTCGCGGCCTGCCGGCTCCTGCCCGACGGCGGCGGCCCCGCGGTCGCGTCCATGCTCGCCGTCGCCGCCCACCTCTCCTGGTGGACCGGCGACGGTGCGCTCGCCGGCGACGCCGTCGAGCGCGCGCTCCGCGTCGACCCGGGCCACCGGCTCGGCCGGCTGCTCGCCCGCGTCTGCGAGCAGGGGATCCCGCCCCGCTCCCTGCCGCTGCCCGCCTGAGCCCTGATCCACCGATCTCGCGCCTGCTGCGCCGAACGATGGATCCGGGCTGAGGTCCGGCGAGCGTGCCCGATGGGCGGGACGGGCGCTCCGGAGCCTGCGTGCCTTCGTATGCTGGACGGGTCAAGAGCGCCAGCGCCAAGCCCCGGCTCGCTGGCCGGCAACCCTCCTCGCGGTGGGGTGCCCCGGGTGAGGACATGGCCGCGCTCGTTCGACCGCGGCAAGCGCGATCGAAGGTGAACCATGACAGCCGACGTCCCGGCGCCCGAGCCGGACCCACGGCGCGCGATGCTGCGGGCCGTCCCACCGAGCCGCGGCCACTGGGCCGAGGGGGACGAGCCCGGCGACCGCCTCTTCCACGACGTCGGACCGGTCGACCTCGAGGCCGGGGGTCACCTGCCCGGGGTCCGGCTCGCCTACGAGACGTGGGGTCGGCTCAACGCCGCCGGCGACAACGCGGTCCTCGTCGAGCACGCCCTGACCGGTGACTCGCACGTCGAGGGACCGGTCGCGCCCGGTCATCCGACCGCCGGCTGGTGGGACGGCCTCGTCGGCCCCGGGCGACCGCTCGACACCGACCGCTTCCTCGTCGTCGCGGCCAACGTCCTCGGCGGTTGCCAGGGCAGCACCGGACCGTCGTCGGTCGCCCCCGACGGGCGGCCGTGGGGTGGGCGGTTCCCCTTCGTCACGATCCGCGACCAGGTCACCGTCGAGGCGCGGCTCGCGGACCACCTCGGCATCCGCCGCTGGGCCGCCGTCGTCGGCGGCTCGATGGGCGGCATGCGCGTCCTGGAGTGGGCCGTCGGTGCGCCCGAGCGGGTCGCCGCCGCGATCGTCGTCGCCTCGTGCGCCGCGGCCTCGGCCGACCAGATCGCCTGGGCCCGCCCCCAGCTCGTCGCGATCGAGGCGGACCCCGCCTTCCACGGCGGGGACTACTACGGGCGCAGCGAGCAGCCGGACGCGGGCATGGGGATCGCGCGGCGCATCGCCCACACGACCTACCGGTCCGCCGACGAGCTCGACGACCGGTTCGGGCGCGCTCCGCAGGGGGGCGACTCCGACCCGTCGGTCGATGCCCCGGCGGACGCGTTCTACGCCGTCGAGTCCTACCTCGACCACCACGCCCGCAAGCTCTCGGGCCGGTTCGACCCCAACTCCTACCTCACCCTGACCCGGGCGATGAACGCCCACGACGTCGGACGGAGGCGCGGCGGGCTCGACGCGGCGCTGGCCCGGGTCACCGCCGACGTCCTCGCCATCGGCGTGACGAGCGACCGGCTCTATCCCGTCGCGCAGGCCCGGCAGATCGCGTCCGGAGCCACGCGCGGCCGGCTCGCGGTCGTCTCGAGCCCGCACGGTCACGACGGCTTCCTCATCGAGATCGACGCGGTGGGTTCGCTCATCCGCGAGCACCTCGCCGCCTCGCGCTGAGCCGACCTCACGCACGCGCGGACGAGCCGTCGCGGGCCCGGTGCGATCCGGTACGGTCGGACCAGTCGGCGGCATCGACGCTGCCCACACCGTCAAGGCACCCTGGAGGTCACCCGTGTCCATCGTGGTCGGCTACGTCGCGACGAATGAGGGGCGAGCCGCTCTCAAGCGGGCCGCGCAAGAGAGCCTCCTGCGCAGGTCCAAGCTGATCGTCATCAACTCACAGCGTGGCGGCCGGACCTTCGACCCCGCCGAGGCGCAGAAGTTCGACGAGGAGCTCCAGCGGGTCCAGGCCCAGCTCGACGAGAAGGGCATCGAGCACGAGGTGCGCCAGCTCGTCCGCGGCAACGAGCCGGCCGAGGACCTCATCGCGGCCGCCGACGAGTCGGACGCGGAGTTCATCGTCATCGGGCTGCGCCGGCGGACACCGGTCGGCAAGCTGATCCTCGGGTCCAACGCTCAGCGCATCCTCCTCGAGGCGACCTGCCCGGTCCTCGCGGTCAAGGCCGAGGACTGAGCCGTCCACGTTTCGTGGCGACGTCCGCCCCTCCCGCCGACGGGCCAACTCGGGGCCGCTGTGCGAAGCCGGGGCATTCGCGATTTATAATGTACGTAGAAGGCAACGGCGAGCAGCAGCCCCGCGAGCGCCTCGGCAGACCGGCGGCCACGGTCTCCGGGAATCTCGACCCCTCGGGACTCGTTGATCCCCACGCCCCTCCCTCCACCCGGTGACGTCTCGTCCGTGCCCCGTCATGCCCGCCCTCGGGCGTCGGCCGGGCCGGTGCGGGCGCACGATGAAAGGTTGTCCGTGGCGCAACAGCGTTCGCAGAGTCCTGCCCTCCCTTCGGAGTTCAGCCACCCCGACCTGCAAGCCCTCGTGAAGACCGGGCGCACGACCGGTGTCGTGCACGGCGCCGACGTCGGCGCCGCCCTCGAGGCCGCCGGGGTCAAGCCGGCTCGCGCCAAGGTCGTCCTCCGGGCTCTCGCCGACCAGGGCATCGAGGTCAAGGTCGACGGCAAGGCCGTCGCGGCCACGCGGGCGCCCGCCAAGGCCACGGCCAAGAAGGCGGCGACGACGACGAAGGCGACGCCCACCAAGACGACGGCGACCAAGGCCGCGGCGACGAAGGCCGCGGCCGCCGCGAACGGTGCCGGGTCCGACGACGCCGCGACGGCGTCCCCGACCAGGGCGCCGGCCCGCAAGGTGGCCACGGGCACCGCGGCCAAGGCCGCTGCCGCTCCGAAGGCCGGGACGACCCGGGCCACGGCCAAGGCTGCCGCGACCCCTGCCAGGAAGACCGCGGCCAAGCGCGCGAGCAGCACCGACGACGACGGCGGCGACACGGCCGCCGCGACCGACGAGTCGGCGGGCGCCGACGACTCCGACGACGACTCGGACGACGACGCGGCTCCGGCCACGACGACGACCCGCGACGAGACGGGTGGCGGCTTCGTCATCCGCGACGACGACGAGGACGACGCACCCGCCCAGCAGGTCGTGACGGCCGGCGCCACCGCCGACCCCGTCAAGGACTACCTCAAGCAGATCGGCAAGGTCGCGCTGCTCAACGCCGAGCAGGAGGTCGAGCTCGCCAAGCGGATCGAGGCCGGCCTCTTCGCCGAGGAGCGGCTCAACTCCGGCGACAAGGTCGAGATGAAGCTCAAGCGCGAGCTGTGGTGGATCGCGCAGGACGGCAAGAAGGCCAAGAACCACCTCCTCGAGGCCAACCTCCGCCTCGTCGTCTCCCTCGCCAAGCGCTACACGGGCCGCGGGATGCTCTTCCTCGACCTCATCCAGGAGGGCAACCTCGGCCTCATCCGCGCCGTGGAGAAGTTCGACTACACCAAGGGCTACAAGTTCTCGACGTATGCCACGTGGTGGATCCGGCAGGCGATCACCCGCGCCATGGCCGACCAGGCCCGGACGATCCGCATTCCCGTCCACATGGTCGAGGTCATCAACAAGCTCGCCCGCGTGCAGCGCCAGATGCTCCAGGACCTCGGCCGCGAGCCGACCCCGGAGGAGCTGGCCCGCGAGCTCGACATGACGCC
Source organism: uncultured Actinomycetota bacterium (assembly GCA_963752365.1). GTDB lineage: Bacteria > Actinomycetota > Actinomycetes > Actinomycetales > Dermatophilaceae > CAVVXY01. The sequence continues at coordinate 330,569 of CAVVXY010000008.1, forward strand.
GGAGAAGGTCGTCGAGGTCCAGAAGTACGGCCGCGAGCCGATCTCGCTGCACACGCCGCTCGGTGAGGACGGCGACTCCGAGTTCGGCGACCTCATCGAGGACTCCGAGGCGGTCGTCCCGGCCGAGGCCGTGAGCTTCACGCTGCTCCAGGAGCAGCTGCACTCGGTCCTCGACACGCTCTCCGAGCGCGAGGCGGGCGTCGTCTCGATGCGCTTCGGCCTGACCGACGGCCAGCCCAAGACGCTCGACGAGATCGGCAAGGTCTACGGCGTGACCCGGGAGCGGATCCGCCAGATCGAGTCCAAGACGATGAGCAAGCTGCGGCACCCGAGCCGCAGCCAGGCGCTGCGCGACTACCTCGACTGACCTCCTAGGACAGCGTCTGGTCCGGCGGCGGCTCCTCGGAGTCCGCCGCCGGAGCCGTCTCCGGCGCCTCCGGTGGAAGCGACCCCTCGGTCTGCGCGTCGGCGGCCAGCTGCGCTGCGGCGAATGCCGACACCCGGGCGAGGTCGGCGGCGGCCGCCAGCGCCGCCTGGTCGGCGACCCGCGCCGCGGCCGCGGCGACGCGGCGCTGGGCGTTGGTCGCGGCATTCGCCGCCCGCTTGCCCTGGTCGTGCAGGACGACGCACGTGACCGTCGCCGACGCGGTGTTGCCGGCGACGTCGGCAACGGTGGCGTCCACGGTGTAGGTGCGACCGTCGGAGCCGCCGAGCCGCTGCGCCCTCAGCCAGACCGTGCCGTCCCGGACCTCGGTGTCCGGCGGGCCCGACGCGGCCTCGTCGCTCGTCGCGGTCACCGTGACCGGCCCCGCCCCGGAGAGGGCGTCGGAGGCGGTCACCGTACCGACGTTGACGAGCTCCCCGTTCGGGGGCCACAGGGTGCAGTCGTCCGCCGGGAGCCCGGCGAGCACCGGGGAGGTCCGGTCCAGGTTGACGACCCGCCGCCCGGTCGTCGCGTTGCCCGCCCGGTCGGTGAACGTCGCCGTCACGACCTGCCCGGCACCCTCGGTCGTGACCGACCGGGCGACGGGGGTGCTCGACACCAGGCCCGAGCCGCCGGCGTCGGTGGCGGTGAACACGACGCTCACGTCGGTCGTGTTCCAGCCCGCGGCATTCGGCTGGGGCGCCGTGACGGCGGTCACCTGCGGTGCCGTCCGGTCGACGCGGATCGTCGCCGTGCGACGCGCGCTGCTGTTGCCGGCCTTGTCGACCGACCAGAACGTCGCGGTCGTCACGCCCTCGGCGCCGACGACGACGCTGCCGTGCGAGCCGGCGACGACGACGACGCCGGTCTGGGTGGCCCCGGCGAGCTGGTACTCGATCCGGTCGACGCCCGTGCCGGTCGGCAGCTCGCCGGCGCCGAGCGACAAGGTGACGGGGGTGGCGTTCCAGCCGGCGGTCGTGGCCCGCGGCCACAGCCGCCCGTCGACGGCCGGGACGGCGACGTCGGGCAGCGTGATCGTCGGGCGGAAGACGGCGCGCGACCGGAGCCCGTCGAACCACGTGTCGAGGTCGGCGACCAGCCCGGGGTCGTCGATCTCGACGAACTGGTCGTCGAGGGCGTAGTTGCCGAGGAAGTTCAGCTCCGCGGAGCCGACCCAGGACCGGCGCAGACGCACGCCGGTCGTCGTCGTCGCGTCGACCCAGTGCGCCTTGTTGACCAGGCTGATCGGCACGCCCGAGGTCGTCTTCTGGTCGAGGTAGCGGACCATCCGGATGCCGGCCGCCTCCATCCAGGCGGCGACCGTCGCGTCCCACGTCGTCGCCGAGTACTCGACCGTGCAGCCGGACAGGGCGTAGTCGATGAGCTTGACCATGAGCGCGGCCCGCTGCTGTGCGGCGACGTTGTGCGAGAACCGGACGAGGCCTCGGCCGTCGGGTGCTCCTCCCGGCGCCTGGCAGTCGAGGGCCGGCAGCACCTCGGCGACCGGGTCCGGCAGGTTGCGGTTGCGGGGGAGGAACCGGACGACTCCGGTCGCCGTCGGGCTGGATCGGTAGTAGCTGTCCGTGCGGACCTGGGCCTTGAGGTCGGCCTGGTAGGCGTTGTAGGCGTCGAAGAGCAGCCGGTCACCCCGGACGACGACCATGTTGTTGACGTACCTCGCGCCGTCGACGTTGAACTGCCCGGCCATCGTCGCCGAGACGTCGCGGGAGCCGTCGGTCATCTCCGAGATGGTCCAGAACCGGTTGTGCATCCCGTAGATCGTCCCGACCGGGGTGACGATGCACGAGTCGATCGCGCTCGCCTCGCCGCAGAGGGTCACCCGGTCCGCGGGCAGGGCCGCCCGGATGAGCTGGGTCGCGGGCTCGGGAGCCGAGCTCCGGTTGAGGACGAGGTCGATGTCGACGCCCCGCTGGTGGGCGGCGACGATCGCCTCCGCGACGGTGAGCCGGGCGATGTTCGTCTGCGCCATGCGCACCTTGGCGCCGGCGGGGGTCGCCGCGAGCTGGGCGATGAAGGCATTCTCGATGGACAGGTCGAGGCCGCCCTCGGGTGGTGGGGTCGTGACGACGAGCTGGTACGTCGGCCGGGTCGCCGCGGTGGCCTGACCGGGCGTCGCGGCGGTGCCGGCCACGGCCGCGAGCGCGGCGATGACGACCGAGGTGAGTCCGGCAGACGGGAACCTGTGCATGAGCACCCCTGGCAGCTCGCACGTCCCGCGCCCGTGGCGGGGCGTTGTCCATCGAAGGTACTCCAGAGCCCCCGACCCGTCCCGGGAATGGGCGAGCCGGTGGTCAGTGCTGGCGGGACCGGAGGCGTCGCCAGAGCCGACCGGGTGCCTCACCGATCGCGGCCGTCCCGTCCCGGAGCGCCAGCCGTGCCCGCGAGGGCAGCAGCTGGGCGCGGAGCCGTCGACGCCACGAGGCCGCGCGGAGCGCCCCGCCGCTCACCGTGCTCGCCTCGCGCGCGACGTCCTCGACCTCCGCGCCGGGCGCGGCGTAGCGGGCGGTCTCGAGCTGGGTGAGGACTGTGTGGAGCGCCTGCGTCTGCTGCTCGTCGAGCCGAATGCGGGACCGGTAGTGCTCGGCGGCCTGTCGCGGACTGCTCCCGACCGGGGCGCGGATCCCGAGGTCGCCGAGCCGGCTGACGAGCGACTGCCACTCGACCTCGACGCGCTGGGCGTCGGTCCCGGCCCGGGCCCGCCGCCGGCGCAGGTCGAGCTCGGCGAGCAGGGGGAGGGCGAGGGACCCGAGGAGGCCGAGGACGAGGAGCGCGACGAACCAGCCGACCGGGCCCAGTCCGACGAGCGTGGTCCACGCCCGCTGCCAGAGAGGTGCCTGCGCCCCGAGCGCCCCGCGGTCGTCGGCCTGGGTGTCGATGGTGCGCCCGTTCGACGTCGCCGACGACCCGCCCGTCGTCGTGGCGCTCGTCGTCGGTCCGGTCGTCGGCGTCGTGACCGGCAGCAGCGCCCAGGCCGGCGCGGTGCCGGCGCGGACGCCCGGCGTCGGCTCGAAGCGGAGCCACCCGGTCCCCGGGAACCACAGCTCGGGCCACGCGTGCGCGTCTGCTGCGACGACCTTCATCTCGCCGTCCTCGCCCGGGGCGCCGGGCAGGAAGCCGGTGACGAGGCGGGCCGGAATGCCGCGGACGCGGGCCATCTCGATCATCGCGGTCGCGAACTGGAGGCAGTAGCCGCGCCGCGTCATGAGGAACTGGGTCACGGCGTCGGTGCCGCCGTCGGCCTGGTCGACCGCCGGCGCGAGGTCGAGGGAGTAGACGAAGTTCGAGCCGCGCAGGTAGTCCTCGATCCGGCGGGCCTGCTCGATCGGGGTGAGCGAGTCCGGCGCGATCTCGTCGAGCAGCCGCCGGACGAAGTCCTGCGACGGCGGGTCGGTCTGGAGGAAGGGCTCGAGCTCCGACGGCCGCTCCTGCGTGGACCCGGCGGTCAGCTGGTCCTCGGTCGGCTCGAGGGTCTCGAAGGTCGCGGAGTACTCCGAGACGCGCTCCTCGGCGATGTAGACGCCGCCGCTGGCGGGGCGGACCGCATCGTCGTTGTCGATCTCCAGGACCCGGCCGGGGAGGGCGAGGCCGGGGCGGGCGAGCTCGTTGTCGGTGACGCGGAGGTTGCGTCGCACGGCGACGACCGCGTCGGGGACCCGCTCGACGACCTCGGCCGAGGGGTCGAAGCGGTCGCGGAACGAGCTCCACCAGCGCGTCCCGTCGAACTGGTCGAAGACGGCGACCCGGAGGGGCTCGGTCGCCGACCCGCCGATCCGGTAGGTGAGCACCGGCGTCTGCGTCCGGTCCCGTAGGTTGCGCGTGACGTCGAGGGTGTCCGAGAGGGCCACCTCGCCGCCACCGCCGCCGGTGCCGGAGCGGCTCAGCCCGTTGGCGAGGTAGCGCTGCGGGAAGTGGGGGAGCACCATCGGGAGGGCGACCGCGAGGAGAAGTGCCGCGACCGCGAGCCGGCGTCCGTTGGCGGCGAGCCCGATCGAGTAGAACGCCGTCGAGCGCCCGCGTTCGGGGTCGGCGGAGTTGGCGGGTGGTCCCCACCGCCGGAGCTGGGCCGACCCCTGCCGGGCGACGAGGGCGAGCCATGTGACGGCGGCGAGGACGAAGTGCCACACGGGCACCCCGGTCGCGTTGTTGGCCGCGGAGATGAGGAATGCGGTGAGCAGCGGCAGCGCTGCCGCGGCCGGCGACCGCCGGGTCACCGCGACGTGGTCGACGACGAGGACGACGACCGCCCCGATCATCGTCAGGGCGGTGACGATGCCGTTGGGGCTGGGGGCCGGTGCGGCGTAGCGGCTCACGACGTCGATCGCCTCGAGGAGGCGGTTGTTCCACGCGCCGACGAGGTCGGGGGTGGGGAGCCCGTACCAGAGGTGTCCGCGGCCCTGGCTCGCGGTCAGGGCGACGAAGCCGACGACCGCCTGACCGAGCAGGACGCCCAGGGCGGAGGTCGTCACGACGCGCAGGAGGACGCCGGCGACGGTGATGGCCAGCGTGACGAGGACGACCGGCCCGATGAAGCGGGGCGGCTCGAAGAGCGCGGTCAGCGGCAGCAGCGCCGCCATCGACGCGAGCCAGGCGAGAGCGGCCTCGGTGGCGCGGCCGCGCGTCATCGCAGGACCTGGCGGTTGCCGGACCCGACGACGGACGACCACGTCGCGGCGACGTCGTCGCGGCTCGAGCAGGCCCGGGCGGACCAGCCGCTGGCCGTGAGGATCGCCGACGTCCGCGAGACGTCGGCGTCGCGTGGTGCGCGGCCGCTGTCGGCGACGACGAAGGCGATGCCGAGGCCGCCGGGTCGCCGCAGGCTCGCGACGCTCCTCGCCTGGTCGTCGTCGAGGGCGCCGATGATCGCCACGACGACGCCGCCGCCCTGGGTGAGCGCGGCCGCGCGCCGCTCCGCGGCGAGGAAGTCGGCGTCGCTGCACTGCCCGACCTCGGCGAGGAGGTCGAGGATCGCGTCGTGCCCCTCGGCGTCGACGACGCCGCTGCTGCTCGTGTTGTCCGCGGTGAGGACGTGCATCGTGTAGCCGAGGTCGAGGAGGTGGACAGCGATGGAGGCGGCGGCGGACACGGCCCACTCCAGGCCCGAGCGGGGGTCGGTGGCCGGGAGCGCCGAGCTGCGGGTGTCGAGGAGGAGGACGGCCCGACGGCGGGCGGGGAGGTCCTCCTGGCGGACCATGAGCTCGCCGACGCGGGCCGTCGCCGGCCAGTGGATGCGGCGCAGGTCGTCGCCGTCGCGGTACTCGCGGATCGCCGCGTCGTCCTCGCCGTGAAGGGCGACGCGGTGCGGGATCGACCCCTCGGTCCCGAGCTCGGCGCCGCGCGGGTGCCCGGCGGGGAGGGGGTGGACGCGGGGGAGGACGAGGATCGAGGAGGCGGCGCGGTGGGCAGCGGTGCGCGAGGAGAGCCCGAACGGGTCCTTGACGCGAATGCCGACCGGCCCGAGCCGGTGGCGGCCACGGCTGTGCGAGCGGACCGTGTAGCGGACGACGCGCTCCTCGCCCGGACCCATCGCGGGCACGATGAAGCGGGGCCGGTCGCCGAGGGTGTAGTCGACGAGCTCCTCGGCCATGAGGAGGGGCGAACGCCGGCCGGTCGCGTTCGTCAGGCGGAGCTCGACGAGGCTCGCCTCGTCGGGCTGGAGCCGGCTCGGCGTCGCCGTCCGGCGCAGGGTCAGGGCGAGGTCGTGCCGGCGCGCGAGGAAGGCGGCGGCGAGGGGGAGGACGACGACGAGCACCCCGAGCCGGGTCAGGTCGAGGACACCGGTGAGCAGGCCGGCGACGAGCAGCACCGAGCCGGCGGTGACGAATGCCTGTCCCCGCGTCGTGAGGACCTGCCAGAGCCTGCGCATTCCCGGGCCTGCGTCAGAGGCGGGGAGCGGGGACGCGGACCCGCCCGAGCAGGTCGACGAGCACGTCCTGCGTCGACCGTCGGGCCATCTGCGTCTCGCCCGTCGGGTGGAGGCGGTGGGCGAGGACCGGGACGACGACGGACTGGACGTCGTCGGGCAGGACGTGGTCGCGTCCGACAAGGGCGGCGTGCGCGCGGCTGGCCCGGAGGAGGTGGAGCGCGGCGCGGGGGGAGGCGCCGAGCCGGAGGGCCGCGGACTGGCGGGTGGCCGCCGCGATGTCGACGATGTACTGCTGGATCGACTCGGCCGCGTGGACGCGCCGCACGGCGCGGATCATCGCGGCGACGGTGCCGGCGTCGGTGACCGGCCGGACGTCCTCGAGCGGGTTGTGCGCCCCGTGGTTCTGGAGCATCTGGACCTCGCTGTGCGGGGTGGGGTAGCCCATCGACACCCGCGCCATGAAGCGGTCGCGCTGGGCCTCGGGGAGGGGGTAGGTGCCCTCCATCTCGATCGGGTTCTGCGTCGCCATGACGAGGAAGGGGTCGGGCAGGGTGTAGGTCGTCCCCGCCACGGTGACCTGGCCCTCCTCCATGGGCTCCAGGAGCGCGGACTGGGTCTTGGGCGAGGCGCGGTTGATCTCGTCACCGACGACGATGTTGGCGAACACCGCGCCCGGGCGGAACTCGAAGTCCCGGAGCTCCTGGTTGAAGACGCTGACGCCGGTGATGTCGCTCGGGAGGAGGTCGGGCGTGAACTGGATGCGGCGCACGCTCGCGTCGATCGACCGCGCCAGGGCCTTGGCGAGCATCGTCTTGCCGACGCCCGGGACGTCCTCGATGAGCAGGTGACCCTCGGCGAGCAGGACGTTGAGCGTCGTCGCGATGACGTCGTCCTTGCCGGAGATGACGGTGCGCATGGAGGCGGCGATCTGGGTCGACCGCTCGAGCACCTCGTCGAGACCGACCTCGCGCGACGGGCCGGTGTCCCCGAGCGCCCCACGCCCCACTCCCACGGTCGTCGGCCGGCCGACGACGCCTTCGCCGTACGGGTTCACGAGTCCTCCTGATGCTGTCCGCCCTTGGAGCCCTCCATCCTGCCTGACGTCGGCGGCGAGCGGGAGAGATGTGCCCCACGACTCCCCACCGCGCAACATCCGCGGACCGGGACGTGCCTCCGTCGCGCTCGCCTCCAGCGACCCGGTCTCACCGGATCCGGGCTCGGGCCGGCCGCCCGAGCCGTGCGCATTCGACGTGCGTTCGATCCGCCCCCACTTCGCACCACCACGCTGACCTGCGGCAACGAGACAGTTTCGTGACATTTGTGGCCTTGTGGGGTTCAAAGTGGGTGATGGGTGGGGTAATGTGGGGGAAGTTGGTCGACAGGGGTGAGGGTTGGTGGCCCGCACCTCCCGGCCACGGCAGGCGCCGACGGGTCGAGAGTGAGGTGAGCGCCGATGTTCCTCGGGTCCTTCACCCCCCGACTGGACGACAAGGGCCGGCTCTTCCTCCCCGCGAAGTACCGCGAGCGGCTCGCCGGCGGCATCGTCCTCACCCGCGGCCAGGACGGCTGCCTCTTCGGCTTCCCGCGCGACGCCTTCGAGCCGATCGTCATGGAGATGTCCAAGGCGCCGCTGACCAACGCCGAGGCCCGCAGCCACATGCGGATGTTCCTCGCCGGCGCCTCCGACGAGATCCCCGACAAGCAGGGCCGCATCACGGTGCCCTCCGGACTGCGCGACTGGGCCGGGCTCACCCACGAGTGCACCGTCGTCGGTGCCGCGGACCGCCTCGAGATCTGGGACACCGCCCGCTGGACCGCCTACGACGAGGCCCACCGCGAGTCCTACAACAACCGGTCCGAGGAGGTCGTCCCCGGGATCTTCTGACCCACCTGCCCGTCCGGCCCGGCCCCCAGCCCTTCGTCCCGACTCGACTTCCCCCGAAGCGGGCCGAGCGGATGGGGACCCGGCCGGACGGACACACCGGAAGCACACGAGACGACGACCACGCGAATGACGACGACGACGGAGGCGGGAATGCGCGAGGCGGCCGACCGGCACGTGCCGGTCCTCCTCGACCGCGTCCTCGCCGTCCTCGGCCCCGCGCTCGACCGGCCGGGTGCGGTCCACGTCGACGCGACCCTCGGCATGGGCGGGCACGCCGAGGCCGTCCTGCGCCTCCACCCGCAGGCCCGCGTCGTCGGGCTCGACCGCGACGAGCAGGCCCTCGACCTCGCCCGGGAGCGGCTCGCCGAGTTCGGGGACCGCGTCACCTACGTCCACGCGGTCTACGACGAGCTCGGCGAGGTCCTCGACGACCTCGGGATCGCCGCCTACGACAGCGCCCTCTTCGACCTCGGCGTCTCCTCGCTCCAGCTCGACGAGGCCGAGCGGGGCTTCGCCTACGCCCAGGACGCGCCCCTCGACATGCGGATGGACCAGTCGCGCGGGATGACCGCCGCGGACGTCCTCAACGGCTACGACGCGGCCGACCTCGAGCGGATCCTCCGGACGTGGGGCGAGGAGCGCTTCGCCCGCAAGGTCGCCGGGGCGATCGTCCGCGAGCGTGCGGCCCACCCGTTCGAGCGGTCCGGGCAGCTCGTCGACCTCCTCCGCCGGACGATCCCGATGGCCTCGCAGCGCTCCGGCGGCCACCCCGCCAAGCGCACCTTCCAGGCGCTGCGCATCGAGGTCAACGCCGAGCTCGACGTCTGGGGCCGCGCCCTCGCCGTCGCGATCGCGCGCCTCGCGGTCGGCGGCCGGCTGGCGGTCCTCGCCTACCACTCGCTCGAGGACCGGCCGACCAAGCGCGCCTTCGCCGCCGGCGCGACGAGCACGACCCCTCCGGGCCTGCCCGTCGAGCTCCCCGAGCACGCACCCGTCCTGCGCCAGCTGACCCGTGGCGCCGAGGAGGCCGGCTCGCAGGAGCAGGCCCGCAACCCACGATCCGCCTCGGTCCGCCTCCGCGCGGTCGAACGCATCCGTCCCGACTCCACCCGCAGCAGGAAGGGCTCCTCATGAGCCAGATCGCGGTCAGCCGACCACGCCGCTCCGTCGCCGCGCCGCGCCCCGCGTCGCCGCTCCAGGTCGTCACCGGCCGTGCGGGCGAGGCGAGCAGGGGCGGGTTCGTCGTCCTCTGCCTTCTCGTCCTGCTCCTCGGGTCCCTGTCGATCCTGCTGCTCAACACCTCCCGCGCCAAAGGGGTCTTCGAGCTCCGCGACCTCCAGGCCCGCTCGGACGTCCTCACCGACAACGAGGAGGCGCTCGCACACTCGATCTCGGGCCGGGCCGCGCCGGGCGCCCTGGCGCAGCGGGCCCGCAGCCTCGGCATGGTGCCCAACGACAGCGCGGCCTTCCTCCGGCTGTCCGACGGCCGCATCCTCGGCGTGGCGAAGCCGGCCGTCGCCGATCCCACGTTTAGCGTGGTCACGGATCCGACGACGGGCACCCCCAAGGCGACCGGGCCGCGGACGACGGTGACCAAGAAGGGCACGGTGACGACGACGACCGTCGTCACGACCAAGGCCGGCGGGGTGGTGGAGACGGTGCGGACGAGCGTGGACAGCAAGACCGGACGGACGACGAGCACGACGACCGTGGTGACGCCGCCCACGAAGAAGCCCGCGACCGCGCAGAAGCCGGGGACGACCAAGCCCGCGACCAGGCCCACGACACCGACCAAGCCCGCCACCGCCCGACACTGAGGACCCGACGACCCGTATGAGCCAGCGCCGACCGCCCCAGCGCCCCGTGACGGGCGCCACGCGCACCCCGGCGGGCTCGCCGCGGACGGCCACGCCCCGCCCGGGCACCGCGCGGCCGGGCACCCGCCCCTCGCCGGACCAGAAGGCCCCGCGACGGACCGCCGCCGCCCCCCGCAAGCCCGCGGCCGCGCCGTCCCGCAAGCCCGCGACCGGCGGTCGCCCGACGACCGCGACGACCGCGGTGAATGCAGGACGGCCCGCAGTCCGGACGACCGCCCCCCGCAGCGCGCCCGCGCGCCCGGCCCGTCGCCCGTCCTCCGGCGGTCGCCCGCCGCGCAGGAAGTCCGTCGCCGTCTCCAACCCGCGCCGCCGGTCCCGGGCCCTGCTCGTCACGGTCCTGTTCGTCTTCTCGATCTTCGCGGCCCAGCTGCTCCGGATCCAGGGCTTCGAGGCATCCGCCTACCGGGCCGAGGCGATGGCCCAGCAGTCCACCCTCGGTGGCGAGATCCCCGCCCAGCGCGGGTCGATCGTCGACGCCAACGGTGCGCCGCTCGCGACGAGCATCGAGCGGCGGACCGTCGTCGTCGACCAGACGGCCGTGTGCATCTACAAGACGAAGAACCACCTGACCTGCACCCCCGACTCGTCCGGCCAGGCGCTCGACCGGGCCGCGGCCGCCCTCTCGCCGCTCGTCGGGCAGCCGGCCGCGACGATCCGCACGAAGCTCGACGGCAAGGCGCGGTACCGGGTCGTCGCCCGCGGGCTCTCGACCCTGACGTGGCGCCGGATCGCCGCCCTCGGCATTCCCGGGATCAGCTCGGAGATCGGCTACCAGCGGGTCTACCCGACCTCGACGACGGCGGCCTCGCTCGTCGGCTTCGTCGGAGAGGCCGGGACCGGCCTCGAGGGCCTGGAGAAGATCTGGGACCCGACGCTGGGCGGCCGGGCGGGCCGGGCCGCGCCGTCGGTCTCCGGGCTCGGGTCCTCCTCGACCGACACGGGGAGCACCCTCGCCCCGGTGCCCGGGCGCGACGTCAAGCTGACGATCAACGGCAACATCCAGTGGTACGCCCAGAACTCCCTGGCCCAGATGGTCCGCAAGACGGGGGCGGCCTCGGGCACCGTCATCGTCCAGGACGTCAAGAGCGGCAAGCTCCTCGCCGTCGCGAGCTACCCGACCTTCGACCCGGACAAGCGCGAGGGGGCCGACCTGCGCTCGGTCCAGAACACCGCATTCACCGAGACCTTCGAGCCGGGCTCGACGAGCAAGATCATGACGATGTCCGCCGCGATCGAGGAGGGCAAGGTCACGCCGTCGACCCCGGTCATCATCCCGAGCCAGATCCGCCGCTACGACCGGATCTTCCACGACAGCCACGCGCACGGCACCGAGCTGCGGACGGTCGCCGGGACGCTCGCCGAGTCGAGCAACATGGGCACGATCTTCGTCGGGGAGACGATGACGGCCAAGGTGCTCGACACCTACCTGCGCAAGTTCGGGCTCGGCCAGAGCTCCGGGGTCGACTTCATCGGCGAGTCCGCCGGCGAGCTGCACCCCTGGGACCAGCAGGACGGTGCTCAGCGCTACACCGTCATGTTCGGCCAGGGACTGTCGGTGACCGCGATCCAGGCCGCGAGCGTCTTCCAGACGATCGCCAACGGCGGCCTGCGCATCCCACCGCGCCTCGTCGACGCCGTCGAGAGCGAATCGGGGTCGATGGTGCCGACGGAGGAGACGACTCCCGTCCGCGTCGTCTCGGGCACGACGGCGACCGAGGTCTCGCAGATGCTCGAGGGCGTCGTCTCCGAGGAGGGCACCGCCCCCAAGGCCAAGATCGCCGGCTACCGCGTCGCCGGCAAGACGGGCACGGCCGACCGGATCAACCCCAGGACGGGCACGTACTCCGGGGGTGGCAAGACGGGCAGCTTCATCGGCTTCGCCCCGGCCGACGACCCCCAGCTCGTCGTCGCGGTCATCCTCCAGAAGCCGGTCCGGGGCTACGCCGGAGGCGTCGTCGCGGCCCCCGTCTTCCACGACGTCATGACCTACGCGCTCCAGGAGCTCGCGATCCCGCCGACGGGGACCACGGCCCCGACCCTGACGACCAAGCTCGAGCACATCGACCCCACGGCGCCGGGTGTCCTCCAGGACAAGCCGACGTCCGGCGGCCGATAGGCTGGCGCGCTGTGGTTCTTCCCCGCCCGGCCCACACCGAACCCCTCGCGTTGCCGGACCTGATCTCCGGCGTGCCCGCCCTGGGTTCGGCATTCGTCGACGGCGCGCCCGGGGCCCTCGTGACCGGGGTGACGCTCGACTCGCGCGGCGTCCGCGCTGGTGACCTCTACGCCGCCCTGCGCGGCGCGAACTCGCACGGAGCCGGCTACGCGGCGAATGCCGTCGCCTCGGGTGCCGTCGCGGTCCTCACCGACGCGAGCGGGCTGGGGATCGTCCGCGAGGCCGGGCTCACCCTCCCGTGCCTCGTCGTCGACGACCCGCGCTCGGTCCTCGGCGACGTCGCCGCCGCGGTCTACCGCTCGGCCGATCGTCGGCCCCGCCTCCTCGGCATCACGGGGACCAACGGCAAGACGACGACCGCCCACCTCGTCGAGTCGGCCCTCGTCGCGCTCGGGCGCCGGACCGGGCTCATCGGCACGGTCGAGACGCGGGTCGGCGACGAGCGCGTCCAGAGCGCTCGCACGACCCCGGAGGCGACCGACCTGCACGCGCTCCTCGCGCTCATGGGGGAGCGAGACGTCGACACGTGCGTCATGGAGGTCTCCTCGCACGCGCTCGCGCAGCACCGGGTCGACGGCGTCGTCTACGACGTCGCCCTCTTCACCAACCTCTCCCAGGACCACCTCGACTTCCACCCGACGATGCGCGACTACTTCCTCGCCAAGGCCTCGCTCTTCACGCCGCAGCGGAGCCGGCGCGGGATCGTCTGCGTCGACGACGAGTGGGGCCGCGAGCTCGCCGGGATCGCGACCGTGCCCGTCCAGACGCTCGCGACCGACGCCCTGCCCGGTACCGACGCCACGGCGGTCGCCGGCGCGGACTGGCGGGTCGAGACCGTCGACGGGGGACCGGCCTTCGTGCTCCACGGGCCGGACGGCATTCGGCTCGACCTGCGCTCGCAGCTGTCCGGTGGCTTCAACGTGACCAACACCGCGCTCGCCGCGGCCGCCCTCGTCGTCGCCGGCGAGGAGCCGGCGGCGGTGGCCCGCGCGATCCTCGCGCCCGCAACGGTGCCGGGCCGGATGGAGCTCGTCACCTCTCCTGACGGCCGCGGACCGCGGGCCGTCGTCGACTACGCCCACACGCCCGAGGCCGTCGAGGCCGCGCTCGCCGCGCTCCGGCCCGAGACGGCCGGGCCGCTCGTCGTCGTCCTCGGCGCCGGCGGCGACCGGGACCGGGGCAAGCGGCATGCGATGGGGGCGGCCGCAGCCTCCGTCGCCGACCTCGTCGTCGTCACCGACGACAACCCGCGCAGCGAGGACCCCGCGGCGATCCGCGCCGCCGTCCGAGCCGGCGCCGAGGAGGTCGCGGCCCGACGCGGGATCGAGGTCGTCGAGCTCGGCGACCGCGCCCGGGCGATCGTCGAGGCGGTCGCCCGCGTCGGCGACGACCCGACCGCGACCGTCGCCGTCGTCGGCAAGGGGCACGAGACCGGCCAGGAGGTCGCCGGGAGCATCCACCCCTTCGACGACCGCACCGAGCTCGCCGCCGCCCTCGCCGCCGTCGGCCACGACCGAAAGGACCGTCCATGATCCCCCTGCGCGTGGTCGATCTCGTCGACCTCGTCGACGGGACCCTCCACGGGGCCACCCGCGAGCAGGCCGCCGACCTCGTCGTCGACGGCCCGGTCGTCACCGACTCCCGCGAGGCCGGACCCGGGGGGCTCTACGTCGCCCGGGTCGGCGCCGCGATGGACGGGCACGACTTCGTCGCGGCGGCCGCGGCGGCCGGGTGCGTCGCGTCGCTCACGACCCGACCCGTCGAAGGGCAGGTGTGCGTCGTCGTCGCCGACGAGCAGGAGGCCTTCATCCGCGTCGCGCGCCACGTCGTCGACGCGGTCGACGACCTCGTCGTCGTCGGGATCACCGGCTCGTCGGGCAAGACGAGCACCAAGGACCTTCTCGCCACCGTGCTCGTGACCGCCGGGGAGACCGTCGCCCCGGTCGGCTCGCTCAACTCCGAGGTCGGCGTCCCGCTCACCGTCTGCCGGGTGACGCCGACGACCCGCTTCCTCGTCGTCGAGATGGGGGCCCGGGGGATCGGCCACATCGACTACCTGACCCGCATCTCGCCGCCCCGGATCGGGGCCGTCCTCAACGTCGGCACCGCCCACGTCGGCGAGTTCGGCTCTCGGGAGGCGATCGCGCAGGCCAAGTCCGAGCTCGTCGCGGCCCTGCCCGCGAGCGGTGTCGCCGTCCTCAACGCCGACGACGCCCTCGTCCGCGCGATGGCCGCCGCCACGACCGCCCGGGTCGTCCTCGTCGGCGAGTCCGCGGACGCGACCGTCCGGGCCGAGGAGGTCCGGGTCGACGGCGCCGGCCACCCCGCATTCACCCTCGTGACCGCGGCCGGCTCGACGCCGGTCTCCCTCGGGCTCGTCGGCCGGCACCACGTCGCCAACGCCCTGACCGTCGCCGCCGTCGCCCTCGAATGCGGGTTGCCCCTCGACGCGATCGCGGCCGCCCTCGGAGCGGCCGCTCCCGTGAGCCGCTGGCGCATGGAGGTCACCGAGCGCCCGGACGGGGTCGTCGTCGTCAACGACGCCTACAACGCCAACCCCGAGTCGATGCGGGCCGCCCTCGCGGCGGTCGCCTCGATGGAGCTCGCCGACGGGGGCCGTCGCTGGGCGGTCCTCGGGTCGATGCTCGAGCTCGGCGCCGACAGCGACGCCGAGCACCACCAGGTCGGCGCCGCGGCCGCCGACGCCGGGATCGAGGAGCTGCTCGTCGTCGGCGACGTCGCGGCACCGATGGCAGAGGGGGCGGCGGGACGGGACGGCATCCGCGTCCGCCGCGTCGTGGACGCCGACGCGGCGGAGCAGGTCCTCCGCGACGAGCTCGCCCCGGGCGACGTCGTCGTCCTCAAGTCGAGCCGGGACGCGGGTCTGCGGCACCTCGGCGACCGGGTCGCCGGGCGGACGGGGGTCCCCGCATGAAGGCCGTGCTCATCGGGGCCGTCTTCTCCCTCATCGTCGGCCTCCTCGGGACACCGCTGTTCATCAAGTTCCTCGTCCGCAAGGGCTACGGACAGTTCATCCGCGACGACGGCCCGACGTCGCACCACACCAAGCGCGGCACCCCGACGATGGGCGGCGCGGTCATCATCCTCGCCGCGCTCTCGGCCTACGCGGTCGCGCACCTCGGTGCGTGGTCGGCGCCGACGGTCAGCGGGCTCCTCGTCCTCTTCCTCGTCGCCGGGCTCGGCCTCGTCGGCTTCCTCGACGACTTCATCAAGATCACGCGGCAGCGCAGCCTCGGCCTCCGCTCGTCCCAGAAGCTCGGCGGCCAGGCCCTCGTCGCCGTGCTCTTCGCGATCCTCGCGCTCCAGTTCCCCAACGGCTCCCAGCGCACCCCGGCCTCGACGAAGATCTCCTTCGCCCGCGACACCGCGTGGGACCTCGCCTTCGCCGGCACGGTCGTCGGCCTCATCCTCTTCGTCATCTGGGCCAACATCATGATCGCCGGCGCGAGCAACGGCGTGAACCTCACCGACGGCCTCGACGGCCTCGCGACCGGCTCCTCGACGATGGTCTTCGCCGCCTACGTCCTCATCGGCATCTGGGAGTACAACCAGAACTGCCAGTACACCCCCGGCCCCAAGTGCTACGAGGTCCGCGACCCGCAGGACCTCGCCCTCGTCGCCGCCTGCCTCATGGGTGCCTGCTTCGGCTTCCTCTGGTGGAACGCGTCGCCGGCCAAGATCTTCATGGGCGACACCGGGTCGCTCGCCCTCGGCGGCGGCGTCGCGGGCCTGGCGATCACGACCCGGACCGAGCTGCTCATGGTCATCCTCGGCGGCCTCTTCGTCCTCATCACCCTCTCGGTCATCATCCAGGTCGCGTCGTTCAAGACGACGGGCAGGCGGGTCTTCCGGATGGCGCCGCTGCAGCACCACTTCGAGCTGCTCGGGTGGCAGGAGGTGACGATCGTCATCCGCTTCTGGATCATCGCGGGACTGTTCGTCGCCCTCGGCCTCGGGCTCTTCTACGCCGAGTGGGTCGTGGGCATCTGATGGCGCGCACCGACTCGCTCACCCACCGCGACGCCGACTGGTCCGGTCTCCGCGTCGTCGTCGCCGGGCTCGGCGTGAGCGGCTTCGCGGCCGCCGACGCCCTCCTCGACCGCGGCGCACTCGTCACCGTCGTCGACGGCGTGACCCCGCCCGAGGGGTCGCGCACCGCGGAGCAGGCCAAGATCCTGCAGATCCTCGACGCGACGGTCCGGACCGGCGAGGGGGCGACCGACCGGCTCCCCGACGGCGGCTGGGACCTCGTCGTCACCTCACCCGGGTGGCGCCCCGACCAGCCGCTCCTCGCGGAGGCGGCGGCGCGCGGCATTCCCGTCTGGGGGGAGGTGGAGCTCGCCTGGCGGCTGCGCCCGGAGACGAATGCCGCGCCCTGGCTGGCCGTGACCGGCACCAACGGCAAGACGACGACCGTCCGGATGCTCGAGTCGATCCTGCGTGCGGCGGGGCTGCGCGCGATCGCGGCCGGCAACGTCGGCACGCCGATCATCGAGGCGATCATGGACCCCGAGCCCTACGACGTCATCGCCGTCGAGCTGAGCAGCTTCCAGCTGCACTGGTCCTCCACCATCGCCCCCGAGGCGTCGGTCTGCCTCAACATCGCGCCCGACCACGTCGACTGGCACGGCAGCTTCGAGGACTACGTCGCGGCCAAGGGCAAGGTCTACGCGCGGACCAGGGTCGCGTGCGTCTACAACCAGCAGGACCAGGCGACCGAGCGGCTCGTCGAGGACGCGGAGGTGCAGGAGGGCTGCCGCGCCGTCGCCTTCACCCTCGGGACGCCCGCGCCGTCGATGGTCGGCATCGTCGACGACGTCCTCGCTGACCGCGCCTTCGTCGAGCAGCGCCGGACGAGCGCGGCCGAGCTGTGCCTCCTGTCCGACCTCCAGGGCGATGCCGAGACCCTCGCCCCGCACTACGTCGCGAATGCGCTCGCCGCCGCCGCGCTCGCGCGCGCCCACGGGGTGCCGACCGGGGCCGTCCGGGACGGGCTGCGCGCCTTCCGCCCCGACCCGCACCGGATCGCCGAGGTCGGCCGCGTCGACGACGTCCTCTTCGTCGACGACTCCAAGGCGACCAACCCGCACGCGGCGGGCGCCTCGCTCGCCGCATTCGAGCACGTCGTCTGGGTCGCCGGCGGACTCCTCAAGGGGGCCGACGTCGACGACCTCGTCCGCGACCACGCCGCGCGGCTGCGCGGGGTCGTCCTCATCGGCCGAGACCGTGGCCGGATCGCCGAGGCGCTCGCCCGACACGCACCGGATGTCCCCGTCATCGACATCGCCTCCGTCAAGACTGGTGTGATGGATGAGGTCGTCGCCGCTGCCCGCGGACTCGCGCGGAGCGGTGACGTCGTCCTCCTCGCCCCCGCGGCGGCCTCGATGGACATGTTCACCGACTACGGCGCCCGAGGCGATGCCTTCGCCGACGCCGTGGCCCGCGCCCGTCCGGGGGAGTGAGATGAGCTCCCAGGCCGCGGCCGGGCCCTCGTGGCTCGACGGCCGCGTCCGGCGGGTCCGGGACCTCGGCCGGCGCCTCGAGTCGCCGACGACGACCTACCACCTCCTCATCGGCACGACGACGGCGCTGCTCGTCGTCGGCCTCTTCATGGTCCTCTCCGCCTCGACCGTCCAGTCGCTGACCGAGACCGAGAGCGCGAGCGCCTACCGCGAGTTCTACAAGCAGCTCGCCTTCGCCGGCGTCGGCGTCGTCGGGCTCGGGATCGCCTCCCGGATCCCGGTCGGGGTGACCCGCGGCTTCGCGAGCGTCGCCTTCGGCGGCTCGATCCTGCTCCAGTGCCTCGTCTTCAGCCCACTCGGTGTCGACGTCAACGGCAACCGCAACTGGATCGGGATCGCCGGCGTCACCCTCCAGCCGTCGGAGGTCGTCAAGCTCGGCCTCATCCTCCTCGGCGCGGTCATCCTGACGCGCAAGGCCAAGGTGCTCGGGCAGGCCGGGCACGTCGTCGTCCCCTTCCTCGTCCCCGTCGCCGCGGTCGCCCTCGGGCTCGTGCTCCTCGGCCACGACCTGGGGACGACCCTCATCCTCGCCGCGATCGTCGCGGGGATGCTCTTCGTCGCCGGGGTCCCGGGCCGCTACTTCGCCGTCGCGACCGCCGTCATCGCGGCATTCGCCACCGTCATGGTCGTGACGAGCAAGAACCGCCTCGGCCGCTTCGACGTCTGGCTCGGCAACGACACGGACGTCTGGGGGGCCGGAATGCAGCCCCTCCACGGCCGCTTCGCCCTCGCCGACGGCGGCTGGCTCGGCGTCGGCCTCGGAGCGAGCCGGGAGAAGTGGGGTGGGGTCGCCGAACCCCACAACGACTTCATCTTCGCGATCATCGGCGAGGAGCTCGGCCTGCTCGGGACCCTCGCGATCCTCGCTCTCTTCGCCGTCCTCGCCTACGCCTGCTGCCGGCTCATCGCCCGGACCGGGGACTCCTTCGTCCGGCTCGCGACCGCCGGCATCCTCTGCTGGCTCCTCGCCCAGACGGTCATCAACATCGGCTCGGTCATCGGCCTGCTCCCCGTCATCGGGGTGCCCCTGCCGCTCGTCTCCTCCGGCGGCTCCTCGCTCATCATGACCCTCGTCGCCCTCGGCGTCCTGCTCTCCTTCGCCCGGCGCGAGGACGGCTGCGCGGAGGCACTGCGCGCCCGGCCGTCGGTCCTGCGACGCTCGGTGTCGGTCATCCCGAGACGGCGGGGCAAGGACGGACGATGAGCGACCTGCCCTCGTCGGTGCTCCTCGCCGGGGGTGGCAGCGCCGGCCACGTCTCCCCACTCCTCGCCCTCGCCGACTGCCTGCGCCGCCGGGACCCGGACATCGGGATCACCGTCCTCGGCACGCGCGAGGGTCTCGAGGCGCGCCTCGTGCCCGAGCGCGGCTACGACCTCGACTTCGTGCCCAAGGTCCCGCTGCCGCGTCGCCCGAGCGCTGACCTGCTCCGGCTGCCGGGCAACCTCAAGCGCGCCGTCGACGCGGCCCGCGACGCGATCCGCGACCACGGGGCCGAGGTCGTCGTCGGCTTCGGCGGCTACGTGTCGACCCCGGCCTACCTCGCCGCGCGCCGGCTCGGCATCCCCGTCGTCATCCACGAGCAGAACACGACCCCCGGCCTGGCCAACCGGCTCGGCGCCCGCTTCGCGGCGGTCGTCGCGACGACCTTCGCCGCGACCCGGCTCCCCGGCGCCACGCTCATCGGAATGCCGCTCCGGCACGAGATCTCGACGCTCGACCGCGCCGCCCACCGGGCCCAGGGACTCGCGCACTTCGGGCTCCGCGACGGCCCGACGACCCTCCTCGTCACGGGTGGCTCGCTCGGCGCGCTGCGGCTCAACACTGCCTTCGCAGAACGGGTCTCGGCGCTGAGCGACGCCGGCGTCCAGGTGCTCCACGTGACCGGCCGGGGCAAGCTCTTCGACGCCCCGGAGGTGTCCGGCGCGCCCTACCGGGTCGTCGAGTACGTCGACCGGATGGACCTCGCCTACAGCGTCGCCGACCTCGTCGTCGCCCGCGCCGGGGCCAACACCGTGTGCGAGCTCGCCGCCGTCGGGCTGCCGGCCGTCTACGTCCCGCTGCCGATCGGCAACGGCGAGCAACGGCTCAACGCCGGCGACGTCGTCGGTGCCGGGGGCGGGCTCCTCGTCGAGGACCGCGACCTCACGGCCGCCTGGATCGACTCGACCCTCCTCCCTCTGACGGCCGACCGCGACCGCCTCGCCGCCATGGGTCGCGCCGCGGCCCGGCACGGCATCCGCGACGCCGACGAGCAGCTCGCCGACCTCGTCGCCGGGGCCGCCCGTCGGCGCCCGGGCGGTGCGTGACGGTGGCGGACGGCGTCAACGACCGCTTCGACTTCACCGCACCGGTCCCGGCCGCGGTCGACCTCGGACCGGTCCACTTCGTCGCGATCGGCGGCAGCGGGGTCTCGGCCGTCGCGCGGCTCTTCCTCCAGCTCGGCGTCCCCGTGAGCGGCTCGGACGCGGCGGACTCCGCCGGTCTCCGCGAGCTCGAGCGCCTCGGGGCCGTCGTCTTCGTCGGGCACGACGCGGCCCACCTCGGTGACGCCGCGACCGTCGTCGTCTCCTCGGCGATCACCGAGGCCAACGTCGAGCTCGCGGCGGCCCGCGAGCGAGGGCTGCGCATTCTCCACCGCTCGCAGGCACTCGCCGCCTGCCTCGCCGGGCGCGAGGCGGTCGCCGTCGCCGGCGCCAACGGCAAGACGACGACGACGTCGATGCTCGTGTCCGCCCTGCTCGGCGCCGGACTCGAGCCGTCCTTCGCCTCCGGCGCGGACATCGTCGGGCTCGGCACCAACGCGGCCATCGGCGCGGGGAAGCCCTTCGTCGTCGAGGCCGACGAGAGCGACGGCTCCTTCCTCGCCTACCGGCCGCGGCACTGCGTCGTCATGAACGTCCAGCCCGACCACCTCGACTTCTACGGCAGCTTCGACCGCGTGGAGGCCGCCTACCGCGACTTCACCGCGACCCGGTCCGCGGACGGCCTGCTCGTCGCCTGCGCCGACGACGAGGGGTCCGCCGCGCTCGCCGCCCTCGACACCGGCCGGGTCCGCACCTTCGGTGTCGCGGCGAATGCGGACGTGCGGCTCGAGCCGGTCCGGGACGCCTTCGCCGACGCGGAGCAGTTCGGGGCGCAGGCCGTCCTCGTCGACGACGGCGTTCGGCGCGACCTCGTCCTGCGGATCCCGGGGCGGCACAACCTGCTCGACGCGAGCGCCGCCTACGTCGCCGCCGTCCACGGCTACGGCGCCGACCCGGACCGGGTGCTCGGCGCCCTCGCCGGCTTCGCGGGCGCGCGTCGCCGGTTCGAGGCACGGGGCCGGGCCGGGGGAGTCCTCGTCATCGACGACTACGCGCACAACCCCGGCAAGGTCGCGGCGCTCGTCGGGACCGTCGCGGACATCGTCGGCGCCGAGCGGGTCCACGTCGTCTTCCAGCCGCACCTCTACTCCCGCACGCGCGACGGGGCTGCGGGCTTCGCGGCGGGCCTCGCCCGCGCGGGCGACATCGTCCTGCTCCCGGTCTACGGCGCCCGCGAGCAGCCGATGGAGGGGATCACGAGCGCGGTCGTCGCCGACCGCATCCCGGCCCTCAACCCCGGGGCGCGGGTCGAGGTCGCGGGCGACCGCGACGCCGTCGTCGCCGGCCTCGCCGAGCGGGCTCGCGAGGGGGACATCGTCCTCGTCGTCGGGGCCGGCGACGTCACGGCGCTGTGCGACCCGCTGCTCGCCGCCCTCGGGGCCCGCGCGTGAGCACCCGGCGCGTCGCCGGCACCCGGTCCCGCCCGAGGCCGGACAGCGCGGCGGACCGCTTCGTCCGCCGCCAGTCCCTCGCGCGCGGCATCGTCCTGCGCCGTGTCGTCGTCCTGCTCGTCCTCGCCGCGCTCGTCGGCGGCGCGGCCTGGCTCGTCGGCTGGTCGCCGGTCCTCGCCGTCCGGCAGGTCCGGGTCGAAGGCCTGACCGGAGCCGACGCACGGGCCGCCGAGGCCCTCGCCCGCGAGCAGGTCGGGCGACCCCTCGTCCGGGTCGACACCGAGGCCCTGGCCCGCTCGATCGGGGCGCGGCGGGCGGTCGCCGAGGCACGGGTGGACCGGTCATGGCCCGGCACCCTCGTCGTCGTCGGGGTGCAGCGAACCCCCGCCCTCGTGCTCCGCAACCCTCAGGGTCAACTGGAGGTCGTGGATGCGGAGGGGGTGCGCTTCGGCGTCGTCGCGGCTCGCCCCGCCGGCGTCCCGTTCGTCACCGCGGGCGTCTCGGGAGCCGCGACCGAGGACGCGCTCAAGGCCGCCCTCGGGCTCGTCCGGGCGCTGCCGGAGGGGCTCTCCCGCAAGGTCCAGGACGTCAGGATCAGCTCGGCCGACCTCGTGACCTTCACGACGGACGGCACGACGGTCGTCTGGGGCGGCGCGGGGGAGGAGTCCCGCAAGGTCGAGCTCGTCCAGGCGCTCCTGCGGGGCAGGCCCAAGGTCATCGACGTGAGCGCTCCGGACACGCCCGTCACCCGCTGACGAGCCATGTCCGCGATGGGGCGCGTGTGACGGAAGGGTCTCGTGGGACGATGGTGGCGTCGTGCGACGGAATGGGTGCGATTGCCCCGGCGACACGCGCGGCGTGTCGTTGCTTGACGTGGGCGAACCGCCTAGCGTCACACCCGTCGATGATCGCCTGAAGCGTAACCGTCAAGTCCACCCTGAGGCTTGCGACACGCCGTGCGCGGTGCGACATCACCAGACCGAACCACACAACTTGGCAACAGAAGGGCCCGACGTGGCTGCTCCCCAGAACTACTTGGCCGTCATCAAGGTCGTCGGCATCGGCGGCGGTGGGGTCAACGCGATCAACCGGATGATCGAGGTCGGCCTCAAGGGGGTCGAGTTCATCGCGATCAACACCGATGCGCAGGCCCTGCTCATGAGCGACGCCGACGTCAAGCTCGACGTCGGCCGCGAGCTGACCCGCGGGCTCGGCGCCGGCGCGGACCCGGAGGTCGGCAAGCGGGCCGCCGAGGACCACGCCGAGGAGATCGAGGAGGTCCTCAAGGGGGCCGACATGGTCTTCGTCACCGCCGGCGAGGGTGGCGGCACCGGCACCGGCGGCGCCCCCGTCGTCGCGAAGATCGCCAAGGGCCTCGGCGCCCTGACGATCGGCGTCGTCACGCGACCGTTCACCTTCGAGGGCCGCCGCCGCGCCAACCAGGCCGAGGCCGGCATCGCCGGACTCCGCGACGAGGTCGACACCCTCATCGTCATCCCCAACGACCGGCTCCTGTCGATCAGCGACCGGGCCGTCTCGATGCTCGACGCGTTCCGCAGCGCCGACCAGGTCCTCCTCTCCGGCGTCCAGGGCATCACCGACCTCATCACCACGCCGGGCCTGATCAACCTCGACTTCGCCGACGTCAAGTCCGTCATGCAGGGCGCGGGCTCCGCGCTCATGGGGATCGGGTCGGCCCGCGGCGAGGACCGCGCCGTCCAGGCCGCCGAGCTCGCGATCAGCAGCCCGCTGCTCGAGGCAAGCATCGACGGAGCGCACGGCGTCCTGCTCTCGATCCAGGGCGGCAGCGACCTCGGGCTCTTCGAGATCAACGAGGCCGCGCGCCTCGTCCAGGAGGCCGCGCACCCGGAGGCCAACATCATCTTCGGCGCCGTCATCGACGACGCCCTCGGCGACGAGGTCCGCGTCACCGTCATCGCGGCCGGCTTCGACGGCGGCGGCCCGACCAAGCGGGACAACGACCGGGCCATCGGCTCGGTCGTCTCCGGCGGCCGTCCGGCGCCGACCGAGACCGCGCAGCCGGCACCGGCGGGTCGCCCCGACCAGCGCGAGGCCGCCGCCCCGGCCCCCGTGCCGTCGGCGGGCGTCCCGAGCGAGGCCTCGCAGCCGCCGCGGACGGTCACCTTCGACGACGCCGACGAGCTGGACGTCCCCGACTTCCTCAAGTGAGGTCGTGGCCGACCGCCCGACCCTGACGACGAATGCCGTCCCGCCACCCCGGCGGGGCGGCATTCCGCGCCCTGCCGGACGACTCACACGATGTACAGACAAGTCCACGGAATACGGAGAAGACTTCTCTGTATCCCGTCGAGTCATCGGGTGACCCGATAACTCGACCGGCGGCATAGCGTGGGGTCCGTGTTCTGGTGGCGCGAGCGGCAGGATCGGCACGAGTGGGCCTTCACCGACCGCGTCGGCGGCGTGAGCGAGGGCACCTACGCCGGGCTCGACCTCGCGGCCCACGTCGGGGACGACCCGGGCGTCGTCGCGGAGAACCGGCGACTGGTCGCGGCGGCATTCGACGTCGACGCCGTCGTCTTCCTCGACCAGGTGCACGGCCGCGAGGTCGTCGTCGTCGACGCCACGACCGCGGTCCCTCCGACGGCCGACGCGGTCCTGACGACGACCCCGGGCCTCGCGCTCGCCGCGATGGTCGCCGACTGCACCCCCGTCCTCCTCGCGAGCGAGGGCGGTGCGGTCGGCGCCGTCCACGCGGGCCGCCCCGGTCTCGCCGCCGGTGTCGTCGACGCGGCCGTGTCGGCGCTCCGCGACCTCGGCGGGGGCCGGGTGCGGGCGGTCGTCGGCCCGTCGGTCTGCGGTCGGTGCTACGAGGTCCCGCTCGAGATGCGGGAGGAGGTGGCCGCGGTCGCCCCCGCGAGCCGCGCCGTCAGCTGGACGGGGACGCCCGCCCTCGACATCGCCTCCGGCGTCGTCGAGCAGCTCCGGGCGCTCGACGTCGAGGTGGAATGGGTGCGCGGCTGCACCCGGGAGGAGCCGGACCTCTACTCGCACCGCCGCGAGCAGCCGACCGGACGCTTCGCCGGGCTCGTGGTCCGTCGATGACGGGCTGGGCGCAGGACGAGCGATCCGCGGACCTGGCCGACCGGCTCGCCGCGGTCCGGGACCGGATCGAGCAGGCCTGCCGGGCCGCCGGGCGCGCGCCCGAGGAGGTGCACCTCATCGGCGTGACCAAGACCTTCCCCGCCGAGGACGTCGCCCGGCTCGTCCGCCTCGGCGTCCGTGACATCGGCGAGGCCCGCGACCAGGAGGCCGGGCCCAAGGTGGCGGCCGCCCTCGACCTGCTCGGCGGCCACGACTTCGCCGTCCACTTCATCGGCCAGCTCCAGACCAACAAGGCCGGGCACGTCGCCCGCTACGCCGACCACGTCCACTCGGTCGACCGGACGCGGCTCGTCGGTGCGCTGTCGCGCGCGGCGGAGAATGCGGGACGCGAGCTCGGCGTGCTCGTCCAGGTCGCCCTCGACGACGACGACACCCGCGGCGGCGCCCGGCCGGCGGACGTCCCCGGGCTCTGCGCCGCCGTCGCCGAGGCGCCCGCGCTGCGGCTCGACGGGCTCATGGCGGTCGCGCCGCTCGGGGAGGAGCCGCCGGCGGCCTTCGCCCGGCTCGCCCGCCTCGGCGAGGAGGTCCGCGGCGACCACCCCGGCGCCACCTGGCTCTCCGCGGGCATGAGCGGCGACCTCGAGGCGGCGATCTCCGAGGGGGCGACACACCTGCGTGTCGGTACGGCAATCCTGCGTTCTCGCGCGTCACATGGGTAACTTCGGTGTCGAGGAAGACGACGTGAACGACGTCGCGTCGACGATATGAGGAGAAGCAGCGATGGCTGGCGCACTGCGCAAGACGATGGTCTACCTCGGCCTGGCCGAGGAGGACGCGCGTGAGCGGTACGAAGACGCCTACGAGGAGTACGGCGACTACGACGACCACGAGCCGGCGCAGGGCCATGACCGCGAGCAGCATGCCGTCGTCACGCCGCTGCGGAGCGCGGTCCGTCCCGTCGCCGACCACGAGGTGAACCAGATGTCCCGGATCACGACGATCCACCCGCGGACCTACAACGAGGCCAAGACGATCGGGGAGAGCTTCCGCGACGGCGTCCCCGTCATCATGAACCTCTCCGACCTGGGTGACGCCGACGCCAAGCGCCTCGTCGACTTCGCCGCCGGCCTCGTCTTCGGCCTCCACGGCTCGATCGAGCGGATCACCGCCAAGGTCTTCCTCCTCTCGCCCGCGACCGTCGAGGTCATCGGCGAGGACGGCGCGGCGAGCCCGGCCCGGGCCCTGTTCAACCAGTCCTGACCCGACGACGAGGCCACGGCCGGCGACGCGAATGCGTTGTGGCCGTGGCGCTCTCGTGCCGGCAGGCATTCGCGGCACACCGGTCGGCACCAAGTCGACACGAGAGACGTTGAGGACCACGTGCAGACGATTCTCGACCTGGTCGACCTCCTCCTCCTGCTCTTCCTGCTCGTCCTCTTCGGGCGGATGGTGCTCGACTGGATCCGGGTCTTCTCCCGCGAGTGGCGGCCCCGCGGGCCGATGCTCGTCGTCGCCGAGGGCGTCTACACGGTGACCGACCCGCCTCTCAAGGCGCTGCGTCGGGTCATTCCGCCCCTGCGGATCGGTGGGGTCGCCCTCGATCTGGGCTTCCTCGTGCTCGTCCTCGCCATCTCGATCCTCCGGGCGATCATCTAGGCTGTCGTGTCGAGCCCGCCGGTCCACCTGTCCGGGCGGGCCGCCAGACTCCGCGACGACCGAGGTGACATCCACATGGCCCTGAGCCCCGAAGAGGTCCTCAACAAGACCTTCACCCAGACCCAGTTCCGTCGGGGTTACGACGAGCGTGAGGTCGACGACTTCCTCGACGTCGTCGTCGCCGAGCTCCGCCGACTCGGCGGGGAGACGGACGCCGCAGTGGCCCAGCTCAACGACTGCAGAGAGGGACGCGGACTGGACCCGGTGGCCGCCGGCTCGTTCGGCTCGGTCGGCGCGGATCCGGAGGAGCTCGCCGAGCTCACGACGCGCAACGAGGAGCTCGAGGCGCGGGCAGCCGAGTACGCCGCCCGCATCCAGGAGCTCGAGGGCCAGCACGCCGACCTCAGCTCCCGCATCGAGGACCACGAGCGCGACGCCGCCGACATGTCCTCGCGTCGCGAGGCCGAGGACGCAGACCGCGCGACGGCCTCGGGCGACGCTGCTCAGGCGCACGACGACCACGTCGGCTCGCTCCAGGGCGAGCGCGACTCCCTCGTCGGCGAGCGGGACGCCGCCCTGGCGCGGGCCGAGCAGGCCGAGGCCCGCATCGCCGACCTCGAGCAGGCCGGCGGAGACGCCGACTCCCGCTTCGCCGAGACCGACGAGCGGGCCCGGGCGGCCGAGCAGCGGGCCGAGCAGGCCGAGCAGCGCGCCCAGGAGGCCGAGCAGCGCGCCCAGCAGGCCCAGGAGGCCCTCGCCTCGGCGCAGCAGTCCGGCGGCGACCAGCCGTCCGGCGGAGCCGACATCCCCGGTGGCGAGCTCGCGGGCATGGCCGCCGCCGGCGGCATGGGAGCGGCCGGTCTCCTCGCCCTCGCCCAGCGGCTCCACGACGAGCACGTGAGCGCCGGACAGTCCCAGCGCGACTCGCTCATCTCCGAGGGTCAGTCCCGTCACGACGAGCTCCTCTCCTCGGCCCAGTCGCGGCACGACGAGCTGCTCTCGACCGGTCAGGCCCAGTACGACGAGCTCATCGCGACCGGTCAGGCCAAGCACGACGAGTTCGTCTCGACCGGCCAGGGCCGGCACGACGAGTTCGTCTCGACCGGACAGGGCAGGTTCGACGAGCTCCTCTCCACGGGGCAGAGACAGTACGACGAGCTCGTCTCGACGGCGACGACGCAGCACGACGAGCTGCTCGCCGACGCGACGAGCCGCCGCGAGGAGATGCTGACCGAGGCGCGCGAGCGCTCGACCGGCATGGTCCACGAGGCCCAGCAGAAGAGGGCCGCCATCCTCGAGGAGCTCTCCACCGCGCAGGCGACGCTCGAGAGCCGGATCGAGGAGCTGCGCCAGTTCGAGCACCGCTACCGGACCGAGATCCGGAGCTACCTCAAGGGCCAGCTCGACGACCTCGACCAGAGCGCGATCGAGCCCGGCGAGCCGGAGCAGCCCGCGGAGGTCGAGGCCCCCGAGCAGGCCAAGGCCGGCAAGCACTGACCGACACACGCACCCCCGCCGAGGCGGCCGACCCGAGAGGACCCGGCCGCCTCGGCGTTTGCGTTTGGGTTTGGCCCGGCCGACCCATATCCTCGCCCTCGTCGCGCCCATGCGGGCGCGACGCCCATTCCGCGACGAAGGACGGTCATGGTGAGCTCGAGCGCAGGACAGAGGACGACCAAGGTGTCGTCGACGACGGCCGCTGCCAAGAAGGCGGCCCCCGTCAAGGCTGCGCCGGCCAAGGCTCCTGCCCGGACCGCGCCGGCGAAGGCCACCGCCGCCAAGGCCCCGGCGAAGAAGGCCCCGGCGAAGAAGGCCGCGCCCGCGGCGAAGGCACCCGCCAGGACGGCCGCGCCCGCCGCCAAGGCCCCGACGACGAAGGCCGCCACCCCGGCGGCGAAGGCAGCCCCCGCCCGGAAGGCCTCCCCGGCGAAGAAGTCCGTCCCGGCCGTCCGCGTCGACGAGACGCCGTGGACCGCCAAGGAGCTCCGCGACATTCGCAAGGAGATCCAGGACGACATGGCCCGGCTCCAGGCCGAGATCGCCCAGGCCGAGGCCGAGCTCGTCGGGCTCATGCGGGACTCCGGGGACGGAGCCGGCGACGACCAGGCCGACGCCGGCGCCAAGACCTACGAGCGCGAGCAGGAGATGACGGTCGCCAACAACGCGCGCGAGATGCACCAGCAGTACGCCCATGCCCTCGAGCGGCTCGACGACGGCACCTACGGTCGGTGCGAGTCCTGTGGCAACCCGATCGGCAAGCTCCGACTCCAGGCGGCGCCGCGGGCCACCCTCTGCCTCGAGTGCAAGAAGAAGGAGGAGCGGCGCTGACCTCGCCCTCCGACCTCATGCTCTCCGCGCCCCAGTCCGCCCGTCGGGGCGCCCACGTCGCCGTCGCGCTCGGCTGCGCGCTCGTGACGATCGCCCTCGACCAGGGGACGAAGGCCTGGGCGCTCGCCGCGCTGACCCCCGGACGCCCCGTCGACCTCGTCGGCGACCTCCTGCGGCTCAACCTCGTCCGCAACCCCGGAGCCGCGTTCTCGCTCGGCGACGGGTTCACCTGGCTGCTCACGGCATTCGCCGTCGCGGTGTCGGTCTATGTCTGGCTGCTCATCCGCCGGACGACGAGCCGGGGCTGGGCGACCGCACTGGGCTTCATCCTCGGCGGGGCCTTCGGCAACCTCCTGGACCGGTTCCTCCGCGAGCCGGGGCCGGGCCGCGGCCACGTCGTCGACTTCATCGACTACCGCGTCTTCGTCGGCAACGTCGCCGACATCGCGATCGTCGTGGCGGCGGTCGTCATGGTGCTCCTCGCCCTCCGGTCGATCCCCTTGCAGGAGAATGCATCCCACGCACCGACCGGAGGCTCCGACCATGGCTGAGCGCAACGTGTTCGTCCCGGACGGGCTCGACGGCGAGCGGGTCGACGCGGCCATCGGACGCCTCTTCGGGCTGAGCCGGACCCGTGCGGCCGAGCTCGCGGCCGACGGGCTCGTCCGCGTCGGCGGCCGTGTCGTCGGCAAGTCGCACCGCGTCGCGGCCGGGGACCACCTCGAGCTCGAGCTCCCCGACGTCACGCCGAGCCCCACGGTCGAGGTCGTCGCCGAGCCGGTGCCCGGGATGACGATCGTCCACGACGACGACGACATCGTCGTCGTCGACAAGCCCGCGGGCGTCGCCGCGCACCCGACCGTGGGATGGGCCGGGCCCAATGTCGTCGGTGGCCTCGCGGCGGCCGGCTACCGGATCTCGACGAGCGGCGCGAGCGAGCGGCAGGGCATCGTGAGCCGCCTCGACGTCGGCACCTCCGGCCTCATGGTCGTCGCCAAGAGCGAGTACGCCTACAGCCGGCTCAAGCAGGCCTTCCGCAGCCGGACCGTCGACAAGACCTACCACGCGCTCGTGCAGGGCCTGCCCGACCCCATCGTCGGCACGATCGACGCCCCGATCGGCCGGCACCCCGGCCACGACTACAAGTTCGCCGTCCTGGACTCCGGGCGGGCCTCGGTGACCCACTACGAGGTCCTCGAGGCGTTCCGGCACGCGAGCCTGCTCGACGTCAAGCTCGAGACCGGCCGGACCCACCAGATCCGGGTGCACTTCTCCGCCCTCCACCACCCGTGCGTCGGCGACCTCACCTACGGCGCGGACCCGCGCCTCGCCCAGCGGGTGCGCCTCGAGCGCCAGTGGCTGCACGCGACGGGGCTCGGCTTCGAGCACCCGGGGACGGGGGAGTACGTCCACTTCGAGAGCAGCTATCCGCAGGACCTGCAGCGGGCGCTCGACCTCCTCTGAGCGTCCGGCGGGGCACCGCATTCGACAGCCTCGGACGGGGCTCGTGGGGCGGCTGGGACTCAGCCCGGAGAATGCCCGCCGACACGTCCCCGACACGCCGAAGGACCGTGGGCGGGCCGATCTAGGATCGACGGACCATGCCAGACCTGCCCCCCGCCCCGACCTCCAGCTCGGACGGCTTCGTCCACCTCCACGTGCACACCGAGTACTCCATGCTCGACGGCGCGGCGCGGATCGGGGACCTGTTCACGCGGGCCGCGGAGATGGGGATGCCGGCCCTCGCGACGACCGACCACGGCTACCTCTTCGGCGCCTACGACTTCTGGAAGAAGGCGCAGGGCACGGGTGTGAAGCCGATCATCGGCGTCGAGGCCTACGTGGCCCCGGGGACGCACCGCACGGACAAGACCAAGGTCCTCTGGGGCGACGAGCGCACGCCGCGCGGCGACGACGTGTCCGCGGGGGGCAGCTACACGCACATGACGCTCCTCGCGACGGACAACGCGTCGATGCACAACCTCTTCCGGATGAGCTCGATCGCCTCCCTCGACCAGGTCTACGCGAAGTGGCCGCGGCTCGACCGGGAGCTGCTCAACACCTACGGCAAGGGGCTCATCGCGACGACCGGGTGCCCGTCGGGCGAGGTGCAGACCCTGCTCCGGCTCGGACAGTACGACCGGGCGCGTGCCTCGGCCGCCGAGTTCCGCGACATCTTCGGCGCGGACAGCTACTACCTCGAGCTCATGGACCACGGCAACGAGATCGAGCGCCGGACCCGAGAGGACCTCATGCGGCTCGGCAAGGACCTCGGCCTGCCGCTCCTCGCGACCAACGACCTCCACTACGTCGACCCCGAGGACGACGTCGCCCAGGACGCGCTGCTCTGCATCAACTCCGGCAGCACCCTGCTCGACCCGGGCCGCTTCAAGTTCGAGGGCACCGGCTACCACCTGAAGTCCCCGGCGGAGATGCGCCGGATCTTCCGCGAGCTGCCCGAGGCCTGCGACAACACGCTGCTCGTCGCGGAGCGCTGCGAGGTGTCCTTCACCGAGGGCGAGGGGCGCTTCATGCCCCGCTTCGACTGCCCGCCGGGGGAGAGCGAGCAGAGCTGGTTCGTCAAGGAGGTCGCCCAGGGGCTCCGTGAGCGGTTCCCGGGCGGTGTCCCGGACTACGCGACCCGGCAGGCCGACTACGAGACCGAGGTCATCGTCTCCAAGGGCTACGCCGGCTACTTCCTCGTCGTCGCCGACTTCATCAACTGGGCCAAGGCCAACGGCATCCGCGTCGGGCCGGGTCGTGGCTCGGGCGCCGGCTCGATGTGCGCCTACGCGATGAAGATCACCGACCTCGACCCGGTGCCGCACGGCCTGATCTTCGAGCGCTTCCTCAACCCCGAGCGCATGTCGATGCCCGACTTCGACGTCGACTTCGACGAGCGCCGACGCGGTGAGGTCATCCGCTACGTCACCGACAAGTACGGCGACGAGCGGGTCGCCCAGATCGTCACCTACGGCACGATCAAGGCCAAGCAGGCGGTCAAGGACTCCTCCCGCCTCCTCGGTCACCCGTTCAGCGTCGGCGAGCAGCTGACCAAGGCGATGCCCGCCGACATCATGGGCAAGGGCGTGCCGCTCGCCGAGATGGACAACCCCGAGCACAAGCGCTACGCCGACGGCGCCGACTTCCGGGCGCTCGTCGCGACCGAGCCGCACTTCAAGGAGATCGTCCAGACGGCCCGCGGGATCGAGGGCCTCAAGCGGCAGTGGGGCGTCCATGCCGCGGGTGTCATCATGAGCAGCGAGCCGCTCATCGACGTCATCCCGATCATGCGCCGCCTCCAGGACGGCCAGGTCATCACCCAGTTCGACTACCCGAGCTGCGAGTCGCTCGGCCTGGTCAAGATGGACTTTCTCGGCCTGCGCAACCTCACGATCCTCGACGACGCGATCGACAACGTCGAGGCCAACCGCGGCGAGCGGATCGACCTCGACGAGCTGTCCCGGACCCTGGACGACAAGGCGACCTACGAGCTCCTCGGCCGCGGTGACACCCTCGGGGTCTTCCAGCTCGACGGCGGCGGCATGCGGACCCTGCTGCGGCTCATGCAGCCGGACAACTTCGAGGACATCTCCGCCGCGCTCGCCCTATACCGACCGGGCCCGATGGGCGTCAACGCGCACACGAACTTCGCGCTCCGCAAGAACGGCCGCCAGGAGCTCGTCCCGCTCGACCCCCAGCTCAAGGGCAAGCTCCAGCCCGAGATGATCGCCGCGCTCGAGCCGATCCTTGGGACGACCTACGGGCTGGTCGTCTACCAGGAGCAGGTCATGGAGCTGGCCCAGCAGCTCGCGGGCTACACGCTCGGCAGCGCCGACCTGCTCCGCCGCGCCATGGGCAAGAAGAAGAAGGAGGTCCTCGACGCCGAGTACGTCCCCTTCTCCGACGGGATGCGGGCCAAGGGCTTCAACGAGGCGTCGGTCAAGGCGCTCTGGGACGTCCTCGTGCCCTTCTCCGACTACGCCTTCAACAAGGCGCACACGGCGGCCTACGGGCTCGTCTCCTACTGGACCGGGTACCTCAAGGCCAACTACAGCGCGGAGTACATGGCGGCGCTGCTCACGAGCGTCGGGGACGACAAGGACAAGTCGGCGCTCTACCTCAACGAGTGCCGGCGAATGCACATCAAGGTGCTCCCGCCCGACGTCAACGAGTCGGTCGCCCGGTTCAGCGCCGTCGGCAGCGACATCCGCTTCGGGATGGCCGCGATCCGCAACGTCGGCCACAACGTCGTCGAGCGGATCATCGCCGCCCGCGAGTCCAAGGGTGCGTTCACCTCGTTCAAGGACTTCCTCGACAAGGTCGACGCCGTCGTCTGCAACAAGCGCACCATCGAGTCGCTCATCCGGGGCGGCGCATTCGACTCCCTCGGCGAGTCGCGCCGAGGGCTCGTCGAGGTCCACGAGCGCTACGTCGACGCGCTCGTCGAGGTCAAGAAGCAGCAGGCGATCGGCCAGGACTCGCTGTTCGCCTCGTTCGGCTTCGACGACGGGGACACGGGCGGCGGGATGGACCCGTTCGCCGGCCTCCCGCCCGTGCCGCGCGTCGAGTGGGACAAGCAGACCCTGCTCAACTCCGAGCGGGAGATGCTCGGCCTCTATGTCTCCGACCACCCGCTCTTCGGCATCGAGCACGTCCTGACCCAGCACGCGGACACACCGATCGCGCGCCTCATGGGGGACGAGGGACCCGAGGACGGGCATTCGGTGACGATCGCCGGGCTCGTGACGAGCCTGGTCGTCAAGCGCAACAAGAAGGGCGAGGCCTACGCCGTCGCCCAGGTCGAGGACCTCGAGGGCGCCGTCGAGGTGTTCTTCTTCCCCAAGACCTACCTGACCGTGTCGACGATGCTCACCCAGGACAGCGTCGTCGTCGTCCGCGGCCGGGTCTCGCGCCGCGATGACAGCCTGTCCCTCTATGCGAGCGACCTGACGATGCCCGACATCTCCGACGGACCACGCGGCCCGGTCGTCCTGACCCTCGACAACCGGCGCGCGACCTCGGGCAAGATCGAGGAGCTCAAGTCGGTCCTCTCCTCGCACCCGGGGGTCACCGAGGTGCGGCTGCGGCTCGTCAACGGTAACCGGCTGACGACGATGAAGATCCACGACAGCTACCGCGTCAACCCGACCGAGGCCCTCTACGGCGACCTCAAGGTCATCCTCGGCCCGCGCTGCCTCAGCCTGTGACCGGCGCAGACCCGGCCGCACCCGTCGCGCGGCGCGCCGAGACGGTCCGGGAGCACCACGGGGACCTGTTCACCGACCCCTACGAGTGGCTGCGCGACCGGGACGACCCGGCCGTCCGCGCCCATCTCGACGCGGAGAATGCCTACGCCGAGGCGCGCACGGCCCACCTCGAGCCGCTCCGCGGCCGGATCTTCGCCGAGATCAAGAGCCGGGTCCAGGAGACCGACCTCTCGGTCCCGGTGCGCAGCGGGGACTGGTGGTACTACGCGCGGACGGTCGAGGGGCAGTCCTACGGGATCCACGCCCGCTGCCCCGTCACCGACCCCGCTCGCCGGCCCGCGCTCGACGGCGAGGCGGCCATCGCCGGGGAGCAGGTGCTGCTCGACGGCAACGCCGCGGCCGAGGGCCACGAGTTCTTCTCGGTCGGCGCGCTCACCGTGAGCGCGGACCACCGCCTCGTCGCCTACGGCGTCGACGTCACGGGGGACGAGCGCTTCGACGTCACGGTCGCCGAGATCGCGACGGGCCGGGTGCTCGACACCGCGGTCACGGAGACCGGCTACGGCCTCGAGCTGTCCTTCGACGGCGGCTGGCTCTTCCACACCCGGGTCGACGACGCCTGGCGCCCGCACGAGCTGTGGCGGCACCGCGTCGGGTCCGACGCGAGCGAGGACGTCCTCGTCCACCGCGAGGACGACGAGCGCTACTGGATGGGGGTCGGCGCGTCGCGCGACGACCGCTGGCTGCTCCTCGGCCTCGGGTCCCGGACGACGAGCGAGATCTGGCTCCTCGACGCGACGACACCGGAGGCGGAGTTCCGCTGCGTGGCGCCGCGCACCGAGGGCCTCGAGTACGACGTCGAGCCGGTCGGCGGCCTCCTGCTCATCACGCACAACCGGGATCGTCCCGACTTCGACCTCGCCGTGGCTCCGGCGACGGCGACGACGGCCGATGACTGGGCGCCGCTGCTGCTCGGCGGCGAGGGGCAGCGCATACTCGGTGTCGACGGCTTCGACGACTTCGCCGTCGTCTCGCTCCGCACGGGGGCCCTGCCCGCTCTCGCCATCCTGCCCCGGGACGCCTCTGCCGCAACGGGTTTCGGTGACCCCGCCCCGGTCGCCTTCGACGACGAGCTGCACAGCGTCGGGCTCGGCGACAACCCTGAGTCGGCGACCTCGACGATCCAGGTCGTCCACGAGTCGTTCGTCGCCCCGCGCTCGGTCCTCGACCTCGACGTCGCGACAGGGGAGCGCACCCTGCTCAAGCAGCAGCCGGTCCGCGGCGGCTACGACCCCGCGGACTACGTCCAGCGACGAGAGTGGGTCCTCGCCGACGACGGTGCCCGCATTCCGCTCTCGGTCGTCCACCGGGCCGGGGTCGAGCCCGACGGCACCAACCCCGCCCTGCTCACCGCCTACGGGGCCTACGAGGTGAGCAGCGACCCGTACTTCTCGGTCGCGCGGCTGTCCCTGCTCGACCGGGGCGTCGTCTATGCCGTCGCCCACGTCCGTGGCGGCGGCGAGCTCGGGCGGTCGTGGTACGAAGCCGCGCGCTACGAGCTCAAGTCGCGCACCTTCGACGACGTCGTCGCGGCCGGTCAGCACCTCGTCGGCACCGGCTGGTCGGCACCGGACCGGCTCGGTCTCGAGGGCGGCTCGGCCGGCGGGCTGCTCGTCGGCGCGAGCATCAACCGGGACCCGGGGCTGTGGCGCGTCGCACACGCCCAGGTGCCCTTCGTCGACCCGCTGACGACGATCCTTCGGCCGGAGCTGCCGCTCACCGTCGGGGAGTGGGACGAGTGGGGCAACCCGCTCCGGAGTGCCGCCGTCTATGCGGCGATGAAGGCCTACGCCCCCTACGAGAACGTCGTGGCGGCCGACTACCCCGCGATCCTCGCGACGACGAGCCTGCACGACACCCGCGTCTACTTCACCGAGGCCGCCAAGTGGGTCGCGGAGCTGCGCGAGACGGTGACCAACGACCCGCGGACCCGGCCGATCCTCCTGCGGACCGAGATGTCGGCCGGTCACGGCGGCCGGTCGGGGCGCTACGCCGCGTGGGAGCAGGCCGCCTGGGAGTGGGCGTTCGTCCTCGACCAGCTCGGCATCGAGGGCTGACGACGACCTCGCTCCGGCTCAGCCGGCGGCGAGGAGAGCGCTGTGATGCGGCGCATGGGGGCCTCCTGCTGGGGTGGTCGGATGGTCGAGCCTTCGACGCCAGGGAGGTCGCCCGCCACGCACATCCGAGCCAGCACGTACTCGCCGGCCCCCGGAGGCGATCCGGGCCCTGTCGGCCCCGACTCCTAGAGTGAAGGCATGACGCACGCCATCGGCGCCCACGTCGAGCAGGACGACCCGCTGGCCGAGGCCGCCGCGCGCGGCACGACGGTCGTCCAGTTCTTCCTCGGTGACCCACAGAGCTACAAGGGACCCGTCGTCCGCTACGCGGGGGGCGCGGCAGGCCTGCGCGCCGACGCCGAGGCCGCCGGCGTCGACCTCTTCGTCCACTCGCCCTACCCGATCAACGTCGCGGCGACCAACAACCGCATTCGGATCCCGGGGCGCAAGCTGCTCCAGCAGCACCTGGACGCGGCCGCCGAGATCGGCGCCAAGGGCGTCGTCGTCCACGGGGGGCACCTCGGCAAGGACGAGGACGCAGCGGTCGGCTTCGACAACTGGCGCAAGTGCATCGACGGCCTGCGCATGCCCGTGCCGCTGCTCATCGAGAACACCGCGGGCGGTGACAACGCGATGGCCCGCCGCCTCGACGCGATCGCCCGGCTGTGGGACGCGATCGGGCAGGCCGAGGGGGGCGACACGGTCGGCTTCTGCCTC
Organism: uncultured Actinomycetota bacterium; assembly: GCA_963752365.1. GTDB lineage: Bacteria > Actinomycetota > Actinomycetes > Actinomycetales > Dermatophilaceae > CAVVXY01. Next base: position 367,225 of record CAVVXY010000008.1, read on the forward strand.
GACACCTGCCACGCGTGGGCGGGCGGCATCGACCTGTCCGGCGTCGTCGACGACGTCCGCGCGATCACCGGCCGGATCGACCTCGTCCACGCCAACGACTCGCGCGACACCTTCGACTCCGGCGCCGACCGGCATGCCAACCTCGGTGCGGGGACGATCGACGTCGCGACGCTGCGCGACGTCGTGTCCGCCGCCGGTGCGCCGGCGGTCTGCGAGACCCCGGGCGGCGTCGAGGGGCAGAGCGCCGACATCGAGGCGCTCCGGGCCGCGGGGTGACCGACGTCTTCGCCGTCCGCTGGGCGGACGACGGCCTCGTCCTCCTCGACCAGACCCGGCTGCCGGGCGAGACGGTGCACCTGCGCATCAGCGAATGCCGTGAGCTCGTCGACGCGATCCGGTCCCTCGCCGTCCGGGGTGCGCCCGCGCTCGGGGTCGTCGGCGCCTATGGCGTCGTCGTTGCCCTCGACGAGGCGCGGAGGGCGGGATGGACTGCGGCACAGCGGGACTCGGCGATCGACTCGATCCGTGACGCACGACCGACCGCGGTCAACCTCGCCTGGGGAGTCGAGCAGGTCCGACCGCTCGTCGACGAGGGGCGTGATGCCGTCCTTCAGGCTGCCCACGGCGTCGCCGCCGCCGACACGGCCGCCAACCACGAGCTGAGCCGGCTGGCCACCGAGTGGCTCCTCGACCAGCTGGGCGACCGGCCGCTCCGCGCGCTGACCCACTGCAACGCCGGCATCCTCGCCACCTCGGGCTGGGGCACCGCCCTCGGCGTCCTGCGCGAGCTCGCGGCCCGCGACCGGCTCGAGCACGTCTTCGTGGACGAGACGCGTCCGCTGCTCCAGGGCAGCCGGCTCACCGCCTACGAGCTCGCGGCCGAAGGCATTCCCCACTCGGTGCAGGTCGACGCGGCCGCCGCCTCGACGATCGTCGGGGGCCGCGTCGACTTCGCGGTCGTCGGCGCCGACCGGATCGCCGCCAACGGCGACGTCGCCAACAAGATCGGCACGCTCGGCGTGGCGCTCGCCTGCCACGTCGCCGGGGTGCCGCTCGTCGTGGCCGCGCCGTGGTCGACGGTCGATCTCGGGGCGGCGAACGGGCAGGCCGTCGTGATCGAGGAGCGCGACCCCGAGGAGGTGACCGTCATCGGGGGCCGCCGCTGGGCACCCGAGGCGAGCGGCGGCTTCAACCCCGCCTTCGACGTGACCCCGGCACGGTTCGTCACGCTCATCGCGACCGAACGCGGGCTCGTCGAGCCGGGCGCGGGCGGGCGCCCCGACCGGCTCTGACGACCGCGGCCCGTCCTCGGCGGCTCCCGGTGCGGCGCTCGTGGTGTGATGGAGACCCCGACACGAGGAGCACGCGATGGGCTTTCTGGACAAGATCCTCGGCCGCGACACCGACGGCCGCGCCGACCCGACCGCCTACGGATCGCCTCGTGCGCAGGGCTCCGAGCCACCCGTGGCTCCCGGTGCGACTGCCGACGACCGCGCGATCGCGCGCTACCGCTACCTGCTGCGGACGGCCAGCCCGGAGCAGCTCGAGGAGGTGCACGCCGAGGCATTCGCCCAGCTGACGCCGGAGCAGAGAAGCCGGCTCCTGCAGGAGCTGAGCACCTCCCTCCCGCCCGGTGAGCAGGTGCGCTCGGACGAGCCGAGGGACCTGGCGCGCGCGGCGACGCGGGCCGAGATGCGCCGCCCCGGCTACCTCCAGGACACGCTCGGGCGCGCGTCGTTCGGCGGCGGCGTCGGGATGGGCGGGACGATCATGGGCTCGATGCTCGGGACGATCGGCGGCGTCATCGTCGGCTCGGCCATCGCCGACGCGCTCTTCGACGGCTACGGCGACTCGCCGGAGGCCACCGAGTCCGGCGACACGGCCGCGGACCTGCAGGGCGACGGCTCCGGGGACGGCGGGACCGGGGACGGCGGGATCGGCGACTCGGGCGCGGACACAGGCTCCGGCGGAGGGTGGGACTCGACCGGCGACACCGGCAACACCGGAGACACCGGGGGCGACTGGGGCGGCGACACCGGTGGCAGCGACTTCGGGGGTGGCGACTTCGGGGGTGGCGACTTCGGAGGAGGGGACTTCGGGGGCGGCTTCTGACCCCCGGTCAGACGTCGACGATCCGGCCCCGGAACTCCGCGGGGAAGTCCGTCGTCCGGTCGCCGAGGAGCAGCAGCCGGTAGGTCATCGTCGCCGCCTCCTCGATGTTCGCGGCCCGGCGCAGCGCCATCGCGACCGTGTCGCCGAGGGCCGAGCAGCCGTGGTGGGCGAGGACGAGAGCATTGTCGCCGTCCGCGACGGCCGCGGCCGCCGCGCGGGCGAGGTCGTCGGTGCCGGACGGCAGGAACGGGATGCGGACGACGCGGCCGAGGTAGTGGGCGTGGTCGAGGGTCAGGCAGCGGACCGTCTCGCCGACCGCGTCGACGAGGACGGCGTGCTGCGGGTGGAGGTGGACGATGGCCCCCACGTCGGGTCGGACGTCGTAGGTGCGCTGGTGGAGCCGCCACTCGACACTCGGGGCGGACCCCGCGACGTGCTCCCCGGCATTCGACACCGTGGCGAAGTCCGCGGGCGTCAGCCGGTCGAGCCACGTCCCGGTCCCCGTGACGACGAAGCCCGCCCCGTCGGGGAGCCGGGCGGACAGGTTGCCGCCGGAGGCGTTGACGAGGCCGCGGTCGACGGCGTAGCGGCCCGCGTCGGCGAGCTGCTCGAGGAGGTCGGCGCGCGTCGTCACGGGGCCATTGTCGCAAGGAGTGAACCCGGCGGACCCCGGCCACGTGTCACCCTCGTGGAGGAGGTGTGATGTCGCAGAGCGCGAATGCCGTCCTCGAGCGGCTGCACGAGGAGCACGCGGCCGCCCTGTGGGGCTACTGCCTGCGCCTGACCAGCCACGACCGGGCCCGCGCCGAGGACGTCCTCCAGGAGACGCTGCTCCGGGCGCTGCGCAACCACCGCAGACTCGAGGAGAGCCGCGGCTCGGTCCGCGCATGGCTCTTCACCGTCGCCCGCAACATCGTCATCGACGAGTGGCGCGCCGACCGGGCGCACCGGGAGAGCCCCGTCGCGGACGTCCCGGACGTGCCCGCGGGAGACGAGGTCGACCGCCTCCTCCAGGGCTGGGTCGTCGCGGACGCGCTCCGGTCGCTCACGCCGGAGCACCGGGCCGTCCTCGTCGAGTGCTACTACCGGGGGGCCTCGGTCGCGGACGCGGCGGCCCGCCTCGGCGTGCCCGAGGGGACCGTCAAGAGCCGGACCCACTACGCGCTCAAGGCGTTGCGGCTCGTGCTCCAGGAGCGGGGGATGGGGTCATGAGCTGCACCTGGGCCGAGCACGACGGCGCCTACGTCCTCGGGTCCCTCCCCCCGGGGGAGCGGCACGCCTACGAGGCGCACCTGCCCGGCTGTGCCGCGTGCACGGACGCCGTCCGCGAGCTCGCCGGGCTCCCCGGCCTCCTGGCGCGCGTCGATGCCGACCTCCTCCTCGACGAGGGCCTGCCCCCCGTGCCGGACGTCCTGCCGGCCCTCCAGCGCCGAGCGCGTCTCCAGGCGCGGCGACGGGTCGTGCTCACCTCCCTCGCGGCGGCCGCCGCGGCGGCTGTGCTCGGGGGGAGTGTCGTCGCGAGCGGCATTCTCGGCGGGGGTGGCGCGGGTGTCGCCGCACCTCCGTCGACGACGGCCACGACCGCGCCGGCGGGGCAGGCGATGACCCGCGTCGACACGGACGCGGTCAGCGCGGAGCTCGCGCTCGTGCCCGTCGCGTGGGGGACGCGGCTCGACCTCACCTGCTCCTACGAGGTGCCGGCGACGGTCGGGCATCGCCCCTACGACGAGGAGGGGCCGGCCTACGCCCTGGTCGTGCAGACCCGGACCGGTCGGACCGAGCAGGTGGCGACGTGGCACGCCCTGCCGGGCCGGACCATGCGGCTCACCGGGGCGACCGCGACGGCGCGCGCGGACATCGGCGAGGTGCAGGTGCGCAGCGCCGCCGGCCGCGTCGTGCTCAGGCTCCCGGTCGCCGGCTGACCGGCCGCAGGAGCAGGGCACCGGCGACGATGCAGACGACCTCGGCGACGGCCGTCGTCCACACGTAGGGCCCCTCGAACGGCTCGTGGTGGCCGAAGAGCCCGACGGTGCTCGACAGGACGAGCGCCCCGAGCGTCGAGGCCCCGAAGCCGAGGACGAGGAATGCGGGCACCCAGTCCCGTCTCCGTAGGAGCAGCACCGCGATGACGACGCCGGCGACGGCGTTGACGAGGAAGGCCGGTCCGATGACCGAGATGTCGCGCATCCCGTCGACCCAGAGCTTGAGGTGGGCGAGGGCGGAGACGAGTGCCGCGACGGCGGCGACGATGCGAAGGGACACGGGGTGGTCCTCCTTCCGGTCCCGTCCGGGACCTCTGGAGGGGACACGCGGTGGGCGCGGCCGAGGTTCAGCGCGTCGGCGCGTCGTCGAAGGCGTCGAGGATGCGGTCCCGCACGGCGTCCATCCGCCAGGTCGGGCTCGACGTGCCCGGGCGGAGACCGGACGTCCATCCCCACGCGGAGGTACGGGCGAGGACGTCGGGGTCGGCGGTGACGAGGGCGACCGGGACGTCGTGGCTCGGGTCCGGCCCGGTGACCGAGGTGTGTGGCTGGTGGTCGCCGAGGACGAGGACGACGAGGCCGGGGTCGTCGACCTGCTCGACGAAGGACGCGACGCTCGCGAGCGAGTAGCCGATGGCCGCGCCGTAGGCCGCCCGGGCGTCGGCGGGGTCGAGGTCGTCGTGCGCGGTCGCGTAGACCCGGCCGTCGCCGAGCTCGTCCCACGGGACGAGGCGCGGGACCGGGGTCCACGGGGCATGGCTCGTCACGAGGTCGACCTCGGCCATGACCGGGCGATGCCCGGGCCCGAGCTCGCGCCGCGCGAGGGTCGCGAGGGTGAACTCGTCCGGCACCGTCGGGTAGCCGAGGCGGGGGCCGGCGTAGCCGAGGCTCCGCGCGTCGAGGACCTCGTCCCAGCCGTAGAGGGCACGGCCCTCCGGCCAGTCGGCGGTGTTGGCGGGGACGACGCCGACGGTCCGCCAGCCAGCGTGCCCGAACAGCGTCGCGAGGGTCGCGCGGTCGCTGCCGGCGAGGGCGTCGTAGCGGGCCTGCGAGTCGACCCAGAGCCCGCTCTGCAGGGTCGAGTGCGCGAGCCAGCTGAGCCCGCCGAAGGTGGATGAGGTCAGCCAGGCGCTGCGCACGGTGCTTCCGGTGCCCTCGATCCGCGCCGAGGCGCCGTCGAGCGCGGGGGCGAGCTGCGCGGCGAGCGGCGAGCCGTCGACGGCCACCCGGCCCCAGCTCTCGACGAAGACGATGACGACGTCCCGGCCGCGCAGCCCCGCGAGGAGCCCGGCTCGCCGGTGCGGTCGCCGCCGGGTCCGGGGCGCGGAGGAGGGCGGCGAAGCGCTCCCGGTCCGCGGCCGAGGCCGACAGCCACCGGGCGTGGTCGACGACCGACCGCGCTGTGGTGAGGCTGACGATCCGGGACGGTGGGGGAGCAAGCACGACCCCGGCGAGGGTGACGGCGGCCACCGCGAGGGCCGCCCGGGCCGACGTGGCCCCCCGGGCCGACGCGAGCCCCGCGACCCTCGTCGTCGAGCGGCCGACGAGGACGAGGAGCACGGCGACCAGCGCGACGGCGCCCGCGGCGATGACGACGGCGAGGACACGGCTCGTGCTCGCCGCGAGGAGACCGAACGCCGACCCCGCGTAGCGCCAGTCCGTCAGCGGGTCGACCGGCCGGTCGAAGGCGACGCCGAAGCCGAGGTCGAGCCCGCGCAGCAGGACGACGCCCGCGAGGGCGACGGCGCCGAGGCGGACGAGGACCCGTCGAAGCGGCGGCCGCGCGAGGAGCAGGACGCCCACGGCCGGCAGCGCCTCGAGCGGCACCCGGGCGAGCGCCGTCGGCGAGACCTCCGACGGAGTCGAGGGGAGGACGAGGGCGAGGTCGACGACGAGCAGGGCGAATGCATTCGCCCCGAGCCGTCGCCACGACCGCGGCAGCCCGCGCTGCCGGGCGAGCTCGTGGACCTGGGTGCCGAAGGAGACGGCGAGGGCCGCTCCGGCAGCGGCGACGAGCGCGGTCGCGACGGGTCGGGGGAGGAGCCCGGTCAGCGCGGTGCCGAGGGCGACCGCCTGGGCGACGGCGACCGTCTTGCGCCACGTCGTCGGGGCGACGGGGTCTCCGAGCCACGGCACGACCCAGGCCGCAGCGGCGAGGAGGTAGCGGGCGGCGCCGAGGAGGAGCACCCAGGCGCCGAGGTCACGGGCGACGCCGACGGCGAGGACGAGGACGAGGAAGGCGTCGGCCTCCATGTCGAAGCGGGCGCCCCGCGCGGACGCCGTCGACGTGCGGCGCGCGAGCCAGCCGTCGACGCCGTCGAGGACGAGGGCGACGGTCACGACGGACGCGAGCGACCACGACCCGAGGGCGAGGGGAGTGTCCGTCCCGACGGCGACGCCGACGACGACCGCGAGACCGAGGCCGAGCAGCGCACGAGCGGCCGTCACGCGGTTCGCCGGACCGGCGACGAGGGCCGCGACGAGCTGAACCATGCCGGCTCCCCGTGCGTGTCGTGGGCGGGATTCCCCGCCTCTGGGATGGTCCACGGTGACACGTTTTGGGAAAGGCTGGGGTTCATGTCGAGCGAACGGGCCTTCTGGGTCGTCGGCCCGGGCCGTGGCGAGCTGCGCCCGGTCGAGATCGGCGACCCCGGCCCGGGTGAGGTCCGCGTCCGAGCCCTCCGCTCCGGTGTCAGCCGAGGCACCGAGACGCTCGTCCTCCGGGGGGACGTGCCACCGTCGGTCGCCGAGCAGATGAGGGCGCCCTTCCAGGAGGGCGACTTCCCGTGGCCGGTCAAGTACGGCTACCTCTCCGTCGGTGTCGTCGAGGCCGGCGACCCGGACCTCGTCGGCCGGACCGTCTTCTGCCTGCACCCGCACCAGAGCGCCTACGTCGTGCCCCGCGACGCCGTCCACGTCGTCCCCGAGGGCGTGCCGCCCGAGCGCGCCGTGCTCGCCGGCACCGTCGAGACCGCGGTCAACGCCGTGTGGGACGCGGCGGTGACCGTCGGCGACCGCGTCGCCGTCGTCGGTGGCGGCATGGTCGGCCTCTGCGTGACCCGCCTGCTCGCCCTCCACCCGGCGGTCGAGGTGACCCTCGTCGACCCGGACCCGGCGCGGCGTGCGGTCGCCGCCGCGCTCGGCGCCTCCGCCGCAAGTCCCCAGGAGGCGCCGCACGACCTCGACCTCGTCGTCCATGCGAGTGCGACCTCCGCCGGGCTGGCCCTCGCACTCGACCTCCTCGCCCCGGACTCGACCGTCGTCGAGCTCAGCTGGTACGGCGAGGGCTCGGTCACCCTCCCGCTCGGCGGCGCCTTCCACCAGCGTCGCCTGACGATCCGCGGCAGCCAGGTCGGCACCGTCTCGCCGACCCGCGCGGCCCGTCGCACCTACGCCGACCGGATGCGGATCGGGCTGCGGCTGCTCGAGGACCCCGCATTCGACCTGCTGCTCGGCGGGCCGAGCTCCGCTGTCGGAGCTGCCGGACCTGCTGCCGCGGCTCGCCTCCGGCGAGCTCGCGTCGATCTGCCACGTCATCACCTACGAGGAAGGCACCGCCTGATGTACAGCGTCACCGTGTCCGACCACATGCTCGTCGCCCACAGCCTGCCCGGGGAGGTCTTCGGGCCGGCGCAGCGCCTCCACGGGGCGACCTACGTCGTCGAGGCGTGCTTCCGGCGGGGCGAGGTCGACGACGACGGCATCGTCCTCGACATCGGTGCCGCCGGCGAGGCGCTGCACGCCGTCGTCGCCGACCTGTCCTACCGCAACCTCGACGACGACCCGTCGCTCGCCGGCATCGTGACGACGACCGAACGCCTCGCCCGGATCATCGCCGACCGCCTCGTCGACCGGCTCGCCACCGGCCCGCTCGAGACCAGCGTCGCCGCGCTGACCGAGCTCGAGGTGACACTCCGGGAGTCTCCAGTCGCGTGGGCTTCCTACACCCGGACGTGGTGACGACCCACCTCATCGCGCCGGCCGGGCTCGCGGACGCCGCGCACCCGAGCGGGGGGAATGCGTACGACCGCGCCGTCGTCGACGGCCTACGGGAGCGCGGCCGCGCGGTCGTCGTGACCGAGGTCGAGGGGGCATGGCCCGACCCCGCACGAGCTGACGTCGAGGCGCTCGTCGGCGTGCTCGCAGGAGTGGAGGACGGGGCCGTCGTGCTCGTCGACGGACTCGTCGGGCTCGCCGCCGGACCGGTGCTGGCCGGACAGGCGGACCGGCTGCGGCTCGTCCTGCTCGTCCACCTGCCGCTCGGCGGCGAGCACGCGACGAGCCAGCGGGCCGCCCTGCGCGCGGCCCGGGCCGTCGTCGTGCCGAGCCGGTGGGCGGGGGAGCGCCTCCGCGCCGAATGCCCCGAGCTGCATCCCGAGCGCGTCCACGTCGTGCCGCCGGGGGTCGACCCGGCGCCACCGAGCGTGTACAGCGACGTCGGCGGGCGGCTCCTGAGCGTCGGCGCGCTGACCCGCATCAAGGGGCAGGACGTCGTCGCCGACGCCCTGGCCACGCTCGCGGACCTTTCGTGGACCTGGCGGTGCGTGGGAGCGCTGGACCTCGATGGCCCGCACGTGAGGACGGTGGTCGCGACCCTCGACCGGTCCGGGCTCCGGGACCGCCTCGACCTGACCGGGCCGCTGTCGGGCGGCGCGCTCGACGAGGCGTATGCCGACGCGGACCTGCTCGTCCTCGGGTCGCGGGTCGAGGCATTCGGCATGGTCGCGACGGAGGCGCTCGCGCGCGGCCTGCCCGTCGTCGCGCCCGACGTCGGCGGCCTCCGCGAGGCGGTCGACGGGTCCACGGCGGAGCGGCCCGGCGTCCTCGTCGCGTCCGAGGACCCGGCGGCCCTCGCGCAGGCGCTCCGTGGCTGGCTGACGGACAGGGCCCTCCGTGGACGCCTGAGGGATGCTGCCGCAGGCCGCCGGTCGACGCTCACGGGCTGGCCGGTGACACTCGACGGGATCGAGGCCGCGCTCGACGCGGCAGCCATCGACTGAACCATCCGGGCCCCGCATCCGTGTCGTCCTGTGTCCGGTCCATCGCGCAGGGAGGTCCGTCATCGACAGGGTCGTCCGCCGATGGGCAGCGCCGGTCGTGGGTGCCGCGCTGCTCGGCGTCGTCCTCGGACGGGTCGGGCCGGCAGCCGTGGCCCGAGGCCTCACCAGCCTCGGGCCCGGCGTCATCCTCGCCGCCACCGCACTGACCCTGCTCGCGACGCTCGCCGCAAGCTGGCGGTGGTCGGCCCTCGCGGCGAATGCGGGGCGGCCGATCCCGTACCGGAGGGCGGTCGCCTCCTACTACCGGTCCCAGCTCGTCAACGCGAGCGTGCCCGGGGGCGTCCTCGGCGACGTCGAGCGGGGAGCCCGCCACGGTGGACGGGGGTCGCGGCTCGCCGGGGTCGGCACCGTCGTCGTCGAGCGCTTCGCCGGCCAGCTCGTCCAGCTCGGGCTCGCCGTCCTCGCCGTCCTCGTCCTCCCGTCGCCGCTGCGACCGGAGTCGGTGGGGATCCGGGTCGCAGTGGGCCTCGGGACGCTCGCCCTGCTCGGACTCGTCGGACGGTCCGGAGCGCGGCGGATCCGGTTGTCGGCGCGCGTCGTCCTCGCCGTCCTCCTCGCCTCGGTCGTCGTCGCCGCCTGCCACGTCGCGACCTTCCTCCTCGTCGCCCGGGCCGTCGGCGCGACCGCGTCGACCGTCGCTCTCGTGCCCATCGCGCTCGTCGTCCTCTCCGCGGCGGCCATCCCGCTCAACCTCGCGGGCTGGGGTCCCCGCGAAGGCGCCTCCGCCTGGCTGCTCGGCAGCGCCGGACTCGGCGCCGACACCGGGCTCGCCGTCGCCGTCGCCTACGGGCTCGTCGCCCTCGTCGCGGTGCTCCCCGGGGCCCTGACCATCGTCCCCCGGGCGCCACGGCGCGCCGATGCCGAGGCAGAGTGGGGGCATGCCTGACCGGCCCCACGTGACCCTCTCCTGCGCCATGTCGCTCGACGGGCACCTCGACGACACGACGCCGGAGCGGCTCGTCCTGTCCTCGGCGCAGGACCTCGACGCCGTCGATGCGCTGCGGGCCGGCTGCGACGCGATCCTCGTCGGCGCCGAGACGGTCCGCCGCGACGACCCCCGGCTGCTCGTCCGGGACGCCGCGCGCCGCCGGGACCGGGAGTCCCGGGGACTCCCGCCCTCGCCGCTGCGCGCGACGCTGACCGCGAGCGGTGACCTCGACCCGGGAGCGGCCGTCTTCACCGAGGGCGACGGCGAGCGCGTCGTCTATGTCGCTGGACCGGCGAATGCCGCTGTACGGCAACGGTTCTCGGCTGTCGCCTCCGTCGTCGAGGTCGCCCCGGATGACCCCGTCCAGGCCCTGCTCGCCGACCTCGTCGCCCGAGGTGTGGGGCGGCTGCTCGTCGAGGGCGGTGGGCGGGTGCTGGCCGCATTCCTCGAGGCGGGTGCGGTCGACGAGCTCCGCGTGGCCATCGCGCCGGTGTTCCTCGCCCTCTCGGGTGGTCCGCGCGCGTTCGACGTGGGTGAGACTCGGTGGACGACCTCCTCGCCGGCGGTGCTCCGCTCGGTCGAGGACGTCGGGGGCACCGCCGTCCTCGTCTACGACCTGGGACGGCGCGACACGGAGGAGACGAGATGACGACGACACCGCCAGCGGCCCGGATCCGCGCCGAGGTCCCCGTGCCGCTCCGCCTCGGCAACGGCTTCACGACCCGCGGCCGCGTCATCACCTTCGACGGCCTCGTCGACGGCGAGGAGCACCTCGCCATCGCGCTCGGGGCGTGGGCCCGCCCCTATGACGCCCTCCGCGGCCGGCCGGCGATCCCGCTCGTCCGGCTGCACAGCGAATGCCTGACCGGGGACGTCCTCGGCAGCCTCCGCTGCGACTGTGGGCCGCAGCTCCACGAGTCGATCGAGCGGATCGACGCGGTCGGCGGCTACCTGCTCTACCTGCGGCAGGAGGGGCGTGGGATCGGGCTCTACAGCAAGCTCGACGCCTACCTCCTCCAGGACACCGGGCTCGACACCTTCGACGCCAACGAGGCTCTCGGCTTCGAGGCCGACGGCCGCGACTACGCGGTGGCCGGCCAGATGCTCGGGGCGCTCGGCGTACGACGCCTCGACCTGCTGACGAACAACCCGGACAAGACCGCACAGCTCGCGGCGCTCGGGGTCGAGGTCGTCCGTCAGGTCCCGACCCGGGTCCACCTGTCCCAGTCGAACGTGCGCTACCTCGCAGCCAAGGTCGACCGCGCGTCGCACACGTTGGCGCTGCCGGACTGACGGCCAGGGCGGGGGACTCTCAGTCGAGGCAGAACTCGTTGCCCTCGGGGTCGTGCATGACGACGAAGCCGCCGCTCATCGCGTCCGCCTCGACGCGGCCTTCGATGCTCGCCCCGTGCGCGACGAGCCGGTGCGCCTCGGCCTCGAGGAGCGGCATTCGCTGCTCGGGGCCGGCACCGGGCGCGGCCCGGACGTCGAGGTGGACGCGGTTCTTGGCGGTCTTGCCCTCGGGCACCTTCTGGAAGAAGAGGCGCGGACCGCGTGCGCCCTCCGGTGGCGACGCCGCCGATCGGTCGTTGCGGTGCTCGGGCGGCACCCCCCACGCGTCGAGCGCCGCGTCCCAGTCGGCGAAGCCGGGCGGTGGCGGGTCGAGCCGGTAGCCGAGGACCTCGCACCAGAAGCCGGCGAGCGCCCCCGGGTCGGCGCAGTCGAAGGTCACCTGGACCTCGCGGACCGTCGGGGTGGGTGTGTCGGGCATGACCGGACCTCCGTGTCGTCGGGTTGGTCTCCACCGTAGGAGTCCGCGCCGACAGGCGAGGCCCGGGAGCGTGATCGAGCATTCCTGCGAACCCGGTGTCGGGTCACCGGACGAGTGCCACGATGGGGGATGCGGACGATCGGACGCTGCGTCGGCGTCGGCGCGACCGGCCTCCTCCTCGCCACGGCGGTGGCCTGCTCGAGCGCACCGCCGGCGACCACGGGGTCGACGACCTCGCCGACGTCGAGCGCCTCCGGCTCGTCCTCCACGGCCCCCCTCGGCGACATGGACCGCGCGGTCGCCGCCGTGCGCACGACGGTGGACGGCTACTCGGGCCGCGGCCAGGCGGCCCTCGTCGTCCTCGTCAGGGTCGGCGACCAGACCCGGGTCGAGGCCGTCGGGTTCACCGATGCCGCGCACAGCCGACCGGTGAGCGCGCAGGACAGGTTCCGCATCGCGAGCCTCACCAAGACGATGGTCGCCACCGCGGTCCTGCAGTACGTCGCGGCCGGACGGATCGGACTCGATGACCCGGTCGACCGCTGGCTGCCGGGACTGACCCCGTTCAAGCAGATCACCGTCCGCCACCTGCTCAGCCATCGCTCGGGTCTCCACGAGCTGACCGATGCGGAGTTCGGCGCGGCCCGGATCACCTCGGATGCCGCGCTCGTCGCGGCGGTCTCCTCGCACCCGCTCGACTTCGCTCCCGGCAGCGATGGCGCCTACTCCAACGTCGGCTACACCGTCCTCGGGCTGCTCGTCGAGAAGCTCAGCGGGCAGCCGCTGCCCACCGCCCTGCGGACGGCGGTCTTCGCCCGCGCCGGGATGACGGTCACGAGCCTCGGTGGTGCACCGACGGTGTCCCCCTTGTCCGCGGGCCAGCTGGTCGAGGATGAGGGCATGCCGAACGTTGGCAGGGGAGCCGGCGGCGTCACGTCGACGGCAGCCGACGTCGACCGCTTCTTCACACACCTGTTCGCCGGTGACCTGGTGCCGATCAGCCTCGTCGAGACCATGGCGAAGCCGACCGGCACGACCGCCTTCGGGATCGGCGGCTACGGGCTCGGTCTGTGGATCAACCCTCTGTCGTGCGGCGAGGCGCTCGGCCACTTCGGCCACCTCGCCGGGTACACGGCGCGGGCCTGGACGATGAGGTCCCCGGATCGGTCCGTCGTCATCCTGCTCAACGAGGGTTACGCGGAGTCGTTCGGTGACAACCTCGCGCAGAACGTCCTCTGCGCCTGAGCCGAGAGCGAAGGGCCCCCGTGCGCGTCGCCGCGGCGGGGGCCCTTCACTCGCAGGGTCGCTCAGATGTCGTAGTACATCTCGAACTCGTGCGGGTGCGGGCGGAAGCGGATCGGGTCCACCTCGTTCTTGCGCTTCCACTCGATCCAGGTCTCGATGAGGTCCGCGGTGAAGACGTCACCCTCGAGCAGGTAGTCATGGTCGGCCTCGAGCGCGTCGAGGACCGCGGGCAGCGAGCCCGGGACCTGGGCGATCGCCTCGTGCTCCTCCGGCGGCAGCTCGTAGAGGTCCTTGTCGACCGGCTCCGGCGGCTCGATGCGGTTCTTGATCCCGTCGATGCCGGCCATGAGCTGGGCGGCGAAGGCGAGGTAGGGGTTGCAGCTCGGGTCCGGGATGCGGAACTCGATGCGCTTGGCCTTGGGCGAGGTCCCCGCGATCGGAATGCGGACGCACGCGGACCGGTTCCGCGCCGAGTAGACGAGGTTGACCGGTGCCTCGTAGCCCGGGACGAGACGGTGGTAGGAGTTGACCGTCGGGTTGGTGAAGGCGAGCAGCGACGGCGCGTGCTTGAGCAGGCCCCCGATGTACCAGCGGGCGAGGTCGGACAGGCCGCCGTAGCCCTTCTCGTCGTAGAAGAGCGCCTCGCCGTCCTTCCACAGCGACTGGTGCGTGTGCATTCCCGAGCCGTTGTCCCCGAAGAGCGGCTTGGGCATGAAGGTCGCGGTCTTGCCGCCGGCCCACACCGTGTTCTTGACGACGTACTTGAACTTCATCATGTCGTCGCCCGAGGCGAGGAGCGTGCTGAAGCGGTAGTTGATCTCCTGCTGCCCGGCGGTGCCGACCTCGTGGTGGCTTCGCTCGACCGAGATCCCGACCTCCTTGAGGTTGAGGCAGATCCGGTCGCGCATGTCGGCGAAGTGGTCGACCGGCGGGACGGGGAAGTAGCCGCCCTTGACGCGCGTCTTGTAGCCGAGGTTGCCACCCTCCTCCTCGCGGCCGCTGTTCCAGGAGGCCTCGACCGAGTCGATGAAGTAGTAGCCGGCGTTGATCTTGGTCTCGAAGCGGACGTCGTCGAAGACGTAGAACTCGGCCTCGGCGCCGAAGTAGGCGGTGTCGGCGATCCCCGTCGAGGTCAGGTAGGCCTCGGCCTTGGCCGCGATGTTGCGCGGGTCGCGGCTGTAGGGCTCGTCGGTGAACGGGTCGACGATCGAGAAGTTCATGATGAGCGTCTTCTCGACGCGGAACGGGTCCAGGTAGCCGGACGTCACGTCGGGGATGAGCTTCATGTCCGACTCGTGGATGGCCTGGAAGCCGCGGATCGAGGATCCGTCGAAGGCCTGGCCGGTCGTGAAGAAGTCCTCGTCGACCGTCTCGGCCGGCACGTTGAAGTGCTGCATGACACCGGGGAGGTCGCAGAACCGGATGTCGACGAACTTGACGTCCTCGTCCTTGATGAACTTCAGGACCTCGTCAGCGGAGCTGAACACAGGGGAGCTTCCTTTGCGTAGGTGAGGGGGCCATCACGCCTGGCCCGCTGGCGTTGCCGCCCACGCTATTGGGTGGCGATTACCTCGTCGTGATCCGAGTGTTTCGGGCGTGTTAACGATCCCGACCCGTCGTCCGAATGCCGAGAGCCGCCCACGTAGGCTGCCTCGGGTGATCGAACGCGACCGGCTCGCCGGCCTCGGGCCGCGGCTGCTCGCCGTCGTCGTCGACTGGGCGCTCGCGCAGGCGATCTCGACGTGGGTCCTCGGCGTGCCGTTCGGAGCGACCGGGCTCAAGGCATTCGTCCCGCTCGCCGTCTTCGCCGCGATCTACCTCGTCAGCGTCTCGGTGACCGGCTACACCCTCGGCTACCGCGTCGTCGGCATCCGCCTCGGCGCCCTGGGTCGCGACCGGCTGTCGCCCGTCCAGGTGCTCGTCCGGATCGCGCTGCTCTGCCTGTTCGTCCCGGCGTTCGTCTGGGGCAAGGACGGTCGGGGCCTGCACGACCGGGCCGCCGGGACCGTCCTCGTCCGCACCCGCCCAGGAGGCACCCGGTGAACCCGACCCTGCTCTGGATCCTCGTCGCCGTCACCGGCTTCACGGCGACCTTCGCGGCGATGGCGCTCGGCGTCGGCGTCGTCCTCATGGTCTTCGCCGAGCGGCGCCCGCTCGGCAAGCGGCTCGCGGGGGTGTCCGCCGTCGTCGTCGCGATCAGCCTCGGCGGCTTCATCGCCCTGCTGACGCAGATCCCCGCCTAGCCGGTCGGGTCAGCGGCCGCGCATCGCCTTGCGGTCGACGCGCGCCTTCGTCGGGTCGATCCCCGCGGGGATCGGGGGACGGCCGGACGCGATCGCGCGGAGCCGCTTGTTGACGAGCGACGCCTCCTCCTTGGTGAGCACCGGCTTCATCCGCGTCAGCTTGCCGGAGACCTTCGCGAGGGGCACGTCGCCCTCGGAGTCGCCGACGTAGTGCGTCTCGACGGGGACGCCGGGCGCGACCCGTGCGACCTTCTTGGCCTCGGTCTTGAGCAGCGCGAGCGCGCGGCCGCGCGGGCCCTCGCCGAGCAGCACGACGCCGGGACGGCCGGTCAGGCGGTAGACCATCGCGGCCTGGGCGAGGTCGTCGGGGCGGGCGCTGCGGGCGCCGTCCATCGCGACGGGCGTCGTGTCGGCGTACCAGCCGCGCTTGCCCATGCCCTGGATCGCCGCACCGACGGCACCGGCCTTGCCCTCGAGGGCGCCGTACATCGCCTTGTTGCCGCGGCGGTTGAGGACCCACATCGCGGCGAGGAGCCCGGCGGGGATCGCGGAGACGAGCGAGAGCCACGGGTGCCCGAGGATCCAGCCGAGGCCGAAGATGACGCCGAAGCCGACGACGAAGCCGAGCAGCATCCACCACGCGACCTTGGAGTCGAGCTGGCGGATCGCGGTGAAGCTCTGGCGGAGCTGGGCGATCCGGCCCGGCTCCTTCTCGGCGTCGTCGTTCTTGGCCACGTCGGACCGTGCCTTTCGCAGGAGGGTTCAGTCGCTCACGCGCATTCGGCGAATGCAGTGGTGCGAGTCCTCAGGATACGTCGCCGAGGCCCTTGGCGACCAACGCCGCGGCCTCCTGCCGCGCCGGGTCGGTCGCCGCCGCACCCAGGTGGGCGAGGTGCTCGGGGATCGGGCGACCCCACGCGTGCATCGCCTGCGCCCACAGGCGCCCCGCACGGTAGGAGGAGCGGACGAGCGGGCCGGCCATGACGCCCTTGAAGCCGAGCTCGGTCGCGAAGTCGCTCCACGCGACGAACTCCTGCGGCTTGACCCACCGGTCGATCGGGTGGTGCAGCTTGGAGGGACGGAGGTACTGCGTGATCGTCAGGATGTCGCAGCCCGCGTCGTGCAGGTCGCGGATCGCCTGCTCGATCTCGTGGTCCTCCTCGCCCATGCCGAGAATGAGGTTGGACTTGGTCACGAGACCCGCGTCGCGTGCCATCGTCAGGACACGGAGGGACTTGTCGTAGGTGAAGGCGGGCCGGATCCGCTTGAAGATCCGCGGCACCGTCTCGAGGTTGTGCGCGAACACCTCGGGCCGGGCGTCGAAGACCATGCCGACGAGGTGCGGCTCGGCGCCGAAGTCGGGCGGGAGGATCTCGACGCCGGTGTTGGGGTTGAGCGCGTGGATCTGCCGGATCGTCTCGGCGTAGAGCCAGGCGGCGCCGTCGGGCTGGTCGTCGCGCGCGACGCCGGTGACCGTCGAGTAGCGCAGCCCCATCTGCCGCACGGACTCGGCGACGCGTCGCGGCTCGTCGCGGTCGAGCGCCTCCGGGCGACCGGTCTTGATGTCGCAGAAGTCGCAGCGCCGGGTGCAGGTGTCCCCGCCGATGAGGAAGGTCGCCTCGCGGTCCTCCCAGCATTCGAAGATGTTGGGGCAGGCGGCCTCCTGGCAGACCGTGTGGAGCCCTTCCGTCTTGACCATGGAATGCAGGGCGGTGAACTCCGGCCCCATCTTGGCGGTCGTGCGGATCCAGTCCGGCTTGCGCTCGATGGGCGTCTCGGCATTCCTCGCCTCGACGCGGAGCAGGCGACGGCCCTCGGGTGCGATCGTCATGATGTTCCAAGCGTAACCGCCGGCTCCGACGGCCCTATGTTGAGGGCTGTGACCGAGCTGGGCGAGACCGCGACCGACGTGCCCCGCGACTGGTGGAAGTCCGCCGTCGTCTACCAGATCTACCCGCGCAGCTTCGCCGACAGCAACGGCGACGGCGTCGGCGACCTCGCCGGGATCATCGCGCACCTGGACCACCTGCAGCGCCTCGGCGTCGACGTCGTCTGGCTCTCGCCGGTCTACCGGTCTCCGATGGACGACAACGGCTACGACATCAGCGACTACGAGGACGTCGACCCGCTCTTCGGGACGCTGGCCGAGCTCGACGAGCTCATCGCGCGGATGCACGACCGCGGCATCAAGCTCGTCATGGACCTCGTCGTCAACCACACCTCCGACGAGCACCCGTGGTTCGTCGCCTCCCGCTCGGGCCGGGAGGACCCGAAGCGGGACTGGTACATCTGGCGGGACCCGCGTCCGGGGCACGTCGGCGGGGAGCCCGGGGCCGAGCCGAACAACTGGGGGTCGGCATTCTCCGGCTCCGCGTGGGCGTGGGACGAGCCCTCGGGGCAGTACTACCTCCACCTGTTCAGCCCCAAGCAGCCGGACCTCGACTGGGAGAACCCGGACGTCCGCGACGCGGTCTTCGCGATGATGAACCGCTGGCTCGACCGGGGCGTCGACGGGTTCCGGATGGACGTCATCAACCTCATCGCCAAGGACGTCGACTTCGCGGACGCGCCGGTCTCGGACGGGGCCCTCTTCGGCAACCGCGTCGACACGGTCGCCGCGGGCGCGCGGCTCGAGGACCACCTCCGGGAGATGAATGCACGGGTCTTCGCCCGGCGCCCGGCCGGCCTGCTCACCGTGGGGGAGATGCCCGGCGTGACCGTCGAGGCGGCCCGCGAGGTGACGGACCCGGCGAATGCCGAGCTCGACATGGTCTTCCAGTTCGAGCACGTCAACCTCGACTCGGGTCCCGGCGGCAAGTGGGACCTGCGCCCGCTGCGGGTCGTCGACCTCAAGGCCAACCTCGCGAGGTGGCAGGAGGGCATGGCCGAGCGCGGGTGGAACAGCCTCTACTGGGACAACCACGACCAGCCGCGGGCGGTCAGCCGCTTCGGCAACGACGCGCCCGAGCACCGCGAGGCCTCCGCCAAGGCGCTCGCGACCGTGCTCCACCTGCACCGGGGGACGCCCTACGTCTACCAGGGCGAGGAGCTCGGGATGACGAACCACCCGTTCGCGACGATCGAGGACTTCGAGGACCTCGAGTCGGTCAACCACTACCGCGAGGCCGTCGCCCGCGGCGCCGAGCCGGAGGTCGTCCTCACCGCCCTGCGGACCAAGGGTCGCGACAACGCGCGGACCCCGATGCAGTGGGACGCCACGCCCCACGCCGGCTTCACGACGGGCACGCCGTGGCTCGCGGTCAACCCCAACCACACCGAGATCAACGCGGCCGCGCAGGTCGACGACCCCGGCTCGGTGTTCTCCCACCACCGTGCGCTCATCGCGCTGCGCCACGAGGACCCCGTCGTCGCCCACGGCGACTTCACGATGCTGCTCGCCGACGACGAGCGGGTCTACGCATTCGAGCGACGGCTGGGCGACGCGCGGCTGCTCGTCGTCGCGAACCTCTCCGACGATCCGAGTCGTGCCCCGGTCCCCGAGGAGCCGGAGTGGGCCAGTGCCGAGGTCGTGCTCCGGAGCGGTCCGAAAGCGGCCGGTCCGGATGCGGAGATCACGCTCGGACCGTGGGAGGCGCGGATCCTGCGCCGGTGACCGCGCTGCCGGTCAGCCCAGCTGCTCGGTCAGGTGCTTCTCGACGTAGGGCAGGACGTCCTGGACCGTGACCGGCCGGCCCGCCTCGAGCGCCAGCGTCGAGACGCCGGCGTCGGCGATGCCGCACGGGATGATCCCCTGCGCCCAGTCCAGCGTGCAGTCGCAGTTGAGCGCGAAGCCGTGCATCGTCACGCCCTGGCTGACGCGAATGCCGATCTGCCCGATCTTGCGCTCCGGCCGGGTGGCGGCGGCGGGCAGCCAGATGCCCGAACGGCCCTCGACCCGGACCGCGTCGACCCCGAACGCGCCGGCGACGTCGATCATCATCGCCTCGAGCTGCCGGACGTAGACGACGACGTCCATCGGCTCGGGGAGCCGGACGATCGGGTAGCCGACGACCTGCCCCGGCCCGTGCCAGGTCAGCTTGCCGCCGCGGTCGACGTCGATGACGGGGGTGCCGTCGACGGGCCGCTCGTGCGGCTCGGTCCGCTTGCCCGCCGTGTAGACCGCGGTGTGCTCGAGCAGCAGGGTCGTCTCGGGCAGCTCACCGGAGACGACCGCCGCGTGGACCTCCCGCTGGCGGTCCCAGCCGGCGAGGTAGTCGACCGTGTCGGGCGCGAACCCGAGGTGCTCGAAGCGCATGACGTCAGCCTACGCCGGGGCCTGTGGACAACTTCTGCGGCCGGCGGCACGGCCGGGCGAGAGTGGGTGAATGCATTCCGCCGACCAGCCGCCCACCGTCCCCGGACTCGTCCTCGGGGACGTGCTCGGTCGCGGCGCGGGCGGGCCGGTGTGGAGCGCGGTCGGCGCGGCGGGGGAGCCGCGGGCGGTCAAGATCCTCCCGGTGCCGCGGCACGCCGCGATCGGCGCGGACGAGGCGCGGCTCGAGGTCGCCGCGGCGTCCTTCGAGCACGAGCACGTCGTCGCCGTCCATGACGTCGTCCCGTGCGTCGTCGACGGCCAGCCGGCGATCGCGCTCGTCATGGAGCGCCTCGACGGCGGGAGTCTCGGGTCGGTCCTGACCGAACGCGGCCGGCTGAGCGCGGGGGAGGTCGTCACCGTCGTCGCCCCCGTCGCCTCCGCCCTCGCGGCCCTCCACGCGCGCGGCATCGTCCACGGCGACGTGTCCCCCGGCAACGTCCTCCTCGCCGCGACCGGCAAGCCGGCGCTCGCGGACCTCGGCGTCGCGCGCCTCGTCGGCGACGCCCGCGTCGAGGTCGCAGGGACCGACGGCGTCCTCGCGCCCGAGGTCGACTACGGCGCGCTCCCGTCCCCGGCGAGCGACGTCCACGCCCTCGGCGCGCTCGCCTGGTGGTGCCTGACCGGGTCGGCACCCGGGTCGGCGCTCGTGCGCCGACCGCTCGCGGAGCAGGTCGCCGGCCGAGTGCCCGCCGCGCTCGTCGACGTCGTCGAGGCAGCCGTCTCCCCGCTGCCCGAGGACCGTCCGACCGCACTCGAGCTCGCGACCGCGATCTTCGAGGCGGCACCGGCCGAGCCGCTCCGGATCACACCGGGGGGGACCGAGGCGACCGCCCTGACCCGGCGCATCCGCGCGGCGCACGTGCCGCTCGCGGCCGGGCCGCCGGCGGAGGAGGAGGGGCCGCGGCTGCGCATTCGGCTCGCGCGGCCTCGGCGTCGGCTGCCGCGGCTGCGGTTGCCGATGCCGGGGATCAGATGGCCGAGGCCCGCGCTGCCGCGGCTGCGGATGCGGCGACCCGACATCGCCTGGGCGCCGGTCGCCGTCGCCGCGACGGCGGTCCTGCTCACGATCCTCGCCCTCGTCGCCCTCGCGACGGGCGTCCTCCCGACGCCGGAGCGCGCGAGCGCGGCGCCGCGGTCGCCGGCCTCGCCGGCGTCCCGGGCGACGGGCGACACGGCGTCTCCGCGCGCCGCGGCGACGACGACTCCCTCGCCCCGCGCCAGCGCACCGGCGGGGACGGAGGGGCCCGCGGTGACGGCCGGGCCGGCGCGGACGGCGGCGACGCCGACGGCGCGACCGCCCACGGTCGTGCCGCTGCTCGAGCGGACCGACGCGGCCACCCGCGACCCACGCGGCGTCGTCGCCGCCCTGCTCGCTGCGCGCGCCCGGCTGTGGGACGCGCCGGACCTCGACGCGTCGCTAAGACCGGCTGCGCTCGCCACGGTCCACGCCGCAGGGTCGAGGAGCGGGGCCGACGACGCGAGGCTGCTGACGCAGGCTCGCGACGCCGGCTTCCACTACACGGGCGTGGGTTTCGTCATCCGGTCGGCCCGCGTCGTCACGGCGGGGACCGTGGTCCGGATCTCGGCCAGCCTCGACGCCACCGCCTACGTCGTCACCGCGGCGGACGGTGCGACCGAGCGCCGCCCGACTCGGCTCGCCCAGCCCGTCGACGTGGTCGTGGTCCGGACCGGGACCGGTTGGCGACTCGCAGACCTCACTCTCGGCAGGTGACGCGCCCGCGCCAGTTCCTCGGAAGTCGTCCGCCCTTAGGGGTGGTTCGAGGGCGACGATGGTGTCGCGCTCGGGGATGGATGAGCGACCAGCGCCCACGACGGATGGACTGCCCACCGGCCTGGGTCGCGGGATCGCGGCTCCGAGTGTTGGGAGGAATCGTGGAGACACTGGCTCGCGGGCCACAGCAGGAGTTCCGCCATGTGGCCGCGATCCACGACTCCGACGAGGTGCTGCTCGCGCAGGTCGTGCCCTTCGTCGAGGCCGGGCTCCGAGCCGGTGATCCCATCGTCGTCTCGCTGAACCCCCCCGTACCTGGCGCGGCTGGGCTCGCTACGAGGCCCTCTGCAGCCACCACCTGAGTGACCTCGCCGTGTCCGCTCTGTGCGTCTACGACGCCCGTGACACGAGTGATGAGGTCCTCGCCGACGTGAGGCGGGTGCATTCGCACCTCGTGGGGCCGGCTGGGGAGGACCGGCCCAACTCCGAGTACCTCGCGCCCGAGGCCTTCCTCGAGGACTGGTCGCGCACCGCCGCCGACGCCCTGGAGGCGGGGGCGCCCGACGTCGTGTCGAACGACCCGACGCCGGCGGACGGTCGCCGCGCGGTCACGACGGTGGCGGCGGAGGCGAGCCTGGACCCCGACGGTCTCGTCAGCGCCGTGAGCGAGCTCCTCGCCAACGCGTCCGAGCACGGTCGCCCTCCGGTGACCCTGCGGGTCTGGAGCCGTCCCGGCCGCGTCGTCGTCACCGTGACCGACGCCGGCCCGGGACCTTCCGACCCCTTCGTGGGCCTGCTCTCACCTGATGTCGACTCCGTCCACGGACGCGGACTCTGGATCGCGCACCACATGTGCAGCCTCCTCTCGATCTCGAGCAGCGACGACGGTTGCGTCGTCCGGATGGTGGCCGACGCGGACGCGTCCTGACCCGGGCGAAAGCACCTCCTCGGCGCGGGACGGTCCGTCGAATGCGCTGCGGGCCCAGCGGCGGAGGAGTTGGATGGTGCCCACGAGGGTCGACGAAGAGCTGCCGATGGAGGCACATGAGCCCCAACCCGCGCGTGGAGGACCCCTACGACCTCTCCCCGGACCACACGGTTCTGCTGGGCGTCGACTACCAGCTGGCGTTCGGCGACGGCGGGTGGGAGCACACACCCAACGCCCCGGCAGCCGTGGCGCGCTTCCGCACCGCAGCGACGGCCTGGCGACGTGCCGGCGGGCGGGTGGTCATGTGCCGGGAGATCTACTATCCGGGCGACTACCCCGGGCCGGACGGTGAGCCGTTGCCCGAGGTCGTCGCGAACCATCCGCTGATGTCCGGTCGGGAGAACGCGGAGTTCTATCCGGATCTCGTCCAGCCCGCAGACCTCGTCATCCGCAAGACGGGCTTCTGCGCCGTGACCGCCGGCAACCTGCTGGAGGTCCTTGCCGAGAACCGGTGGGACACCGTCGTCATGGGTGGGCTCACGACACCGATCTGCGTCGGCACGACCTCCGACGCCCTGAGCATGGCCGGCGTCAAGGTCGTGATCCTCGAGGACGCCTGCGCGTCGCAGGCCTTCGACGGCTTCTCCGCCGAGCAGGCCCACGACTTCGCGATCGCACGGTTCCGCTACCTGTTCGGGCAGACCATGACGACGACCCGGTTCACACGTCTCCTCGACGGCGTCGCCGCGACGAGGTCCGGCTGACGCCCGCCACGGTCGGTCCGGTGCCCGGCAACGGGTAGGGCGCCGATCTCGGGTCGTGCTAGTCGCGGGTGAGCCAGGCGACCGCGCTCGCGAGGTCCGCGTGGTCGAAGGCGAAGCCGGACGCGAGCAGCCGCGTCGGGAGCACCCGCGCGGACGCGAGGACCTCGCCGGCGAACTCGCCGACGACGGCTCGGAGGGCGAACCTCGGGGCGGGGAGGACCGCCGGTCGGTGCAGCGCCCGGCCGAGCTCGGCGGCGATCTCCTTCTGCCGCGCCGGGGCCGGTGCGGTGAGGTTGACCGCGCCGGTGACGTCCGGGTGGTCGAGCAGGTGGAGGACCGAGCGGACGTGGTCGTGCAGCGTGATCCACGGCCAGTACTCCCGGCCGCTGCCCATCGGCCCGCCGAGGCCGAGCCGGGCGAGGCGGAGGACGGGCGTCATCGCGCCTCCGTCGGGGGCGAGGACGATCCCCGTCCGCAGGAGGGCGACGGACGCGCCGGCCTCCTGCGCCGGGCGGGTCGCGGCCTCCCACGCCACGCACACCTGCGCGAGGAAGCTGTGGGCCGGCGGGCTCGACTCGTCGAGCTCCTCCTCGTCCCGGTCCCCGTAGTAGCCGACGGCGCTGCCGCTCAGGAGGCGAATGCCGCCGCCCGCCTCGGCGATCGCCCGGGCGACCGCCGTCGTCGCGTCCACCCGGGAGCCGAGGATCTGCGCCCGGTAGTCGGTCGTCCAGCGCTGGTCCCCGACGCCCGCGCCGGCGAGGTTGACGACCGCGTCGACCCCCTCGAGGGCCGACGGGTCGAGCCGGCGGGAGGCCGGATCCCACTGCATCTCGTGGGCGGCCTTCGGGGGACGGCGGACGAGGTGGACGACCTCGTCGCCGCGCTCGGTCAACGACGCCGACAGCGCGACGCCGATGAGACCCGAGGAGCCGGTGATGGCGACGCGCTGCGGCATTCGAAATCCCTTCTCAGACCTCGAAGGCGCCGTCCTCGAGGCGCTGCTTGAGGTCGGCGAGGAAGCGGGCGGCGTCCGCGCCGTCGACGATGCGGTGGTCGTAGGACAGGGCGAGGTAGACCATCGAACGGATCGCGATCGTCTCGCCGCCGTCGCCGTCCTTGACGACGACCGGCCGCTTGACGACGGCCCCGGTCCCGAGGATCGCGACCTGCGGCTGGTTGAGGATCGGGGTGTCGAAGAGCGCGCCACGGCTGCCGGTGTTGGTCAGCGTGAACGTGCCGCCACCGAGCTCGTCGGGCGTGATCTTGTTGTTGCGGGTCCGGTCGGCGAGGTCCGCGATCGCGCGGGCGATGCCGGCGATGTTGAGGTCGCCGGCGTTCTTGACGACCGGGACGAGCAGACCCTTCTCGGTGTCGACGGCGACGCCGAGGTGCTCGGCGCCGTGGTAGACGATCTGGTCGCCGTCGATGCTCGCGTTGACCGTCGGGTGCGCCTTGAGGGCCTCGACGGCGGCAAGCGCGAAGAACGGCAGGAAGGACAGCTTGGTCCCCTCGCGCCGCTCGAACTCGGCCTTGCTGCGGTCGCGGAGACGGGCCACCTTGGTGATGTCGACCTCGATGACCGTCGTCAGCTGGGCCGAGACCTGGAGCGACTCGACCATGCGGCGTGCGATCGTCTGGCGCAGGCGGGTCATCTTGACCGTCGTGCCGCGACGGCCGTCGGACGCCGCCGCTGCCGCCGGGGCGGCGGGTGCGGTGGACGCGGCCGCCGGGGCGGACGGAGCAGCCGGCGCGGGTGCGGCGGCCGCCTTCTGGGCCTCGACCGCGTCGAGGACGTCCTGCTTGCGGATGCGTCCGCCGATGCCCGTGCCGGACAGCGATGCGAGGTCGATGCCGTTGTCGGTCGCGAGCTTGCGGACGAGCGGCGTCACGTAGGACGCGGCGTCCCCGCCGCCGTCCGCGGACGCGGGTGCCTCCGCCGTCGTCACCGTGGCGGGCTCCTGCTCGGCCGGCGTCGACTGGGGTGCCTGCTGCTCGACGGCCGGGGCCGGTGCCTCCTTCTCGGCCGAGGGCTGCGCGGGCTCGGGCTCCTGCTCCTCCTCGGCCTGCTGGATCTCCTCGGCCCGGGCCTGGGGCTCCTGCGCGGCCGGCTCGGCCTCGGGCGCTGCCGGCGGCTCGGGAGCCGCCTCCGCGGAAGCGTCGGAGCCGCCGCCGGAGGCCTCGCCCCCGACGATCGCGAGGTCGGCGCCGACCGGCACCGTCTCGTCCTCGCTCACGAGGATCTTGGTCAGGGTGCCCGCGACGGGGGAGGGGATCTCGGTGTCGACCTTGTCGGTCGAGACCTCGAGCAGCGGCTCGTCGACGGCGACCTCGTCGCCCTCCGCCTTGAGCCAGCGGGTCACGGTGCCCTCGGTGACCGACTCGCCGAGGGCGGGCATCGTCACGGTCGTCCCACCGGACACCTCGCCGCCGGACGGGGCCGCGGGGGCGCTCGCCTCCGGCTCGGCCGGAGTCTCCTGCGGAGCCGGTGCCGCCTGCGGAGCCGGTGCCGCCTGCGGGGCCGGTGCCGCCTGCGGGGCCGGTGCCTCCGCTGCGGGTGCAGCCGCCGGTGCGGCCTGCTCGGCGGGGGCGGCCGGAGCGCTCTCCTGGGCTCCCGCATTCGCATCCCCGCCGTCGCCGCCGGAGGGTGCGTCGCCGTCGCCGATGACGGCGAGGTCGGCGCCGACGGCGACCGTCTCGTCCTCGCCGACGAGGATCTCCTGGAGGGTGCCCGCGACGGGGGAGGGGATCTCGGTGTCGACCTTGTCCGTCGAGACCTCGAGCAGCGGCTCGTCGACCGCGACCGCGTCACCGACGTTCTTGAGCCACCGGGTGACGGTCCCCTCGGTGACGGACTCGCCGAGGGCCGGCATCGCGACGCGTTCAGACATGGGGCGTTCTCCTTGATCCGTGGACTGGGGTCGATCCTTGCAAACTTCAGGCGTGCGCGTGGAGGGGCTTGCCCGCGAGCGCGAGGAATGCCTCGCCGAGCGACTCGTTCTGCGTCGGGTGCGCGTGGAGGAGCGGGGTGACGTCCTCCGGGTGCGCCTCCCAGTTGACGACGAGCTGCGCCTCGCCGACCTGCTCGCCCATCCGGGCGCCGATCATGTGGACCCCGACGACCGGTCCGTCGGCGA
Organism: uncultured Actinomycetota bacterium; assembly: GCA_963752365.1. Lineage (GTDB taxonomy): Bacteria > Actinomycetota > Actinomycetes > Actinomycetales > Dermatophilaceae > CAVVXY01. The sequence goes on from CAVVXY010000008.1 coordinate 393,439, forward strand.
CCCGCACGAGCTTGACGAAGCCCTGGGTGCGCAGGATCTGGCTCTTGCCGTTGCCGCCGAGGTTGTACTCGTAGGTCTGCACCGCGTCGCCGTGCTGCTCGCGCGCCTGCGCCTCGGTCAGCCCGACCGAGGCGATCTCCGGGTCGCAGTAGGTGACGCGGGGGATGCCGGACTCGACGATCGGCGCGGGGGAGAGGCCGGCGATCTCCTCGGCGACGAAGATCCCCTGGGCGAAGCCGCGGTGGGCGAGCTGAAGGCCGGGAACGATGTCGCCGACGGCGTAGACGCCGGGCACCGACGTGCGGCAGCGCTCGTCGGCGACGACGAAGCCGCGGTCGAGGGTGACGCCCGCCTCGGCGTAGCCGAGCCCGTCGGTCGCCGGCCCCCGCCCGACGGCGACGAGGAGGAGGTCGGCGGTCAGCTGCTCGCCGCCCTCGAGGGTCACGGTCACACTCGTGTCGTCCTGGGTCGCCGACTCGAAGCGGACACCGGTGCGAGAGGCGATCTTGCGCTTCTTGAAGGCCCGCTCGAGCTGCTTGCCGATCGCCGGCTCCTCGCTCGCGACGAGGCTCGGGAGCGCCTCGACGATCGTCACCTCCGTGCCGAAGCTCCGCAGGATGGACGCGAACTCGACCCCGATGACGCCGCCGCCGAGGACGATGACGCGGTCCGGGAGGTCCTCCATCCGCAGCGCCTCCTCGCTGGTCACGATGCGACCACCGATCTCCAGACCGGGCAGGCTGCGCGCATAGGAGCCCGTCGCGAGGACGATGCTGGGTCCGGTGAGGACACGGTCCCCGACGGTCACCTCGGTCGGCGAGGTCAGCCGTCCCTCGCCCTCGACGTAGTCGATCGTCGCCGCCGACACGAGTCCCTGGAGGCCCTTGTGGAGGCGGCTGACGACGCCGTCCTTGTAGGCGTGGACGGCCGGCAGGTCGATCCCCTCGAAGGTCGCGCGGACGCCGAAGACGCCGGCCTCGCGCGTCTCCTCGGCGACCTCGGCGGCGTGGAGGAGCGCCTTGGTCGGGATGCAGCCCTGGTGGAGGCAGGTGCCGCCGAGCCTGGCCTTCTCGACGAGCGCGACCCGCTGACCGAGCTGGGCGGCGCGCAGTGCGCACGAGTAGCCCCCACTGCCGCCCCCGAGGACGACGATGTCGAATGCGTCGGACTGGGCGTGGTCGGCGGTGGCCGGCATCTCGTGGCGCTCCCTTGCGTGACGGTGGTCCGGCCATCCTTGCACTGCGTGGCGCGTCGCCACAGACGGGGGACAGGGTCCCTTCCTACGATGGCGGGCATGGCCTTCTGGAAGCGACGACGCGAGGCGCGGTCGGCTGCGGGTGAGCGGATCTCCGCGCCCGACGACGCGCGCCGCCACCTCGAGGCGTTCGTCGCCTCACGGACCGGGGTCGAGGCCTACGTGGAGCCGTCGACCAATGTCACGGCGACGACGCTCGTCCTCGTCGCCCACGACGGCGAGTGGACGCGCCGCGCGATCCGGAGCCGCGACGAGGCATTCGGCGTCGCCCGCGCGATGGGGCTCCCGACCTACGACGTCCTCGCGACCGGCTACCCGCAGCGGATGCGCGACTGGACGAGCCGCCAGCGCCGCGGCAACGACTGACTCGCCGACCCATACGATGGCGGGGAATGCCCTGCCCTGATTGGCTGGGACTCGTCCGTCCGCACCGACGCCCTCTGGAGGTCGCCCGATGTCAGCGAAGAAGTCAGGTCCCAAGTCCGGCCCGAGCGAGGCCGACAAGGCCCGCTTCCGCGCGGCCCTGGACAAGAAGCAGGCGCACGCGGGCAAGGACGTCTCCGACCAGGGTGAGCACGGCAAGGTCGGCCACACCCACGGCCCCGAGACCAACGCCCGCGAGCAGATGTTCCGGAGGAAGTCCGGCTGAGGCCCGGCTGACCGGGTCCTCGAGCTTTCCCGCCCGTAGCGGGAAACCTCGCCTTGGTCGCGAACCCTTCCGGCCCAAGGCGAACCTTCCCGCCCTGAGCGGGAAAGCTGGCGGGGCGACTCAGGCGTAGGACTCGATGAACCGCACGAGGGTCGAGGTCCCGAAGCCGGTGCCGCCCTTGGGGAGCCAGCCGTGCGGGCCGCCGGCGTTCCAGCCGGTGCTCGCGATGTCGAGGTGCGCCCACGGGATGCCCTCGCCGACGAACTCCTTGAGGAACAGACCGGCGGTCAGCATTCCGCCCTGCGCGTCGGCCTTGTGGGCGATGTCGGCGACCGGCGAGTCGAGCGTGGCGCGGTACTCCGCGGGGAGCGGCATCGGCCAGTAGGCCTCGCCCGCGTCGGTGCCCGACGTGCGAATGCGCTCGACCGTCCCGTCGTCGTTGCCCATGAGCCCGGCGATGCCCTTGCCGAGGGCGACCGCCTGCATGCCGGTGAGCGTCGCGATGTCGACGAGGACGTCGGGCTTCTGGCGGCTCGCGAGGACCATGCCGTCCCCGAGGACCATCCGGCCCTCGGCGTCCGGGTCGAGGACCTCGACCCGCATCCCGCTCGCCATCGTCACGACGTCGCCGGGGCGCTGGGCGCTGCCGCTGATCATGTTCTCGGCGAGGCAGAGCCACCCGGTCACGGAGACCGGCAGCTCGAGCTCGGCGGCGGCGAGGACAGCGCCGAGGACGGCGGCGGCGCCCCCCATGTCGCACTTCATCGTGAGCATGCCCTCGATCGGCTTGATCCGGTAGCCGCCGGTGTCGAAGGTGATGCCCTTGCCGACGAGCGCGACGCTCGCCTTCGGCTTCGCGGGGGAGTAGCTGACTCGGACGATCCGTGGCGGGACGGCCGACCCCTGCCCGACGCCGAGAATGCCGCCGCACCCGAGCTTCCTGAGCCCCGCCTCGTCGATGACGGAGACCGTCACCTTGCCCGAGGACCGGCGGGCCTCGGCCCGCGTGCGCGACGCGAAGGTCGCCGGGGTCAGGAGGTTGGCGGGGAGGTTGACGAGGTCGCGGGCCAGCTCGACCCGTGCGCCGACGACGGCCGCGCGCTCGACGGCCCGCGTCGCGGCGACCCCCTTGCCGGCGTCGCTGACGATGTCGACGGTGAGCGCCGTGGGTGCCGTGCCCGGCGCCTGCTCGTAGCGGTAGGTCCCCGCGTGCGCGCCCTCGGCGACGGCGGTGAGGGCCTCGAGGGTCGGTGTGGGCAGGGCGAGCGCCAGGGTCTCGGCCCGCCCGACGAGCGACCGGGTCGCCGCACCCGCGGACCGGCGGAGGCGGTCCGGCACGAGGTGCGCGTCACCGTCGCCGGCCCCGAGGCCGACGAGGACGACGGACGCCGCGGCGACCCCCGGGACGGCGACGACACGGGCGACCTCCTCGGCCGCGCCGGTGAGACGCAGGGTCGCGATCGCGGCCGTGAGATGGTCCGCGGACGCGGCCGGCAGGGCATTCGCCGCCAGGACGGCGCCGTCGGTCCCCTTCGTCGTCGCGAGGACGAGGGCGTCGCAGCGGAGGTCGGCGGCAGGGCGGCGGGCGAGGCGCAGAGAGGTCACAGCCGCACCCTAGCGACGCAGTAGGTTGGCGCCATGGCCGATGACGCTCTGCTCCTCTCACCGCTCCACGACCGGCACGTCGCCCTCGGCGCCAAGATGGCCGACTTCGGCGGGTGGTCGATGCCGATCGAGTACCCCGGCGGTGGCGTCGTGGCGGAGCACACGGCGGTCCGCGAGCGGGTCGGCGTCTTCGACGTCTCGCACCTCGGCAAGGCGCGGGTCAGCGGCCCCGGGGCCGTCGACTTCGTCAACTCCTGCTTCACCAACGACCTGGGCCGGATCGGGCCGGGTCGCGCCCAGTACACGATGTGCTGCACCGAGACCGGCGGCGTCGTCGACGACCTCATCCAGTACGTCCGCGCCGACGACGACGTCTTCCTCATCCCGAATGCCGCCAACACGGCGACCGTCGTCGAGCTCCTCCGCGCGGCCGCGCCGGAGGGGATCACGGTCGAGAACCTCCACGACCGCTACGGCGTCCTCGCCGTCCAGGGCACCCGGAGCGACGAGGTCCTCAAGGCCCTCGGCCTGCCCGTCGACCACGAGTACATGTCCTTCGTCGAGGCGACGTGGGAGGGCGAGCCGGTCATCGTGTGCCGCACCGGCTACACGGGCGAGCGGGGCTACGAGCTCGTCCCGACGTGGGAGGTGTCCGGCCGTCTCTGGGACGAGCTGATGACCGCGGTCGAGCCCTACGACGGCAAGCCGTGCGGGCTCGGTGCCCGCGACACGCTGCGCACCGAGATGGGCTACCCGCTCCACGGCAACGACCTGTCGACGGAGATCACCCCGGTCATGGCCGGCTCGGCCTGGGCCGTCGGCTGGGACAAGGACGCCTTCTGGGGCAAGGAGGCGCTGACCGCCGAGCGCGCCGCCAAGGACACCCGACTGACCCGCGGCCTCGTCGTCTCGGGTCGCGGCATCCCGCGCGCCCACTGCCCGGTCAAGAATGTCGACGGCGAGGTCGTCGGCGAGGTCACCTCCGGGACGTTCTCGCCGACCCGCAAGGAGGGGATCGCCCTCGCGCTCCTCGACCGGTCCGTCACCGTCGGCGCCGAGGTCGTGATCGACGTCCGCGGCCGCGACCTGCCGGCGTCGGTCACCAAGCCGCCGTTCGTCGAAGTCGGCGTCCGGGAGGCCTGAGCCGTGGCCGAGCGGTGGACGTGGACCTACGCCGACGCGGGCGGCGCCCCGGTGACGGGCGAGCCCGTGACGGAGACGGCCTTCCCGACCCAGGGCGACGCGGAGACGTGGTTCTCCGAGACGTGGGAGGAGCTCGCCGACGCCGGCGTCGCCTCGGTGACCCTCCTCCGTGACGGCGAGGCCGTCTACGGCCCGATGTCGCTGGGCTCAGCCTGACGAGTGGGCCGGACGGCGGCCTCACCCGACAAGATCGAGCCTGACCGAGCTCCCAAGTCTGTGATCCTCTGCTTTATCGGGTCACCCGATAAAGCAAGCGCTCAGCTGGGGTACTGGCCGCGCTTGACGAGCGGGCGGGGCTGACGGGTGCGGCGCATCTGCATGGCCCGCATGACCGCGTACATGACCGAGCCCTTGGGGATGGCGTTCGCGCCGAACTTCTCCACGAGGCGGCTCTTGAGGCGACGCCACATGAGCCACGCGTCGATGATGCCGATCGCGATGACGCCGTAGGTCAGCGTGAAGATCACGAGGTAGAGGGCCGGGAGCTGCCGGGTCAGGAAGGTCATCGCGAGGACGATGACCATGACCGGCAGGAGGAACTCGCCGACGTTGCGGCGGGCGTCGACCTGGTCGCGGATGAAGCGCCTGACCGGTCCCTTGTCCCGCACGGGCAGGTAGCGGTCGTCGCCGGTCACCATCGCCTCGCGGACCTTGAGCTGCTGCTCCCGGCGCTTGAGCCGGTCCTGGTCGCGGGCCGCCTTGCGGTCGGTGACGACGAGCGGCTGCCGGCGCTTGGCCTCCTGCTCCCGCCGCGTCGGGGTCGGGCGGTTCTTCGCGCCCTCCCTGGCGGGGTGGAGGGCCTCGTCGGCGAGGTGGTCGTTGGTGGTCTTGGGGCGTCCGAACACGCGCCCACTGTATGCGGTGCAACGGCACCGGCCGAATGCCTCCGCCCCGGGTCGGTACAGTCTCGGGCGTGACCGACGACGTCCTCTCCCGTGACCAGATCAGCGAGATCCGAGACACCGTGGCCGGGCTCATGCCCGGGGTCCGCGCGGACCTGGAGGCGCTGACCCGCATTCCGAGCATCTCGCTGTCGGCCTTCGACCAGGCCAACGTCCAGCGCTCCGCCGAGGCGACCGCCGAGCTGCTCCGCGCCGAGGGGCTCGAGGTGGAGATCGTCGCCGAGGGCGGCCGCCCGGCCGTCATCGCCCACATCGACGGCCCGCCCGGCGCGCCGACCCTCATGCTCTACGCCCACCACGACGTCCAGCCGACCGGCGACGACAAGCTGTGGGACAGCCCGCCGTTCGAGCCCACCGAGCGCGGCGGCCGCCTCTACGGTCGCGGCGCCGCCGACGACAAGGCCGGGATCATGGCGCACGTCGCCGCCCTCCGGGCGCACAAGGGCAGGCTCCCCGTCGGCGTGACGATCTTCGTCGAGGGCGAGGAGGAGATCGGCTCGGACTCGCTCGAGACGATCCTCGACGTCCACGGCCACAAGCTCGAGGCCGACGCGATCGTCCTCGCCGACTCGGGCAACTGGGACATCGGGGAGCCCGCGCTGACCACGACGCTGCGCGGCCTGATCCGCGTCGTCGTCACCGTGTCGACCCTCGACCACGGTGTCCACTCCGGCATGTTCGGCGGGGCCGTCCCCGATGCGGTCACCGCACTCATCCGGCTCATCTCGTCGCTGCACGACGACGACGGCAACCTCACTGTCACCGGTCTCAAGGGCGGCGAGGCGAGCGACCTCGACTTCGACGAGGCCCGCCTCCGGCGCGAGTCGGGGATGCTCGACGGGACGCACGTCATCGGCACCGAGGGCTCCATCCTCACCCGCCTCTGGAACCGTCCGTCGATGACGACGATCGGCATGGACGTCCCCTCCGTCGACGAGGCGTCCAACACCCTCGTCCCGTCCGCGCGCGCCAAGCTCTCCATGCGGATCGCCCCCGACGAGGACCCGCAGACCGCCTACGAGGCGCTGACGAGCCACCTCCTCGACCACGCGCCCTGGGGCGCCAAGGTCGAGGTCGAGCTCGACGACATGGGCGCCGGCTTCGCCGCGGACGCGCAGGGTCCGATCTACGACCAGGCGCGCGCTGCATTCGCCGACGCCTGGGGCGTCGAGCCGGTCGACATCGGCGTCGGCGGCTCGATTCCGTTCGTGGCCGCCTTCGCGGAGAAGTTCCCGAATGCCGCGCTGCTCGTCACCGGCGTCGAGGACCCCGACTCCCGGGCGCACGGCGCCAACGAGTCACTCCACCTCGGCGAGTTCGAGAAGGTCTGCGTCGCCGAGGCACTCCTGCTCGCCCGGGTCGGCGCGCTGCCCCGCTGACCGACCCGAGCGCCGGCCTCAGGTGATGATGACGTCGTCGTGCTTGTGCAGGTGGACGACCAGGCCTGAGCGCGTCCCGAGCCAGATGCCCTGCGTCTGCGGGATGTTCTCGTTCGAGTCCCACATCGGGAACAGCTGGTCCTCGAGGGTGACGACGACCCGCTGGAGCTTCCAGTTGTCGTCGCGGGTCTGCGGGTTGAACCGGAGGTAGGCCGGGAAGCTCTCGAGCAGCGGGAAGCTGACCGAGGGGTTCCGCGGGTCGTTGACCGCGGCATTCAGGACGTTGGACCCGGCGCCGAGGACGTACGTGCGGCCCGAGCCGGCCTCGAAGTCGTCGGCCGTCGTGTCGACGTGCCACTCCCGCCCGGCGAACCCGACGTAGACGTCCCCGTCCGTCCCCGCCCCGGAGTCGCCCGCCGTCTGGATGTCGACCCTGAACTTCTGGATGTCGGCCATGGTGGCCCCCCTTCTCCATGAGTGAATGCAGGAGGGCCCGCGGCCGCCCGTGATACCTCGCTGCCGCTCGCCATAGGTTGGGGTCATGGCCGAGGGCAGCTACGTCGAGGAGACGTTCGAGCGGGACACCCGCTACATCGAGGACCGGATCACGAGCGACGGCAGCAGCGAGTGGCCGGTCGAGCCGGGTCGCTACCGGCTCGTCGCCGCCCGCGCCTGCCCGTGGGCCAACCGCGCGATCATCGTCCGGCGGCTCCTCGGGCTCGAGGACGCGATCTCGATGGGCCTCTGCGGTCCCACCCACGACTCGGACAGCTGGACCTTCGACCTGGACCCGGGCGGTGTCGACCCGGTCCTGCGCATTCCCCGCCTCAAGGACGCCTACGAACGCCGCTTCCCCGGCTACGCGCGGGGCATCACGGTCCCCGCCGTCGTCGAC
>CAVVXY010000009.1:0-106702 GCA_963752365.1 uncultured Actinomycetota bacterium
GAACCGCGACCTGCTCGCCGCCCTCGAGGCCGAGCTCGCCCGCCGCGGGATCGACGTGCCCGTCCTCTGGGGCAACCGCAACTCCGAGCCGTACCTCGCCGGGGCGCTCGCCGAGGCCGCCGACTGCGGAATGCAGCGCCTCGTCGCGGTCCTCACGAGCGCCTACTCCTCGTACTCCTCGTGCCGGCAGTACCGCGAGAACCTCGCCGCGGCCGCCGCCGACCTCCCGAACGCCCCGATCGTCGACAAGATCCCGCCGTATGCCCACACGAGCGGCTTCGGGGAGGCCAACCTCGACCTCGTCCGGCGGGCCTGGGCACGAGGTCGCCGACCCGGCGCGCGCCCACGTCCTCTTCGTCACGCATTCGGTCCCGGAGTCGATGAACGACACCTCCGGTCCCGGCGACGGCCCCGGGGGTGCGTACGCCCACCAGCACGTGACGCTCGCCCGCGAGATCCTCGCCCGGCTCGGCGGCGACGGTCCCGAGGTGCCGGGCGGCCTCGCCTTCTGCTCCCGATCGGGCCCGCCGACCGTGCCGTGGCTCGAGCCGGACGTCAACGACCGGATCCGCGAGCTCGCCGCCGAGGGTGTGGCCGAGGTCGTCGTCGTGCCGCTCGGCTTCGTCGCCGACCACATGGAGGTCGTCCACGACCTCGACACCGAAGCGGCCGAGACGGCGGCCGAGGTCGGCGTCCGGCTCGTCCGGGTGCCGACGGTCCGCACCCACGAGGCCCACGTCCGGGGCCTCGTCGACCTCCTCCAGGCGCGCGCGCTCGAGGCGTCCGGGGAGGCGGTCGTCCTGCGCCCGTGGCCGACCGGCGGTGAGGTGCCGCCGTCCACGTGCCGGCCGGGGTGCTGCCCCAACCTCCGTGAGCACCGGCCCGCGCTCTGCGGCCGGACCTCGCATGAACACCCCACGACGTTCCGCTCCTCCGCTGCGCTCCCACGCGGAGCGTGGGACCCACTCCGCGGAACGCCAGGGGGACCCCCGATGAGTGCCGCGACACCGTCCCCGGAGGACCTCGCCGCCCTCGAGGCGCTCGCCGTCGACATCGCCCGCGCCGCCGCCGCCCTCATCGAGGACCGCCCGGACGAGCTCGGCATCGACACCAAGAGCACCCGCACCGACGTCGTCACGGTCATGGACACCCGGGCCCAGCGGCAGATCGCCGACCGGCTCCGGACCGAGCGACCGGGCGACGGCTTCCACGGCGAGGAGGAGGGCGACCAGCGCGCCGGCACGAGCGGCCTGACCTGGGTCGTCGACCCGATCGACGGCACCGTCAACTACCTCTACGGGATCCCGATGTACGCCGTGTCCGTCGCCGTCGTGACCGGCGACCCACGGACACCGGGCGCGTGGACGCCGCTCGCCGGGGCCGTGACGAACCCGCGCGCGGGCGAGACGTTCTCGGCCCACGTCGGTGGGGGAGCGCGCCTGCACATCGAGGCGGACGGGGCGGCCGCGGGGAGGGGACGCGGCCCCCGCGTGCTGCGCGCGTCGGAGGAGGACGACCTCGGGCTCGCGCTCGTCGGGACGGGCTTCTCCTACGACGCCGGCGTCCGCGGGCAGCAGGCGCGGGTCCTCACCTCGCTGCTGCCCCGCATTCGCGACATCCGGCGGGCGGGGAGCGCCGCGCTCGACCTCTGCCAGGTCGCGGCGGGCCGCCTCGACGGCTACTTCGAGCGCCGGCTCAACTCGTGGGACGTCGCCGCGGGCTGGCTCGTCGCGACCGAGGCCGGAGCGCTCCTCGGAGGCGCCGGGGGCCTCGCCGCGCCCCACCCGGACCTCACCTGGGCGGCCGCTCCGGGTCTCGGCGAAGCCCTGACCAGGGCCCTCGACGACGCACATCGTGAGACGGGGGACCCCCTGCGCGTGCGTGTGGACGGCGAATAGGGCACACTGCGCCTGCCGCGGGCACAAAATCGGCGGGTCCGGCGTTGGACCGGCGCGACCGCCACTCCGGACCCACGGTCCGGCAGAGCGAACCGACGCACGCACGCACGCACACACACGAACCACAGATCGGAGCAGACCAGGAATGGCCACCGACTACGACGCCCCACGCAAGACCGACGACGACATCAACGAGGACTCCATCGAGGAGCTCAAGAGCCGTCGTGTGGACAAGAGCACGAGCAATGTGGACGTCGACGAGACCGAGCACGCAGAGGGCTTCGAGCTGCCCGGTGCGGACCTGTCCGGTGAGGAGCTCTCCGTCACCGTGATCCCGCGCCAGGCCGACGAGTTCACCTGCTCGCGCTGCTTCCTCGTCCACCACCGCAGCCAGCTCGCTTCGGGGAAGTCCGGGCAGCTCGTCTGCCTGGAGTGTGCGGCCTGACCTCCGCACCCCGGGTCGACGTCCGGCTGCTCCACCCCGAGGCGCGAATGCCGGCCTACGCCAAGGCCGGTGACGCCGGCGCCGACCTCTCGGCCACCGAGGGGATCACCCTCGCCCCCGGCGAGCGGGCGATCGTCCCGACGGGCCTCGCGATGGCGATCCCCGACGGCTGGGTCGGCCTGGTCCACCCGCGGTCGGGGCTGGCCGCGCGGCACGGCATCTCGATCGTCAACGCCCCCGGCACCGTCGACTCCGGCTACCGGGGCGAGGTCCTCGTCAACCTCGTCAACCTCGACCCGGTGGAGCCGTTCACGGTCCGGGTCGGCGACCGGATCGCCCAGCTCGTGCTCCAGGAGGTCGCCCGCGCGGATTTCGCCGCGGCCGATTCGCTTCCGGACAGCGATCGGGGCGAGACTGGTCACGGGTCCAGCGGCGGCTTCGGCACCGCGGGCTCCTAGAGATCCAGACAGGCGACAAGAGAGCACGACGTGGGCATCTTCCGGCGCAAGGCGCAGGACCAGGACGAGCAGGCGACCGTCGACAGCGACGTCGCCGAGGAGGCGACGGAGGAGACCGTCCCGCCGGACCGCTTCGACCGGACCCGCGGGCCCTTCGACAGCAGCGAGGTCGACGACGCCGAGGGCCGCCTGGACCTCGGCGCGCTCCGCATCGGTGCCGTCGACGGCATGGAGCTCCGCCTCGAGATCGACCAGGAGCAGCAGGCCGTCACCTCGGCCGTCGCGGTCCTCGGCGACTCCGCCGCCCAGCTCCAGGCATTCGCCGCCCCCCGCTCCGGTGGCCTGTGGGCCGAGATCCGCGACGAGATCGCCGCGTCGATCACGACGCAGGGCGGGACCGCCGAGCACGCGGCCGGACCCCTCGGTCCGGAGCTGAGGACGCGAATGCCGCAGGCCGGCCCCAAGGGCCAGACCGTCTACGCACCGGCGCGTTTCGTCGGCGTCGACGGGCCGCGATGGTTCCTCCGCGCCGTCTTCTCCGGGCAGGCCGCGATCGGCGACGGCGCCGCCGAGCCGCTCTACGACCTCGTCCGCCAGACCGTCGTCGTCCGCGGCGACAGCCCGATGGCGCCGCGGGAGATGCTGCCGCTCCAGCTGCCCGACACCGAGCCCGCCGGCGTCGACGCCGCGGACCCCGAGGCACCGGCCGTCGACGACCTCAACCCCTTCGAACGCGGCCCAGAGATCACCGAGGTGCACTGATGGGCGGCTTCCGGCACTGGCGCGAGACGATGGCCAAGTCGGCCGCCGACCTCGACAACGACCGCCTCAAGGCCGAGTCGTCCCGCCTCGGCGCGACCGCCGCCGACTGCCTGCCCGACCGTGAGGTCGCGACCGTCTGCGGCCAGGTGACGGCCGTGACGATGCCGCCGGTCCGCAGCGTCCCGATGCTCGTCGTCGAGGTGAGCGACGGGACCGTGCCGGTCCAGCTCGTCTGGCTCGGGCGCCGCCACATCCGCGGCCTCGCGAGCGGGACGAGCGTGACCGCGACCGGCCGGATCACCCGCGTCAAGGGCGTCCCGACGATCTACAACCCGCGCTACACGATCCGCGCCGCCGCGCCGCGATGAGCGTCCCGGAGGCGGTGGCGCCGACCCATGCGACCGTCGAGGAGCTGATCCGGGAGCGTCTCGTCACCGCGGTCGGGGGTCTCCGGGGCTCGGTCGAGACGGGCCTGCCGATGCTCGGCTACGTCATCGCGTGGTCGACGACCAAGGACCTGCGCCTCTCCTTCGGCGTCGCCGGCGCCCTCTGCCTGGTCCTCGGCCTCGTCGCGCTCGTCCAGCGGCGGGACCCCCGGTTCGTCCTCTACGGCCTCGTCGGGGTCCTCGTCGCGGCCTTCTTCGTCCGGCTGACCGGCCGCGCGGAGGGAGCCTTCCTGCCCGGCATTCTCAAGAACGTCGGCCTCGCCGCCGTCTATGCGGTGACCAACCTGCTCCGCTGGCCCGCGATCGGCTTCCTCGCCGGGGTCGCCGACCCCGACTTCGACAAGGACCCGCTCGCCTGGCGGAGGCACGACGGCATGGTCCGCGTCGCGCAGCGGCTCACCTGGGTGCTCGTCGGGCTCTTCGCCGTCCGCGCGGCGGTCCTCGCGCCGATGTACGCCGCGGGCTGGGTCGCCGCGCTCGGCTTCGCCTCGATCGCCCTCGGCTGGCCCCTCTGGGCCGCCGCCGTCGCGATCATGGGCGCGATGCTCGCGCGCGGTCACACCCCGCTCGAGCACGAGACCCCGGTCGAGTTATCGGGTGACCCGATAAGTCTGCGGAATACAGAGAAGCCTTCCCTGTAATCCGCGGAGTTATCGGGTGACCCGATAACTCCCCTCGCTCACATCTCCTTGCTGCGCGGCACCCGGGCGCCGGGGGAGAGCATCGACTCGAGCTCGTCCTCGCTGTCCGGCGTCGTGAGGAAGAGGAGCTCGTCGAGGGCCTCGAGGGTGTCGTCGCGGCTCGGGGCGATCGGGTGGCCGTCGCGGATGATGCCGACGATGACCGTGTCCGGCGGGAAGGCGACGTCGCCGGCCCGCTTGCCGGCGTGCGGGGAGTCGGCGGGGAGGGTCAGCTCGACCATCGTCGCGCCGCCGTGCTGGAACTGGAAGATCCGCACGAGGTCGCCGACGCTCACGGCCTCCTCGACGAGCGCGGTCATGAGGCGCGGGGTCGAGACGGCGACGTCGACGCCCCACGCCTCGTCGAACATCCACTCGTTCTTGGGGTTGTTGACGCGCGCGACCGTCCGGCCGACGCCGAACTCGGTCTTGCCGAGGAGCGAGACGACGAGGTTGACCTTGTCGTCGCCGGTCGCCGCGACGACGACGTCGGCGTCGCCGAGGCCCGCCTCGTCGAGGGCGCTGATCTCGGCCGCGTCGGCCTGCAGCCAGGTGGCCCCGGGCACGCGGGCCATCCGCATCTCGTCCGCGTCGCGGTCGATGAGGAGGACCTCGTGGCCGTTGTGGAGCAGCTCACGGGCGATCGACCGGCCGACACTTCCGGCGCCGACGATGACGACTCGCATTCGGTGTCCTTCGACGGTCTCAGTGGTGGGCGGGCGGCGGCGCGAGCGTCGAGGAGCTTCTCCGCCTCGGGGTAGTGCGACCGCACGGCGACGACGTGCACGATGTCGCCGTCCTGGTAGACGGTGTCCTCCGACGGCAGGACACCGGCACCGAAGCGCTGGATGAACGCGACCCGCACCCCGGCGACCTCCTCGATCAGGCTCGTCGGACGGCCGACCCAGCCGGAGTCGAGGTGCGCCTCGGCGAGGACGATCGTGCCGGACGGGTCCGTGTACTCCGGCAGGTGGCCCTGGGGCAGGAGGCGGCGGAGCATCTGGTCGGCGGTCCACTTGACCGTCGCGACCGTGGGAATGCCGAGCCGCTGGTAGACCTCGGCGCGGCCGGGGTCGTAGATGCGGGCGACGACGTTCTCGACGCCGAAGGTCTCGCGCGCGACGCGCGCGGCGAGGATGTTGGAGTTGTCGCCGCTGGAGACCGCGGCGAAGGCGTAGGCCTCGCGGATCCCGGCTTCCTCCAGCGTGTCCCGGTCGAAGCCGACGCCGGTCACCGTCCGCCCCTCGAAGGACGTGCCGAGGCGCCGGAACGCCGACTCCTCCTGGTCGACGACGGACACCTCGTGGCCGACCCGCTCGAGGCTGCGGGCCAGGGACGCGCCGACCCGTCCGCAGCCCATGATCACGAAGTGCACGTCGCCGACGCTACACGCACGCGGATGCGTTCGGCGCAGGGTCCGGCCGTGGTTAGCATGGCCGTCGTGGCTTCTTCCGGTCGCACCCTCAAGCGGGTGCTCCTCGGGCGGGCGATGAGCAGCGACAAGCTCGGCGAGACCCTCCTGCCGAAGAAGATCGCCCTGCCCGTCTTCGCCAGCGACGCGCTCTCGTCCGTCGCGTACGCACCCGACGAGATCTTCCTGACCCTCGGTCTGGCCGGTGGGGCGCTCGCGCTCACCCACTCGTGGCAGATCGCGCTCGCCGTCGTCGCGGTCATGGTCATCGTCGTCCTCTCCTACCGGCAGAACGTCCACGCCTACCCGAGCGGGGGTGGCGACTACGAGGTCGCGACGACGAACCTCGGGCCGGCCGCCGGCCTGACCGTCGCCTCGGCGCTCCTCGTCGACTACGTCCTCACCGTCGCCGTCTCGATCTCCTCCGGCGTCCAGAACGCCGCCTCGGCGATGCCCTTCCTCCGCGGTCACGAGGCTCTCACCGCGGTGATCCTCATCGTCCTGCTCACGGCGATGAACCTGCGCGGCGTCCGGGAGTCCGGCAGCGCATTCGCCGTCCCGACCTACCTGTTCATGGCCGCCGTCATCGGCATGGCCGTCATCGGCTTCGTCCGCAAGACCTTCGGCACGCTCCCCCTGGCGGCGAGCGCTCCCCTCGAGCTGCACGCGGACTCCGACTTCGAGAGCCTCGGCGGACTCGCGATGGCCTTCCTCCTGCTCCGCGCCTTCTCCTCCGGCTGCGCCGCGCTGACCGGCGTCGAGGCGATCTCCAACGGCGTCCCCGCCTTCCAGCGCCCCAAGAGCCGCAATGCCGCGACGACGCTCGCGCTCATGGGCGCGGTCTCGGTCACCATGCTCATGTCGATGGTCGTCCTCGCGCGATGGACCGGGATCAAGTACGCCGAGAACCCCTCCGAGCAGCTCTACCGCAACGGGCAGAAGGTCGGGGACGGCTACGTCCAGGACACGATCATGGGGCAGGTGGCCAAGTCCGTCTTCAGCGGCTTCCACCCGGGCGTCGTCCTCGTCTCGATCGTCACCGGCATCATCCTCATCCTCGCGGCGAACACGGCATTCAACGGCTTCCCCGTCCTCGGCTCGATCCTCGCCAAGGACGGCTACCTCCCGCGCCAGCTGCACACCCGCGGTGACCGGCTCGCCTTCTCCAACGGCATCCTCATCCTCGCCGGCGCGGCCGCGGCCCTCGTCGTCATCTACGACGCCGAGGTGACCCGCCTCATCCAGCTCTACATCGTCGGCGTCTTCATCAGCTTCACGCTGAGCCAGACGGGGATGATCCGGCACTGGACCCGCGAGCTCAACCTCGTCCGAGACCCCGCCGAGCGCGGCCGAATGCGGCGCAGCCGGGTCATCAACGCCGTCGGCGCCGCGATGTCCGGCACCGTCCTGCTCGTCGTCCTCGCGACGAAGTTCACCCACGGTGCCGGCTACGCGCTCGCCGCGATGGCCCTGCTCTTCCTCCTCATGCGACGGATCCGGCGGCACTACCGCCGGGTCGCGGCCGAGCTCGTCGCGGCCGAGGGCGACCAGCTCCTGCCGTCGCGGGTCCACGCGATCGTCCTCGTCTCCAAGGTCCACAAGCCGACCCTGCGCGCCCTCGCCTATGCGCGGGCCACCCGGCCGAGCGTCCTCGAGGCGGTCACCGTCGACGTCGACGCGGACGAGACGGCCGCGCTGCAGCGCGAGTGGGACAAGCGCGAGATCCCGCTCCCGCTCAAGGCGCTCGCCTCGCCCTACCGCGAGGTGACCCGGCCGGTCATCAGCTACGTCAAGTCGCTGCGGACCGACAACCCCCGCGACCTCGTCGTCGTCTACATCCCGCAGTACGTCCTCGGCCGCTGGTGGGAGCAGGTCCTGCACAACCAGTCCGCGCTGCGGATCCGCACGCGGCTCATGTTCACGCCCGGTGTGATGGTCGCGACCGTCCCGTGGCAGCTGCAGTCGGCCGAGGGCGCCGAGCAACGGCTCGACGGACCCGTCGCCGGCGACGTCCGACGGGGCGAGGGGTGAGCGACCCCGCCGCCGACGACCTCGAGCCCGGCGTCGAGGTCGAGGTCGAATGCGGGCCGGTCGCCCACGGCGGGCACGTCGTCGCCCGGCACGAGGGTCGCGTCCTGTTCGTCCGGCACGCGCTGCCGGGGGAGCGGGTGCTCGCGCGGGTCACCGACGGCGAGCCCGGGGACCGCTTCCTCCGCGCGGACGCCGTCGGTGTCCGGACGGCGTCGCCGGACCGCGTCGAGCCGCCATGCCCCTACGCGGGCCCGGGGCGCTGCGGCGGCTGCGACCTCCAGCACGCCACGGTCCCGGCGCAGCGCCGACTCAAGGAGTCGGTCGTCCGTGAGCAGTTCGCGCGGCTCGCGCGCCTCGACCTCGCCGACGACCTCGTCGTGGAGCCGGTCCCCGGTGACCGGGACGGGCTCGGGTGGCGGACGAGGATCGAGCTCGCCGTCGGCGAGGACCGGCAGCGGGGGCTGCGGGTCCACCGGTCGCACGAGATCGTCCCCGTCGACCGCTGCCTCATCGCCACGGACCGGGTCAACGTCCTCCTCGCGGACGTGCCCGACCCGGCCCCGCGCGGGGCCGTCGGCTACGACCTGGTCGACCCCGCGGTCGGAGAACCGGTCACGGTCGAGCTCCACGCGCGCGGCGAGACGGCCGCGCCCGTTCCCTACGTCATCGAGCGGGTGACGGCGGGGGAGTGGGAGCGGGACCTCGAGGTGAGCGCGCGCGGCTTCTGGCAGGTGCACCCGGGTGCGGCGTCCGCATTCGTCGGGTCCGTGCTGGCGATGCTCGACCCGCGCCCGGGCGAGCGCTGCCTCGACCTCTACTCCGGCGTCGGGCTCTTCGCGGCCGCGCTCGGGGACGCGGTCGGTGACACGGGATCGGTCGTCGCCGTCGAGTCCGACCCGGTCGCGTGCCGGTCGGCCGAGGCCAACCTCGCCGACCACCCGGCGACGGTCGTCGTCCAGGCCCGGGTCGACGACGCCTTCGGGGTGCCCCGCCGCACCCGTGGCCCGCGGCGCCAGAGCCGCGGCGGCCGCAAGCCCCGCCGCCATCCGCTCCTGCCGCCGTCCGCCGACCTCGTCGTCCTCGACCCGCCGCGGACCGGCGCCGGCGGCGACGTCCTCGCGGCCGTGGCCACGCTGCGGCCCCGGGCGATGGCCTACGTCGCGTGCGACCCCGCGGCACTGGCCCGGGACACCGCCCACCTGGGCGACCTCGGCTACGCGCTGACCGCCCTCCGGGCCTTCGACGCCTTCCCGATGACCCACCACGTCGAATGCGTCGCGCTCTTCGAGATCGCGGCGTCCTACGATCGTCGATCGTGAGCACGACGGCCGACGCACCCGCCCCGCCCGACGCGGTCGAGGGAGGACACCACCGCAGCTCGGTCGCGGCCCTCGCGCTCGCCGCGCTCGGCGTCGTCTTCGGCGACATCGGGACGAGCCCGCTCTACGCCCTCCAGACGGTCTTCACGATCGACGACGGCGCCGTCCAGCCGACGAGCGGCGACGTCTACGGCGTCATCTCGATGGTCTTCTGGTCGATCACGCTCATCGTCTCGGTCAAGCAGCTCCTGTTCGTGACCAAGGCGGACAACGACGGCGAGGGCGGCATCCTCTCCCTCGCCTACCTGACCCGGCAGTTCGTCCGGCCCGGCGGGCGGCGGTTCGTCCTCGTCATGATCCTCGGGGTCTTCGGCGCCTCGCTCTTCTTCGGGGACAGCCTCATCACCCCGGCGATCTCCGTCCTCTCGGCCGTCGAGGGCCTCAAGGTCGCCTCGCCCGGCCTCGCGGAGTACGTCCTGCCGATCTCGCTGACGATCATCGCCGGGCTCTTCGCCGCGCAGCGCGTCGGGACCGAGCGGGTCGGGCGGCTCTTCGGGCCCGTCATGGTGCTGTGGTTCCTCACCCTCGCGGCCCTCGGCATTCCGCACATCGTCGCCGACCCCCAGGTCCTCACGGCCCTCTCGCCGCACCACGCGGTCCTCTTCGCCGCCGAGCACCCGTTCATCGCGTTCATCGCGATGGGCGCCGTCGTCCTGTCGGTGACCGGCGCGGAGGCGTTGTACGCGGACATGGGCCACTTCGGGCGGGTCCCGATCGTGCGCGCGTGGTTCCTCCTCGTCTTCCCGTGCCTGACCCTCAACTACCTCGGCCAGGCGCAGCAGGTGCTCCACCACCCCGAGACCGCGACGTCGCCGTTCTTCCACCTCGCGCCGGACTCGCTCCAGATCCCGCTCGTCGTCCTCGCGACGGTCGCGACGATCATCGCGAGCCAGGCGGTCATCTCCGGCGCCTTCTCCGTCGCCCGGCAGGCCGAGCGGCTCGGCTACCTCCCGCGGCTCACCGTGCGGCAGACCTCGGAGTCCGAGGGTGGGCAGATCTACGTCCCGTCGATCAACTGGCTCCTCTTCGGCGGCGTCATCCTCCTCATGGTCGCATTCCGCAGCAGCGAGCGGCTCGCGACGGCCTACGGGGTCGCGGTGACGATGGACCTCATGCTCACGACCGGCCTGTTCTGCGTCTACGCGGCGGCCCGGCACAAGTGGGCGCTGTGGAAGATCGCGATCTTCGCCGTCGTCTTCGGGATCATCGAGGCGGGCTTCTTCGCCGGCAACATCGCCAAGGTGCTCCACGGCGGCTGGCTGCCGCTGCTCGTCGCCGCGACGATGAGCCTGGTCATGATGACGTGGCGGCGCGGGACGACCATGGTGACCAAGCGCCGCACCAGGCTCGAGGGGCCGCTCCTGCCGTTCCTCGACGCCCTCCACGACGGCGACCACCAGGTCGTCCGCGGGACCGCGGTCTTCCTCCACCCGACCTCCCAGACGACCCCGCTCGCCTTCCGGGAGAACGCCGACTTCAACCGCGTCGTCCACGCGTGCACCCTCATCGTCTCGACGCGGGTGCTCAACGTGCCGCACGTGCCGGACGCGGACCGGGTGACGATCGACGACCTCGAGGACACGACCGACCACATCACCCACGTGCGCCTCGACTTCGGCTTCCAGGACGACCAGGACGTTCCCGCAGGCCTGCGCCTCGCCGCCGAGCGGGGCGTCGACGACCGCCTCGACCTCGAGAATGCCGTCTACTTCCTCTCCCGGATCACCGTCCACGTCTCGGACCGGCCGGGGATGGCGCGCTGGCGCAAGCGGCTCTTCGTCGCGATGGCGCACAACGCGGCCAACCCGGCGGAGTACTTCCACCTCCCGCTGGAGCGGACCGTCGTCATGGGCGCCCAGGTCCGGTTCTGACCCACCGCGCCGGCGGGCAGGCGGCATAGGCTCGGTGTTGTCAGCCGGGACCGGGTGAGATATCTTGACGTCAAGATAAATCGCCCTCAACGAAGGAGTGCGCAGTGCCGAGCACGAACAGCTTCGACGCCCATGGCGAGCTGAAGGTCGGGGACCAGAGCTACGAGATCTACCGGATCGACACGGTCGAGGGGCACGAGACCCTCCCATACAGCCTCAAGGTGCTCCTCGAGAACCTCCTGCGCACCGAGGACGGCGCCAACATCACCGCCCACCACGTCCGCGCCCTCGGCGGCTGGGACGAGAATGCAGACCCGGACACCGAGATCCAGTTCACGCCGGCGCGCGTCATCATGCAGGACTTCACCGGCGTGCCCTGCGTCGTCGACCTCGCGACGATGCGCGAGGCGGTCGCCGACCTCGGCGGCGACGCCAAGAAGATCAACCCGCTCGCGCCCGCCGAGCTCGTCATCGACCACTCGGTCCAGATCGACGTCTTCGGCCGCGCCGACGCATTCGAGCGCAACGTCGAGATCGAGTACGAGCGCAACGGCGAGCGCTACAGGTTCCTCCGCTGGGGGCAGACGGCCTTCGACGACTTCAAGGTCGTCCCGCCGGGGACCGGCATCGTCCACCAGGTCAACATCGAGCGCCTCGCCAGCGTGACCATGGTCCGCGACGGCGTCGCCTACCCCGACACCTGCGTCGGCACCGACAGCCACACGACGATGGTCAACGGCCTCGGCGTCCTCGGCTGGGGGGTCGGCGGCATCGAGGCCGAGGCGGCCATGCTCGGCCAGCCCGTCTCGATGCTCATCCCGCGCGTCGTCGGCTTCAGGCTGTCCGGCGAGATGTAGCCGGGCGTCACGGCGACCGACGTCGTCCTGACGATCACCGACATGCTCCGCAAGCACGGCGTCGTCGGCAAGTTCGTCGAGTTCTACGGTGCCGGCGTCGCGGCGCTCCCGCTCGCCAACCGCGCGACGATCGGCAACATGAGCCCCGAGTTCGGCTCGACGTGCGCGATCTTCCCCATCGACGACATCACCCTGGACTACCTGCGCCTCACCGGCCGCAGCGACGAGCAGGTCGCGCTCGTCGGTGCCTACGCCAAGGAGCAGGGCATGTGGCTCGACCCCGAGGCCGAGCCGCGCTTCTCCGAGCGGCTCGAGCTCGACCTGACGACCGTCGTCCCGTCGATCGCCGGACCGAAGCGCCCGCAGGACCGGATCGTCCTCGCAGAGGCCAAGCAGCAGTTCGGCATCGACGTCAAGAACTACGGCGTCGACGGCGACCTCCGCACGGTCCCGGTCCAGGCCCTCGGCGGCGACACGGGCACGGGTGGGACGACGGCCTACGAGCTGAAGGACGGCGCCGTCGTCATCGCCTCGATCACCTCGTGCACCAACACGTCCAACCCGAGCGTCATGATGGCCGCTGCGATGCTCGCCCGGAATGCCGTCGACCGCGGTCTCATGGTCAAGCCGTGGGTCAAGACGTCGATGGCGCCGGGATCGAAGGTCGTGACGGGCTACTACGAGGCCGCCGGGCTGTGGCCCTACCTCGACAAGCTCGGCTTCAACCTCGTCGGCTACGGCTGCGCGACGTGCATCGGCAACTCCGGCCCGCTCCCGTCCGAGGTCAGCGCCGCGGTCCAGGAGGGCGACCTCGCGGTCGCCGCCGTCCTCTCGGGCAACCGCAACTTCGAGGGCCGGATCAACCCCGACGTCAAGATGAACTACCTCGCGAGCCCGCCGCTCGTCATCGCCTACGCGCTCGCCGGGTCGATGCACTTCGACTTCGACGTCGACCCGCTCGGGCAGGACGGCGACGGCCAGGACGTCTTCCTCAAGGACATCTGGCCGGCCCCCGGCGACGTCGAGGCGACGATCGCCGGCGCGCTGACCCGCGACCTCTTCGAGAAGGACTACGCCGACGTCTTCGCCGGCGACGAGCGCTGGCAGGGGCTCGACACCCCGGCCGGCGACACCTTCGCGTGGGACCCCGACTCGACCTACGTCCGCAAGCCCCCGTACTTCGAGGGCATGGAGCGCGAGCCGTCGCCGGTCACCGACATCGAGGGCGCGCGCGTCCTCGCCAAGCTCGGCGACTCGGTGACGACCGACCACATCAGCCCGGCCGGCTCGATCAAGGCCGACAGCCCGGCGGGCCGCTACCTCGCCGACCACGGCATCGGCCCGCGCGACTTCAACTCCTACGGCTCGCGCCGTGGCAACCACGAGGTCATGATCCGCGGGACCTTCGCCAACATCCGGCTCCGCAACCAGCTCCTCGACGACGTCGAGGGCGGCTTCACCCGGGACTTCACCCGGGACGACGCGCCGCAGACGACGATCTACGAGGCGTCCGAGGGCTACCGCGCCGCCGGCACCCCGCTCGTCGTCCTCGCCGGCAAGGAGTACGGCTCCGGGTCCTCCCGCGACTGGGCCGCCAAGGGCACCGCGCTCCTCGGCGTCCGGGCCGTCATCGCCGAGAGCTACGAGCGGATCCACCGCTCCAACCTCATCGGCATGGGCGTCCTGCCGCTCCAGTACCCCGGCGGTGAGAATGCCGAGAGCCTGGGTCTGGACGGCACGGAGACCTTCTCCATCGCCGGCGTCACGGCGCTCAACGACGGCACGACCCCGCGGACCGTGGCCGTGACCGTCGCGAAGGCGGACGGGTCGACGTCGACCTTCGACGCGGTGGTGCGGATCGACACCCCCGGCGAGGCCGACTACTACCGCAACGGCGGCATTCTCCAGTACGTGCTCCGCTCGCTCGTCAGCTGACGACAGTCCTCGACGGCCGGTCCCGCGCGAGCGGGGCCGGCCGCCGGCGTGTCGGAGATTGGGTCGTGGTGTCGTCCCCACCGGGGCGCAGGGGTGCGCTTGGATGGGCAAGCGCGCGGGTCGACCGACCCGGCGCCGACTTCAGCCCACCACGAGAGGGACCTGCCGAATGCCACGTCTCACCCTGCGCCACCGGGTCGGCCTCGCCGCCGGAACGGTCACGCTCCTCGCCGGAGCGCTCTGCGCCCCCAGCGCCGGAGCCATCACCGCCGAGGACACCTCGACGCCCGTGCCGATCGTCGCGCCCGAGGGCGCGACGATGAGCTACGTCCTCAACGCCCGGATCGCCAACCCCGGCCAGACGCGACTTCTCGAGAGCGCCGTCGCCCGCGCCGGCGGCGTCGTCGTCCAGAGCTGGCCCGAGATCGGCGTCGTCATCGCGCACAGCCAGCACTCGGCATTCCGCGACGACGTCCGTGCGGCCGGCGGCAACGCCCTGCTGTCCGTCGGCGCGACGCGCACGGTCCCGGTCACCGAGGGGACGCCGACGGAGGCCGGCGCCTCCTGGGGGCGCGGAGCGACGTGGAACAGCGGTCCCAAGAAGGACCTGAACGGCGACGCACCGAGCGACCCGGCACCGGCGGCGGGCACCGACGCCCGTGAGGCCGAGCAGTGGGACATGCAGATGATCAAGGCCGACCAGGCCCACAAGGTCACCGACGGCTCGCGCAACGTCGTCGTCGGCGTGCTCGACAGCGGCATCGACCCCGACCACCCGGACCTCGCCGCCAACATCGACGTCGCCGACTCGGTCTCGTGCATCGACGCCGGCCGCCCGGACCAGGCCGCCGGGTCGTGGTACCCGACGACGAGCGACCACGGCACCCACGTCGCCGGCACGATCGGTGCAGCCCGCAACGGCGTCGGCATCGTCGGCGTCGCGCCCAACGTCCGGATGGCGGCCGTCAAGGTCGTCAACGACGACGGCTTCATCTACCCGGAGTACGCCGTCTGCGGCTTCGTCTGGGCGGGGCTCAAGCACATGGACGTGACGAACAACAGCTACTACGTCGACCCGTTCCGCTACTACTGCGGTGACCAGCCCGACCAGGCTGCGGCCATGGAGTCGGTCCGCCGGGCGGTCGCCTGGTCGACCCGTCAGGGCGTCGTCCACTCGGCGGCGGCGGGCAACGAGTCCGACGACCTCGCGAACAAGACGACGGACCGGACGAGCCCGGACGACAGCACGCCGATCGTGCGCACGGTCAACAGCACCTGCCACGACATCCCGGCCGAGCTCGACGGTGTCGTCACGGTCTCCTCGATGCAGCGCTTCCCGGCCGGGACGCTCAACAGCCGGCTGTCGAGCTTCTCGAACCGCGGTCTCGGCGTCATCGACGTCTCCGCTCCGGGCTCCTCGATCCTGTCGACGATCGTGAACAACAACGGCTACGGGCTCAAGAGCGGGACGTCGATGGCGTCGCCGCACGTGGCCGGTGTGCTCGCCCTCATGAAGTCGGTGCACCCCGACTGGGCCCCCGCGCAGATGATCGACAGGCTGCGGGCCCAGGCCGACGACAAGGCGTGCCTCCCGGCCACGGCGGGCGCCCCGTGCACGGGCACCGACGCGGACAACAGCTACTTCGGCGAGGGCGTCGTCGACGCGCTCGACGCGGTGAGCTGAGCAGGGTCCGCCCCCTCAGCGAATGCCGCACGGCCATCCGGCCGTGCGGCATTCGCACGTCCGGGGGCGGTCGTGAAGAGGTCCCGCCACCCCCAGGCGATCGCGAGGGTCAGCAGCGTCATCCCGGCGAGCAGCCAGAGGCGCACACTCAGCGGGTCGCTCGACGCGGCGGCAAGAGACATGACGAGGGGCACGACCGCAGCCCCCCCGGCCGCCACGAGCCACCCGCGCCGCGTGCGCCGGGCGGCCGCGATGCCGCCGATCACGCACCCCGGCAGCATGACGATGCCGGGGCTCAGGAAGAGGATCAGGCCGGGCACCACGGCCAGCCGCCACCAGCCGCTCCGCCCCTGGCGCAGGGCGATGGTCACGAGGCCGACGAGCAGCCCGAGCAGCGTGGCGAAGCCGACGATCGCCAGTGTCCCCTCCCAGCTGAACTCCGGCTCGGTGGACACCAGCCGCATCCAGCCGCGGGCGGCGGCGCCCCAGGCCGCGCCGAGGGCGAGACCGAGGGCGGCGCCTCGGAGCAGGCCGCGCACGGTCAGGACCATTCCACGGGCAGGCACGCGAGCCGCGCGCCGGCCGTCCCGTCGGGCGCGGTCGGGTTGGCGTGGATGACGACGGAGTGGGCACCGGCCTGGAGAGCCCAGTCGACGTGGGAGGTGCTGCGGGCGTTGCCTTCGTCGTCGATCGTCACGTCGAGCCAGATCTCCGTCCGGTCGCTCACCGTGAGGGGGGACGTCCCGGAGTGGTTGTAGTGGCCGAGCGCCGCGGCCCCGTCGTTCTCGATGCACGGTCCGTTGTGCAGATGCGCGCCGAAGGTCCGACCGCTCACCGCCGGGTCGACGCCGTGGACGATGAGCGTGGTCTGGGTCCCGTCCTTCGCGGCGATCGTCAGCTTGGCGCGGGCGGCGTCGAACGGCCCCGCGACGGTCGTGGCGAAGTCGCGGAGGTCGTCGCGGAACTTGAGCGAGACGGCCGCGACGGCGGGTGCCATCGTCGCCACCAGGGCGATGCCGGCGGTGCCGACGACCGACCAGCGGCGTCGGGCGTCTTTGTGGTTGTCCATCGGAGGATGCCCCCTTGTCGGAGAATGTTGCTGACACCCGACTGACGAGTGGTCGGGCCGTCGCGGGTGACAGCGCGGAGCGAGGAATGTTTCTCGATCTCGTTGTCACCCAAGGCGTTCGGTCGCTCGTCCGTCACAGTGATGGAGTCCATGGCCATGGTCGGCGAGGCGGCGTGGGAACAGCCGCGCGAGGGTGACGCGCACGCGTTGGTCTCGGCGCTGTTCGCCGCCGAAGGGCAGCGGCTCGTCTCGCTCGCCCGGTTCTTCGTCGACGACCGCACCGCCGCCGAGGACCTCGTCCAGGAGGCTTTCATCCGGCTGTCGCGGAGCGCCGGGCGCATCCGTGACCAGGACAAGGCTGCGGCGTACCTCCGGTCGATCGTCATCAACCTCGCCCGCGACCACAACCGTCGCGGCCTCGTCTCGCTCCGGCACCGCCCCGCTCGCCAGCCCGACGAACCCTCGGCGGAGGAGCGGGCCGCGGCGACACAGGCGCGCGCGTCGGTCGTCGAGGCCATCCGCGCGCTGCCCCGACGACAGCGCGACTGCGTCGTCATGCGCTACTACCTGGACCTGCCACCGGACGAGATCGCGGCCACGCTCGGCCTCTCGACGAACTCGGTGAAGACCCACCTGCAGCGCGGCCTCCGTGCTCTGGAGACGATGTTGAGGGAGGACCGATGAGCGCACTGGAGGACCGGCTCCACGACGCCCTCGCCGAGGTCGGTCGGACGCGCACCCCGGCCCCGGACCTCTTCGCGCGGGTCGTCGAGGGCATCGAGCACGACCGCCGGCGCCGCCGCAGGGTGCGACTCCTCGTCGCCGCGTGGGCGCTCGGCATCGCCGTCGCGATCGCCCTGATCCTGACCCTGACCCCGCAACGACCCGGAGGACGAGAGATGAGCTGGTGGATCCTGGAGCTCGGCACGAATGCGGTGCTCGTCGGCATCGCCTTGTGGCTGGGGCCCTTCATCAAACGGTTCGGCCGCGCCTACGCGGCCGACGTGTTCCACGACAACCCGTCGACCGGCAAGAGCTACATCGTGCTCACCGACATCGTCTACTACCTGATCTTCAGCGCCTACATCCTGTTCACGCTCCACGTGGCGCCGCAGAAGGACTGGAACAACGACGACGGCGCCCAGCTGAGCGACGCCCCCGGGCTCGTGACGCCCGAGATGGTGACGTGGGAGATCGGACGCATCGCCGGCATCCTGCTCATCATCGGCCTGCTCCACGGGATCAACATCATCTTCATGCCGGTCCTCGGGCGGCTCTTCTCACTGAACCGGCGGCTGCCCGACGACGCCTTCCGGTGACCGCGCTCAGACGCCGGACGGCTGTCGGTGGTCGGGCCTACGCTGGCCCTGTCCGAGTGGCCCCTCGACCCAAGGAGACCTGCGATGGCGCAGACCCTCAACCCCTACCTCACCTTCGACGGCACGACGCGGGAGGCGATGGAGTTCTACCACTCCGTCCTCGGCGGCGACCTGACGATCTCGACCTTCGGCGAGTTCGGCGCCCCCGAGGGCGTCGACCCGGACGGCATCATGCACGCGCAGCTCGCGACCCCGGCCGGCTTCACGCTCATGGCCTCCGACGGCGCTCCCGGCCAGCCGGTCACGTCGGGCAGCAACTTCTCGGTCAGCCTCTCCGGTGACGACGGCGACGCGCTGCGCGGCTACTGGGAGGGCCTCGCCGCCGGCGGCCAGGTGACGATGCCCCTCGAGAAGCAGATGTGGGGCGACGAGTTCGGCATGCTCGTCGACCGGTTCGGCATGCCGTGGATGGTCAACATCGCCGGCGCCGGCCAGGACGGCGGGGAGTCGCCCGACCCGTCCTGAGCCGCATTCGCGACGAATGCCCTGACGGCCCGCCCGGCCGGGGTCCACCCGGCCGAGCCCGCCGTCGGCTGGTCCGGGCTCAGTCGTACTCGGTCGCGAAGAGCTCGAGATGCCCGCAGGTGGTGCAGCGGCGGGCGGCGACGTTGCGTCGTTGCTTGCCGAAGAGGGCGGTGCCGCCGAGCATGCCGATCTCCAGCGCCCCCTCGACCCAGCGGGTCCGGCCGCGGGCGCCCTGCCCGCTGTCCTCGAAGAAGCCCTCCTCGAAGGCCTGCTCCCCGCACCAGCCGCACGACTGCGGCCGCCAGCCGCTGCCACCGGAGCCGGGGGAGTACTCGTTGCTGTCCGAGGGGGTGTACTCGACGGGAGACATGGGCGCAGCCTAGGTCGGGCGGACCGCCGCGTCGCGGAGGTCGACGCGAGGATCAGAGGCGGACGACCATCTTGCCGGTGTTGTCGCCGCGGAGCTGGCCGAGGAAGGCGTCGACGGCATTCTCCAGGCCGTCGACGAAGGTCTCCCGCGAGGTGAGGGAGCCGTCCGCGATCCAGCCCGCGGCCTTCTCGGCGTACTCCTTGGCGAGGTCGTAGTGGTCGCCGACGAGGAAGCCCTGGATCCGGCCGCGGGTCTGGATGAGGCGGGTCAGGTTGCGCGGTCCCGGAGCCGGCTCGGTGTCGTTGTAGGCCGAGATCGCGCCGCAGACCGCGATGCGACCCCCGAGGCGGAGCGACCCGATGGCTGCCTCCAGGTGGTCGCCGCCGACGTTGTCGAAGTAGACGTCGATGCCCTCGGGGGCCGCCTCGCGCAGGAGGCGGCTGACCTTGCCGTCCTTGTAGTCGAAGGCGGCGTCGAACCCGAGGTCGTCGAGGACGTGACGGACCTTGGCCGGCGACCCGGCGCTGCCGACGACCCGGGCGGCGCCGAGGGCCTTGGCGATCTGACCGGCGACGCTGCCGACGGCACCGGCCGCACCGGACACGAAGACGACGTCGCCCTCGGTGAGCTGGGCGATGCGGGTCAGCCCGGCGTAGGCGGTCAGACCCGTCATCCCGAGCACCCCGAGGTAGGCCGAGTCCGGCGCGACGCCGGGGTCGACGACCCGCGCCGCCCGGGCGTCGACGACCGCGACCTCGCGCCACCCGAGGCCGTGGAGGACGTGGTCGCCGACGGCGACCCCCTCGGCCCGGGACTCCTCGACGACCCCGACGGCGCCGCCCTGCATGGCCTCGCCGAGGGCGAACGGCTCGGCGTAGGACTTCGCATCGCTCATCCGGCCGCGCATGTAGGGGTCGACCGACATGACCGTGTTGCGCACTCGCACCTGCCCGTCCTGCAGGGCGGGGACGGTGCTGTCGACGAGGTCGAAGTCGTCCTGGGTCGGCCAGCCGACCGGGCGTGCCTTGAGCTGGACCTCGCGGGTCTGGGGACGGGTCATCGGGGACTCCTGTGGGGGCGAGCGCTCAGCGACCCACGTCGCCGATGAGCCATTCGACCACAGGCTCCCGCGCCCGGCCCGGCGAGGGTCAGGCGCCGGCGGTCTCGGCCTGCAGCGCCCTCGCCTGCTCGTGACCCGCCGACATCGCCCAGCGGATGGTGCGCGTGGCCGCGCCGCCGAGCACCCGGTTCGTGACCGGTGGGACCGGCGGCAACCGGAGCTCTCGCCGGGCGTGCCGCGGCAGCAGGCCGATGGCGGCGGACGTCAGCAACAGGTAGCCCGGCCGGGCCGCGAGCGGCAGGTCCGGGTGCAGCAGGAGGAACCTGATCGCATCCCGGGCGAGCGCCGTCCCGCGCAGCTCGGGGGCGTACGCCCGGAGCGTCGTCCGCAGCTCGGCCTCGGTCTGCGGCGGGTCGACCACGCCGAGGTGGGCGGCCGCCACACCGGTCTGGGCGACGTACTCGTCGCGTTCGGCACCGACGAGCCGGCGGTGGCCGTAGCGGTCGTGGGCCGCGAGGAAGCTGTCGATCTCGGCGACGTGCACCCAGCCGAGCAGGTGCGGGTCCGACGCGGCGTAGGGGGTGCCGTCGGGCATCGTCCCGGTCACCGACTCGTGGGCGCGCTGCACCGCGCGGATGACCTGGAGCGCGTCCTGCTCGGCCCCGAAGGTCGTCATCGCGAGGTAGGTGGAGACCTGGGCCAGACGCCCCCACATGTCGCCCTGGTAGCCCGAGTGGTCGGCGACCCCCTGCATCGCCGCGGGGTGCAGGGACTGGAGCATGAGCGCGCGGATGCCGCCGACGAACATCGACGCGTCACCGTGGACCCGAGCGATGGGGGAGTCCGGCGCGAACCATCGCGGACCGGGCGTCCCGTGGACGCGTCGGCGCTGGCGGGGACCGTCGGGCCCCGCCACCTTGCGGAACAGCTCGGTGCCCAGGCGGTCGCGGAGGTTCACGCCGTCGAGCGTAACCACGGCTGGTGACAAGACTGGGCGCGGGCGACCCCGAACCCGTCCACGACCTTCGGGTCCCGTGGCGTCACGGTCGAGGATGGGCGGGCTCACGCGCCGGCCGGTCGGCCGGCCACCCGCCTGACCTCGTCGACGATCGCGGCGACGACCCCCGGGTCGGCTCCCACCGGGTCGGTCGCGGCGACGCCGTGCGCCGCCGCCCACGAGCGGAGCCGGCCCTGGAAGTGCCCGGGTGCCAGCAGCGTCGAGACGAGCAGGCCGGGCGCCGGGTCGAGCGCGTCGAGCGACTGCCCCGGCCCGGACAGGTGTGCCACGGGCAGGTCGCCGCTGCCGGTGCGAATGCCGACCGCCCGTCCCAGCGCGTCGGCCTCGGCGCGCGCCCGGTCGTCACTCGACCCCGCGACGACGAGGGCGGCCCGGCCGGGACCGCCGACGGCCGCGGCGCGTGCGGCGAGGAGGTCGGCGAAGCCTCCGAGGGCGCCGAGATGGTGGGTCAACGAGGCTGCCGCGGCCACCTCCGACAGCACGGCCGGGAGGTCGGAGCGCACGTGGTAGCCGGCCGTCACGAAGAGTGGCGCCACGACGGCGTTCGGCCGCGTGCGGAGCACGTCCCGCACGTGCGGCTCGGCGACGTCGACGAACCCGAGCGTCACCTCGCGGTCGCCGAGTCCGGCGGCGACGGCCGACCGGAGGACCTCGAGCTCGGCGAGGCCGTCGCGGTCGGCGGTGCCGTGGGCGGCGAGGACGACGGGGCGGTGCACGTCGGCCATCAGACCATGCCCACCGCGTCAGTCGAGATGGGCCGCGTCGGGGGAGAGCCGGACGACGTCGCCGACGACGATGACGGCGGGGTTCTCGACGCCGACGGCAGCCGCCACCGCGCCGATCGTCGACAGGGTGCCGACGGTCGTCCGCTGGGTCGGGCTGAAGCCGCGCTCGACGATCGCGACGGGGCACTGCGGCTCGCGGCCGGAGGCGACGAGCAGCTCGCAGGTGCGTTCGAGGTGGGCGACGCCCATGAGCAGGACGAGGGTGTGGTCCGAGCCCGTCGGCAGCGTGGGGACGTCCTCGTGCCCGGTGACGACGGTGAATGCCTTGGCGACGCCTCGGTGGGTCACCGGGATCCCGGCCGCCGCCGGCACGGCGACGGCACTCGTCACACCGGGGACGACCTCGACCGGCACGCCCGCCTGCTCGCACGCGAGGCGCTCCTCGCCGCCGCGCCCGAGGACGTAGGGGTCGCCGCCCTTGAGGCGGACGACGGCATTCCCCGCGAGCGCCTCCTCGACGAGCAGGTCGTTGATCCGGTCCTGGGGGACGGCGTGGTGGCCGGGCGTCTTGCCGACGTCGACGACGCGGACCGACTCCGGCAGCCGGTCGACGAGGCCGCGGGGAGCGAGCCGGTCGACGACGACGACGTCCGCGGCGGCGAGCAGCTCGTGGCCGCGGGCGGTGAGCAGCCCGTCGTCCCCGGGTCCACCGCCGACGAGCGCCACCCAGCCGCGAGCGCGAGATCGTCTGCGCTGCAAGGGGATCCGGCCCTGCGTCAGCTCGACCGCGACAGCGTCCCGGACGGCGGCCGCCAGCCGTGGGTCGCCTGAGGCGTGTGCCGCCACGGTGACGGTCCCGTCCGGCGTCGTCACCCCGGCCCGGGCCATGACGGCTGCGGGCGTCGTCGCGGCGGAGGTCGCGTCGACGCACCACGTCCGCAGGGCGGCGGCGTCGGCGGCGATCCGCCGGTCGACCCCCGGCTCGCCGGTCGCCGTGTGGACGAGCCAGGCGCCCTCGAGGTCGGAGTCCCCGGCGTAGTCGCGCGGCAGCCAGGCGATGCGGCCCTCGTCGGCGAGCTCGCGGAGGTCCTCGCACAGCCAGGGGGCCACGACGCGCACGAGCGCGCCCTCCTCGACGAAGGTCCGGACCCGGCGGGCCGACACCGGTCCGCCGCCGACGGCGACGACGAGGCGGTCGGTCAGGTCGAGGGCCAGGGGGAGGGTCATGTGGCGTGGAGGCCGCACTCGGTCTTGCCGAGCCCGGCCCAGCGGCCGGCGCGCGGGTCCTCGCCCTCGGCGACCGGCTGGGTGCACGGCTCGCAGCCGATCGAGGGGTAGCCGCCCGTCACGAGCAGGTTGACCGGGATCCGGTGGTCGGCGGCGTAGGTGAGCACCTGCGCGAAGGTCCAGTCGACGAGCGGGTTGATCTTGACCAGGCCGAATGCGTCGTCCCACGTGACGACGGGAGAGTCCGCACGCGTCGGGCCCTCGTCCCGTCGGACGCCGGTCACCCAGGCCTCGTAGCCGGCGAGGGCCGCCTTGAGCGGCTCGACCTTGCGCATCCGGCAGCAGGCGGCGGGGTCGCGGGCGAAGAGGTCCTTGCCGAACTCCGCGTCCTGCTCGGCGACGGACCGCCGGGCACGGACGTCGACGACGGTCACGTCGAGGTCCTCGGCGACGAGGTCGCGCGTCACGAGCGTGTCGGTGAAGTGATAGCCGGTGTCGAGGAAGAGCACGTCGACGCCCGGCACCGCCTCGGCGACGACGTGCGGCAGGGTCGCGTCGGCCATGGAGCAGGCGACGGCGAGGCTGTGGCCGAAGTGCTCGCCCGCCCAGCGGGCGACCTCCTGGGCCGAGGCGCCCTCGAGCTCGCGGGCGCCGCGCTCGGCGAGGGCCTTCAGCTCCTCGACGCCGCGCCGGGTCTGCTGGGTGCTCGTCGTCGGGCTCGCGGTCACTGGAGTGCCTCCTCCGGCGCGCGGTGCGCCCACGTCGCGAACGTCTCCCCGGCATTCCGCCCGTCGAGGTAGCTGCGGACCACCCGCTCGACGTAGTCGGGCATCTGGCTCGAGGGGACCTTGAGGCCGCGGATCGTGCGGCCGAGACCGGCCTCGTCGCGATCCGCCGAGGCCAGGCCGCCCCCGAGGTGCACCTGGAAGCCGGGCACCTGCTCACCCGCGTCGGTCGTGACGATCATGCCCTTGAGGCCGATGTCGGCGGTCTGGATCCGCGCGCAGCTGTTGGGGCAGCCGTTGACGTGGAGCGAGATCGGAGTGTCGAGCTCGACGCCGGCGAGCCGCTTCTCGAGCTCGGCGATCGTCTCGGCCGCCGCCTGCTTGGTCTCGACGATCGCGAGCTTGCAGAACTCGATCCCCGTGCAGGCGATCGTCGAGCGGCGGAACGGCGAGGGCGCGCTCGACAGGCCGAGGGCGTCCAGGTCGGCGACGAGGGCGTCGACGCGGTCGGGGGCCACGTCGAGGACGACGACCTTCTGGTGCGGCGTGAGGCGGACCCGCTCGGAGCCGGCGCTCGCCATGGCATTCGCGAGGCCGGTGAGGATCGCGCCGCTGACCCGGCCGACGACCGGGGTCGCGCCCACGTAGCGCCGCCCGTCGCGCTGCTCGTGGACGCCGACGTGGTCGCCGGGCCCGGAGGCGGGGGCCGGCGCCGGCCCGTCGGGCAGGGGGCGGCCGAGGTACTCGGTCTCGAGGACCTCGCGGAAGCGCGCCGCGCCCCAGTCGGCGAGGAGGAACTTGAGCCGCGCCTTGTTGCGGAGCCGCCGGAAGCCGTAGTCGCGGAAGATCCCGACGACCCCGTGCCAGACGTCGGCGGCGTCCTCCTCGGAGACGAATGCCCCGAGCCGCTCGGCGAGGCGGGGCGCCGTCGAGAGCCCACCCCCGACCCAGAGGTCGTAGCCGGGCCCGAGCTCGGGGTGCACGACCCCGACGAGCGAGATGTCGTTGATCTCGTGGACGACGTCGAGGCTCGGGTGCCCGGTCACGGCCGTCTTGAACTTGCGGGGCAGGTTGGCCAGGGACGGGTCGCCGACGAAGCGCCGCTGGATCTCGGCGATGACGGGGGTCGGGTCGATGACCTCCTCGGCGGACACGCCGGCGACGGGGGAGCCGAGGATGACGCGGGGCGTGTCCCCGCACGCCTCGGTCGTCTGCAGCCCGACCGCCTCGAGGCGCCGCCAGATCTCGGGCACGTCCTCGATCCGGATCCAGTGGTACTGGATGTTCTGCCGGTCGGTGATGTCGGCGGTGTCCCGGGCGAACTCGGTCGCGATGTCCGCGACGACGCGGAGCTGAGTGAGGCTCAGGGCGCCGCCGTCGATCCGGACGCGGAGCATGAAGTAGCGGTCCTCGAGCTCGTGCGTCTCCAGCTGCGCCGTCCGGCCGCCGTCGATGCCGGGGCGGCGCTGGGTGTAGAGACCCCACCAGCGGAGACGGCCGTGGAGGTCGTCGCCGTCGATCGAGTCGAAGCCCTCGTGGGCGTAGCGCTGCTCGACGCGCTCGCGCACGTCGAGCCCCGGGCCCTCGACCTTGAAGACCTCGTTGTGGTTGAGCGGCTCGTGCCCGTCGAGGGCCCACTGGCCGTTGGAGCGGCCGCCGCGCGAGGGGCGGACGCGGTCGTGTGCCGGTGCGTCCACGGTCACCGGCCCGGCTCGCGAGCATCACCGAACATGATCTCAACCATAACTCCGGCTTATTCGCGGGACGGCCCGTGTTCCATCATCCGGACCCGCGCCGAGTGTCACCGTCGCGGTCCACACTGTCGCCATGCCCGCCGCCCGCCGACCCGTCGCCGGACCACCCGGCTGGCCCGCGGCCGTGCCGCCCCCGGAGGTCGCCGGCTGGGAGGTCCCGGCGTGCGCCTGGCTGCTCGACCACTGCCCGTCCGACTACCGGGCCTATGCGGGGTGGCGTCGCCACCCCGTCGCGCTCGGGTGGATCGCCGTGCGGCACATCGACGCGCAGCTCGTCGCGATGCGGCAGGCCTACCGGGACGCCCGCGTCGACCTCGCGGACGAGCTGGGGCCCGAAGGACTCGCGCAGGTGCTCGCCGACCTCGAGACCGAGGGGGTCCGGCTGCTCGCCGCTCGCCGCGCGGCCGGGCTCGTCCACGAGGCGCTCACCGGCAAGCGCTTCGTCCCACGTCTGTGAGCAGCAGGGTCAGCAGAGGGTCAAGAGGACGTCAGGGTTCGACAGATGGTGTGGCGCGGCCGGTCACCCCTCGCTAGAACGGGCAGGCGGGGTGCTCCCCGCACCCGTCTGCCACTGGAGGAGAGAGCCAGCATGCGTACATCGAGGATCGCCGCGGCGGGAGCCGTCGCCGCCGCATTCGCCGCGACCGCCTGGACCGCACCCGGCGCCGGCGCCGCGTCGTCCCCCGACCCGCTCCGCGCCCGACCCGTCCCCGTGGACCAGGTCGCGGCGTCCGCGGAGCAGGCCGTGGCCGCACTCGCGGCACCGGCCCGGCTCGGCTCCGGCCAGGCGCTGAGCCCGACGCGCGCGCTCCGGGACACGACGGGTGCGACGCACACGAGGATGGACCGCACCTACCGCGGGCTCGCCGTCCGCGGCGGTGACCTCGTCGTCCACCAGGCCGCCGACGGGACCGCCCTCGGTGTCAGCCAGACGCTCGCTGCCCCGCTCACCCTCGCGACGACGCCCGAGGTCGCCGCGGCCGCTGCCCTCCGGACGGTCGCCCGCGGGATCGGGCGGCACGGCGTCGTCGCCCGGGGGACGCAGCCCCGCCTCGTCGTCGACGCGACGTCCGCCGCACCCCGCCTCGCGTGGGAGGTCGTGACCGGGGGCCGGCAGGCCGACGGCCAGACGCCGAGCCGGCTCACGACCCGCGTCGACGCGCTGACGGGCGCGATCCTGTCGCGCTCGGAGGGGGTCGTCCACGCCGACGGGTCCGGACAGACCCTCTACTCCGGCACCGTCCCGCTCACGACGACGCTGTCCGGGTCGACCTACCAGCTCAAGGACGCGACGCGCGGCGGCGGCTACACGACCGACCTCAACAACAGGACCGACTCGATCTGGTGCCAGATCTTCGGGATCGGCTGCTCCAACGGCACGCTCATGACCGACGCCGACAACCTCTGGGGCAACGGGTCGACGACGAGCCGCCAGAGCGCGGGCGCCGACGCGCAGTACGGCACGAACGAGACGTGGGACTACTACCAGCAGGTCCACGCACGCAACGGCATCTGGGGGACCGGCCGAGCGTCCTTCAACCGCGTCCACTACGGGAACGCCTACGTCAACGCCTTCTGGGACGGCACGAAGATGACGTACGGCGACGGCGACGCGACGAGCTTCGGGCCGCTCGTCTCCCTCGACGTCGCGGGCCACGAGATGAGCCACGGCGTGACCGAGAACTCCGCGGGCCTCACCTACTCCGGCGAGTCCGGCGGCCTCAACGAGTCGACGAGCGACATCTTCGGGACCATGGTCGAGTTCTTCGCTGCGAACCCGAACGACCCGGGCGACTACCTCATCGGCGAGGAGTTCGACCTCAAGAAGCACGTCGGCTTCCGCCGCATGGACAACCCGAGCTCGGACGGCAAGAGCGTCAGCTGCTGGTCCTCCTCCGTCGGCAACCTCGACGTCCACTACTCCAGCGGCGTCGGCAACCACTTCTTCTACCTCCTCGCCGAGGGCTCGGGCGCCAGGACGATCGGCGGGGTCGCGCACAACAGCACGACGTGCAACGGCTCGGCCGTCACCGGCATCGGCCGCGACGCGGCACAGAGGATCTGGTACCGCGCGCTCACCGTCTACATGACCTCGAGCACGAACTACAAGGGCGCCCGCACCGCCTCGCTCAACGCGGCCAGGGACCTGTACGGCCTCGGCTCGGCGCCGTACAACAGCGTCGCCGCCGCCTGGTC
Source organism: uncultured Actinomycetota bacterium (assembly GCA_963752365.1). Taxonomy (GTDB): domain Bacteria; phylum Actinomycetota; class Actinomycetes; order Actinomycetales; family Dermatophilaceae; genus CAVVXY01. The sequence goes on from CAVVXY010000009.1 coordinate 27,846, forward strand.
GGCGGTCTCGGTCGTCTGAGTCCCCACCGCACCGCGGGGACGGTGCCGGAATGCCGCGTGACGGCATTCCGGCACCGTCCTGAGCCCGGTGGCGGGCCACTTAGACTGGTCCCTACCCCTGTCGAAAGGACCCGTCCACCGTGAGCCTGCTCGAGCACATCACGAGCCCGGCCGACCTCAAGGCGCTCCCGGCCGCACGGCTGACCGAGCTCGCCGAGGAGATCCGGGCCTTCCTCATCGACAGCGTCTCGCGGACCGGAGGACACCTCGGCCCCAACCTCGGCGTCGTCGAGCTGACGATCGCCCTGCACCGGGTCCATTCGACCCCCGACGACACCGTCGTCTTCGACACCGGCCACCAGTCCTACGTCCACAAGCTGCTCACCGGACGGCACGACTTCAGCGGGCTCAAGCAGACCGACGGCCTCTCCGGCTACCCGAGCCGGGCCGAGTCCGACCACGACGTCGTCGAGAACTCCCACGCCTCGACCGCGCTGTCCTGGGGGCACGGCATCGCCGCCGCCCGGCGGCTCGCGGGGGAGGCCTCCCGGCACACGGTCGCGATCATCGGCGACGGCGCCCTGACCGGTGGCATGGCCTGGGAGGCGCTCAACAACATCGCGGCCGACAAGGACCTCCCGCTCACGATCGTCGTCAACGACAACGAGCGCTCCTACGCGCCGACCGCCGGCGGGCTCGCCGAGCACCTCGCGACGCTCCGGACCCGACCGCAGTACGAGCGGGTCCTCGACTGGGGCAAGCACACCCTCCAGCACACGCCGGTCGTCGGCGGCGCCGTCTACAGCGTCATGCACGGGATGAAGAAGGGGATCAAGGACTGGGTCGCCCCGCAGGGGATGTTCGAGGACCTCGGCCTCAAGTACCTCGGCCCCGTCGACGGTCACGACGAGCCGGCGATCGAGTCCGCGCTGCGCCGGGCGCGCGCCTTCGGCGGCCCCGTCATCGTCCACGTCATCACCCAGAAGGGGCGCGGCTACGACCACGCCGTCAACGACGAGGCCGACCAGTTCCACTCCGTCGGCGTCATCAACCCCGAGACCGGTCTGCCGTTCGAGATCAGCGGGCGCAGCTGGACCGACGAGTTCTCCGACGAGATGGTGCGCCTGGGCGCCGAGCGCGAGGACCTCGTCGCGATCACGGCCGCGATGATGATCCCGGTCGGGCTCAAGGCATTCGCCGAGGCCTACCCGGAGCGGACCTTCGACGTCGGCATCGCCGAGCAGCACGCGGCGACGATGGCCGCGGGACTCGCCTTCGGGGGACGGCACCCGGTCGTCGCGATCTACGCGACCTTCCTCAACCGCGCGTTCGACCAGCTCCTCATGGACTGCGCGATGCACCGGGCCGGCGTGACCTTCGTCCTCGACCGGGCCGGCATCACCGGGCCCGACGGGGCCAGCCACCACGGGATGTGGGACATGGCCATCGCCTCGATCGTCCCCGGCGTCCACCTCGCCGCCCCTCGCGACGGAGCCCACGTGACGGCCGCCCTCCGCGACGCCATCGCCATCGGTGACGCGCCGACCATCGTCCGCTTCCCCAAGGGCACGGCCGGCGCGACGATCGACGCCGTCCGCTCCGTCGGCCGGGTCGACGTGCTCGCCGAGTCGACCGACGGCGACGTCGCCCTCCTCGTCGTCGGCGTCGGGTCGATGGCGACCACCGCCCTCACCGTCGGCGAGAAGCTCGGCGCGGCAGGGCATTCGGTCCGCGTCGTCGACCCCGTGTGGTCCCTCCCCGTGTCCGACGAGCTCGTCGACCTCGCGCGCGGCGCCGGGCAGGTCGTCGTCATCGAGGACAACATCGCGCCCGGCGCCGTCGGCACCCAGGTGGGTGACGCGCTGCGACGGGCGGGCGTCGCGACGCCGGTGCTCGGCTACGGCATCCCCAAGGGCTTCCACGACCACGGCTCGCGCAACCACGTCCTCGAGCGGATCGGGCTGACCCCCGACCGGATCGTCGCCGACCTCGAGCCCCGCCTCTGACCCGGGCGGGAGTCGGCTCAGCCGTCGCGACCGGGAGTCACGACGTCGACGACGACGCCGTCGCGGGCGCTGACCCTCGCAGCGTCGATGACGGCGAGGACGTGGACGGCGTCGAGCGGGTCGACCGGCATCCGGCTCTGGCGGCCATCGCCGTCGCCCTCGAGGGCGTGGGCGACCGCCCGGTAGAAGTCGGCCTGGTCGGCGTCGGTCACGACCGGTCCGGGCACCCGCTCCTCGCCTCGGACGACCCAGCCGACCGCGTCCCCCTCGTTGGCGAACTCGGTGAAGGCGCTCACGTCGTCGAACTGCCTGCCGATGACATAGGCCCCCTCGGAGCCGGCGAGGCGCGCGCGCGGCCCGGGTGCCCCGTTGAGCGCGCTCGTGCTGATGTGGCTCTGGACGCCGGACCGGTGACGGCAGGCGACGAATGCGTCGTCCTCGGCGACCGCGACCCGTGAGTCCAGCTCGGCGTAGACCGAGTCGACCGGGCCGTGGAGCAGGACGGCCTGGTCGAGGAGGTGCACCCCGAGGTCGAGGAGCAGCCCGCCGCCCTCCCGCGCCGTCGAGGTCTGGCGCCACCGGTCGCGACGGACCGGGCGCCAGCGGTCCCAGCGGTACTCCGCGCGATGGGGGTCGCCGACGAGACCCTGCTCGAGGACGGCGGCGAGGGCGAGACGCTCGGGGTCGTAGCGACGGTTCTGGAAGACGGTGAGCGGCACCCCGCGGGCGGCGGACAGGTCGACGAGCCGGAGGCCACCGGGGGCGTCGAGGGCGAGGGGCTTGTCGACGACGAGCGGCAGTCCGGCGGCGATGACCTGCTCGGCCTGGCTCTCGTGGACACCGGTGGGCGACGCGAGGACGACGACGTCGAGGCCGTCGAGGGCCAGGAGGGCGTCGAGGTCGGGGACGGCGACGGCGCCCGGCAGGTCCTCGGCGACCTGGGCGACCCGCTCGGGTGCGGCCGTGACGACGGCGGCCACGACGAGCCCCGCCCGGGCCAGGAGCGGCGCATGGATGTGCCGGCCGGCCATCCCGTAGCCGACGAGGCCGACGCGGAGCGGGCGCGTGCGGGCCGGGGTGGTCATGTCCCGAGCCTCCCACCGTCCGCGCCACGGGATGGGTGCGCGTCCGGAGGCGGAGCGGTCCGTCAGCGGGAGTCGCCTGCGGTGGCTCCGGGGTCGGCCGCGGGGTCGTCGCCGACGAGCCGCCGCAGGTGGAGGGCGAGGCGCACCTCCAGCGCGCGGTCCGGCTGCTGCCAGTCCGGCCCGAGCAGGGTCGTGACGCGGTCGATGCGCTGGGCGACGGTGTTGCTGTGGACGTGGAGCCCGGCCGCCGCGTGCCGGGGGCTGCGGTCCGCCGCGAACCACGCGTCGAGGGTCCCGGCGAGGTCCGTCCCCCGCTCGCCGTCGTAGTCGAGGACCGGCCCGAGCGCGGAGCGGATGAATGCGGAGATGTCCGGCCGGCCGCCGACGACGAGACCGGCGAAACCGAGGTCCGCCACGGCGGCGCCGTCGCCCTCGCGGCCGAGGGCGACGAGCGCGTCGAGCGCCCGGCGGGCCTCCGACACCGCGTGCGGGACGTCGGCGGCCGAGCGGTGCGGGCCGGAGCCGGCGACCGTGTGACGACCGGTGACGGACAGGCGGCGGACGAGGGAAGCGGAGACGTCGTGCGCCTCGTCGCCCTGGACGAGAGCCACGACCGCCCCCTCGTGCTCGCCGACGAGCGCGCCGTCCCCGAGGGCGTGGCCGACGGACAGGGCTGTCGCGCGGCGGTGGGCTCCCTCGACGCCCCGGATCGCGAGGGCGCACCACGGCTCCTCGAGGTTGAGGCCGAGGACCCGCCCCGCGTGGAGCAGCTCGTGCCGGTCACCGCGACCGGCGACGAGATCGGAGAGCAGGTCGGCGTGGAACTGCCGCCGGGAGGCGGCCGCGTCCCGCTGGAAGAGCAGGACGAGCGCGCTGACGACGGCCGCGCGCTCGATGGTCCGCCGGTCCGCGTCGTCCAGCTCCGCGCTGACGCCGACGAGGAGCGAGCCGAGCGGGTCGCCGGAGGCGCGGACCGGGACGACGTGGACGCCGTCGGCCTCGGCGCTGCGGCCCGACCCGGCCAGGGCCGCGACGACGGCCGGATGGCCGGCGAGCGCGTCGCGGGTCTCCTCTCCCGTCGGCGGGGCACCGCCCGAGGCGCTCCGGCGGACGCCGTGGTCGTCAAGGAGGACGACCCAGGTGTCGAGGAGCTCGCTCAGCGTCCGGGTCACGTCGTCGAGGCCACCGCCGGACAGGACGACCTCGGCGAACCGGTCATGGGCTGCCGCGGCCCGCTCGACGCCGGCGGTGTGCCGGCGCACCGTCTCATGGGCCGCCGACAGGGCCTCGAGCGCGGTCTGCGCCTCGAGGAGGGTGCGGGACTGGACGAGGCTGACGGCCGCGAGGGTCGCGAGCGACCCGAGGAGGTTGACCTCCTCGTGGTCGAAGGTGCGTTCCCCGCGCTCGGCGGCGAACAGGACCCCGACGAACCTGTCGCCGACGAGCAGCGGAGTCCCGAGGATCGCGACGATGCCCTCGTCACCGACCGCGGAGTCGATCCCCGTCGTGTGCCGGAAGCGCTCGTCCTGCCCGTAGTCCCGGGTCGCGTAGGGCTTGCGGGTCGAGGCGACGAGACCGCCGAGGCCGGACCCGAGGGGGAGCCGGACCGACTGGAACGCCGCCGACGTCGATCCGGAGGTGGCCCGCATGTAGGTGTCGCCGCGATCCGGGTCGTGCAGCGTCAGGTAGGCGAGGTCGCTGCGCAGGAGCGTCCGGGCCCGGCGCACGATCGCCTCGAGGACCCCTGCCGGGTCCCGCATCGCGGCGAGGTCCTTGGCCGTCTCGAGGAGCGCCTCGAGCTGCGCCTCCCGGCGGCGCACGGAGGCGACGTCGGCCCGCACCCGCACAGCGAGCTCGCGCACGGTCGGGTCGGCGTCCACGGCGAGCAGGTCGCTCGTCGAGGCTCCCTCGGAGAGCAGGCGGAGCAGGGTCGAGGCCTCGGACATGGCGACGATCCTAGGTGCCGCAGTGGTGGAGCACATGTGCGCAGGAGCCGCCAGTCGCCTCGCATATGTGTCCTCGCGACACATGGGGTCGTGGCACTCGGCCTCCCTAGGGTGGCGGTCGCAACGTCGCATTCGAGCCCGAGAGGAGGCCGGTGGTGAGCACGAACGAAGACCGCGGGACGCATTCGCCTCTCCTGCGCGCCTCCGGGCTGACGATGGAGTTCCGCGGCTTCCGGGCCGTCGACGAGGTCGACCTCGACGTCGCCGAGGGCACCGTCCACGCGCTCGTCGGACCCAACGGCGCCGGCAAGACGACGCTCTTCAACATGCTGACCGGCTTCCTCACGCCGACGGCCGGGACCGTCACCTTCGGCGGGCGGGACATCACCGGGCTCCAGCCGGAGCAGATCGCCCCGCTCGGGATCGCCCGGTCCTTCCAGATCACGAGCCTCTTCGACCAGATGACGCTCCTGGAGCACCTCGAGCTCGCGCTCGCCTCGCCGACCGGGCTCGGGACGCGCTTCTGGCGAAGCGCCAAGGTCCTGTCCCGCTTCCGCGAGCCCGCGATGGACCTCCTGCACCAGGTCGGCCTCGCCGACCTCTCCGGGCAGAATGCCGGGTCGCTCGCCTACGGCCGGAAGCGCGCCCTGGAGATGGCGCTCGCCCTCTCCCTCGACCCCAGGCTGCTGCTCCTCGACGAGCCGACCGCCGGGATGGGCGGCGAGGACGTCGACCGGACCATCGAGCTCGTCCAGCGCAGCAGCGCGGGCCGCACCGTCGTCTTCGTCGACCACAACATGCACGTCGTCGGCTCGCTCGCCGACCGCGTCTCGGTCCTCCAGTCGGGACGCATCCTCGCCGAGGGCAGCTACGACGAGGTCCGCCGCGACGAGCGGGTCATCACCGCCTACCTCGGGGCGGCGTCGTGAGCGAGGGACGGCTCCGGGTCGAGGACCTGTCGGCGTGGTACGGCGAGGCGCAGGTGCTCCGCGAGGTCTGCCTCGACGTCTCGCCGGGGGAGGTCGTCACCCTCGTCGGGCGCAACGGCGCCGGCAAGACGACCCTGCTCCGCTCGATCATGGGTCTGCACCGCCAGGTCCGCGGGAGGGTCGAGTGGGCCGGCCGCGACGTGACCAAGGATGCCCCCGAACGACGAGCCAGGGCCGGCATCGGATGGGTCCCGGACGACCGCGGCATCTACTCGAGCCTGACCGTCGGCGAGAACCTCTCGCTGCCGCCCGTCGTCTCGGACGCGGCGTGGTCGCTCGACCAGATCCACGAGCACTTCCCGATCCTGCGCGAGCGCCGGGACTTCCCGGGAACCAAGCTGTCCGGTGGCGAGCAGCAGATGCTCGCCATGGCCCGCCCCCTGCGGATGGGGTCGCGCCTCCTGCTCCTCGACGAACCGTCCGAGGGCCTCGCCCCGGTCATCGTCCAGCAGATCGGGGACATCATCCGCGAGATCAAGAAGCGGGGGGTCGCGGTCCTGCTCGTCGAGCAGAACGTCACCTTCGCCTCGACCGTCGCCGACCGCCACTACCTGCTCGCCCAGGGCCGCGTCGTGGAGTCGCTCGACAACGACGAGTTCACCGCCCGCAAGTCCGAGCTGCTCGAGCACCTCGGCATCTGACATCCCATGGGGGCTCCGCCCCCGTGGACCCCCGAGTTCACCATCTCGCTCCCACGGAGGGATTCCCCATGCGCACCACCAAGACCTTCGCCGCGGCAGCGGCGGCCCTGAGCGGAACGCTCGTCCTCGCCGCGTGCGGCGGCGGCGGCCCGAGCAGCGGCGGCGGCAAGATCAGCGACGACAAGGTCGTCATCGGCGTCCTCAACGACCAGTCCGGCGTCTACAAGGACCTGTCGGGCCCCAACACGGTCAAGGCCGTGCAGATGGCGATCGACGACTACAAGGCGAAGTACGGCGACAAGGCGGTCGCCAAGACGATCGAGATCGTCACCGCCGACCACCAGAACAAGCCGGACGTCGCGAACAGCAAGGCGCAGGAGATGTACGACCGGCAGAAGGCCGACCTCATCCTCGACGTCCCGCAGTCCGCGTCCGCCCTCGCCGTCGCGACGCAGGCGAAGACGAAGAAGAAGATCTACATCAACATCTCGGCCGGCACGACCGCCATCACCGGAGCCAACTGCAACAAGTACACCTTCGGCTGGGCCTACGACACCTACGCCCTCGCCCAGGTGTCGGCGACCTCGATCGTCAAGGCCGGCGACAAGACATGGAACCTCGTCTACCCGGACTACGCATTCGGCCAGGACATGCAGGCGAAGTTCACCGACGCCGTCAAGGGGGCCGGCGGCACGCTCGGTCAGTCGATCCCGACGCCGTTCCCCAACGACAACTTCGCGACCTACATCACCAAGGCCGGCACCGACGCACCGCAGGTCATCGGCGCGATGCACGCGGGCGGCGACCTCATCAACTTCGTCAAGCAGTTCAACCAGAGCTCGCTCAAGGGCAAGTCCAAGCTCGCCGTCGGCCTCATGTTCATCACCGACATCCACTCCCTCGGCGTCGACCAGTTCGAGGGCACCCAGTTCACCGACGCCTGGTACTGGAACGGCTCGGCCGACAACAAGGCCTGGGCCGACAAGTTCACGGCCAAGACCCAGACGCGACCCTCCTTCGCGCACGCCGCGAACTACTCGGCGGCGATGAACTACCTCGAGGCCGTCCAGTCGGCCGGCACCGACGCCGCGGACGACATCGTCAAGAAGCTCGAAGGCCAGAAGATCAACGACGTCTTCCTCAAGAACGGCGAGGTCCGCGCCGCTGACCACCGCGTCGTCCACGACATGTACCTCGCCAAGGTCAAGGGCAAGGCCGACGTCAAGGAGGACTGGGACTACGAGGAGATCGTCGCCACCGTCCCCGGCGCGGAGGCCTTCGAGCCGGCCAGCCCGGCGTGCAAGCTCTGACCCACGGGGGGCTCCGCCCCCCGTGCACCCCCCGGCAGACCGCGCGGGGGACCTGACCACCAGAAGGGCGGTGAGAGCATGAATGCCTTCATCCAGTACACGATCCAGGGCCTGGCGGCCGGGGGCTTCTATGCTCTCGCCGCCCTCGGTCTGGCCGTGATCTTCGGCGTCCTCGGCGTCGTCAACTTCAGCCACGGCGCCTGCTACATGCTCGGTGCGATCATCGCGGCCGCGCTGCTCAACTCCTCGGCCGAGCTCGGCTTCTGGTTCGCGCTGCCGCTCGTCACGATCATCATGTTCGTCGTCGGGGTGCTCATGGAGCGGCTGCTCGTCCGCTGGCTCCTCGGCCTCGACCCGCTCTACAACTTCCTCCTGACCTTCGGGCTGACCCTGCTCCTCGTCGACCTCGTCAAGCGGATCTACGGCGTCTCGGGTCAGCCCTACGAGCTGCCATCGGGTCTCGAGGGCCGCGTCACGGTCGGCTCGGTCAGCCTGCAGAGCTACCAGCTGTTCGTCGCGGTCTTCTCCGTCCTCGTCTGCGTCGCCGTGTGGGCGGCGCTCACCCAGACCCGGGTCGGCATGATCGTCCGCGCCGCGACCGAGGACTCCGAGCGCTCGCGGGCGCTCGGCATCAACGTCGGCCGCTGGGTGACGCCCGTCTTCGGCTTCGGCATCGCGCTCGCCGGGCTCGCCGGAGTCCTCGCGGCACCGTTCCGCGCGGTGACGGCGACGATGGGGAGCAACTTCGTCATCATCCTCTTCGCCGTCGTCGTCATCGGCGGGCTCGGCTCCATCCTCGGGGCCGTCGTCGCCGGGTTCCTCGTCGGGCTCGTCGAGGCCTACGGGCAGGCGTACGCCCCGGCGCTCGCGCAGGTGCTCATCTTCGTCCTCATGGCGCTCGTCATCCTCGTCCGGCCCGCCGGACTCTTCGGCCGGGAGGAAGTCGCATGAGCGAGCAGCTGACCGCACGCACCGAGGTCGACCTCCCGAGCGGGCCGATCGCGCCCGCTCGCCCGTGGTTCCGGCCGCTGGGCATGGCGATCGGCGTGGTCGTCCTCCTCGCGCTGCCGTGGCTCGTCTACCCGCCGGTCGCGATGGACATCGCCGCCTGGGGGCTCTTCGCGATCTCGATCGACCTGCTCCTCGGCTACATGGGCGTCCTGTCGTTCGGCCACGCCGCCTTCTGGGGCACCTCCGCCTACGCGACCGGCCTCATCGCCATCAAGACGGGACTGCCGTTCCCCGTCGCGGTCGTCGGCGGCGCGGTCGTCGCGATGCTCCTCGCCGTCCCGATCGGCTACCTGTCGGTCAAGCGGACCGGCATCTACTTCGCGATGGTCACCCTCGCGTTCGCCCAGATGCTCTACTTCGTCGCCAACCAGTGGCGCGACGTGACCGGCGGGGAGAACGGGCTGCAGGGCATTCCCAAGTCGTTCTTCGGCGTCGAGCTCGTCGAGACCGAGTCGTTCTACTTCTACTACGCCGCGATCCCGCTCGTCCTCCTCGGGGTCCTCGTCGCCTGGCGCGCGGTCAACAGCCCCTTCGGGCGGGTGCTCGTCGCGGTCCGCGACAACCCGGCGCGGGCCCGCGCGCTCGGCTACGACGTGGAGCGCTACAAGATCCTCGCCTTCGTCCTCTCGGCCGGGATCGCCGGGCTCGCCGGAGGGGTGTTCTCGGTGAGCCACGGCTTCGCCTCACTGCAGGAGCTCGACTGGACGACGTCGGGCAAGGTCGTCCTCATCACCGTCCTCGGCGGGATCGGCACCCTCTGGGGTGGCCCCATCGGGGCCGGCCTCGTCGTCACGCTCGAGGACCGGCTCGCGAGCTCGGGCTTCGAGGGGATCGGGATCATCACCGGCGCGATCTTCGTGCTCATCGTCCTGCTCTTCCGGCACGGCATCTGGGGGACGGCCCGCAACCTCATCGTGTCCCGGCTGGCCGCTCGCCGTCGTCGCGACACGACCACCTGATCGGGGCCGTCATGACCGACCTCTCGGGCCGTCGGGCCCTCGTCACCGGTGCCGGCAGCGGGATCGGCCGCGCCTGCGCCGAGGCCCTCGCCGCCGCGGGCGCGACCGTCGTCGCCGTCGACCTCGACGCGAGGAGCCTGGAGTCGCTCCGGACCGACCGGGCGAATGCATTCGAGACCGTCGCGATGGACCTCGCCGACCTCGACGCGCTCGCCGCCCTGCCGGCCGACATCGACATCCTCGTCAACAACGCCGGGATCCAGCACGTGGCCCCGGTGCACGAGTTCCCGCTCGACCGCTTCGACCTCATCCAGCGGCTCATGCTCGCCTCGCCGTTCCGCCTGATCCGCGCGTCGTTGCCGCACATGTACGCCGGCGGCTGGGGGCGGGTCGTCAACATCTCCAGCGTCCACGGCCTGCGGGCGAGCGCCTTCAAGTCCGCCTACGTGACCGCGAAGCACGGCCTCGAGGGGCTGTCCAAGACCGTCGCGCTCGAAGGCGCCGAGCACGGCGTGACGAGCAACTGCGTCAACCCCGCCTACGTGCGAACTCCGTTGGTGGAGAAGCAGATCGCCGACCAGGCGCAGATGCACGACATCCCCGAGGCGGAGGTCGTCGAGCAGGTCATGCTCGCCCCCGCGGCGATCAAGCGGCTCATCGAGCCCGAGGAGGTCGCCGACCTCGTGCTCTTCCTCTGCGGTCCGTCGTCGGCGTCGATCACCGGCGCCTCGTTCGCGATGGACGGCGGCTGGACCGCCCACTGACGGGGCTCCGCCCCGTCGCCCCCGAGGGCGACGCGCTCGCTGCGCTCGCCCGGCTGGTTCTTCCGCCGAACCAGGCTCCTGCGTCGCGGTCGACGGTCAGATGTCGCGGAAGGTCTGGATGCTCGCGCCGAGGGCGTTGAGCCGCTCGGCGAGGTCCTCGTAGCCGCGGTGGATGACGTAGACGTTGCGGAGCACGGAGGTGCCGGGCGCGGCGAGCATCGCGAGCAGGACGACGACGCCCGGGCGGAGGGCCGGCGGGCACATGACCTCAGCGGCGCGCCACTTGGGCGTCGGGCCGGTGATCATGACGCGGTGCGGGTCGAGGAGCTGCACCTGGCAGCCGACCTTGGTCAGCTCGGTCAGGTAGATCGCGCGGTTCTCGTAGACCCAGTCGTGGATCATCGTCGTGCCCTCGGCCTTGGCGGCGATGAGCGCGAAGAACGGCAGGTTGTCGATGTTGAGGCCGGGGAAGGGCAGCGGGTGGATCTTGTCGACCGGCGCCCGGAGCGGGCCGGGGACGGTCGTCAGGTCGACGAGCCGCGTGCTGGCCGTTGGCGGCGACGTACTCCTCGCCCGTCTCGTACTGCATTCCCATGCCCTCGAGGGTCGCGAGCTCGATCTCGAGGAACTCGATCGGGACGCGCCGGATCGTGATCGCCGAGTCGGTGACGACGGCCGCCGCGAGCAGGCTCATCGCCTCGATCGGGTCCTCGGAGGGGAAGTACTCGACGTCGACGTCGATCTCCCGGACCCCGCGGACGCGCAGGGTCGTCGTGCCGATGCCCTCGATCCGGACGCCGAGCTTCTCGAGGAAGAAGCAGAGGTCCTGGACCATGTAGTTGGGGGAGGCGTTGCGGATGACGGTCTCGCCGTCGTGCCGCGCCGCCGCGAGCAGGACGTTCTCGGTGACCGTGTCGCCACGCTCGGTGAGGACGATGGCGCGGCTCGGGGAGACGCCCGGCGCGACCTTGGCCTCGTAGAAGCCCTGGGTGGCGACGACGTCGAGGCCGAACGCCTTGAGCGCCGACAGGTGCGGCTCGACCGTCCGCGACCCGAGGTCGCAGCCACCGGCGTAGGGCAGGTCGAACTCGTCGAAGGAGTGGAGCAGCGGCCCGAGGAACATGATGACGGTGCGGGTGCGGCGCGCCGCCTCCTCGTCCATGCCGGCGAGGTCCAGGCGGCCCGGCGGGACGATCTCGAGGTCGTTGGTGCCGTCGAGCCAGCGGGTCCTGACGCCCATCGAGGTCAGCACCTCGAGGATCCGGTTGACCTCCTCGATGCGCGCGAGGTTGCGCAGCGTCGTCCGCCCGCGGTTGAGGAGCGAGGCGCAGAGGAGGGCGACGGCGGCGTTCTTGCTCGTCTTGACGTCGATCGCGCCGGAGAGCTTCTTGCCGCCCTCGATCCGCAGGTGCTGCGGCTGGGCGTGGCCGAGCGAGACGAACTCGCTGTCGAGCGCCTCGCCGATGCGGGCGAGCATCTCGAGGGAGAGGTTCTGGTTGCCCTGCTCGATCCTCGCGACGGCGCTCTGGCTCGTGCCGAGCAGGTCGGCGAGGTCGGTCTGGGTCAGGTCCTTGTGCCGGCGGGCGTCACGGATGAGCGTCCCGATGCGGGTCAGGTAGGTGTCGTTCGTCGTGGTCGTCGTCGTCATCGTCACGCTTCAACGGTAACTCATATATGAGATAGACGCACCATTCAGGTCCGTCGGGCGGTCCAGACGAGCCCGCGGACCGGGCGCCCGGCCTCCATCCGGAGGTCGACCTCGCGGAGGTCGGGTGCGCTCAGGCCGGCCGCCCGGGACGCCTCGCGCAGGTGGCTCGCGGAGTGCGCGTAGCGACCCGAGGTCGTGAGCCGCCACGGTCCACGGCCACCGGCGTCGTCGTGCGACTCGACGGTTGCGACGAGCGCCGCGCCCGGTCGCAGCGCCCCGGCTGCGGCCGCCGCGAAGGTGGTGAGGTCGCCGAGGTAGCAGAGCGTGTCCGCGCAGACGACGAGGTCGAATGCCGTGCCCTGGGCGGCGAGGAAGTCGACGAGGTCGGCCTTGAAGAGCTCGTCGTAGCAGCCTCGGCGCTGCGCCCGCCCGAGCATCCCGAGGGAGAGGTCGCAGCCGACGAGCGTCGTCGCCCACGGCCGGACGAGCGCGCCGGCGAGCCCGGTGCCGCACCCGACGTCGGCGACGGCCAGGTCGCCGGCGGGCTCCCCGAGCGCCGCCCGGACCGCGTCGGTCACGAGCTCGGGCGCCCGGTAGCCAAGAGACGCGAGATGCGGGTCGAACTCCGGGGCGACCGCGTCGAAGAGCGACTCGACGTAGTCCGGCGGCGCCTGCTCGGGGGCGGGCAGCCCGCCGAGCGCGGCGAGGCGGTGCCGGACGCCGGCGTGGTCGGGGTCGAGGCCGTGCCACCGGCGGGTGACCTGCAGGGCCTCGTCGTGGCGCTCCTCCAGGGTGAGGCGCTGCACGGCATTCGCCACGGCGTGCCGGGCCGGGTCGCTCGTGGGGTCGGTCGCGAGTGCGGCCAGCGCGGCCTCGGCCGAGCGCACCGTCTCGGAGCGGAGCCGCAGAGCCGTCGCGAGGTTGACCAGGGTCGGTCCGTCGCCGGGCTGGACGGCGAGGCTCGCCTCGTACGACGCGACAGCCGCTGCGGGGTCGCCGGACTCGAGCCGGATGTTGCCGAGGTCGTTGTGCAGGCTCGCGAGGAGGGTGTCCGACGTCGCGAGGCCGATGGCACGCGCCATGAGCTCCTCGGCATCGGCGGTCCGGCGCCGCTGGTGCGCGGCGACCGCGCGGAGGTGGAGGACGTCGACGTCCTGTGGTTCGGCGCGGAGCAGCGCCTCAGCCCCCTGGGGGTCGTCGTCGCGGAGGAGGGCGACGGCCGCGGCGCGGGCCCCGCCCTCGCTCATCAGCCGCCCTTGAGGCCGGAGCCCCGCCCGCCGTCCCAGGTGAACGAAGTCGTGCCGCCGACCGCACCGCTCGGGGTCTGCCGCGCGTAGTCGAAGCGGATCCACTCCGGCCGGAGGGAGATCTGCTCGATGACCGCGTCGCTCCCGGCGGAGACGTCGACCTCGGTGACGAGGACGTCCTTCATGCTCACCTTGAGGAAGCGGGTGGCCTTCTCGCCGCCACGGCTCACCGAGAGGAACGCCTCCTTGAGGTGCTTGCCCGTCGTGGCCGTCTCGGCGAGCGTCGGTGAGGCGGAGTCGTACTGGTGGACGAAGCGGAACTCGTGGACCCGCGCCTTGCCGACGCCGCCCCCACCGCCCGTCCCGGGGGCCACGTCGTTGCTGACGCCCCAGTTCCAGGACAGGACCTCGACCTCGCCCTTGTGGTCCTTGTGGGTCGACTCGCCGTCGACCCCGTCGAACGTGATGAATGCGTCCACGATGCCTCCGGTCCGCCGTGCCCTCCCTCGACGCTAGCACCGCGGCGAGCGAGGGGTCACGGCATTCGGGGCATCCGGTCAGGCGGTCGGGACGGACGCGACGCCGGGCGGGAGGAAGCGGCCGCCGGCGACGCGCTCGGAGACGCCCTCCCGGTCGAGGAGCGGGGTGACCCCGCCGTTCCAGAACTGGAAGCCGGCCCCGGTGATCATCGCGAGGTCGATGTCCATCGGCGCCTGCGCGACGCCCTCGTCGAGCATTCGGCGCACCTCGTCGGCGATGGCCGACAGGACCCGCTCGCGGACCTCGGCCTCGTCGAGGACGACCGGCTGCTCGGGGGTCGCGAGCAGGGCCGCGACCTCGGGGTCGAGGACCTGGCGCCCGGACTCGTCGGTCGTGAAGTAGCCCGGCTTGCGCGCCTCCACGATCCGCTTGAGGTTGTCCGAGACGTGGAAGCGGTCGCCGAAGGCGCGGTGGAGCGTCTCGCTGTTGTGCAGCGCGATCGGCGGGCCGACGAGCTGGAGGAGGACGTTGGGCGACATCGGGGCGAGGCCGGCGACCGCGCGGTCCGCGACATCGACCGGGGTGCCCTCCTCGACGATCCGGCTGAACTCGCCCATGAAGCGGCCGAGGAGCCGGTTGGCGATGAAGGACGCCGAGTCCTTGACGCGGATCGTCGTCTTGCGCAGCTTCTTGCCGACGGCGAACGCGGTGGCCAGGGCGGCGTCGTCGGTCCGCTCTCCCGGGATGACCTCGAGGAGCGGCATGACGGCGACGGGGTTGAAGAAGTGGAAGCCGACGACCCGCTCGGGGTGCGCGAGGTCGGCGGCCATCTCGGTGATCGACAGGGAGGAGGTGTTGGAGGCGAGGACGCATTCGGGCGTCACGACGGCCTCGACCTCCGCCCACACCTGCTTCTTGACCGACATCTCCTCGAAGACCGCCTCGACGACGAAGTCGGCGTCGGCGAAGCCCGCCTTGCCCGTCGACCCGGTCACGAGGCCGGTGAGGAAGTTCGCCTGGTCCTGCCCGATCCGGCCCTTGGCGAGGAGGGTGGCGACCTCGCCGTGGACCCAGCCGACGCCCTTGTCGACGCGCCCCTGGTCGAGGTCGGTCAGCACGACGGGGACGCCGAGGCTCCGCGCGAAGAGGAGAGCGAGCTGGCTCGCCATGAGCCCGGCGCCGACGATGCCGACCTTGGTCACGGGTCGGGCGAGGGACGGGTCCGGAGCGCCGGCAGGGCGCTTCGCGCGCTTCTGGACGAGGTCGAACGCGTAGAGCCCGGCGCGGAGCTCGTCGCCCATGATGAGGTCGGCGAGCGCCCGGTCCTCCGCCGCGAAGGCGGTCTCGCGGTCGCTCGTGCGCGCCGCTCGGACGAGCTCGATCGCGCGGAACGGCGCGGGGGAGCGGCCGGCGGTCCGGGCCTTCGCGGTCTTCGTCGCCTTCGCGACCGCGGCTCCCCAGGCTGACTCGTCGGCCGTGTGGTCGGCGCGCTCGACGGTGACCTCGCCCCGGAGGACGGCCCCGGCCCAGCGGAGGCTGTCCTCGAGGAAGTCCGCGGGCGCGAGGACCGCGTCGGCGATCCCGAGCGCGAACGCCTCCGGACCCTTGAGCATGCGGTTCTGGTTGAGCGCGTTGTCGACGATGACGGACAGCGCCCTCTCCGCGCCGACGAGGCGGGGGAGCAGGTAGCAGCCGCCCCAGCCGGGGACGAGCCCGAGGAAGCACTCGGGGAGCGCGAGGGCGGGGACGCCGGCGGAGATCGTCCGGAAGTCGCAGGCGAGGCCGATCTCGACCCCGCCGCCCATCGCGGCCCCGTTGACGAAGGCGAAGGTCGGGACGGGCAGGTCCATGACGGCGGCGAATGCCGCGTGCCCGGCCCGGGCGATCTCGAGCGCCTGGTCCTCGTGGGTCACGCTCGGGACGCCGGACAGGTCGGCGCCGACGGCGAAGACGAACGGCTTGCCGGTGATGCCGACGGCCTGGATCTCACCTGCATCCGCCCGCTCGGCGAGACGGCCGACGGTCGCCGAGAGCTCGGCGATCGAGGCGGGCCCGAAGGTGTTGGGGCGCGTGTGGTCATGGCCGTTGTCGAGCGTGACGAGCGCGAGGATGCCACCGCCGCCGGGCAGGACGACGTCCTGCGTCGGGGTATGGGTGACGACCTCCCCAGCTGCGCTGGGGCCCGAGCCGGGGGTCTGGGTCGCGGTGTCGGTCATGTCAGATCTCCTGGCCGTAGTCGGCGTGGTGCGGGTTCTCCCAGATGACGGCGCCGCCCATGCCGATCCCGATGCACATCGCGGTCAACCCGTAGCGGACCTCCGGGTGCTCCTCGAACTGGCGGGAGAGCTGGGTCATGAGGCGCACGCCGGAGGAGGCGAGCGGGTGGCCGACGGCGATCGCGCCGCCGAACTGGTTGACGCGCGGGTCGTCGTCGGCGATGCCGAAGTGCTCGAGGAAGGCGAGGACCTGGACCGCGAACGCCTCGTTGAGCTCGAAGAGGCCGATGTCGTCGATCGTGAGACCCGCGAGCGCGAGCGCCCGCTCGGTCGCGGGGACCGGCCCGATGCCCATGACCTCGGGCTCGACGCCGACGAAGCCGTAGGTGACGAGCCGCATTCGCGTCGTCAGGCCGAGCTCGGTCGCGGCCTGCTCGGAGGCGAGGAGGCAGGCGGTCGCGCCGTCGTTGAGGCCCGCGGCATTCCCCGCGGTCACGTGGCCGTGCGGGCGGAACGGCGTCTTGAGCGCGCCGAGCTCCTCGATCGTCGTCCCCGGGCGCGGCGGCTCGTCGGCGGTCGCGAGGCCCCACCCCTTCTCGACGTGGCGGGTCGCGACGGGGACGAGGTCGGGCTGGATCCGGCCGTCGGCGTAGGCCTGCGCGAGCTTGGCCTGGGAGGCGACGGCGAAGGCGTCGCACCGCTCCTTGGTCAGCGTCGGGTAGCGGTCGTGGAGGTTCTCGGCAGTCGAGCCCATGACGAGCGCGGACTCGTCGACGAGTCGCTCGGCGATGATCCGCGGGTTGGGGTCGACGCCCTCGCCCATCGGGTGGTGGCCCATGTGCTCGACGCCGCCGGCGATCGCGACGTCGTAGGCGCCGAAGGCGATCGAGCTCGCGACGTTGGTCACCGCGGTCATGGCGCCGGCGCACATCCGGTCGACCGAGTAGCCCGGGGTCGTGTTCGGGAGCCCGGCGAGGAGGGCCGCGAGCCGGCCGAGGGTCAGGCCCTGGTCGCCGATCTGCGTCGTCGCGGCGACGGCGACCTCGGCGACCCGCTCCCTGGGCACGTTGGGGTTGCGCTCGAGGAGGGCGCGGATGCACTTGATGACGAGGTCGTCGGCGCGGGTCTGGGCGTACATGCCCTTGTCACCCGCCTTGCCGAAGGGGGTGCGGACGCCGTCGACGAAGACGACCTCGGACAGGCTGCGGGGCATGAGGGCACTCCTTGCGCAGGGGGCAGGGCGGACCGAGCCTAAGTGAGCGCTTGCTCACCCGCGCTCCAGGGTGAGGGCTGTCACCCCGCCCGTCGATCGCCGGCTCGCCGCGGGGAGGCAGCGGTCAGTCCGGGTGAGCCTCGAAGGCCGCGACGATCATCGGCGCGACGATCTCGCACTGCCACGGCCGGCAGCCCTCGTCGGCGAGCGCTGCCTCGACGCTCGCGACGTCGAGGGGCCTCGGCGGGGTCCAGACGACGCGTCGGAGCGGGTCGGGGGAGCAGACGTTCTCGATCGGGATGTCGTGCTCGTCGGCGAATGCCGTGAGCGCGGCCCGCGTGTCCCCGAGCCGTTCGGCCGCGACCGGGTCCTTGTCCGCCCAGGCGCGGGGCGGGGGTGGGCCGTCGTTGGCCAGGTGGCGCGGCGGGAGCTCGCCGTCGGACAGGGCATGCGCGCGGTCGAGCGCACTCATCCACGATCGGCCGTGCCGGGCGATGGCGCGGTTGGTCGTCGGCAGGCCCGCGGCATTCCGCGGATGGGCCTGGACGATGTCGACGAGCGCCTTGTCCGGAATGATCCGGCCGGGTGAGACGTCCTTGTCCATCGCGATGCGGTCCCGCTCGTACCAGAGCTCGCGCGCCGCGGCGAGGTCGCGCGGGGTCCGGAGCGAGGACAGGCCGGTGAGCCGCCGCCACGGGTCGACCCGCTCGGTCGGCCGCCAGTCGAGCAGCGCCGCGAACTCCTCGCGCGCCCACCGGTCCTTGCCCTGCCTCGCGAGGTCGACCCCCATGAGGTTGCGCAGCTCGTCGAGGACCTCGACGTCGAGGGCGGCGTAGCGCAGCCACGGCTCGGGCAGCGGGCGGGTCGACCAGTCGACGGCCGAGTGCTCCTTGGCGAGCCCGAGGCCGAGGTAGTGCTCGACGACGGCCGCGAGGCCGACCCGGGGGAGGCCCAGGATCCGGGCGGCCAGCTCGGTGTCGAAGAGCTGGGTCGGGCGCAGGCCGACCTCGGCGAGGCAGGCGAGGTCCTGGGTCGCGGCGTGCAGGATCCACTCGGCCCCGCCGATCGCCTCCTGGACCGGCGTCAGGTCGGGGCAGGCCGCCGGGTCGATGAGCCACGTCCCGCTGTCGCCCCGCCGGAGCTGCACGAGGTAGGCCTTCTGCCCGTAGCGGTGCCCCGAGGCCCGCTCGGCGTCGAGCGCGACGGAGCCGGTGCCGCGGCGGATCGCGGCCGCGCAGGCGTCGAGGCCGCGCTCGCTGTCGATGACGTCGGGAATGCCGTCGGCGGGCGTGTCGAGGGGCAGGGGGGCGGTCGTCTCGGCCATGGGGTCAGCGCCGCCGGCCGGGCAGCGCGGTGACCCCTTCGGGCAGAGGCGGCAGGCCACCGATCGTGCACAGGAGGTCGCACCACGCCTCGAGGTGCGCGCCGAGGTCGCCGCCGTCGACGGGCGTCCACGACGCGCGGACCTCCATCTCGACCGTCGGGGCCCGGTCGGCGAGGCCCGCGTAGGACTCGGAGACGACCCGCGTGACCGTCCCGGCCTCGGCGGTGTAGCCGACGCTGTGCGCGGCGAGGGAGTCGACGAGCCAGCTCCAGCCGACGTCGCCGAGGAGCGGGTCGCCGGCCACCTCCGGCTCGAGCTCGGCGCGCGCGAAGGTCACCGCGCGCCACTGCCCGGCCCACGGCTCCGGGGCGGCCGGGTCGTGGAGGAGGACGAACCGCCCGGAGGCGGCCTCCTCCCCGTCGGGGCCGGACACGTCGGCCGTCAGGGCGATCGCATGGGGGGCGATGCGCTGCGGGGCGGGGACCTCGGTCAGCGTCACCTCGGGCCGCAGCCGGACGTCGTCGAGCGCGCGCACGGCGCGGTCGAACGCCTCGGACTCGGACCCGATGGTCCCGCGACTGGCCACAGTCGCCAGAGTAGGTCGAAATCCTGTCCACGGCTGGCAAGGGCACGCCGCCCGAATGCCGGACGCCGGGCCGCGGTGGATTAGCGTCGCCCCGTGCTGTCCCTCCTCGCGCTCGCGTCGTCGGCCGTGTGGGGGACCTCGGACTTCCTCGGAGGGGTCGCGGCTCGCCGCCGTCCGGCGCTCGCCGTCGTCGGCGTCTCGCAGGCGCTCGCCCTCGTCGTCCTCACGGCGGTCGTCGCCGCGCGCGGCGAGGTCGGCATCGGGCCGTGGTGGCCGTACGCGGTCGCCGCCGGCCTGACCGGCACGACAGCCCTCGTCTCCTTCTATGCCGCGCTCTCGACCGGCACCATGGGCGTCGTCTCCCCGATCGCGGCCCTCGGCGTCGTCGTGCCGGTCGGTGTCGGCTACGCGACCGGCGAACGACCCGGGGCCCTCGCCGGGCTCGGCATCCTCGTCGCGGTCGTCGGGGTCGTCCTCGCGGGCGGCCCCGAGCTGTCCGGCGGTGCCTCGCGCCGGCCGATCGGGCTCGCGCTCATCGCAGCGGTCGGCTTCGGTGCGACGCTCACCCTCCTCGACCGCGGCGCGTCGATCTCGCTGCTCCACACCCTCTGGGGAATGCGGCTCACGTCCGCGACCGTCTTCCTCGCCGTCGCGCTCGGCGTCCGCTCGATCGGCGGGGTCACCGGCCGGGACCTGCCCCTGCTCCTGCTCATCGGGTGCGGTGACCTGCTCGCCAACGGGCTCTATGCATTCGCCTCCTCCCGCGGACTCGTCAGCCTCGCGAGCGTCCTCGGCTCGCTCTACCCGGCCGCGACCGTCGTCCTCGCCCGCGTCGTGCTCGACGAACGGCTGCGGACGATCCAGGTCGTCGGCATCGTCGGGTGCCTCGCCGGGAGCGCCCTCATCGCGCTCGCGTAGGCCACCTAGGATTGCGGCTCGTGACTGCCGCCGACCCCCGCACCTCGCCCCTCGTCCGCGCCGCCCGTGGTGAGCGGACCGAGCGCGTACCCGTGTGGTTCATGCGTCAGGCCGGGCGGTCGCTGCCGGAGTACCGGGCGCTGCGCGAGGGCACGCCGATGCTGGAGGCCTGCCGGACCCCGGACCTCGTCACCGAGATCACCCTCCAACCGGTCCGCCGGCACGGCGTCGACGGCGCGATCTTCTTCTCCGACATCGTCGTGCCGCTCGCCGCGATCGGCGTCGACCTCGACATCGTGCCCGGCGTCGGCCCGGTCGTCGCCCAGCCGATCCGGGCCCGGGCCGACCTCGACCGGCTCGTGCCGCTGACCCCCGACGCGGTCCCCGACATCACCGAGTCGGTGCGCCGCCTCGTGGGCGAGCTCGGCGGCATTCCGCTCATCGGCTTCGCGGGGGCGCCGTTCACCCTGGCGTCCTACCTCGTCGAGGGCGGGCCGTCGCGCAACCACGAGCACACCAAGGCCCTCATGCACGGAGACCCGCAGCTGTGGAGCGACCTCTGCGAGCGGCTCGCCCAGATCGCGGGCGCGTTCCTCCGCGTCCAGGTCGAGGCGGGGGCGTCGGTCGTCCAGCTCTTCGACTCGTGGGTCGGCGCGCTGTCGCGTGTGGACTACGTGCGGCACGTCCAGCGGCATTCGGCCGCCGCACTCGGCGCCGTCGCGGACCTCGACGTCCCGCGGATCCACTTCGGCGTCGGGACCGGAGAGCTCCTCGACCTCATGGGCGCGGCGGGCGCCGACGTCGTCGGCGTCGACTACCGGGTCGCGCTCCCGGACGCGCTCGAGCGGCTCGGCGGGCGCTACGCGGTCCAGGGCAACCTCGACCCGGCCCTTCTCTTCGCGCCGTGGGAGCCGCTCGAGGCGGCCGTCCGCCGCATCGTCGAGGAGGGGCGCGCGGCGCCCGGGCACCTCTTCAACCTCGGCCACGGCGTCCTGCCCGCGACCGACCCGGAGGTCTTGACCCGGGTCGTCGAGCTCGTCCACTCGCTCTGACGTCGGCCCCCTCACATCGAGAGGTCACGACCCGCCGCGCACGTCGTCGGCGGGTCGTGACCTCTCGATGTGAGTCCGTCAGGGGGTGGCGGCCTCGGGGGCGGGAGCCGGAGCCGGGGGGCCTGGGGGAGCCGGGGGGCCTGCGGGACCGGCCGGGGCGCCGGCCGGCGCGGTCGCGCGGCGCCGGCGCCACCACAGGAGGATCGGGCCGCCGACGATCGCGGCGACGATCGCGAACGGCAGGAGCGCCCCGAGGATCGTCAGGATGACGGCGACCGCGCCGGCGAAGGCGTCCCAGCCGTTCTTGAGCCCGACGAGGAAGGCGTTGTCCGGCGTCTCCTCGGCGGGTGCCGTGCCGGTGCGCTGGAGGGTGACCGTGACCGGGGACATGGCGACGCTGTCCTTGAGCGAGGCGAGCTGACCCTCGAGCGACTCGAGGTCGGCCTGCCGGCGGGACAGCTCGGACTCGAGCGCGACGATGTCGGAGAGCTTGGTCGCCTGACCCATGAGCGCCCGGACGCGGGCGACGCTCTCGCGCATCGTCTGCAGGCGCGACTGCGTGTCGACGACCTGGCTCTTGACGTCCTCGCTGGAGACGACGCGGCTCGTCACGGTGCCGACCTTGCCGAGGTCGGTGAGGACGCCGTCGAGCTTGGCGCCGGGCACCTGGATCGTGATGGTGCCGAGGAGGCCGAGGTCGGGGGGCTCGGTCGTGGAGCCCTGGGGGGAGTAGCCGGTGTCGGACGCGAGCTTCTCGCTCACGACGAGACCGCCGGCGACCGTCGCGATCGTCCGCACCTTGGCGGCGGCCTGGGCGAGGTCCTTGACGTCGAGCGACAGGCCGGCGGTGCGTGCGAGCATCTGCGAGGCGACGATCGGCGACACGTCGGCCGCGGGCTTGCCACCGACGGACCTGCCGTCGACGGCCTTGCCGTCCGCGCCGCTCGCGGTCGACCCCTCGGAGTAGGAGGAGCCCTGGTCGGCGCCGGCGGGGGCGCCGGGTTCGGCCGCGCCGCCGCTCGTCGAGGAGTCGCTGCCGCCGGCGCACCCCGAGAGGAGGAGGGCGGCACCGAGGGTGGCGGCCGCCACGGATCGGCTGAGCGTGGAGTGCAGTCGGGTGCGGTCGGGGTTCATGCGCCGGGCTCCTCGGGTCGTCGTCGTCACGAGCTGCAGGGGTGATCGTCCGGTGTGACCGTCGGGGTCGGCGCAGGGTTCCCGGACCCCGGTCACGATCGGGTCTCGCCCGGTGAGAGAGTGGAGCGCATGGCGGAGGTCGCGGTCATCGGGGGCGGCATCGCCGGCCTCACCGCGGCACTCGACCTCGCCCGGGCCGGGCACGCGGTCATCGTCCTCGACGCGTCCGACCGCCCCGGCGGCAAGCTCCGCACGGCGGTCCTCGCCGGACAGCCCATCGACGTCGGCGCCGAGTCGGCGCTCGCGGTGCGGCCCGAGCTCACGGACCTCGCGCGCGAGGTCGGGCTCGGGGAGCGGCTCGTGACGCCGGCGACGACCAGCGCGTCGATCTGGTCCCGCGGCTCGCTCCACCCCCTCCCGAAGGGGACGCTGCTCGGGATCCCCTCCGACCCCGAGTCGGTCCGCGGCCTCCTGGACGACGACGAGGTCGCACGGCTCACCGCCGAGCGCCCCAGCCCCCCGCTCCATCAGGACCTGACCGTCGGTGCCCTCGTCGCCGAGCGCCTCGGCGCGGCGGTCGTCGACCGGCTCCTCGAGCCGCTCCTCGGCGGCGTCTACGCCGGCAGCGCGAATGCCCTGTCCCTCCGGGCCGCGGCCCCGCAGCTCTGGGCGGCGGTCGCCGACGGCGGGAGCCTGCTCGACGCCGCGCGCGCCGCTGCGGAGCGGTCGCGGGCGGGCGCGGGAAGTGGCGCGGGTGCGGGACGTGGCGCGGGTGCGGCCACCGGCGCAGGGGCCCACTCCGGCCCGCAGGCGACGCGCTCGGCGTTCGTCGGCATTCGCGGCGGCTTCGGGACCCTGCCGGGCGCCCTCGTTGCGGCGATCGAGGCGTCGGGCGGCCGCGTGCGGTCCTCCGTCGTCGTCCGCGGTCTCGACGCGAGGCCCGGCGGCGGCTGGCGCCTCACGACCGGGCCGACGACGGACGTCGGGACGGTCGATGTGGACGCGGTCGTCCTCGCCGTGCCACCGGCTGCGGCCGCGCGCCTCCTCGCCGGCCTCGCGCCGGCGGCGGCCGGGCTGCTCGGGGACATCGAGACGGCCTCCATGGCGGTCCTCAGCTACGCCTTCGACACCGAGGCGCTGGGGGAGCTACCGGGGTCCGGCATCCTCGTCCCGCCGGTCGAGGGCCGGACCACCAAGGCGAGCACCTTCTCGAGCAACAAGTGGGGGTGGCTCGCGGAGGCCGCACCCGGGACCACCTTCGTCCGCGCGTCGATCGGTCGGGCGGGGGAGACGAAGGCGCTCCAGCGCGATGACGAGGACCTCCTCGACCTGGCCCTGCGCGAGATCGGCGAGATGCTCGGACGGCCGCTGCCGACACCGGTCGACACGCACGTCCAGCGCTGGGGCGGCGCCCTGCCGCAGTACGCGGTCGGGCACCTCGACCGCGTCGCGGCCATCCGCCGTGACGTCGGCCGCTGCCCCGGGCTGGCCGTCGCGGGAGCCGCCTTCGACGGTGTCGGCCTCCCTGCCGTCGTCGCGAGCGCCCACACGGCAGCCATCCGCCTCCTGCACCACCTCGACGAGCACGACCTCGACCAGCACCGACCTGCCCCGAAGGAAGACGCCCGCAGATGACCGACCAGCCCACTCGCCCGAACCCGAGCAAGCCGACGCCGTCGCGCATGCGGGAGATCAACGACTCGATCCGCTACGCCATGTGGTCGGTCTTCCGCGTCGCGTCGCCGCTCGGCGGCGACCGGGAGGCGCTCGCGGATGGAGGCGGAGGCATTCCTCGACGGGCTCGAGCTGAGACCGGGGTCGTCGTCCGCGGCGTCTACGACCTGTCCGGGATGCGCGGCGACGCGGACCTCATGGTGTGGTGGCACGCGGAGCGGATCGAGTCGCTCCAGGCGGCGTACAAGGGACTGCTGCGGACCGGCCTCGGCTCCCACCTCGCGCCGGTGTGGTCCTCGGCGGCGCTCCACCGGCCGGCGGAGTTCAACAAGTCGCACGTCCCGGCCTTCCTCGCCGACGAGGAGGCGCGCGCCTACGTGTGCGTCTACCCGTTCGTGCGCTCCTACGACTGGTACGTCCTCGGCGACGCCGAACGTCGCGACATGCTCCGCGAGCACGGCCAGATGGCGCGCGACTACCCCGACGTGCGAGCCAACACGATCGCGTCGTTCGCGCTCAACGACTACGAGTGGATCCTCGCGTTCGAGGCTGACGAGCTGCACCGGATCGTCGACCTCATGCGCGAGCTCCGCGCCTCCCGCGCGCGGCTGCACGTGCGGGAGGAGGTGCCCTTCTTCACCGGTCCGCGATCGGGGCTCGCCGACCTCGTCCGGACACTCGCCTGACCGCCCCGGATTGGCTTTATCGGGTGGCCCGATAAAGCCGAGGATCACAGACTTGGAAAGTCCGTGATCCTCCGGCAAGTCGGGTGAAGCCGCGTTCGGACGGTCCATCCACAGCCCCATCGTCGTCGTCCGATGCATCCACAGGGTCGCCGAATGCCCTGTGCTCCCGCTCCTCGCCACGCCAGATTCGGGCGGACGGACGACTGGAGGCGACGATGAACGAGGCGGTCGAGGCGCTGCTCCTCGCCGGTGACGGGTTCCTGACGACGGCCGGGGCCATGGCCGCGGGAGTCACCGACTTCGAGCTGGCAGCGGCGGTCAAGGACCACACCCTGCGACGCGTGACCCGCGGGGTCTACAGCCGGCCGTTCGCATGGGACGACGCCGACCCCCGTCGACGAGAGCTCGAGCACGCGATGCTGTGCCGGGCGGCCCTCCTCGTCCATCCGGACGCGACACTCGCCGGCCACAGTGCGGTCCTGGCCCATGGACTGCCCACTCTGGACGCGGCCCTGTCCAAGGTCAGGTTGCAGCGCGATGTCCGCCAGCAGGTCTCGACCGTCGACTTCGTCGTCCGACCCGGCGTCCTCGTCCCGGTCACGACGGAGGTCGGCCCGGCCGTCCCCCTCGACTGGGCGGTCATCCAGACCACGCTCGACCACGGGATCACCCATGGCGTCGTCGCCGCGGACGCTGCTCTGCGGCGCGGGCTGCTCTCCCACGACGATGTCCGGTCCTGGGCGGCCCGCGTCGACGGGTGGCCGCGTTCGAGCAGGGTCGTCAGCCTGCCGGCATTCGTCGACGGTCGGAGCGAGTCTCCGGGAGAGTCGCTGACCCGCATTCACCTCCGGATGGCGGGCTTCGAGCTCGAGTCGCAGGCCGAGATCGTCGACCCGAGCACGGGCCAGATCTTCGCGCGCCTCGACCTGGTCGTCGCCGGTACGAAGGTCGCGATCGAGTTCGACGGAAAGGTCAAGTACGCCGACGGTGGAACCGAGGCGCTGTTTGCCGAGAAGAAGCGCGAGGACCGCCTCCGCGCGCTCGGCTACACGGTCATCCGGGTCGTCTGGTCGGACCTCTTCGCGCCGGCGCGGGTCATCGCCCGGGTCCGGGCCGCTGTGGCTCAGGCCGCCTGACCTTCACCCGACTTCCTCGAGAATGACGGACTTGGGAAGTCTGTGATCCTCGGCTTTATCGGGCCACCCGATAAAGCGTGGGAGGTGAGGGGGGCGGGCGGGCGGGCTCAGGCCTGGGTCGGGCGCAGCGTCAGCGAGATCGAGTTGATGCAGAAGCGCTGGTCGGTCGGGGTGTCGTAGCCCTCGCCCTCGAAGACGTGGCCGAGGTGGCTGTCGCAGTTCGCGCAGCGGACCTCGACGCGGCGCATGCCGTGCGAGACGTCCTCGATGTAGCGGACCCGGTCGCCGGCGAGAGGGGCGTAGAACGACGGCCAGCCGCAGTGCGAGCCGAACTTCTCCACGGAGGTGAAGAGCTCCGCGCCGCAGGCGCGGCACGCGTAGACGCCCTCGGTCGTCGTGTCGGTGTACTCGCCGGTGAAGGCCCGCTCGGTGCCGCCCTGACGGAGGACCTGGTACTCCGCGGCGCTCAGCTTGTCGCGCCACTGCTCGTCGGTCAGCGCGGTCTGCTCGTGGGTCGTCGTGTCGTCGCTCATGTAGTGATCATCGCTCAGGGACGCCACGGGATTCCCGATGCCCCATTGCGAAGTCCTTACGTCGGGCTGCGATGGCTAGAGTCGGTCGCGTGGCCGACGCCCTGAATCTCGTGGTCCCGGGTCCGGACGGGGAGCGGACGGTGCGGGTGAGCAGCCCCGACCGTGCGCTCTGGCCCGCGACCGACGCCGGCCCGGCGATCACCAAGGGCGACCTCGCGGCCTACGTCGTCGCCGTCGGCGAGCCCCTCCTGGGCGCGCTCGGCGACCGGCCGGTCACCCTCCAGCGGTTCCCCGAGGGGATCGAGGGGGAGGAGTTCTACAGCAAGAACCCGCCCAAGGGCGTCCCCGACTGGGTCCGCACCGTCATGTGCCGCTACCCGAGCGGACGGCGGCACAGCCAGCTCGTCGTCGACGAGGTCGCGACCGCGGTCTGGGCCGTCCAGATGAACACGATCACCTTCCACCCGTGGCCGGTCCGGACCGGCGACAACGACAACCCGGACGAGCTGCGGATCGACCTCGACCCGCAGCCCGGGCGCGGCTTCGCGGACGCGGTGGAGGCCGCATTCGCGCTCCGGGAGGTCATGGCCGGGATCGGCCTGACCGCGTGGCCCAAGACGAGCGGCAACCGCGGCGTCCACGTCTACGCGCGCATCGCGCCGACCCACGAGTTCCTCGACGTCCGGCACGGGGTCATCGGCATCGCCCGCGAGCTCGAGCGGCGAATGCCGGACCTCGTCACGACCTCCTGGTGGAAGGAGGAGCGGGGGGAGCGGATCTTCGTCGACTTCAACCAGGCCTGCCGGGACCGGACGATCGCCTCCGCCTACAGCCCGCGACCGCTCCCCGGCGCGCCGGTGTCGACGCCGCTCACGTGGGACGAGCTCAGGGACGCCGAGCCCGGCCAGTACACCGTGCTCACCGTCCCCGAGCTGCTCCGTGACCGCGGCGACGCCTGGGCCGGCATCGAGCAGACCGTCGGCGACGTCGCGACCGCGATCGCCTTGTGGGACGCCGACGTCGAGCGTGGCCTCGGGGAGCTGAACTTCCCGCCCGACTACCCGAAGATGCCCGGCGAGCCGCCGCGCGTCCAGCCGAGCAAGCGCCGCACCGACAAGGCCGACGAGGAGTACATGGCGCCCAAGGCCGACCGCGACGCCGAGCTCCGCGCCCAGTGGCGAATGCCGGTCGTCCCGCCGGTCCCGCCGATGCTCGCCAAGCCGGTCAAGGCCTTTCCCAAGGCCGACGTCCTCTTCGAGCCGAAGTGGGACGGCTTCCGCTCGATCGTGTTCCGCTCCGGCGACCTCGTCGAGATCGGCAGCCGCAACGAGAAGCCGATGACCCGCTACTTCCCCGAGCTCGAGGCGGCCTTCCGCGAGCTGCTGCCCGACCGGATCGTCCTCGACGGCGAGATCGTCCTGCCGCGGCCGGGGGAGGACCGGCTCGACTTCGAGCTGCTCCAGCAGCGGATCCACCCGGCGGCGAGCCGCGTCAAGAAGCTCGCCGGCGAGACCCCCGCCTCCTTCGTCGCCTTCGACCTGCTCGCGCTCGGCGACGAGGACCTCACCGGGCGGCCGTTCCGCGAGCGCCGCGCCGCCCTCGAGAAGGCGCTGTCCGGCATTCCCGCCCCCATCCACCTGACCCCGTCGACGGAGGACCGGGCGGAGGCGGAGCGGTGGTTCGAGCAGTTCGAGGGCGCCGGGCTCGACGGGGTCATGGCCAAGCCGGTCGAGGGGACCTACGAGCCGGACAAGCGGACGATGTTCAAGATCAAGCACGAGCGGACGGCCGACTGCGTCGTCGCCGGCTACCGGACGCACAAGACCGGCGACGACCTCATCGGCAGCGTCCTCCTCGGGCTCTACGACGGGGACGGGCAGCTGCACAGCGTCGGCGTCATCGGCGCCTTCCCGATGGCGCGGCGCAGGGAGCTCTTCGAGGAGCTCCAGCCGCTCGTCACCGAGTTCAAGGACCACCCGTGGAACTGGGCCGAGCAGATGCAGGAGACCCGGACGCCGACGAGCGGCGCCGGCAGCCGGTGGAATGCCGGCAAGGACCTCTCGTTCACGCCGCTCCGCCCCGAGCGGGTCGTCGAGGTCCGCTACGACCACATGGAGGGCAGCCGTTTCCGGCACACGGCGCAGTTCGTCCGGTGGCGCGAGGACCGGACGCCGGAGTCGTGCACCTACGACCAGCTCGAGGAGCCGGTGTCCTACGACCTCGCCGACGTCCTCGCCGGGCGCGTCCGTTGACGGCGGGGTCGGCCTGGCGGCGGGCCGCCCCGGCCATCGGCGGCACCGTCGCCGGCACCGCGGTCCTCGGCGGGCTCTCCTCGACGGTCGCCGCCGCCGTCTTTGCCCGCAGGATCCTCACGCCGGACCGCCGACGACCCGACGACACCGACATCGTCGACGTCACCGCGCGCAGCGTCGTCCTCGGCGTCACCCTGGACACGGTCGTCCCGGGCCGCTACGGCCTGTGGCTCGACGGCGGCTCGGGGCACGCCCGGGTCGGCGACATCGTCGACACCGACCCGCACGGGGGCACGGTGACCCGCGAGCTCCACGACGTCGACGAGGGCACCCTGTGCCCGGGCCCGGCGCGCTGGAACCCCTACTACTACGGCCTCCCACCCGACCGCTCGCTCGGTGTCGAGACCCGACACGTCGCCGTCGAGGGCGAGCTCGGCGCGCTGCCCGCCTGGCACCTGCCCGCCCCGGGCGGCACCGGCCGCCGCTGGGCGGTCGCCGTCCACGGGCGGGGCGCGCGGCGCGAGGAGTGCCTGCGGGCGGTCGCACCGCTCCACGAGGCCGGGATCGACGTCCTCGTCCCGACCTACCGCAACGACGACGGCGCTCCGCCCGGCCCCGACGGTCGCTACAACCTCGGGCTGTCGGAGTGGCGCGACGTCGAGGCCGCCGTCGCGCACGCCGTCGACCACGGCGCCGAGTCGGTCGTCCTCGTCGGCTGGTCGATGGGCGGGGCCATCGTCCTGCAGTTCCTCGACCGGTCGCCGCTCGGCGACGTCGTCGAGCGGGTCGTCCTCGACGGGCCGGTCGTCGACTGGAACGCCGTCCTCGCCCACCACGCCCGGCTCCACCACGTGCCGCGCCCGATCTCGGCATTCGCCCGCAGCCTCATGGGCCGCTCGTGGGGCAAGCGGGCCGTCGGCGTCCGCGACGTCCTCGACGTCGCCTCGACCGACTGGGTCGCGCGGGCCGGCGAGCTGCACCACCCGATCCTCGTCGTCCACTCCGACGGCGACGAGTTCGTGCCGAATGCGCCGTCCCGCGCCCTCGCCGAGGCCCGCCCGGACCTCGTGACGTGGGTCCCGTGGGACACGGCCCGCCACTGCAAGGAGTGGAACACCGACCCGACCCGCTGGGAGGCCGCGGTGGGGGAGTTCGTCAGCGGCTGACCGTCCGCGACCAGCGGCCGGCGAGCGCGGCCAGCAGCCGGGGAGCCGGGCCGAAGCGACGCAACGCCCAGGAGGTCGCCGCGGCGGCGACGACCAGCGCGTTGCGCCCGGTCGCAACCGCCCTCCGGTCGCCCGTGCGGGCCCGCACCCGCGGGAGGACGTGCCGGCGCACGAAGCGGGCGGTGGTCGCCGTGCTCGCCCCGTGCGACCGCGTGAAGAGCAGCCCGTTGCGCGCGTAGTAGTACAGCCCGAGGTAGGACATCCGCCCGTCGAACGACGCGGAGACCCGGTGGGCGATGCTGCTTCGGGTGTCGACCCGCAGGGGAATGCCGAGGGCGCGCGCCCGCAGGCTCCACTCGGAGTCCTCGAAGATCAGGTAGTAGCGGTCGTCGAGCAGTCCGACCGCACGCCACGTCGCCGCCGACGCGGTCAGGCATGCGCCCGCGATGACCTCGGTGGGTCGCGTCCCGTCCGCGTCAGCGGGTGGGAGCCGCACGGACGGTCCGTGGTGCGGAAGGCCGGTGGCCGGCTCGATCTCGCCGGCGGCGAACCAGACCCGCTCCGGCTCGTCGAGGTAGGTCACCACCGGGCTGACGGCGCAGCCGGTGGCCGCGAGGTCCGCGAGCCGCTGCATCGTCCCGGACGGCACGATGGTGTCGTTGTTGAGGATCGTCACGGTGTCGGCGCCGCGGTCGAGGGCCCACCGGAGCCCTGCGTTCATCCCGCCCGTGAAGCCGAGGTTGGCGCCGGTCTGCAGGGTCTGGACGCCGGGGAGCTCGCTCGTGACCGCCTCGATCGTGCCGTCGAACGACCCGTTGTCGACGACGAGCACGGTCGTCCCCGGCGACCCCTCGACGAGCGAGCGAACGCAGGGGAGCGTGTCCTCGCGCCCGAACCAGCTGAGGACGACGACGACGTGCCCGGTCACCGACCCACGGCCTCGCGGTAGACCGCCTCGAGCAGCGGGGCGACGACGGCGGCCGTGTAGCGCTCCTCGACCCGCGCCCGGCCCGCTGCGCCGAGGGCGGCCGCGCGAGCGGGGTCGCCCAGGAGGTCGGTGAGCGCGGCGGCGAGCGCGGGCACGTCGTAGTCGTCGACGATCAGGGCAGCGTCGCCGACCACGTCGGGGATCGACCCGGTCCGTGTCGTGACGACCGGTCGCGCGCACGCCATCGCCTCGGCGAGGACGAAGCCGAACTGCTCCTGCCAGTAGGGCGTCGAGAGGCTCGGGATCGCGACGACGTCGGCACCGCGGAAGACGGCCGGGATGTCGGCGTACGACTGGCCGGGAAGGACGTGGACCCGGTCGGCGACACCGAGGGCGCGGGCCGCCGTCCCGATGCGCTCGCCCTCCGGGCCGTTGCCGAGGACGACGAGGTGCGCTCGGGCATTCGCCGGGACGGACGCGAAGGCGCGGACGAGCTCGACGATGCCCTTCTCGCGAATCAGCCGGCCCACGTAGAGGACGATCCGGTCGCCCTCGGGGATGCCGGTCAGCGAGCGCAGGAACACCGGGTCGTGGCCGGGCTCGAACCGGCCGAGGTCGAGGGCGGCGGGCACGATGCGAATGCGGTCGGGGTCGGCTCCCTCGGCGAGCAGGGCGTCCCGGGCCCGAGGGGTGACGGCGACGAGGACGGCCGCCTGCTCACGGAGCCGGGCCTTGCGGGCGGCCGTGCCCGGGGAGTCGTCGTGGAGGAAGGGGATGTTCTCCCAGCAGGTGAGGACGAGGGGGATGCCACGCTCCGCGGCGATGTCGGCGGCCTGGGCGCTCAGCGGGATGAAGGTCTCGGCGGCGTGCACGACGTCCACGCCGTCGAGAGCCTCGTCGAGGCCCTGCAGCAGCCCCCCGGTGCCGAGCCAGCGCTCGACCGGGAGCCCGGCCCGCGCCGCGGCCCGGGCGGCCCGGCCGTCGGCCCGTCCGGGCGCGAGGAGCTCGGTCCGGACGCCGATGAGGTCGACCTCGTAGCCGGGTGACCGTCGCCCGATCGCGACCACCTCGACGTCCGCGAGGTGGCCGTAGACCTGCAGCTCGAAGGGGTTGAGCGCGTCACCGCGGACGACGGCGACGCGGGTGGGACGACTCACCGGGACACCCTAACGTCGCGCGAACCCGCCTCCCGGACGGGCGGCCCGACGGGCCGGCACCCGGTCCGCGAGCTGTGGGCGCGCGCGGTGGGCGGCCGCGGTCCGCGATAGCCTCGCGGACGTGGGAGAGCCGGTCGTCGACGTCATCGTGGCGACGAACCGCCTCTCGCCCTACCTCGCCGCCACCCTCGACTCGGTCCGCGCCCAGACGTGGACGTCGTGGCGGTTGACCGTGGTCGACGACGGCAGCCCTCGTCCCGAGGACGTCGCAGCGGCGGTGGCGGGCGTGCCCGGGGCGCAGGTCGTGCGACAGCCCCCGTCCGGCCTCGCGGCGGCCCGCAACACGGGGA
This sequence comes from uncultured Actinomycetota bacterium, assembly GCA_963752365.1. Classification (GTDB taxonomy): domain Bacteria; phylum Actinomycetota; class Actinomycetes; order Actinomycetales; family Dermatophilaceae; genus CAVVXY01. Next base: position 60,257 of record CAVVXY010000009.1, read on the forward strand.
TCGCGGCGACGACGGGTGAGCTGCTCGTCTTCCTCGACGACGACGACCTGTGGGCGCCCGGCAAGCTCGAGGCCCAGGTCCGGGCCCTGGCCGCCGATCCCCGCGCGGTGGCGAGCCACACCGGCGGGCACCACATCGACGGCGAGGGCGCCGAACTCGGCCACCCGTGGCCCGCCCGCGCGGGCACGGCCCGGGAGATGCGGCGCCTCGACGTGGACCTGCCTCGGATCACGACCCTCATGGTGCGGCGCGGCGCCCTCGCCGCGGTCGGCGGCTTCGACACGGCCTACAGCACGGCCGAGGACATCGCCTTCGCCCTCGACCTCGTGCGGCAGGGCCCCCTCGCGGCCGTCGACGAGCCGCTCACGTCCTACCGCCGCCACACGACCAACATGACCAACACGATCCCGACGGCCCGGCAGAACGCGGTCCACGAGCGGGTCTGGCTCGACCGGATCGCGGCTGCTCGCCGGACCGGCCGGACCGACGAGGTCGCCGACCTCCGCCACGGCCTCCGGGTCGTCCGCAGGCGGGCGGCGCGAGACGCTGTCGCCCGGGCCCTGCACGCGGTCCGCGCGGGCGACCGGACGGCGGGTGCGGCCGACCTCTGGTGGTCGACGACCCGGTCTCCGGCCTCAGTCGTCGCCGGAGCCGTCGGGCGCGTCCGCGGGCGAGAGTGAGCCGAGCTCGACGAGGCGCGCGAACTCCGGACTCGCCCGCCGCACCTCCTCGAAGCTCCCCGTCGCGGCCACCCGGCCACCGCTGAGGAAGACGATCTGGTCCGCGTCGCGGACCGTCGAGAGCCGGTGCGCGATCGTCACCTGGGTCACCCGCCCGCGCAGGTCGCCCAGCGTCCGGGTGATCCGCTGCTCGGTCTCGCTGTCGAGCGAGCTCGTCGCCTCGTCGAGGACGAGGACCTGCGGGCCGTGGTAGAGCGCTCGGGCGATGCCGACGCGCTGCTTCTGGCCCCCCGACAGCCGCGACCCGCGCTCGCCGAGCGGCGTCCGCAGGCCGAGCGGCAGGTCGTCGACGACGTCGCCCAGCTGGGCGGCGTCGACGGCCGCGCGGACCCGGTCCTCGTCGACGCTCTCCGGCGTGAGGTCGAAGGCGATGTTCTCGGCGAGCGTCGCGTCGAGCAGGTAGACGTCCTGCGGCACCTGGCCGACGTTGCGGCGCCAGGCGAGGACGTCGTCGGCGACGTCCCGCCCGTCGACCGTGACCCGACCGGCGCCCGGCACGTGGAGGCCGAGCAGGAGGTCGGCGAGGGTCGTCTTGCCCGCGCCGCTGCCGCCGACGAGGGCCACCGAGCTCCCGCGACGGACGACGAGGTCGACGTCGCGGAGCACGTCGGCCCGGCCGTCCGGGTAGCGGAAGGTCACGCCCTCGACGCGGATCTCCCGCTCGAACGGCAGCGGCACCCCCGCCGCATTCGCATCGCCGCCGCCCGGTCGCCCGGACCTCGCCGCGAGCACCTCGTCGCGCACGAGCTCGAGCGACGCCGATCCGACCCGGACGTTGGAGACGGCGCCGAGGAGGGCGGACAGGGACGGCAGGACGCGCAGACCGGCCGCGACGAACACGGCCAGGGTCGCGAGTGCGCCGCCGAGGCCGCCCGAGCGGCCGAGGAGCAGGATGAGCCCGACGGCGAGGATGAACAGGATCTCCAGGACGTAGCGCGGCAGGAATGCGTAGAAGGTCGCCCGCCGGGCCGCCTCCGCGCCCCGGTAGCTCGCCCGCTCGTAGGCCTCCGTGAAGTGCCGGTGGCTGCCGCGGAGCACGATCTCCTTGAGGCCGCCGAGCGCGCTGAGGAATGCGTGGTAGCCGGCCTTGGAGGAGGTCGTCAGCTCCTGCCCGGCCCGGGTCGCGCGGGGCCGGACGAGCCGCAGGTAGAGCAGGGCCGCGAGGCCGAAGTAGGCGACGAGGGCGAGGGTCGGCACGGGCGACACGACGAGCAGGGCGGTGACGACGCCGAGGATCGTCACGGCGGCGGTGAAGCCGGTCAGCAGCCCGCTCACCGTGAGGTTGAAGACGTTCATCACGGCCGTGTCAGCGGTGCGGATCATCTCGGCTGAGGACCGCTGGGACACAGAGGTCCACGGGGAGGTCAGGTAGTGCCGCAGCAGCTGGGAGGTCGTCTGGACGCGCTGGCGGTAGGTGAACCCGGTCATCCACCACGTGAACGCGAGCTGGGCGAGGTCCTTGAGGACGAAGAGCACGACGACGGTGATCGCGAGCACCGGCAGCAGGGAGGCCGGCTCGTCGACGCCGGTCCAGCGCTGGAGCGTCCGGACGGTGCCGGAGGGGTCGTCCGGGTTGGCCGCGAGGTCGACGAGCGGGAAGACGAGGGCGATCGCGACGGTGTCGAGCAGCGCGGCGAACGTCGTGCCGAGCGCGGCGAGGACGAGCCGGATCTTGGTCGGCCGGTCGAAGATCTCCCGGAGCGGCTGGATCAGCTCGGTCATCGCGCGGGACCCTCGCGGAGCCATGGTGGGCGCGACTCCCAGCGGTGCCAGCGCTCGTGGGGCCCCCACACCGCGTCGTGGATGCAGTTGAAGCCGGTCTCGTCCAGGCAGCGCCGCAGGTAGGCCTGCTCGGCCTGGTTGTCGTAGCCGACGGCCACCGGTCCCAGGTGCTCGACGGGAGTGGCGTCGACGACGCCGAGCCGGCGACCCTGCGCGCGCAGCCGGGTCCAGAGGACGTCGACGCCCCAGCCCATCCCGGCGTCGGAGGGGAACGGCAGGACGTCCGCCAGGACGTCGGGGGAGAGGAGGACGACGGGTCCGACCTCGACGAACGGCACGAGGCGAGCCGTCGTCGCGTACTCGGCGCCGTTGAGCCCGAACGTGCGGTGGCCGCTCCGCGCGTGCGCCGGCTGGGCGATGTCGAATGCCGCCGCGCGGGCGATCCGCGCGAACCGGGCGACCGTCCGCGGGGCGCGGAAGGCGACGTCGTCGTCGAGGAGGAGGACCGCCTCTCCCCGCTCGGGCGGCGAGGCGTCGACGAGGGCCTGGAGCAGCGGCATTCGCAGCCCGGGACCCGAGGCGAGGGTCACGTCGGCGAGCGCGGGGGAGATCGCGTCGAGGGCGTGCAGCGCCACCTTGCTCCCCGGCGGGAGCTGGTCGACGACGGCCCGGACGTGCGCGGCGTTGCGCTCGCGGTAGACGGCGTAGACGCGCAGCGGCCACGCCGCTCCTCCGGGCAGTCGCGCCGGCAGACCCTCGAGGTCCCGGTGGGCGCGCCGGAAAGCCGTGCGCGCCGGGCCGGCGACCGGCTCGGGCAGCCGTCGGGACAGCTCGGCGACGATCCCCATCAGGCGTCCGGCCCGTCGCCGCGGGTGCGTGCGTAGAGGTGGAGCAGAGTCGACCCCTCGGCGACGAGGTGACGCAGCTCCAGGGTGCGGTCGAGGGGCTCGTCCGCCGTGATGCGCGGCCCCTCGCCGCCCACGAGACGTCCCACGACCGTCAGGGCGAGCTCGTCGACGAGGTCGACCGCGAGCAGGTCCGAGTGCAGGCTCGGCCCGCCCTCGCAGAGGATCCGCCCGCGGCCCTCGGCGTCCAACCGCTCGACGACGGCCGGCAGGTCGACCTCGTCGGCGCCGACGACCCACACCGACTCCGGGCCGAGCAGCTGACGGGCCGCACCGATCGCGTCGGCGCCAGCGGCCGCGGGCGTGACGAGGACGACCTCCCCACGGTCGGGGCCGCCCTCGGCCAGCCCCTCGGGGACGCGGGCGTGCTGCGAGACGACGACGAGCAGGGGCGCCTCGCCGTCGCTGCGCCGCAGCCGTCGGTAGCCCTCGGCCCGGGCCGTCCCGGCCCCGACGAGGACCGCGTCACAGAGCCGGCGCTGGAGGGCGAACACCCGCTGGTCGGCGGGGTCGTTGATCGAGCCCGAGAGCCCGTCGCCGCCGCTCGCCGCCCCGTCGAGGGTGCTGACGAAGTTGGCGCGGACCGTCCGGCCGGGGCCGAAGGCATAGAGCTCGGCGAGCTCGGCGTCGCTGAGGTCGCCTGCCGACGCACCGGACGGGAAGAGCAACCTCATGCGCCCGATCCTTGCATCTGGCGTGGTTGGATCTGGCATGGGCAAGCGCAAGAAGGGCAAGAAGGCAGAGAAGTCCGCCAAGGGGGCCGCCGTCGCGGCCAGGCTCCCCAGCTTCACCGAGGCGCTCCACGTCGGACCCGACTTCGTACTCGGCGACGTCGACCCGCGCTCGACCCCGGCGTTCGACGGGGACAAGGCAGCCGCCGAGGCGATGATGGGCGACCTGCAGAACCGCATCGCGGACCTCCAGGAGCGGCTCTACGCGGAGAGCAAGGAGGGTGGCGGACGGGCGCTGCTCCTCGTCGTCCAGGGCATGGACACGAGCGGCAAGGGCGGCGTCATGCGCCACGTGGTCGGTGCCATGGACCCCCAGGGCGTGAGGTACACCGGGTTCAAGGCGCCCTCGGCCGAGGAGCGCAGGCACCCGTTCCTCTGGCGGATCCGCAACGCGCTCCCGTCCCCGGGCAAGGTCGGAGTCTTCGACCGCAGCCAGTACGAGGAGGTGCTCATCGTCCGGGTCCACGACCTCGTCCCGCGCACCACCTGGTCCCGTCGGTACTCGCAGATCAACGCCTTCGAGAAGAAGGTCGTGCAGGACGGGACGACGATCGTCAAGGTCATGCTGCACATCAGCAACGAGGAGCAGAAGGCGCGGCTCACCGAGCGCCTCGAGCGCGCCGACAAGCACTGGAAGTTCAACCCCGGCGACATCGACGAGCGGGCGAAGTGGCCCGACTACATGGAGGCCTACGGTGCGGCACTCGAGAAGTGCTCGACGATCGAGGCGCCGTGGTTCGTCGTGCCGGCCGACCGCAAGTGGTATGCCCGGATCGCGGTGACCAACCTCGTCCTCGAGGCGCTCGAGCGGATGGCGCCGCAGTGGCCGGCCGTGGACTTCGACGTCGAGGAGCAGCGGGCCCGGCTGGCCCGGACCTGATGCCCGCCCCGCTCGTCTCGGTCGTCGTCCCGGCCTACGAGCCGGGTCCGCGGCTGCGCGAGGCCGTGGACTCGGTGTTGCGCCAGACGACGTCCGGGGTGGAGGTCGTCGTCGTCGACGACGGCTCCACCGAGGACCTCACCTGGGTGGGCGCGGTCGACCCCCGGGTGCGGCTCATCCGACAACCCAACCGAGGGGTCTCGGTCGCCCGCAATGTCGGTGTCCGCGCCGCCCGCGGAGGTCTCGTCGCCTTCCTCGACCAGGACGACACGTGGCTCCCCGACAAGCTCGAGCGGCAGCTCGAGGGCTGGCGGGCGCATCCCGACGCGTCGTTCCACTGCACGGCATTCGACTGGGTGCTGCCGACCGGCGACCTGCCGAGCGAGCCGGTGGACCCGGCCCTGCCGTGGCTCCTGTCGACCGGCCACGTCTGCCTCTCCAGCCTGCTCCTGCCGGTCGAGCACTACTGGGCCGTCGGCGGTCACGACCCGGCCCTGCGGATGATGCAGGACTTCGACCTGTTCCTCCGGCTTCTCGTCGTCCTGGGGCCCGCACACCTCGAACCCGGCCGTCTCGTCCGCTACGCCGTCCATGACGAGAATGCCTCGCGCGACTACGCGACGGCGGCCCGGGAGCGGCTCCGGATCCTTGCCGACCACGAGGCCCTCGCGCTGCACCGGGGCGACCGGGAGGCCGTCCGAGCCGTCGGGGAGGGACGTCGGAGGACCGCCGAGCTGTATGCCCACCAGGCCGTCGACGCCGCGCGGCGCGAGCTGCGCAGCGGGCGGCTCGGCCCCGGGCTGCGGCACGGGCGGCGCGCGGTCGGTTTTTCGCCCGGCGTCGCCGGACGCGCCGTGGGGCGGGCGACGATGCGCCGCTTCACGGGTGATCGGTGAGCCCAGCAACTACGATCCTCCCGTGCCCGAGCCCGAGATCACCCACCCGGCCGACGGACCTCCCCAGTCCTTCTACGACGAGGGGGAGCGGCCGGAGGTGGCCGCGTACGTGCCCGACGGCATTCGCTCCCTGCTCGACGTGGGCTGCGCCGCGGGTGGCTTCGGCAGCCTCGTCCGGCGGCGCTTCGGCGACGCGCTCCGGCTCGTCGGCGTCGACCCGGTCGAGCGCTCCTGCGCCCTGGCCCGCGACCGCGGCTACGACGAGGTGGTCCAGGGGTACTTCCCGCAGGCGCTCGCGTCGGGGGAGCGCTTCGACTGCATCGTCTTCAACGACGTCCTCGAGCACATCCTCGACCCGGCCGACACGCTGCGGTCGGCGCGCGAGCACCTGACCGAGCGCGGCGTCGTCGTCGCGAGCCTCCCCAACATCGTCTACCTGCCGGTGCTCGCGCGCATCGTCGTGCGCCGGCGCTGGGACTACACCGAGGCGGGGACGCTCGACCGGACCCACGTACGGTTCTTCACCAAGGCCAACATGGTCGAGCTCTTCGAGTCCGCGGGCTACCGCGTCGAGACCGTGCAGGGCATCAACAACGAGTGGTACACGGGTCGTTGGGGTCGCGTCCAGCGGATCGCGCCCCTCGTCGGGGAGTACCAGTGGCTCCAGTTCGTCCTCGTCGCGCGCCCCGCCTGACCGTCGCGACCTAGCCGGGGAAGGCCCGGTCGACGAGCTGCCGGGCGACGGCCGGCGAGAGGTCGTCGAGCGTGCCGAAGGTCGCCCCGTGCGCGCCCCCGACCCGGCTGCCGACGAAGGCGTCCGCGACGAATGCCGGCGCGTGGCGGACGAGCAGGGCCGCCTGGAGGGTCGTCGCGAGCCGTTCGACGGTGCGCCTCGCGTGCCACGGGGCCTCCTCCCGGGTCGCAGTGGCCGCGAGCCCGCCGACCGCGTCGATGGCCGCGTCGAGGGTCCGCGAATGCCCCCGCGCCTGGCCGAGCTCCTTGTCGAGCGCCGCGACGCTCGCCGGCTCCCGGGTCAGGGCGCGCAGGACGTCGAGCGCGTTGACGTTGCCCGAGCCCTCCCAGATCGAGTTGAGCGGGGCCTCGCGGTAGAGCCGGGCGAGGCCGTTCTCCTCGACGTAGCCGTTGCCGCCGAGGCACTCGAGCGCCTCGGCCACCATCGGCGGCGTCCGCTTGCACACCCAGTACTTCCCGAGCGCGACGCCGAGCCGGGCGAGCTCGGTCTCCCCCTCGTCGACGGCGTGCGCGAGCCGCATCCCGAGCAGGCTCGCGGCCTCGGACTCCAGGGCGAGGTCGGCGAGGACGCCGAGCATCGCCGGCTGGTCGACGAGCAGCGCCCCGAAGGCGGTCCGGTGCCGGGTGTGGTGGACGGCCCGCGCGAGCGCGTCGCGCATCGTCGCCGCCGAGCCGAGGACGCAGTCGAGCCGCGTCGAGGCGACCATGTCGATGATCGTGCGAATGCCGCGCCCCTCCGCCCCGACGAGCGCCCCCCACGTGCCGTCGAGCTCGACCTCGCTGCTCGCATTCGACCGGTTGCCGAGCTTGTCCTTGAGCCGCTGGATCGCGAAGCTGTTGCGGGTCCCGTCGTCGAGCACGCGCGGGACGAGGAAGCAGCCGACACCGGCGTCGGTCCGCGCGAGGACGAGGAAGCCGTCGCTCATCGGCGCCGAGCAGAACCACTTGTGCCCGGTCAGCCGGTAGGTCGAGCCGAGCAGCGGCCCGCCGGCCTCGGCGACGGCGGTCGTCGCATTGGCCCGGACGTCCGACCCGCCCTGCTTCTCCGTCATGCCCATCCCGACGAGCGCGCCGGGCAGGTCGGCGAGCGGGCGGAGCTCGGGGTCGTAGACGCGGGAGGCGAGGCGCGGGACCCACGCCGCCGCGAGCTCGGGGGAGGCGTGGAGGGCCGGCGTCGCCGCGTAGGACATCGAGATCGGGCACATGTGCCCCTGCTCGACCTGGGACCAGAGGAGGAAGCCCGCGGCCCGGGCCGCGTGGGCACCCGTCCCGGGCGCACGGGTCCACGGCTCGGAGGTGAGGCCCGCCCCGACGGCGACCTCCATGAGCGAGTGGTAGGCCGGGTGGAACTCGACGTCGTCGACCCGCTCCCCGGTCCGCGAATGCGTCCGCAGAACCGGCGTGACCCGGTTGGCGACCTCGGCCCAGCCCTGCGCCTCGGCCGAGGCCCCGAGAGCCGCGAGCCGCGCGGAGCTCGTCGGTCCGCGACGGGTCCGCCCAGCGCTCGACCGACGCCCCGAGCGCGGGGTCGTGATCGATGAGGTCGTGCCCGGCATACGGCGGAACCTGGTTGGTCACTGCGTGCGTCGCCACGGGACGCAGCGTAGACGCGGTTACCGTGGAGCCGTGAGCGAGCGGAGGGACGAGGCGAGGCGCCTGCTGGCGCGCGTCCCCGGGCTCCACGCGCTCGCCCGGCTCACCCTGGAGACGATCCGGATCTGCCTGCGCTACCGCGTGACCGGCCTCGCGTCCGAGGCGGGCTTCTTCGCCCTGCTGTCCCTCCCGCCGCTCCTCCTCGGGCTCTTCGGCGGCGTCGGCTACGTCGGCCAGTGGGTCGGGCCGCAGGTCGTCGAGCAGGTGACGACGGCGATCACCGGCTACGCCGAGAGGTTCCTCACCTCCGAGAGCATCGCCCAGCTGCTCCTTCCGACGATCGACGACGTCCTCGGCTCGGGCCGCGCCGACCTGATCTCGGTCGGCTTCCTGCTCTCCCTCTGGTCGGGCTCGCGGGCGCTCAACGTCTTCCTCGACACGATCTCGATCATGTACGGCCAGTCCGGGGTCCGCGGCATCGTCCGCACCCGGGCCCTGTCGTTCAGCCTCTACGTCGTCGCGCTCGTCGTCGGCGTCGTGACGATCCCGCTCGTCCTCATCGGCCCGACCTTCCTGGACGAGATCCTCCCGGACGCCCTCCACGGCCTCTTCTACCTCTACTGGCCGGTCGTGTCCGTCCTCACCGTTGCGAGCCTGACGACGCTCTTCCACGTCGCGACCCCCCGCCGCAGCCCGTGGGTCCGGGACGCGCCGGGCGCAGCGCTGACCCTCGTCATCTGGATCCTCGCGTCCTGGGTCGTCCGCGGCGCGGTCGCGGCGTCGGTCGGCGGCGCGTCGATCTACGGACCGCTCTCGGCGCCGATCGTCCTGCTCATCTGGCTCTACGCGCTCGCGATCGCGGTCCTCATCGGGGCCGCGCTCAACGCCGCCATCCGCAACCTGTGGCCCCAGCGCGGCGAGCGGGGAATGCGGGCGTCGGCGCTGCGGGCGATCGCCGGCATTCGCCGGGAGGTGCGCCGCAGGCCGCTCACCCCGATGCCGGAGGGCACGGTCCGGGGCGTCGGGACCACGCCCGGGGGGCGGTTTGGCGAAGAGCGCGAGGATCAGTTAGTGTCTGTCCGCACGCCCAGCCGGTGAGAGCCGGAGGGGCGAGTGTGCGGATGTAGCTCAGTTGGTAGAGCGCAACCTTGCCAAGGTTGAGGTCGCCGGTTCGAGGCCGGTCATCCGCTCTAGGGTTTAGCCGCCCCAGTTGGTGGAGTGGCCGAGAGGCGAGGCAGCGGCCTGCAAAGCCGCGTACACGGGTTCGAATCCCGTCTCCACCTCAAACCCAGCACGGACGCGTAGCGCAGATGGTTAGCGCACCACCTTGACACGGTGGGGGTCGGAGGTTCGAGTCCTCTCGCGTCCACTCCCTCGAAGGGCCCCGACTCACACCGGGGCCCTTCGTCGTTCAGCCACCGACCGACGGGAGTGACCGGTGTCGACGACCCGCCACCTCCTCACGGCCGCGGCCGCCTGCGTCGCCGTCGCGCTCTCCGGGTGCGGCTCGGACGCCCGTCCGACGGCCACCACGCCGGCGACGACCTCGGTCGACGGGACCCCCACGGCGAGCCCGGTGACGAGCGCACCGGTGACGACGGCCCCCGTGACGACCACGACCAGGGCCGCGACCCCGACGGCGACCAGACGTCCCACCACCGCGGCCGCGCGCCGCGCGACGACGACCCGCCCGCCCGCGACGCCGAGCAGCGTGGCCCCGGCGACGCCGACGAAGCCGCCGGCGCCCCGACCCCCGGCCGTCCCGAGCCTGCGCGGCGACGTCCGCAACAGCTGGGCCTTCGTCTCCCTCCAGGGCGGCGACATCACCGTCGAGGGCACCGTGCCGAGCCACAAGGCGTGGTCGACCTCCAAGGTGCTCGTCGTCGCGGCATTCCTCAAGACCGTCGTCGGCGGCCGTCCCGACCGGCTGACGAGCTCCCAGCGCAGCCTGGTGACCCGGGCCCTCTCGGCCTCCGACATGGACGCCCTCATCGCGCTGCGCGGCCAGATCCCCGGCGCACCGAACGTCCCGATGAACCAGATCCTCCGCTCGGTCGGCGACCAGCGCACGATCGCCCCGGACACCAACCAGGGCGGAATGCAGTGGGCCCCGGTCGACCAGGTCCGCTTCCTCCGGGGGCTGTGGCGCGGGACCGTCGTCTCGCGGGCGGCGAGCGCCTACCTCATGGAGCAGATGAACCCGATCCCCGCGCACGAGTGGGGCCTGGGCACGGTCGGCGCGCGGAACTTCAAGGGTGGCTGGTACCGGAGCACGACGGTGACCCGGCAGATGGGCTTCCTCCGCGGCTACGCCGTCGTCATCATCACTGACCACGTCGGTCCCGCGGTCCGGCAGACCGACGGCGACGACGCGCACGTCCAGCAGATGAACTACCTCGCGGGTCGGCTCAACCAACGACTGCAGGCCGAGGCGACGCGCTGACCTCCGCGTCGGACCCGGACGAGGCCTCGGTCTCGGTCTCGGTCCGGGCTCGGCAGAGCAGGAGCGGCGCGAGCAGCGTGACCGCGCCGAGCCCGAAGACGAGCGGTGCCGCCGCCGTGGCCAGGGCCCACGGGGCGACGAGGGTGCCGACCATCGCCGCCGCGACGATCGCCGCGTCGTTGATGCCGAGGACCGTCGCGCGGACCTCGTCCGGCACCGACCGGGTGAGGATGCGGGTCGCGCGGGCCTCGGCGGCGACGGACAGGGCGCCGACGAGCGCGAGCGCGGGCAGGGCCTGCAGCACGGTCCGGGCGGGCAGCACGAGCAGCACCGAGACGGCGAGCAGGGGCAGCAGCCGGCGGAGCGAGAGGCGGGCCGTGCGGCCGCCGATGATCCCTGCGGCGGGCGCCGCGAGCGCAGCGAACCCGAGGACGGCGGTCGCGAGACCGTAGCCCTCGGTCCCTGCATTCCAGGCGTCGCGGGCGAGGGGGAGGAGCGCGAGGGCGACGAAGGCGGCGACGAGGTTGATCGCGCACATGACGCCGACGGCGCCCCGGGCGGGGCGGCTGCGGAGGAGGATCCCGTACGCGTGTCGCAGGGACGGCTGCTGCGGGGTGGACGGGGCCGCGAGGGTGAGCCCGCGGAAGAGCACGATCGCGATCGCGGTGAGGGCGACCGCGGTCGCCGGGACCCACGGCCGCGTCCCCGGCCGGAGGAGGAGCCCTCCGACCGCGCCGCCGACGACGAACGAGCCGACCTCGATGGTGACGAGCAGGTCCAGGGCCCTCGCCGAATGCGCTCGGGCGACCCCGGGCAGCCCGGCGGCGATCGCGGGGTAGGCCGGGAGCGAGACGGCGACCGCGAGGGTCGAGAGCACGACCGCGACCCACGGCTGCCCGGCGCCCACCGCCACCGCGGCGGCGAGGGCGAGGGCGAGGCGGACCCAGAGGCCGCGCCGGACGACGAGGTCCCGCCGCAGGCGGTCGGCGACCAGGCCGGCGAACCACGAGAGCGCGACGTAGGGCAGCATGCGGGCGGCTCCGGCGACGCCGAGCTCGAAGGGCCCCGCCGAGCGTTCGGACAGGTCGGCGACGAGGGCGGGGAAGGGCACGGAGAGGGCGACGGCCGCGCAGGCGTGGGACGCGAGGATCCGGCCGGTGGTCCGGTCGACGCCGGACCCAGCGGTACCCCACATCGTGTCGCCCTTCGACGTCCCTGCGCTGCCCGGTCGTGAAGTGAGGAGCCGCGACGCCGCGGGGTGATACGCCCCGAGCCGGGCGGACTGGCAGAGTTGGGCGCATGAGGTCCTACTGCGCGATCTACGTCGATGCCGGGTACCTCTACGCCTCCGCCGCGACGCGCGTCATCGGGACGTCGCTCCGCAGCGGCGTCAAGGTCGACAACCACGCCCTCATCGACGGGCTCATCGGGCAGGCCGAGGCGGACAGCGGGCTGCCGCTCCTCCGGGTCAACTGGTACGACTCCGGCGCCCGTCCCGGCGGAATGCCGGACATCCACCAGGACGAGATCGGGCTCCTCCCGCGGGTCAAGCTCCGTCTCGGTCGCCTCTCCCGGGCGGGGGAGCAGAAGGGCGTCGACCTGCGGATCGGCCTCGACCTCGTCACGCACGGGCGCAACCGGATCGTCGACGTCATCTACCTCGTCTCCGGCGACGACGACCTGACCGAGGCCGTCGAGGAGGCGCAGGGACACGGTGTCCAGATCATCGTCCTCGCCGTGCCCGCGCAGAGCGGCCGGCCGCACGCCGTCGCCCGGCACCTCCGCCGCGAGGCGGACGGGGTCATCGTCATCGACCCCGAGACGATCGACGCGACCGTCAAGGCGGCGGCGATCCCCCCGGAGCTGCTCCCCGGCGAAGGGCACGAGGTGACGCCGGCGAGCGTCGAGGACATCCTCCCGGTCCCCGACGACGGCTCGGTGCCTGCCGCAGCCGTGGTCGAGGAGCCCGCGCCCGAGGAGGTCGCGTCCCCCGACGACATGGCGCCCCCGTCGCCGGAGGAGCTGGACCCGGTCGAGGCGTCCTCGCCGTCCCCGGCGTCGGTCTTCGCGGCGCGCAAGCCGTCGTCGGTCGTCGCGCCCCGTGTCGCGCCTCCGCACGTCAACCGGTCCCCGCGGCCGGGGCACGACGGCCACGGGCCGGACCATCGCGAGGTGACCTCCGACCTCATCGACGAGGTCGTCGGCCAGGTCGTCGAGTCGTGGTGCCAGACCGCGACACCGGAGCGGCTCGTCGCCCTTCGTGACGCCAAGCCGTTCATCCCGAGCGACATCGACCGGACCCTGCTCATCGACCTCGCGAGCCACATCGACACCTCGGTCGACCTCGACGACACGAGCCGCTACGCGCTCCGCGACCGCTTCTGGGACCACATCGACAAGGTCAAGCTGACCTGAGCGTGAGCAGCCAGCCGTGGGCGCGTTTCGGCGACCGGATCGCCCGGTCGGTCGTCGACGTCGTCCACGACCTCGACGAATGCCGCACCGGCTTCTGGGCGGTCGTCGCGACCTTCGAGGGCCGGGTGACGGCGGTCCGGTTCGCCGAGGTGAGCGACGTCCACGAGGCCGACCTCCGGCATTCGCCCACGTGGCCCGGGCTGACCGGCGACTGGCGGACGAGCCTGTCGGAGGAGGACTACGTCGCGGCGGTGCAGGACGTGCGTGCGCGGATCGCGGCCGGCACCGTCTACCAGGTCAACGTGTGCCGGGTCCTCTCGCACCCGCTCGACGACGACGTCGACGTCGGGGGCCTCGCGGTCGTCCTGTCGCGCGGCAACCCGGCCCCCTACGCCGCGATGGTCGTCGTCCCCGACGCCGGCATCGAGGTCGTGAGCGCCTCGCCGGAGCTCTACCTGCGGCGCCGCGGCGACCGGATCGAGTCCGGGCCGATCAAGGGGACGGCGACGCACGCGGCCGCGATGCTCGACAAGGACCACGCCGAGAACGTCATGATCGTCGACCTCGTCCGCAACGACCTGTCCCACGTCTGCCTCCCCGGGACCGTCTCCGTGGACCGGCTCTGCGCCTTCGAGCAGCACCCCGGGCTCGTCCACCTCGTCTCGGACGTGAGCGGCACCCTCCGGCCGCGAGTCCGCTGGAGCGAGATCCTGGCGGCGACGTTCCCACCCGGCAGCGTGAGCGGGGCGCCCAAGTCGACGGCCCTGGAGGCGATCTCGGACCTGGAGACGGTGCCCCGCGGCCCATACTGCGGAGCCGTCGGCTGGCTCGACGCCGACCGCGACGAGGCGGTCCTCGCCGTCGGCATCCGGACCTTCTGGGCCGAACGCGACGATTCGGGACGCCGCTGGCTCCGCTTCGGCGCCGGGTCCGGCATCACGTGGGGGTCGGACCCCCAGGGGGAGTGGGAGGAGACCGAGCTCAAGGCGCGTCGGCTCGTCGGCCTCGCGACGCGCGGGACGTGAGGGTGCGCGTCAGTCGCCACCCGTCGAGTTATCGGGTGACCCGATAACTCGACGGGATACAGGGAAGTCTTTCGTGTATTCGGTCGAGTTGTCTGTACCCAGGCCCGGGCCGGTGACGTGACGGGTGCGCATCAGTCGCCACCCATGCCGGTGCGCTCGACCCCCTCGACGATCCACCGCTGGAGCAGCAGGAACATGAGCAGCAGCGGCGCGATCGCGACGAGGGCGCCCATGAAGAGCTGGGCGTAGTCGACGGACTGCGCGGTCAGGTAGGTCGACAGCGCGATCTGGACGGTCCACGCCTCCGCGTCCCGACCGATGACGAGGGGCCAGAGGAATGCATTCCACGAGCCGATGAAGGTGATCGTCGCGATCGCCGCCGCGAACCCGCCGGAGTTGGGGACGACGACCCGCCAGAAGGTGCCCCAGTAGGACAGCCCGTCGAGGAAGGCCGCCTCCTCGATCTCCTTGGGGAAGGCGAGGAAGAACTGGCGGAACAGGAAGGTCGCCAGGGCCTGGAAGAGCCCGGGGATGATGAGCCCGCGCAGGGTCGAGATCCAGCCGAGGCTCGAGACGAGGACGAAGCTCGGGACGAACGTGACCGCGGCGGGAATGAGCAGGGTCGCGGTGATCGTGTAGAAGACGGCGTTGCTCCACCGGTAGGGGATCCGCGCGAGCCCGTAGCCGGCGAGGCCGGAGATGACGAGGACACCGACGGTCTGGGTCAGTGCGATGACGGCCGAGTTGGCCAGAGCCCGCGCCATCGGCACCTCGGGGTTGCTGAACAGGGCGGTGAGGTTGCCCCACTGCCACGTCTGCGGCAGCCAGTTCCAGTCGACGCCGTTGAACTCGATGTTCGTCATGAGCGCGTTGCGGACGAGCAGGTAGAAGGGGATGAGGAACAAGCCGGCGGCGACCCAGAGGGCGCTGAGCCGGGCGATGCCGCCGAGCCGGTCGGAGCGTTGCTGGACGATGGCCACGGATCAGTCCTCCCGGCCCAGGCGCATGACCCGACCCTGGACGACGGCGACGATCGCGATGACCAGGGTGAGAATGACGGCGCCCGCGCTGCCGTGCCCGAAGTCCTGGCCCTGACCGAGCGCCACGTAGTAGAGGTAGACGAGGGGTGGTCGGGCGTACGGCGGATAGGACCCGAAGGTCGACAGGATGTTGTAGAACTCGTCGAATGCCTGGAAGGCGTTGACGATGAGCAGGAGCAGGACGGCGGTGCTCGTCGCGCGAAGCTGGGGCAGGGTGATCCAGCGGAAGACCTGCCAGCCACGCGCGCCGTCGATCGCCGCCGCCTCGTAGAGGGTCGGCGAGATCCGCTGGAGGCCGGCGAGGAAGAGGATCAGGTAGAAGCCGAGCTGGAGCCAGATCCGGACCGTGAGGATGACGAGCCAGTACCAGGGCGGCTTGGTCAGGGACAGCCACGGGATCGGGTCGTGGCCGGCGAGGCCGATGACCGAGTTGGCGAGGCCGGCGGGGACCCCGGAGAAGATCGACATCTTCCAGATGAGCGAGGCGACGACGTAGGAGCACGCCGTCGGGAGGAAGAAGACCGACCGGAAGAACGACGCCATGAACCGGGTCCGGGCGACGAGGACGGCCGTGCCGAGGGAGAGGACGAAGGAGAGCGGGACGACGAGGGCCGCGAAGACGACGAAGGTGCCGAGCGAGCTGCGGAATGCGGGGTCCCGCACCATGTCGAGGTAGTTGCCCAGGCCCACGAACTTCGTCGGCGTCACCGTGTTGTAGCTGTCGAACAGCGACAGGTAGAGGCTCCAGACGATCGGGACGTAGATGAAGACGACGAGCCCGAGGACGAACGGCCCGACGAACACCCAGAACCACAGGTTGCGGTCCTGACGTCCACGGAGCCGGGAGAGGAGCGTCGCCCGCTCCGTGGAGGCCGGGGACCGCGCGATCGCCGTCGTCACGCGGTGCGCCTCAGGCGGCCACGCGCTTGATCTCGGCGTCGACGACGGGCTTGAGCTTGGCCACCTCGTCGGCGACGGCGGTGCCGTCCTTGACGACGCGGGTCATCATGTCGCCGAAGGCGGTCGCGCACTTCGGGGTCCAGAGGATCGGCGACTGGGCGTGGCCGTTGTCGGTCGCGATCTTCGCGGCGTCCGCGGCGGGCCCGGACGCGAGGGTCGTCGCCTTGGGGATCAGGCTCGTCCGCGACGGGATGTGGAACCCGTAGGCCGTCGCGAAGTCGAGCTGGTCGGCCGTCTGGTCGACCCACAGCCACGTGGCGAATGCCTTGGCCGCCTCGACGTTCTTGCTCTTCGTGCTCACGCACGAGCCGTAGGCACCGACGGGAACCGCCGGCTTGCCGCCGCTCGCGGCGCCGAGCTTGGGCCACGGGAGGACCCCGAAGTCCTCCCCGAGACCCTTGACGATGTCCGGGAAGGTCCAGAGGCCGGTGAACTGCATCGCGCAGAGTCCCGTCGTCAGGGCCGAGGCGTCGAACCAGTCCTTCGGCGCGCCGAGGAGGAGGTGGCCGGAGGTGAAGAGCGCGCGGAGGGGGGCGAGCGCCGCCGTCGCGCTCTCGGCGTCGAAGCCGAGCGCATTCGCGTCGTCGAGGTAGTCGAGCCCGGCTGACCACAGCGCCGGGCCGCCCATGAGGCCGACGCCGCCGTCGTTGCCGAGGAAGAGCCCCTTGACCTTGCCCTTGGTCAACGCCCCGGCGGCGGCCTGCAGCTCCTCGACCGTCTGGGGCGGCTGCACACCGGCGGCCGCGAGGAGCGACTTGCGGTAGACGAGGAGCTGCATGTCGATGACCTGGGGGATCGCCCAGACCTTGTCCTCGTAGGTCATCCGAGCGAGGACGGAGGGGTTGAAGTCGGACTTCGCGTCGCCGAGCGCGTCGGTGAGGTCGACGACCTGGCCACCCTTGATCATGTCGATCGTCGGCCCGTTGCCGTACTCGAAGACGTCCGGACCGGCATCGGTGAGCAGCGACGCGGCCGTGGACTTGTCGTAGTCGCCCGGCTTCCACTCGACCTTGACCGTGGCGTCCGTATACGCGGCGGCGTACTTGCCGACGGCCTGCTGGGTCCCGGCCTCGCCGTACTGGTGGTACCACTGCGACAGCGCCGGCTTCGTCCCGCCTCCGGTGCTCGACCCGCCGGACGTCGACGTCGACGTCGTCCCGGACCGGCCGGAGTTGTCCCCACAGGCGGCGAGCGCCGCGGAGGCGGCGAGCGAGCCGCCGAGGGTGAGGATCTGGCGGCGACCGAAGCGTGCGCCGGATGCGTGGTCGGACATGGACGGCCTCTCGACGAAGGGCGACCCCCGTCGAGCGCCCAGTCCTCGGGACGTTACTCCTGCGGATGCCTTCGATGCGGGGGCGGAACGCCGTGTCCGGTTCGTGGTCGTCGTGCCGTCTCTGCGAGGCTGTGCGCATGAATGCAGGCATCCGGGTGTGGGTCGACGGCGCGATCGTCGACCCCGAGAGCCCGTCCGTGCCGGCCCTCGACCACGCCGTCACCGTCGGGGACGCAGCCTTCGAGACGGTCAAGGTCGTCGACGGTGCACCGTTCGCGGCGACCCGGCACCTGCGCCGGCTCGAGCGCACGCTCGCCGGCCTCGGACTGTCGGCTCCGGACCACGAGCGGCTCGAGGAAGGCATTCACGCCGTTCTCGCCGCCGGACCCCCGGTCGCCTTCGGCCGGCTCCGCTACACCGTGACCGGGGGATCGGGGCCCCTCGGCTCGGACCGGGGCGACTCGCCGATGCGCTACATCGTCACGCTCGGCGACGTGTCCCGTCCGCCACGGGCCGGCACCCTCGCGACCGTGCCCTGGGTCCGCAACGAGCGCGCCGCGACCGCGGGCCTCAAGACGACCTCCTACGCCGACAACGTCATCGCGCTCGCCTTCGCCAAGGAACGCGGCGCGATCGAGGCGATCTTCGGCAACACCCGCGACGAGCTCTGCGAGGCCACCGGCTCCAACATCTTCCTCGTCCGCGACGGCGAGGTCATCACGCCGCCACTCGACTCCGGGTGCCTCGCCGGCGTCACCCGCGAGCTGACGATCGAGTGGGCCCGGGCCGCCGGCATTCCCGTCCGCGAGGTGGCCGTGCCGATGACGGAGGTAGGCGCTGCCGACGAGGTGTTCATCACGAGCTCGACCAAGGACGTCCTCCCGGTCAGCGGCTGGGACGGCCGGAGCTACAGCGCGCCCGGTCCGGTCACCTCGGCGGTCCTCGACGCCTGGGCCGCGGGTGCGGCGCAGGGGATGGACCCGTGACGGAGCCGGAGCGGCACCGCACGTTCATCGGCTCCGACGACGACGACTGGGCCTGGCGGCGACGCATCCGCTCCAACCCGACGACCGCGATGGTCTACCGAGCGCTCATCTTCCTCGTCGGGCTCGTCCTCGTCCTCGGCGGTCTCGCGCTCGTGCCGCTGCCGGGGCCGGGCTGGCTCGTCGTCATCCTCGGGCTCGCCCTGTGGGCGTCGGAGTTCGAGCGGGCCCAGACGGTCCTCGACTGGGTCAAGGCGCAGGTCAACCGATGGCAGGACTGGGTGTTCGCCCAGCCGGTGTGGGTACGTATCGTCGTCGGCCTGCTCACGTCGGTCGTCGTCGCGGCTGTGCTGTGGGTGACGCTCTACCTCTCCGGCGTGCCGACCTTCCTGCCCGACCCCGTCGAGACCTGGCTGCACGACGTCGCCCGGCTGCCCTGATTTCGCCGCCGGTCCGCGCGCCGGGTATCTTGGGTCCGCCCTGCGGGGCACACGCCCTCCACGGGGCATGGACGTATAGCTCAGTTGGTTAGAGCGTTCGCTTCACACGCGAAAGGTCAGGGGTTCGAGTCCCTTTACGTCCACTCCTTCGTCGCGGACGCAATGGGGCCCACCTTTACGTCCACTCCTTCGTCGCGGACGCAATGGGGCCCACCTTTACGTCCACTCCTTCGTCGCGGACGCAATGGGGCCCACCTTCGGCGGCAACTCTCCGCAGGCGAAAAGAGCTGGCCCCCGACGAAAGCCGGGGACCAACCCGATGAGGAGTCCGGGACCGAGCCCTCGGCCGGTCGACCCGGACCGCGTTCTTCGGTGGGATCAGCCTAGCCTCGCCGTCCCCTGTGCGCCGCCCGAACGCCCGAGATCACGCGACCTGCGGGGATCGTCGTCGCCTCGCGTCAGCCCTTGGGGGCGAGCGGCCAGGACCGCCAGCTCGGATCGAGCACCTCGTCGAGGAGGACCTGCTCGGGAAGCTCGGTGGGCACCAGGCGGATCCCACGTGACCCCGCGGTCGGTGCTGGTGTGGAGGAGTGTTCGGTCGGCGGGCGAGGTGCCGCCCATCGGGCGCTCGTAGAACCGCATCTCACCCGAGCGTCCGCCGTCGGCGAGGAGGACATCGCTGGGGCGGTTCTCCACGAGTGGATGGCTCCGCATGAGGCCGTCGGTGTCGAGCCAGTTCGCTGAGAAGGTCAGGCCATCGCCCACATGGTTGCTCGAGCCCTCGATGCCATGGAGGCCGAAGCCACCCGCCACGTCACAGGATCCCCGTTCTGGCGGACCAGGATGCCCGGACTTCACGGTTCCGACCGGGAGCCGGAGCTCGTCGGCGATCGCGGCCACCGGGAGGTCGGCAAGGTAGTGGAGGGCGACGACGCGGCGGAGGTCCGGTTGGAGTCGCGCCAAGGCCGTCTCGACCGGGACCCGGTCCGGCGTCGCCTCCAGCGTTCGCGTGGGTCCGGGGATCTGCGGGATCAGCCGCGCCAGCAGCTGCCCGCGTCGCCACCGGGTCCTCAGGCTGTTGACGGCGACCGTTCGCAGCCAGGCCTCGGGCTTCTCCACACCCGCCCACGTGGATCCTTGTCCGAGCGCATCGACGAAGGCCTCCTGCGCGGCATCCTCGGCTTCCGTCTGGTTGCCGCACACGACGAGGAGCTGGGCCACGAGCCGGGCGTACGACGCGTCGAGCACGCGGGCCACGGACTCGTGTGCCTCCATGCCGTCACCTCCGTCGCGCCGCCCGGCCCTCGGGCTGTCATCAGTAAGACCATCGGCGGGGCCTCCCGGTTCGCAGGCGACCAGGGGTCACGCCCTGTGAGGCACGCCCTGCGCGAGGATCGCCTCGACGGCCTGCCAGGTCTCGTAGCAACCCCACACGGCGACCACGACAGCGGCGAGCGTGACGAGCCAGGCCGCCTGGACCGGTGGGCCGCGCATGACGAGCCCGGCGACGATGATCGCCAGGCCGAGCACGACGAGCGCCGAACCCCGGGAAGGGTTGGCGTCCGAGGCCCACCACAGGGCGCCGGCCACGAGGAGCGGGGCGCCGGAGAGGGCGATGGGCCAGGCCGAGCCGCCGCCTCGCGGCGCGCTCCGTGACGCCCGTGGCGACGCCATCCCGACCTCCGAACCCGGCCCGCAGGAGGACCGTGCTCCATGGTGCAGCCGGGGGAGGCCCGGCGTCCATCCCTGCCGCCATCGGCCACCTCGTGCGGTCAGCCGACGTCGATCTCGAGCACGACATCGACGACGTCCCCGAGCTCGACCCCCTCAGCGCGGCGGATCGCGTCCTTGACCGGGACGAGGTAGCCGCCGTCCTTCGGGAACAGCGATGTCGTCCACGTGGTCGCCCCGACCGTCGCGATCACCGGGATGCAGCCCCAGCCGTACGAGACCTGCGGCGCGACTTCCGCGATCGCGTCCGCCGCCTCATCGCTCACGCGGACGTAGTGGAACGGCGACGGGCCGCGCCAGTGGAAGAGGTCGCCGGTGACGTCGAGTCGCACGTGCCCTCCCGATCCGTGGGTGAGAATGCCGTCATGGCCAGAGTCGTCGCGATCCACACCTACCCCGTCAAGGGAGAGCGAGGCACCGACCTGCCCGAGTGTCTCATCGAGCCCGAGGGACTGGCCGGGGACCGCCGCAAGAAGGCGCCGGTCCACGTCGTGTCGCACGTCGACGAGCCGACGACCCGCGCCAACCTCGTCCTCGACGTCGCGGCCGGCGAGGTGGTCGAACTCATCGGTGGCGCCTACCGCATCGGAGGCGCGGTCCTCGGGCTCGGCGGCACCGCCGGCAGCTGCGCGGGCGCCTACGCCGACGTCATCGAGGCCGGCACGGTCCGCGTCGGGGACACCGTCGAGCCTGTCGACGCATAGCCCTTTCCGCTCGTGGCCGGCTGCTCAGGCGCGCCCGAGCATCGGCACGTCGAGCCACGCGTCCGGGATGCCGAAGGCGTCGACGAGCGTCCCCGCATACGGCCGCAGCTCCGCGCACGCGCGGTTGACCTGGACCTGGAGCGCCTTGGCCTGCTTGGCGCTGATCCGCCCGTGCTCCATGAACCACGCGCGGTCGGCCTCGACGGTCGACAGGACGTAGAGGTCGCAGACCCGCCCGAGGAGGGCGGCGGCATTCGCCTCGTCGCAGCCGTCGATCGCGGTGACGAAGGACTCCAGGACGACCCGCTCGACGTGCGCCACGGCAGCACGGACGAGGTGGTCCTGCGTCGCGTTGAATGCCGCGAACGCGTCGTCCGCCTCGCTCACCTTGCGCAGCCGCATCGCCAAGGTCTCGGTCAGGTGCCGCTCGCGGTCCTCGAAGAGGTCGAGCTGGCCGCCGCGGTCGAGGAGCGCGTCGTCGGCGTCGCGACCGGGGGAGCCGGCGATGAGCCGCTGGACGAGCCCACCGCGCGACGTCCGCTCGATGACGGACCCGGCGAACTGTCGCGCCCCGAAGATGACGGTCTCGACGGTCCCGAGCTCGCGGAAGGCCTCGCTGAACTGGGTGAGCATGCCCTTGGCGACGAGCTGGAGCAGGACGGTGTTGTCGCCCTCGAAGGTCGTGAAGACGTCGGTGTCGGCCTTGAGCCGGACGAGGCGGTTCTCCGCCATGTAGCCCGCGCCTCCGCACGCCTCACGGCAGGTCTGGATCGTCGCGGTCGCGTGCGCTGTCGTCAGTGCCTTGAGTCCGGCGGCCCGCGTCTCGAGCTCGCGCTGGACGGCGTCGTCCTGCGCCGGACCGTCCTTGTGCGTCTCGTGCATGACCTCGACGAGGTCGTTCTGGGCGAGCGCGAGCCCGTAGGACCGCGCGAGCGCGGGCAGCAGCTTGCGCTGGTGGACGAGGTAGTCCAGGAGCGGTACCTCCTCCGCGCCGCCGGGCGCCGCGAACTGCCGGCGCGCGTCTCCGTATCGGACAGCGAGAGCGAGGGCCGTGCGCGTCGCCGCGCCGGCCGCCGCGCCGACCGAGATGCGACCGCGGACGAGCGCCCCGAGCATCGTGAAGAAGCGCTTGCTCGGGTGCTCGATCGGGGACAGGTAGCGGCCGTCGTCGTCGATCGTCCCGTAGCGGTTGAGCAGGTTGTGCCGCGGCACCCGCACGTGGTCGAAGGCCAGGGTCCCGTTGTCGACGCCCGGGAGGCCGCCCTTGGGACCGTCGTCGCCGATCGTCACGCCGGGAAGGACGGCGCCGGCCGCGTCGCGCACCGGGACGAGAACGCAGTGAACGCCGTGGTCCTCGCCGGCGACCACGAGCCGCGCGAAGACGGCCGCCATCCGGCCGTCCGCGGCGGCATTCCCGATGTAGTCCTTCGTCGCCGAGGGAGTGGGGGAGTGGACGACGATCTCGTCGGTGTCCGGGTCGTGGGTCGCGGTCGTCTCGAGCGACTGGACGTCCGAGCCGTGGCCGCGCTCGGTCATCGCGAAGCAGCCGGGGACGGACACGTCGAGCATGCCGGGGAGGTGCTCGCGATGGTGACGTGCGGTCCCGAGCCCGGCGACGGCCCCGCCGTAGAGCCCGAACTGGACGCCGGCCTTGACGAAGAGCGAGAGGTCGAGATGGCCGAGCATCTCGATGGCGGTCACCGAGCGCCCCGGCTCGCCGAGGCCGCCCTGGTCGACGGTCAGACCCCAGCGGGCCTGGTCGGTGCCGCTGAGCCGGCGGAGCTGGTCGAGGGTGCGGGCGCGGTAGGCCGGCAGGTCGAGGGCCTCGTCCGGATAGCCGAACGTCGCCCAGTCGAGCTCGACGCGCGCCTCCTCGCGGGCGTCCGCGAAGCGACCGTCGAGCACCCGGCGCACCGCGTCCGCGAGCTCGGGTCCGGGAGGGGGCGAGGTGCTCATGTCACGACCCTGCCACGACGCCGGGGGAGGGGATCACGGCGATGTGGGCCAGATCGCGGCGAGGCCCGTCCACAGCAGATCGGTCAGCTGCGCCGTCAGCTCCTCGAGGGACAGCTCGGCGAACGGGCCGGTGTGGCCGACCCATTCGTCGGCGACGGCGCGGACCGAGCCGACGAGGGCGGTGGCCCAGACGCCGGCATCCAGGTCGGTCCGCCCGGTCACGACGAGCAGTTCGACGAGCCGGTCGCGGACCTCGCGGGTGACCCGTGAGCTGATCTCGCTCGTTGCGTCGTCGCCGCTGCCCGGCGGGGGCGCGACGATGAACCGGTAGAGCTCCGGGTCACGCTCGACGAGGCGGAGGTAGGGCTCGACGAGGCTGCGCAGGAGCGCCTTGCCGTCGGTCGTCGGAGCCTGGTCGCCGGGCGCGGCCGGAGCGTTCAGCTCGTGGAGGATCTGCCCCTCGACCCGCTCGGCGATGGCCGAGTACAGGCCGGCGCGGTCGGTGAAGTGCCGGTAGACGACCGTCTTGGAGGTACCCGCGGCGGCGGCGATCTCGTCCATCCCGACGCCCCAGCCGTGCCGCCGGATCGCCTTGATCGTCGCGTCGACGAGCTCGACCCGGCGCTGCGCGCGGTGGTCGTCCCACCGGCTGCTGCGCCCGTCGCGGACGTCCGTGGCCTCACTCACAACCACCGACGGTAGCAGGTACTCGGCGTACCTGCTACCGTGCGTATCACATAAGAATGACGGGTCCCACGGCCCGTCCCGACGACCTTCGTCTCGAGGAGAACATCGTGCCGAGCACCGTCCGCCGCGCCGCCGTCCTCGGCGGCAACCGGATCCCCTTCGCCCGCCAGAACGGCCCCTACGCCAAGGCGTCCAACCAGGACATGCTGACCGCCGCGCTCGAGGGCCTCGTCGCCCGGCACGGGCTCGCCGGCGAGCGGGTCGGCGAGGTCGTCGCCGGCGCCGTGCTCAAGCACAGCCGCGACTTCAACCTGACCCGGGAGAGCGTCCTCGGCAGCAGCCTCGCCGCGACCTCCCCCGCCTACGACATCCAGCAGGCGTGCGGCACCGGCCTGGAGGCCGCGATCCTCGTCGCCAACAAGATCGCCCTCGGTCAGGTCGACTCGGGTATCGCCGGCGGCGTGGACTCGAGCTCCGACGCGCCGATCGCGATCAACGAGGACATGCGCAAGGCGCTGCTCAAGGCGAATGCCGCGAGGACGACCGGCGCCCGCCTCAAGGCCCTCGCGGGTCTGCGTCCCCATCAGCTCATCCCCGCCATCCCGCAGAACGTCGAGCCCCGCACCGGGCTCTCGATGGGTGAGCACATGGCCCAGACCGCCAAGGAGTGGGGGATCACCCGCGAGGCGCAGGACGAGCTCGCGATGCGCAGCCACCACAACCTGGCGGCCGCCTACGAGCGGGGCTTCCAGGACGACCTCGTCACGAGCTATCTCGGGCTGACCCGCGACCAGAACCTCCGCGCTGACTCCTCGATGGACAAGCTCGGCAAGCTCAAGCCGGCCTTCGGCAAGGCATTCGGCGACGACGCGACGATGACAGCCGGCAACAGCACGCCGCTCACCGACGGCGCGTCGGCCGTCCTCCTCGGCACGGACGAGTGGGCCGCGGAGCACGGCCTCAAGCCCCTTGCATACCTCGTCGACGCGGAGACCGCGGCGGTCGACTACGTCCACGGCGGCGAGGGCCTCCTCATGGCCCCGGCCTACGCCGTCCCGCGCCTCCTCGCCCGCAACGGGCTCACCCTCCAGGACTTCGACCTCTACGAGATCCACGAGGCCTTCGCCGCGACCGTCCTCTGCACCCTCGCCGCGTGGAACGACGCGGAGTTCTGCAAGAACCGACTCGGCCTCGACGCCCCCCTCGGCGAGATCGACCAGAGCTTGCTCAATGTCAACGGCTCCTCGCTCGCGGCGGGTCACCCCTTCGCCGCGACCGGCGGCCGGATCGTCGCCTCGCTCGCCAAGCAGCTGAGCGAGAAGGGTTCCGGCGCAAGGGGACTCATCTCGATCTGCGCCGCCGGCGGGCAGGGCGTCGTCGCGATCCTCGAGGCGGCCTGACCATGGCCAACGACCTCTACGGCGACCTGACCAAGAGCCCGATCGGCAAGAAGCTCGTCGCCTCCCTCGGTCTCCCGAGCCCCGAGAAGCTCCGTCGCCACACCCCGGGCGCCGCCCTCGTCGACGGCCCGGTCGTCGTCGGCGGCCACGGCGCCGCGCCCCTCGCCAAGCGGGTCGGTGACCTGCTCGGGTCCCTCCACGTCGAGGTCCTCTCCGAGGCTCCGACGAGCGGCAGGGCAGCGGCCGTCATCGCCGACCTCTCCGACGTCGAGCACCCGGACGACCTCGAGAGCCTCCGCGCGCTCGTCGGCCCGGCGCTGAAGACCCTCGGCCACAGCGCCCGCGTCATCGTCCTGGGCCGCGCCCCCGAGTCCGCCTCCGCGCCGGCCCAGCGGGCCGCGCGACGGGCGCTGGAGGGCATCACCCGATCCATCGGCAAGGAGCTGCGCGCCGGCGGCACCGCCAACCTCGTCCTCGTCGACGACGGCGCGGATGAATGCGTCGACGCGACGATCCGCTTCCTCCTCTCCGGCCGTTCGGCCTACGTCTCGGGCCAGGTCGTCCGGGTCGGGGCGGGCACGCCGAGCGAGCCCGCCGACTGGGCACGTCCCCTCGCCGGCAAGGTCGCGGTCGTCACGGGCGCCGCGCGCGGCATCGGTGCGGCGATCGTCGAGGTGCTCGCCCGCGACGGCGCGACCGTCGTCTGCGTCGACATCCCGGCCGCGGGCGACGCGCTGACCAAGGTGGCCAACCGGGCCGGAGGCACCGCGCTCCAGCTCGACGTGACCGCGGCGGACGCCGGACGGCGGATCGTCGACCACGCCCGCACGCGGCACGGCGGCCTCGACGTCGTCGTCCACAACGCCGGCATCACCCGCGACAAGCTGCTCGCCAACACCGACGCCCAGCGCTGGCACTCGGTGCTCGACGTCAACCTCTCCTCGATCCTGCGGATGAACGAGGCGATCCTCGGCGCGGGTGGCATCGCCGACGGCGGCCACATCGTCCTCGTCGCCTCCATCGCGGGCATCGCCGGCAACCGCGGCCAGACCAACTACGGCGCGAGCAAGGCCGGCGTCATCGGCCTCGTCGATGCCTACGCCGCCGACGCCTCGCTCGCGCGGCGGGGGATCACCGTCAACGCCGTCGCCCCCGGCTTCATCGAGACCGAGATGACGGCCAGGGTGCCCTTCGCGACCCGCGAGATCGGCCGGCGGCTCAACAGCCTCCAGCAGGGCGGCCTCCCGCTCGACGTCGCCGAGACGATCGCGTGGTTCAGCCAGGACGCGAATGCCGGCGTGACCGGCAATGTCGTCCGGGTCTGCGGCCAGAGCCTCCTCGGAGCGTGAGCGTGGCCGTCGAGACCCTGAAGGGCCCGCCGAGTCTCGCGCGGATCTTCGCGTCGACGCTGCTCACCGACCGGCTCAAGCGGTCGAAGGCGCTGCCGGACAAGGCATTCCGCCTCGTCGACGTCGTGGTCGACCGGCCCCACCTCGCCGACTACCAGCGGCTCTGCGGCTGGGACGTCGGCGACGTCCTCCCGCACACCTACCCGCACGTCCTCGGCTTCCCGCTCCAGGCGCGGCTCATGAGCGGGACGGACTTCCCGCTGCCGCTCGCCGGCCTCGTCCACGTCGCCAACGAGATCACCGTCCACCGCCGGCTCACGGCGGCGGACCGGCTCACGGTCACGGTGCGCTCGGAGCAGCTCCGCCCGCACCCCAGGGGCCGGCTCGTCGACCTCGTGACCGAGGTCGACGCGGGCGGCGAGCGGGTGTGGGACGGACGCTCGACCTACCTCCAGCGCGGTCGGGCGAATGCCGACGCACCCAGGCCGTCGACGGGCCCCGACCTCCCGACGGGCACGCCGTCCGCGGTCTGGCGCCTCGACGGTGACCTCGGCCGGCGCTACGGCGCGGTGAGCGGCGACGTCAACCCGATCCACCTCCACCCGCTCACGGCGCGAGCGATGGGCTTCCCGCGCGCGATCGCCCACGGCATGTGGACCTACGCGCGGACCGTCGCGAGCCTCGGCCCGGCAGCCGGTGGTCCGTCGACGAGTCGGGTGTGGTTCCGCAAGCCGGTCCTGCTGCCCGGGTCCGTCGCGCTCGTCGTCGACCCCTCCGCTCCAGAGGTCGTCGCCGGCCTACGGTCCCCGAAGGACGCGACCGTCGAGCACCTCGTGCTCACGTGGGGCACGCAGGCACTGCAACTCTCGACGCAGACGCCCTGAGCCCATATCTTCGACACAGCGCGCACGCAGCCGCGTTGAGAGGGGGTACTCATGCGCCGTGTCATCGTCGTGGCGGCCGCGGCGCTCGGAGTCGGAGTCTCGGGTTGCGGAGGCGGCGCTCCGGCGACCGTCACCGTGACGGTGACGTCCAGCTCACCTGCGGTCGGCAGGACCACCGCATCGGCCAGCACCTCGACGTCCACGACATCCTCCGCGACGACCAGCGCAGGTGAGCCCGTGGACGACTGGTCGGCGTTGACCAAGCGTCTGGGGCCGAGTGTCGTCCGGCTCAGCACGTCGAGCTGCGGCAACGACCCCTACATGGGCAGCGGTTTCGCCGTCGGCCCGGACCTGGTCATGACGGCGGCGCACATCACCCGTGATGCGCGCACGGTGAGCGTCCAGGAGGGATCGAAGGTGATCGGCGCCGTCGTCCTCGGTCAGGACCTCGGCCATGATGTGGCGGTCCTCCGGACACAGGAACGCTTGGACGCTGCGCCCTTGAGGCTGGCCGACAGCGATGCGACCCAGGGCACGCCGCTCGCGGTGCTCGGTTACCCGTTGCAGACGTACAGTCTGCGACTGTCCACCGGCATCGTGAGTGGTGACACCGATCCGGTGGACTACGGCGACCAGACGGTCGACCCGGTCTTCGTCACCGACGCTGCGACCAATGGCGGCAACAGCGGTGGGCCGGTGCTCGACCACGACGGCCGCGTCATCGGGCTCGTCTCGGGAGGGCAGTTCTGGACCGACGGCAGCGAGAACCGTAGGCCGGTCGCGGGGACGAACTTCATCGTGCCGGCCTCCGCCCTCCGGCCGCACCTGCTGCAATGGGCAGGTCGCACCCAGGCGCTTCCGACCGGTTGCGACACCGATGTCCAGCCTCCGTCGGACTGGTCGGCCGGGGACCTGACCCTGCAGATCGACAGCGATCACAAAGACGCACCCGCCATCGGCTTGACCCTCTATGGTCACGGTGCTGCGATCAGCGACGGTAGCTACAGCGCGGCGTGGTCGTGGTTCACGGCCCGTATGCAGCGCTCGATGGGGAACGTCGGCGCGTGGTCGAAGGGTCTGTATTCCTCCTACTGGGACACCGTGGACGTCCGGTCCGTGATGACGACGAGTGCAGGTGAGGTCGCTCGCGTCGTCCTCGTCACCCGTCAGGACGCCGAGCAGGGACACGAGGGTCAGACCTGCAGCGTGTGGACCATCGACTACACGATGGTCAACGTCGGCGGGATCTGGCTCATCGACAAGGCGAAGGCCGCTGCCGAGCCCGCAGCCTGCTGACACCGCAAGGCATCCACGCCAACGACACCTGACACGATCGGGGTATGGCCCTGATCACCTGCGACTTCTTCTCCGAGGCCCTCGAGGTCGGGACGACGATGAACGTCGTGCTGCCGCAACGGAGCTCGGCGCAGATCGGTGTCGAGTCGGTCGCCGTCGCGGCCCGACCGCCGGTTCTCTACCTCCTCCACGGCCTCTCGGACGACCACTCGGCCTGGCTCCGCTACACCTCGATCGAGCGGTACGCCGCCGAGGCGGGGCTTGCGGTCGTCATGCCCGCCGCCGGGCGGAGCTTCTACGCCAACGAGGTGCACGGCCACCGGTACTGGGACTTCGTGAGCGAGGAGCTCCCCGGCGTCGTCGCCGACTTCCTCGCCGTCTCGACCGACCCCGCCGACACCTTCGTCGCCGGTCTCTCGATGGGCGGCTACGGCGCTCTCAAGCTCGCCCTGCGCCAGCCCGAGCGGTTCGCGGCGGCGGCGAGCATGTCCGGCGCGCTCGACCTGCCGTCGCTGCTCGACGGTACGGACGAGCGGCGGGTCTGGGACCGGGTCTTCGGGGGTCGGATCGACCCGCTCGACGACCTGCATTCGCTGCTCGGTCGGAGTGAGGGTCCGCGGATCCCGCTGTGGGTCGGCTGCGGGACCGAGGACGAGCTCGTCGCCGGCGTGCAGGTACCGTTCGTCGACGCCGCGCGAGCCGCCGGCCACGAAGTGACGACCGACCTGCGCCCGGGGACGCACGAGTGGGGGCTCTGGGACTCGATGATCGAGCGGGTCATCGCGTGGCTGCCGAGGCGACCGTAGGGTCGGGCCCATGGACCTCGACCGCACGGTGACCCGCGACCTCGCCCTGCTGCTCGTCGACCCGCGCACCGGGCGCCGTCTGCAGGGGGCGAGCTACTGGAAGACCGGGCTCGCCGGTGCGGCGATGAGCGACCTCCTCCTCGGGGAGCGACTGCGGCTCACCGGCCCCGGCGAGCCCGGCGTCAAGGCCGGCCGGCTCGCACCGGTCATCGGCGGGACCGCCCTGTCGCCCGCGTGGCAACGGGTCGCAGACCAGTCCGACGGGCGCCGGCCCAAGGACGCGATCAGCCGCATCGCGGGTGGGCGACGGCCGAGCGGCGAGGCGCTCTGGGACGAGATCCTCGACCGCTTGCAACGTCAAGAGGTCCTCGCGCGTGAGGAGGAGCGGATCCTCGGGCTCATCCGCCGTGAACGCATTCGCATCATCGAGCCGGAGGTCCGGGAGGAGGTGGTCCACCGCCTCGACGCGACCCTCGAGGGGTCACTGCCCATCTCGGACCGCACGGCGACCGTCGTCGGCATCCTCGCCGCCCTCGGGCTCCTGCCCCGGGTGCTCCCGGCGCGGGACAAGCGCTGGCTCAAGAGGCAGGCCAAGGTCGTCGCCGACGGCAATCCCGGCGCCGAAGCGGTCCGCAAGGCGATCGCCGAGATCCAGGCCGCGCTCGCCGCCTCAGCCGCCGTCGCGTCGGTCGCCGCGACCGGCGCCACCTCCGGTTGAAGGCTACGCATTCTCCTTGCGGAAGGTCGACGTTCCCCACCAGAGCGCCACTCCGAAGAGGCCGACGGCCCAGACCGTGCCCCAGAGCATCGCGCTCGTCCCGAACTCGCCGAGGAACGAGCCGCGGACCGCGTCGGTGATCCAGCGGAAGGGCATGAAGTCGCTCGCCCGCTGCAGCCAGCCCGGGCCCATCGTCATCGGGAGCAGAATGCCGGAGAGCAGGAGCACGGGCATCATGACGACGTTGATGACCGGGGCCATG
Organism: uncultured Actinomycetota bacterium; assembly: GCA_963752365.1. Taxonomy (GTDB): domain Bacteria; phylum Actinomycetota; class Actinomycetes; order Actinomycetales; family Dermatophilaceae; genus CAVVXY01. The sequence continues at coordinate 90,849 of CAVVXY010000009.1, forward strand.
ACGTCCTCGGACTTCGTCGTCAGCGCGAGGGCGTTGGAGGCGGCCGCGCAGGCGCCGCCGACGAGCAGGGTGAGCAGCACGCCGAGGACGACGCCCCGGCCGGGTGCCGCCATGCCCACCCAGTAGCCGAGGCCGACGAGGACGAGGGCCTGGACGAGCAGCTGGAGCAGGTCCCGCCAGAGCCGGCCCATGAGCAGCGCGGTGCGGCTCGCCGGGGTGACCCGCTCGGCCTCGATGACGCCGTCGCGCCACTCCGAGATCAGCCCGAACCCGGCGAAGAAGGCACCGAACATGCCGAGCTGGATGAGCATCCCGGGGACGAAGAAGGTCCACGTGTTGGCGTAGCCGAGGTTGACCGCCATCGGCTTGAGCAGCGGGCCGAAGAGGAACAGGTAGAGGATCGGCTGCATCAGGCCGATGAGCACCCAGGCGGGGTTGCGCAGGTTCATCCGCAGCTGGCGACGGAAGACGATGAAGGACTCGCGGAGGAACTGCATGTCACTTCTCCTCGGAGTTCGGGTCGGCCGGGGTGCTGGACCCGGCGTCGCGCAGCGAGCGGCCGGTCAGGGTGAGGAAGACGTCGTCGAGAGTCGGCCGGATGACCTCGATCGACTCCAGGTCGATGTCGGCGGTGCGGAGGTCGGACAGCAGGCCGGGCACGGCCTTGCCGGCGCGCTGCACGCGCGCCCGGACGTGGTTGCCGTCGACCTGCACCGATGCCTCGCCGTCCCGCGCGGATTCGGCGATCGCGTCGAGGCGCTTGGCGGCCTCGGCCACGAGGTCGGGGTCGGTGACCTCGAGGTCGACGAGGTCACCGGACACCTGCGCCTTGAGGTTGTCGCTCGTGTCGGAGGCGATGATCCGGCCGTGGTCGATGACGATGATCCGGTCGCTGAGCGTGTCCGCCTCGTCGAGGTAGTGGGTCGTGAGGAAGACCGTGGCGCCACGTCGCCGCCGGAGGTCGGAGATGTGCGTCCAGAGGTTGGCCCGCGCCTGCGGGTCCAGCCCGGTCGTCGGCTCGTCGAGGAACACGAGGGTCGGCTCGTGGATCAGACCCATGACGATGTCGAGCCGGCGTCGCTGCCCCCCGGACATCGTCTTGGGCTGGCGGTCCCACAGCCCTTCGAGGTCGAGCTGGGCGAAGAGCTCCTGACCGCGGGCGCGCGCGTCGGCCGCCCGCATTCCGTAGAGCATTCCGTGGTCGACGACCTCGTCGCCGGCTCGCGCGAACTGCCCCGTCGACCCGCTCTGCGAGACGTAGCCGATCGATCGACGGACCTGCTCGGACTCCTTGACGACGTCGTAGCCGGCCACCGTCGCCGTGCCGGCCGTGGGCCGCAGCAGCGTGGTCAGCATGCGCAGAGTCGTCGTCTTGCCGGCGCCGTTGGGCCCGAGGAAGCCGACGACCTCGCCCTCGGCCACGTCGAGGTCGACGCCGTCGACGGCGCGCACCTCGGTCTTCTGCTTGCCGTCGCGCGTCTGGAACGTCTGGACCAGACCTCGTGCGTGGATCATCTCAACCCCAATCTGTTCAATGTTGAACATGGACAGTGTTCAACATTGAACACGTTTGCGTCAAGGCTGCCAGGGGTGGCCTCCGGCAGGTTGGACCACCGAGGGTGCCCGAAATCATCGGTCTCAGCGGCGGCGGGCGATGAGCTCCTCGTAGCGGCGGCGGTCGCCGGCCATCTGCCAGCCCGGGTCGTCGGTCGGAGCCTCCCAGTCCGCGGGCTCGCCGCGGAGGCCGAACTCCCCCCGCTCCAGGCGGGCGAGAAGGTCGACGACCCATGCGCGCTCGGTCCGGCCCATCGACACCCACAGCTCGGCGAGGGCACGGACGTGCGGCGGCACGGCCTCCGCCGGCGGGTTGCGGTCGACCTGGGCCTCGGCCTTGGCGTCCATGGCCGAGAGCCGGGCACGGAAGGCAGCCACGGCCTCGTCGCGCGGGACGAGCGGCATCAGGGCGAGCGCGGTGTGCAGGGGGAGCGGAGAGAGCAGGTCGACGGTCTCGACGGCCGACCGCCACAGCGCGGCGAACTCGCCCCGACCTGACGGCGTGCTCGTGTAGACGGCGACCTCGCGGGCGCCGTCGACGAGGTCGTGCCGGTCGAGGTGTCCCTGGCGAGCCAGCGTGGCCAGGCCCGAGTAGATCGAGCCGGGGTTGACGTGCGCCCACTCCTCGACCTGCCACGACAGCAGCTCGCGTCGCAGCTGGTAGCCGTTGACCGGCTCGAAGAGCATGACGGTGCCGAGGAGCAGGAGTCGCGTCTCGGTGGCCGCCATGGGTCGCAGTGTAGGAGCGCGGTGCCCCGACCCCTGCGGAATCCGGTCGAGGCGCTCGGACCCCCGCCGATACAGTTGCGGGGCGAGGGCATTCGCCCCCGAACCCACCGAACCGCAGGAGAAGTCAGCCGTGTCTGCCCAGATCACCGTCCACGTCGCCGGAAGCGAGCGATCGGTGCCGGGCGGGACGACGGCCGCGGACGTCCTCGGCGAGGATCGGGCCGTCCTCGTGGCCCGGGTCAACGGGGAGCTGCGCGACCTCGCCCACGTCCTCAGCGACGGCGACGTCGTCGAGCCGGTCACCGCGGCCGAGCAGGACGGGCTGGATGTGTTGCGGCACAGCGCCGCCCACGTGCTGGCTCAGGCTGTCCAGGAGGTCGACCCGCAGGCGCGCCTCGGCATCGGGCCGCCGATCCGCGACGGCTTCTACTACGACTTCGACGTCGAGCAGCCCTTCACCCCCGAGGACCTCAAGTCCCTCGAGAAGGTCATGCAGCGGATCATCAACGAGGGCCAGACCTTCCACCGCCGCGAGATCACCGACGCCGACGCCCTCGAGGAGCTCGCCGACGAGCCGTACAAGTGCGAGCTCATCGGGCTCAAGGGCGGGGCAGCGGACGACGCGGCTGAAGGCGCGTCCGTCGAAGTGGGCGGCGCCCAGCTGACGATCTACGACAACCTCCGCCGCGACGGCAGCCGCGCGTGGGGCGACCTGTGCCGCGGCCCGCACGTCCCGTCGACCAAGGTGCTGGGGAATGCATTCAAGGTCATGCGCAGCGCCGCCGCCTACTGGCGGGGCAGCGAGAAGAACCCGCAGCTCCAGCGGATCTACGGGACCGCCTGGCCGACCAAGGACGACCTCAAGGCCTACCTCGACCGGCTTGCTGAGGCCGAGAAGCGCGACCACCGCAAGCTCGGCGCCGAGCTCGACCTCTTTTCCTTCCCGGACGAGCTGGGGTCGGGTCTGGCCGTCTTCCACCCCAAGGGCGGGGTCATCAAGCGGGAGATGGAGGACTACGTCCGCCGCCGGCACATCGAGGAGGGCTTCGAGTACGTCGGCACCCCGCACATCTCCAAGGACGGGCTCTTCCACACCTCCGGACACCTGCCGTACTACGCCGACGGAATGTTCCCGCCGATGGAGTTCGAGAACGCGTCCTACCGCCTCAAGGCGATGAACTGTCCGATGCACAACCTCATCTACCGGTCGCGGGGCCGCTCCTACCGCGAGCTCCCGCTCCGGCTCTTCGAGTTCGGCGGCGTCTACCGCAACGAGAAGTCCGGCGTCGTGCACGGGCTGACCCGGGTGCGCGGCATGACCCAGGACGACAGCCACTCCTACGTGACCAAGGAGCAGGCGCCGGCTGAGATCAAGCACCTCCTCGACTTCTGCCTCGGGCTGTTCCGGGACTTCGGACTCAACGACTACTACCTCGAGCTGTCGACCCGCGACGACTCCAAGAAGGACAAGTTCATCGGGTCCGACGAGGAGTGGGCCGACGCGACCGCCGTCCTGGAGCGGGTCGCCACCGACTCGGGTCTGGAGCTCGTCGCCGACCCGGGCGGCGCCGCATACTACGGGCCGAAGATCTCCGTCCAGGCGCGCGACGCGATCGGCCGGACCTGGCAGATGTCGACGATCCAGTACGACTTCAACCAGCCCAAGGGCTTCGAGCTGGAGTACCAGGCGGCCGACGGGACACGGCAGCAGCCGGTCATGATCCACTCGGCGAAGTTCGGCTCGATCGAGCGCTTCATCGGCGTGCTCGTGGAGCACTATGCCGGCGCCTTCCCGGTGTGGCTCTCGCCGGTCCAGGTGCTCGGCATTCCCGTCGCCGACGAGTACAACGACTACCTCTGGGACGTCCTCAAGGCCATGAAGGACCAGGGGATTCGCGTCGAGCTCGACGACTCCGACGACCGCTTCCCCAAGAAGATCCGGAATGCGAGCAAGGCCAAGGTGCCCTTCGTCCTCATCGCGGGGGAGGAGGACCGGTCCAAGGGGGCCGTGTCCTTCCGCTACCGCGACGGGTCGCAGGAGAACGGCGTGCCGATCGAGGACGCGATCGCCAAGGTGCGCGCCGCGATCGAGGCCAAGGCGCAGGTCTGAGGTCGCCGTGAGCACGCGCGTCCGGCCGGTTCGCCGACGGGACGCGCTGTCGCTCGCCGCCCTACGGCTCCAGCTGGACCGTGAGCTCGGGCACGCCGCCCGGGCGGGATTCCTCGACGGGTACGCCGACGCACTGCTGGCCGAGTGGGAGCAGCACGTCGGGTGGGTCGCGGAGGACGAGGACGGGCGACCCGTCGGCTTCGTCCTCGCCCACCGCGTCGTCGAGCTCCCGTCCCTCGCCGCGGTCGGGCGCGGCGAATGGTGGTACGTGCAGGGACTGTTCGTCGTCCCGGACCGCCGGGGTGAGGGCTGGGGCAGCGCCCTCATCGACGCCCTGACCGGCGGCGGCCGCGCGGCCGGCGTCCGTCGGATCCTCGCGAATGCGTCGGAGGCCCGTCGACGGGCATTCGGCGAGGGTGGCTTCGGGACGCCGGGGGACGGGCTCCGCGAGTGGCGGCCCTGACGTATCAACGCGCCGGTCGCGGACTCATCTCCGTACATGACCGTGACCCTTGCCGCGGCGGCCGCCGCCGCCGAGCCCGCCGTCCTCCAGACCCCCTACCTCGACCTGGACGTCTCCGTCGCGGTCGAGCGTCTCAGCTCGCTGCAGGCCGCGCTGCCGGGCACCGCCGTCCACTACGCCGTCAAGGCCAACCCGCACCCGGCGCTCCTCGCGGCGCTCGTCGGCGCGGGCGCGACCTTCGACGTCGCGAGTCCGGCGGAGGTCGACGCCGCCCTGGCGGCAGGCGCCCGCAGCGCGGACCTCGTCTACTCCAACCCGGTCAAGCGCCGGGCCGACGTCGCCCACGCCCACGCCCTCGGGGTCGACCTCTTCGTCGTCGACTCGCCGCAGGAGGTCGCCAAGGTCGCCCAGGCCGCGCCTGCTGGTCGCGTCCTCTGCCGGCTCCTCACCACCGGCGCCGGCTCCGACTGGCCGCTGTCCCGCAAGTACGGCGCCTCGATGGACGAGGCCGTCGAGATCCTTCGCTCCGCCGCGGTCCTGGGGCTCGAGCCGGCCGGAGTGTCCTTCCACGTCGGCAGCCAGCAGCGGGAGCCGGGGAGCTGGGTCGCGCCGATCGCGGCGGCGGCGAGCGTCTTCCGTCGGCTCCATGCATTCGGCCTCCATCCCTCGGTCCTCGACCTCGGCGGCGGCTTCCCCGCGGCCCACGAGGGAGGCGCGCCGGCACTGGCGACCTACGGACGCGCGATCGCCGCCTCCCTGGACGCCTACTTCGGGCAGGAGCGGCCGCACACGCTCATCGAGCCCGGGCGGGGCGTCGTCGGGGACGCGGGTACCCTCGTGACGACCGTCATCGCCGTCGTCGACCGGGGTGGGGTGCGCTGGGTCTACCTCGACTGCGGCGTGTTCACCGGGCTGGTCGAGACGCTCGACGAGGCGATCCGGTACCGGATCACGACGTCGGCGGACGGAGGGGTGACGGGCCCGTGCGTCCTCGCCGGGCCGACCTGCGACAGCGCGGACGTGATGTACGAGAAGGCGATGGTGCCCCTCCCGCTCGACCTCGCCGAGGGCGACGTCGTCCGGCTGCACTCCGCCGGCGCCTACACGACCTGCTACTCGACCGTCGGCTTCAACGGCTTCGCTCCCCTTCCGACCCGGATCGTCGGCTGACGGCGACACGCCGACGACCATTGGTCGCCTGATCGCCGGGTGCCGAGCACGATTCCCTGTCCCCGGGCGACCCAATGGTCGTTCGCCCGTCGCCTGTGGACGATTTCTGCGCGGCCGACCCCCAGCCGGGCACCATCGCAGGAATGGATCTGGAGCTGCTTCGCGAGCAGGTGGAGCTGCGTCGCGCCCTCGTCCAGAGCGGGCACGTCGCCTCGTACGACACGCTCGTCGAGGCCGCGTCGCGGCGGGCGCTGCGGGCCTGCCTCGCCGACGGATCGGTCGTGCGGCTGCGCCGCGGCCTCTACGGGGCTCCGCAGGCGTCCGGTCTCCGGCGACAGGCGCTGGCGCTCGGCGGCGTCGTGGGCTACCGGTCCGCCGCGCTGAGCCGCGGTTGGCCCGTCCTCTTCACTCCGGCGAAGCCGGAGGTCATCGTGGGTCGGGGGCGCAACCTGACGCACTCCGAGCGGGACGCCCACGGCGTGAGCTGGCGTCGGCTCCCGGAGGGCTCGGTCGACGACGGTTGGCGGACCACCGCGCTGCAGACCGTCCTGGACTGCGCAGCGAAGCTGGACTTCCGCGAGGCGCTGGCCGTCGCGGACTCGGCGCTGCGGTCGACGGCCCTGTCCCCAGAGGTCCTGGCGAATGCGGGCGCCGGGCTCGCGGGGCGAGGACGAGCTCGCATTCGGAGGGTGCTCGACGCGGCGGACGCACGTGCTGCAAACCCGTTCGAGTCCGCCCTGCGGGCGCTCTGCCTGGACATCGACGGTCTCGACGTCGAGCCGCAGGCCCGGATCGAGGACCGGGACGGGAGGTTCATCGCGCGGGTCGACCTCGCGGACCGGGAGCTGCGCATCGTCGTCGAGGGCGACAGCTTCGCATTCCACTCGGCGGAGCCGGGAATGCTCGAGAAGGACTGCCGCCGCTACAGCGAGCTCGCCGGCGAAGGCTGGGTGGTGCTGAGGAGCGGCTACCACCAGCTGGCCCGTCAGGAGGCGTGGATCCGCCGGTCGATCGAGCGGACGGTGGCACACCGAAGAACGGCGCGGACCGCCTGACGGACCGACGACCATTGGTCCTCGCCGGTCACCCGGGTGAGCACGCGCGGCCGGTGCTCGACCCACCAACGGTCGCTCGGCTGCGTCCGGGCCGCACCATCTAGGCTGGCGCGCATGCCGAATGCCGAGCCGCCACCCGCGACCGAGCCGGCCGAGGCATTCGCGGGGGAGGCGGACGGCTTCGAGCGGCTCTGGACGCCGCACCGGATGGCCTATGTGACCGGGGACCGGCCGAGCAGGACGGCCGGGGACGGGTGCCCGTTCTGCGCGGCGCCCGGCAAGGACGACGCGGCCGGGCTCGTCGTCCACCGCGGCGAGCACTGCTACGTCGTCCTCAACCTCTTTCCCTACAACCCCGGACACCTGCTCATCTGCCCGTACCGGCACGTCAGCCTCTACGTCGACCTGACCGGGGACGAGACGACGGAGTTCACCGCCCTGACCAAGGACGCGATCCGCGCCCTCGAGGCCGCGAGCCGGCCGATGGGCTTCAACCTGGGGATGAACCAGGGCGAGGTCGCCGGCGCCGGGGTCGCCGCCCACCTCCACCAGCACATCGTCCCCCGGTGGGGTGGCGACGCGAACTTCCTGCCCATCATCGGGCGGACCAAGGCGCTCCCGGCGCTCCTCGAGGACACGAGGCACAGGCTGGCCGAGGCATGGCCGGACCCTGCGTAGGCTGACCCCACCATGCTGAACCGCTATGCCAGGGCGTTCTTCACCACGCTCCTCACCCCGGTCGCGAGGCTCTTCCTCAAGCTCGGGATCAGCCCCGACATCGTCACGGTCGTCGGGACGCTCGGCGTCGCCTTCGGGGCCCTCGCCTTCTACCCGCGGCACGAGTTCCTCGTCGGGACGCTCGTCATCACGGCCTTCGTCTTCAGCGACTCGGTCGACGGGATCATGGCGCGGCTCTCGGGCCGGTCGAGCAACTGGGGCGCCTACCTCGACTCGACCCTGGACCGGGTCGGTGACGCGGCGGTCTTCGGCGGCCTCGTCCTGTGGTACTCCGGCGACGGCAACGACAACCTCATGGCCGCCCTCGCCCTCGCCTGCCTGATCCTCGGCTCCGTCGTCTCCTACTCCAAGGCCCGCGCGGAGGGGCTCGGCTACACGGCCAACGTCGGCATCGCCGAGCGGGCCGACCGTCTCGTCGCCGTGCTCGTGACGACCGGGCTCTGCGGTCTGGGCCTGCCCGAGGTCGTCCTGCTCGTCGTCCTCGCCCTCCTCGCGCTCGCGAGCCTCATCACCGTCTGCCAGCGCGTCCTCACCGTGCGCCAGCAGGCCTTCGCCCGGGCCGGCGAGCCCAACCCCACGAGCTGATGCGGATCCCCGGCGCCGGCACCATCCTCGACGCGGTCACGACCGGTGGCTTCCGCGTGGGGTGGTCCCTCGTCCGCTGGCTCCCCGAGCGGGTCGCCTTCGCCCTGTTCACCCGGGCCGCCGACCTCGCCTTCGTGCGCGACGGCAAGGGCGTCCGCCGGCTCGCGAGCAACTACGCGCGGGTCCGGCCGAATGCCGACGCCCACGAGATCCGGGAGCTCGCCCACGCGGGGATGCGCAGCTACCTGCGCTACTGGTGCGAGGCATTCCGCCTCCCCGACCTGACGCCCGACGAGATCCGGCACCGAGTCCGGGCCGAGGGGGACGGGCCGGTCCGGGAGACGCTGGAGGCCGGGCGCCCCGTCATCGCCTTCCTCGGGCACATGGGCAACTGGGACCTCGCCGGCGCGTGGGGCGAGGTGGCCCTCGGGCACGTCGTCACCGTCGCGGAGCGGCTCGAGCCCGAGGAGGTCTTCGAGGAGTTCCTCGAGTTCCGGGAGTCGCTCGGGATGCGGATCCTGCCGCTCACCGGCGGGGGCGACGTCTTCCCCCAGCTCCGCGCCGCGATGGTGGAGCCGGTCATCGTCCCGCTGCTCGCCGACCGAGACCTGACGCGGCACGGCATTCCCGTCCGCCTCCTCGGGCAGGAGGCCAGCGTCGCGGCCGGTCCCGCCGCCCTCGCCGTCGCGACCGGCGCCCCGCTCCACCCCGTGTCGATCCGCTACGAGCCCGCATCGGACATCCCCTCGGGGTGGCGGACCGTCGTCCACTTCCTGCCCGCCGTGCCGGACCCGCGCGAGGGCACGACGCGCGAACGGGTCACCGCGATGAGCCAGGCGTGCGCCGACGCCCTGTCCGAGGCGATCGGGGAGCACCTCGAGGACTGGCACATGATGCAGCGCATCTTCGCCGCCGACCTCGAGCCGCTCGGGCGGTGACGATGCGCGTCGGGATCGTCTGCCCCTACTCCTTCGACGTCCCCGGCGGGGTGCAGTTCCACGTGCGTGACCTGGCCGAGCACCTCATCGCCCGCGGCCACGAGACCCAGGTCCTCGCCCCCGCGGACGAGACGACCGAGCTGCCCGACTGGGTCACCTCCTGCGGCCGTGCGGCCGCGGTCCGCTACAACGGGTCGGTCGCCCGGCTGACCTTCGGGCCGGTGACGAATGCCCGGGTCAACCGATGGCTGTCGGCGCACGACTTCGACCTCGTCCACCTCCACGAGCCGATCACCCCGAGCGCCTCGATCATCGCCCTCCTCAACGCCCCCGACGACCTGCCGATCGTCGCGACGTTCCACACGAGCAACCTCCGGTCCCGCGCGATGCAGGCGGCCTACCCCCTCGTCCGGCCGGCCATGGAGAAGATCCGCGGCCGCATCGCCGTCTCCGAGGACGCCCGGCGCACCGTCACGACCCACCTCGGCGGGGACGCGGTCGTCATCCCCAACGGCGTCAACACCGCTGCCTTCCGCGACGCCGCCCCGCGCCGCGCGTGGGTCGGCACCCCGCAGGCGCCGACCCTCGCCTTCCTCGGGCGCATCGACGAGCCGCGCAAGGGGCTCCCGGTGCTCGCCGCGGCCCTGCCCGCCGTCCTCGACCGCCACCCGGACACGCGGCTGCTCGTCGCGGGGCCGGGCGACGTCGAGGCGGCCCGCGCCGCCCTGCCGGCCCGGGCGGCCGAGCGGACCACCTTCCTCGGGCTCGTGAGCGACGCCGACAAGGCCGCCCTCCTCGCGTCGGTCTCTGCCTACGTCGCGCCGCACACCGGCGGGGAGAGCTTCGGCATCGTTCTCGTCGAGGCCATGGCGGCCGGTGCCCCGGTCGTCGCGAGCGACCTGCCCGCATTCGTCCGGGTGCTCGGCGAGTCGGGGGCGGGGCGCACCTTCGCGAACGACGACCCGGCGGCGCTCGGCCGCGCCCTCTGCGACCTGCTCGGCGACGGCGCCGCCCTCGCGGACCTGGGGGAGGCGGGGGTCCGCCGGGCCCAGGTCTTCGACTGGGAGCGGGTCGCGACCGACATCGTCGGCGTCTACGAGACGGTGACGGAGTCGGCGATCCCGTCGGACGCGCGGGCGACGCGCTGGCAGCGGCTCTTCCGGCCGCTCGAGGGAGGCGGGCGATGAGCGTCACCGACGTGCTCGCGATCGTCGTGGGCGTCCTCCTCGCCGTCGCGTGGTACCTCTCCTACAGCGCGGCCCGGCTCGACCGCCTGCACACCCGGGTCGAGGGCGCCCTCTCCGCGCTCGACGCCCAGCTCGTCCGGCGCGCGGAGGCGGCCCTCGAGCTCGCGAACTCCCGCACCTTGGACCCGGCGAGCTCGCTCATCCTCGCCGGCGCCGCCACCGAGGCCCTCGCCAACCAGAACGAGCGGACCGGCGAGGACCTCCTCGACGGCTCGAGCTTCGGGGAGCGTGAGGCGATCGAGTCGGACCTGACGACGGCCCTCGACGTCGCCCTGCCCGCCGAGGTCGTCGACGGGATCCGCGAGGGCGCCGGCTATCCCGACGAGTCCCTCCAGCGCGTCCTCGAAGCCGGCCGGCGGGTCAACTACGCCCGGCGCTTCCACAACAGTGCCGTCGCCGACGTCCGGCGCGTCCGCGCCAAGCGGGTCGTCCGGCTCTTCCGGCTCGCCGGCCACGCGGCCCTCCCGGAGACGATCGAGTTCGACGACTCACTGCCGTCGGCGAGCGGCGAGTAGCGGCCCGTCCACCGCGCCGGACCGCGTCGTCCGGGCCCGCGCTCGCGGCCTACGATGGGTCAGCCCCGAACCCCACGCGCGAATGCAGGAACGACGATGACGAACGACCTCGAGACCCCGACCGGCACGAGCCGGGTCAAGCGCGGCATGGCCGAGATGCTCAAGGGCGGCGTCATCATGGACGTCGTCAACGCCGAGCAGGCCAGGATCGCCGAGGACGCCGGCGCCGTCGCCGTCATGGCCCTCGAGCGGGTCCCCGCCGACATCCGCGCCCAGGGCGGCGTCTCACGGATGAGCGACCCCGACATGATCGACGGCATCATCGCCGCCGTCTCGGTCCCCGTCATGGCCAAGGCCCGGATCGGGCACTTCGTCGAGGCGCAGGTGCTCCAGAGCCTCGGGGTCGACTACATCGACGAGTCCGAGGTCCTCACCCCGGCCGACTACGCCAACCACATCGACAAGTGGGCGTTCACCGTCCCCTTCGTCTGCGGCGCGACCAACCTCGGCGAGGCGCTCCGCCGGATCACCGAGGGCGCGGCGATGATCCGCTCCAAGGGCGAGGCCGGCACCGGCGACGTCTCCAACGCGACGACCCACATGCGTCAGATCCGCCAGCAGATCCGCCACCTCCAGAACCTCCCCGAGGACGAGCTGTTCGTCGCGGCCAAGGAGCTCCAGGCACCCTACGACCTCGTCAAGGAGGTCGCCGCGGCCGGCAAGCTTCCTGTCGTCCTCTTCACTGCCGGCGGCATCGCCACCCCCGCCGACGCGGCGATGATGATGCAGCTCGGCGCCGAGGGCGTCTTCGTCGGCTCGGGCATCTTCAAGTCCGGCAACCCCGCCGAGCGCGCCGAGGCGATCGTCAAGGCGACCACGTTCTACGACGACCCCGACATGATCGCCAAGGTCTCGCGCGGGCTCGGCGAGGCGATGGTCGGGATCAACGTCGACGAGATCCCGCAGCCGCACCGGCTCGCCGAGCGCGGTTGGTGACGCACCCGACGATCGGCGTCCTCGCCGTCCAGGGCGACGTCCGCGAGCACATCCGCTCGCTCGAGGCGTGCGGTGCGAATGCCGTCGGCGTGCGTCGCCCGCGCGAGCTCGCCGAGGTCGACGCGCTCGTCATCCCCGGCGGCGAGTCGACGACGATGGACAAGCTCGTCCGCGCCTTCGACCTCCAGGGCCCGATCCGGGAGCGGCTCCGCGCGGGGATGCCCGCCTACGGGTCGTGCGCCGGGATGATCATGCTCGCCGACCGGATCGAGGGAGGGCGGCCCGACCAGGAGACGCTCGGCGGCCTCGACATCACGGTGCGGCGCAACGCCTTCGGCCGTCAGGTGGACTCGCACGAGGAGGACATCCACGTCGAGGGCATCGAGGGGACGTTGCGCGCGGTCTTCATCCGTGCGCCGTGGGTCGAGCAGACCGGCCCCGGCGTCGAGGTCCTCGGCCGCGTCGAGCACGGCCCCGCCGCAGGTAGGATCGTCGCCGTTCGTCAGGGTCCGCTCCTCGCGACGTCGTTCCACCCGGAGATGACGCAGGACACCCGCGTGCACGCACTTTTCGTCGAGATCGTGAGGGACTCTCCATGAGCGGCCACTCCAAGTGGGCGACCACCAAGCACCAGAAGGCGGCCAAGGACGCCAAGCGGAGCAAGCTGTTCGCCAAGCTGATCAAGAACATCGAGGTCGCCGCGCGCGTCGGCGGCGGTGACCCCGACGGCAACCCGACGCTCTACGACGCCATCTACAAGGCGAAGAAGTCCTCGGTCCCCAACGACAACATCGACCGCGCCGTCAAGCGCGGCTCCGGCGCCGAGGCGGGCGGGGCGAGCTGGGAGAACATCACCTACGAGGGCTACGCGCCCGGCGGTGTCGCGGTCCTCATCGAATGCCTGACCGACAACCGCAACCGCGCGGCCGCCGAGGTCCGCACCGCCCTGACGCGCAACGGCGGCTCGCTCGCCGACCCCGGCTCGGTGTCCTACCTCTTCACGCGCAAGGGCGTCGTCATCGTGCCCAAGGAGGACGGGGTCAGCGAGGACGCGATCCTCGAGGTCGTCCTCGACGCGGGCGCCGAGGAGGTCAACGACAACGGCGAGACCTTCGAGATCGTGAGCGAGGCGACCGACGTCGTCGCCGTCCGGACCGCCCTCCAGGGCGCCGGGATCGACTACGACTCGGCCGAGTCCTCCTGGGTCCCGTCGATGCAGGTCCCGCTCGACGTCGACGGCGCCCGCCGGATGATCCGCGTCGTCGACGCCCTCGAGGACTCCGACGACGTCCAGGACGTCTACGTCAACGGCGACGTCTCCGACGAGGTCCTCGCCGAGCTCGACGCCTGAGCGTGTTGCTCCGCCGGGGCGGGGGAGCGGTCGCCTAGATTTGGGTCCGTACACCTGTTCGGACCAGACGGAGGCGTCGTGCGCGTACTCGGGGTCGACCCCGGCCTGACCCGCTGTGGCCTCGGCGTCGTCGACGGGCGTCCCGGCCGCGCAGCGCTCGTCGCCGTCGGCGTCGTCCGCACCCCGACGACGGCTTCGACGGGGGACCGCCTCGTCTACCTCCAGGACGAGCTCGACCGGTGGGTCGACGACTACGCCCCCGACGCCATCGCCGTCGAGCGGGTCTTCGCCGATGCCAACGTCGCCTCGGTCCTCACGACGATGCAGGCGACGGCGCTGCCGTTCCTCGCGGCGGCGCGGCGCGGCATTCCCATCGCCTGGCACACGCCGACCGAGGTCAAGGCGGCGGTCACCGGCAGCGGCCGCGCCGACAAGGCCCAGGTCGGGTCGATGGTCGTCCGCATCCTGCGCCTGACCGAGGCCCCCCGACCCGCCGACGCCGCCGACGCCCTGGCCCTCGCGATCTGCCACCTGTGGCGCGGCGCGGCCGGAGCGGGCCTCGAGCTCGCGGCGGCGTCCGAGCGGGCCCGACTCTCCTCGCGCACCGCCGAGGTCGCCCGATGATCGCGCAGGTGCGGGGCGAGGTGCTCCGCGTGGGCCTCGACCGCGTCGTCGTCCTCGTCGGTGGCGTCGGAATGCTCATCCACACGACACCCGGCACGGCCGCGGCCTGCCGGCACGGTGCGAGCGTCGACCTCGCGACCCACCTCGTCGTCCGCGAGGACGCCCTGACGCTCTACGGCTTCGACTCCGACGCCGAGCGCGAGCTCTTCGAGACGGTGCAGACGGTGAGCGGCATCGGGCCGCGGATCGCCCTCGCCGTCCTCTCCGTCCTCACCCCGGACCAGGTACGGCTCGCGATCACCACCGGCGACCTCGCGACCCTGTGCAAGGTGCCCGGGATCGGGCGCAAGTCCGCCGAGCGCCTCGTCCTCGAGCTCCGGGACAAGGTCGCGATGCCGTCGGGGACGGCCACCGCCGCGCCGGTGCCGGCCGGTGCACCGTGGCGGGAGCAGGTCGCCGAGGCCCTCGTCGGTCTCGGGTGGAGCGCCAAGCAGGCGGCGGAGGCCGTCGAGCGGGTCGCACCGGCACCCGGTGAGCCGGTCGAGATCAGCGCCATCCTCCGGGCGGCGCTCCGGGAGCTCGGCCGGTGAGCGGCGGCTTCGCGAGTGAGCGACGCTCCGCCGAGGACGTCGTGGCGCTCGACGACGGCAGCTTCGACGCGACGGCCCGGGTGCTCGACCCGGACGGCGGCGACGACGAGCGCACCGTCGAGGTCGCGCTGCGCCCGCGCCGGCTCGCCGACTTCCCGGGCCAGCCCAAGGTCCGCGAGCAGATGTCCCTCGTCCTGGAGGCGGCCCGCCGGCGCGGGACGCCGCCGGACCACATCCTCCTGTCCGGCCCCCCCGGACTCGGCAAGACGACGCTCGCGATGATCGTCGCGGCCGAGATCGAGCGACCGATCCGGGTCACGAGCGGGCCGGCGATCCAGCACGCGGGCGACCTCGCCGCCCTGCTCTCGAGCCTCATGGAGGGCGAGGTCCTCTTCCTCGACGAGATCCACCGGATGTCCCGGAGCGCGGAGGAGATGCTCTACCTCGCGATGGAGGACTTCCGGGTCGACGTCATCGTCGGCAAGGGCCCCGGGGCGACCGCGATCCCGCTCGACCTGCCGCCCTTCACCGTCGTGGGCGCGACGACCCGGGCCGGGCTCCTCCCGGCACCGCTGCGGGACCGGTTCGGCTTCACCGGCCACCTCGACTTCTACGACAGTGCCGACCTCGAGGTCATCCTCGCCCGGTCCGCCGGTCTGCTCGCGCTCGAGGCGGATGCGGTCGGCCTGCGGGAGATCGCGCTGCGCTCCCGCGGCACCCCCCGGATCGCCAACCGCCTCCTGCGCCGGGTCCGCGACTGGGCCCAGGTCCACGGCGACCACGTCGTCGACCTGCCGGCCGCCCGGGCCGCGCTCAAGCTCTTCGACGTCGACGAGGCCGGCCTCGACCGCCTCGACCGGGCCGTGCTCGACGCCCTCTGCCGCCGGTTCGGGGGCGGGCCGGTCGGGCTCTCGACGCTCGCCGTGGCCGTCGGGGAGGAGTCCGACACCGTCGAGACGGTCGCCGAGCCCTACCTCGTCCGCGAGGGCTTCATGGTCCGGACGCCCCGCGGCCGGGCCGCCTCGGCCCGCGCCTGGGCCCACCTCGGGCTCAGCGCCCCGCCCGGGGCGCTCCCGCTCGGGGTCCAGGAGTCGCTCCTCACGGACCCGGGCGGCTCACGGCTCGGCGACTGAGCGGCATTCGGTCCTCCGGGCACCCTCGCGGCGGCGCGCGCGTTGGAGCATCCTGA